>JNWL01000016.1 GCA_000716465.1 Streptomyces bikiniensis
AAACGCCCGGTTACATTCCGAACCCGGAAGCTAAGCCTTTCAGCGCCGATGGTACTGCAGGGGGGACCCTGTGGGAGAGTAGGACACCGCCGAACAATTTTTAGCCTCAACCCCCGGACCATGTCCGGGGGTTGAGGCATTTTTGCGTTCCGGACGAGTTCTACGCTGGTGCCATGCGATACGACTTGGTCATCTTCGACAACGACGGTGTGCTGGTGGACAGCGAGCCGATCTCCAACACCCTGTTGGCCGGCTACCTGACGGAGCTCGGGCACCCCACCTCGTATGAGGACTCGTTGCGGGACTACATGGGGTCCGCCATGCACCGCGTCCACGACCTGGTCGAGGAGCGGACCGGGCAGCGGCTGCCCGTGGACTTCGACGACGTCTTCCACGCGCGCGTCTTCGCGGCGTTCCAGGACGAGTTGGAGGTCGTGCCCGGGGTCGAGGACGTGCTGAAGCGGCTCGTCGCGGCCGGGGTCCCGTACTGCGTGGCCTCCTCGGGGAGCCACGAGCGGATCAGGGTCGGGCACCGTAAGACCGGGCTCGACGCCTGGTTCCGGGACGAGAACGTCTTCAGCTCCGAGGACGTCGGCCGGGGCAAGCCGGCGCCGGACCTGTTCCTGCACGCCGCCGCGCGGATGGGCGTCGAGCCGGAGCGGTGCGTGGTCGTGGAGGACAGCCGGCTCGGCGTGCAGGCCGCGCTGGCCGCCGGGATGGACGTCTACGGCTTCACCGCGATGACCCCCGAGGAGAAGCTCGCCGGGGCCGCCGGGTTCTTCCGGAGGATGGACGAGCTGCCCGCGATTCTGGGGATGTGATCTCCCCGCCGCCCAGGCCTACCCAGGGGTAGTTTTCGGTCGTACGCTGTGCCGCCATGACGGATGCGCGGTTGCGGCGTGGGCGGGGGTCCCTGGCGGCCAGTTTCTTCGTGCAGGGAGTCACCTTCGCGCTGCTCGTGACCCGGATACCGGCGATCCAGGACCGGTACGGGATATCCGACGCGCTGCTTCCCGCCTTCCTGGCCGCCGTGCCGATCCTCGCCGGAGTGGCGAGCGTGACGACCGGGAAGGTCGTCGCCCGGATCGGGCCGGCCGTCGTCCTGCGGTGGGCGCAGCCCTTCGTGCTCCTCGCCCTGCTCGCCGTCGGCGCCGGTACGGAGCTGTGGCAGGCCGCCGTCGCCCTCGGGCTCTTCGGGCTCGCCGTGGGCGCCCTGGACGCTTCCATGAACATGCTGGGCGTGAGCCTCCAGCGGGCGTACGGGCGGAGCATCATGCTCGGTTTCCACGCCTCGTACAGCCTCGGCGGGATCGTCGGGGCCTCGCTCGCCTGGGTCGGGGCGCACTGGCACCTGTCGCTGTTCGCGTCCTTTCTGCCGGTCGTGGCGGTCCTGTTGCCCCTCGCGCTCGTCGGCAGCCGGTGGTACGTGGCCGGTGGTGACGGGCCCGTGCAGGAGGAGGACGCGGAGAAGGGGAGCGGCAGGGTCGCGTTCACGCTGCTGCTTCCGCTCTGTCTCGTCATGACCTTCGCGTACATCGGGGACTCCACGGTCGCCAACTGGAGCGCCAAGTACCTCCAGGACGTGCTGCACAGCTCCGAGGAGCTGGCGACCGTGCCGTACAACGCGTACATGGTGACGACGCTCCTCGGGCGGGCCGTCGGGGACTTCGGGGTGCGCCGGCTCGGGGCCGCGGCGGTCGTGCGCGGCGGGGCCGTGCTCGCGGCGCTCGGGTTCGGGCTCGTCGCGGCGGCGCCGGGCGCGTGGGCGGGGATCGCGGCGTTCACGCTCCTCGGGCTCGGGCTCAGCGTGCTCGTGCCGCAGACCTTCGCCGCCGCCGGGCGGCTCTTCCCCGGGAACAGCGACGCGGCCGTGGCCCGGCTCAACGTCTTCAACTACGTCGGGTTCCTCATCGGGTCGCCGCTCGTGGGGGCGCTCGGGGACGCGTGGAGCTACCGGGGCGCGATGCTGGTGCCGATGGCGCTCGTCCTGGTGACGGTGGTGTACGCCACGTCGTTCGGCTCGCGGGCGGCCCGATACGGTGGCGGGCATGAGCGGCCGCGCACTGTTGATGTGGGATGAAGCTGTCACGCAGTACGACTTCGGGTCCGAGCATCCGATGGACCCGGTACGGCTCGCGCTGACGATGTCGCTGGTGCGGGCCTACGGGCTCGACCGGGCGGTCGACGTGGTCGCGGCGAAGCCGGCCGGGGACTCGACGCTGCGGCTGGTGCACCGCGAGGACTACGTGGCGGCCGTGCGGGCGGCCTCGGCCGATCCGCGCCACGCGGACCAGGCGTACGGGCTCGGCACGGTCGACGATCCGGCGTTCGCCGGGATGCACGAGGTGTCGGCGCTGATCGCCGGGCAGTCGGTGGGGGCGGCGGAGGCGGTCTGGCGCGGGGAGGCCGCGCACGCGGTCAACTTCTCCGGCGGGCTGCACCACGCGATGCCCGGGGCGGCGGCCGGCTTCTGCATCTACAACGACGCCTCGCTCGCCATCGCCCGGCTGCTCGAACTGGGCGCGGAGCGGGTGGCGTACGTGGACGTGGACGTGCACCACGGGGACGGGGTGCAGGCGGCGTTCTGGGAGGACGCGCGGGTCCTGACGGTCTCGCTGCACGAGCATCCGAGGACGCTGTTCCCGCAGACCGGCTGGCCGGAGGAGACCGGCGCCCCGGGGGCGGGCGAGGGCGGGGCCGTGAACGTGGCGCTTCCGGCCGGGACCGGGGACGCGGGATGGCTGCGGGCCTTCCACGCGGTCGTACCGGAGCTGCTCGCGGACTTCCGGCCGCAGGTCCTCGTGACGCAGCACGGGGCGGACACGCACTTCGAGGACCCGCTCGCCCACCTGGCGGTCTCCCTCGACGCCCAGCGGGCGGTCCAGGAGGCCTGCCACGAGCTGGCGCACGAGCACGCCGGCGGGCGGTGGCTGGCGCTCGGCGGCGGCGGGTACGCGGTGGTCGACGTCGTACCCCGGTCGTGGACGCACCTGGTGGGGATCGCGGCGCACGCGCCCGTGGACCCCGAGTCGGTGATCCCCTCGTCCTGGCGGGACGAGGTGTACGCGCGGACGCGGCAGTTGGGGCCCGGGCGGATGACGGACGGCCGGTGGCCGGTGGACTTCCGGGAGTGGGCCGGGGGGTACGACCCGGCGGACCGGCTCGACCAGGCGGTGCTCGCGACCCGCAGGGCCGCCTTCCCGCTGCGGGGACTGCTGGCCTGAAGCACCGACAGCCCGGGAACGCCCTGCCGGAAGTTACGCCGACGGTGGGGCGTCCGGGAGGTTCGGGCCCCCCGGCGGGCGTGTTCCGGCAGCATCGGGAGGGTGTGGAGCACCGGGGCGCTGCGGGCGCATCTGTTGGCGGCGGGGTTGGCGGGCACGGTCGCGACCCCCCGGGAGGAGAACCTGCGGAGTTACCGGCTCTTCGCCGCGCGCGATCCCCGGGTGCTGCTCGGGCTCGACCCCGTGCGGGGCTGGGACGAGGCCGGACTGCTGCGGCTCATGGCCGACCGGTGCGGGGTCTCGGGGGATCCGGGGCACCGGTCGGGGCCCGACGTCATCGACCCGGAGCGCACCCTGCGGGGGCTCGACGCCTTCGCGGCGCGGCTCGGCGCGGCGGCGGCGCGGCGGGTTCCGGTGCTCCTGGGCACGGGCCATCCGCACCGGCTGCTCGGTTTCTACGCCGCTCTCGCAGACGCGTTGTCGGCGGCGGGATGTCTTGTCCTCACCCCCGCGCAGGGGAGATGTGTCGACATAACGACCCGGTTCGGCGTACGCACGTACGTCCTCGACTACGCGCGGGGGGTGGCGTTCGTACGGGAACCCGGACCGCCCGGGGGCGGGCGCGCACCGGGGGCGCACTCCCATTCGCCGCTACCGGTCAGGGCCGCCCTGGAGAGCGCGGCCGACTCCGGCGGGCCGCTTCCGGAGCTGGTGGTCGGGGACCACGGATGGGTCTGCGGGGCAGGTCAGCTGGGTATCGAGGCCATCGGGCTCGCCGATACGGACGATCCCGCGCTGTTCGTCGGGGAGGCGGAGGGGCAGGTGTCGGCGGTGGTTCCGCTTGACGACGGCGTGTGCTCCGCCTCGTACCTCCCGCTGACGCGCTATGTACTCAATCGCGCGTGTCTGTCACGGTAAACGGCCGGTGGTGGCTCCTCTTCCCCACTCGTACCACCCGCCCCTACTCTGGATCGTGAGCGCTCGGCGACGAAGAGTCACCGGAGGGGAAGCCGGTGGGCGTCGCGGCGGAAGGTACAGGTGGGTCATGGCTGCTGGCGATCGACCTCTCAACGAGGTCAAGTTTCTGACCGTGGCGGAAGTCGCCTCGGTGATGCGCGTCTCGAAGATGACCGTGTACCGCTTGGTGCACAGCGGTCATCTGCCGGCGATCCGGGTGGGCAGGTCCTTCCGGGTGCCCGAGCAGGCGGTGCACGAGTACCTCCGGGAGTCCTACGTGGGGGTGGGGACCGCGTAGCGAGCGCGCGGCACGGTGCCGGGAGAAGTCCGGGAGGACCCCGGGCGGCTCCCGGGAGAGCCGGACATCGCCCTCGGATTACGACCGGGGTGCTCGGGACGGTAGGCTAGGCCGACGTAGGTCGTGTGGGCCCAGACGCCCCGCACCGATTTCCGCCGAGGCGGGAATGTTCCGAGAAGTGAGCGAGGGTAGTCGTGGGCTCTGTTATCAAGAAGCGGCGCAAGCGGATGGCGAAGAAGAAGCACCGCAAGCTGCTCAAGCGCACGCGCGTTCAGCGTCGCAACAAGAAGTAAGGCGACCGCTGCACCGCAGCATTCAGTGCGTCGGGCGTGGCCCTTCACCGTTCGCGGTGGAGGGCCACGTCTTTTATTGCGCGGAAATCTGGAAGCGCTACGGTGGCGACCTACGGAACCGGCGGAACCGGTGGAACCCCGGAACCGGCGGAACCCGCGGAAGCGTTCCAGGGAAGACGGACGACGGACGGAAGGCGCTGATCTTGGGCAAGGTCGTGCTCGTCACCGGTGCCGCCCGGCACCTCGGCGGCCGCTTCGTGCGGCGGATCCAGCGGGACCCCGAGGTGGACCGGGTGATCGCGGTGGACGCGGTCGAGCCGGTGCACCCCCTCGGCGCCGCCGACTTCGTACGGGTGGACATCCGCCGCCCCGAGGTCGCGAAGGTCCTCGCCGAGCACGACGTCGACACGGTGGTCCATCTGGACGTCACCGGGACGGCCCTCGGCGGGGGCGGCCGGACGTCGGTCAAGGAGACCAACGTCATCGGCACCATGCAGCTGCTCGGCGCCTGCCAGAAGTCGCCGCGGATCGCCCGGCTCGTCGTCAAGTCCACTACGAGCGTGTACGGTTCCGCGCCGCGCGACCCGGCCGTCTTCACCGAGACGACGCCCGCGAAGGCGCTGCCGAGCGGGGGCTTCGCGAAGGACGCCGTCGAGGTCGAGGGGTACGTGCGGGGCTTCGCCCGGCGCCGCCCGGACGTGGCCGTGTGCGTGCTGCGGTTCGCGAACATCCTGGGGCCCCGGATCGACTCCCCGCTGACCGAGTACCTGGCGCTGCCGGTCCTGCCGACCGTCCTCGGCTACGACCCGCGGCTGCAGTTCGTCCACGAGGACGACGTGATCGACGTGCTGCGCCTGGCGGCGCACGAGCCGCGCCGGGCCACCCAGAACAGCGGCACCTTCAACGTGGCCGGGGACGGGGTGCTGCTCCTCTCCCAGTGCGCGCGGCGGCTCGGCCGGCCGACGGTGCCGGTGCTCCTCCCCGCGGTCACCTGGGTGGGGACGGCGCTGCGGACGGTCGGGATCACCGACTTCGCGCCCGAGCAGATCCGGCTGCTCACCCACGGCCGGGTCGTCTCGACGGTCCACACGCGCGAGGTCTTCGGCTTCTCGCCCCGGCACACGACGGCGGAGGCCTTCGCGGACTTCGCGCGCAGCCGGGGGCGGGGGCTGCTGCCGCCCGAGGCGCTGGCCGGGGCGGTGGACCGGCTGGCCGCCCGCGTGGCCCCCGGGGCCCCTTCCGGAGCTTCCACAGTTCACGACGGCGCCTGAGGAGGCCCGACTGCGATGGCGGACGCCAAGGTCATTCCCTTCGACGACGACCGTTCACGGGCCCGTCGCCGGCCCGCCCGGGCCGACGGCGAGACGGCGGCCGTACGGGCCCTGCCGGGGCCGCAGGAGCCGGAACCCCCCGCCTTTCCGGGGGCGGAGGAGCCGGCCGCGCCCGTCGCTCCCGGGCCGCCGGCCGCCCGGGGCGACTGGGAGCGGCGGCTCGCGGGCGGGCTCGCGTTCCTGCGGCGGCGGATCACCGGCGAGTACGAGGTCGACGAGTTCGGCTACGACGAGGAGCTGACCGACCAGGTCCTGATGTCGCTGCTGCGCCCGCTGTACGAGAAGTACTTCCGGGTGGAGGTGAAGGGGGTCGAGAACATCCCCGACAAGGGCGGGGCGCTGATCGTCGCCAATCACTCGGGGACGCTGCCGCTGGACGGCCTGATGATGCAGGTCGCCGTCCACGACCACCATCCGGCGGGGCGGCACCTGCGGCTGCTCGCCGCGGACCTGGTCTTCGTGCTGCCGGTCGTCAACGAGCTGGCGCGCAAGGCGGGGCACACCCTGGCGTGTGCGGAGGACGCGGAGCGGCTGCTGCGCGCCGGTGAGGTCGTCGGGGTGATGCCGGAGGGCTTCAAGGGGCTCGGGAAGCCCTTCGGGGAGCGGTACAAGCTCCAGCGGTTCGGGCGGGGCGGGTTCGTCTCGACGGCGCTGCGGGCCGGGGTGCCGATCGTGCCCTGCTCGATCGTGGGCGCGGAGGAGATGTACCCGATGGTCGGGAACGCGAGGACGCTGGCGCGGATCCTCGGCCTGCCGTACTTCCCGCTGACGCCGACCTTCCCGTGGCTGGGGCCGCTCGGGGCGCTGCCGCTGCCGACGAAGTGGACGATCCAGTTCGGGGAGCCGATCCCGACGGACTCCTACGCGCCGGAGGCGGCGGAGGACCCGATGCTGATGTTCAACCTGACGGACCAGGTGCGGGAGCAGATCCAGCACACGCTGTACAAATTGCTGGTGCAGCGGAGGTCGGTGTTCTTCTGAGGTCCCGTCGGCTGGTCGCGGGGCATGAGGAAGGGGCGCCCCCCGTCCGTGGGGGCGCCCCTTTCCTTTTGTCAGCGAGCGTCCTCGCTGTCGATGCCGAGGCCCGGAAGCAGGCCCGGCAGGATGGGCGGGATGGTGACGTCGGGGACGTCCGGGACCGGCTGGTCCGCCGCCGGCGGGGACGTCGGCGGCGTCCCGGTCGGGGAGGGCTTGAGCAGTCCGCCGGTGCCGCCGCCGATGAGCCCGTCGTCCTTCGGCGGGGTGGTGGTGCCGGTGTCCGCGCCCGGGCCGGGGCCCGTGCCGGGTCCCGAGGGGCGGGGCGCGGTGGACGGGTCGCCCGAGGAGGGCGTCTCCCGGCCGGTCGGCGGGCGCTGGGTGTCCGTCCCCCCGGAGCCCTGCGGCGTGCTGGGCGTGTTGCGCGGGCCCTCAGTGCCGACCGTGCCCTTCTCGGGGGTGCGGGGGAGCACCGACTGGAGCGGCTCGACCTCTTCGTCTATGGCGTCGAAGACGTGCGTCACCTCGCTGCCGACGTCCGCGAGCTGGACGGGGAGGCGGTCGCGGAGGCCGTCCCAGGTGTCCCGGTGGGCCTGGGCGAAGGAGTTGAGCCGGGCCATCGGGGCGAGGGCGCCGTCCCGCTCGTACGCCTGGCGGAGCAGCCGGTGGCCCTCGGCGGCGTCGTGCTTCATCCCGCCCAGGACGCGGCGGATCTCGGCCAGCGACTCGTGGTCGAGGTCGCCCGCGCGGCCGCGCTCCATGAGGCGGCGGGCCTCGCTGAGGCGGGTGGAGGCCTGGTCGAGGTAGATGCCGCCGCGGTCCGCGTCGTCGTCCGCCATGCCCAGCTTGATGTCCTCCATCCCGCGCTTCAGCCCGTAGAGGGAGTCACCGGGGAGGGCGTCGGAGCTGGCGGCGGCCACGCCGCCGAAGGCTCCCGCGGCCACACCGACCGTGAGGCCGCCGGCGGCGAGCCCCTTGGACCAGCGGGAACGCGGGCGCAGCTTCCGGAGCGGGGACGCCCGGTGGGCTCCCTTGCCGGTGGACGTCCGCTGCTCGGGGACCGTGGGGCCCGCGGACGCGCTCCCCTCCATGAGCATCGCTTCCATGGCGGCGACCAACTGGGCCCGCTGCACCACTTTGACCTCGGGGTCCAGCTGCGGCTTGGGCAGCTCGCCGAGTCCGTTCGCCAAGGCCAGGAGCCGTCCCTGCTCCGCAGGTTCGGCCGGTTCGGCCGGGGTCTCGGGCTGCTCGGCCGCAGCGCCCTCGGACGCCCGGTCCTCCAGGGCCTGGGCGAAGGCGTTCGCCCGCCGGTGCGCCGATACGTTCGCGATCACTGGCGGCACCTCCTCTCGTCATGACGGTCGACTCCCCGGGGTGTCCGGAGGGTTGCACACCTTGAGCGCATCCACACGAAAGAGTGAGTGGCTGCGGGCATGGCGTGACCACAGGGAGCCTGCATCCCGCACAACGAGCGGCGCGGCACTTGGGTTACGCGCGAGAGATGATCGGACCAGTGCGTCATCGGGGCGTCACCGACTGTGAGTTGGACGGGGGTCGGGGGACGTGTGGGGGAGTGGGGCGGAGGAGCGGAGGAGCGGTGGACGGGCCGCGGACCGGGGCGGGACGGGCGCGCGTGGGGGACGCCGGGCGGTCTGCGGGTGTCGTCGGATCAGCGGGCGTCGTCGTGGTCAGCGGGCGTCGTCGGGGAGGAGGCGGGCCAGGGTGCGGACCGCCCGGTACTGGAGGGTCTTGATCGCGCCCTCGTTCTTCCCCATGACGCGGGCGGTCTCGGCGACCGAGAGGCCCTGGAGGAAGCGCAGGGTCACGCACTCCTGCTGCTGGGGGTTGAGGCGGCGGACCGCGTCGAGGAGGGCGGCGTTGGAGAGGGACTCCAGGACGGAGTCCTCGGGACTGCGCTCCACCTCGTTGGCGTCCAGCATCTCGCCGGTGGTGACCTCCAGGCGGAAGCGGCTGGACTTGAAGTGGTCGGCGACCAGGTTCCGGGCGATGGTGACGAGCCAGGCGCCGAAGTCGCGGCCCTGCCAGGTGAAGGTGGAGATCCGGCGCAGGGCGCGCAGGAACGTCTCACTGGTGAGGTCCTCCGCGGTCGCCTTCCCGCCGACGCGGTAGTAGATGTAGCGGTAGACGGTGTCGCTGTACTGGTCGTACAGGCGGCCGAAGGCCTCGGCCTCGCCCGCCTGGGCGCGCTCGACGAGGTCCATCATGCGGGCGCTGTCGCTGTCCGCGGCGGGCCGGCGGGAGGTGGTCGAGGTGCCGGACCGAGTGCCGCGTCTGCCCACGGCGGCGCCGCCGTCGGCCAGGGCGTAGCAAGGTCCGACGGGTGCCGGTGCGGCGAAGGCGAAGGCGGGGACAGGGCCGGCGTACGCGGTGGGGACGAAGCCGCGCAAGTGGTCCAGGACCGTTGCGCGCAGCGTAGCCAGGCCCGAGGCGTCAACCCCGACGTGTGGGTACACGGGACTCCCAGAGGCAGAGCTTCCATCACGTGCAGTGCGGGACCGTTCACCCGTCGTGGCGACGTGAGGGGTCCTTTGTGCGTCTGAGGAGAATAACGCTTCGTACAGGCAGCGCTACACCCAGTTGCAGAAATCGCCGGTTCCGTCGTATCTGTTACTGCTTGCAGTCGGATCAAGGTCCAGTTGATGACTGGTTGTTGATCGGTCTGCTTTCGAATGTGATCGCGTGCACGTTGTGTTGTGCTCAAGTGAGAGCTGCGCGCGTGATCGGGGCCGCTGCGGGGTAAGGGCCCGGGAATGCCCGGGAGTCGACCTGTGCGGTGCTGTTCGACCACGGACGGGTGAGGGCGCCCGGTCCGGGGTTGTCGCAGATGATCGCAGCCGAAACGTATCGGCGGACAGGCGGGCCGGGCGGGGCCCGGGCGTCAGTGCCGGCGGCGGTGCAGGGCGACCGCGGCGGCCGTGCCGCCGGCCAGCGCGCCCAGGCCCGCGGCGGCGGGGATGCCGACCTTGGCGGCCTTGCGTCCGGTCCGGTAGTCGCGCAGCCGCCACTCCCGTTCCTTCGCGTGCTTCCGGAGCTTGGTGTCCGGGTTGATCGCGTACGGGTGCCCGACGAGCGAGAGCATCGGGATGTCGTTGTGCGAGTCGCTGTACGCGGCGCAGCGGCCCAGGTCCAGGCCCTCGGCGGCGGCGAGCGCCCGTACCGCCTCGGCCTTGGCCGGTCCGTGCAGGGGCTCGCCGACCAGCCGGCCGGTGTAGACGCCGTCGACGGACTCGGCGACCGTGCCGAGCGCGCCGGTCAGGCCGAGCCGACGGGCGATGATCGTGGCCGTCTCGACCGGGGCGGCCGTGACGAGCCACACCTTCTGGCCCGCGTCCAGGTGCGCCTGGGCCAGGCCCCGGGTCCCGGGCCAGATGCGGTCGGCCATGTACTCGTCGTAGATCTCCTCGCCGATGCTCATCAGCTCGGAGACGCGGTGGCCCTTGACGATGGACAGGGCGCTCTCGCGGGCGTCCTGCATGTGCTCGGGGTCCTCGACGCCGGCGAGGCGGAACCAGGCCTGCTGCCAGGCGAAGCGGGCGAGTTCGCGGCGCTGGAAGAACTTCCGCTTGTACAGGCCGCGGCCGAAGTGGAAGATCGCGGCGCCCTGCATCACGGTGTTGTCGAGGTCGAAGAAGGCCGCCGCCCGCACGTCGCCGACGACCGGGAACTCGGGCTCGGCGGGGGGTTCGGCGGAGGCCTCCTCCCGCTCCCGTTCCAGCTGGAGAGAGGTCTTGCGCGCTGCCTCGGCAGCGGCCTCGCCTGCGAGGACGCTGCGCGCGGTGGCGGAGCGCCTACGAGGGGTGAGCCATCCCAGAGCGGCCATGCCGTGAGCATAGCCAGTCTGTTCGGTACTTCCCGACTTGTGACGATGCCGCGGCGTGAACAGTGGAGTACCCCCCTGTTAACCGGGTCACGTCCGGAGCGCGTCCGGAATCCGCTCCGGCGGGCCGGTCGGGGTGTGGCGGCGGGACAGAATGGGCGCCATGTTCGGACGGAAGAAGAAGGCGGACGCCGGGGCGCGGACCGTGACCCTCATCGGCAGGCCGGGATGTCATCTCTGCGACGACGCGCGGGCGGTGGTCGAGGTCGTGTGCGCGGAGACCGGGGCGTCCTGGGAGGAGAAGGACATCACCCGCGACGAGGAGCTTTACCGGGCGTACTGGGAGCAGATCCCCGTCGTCCTGGTCGACGGGGAGCAGCACACCTTCTGGCGCGTGGACGCCGACCGGCTCCGGCGCGAACTGGGTGCGTGACCGGAACCCGGTTACCATCATGGACGTTTTGTTGGGTTCCGGGGGCGGCATCGTGAGGAGAGTGTGCGGTTTTGCCCCCTTCGGGTTCTCAACGCGCTGATCTTCTCCGCGGTTCCACGGCGACGAGAACCGGCCGCGTGACCCCGGTCACTTTGGCCGGACAAAACGGACACCATCTTTGTGCACGCGTTCACAAAGACATAGCCTGCATTCGACGGGGCGGTCTTGGGACATGTGGCCGCCTGCAGCCCCGCTCATCCCGCAGGAGCACCGTGGCAACTGGCCGAACTCACCGACCGGCGACCCGTAGCCGAGGAATTCCCGAGGCCACCGTCGCCCGGCTTCCGCTGTATCTGCGCGCGCTGACCGCGCTCTCGGAGCGTTCCGTACCCACGGTCTCCTCCGAGGAGCTCGCGGCCGCGGCGGGGGTCAACTCCGCCAAGCTGCGCAAGGACTTCAGCTACCTCGGCTCCTACGGCACCCGCGGGGTCGGCTACGACGTCGAGTACCTCGTCTACCAGATCTCCCGCGAGCTGGGCCTCACCCAGGACTGGCCCGTCGTCATCGTCGGCATCGGAAACCTCGGCGCCGCGCTCGCCGGCTACGGCGGCTTCGCCTCCCGCGGCTTCCGCGTCGCCGCGCTCATCGACGCCGACCCGGCCATGACCGGCCGGCCCGTCGCCGGCATCCCCGTCCAGCACAGCGACGACCTCGAACGGATCATCGAGCAGGACGGCGTCTCCATCGGCGTCATCGCCACCCCCGCCGGCGTCGCCCAGCAGGTCTGCGACCGCCTCGTGGCCGCCGGCGTCACCTCCATCCTGAACTTCGCCCCGACCGTGCTCTCCGTGCCCGACGGCGTCGACGTGCGCAAGGTCGACCTCTCCATCGAGCTCCAGATCCTCGCCTTCCACGAGCAGCGCAAGGCCGGCGAGGACACCGGGGCCGACGGCGACGCGGAGCACACCCCCGCCGTCGTACCGCCCGCCCCCCGCGGCGCCGCGGGCACCGGCGGCCGCAAGGGACCCGACGGGGACGTCCCCGCCGTGATGCCGGCATGAGCCTCCTCGTCGTCGGACTCAGCCACCGCAGCGCCCCCGTCTCCATCCTGGAGCGGGCCTCCCTGCCGGCCGACACCCGCACCAAGCTCCTCCAGGACACCCTCGCCGCCGAACCGGCCACCGAGGCCACCGTCCTGGCCACCTGCAACCGCATCGAGCTCTACGCCGACGTCGACAAGTTCCACGCCGGCGTCGCCGAGCTGTCCACCCTCCTCGCCCAGCACAGCGGCGTCGGCCTGGACGAGCTCACCCCCTACCTCTACGTGCACTACGAGGACCGGGCCGTCCACCACCTCTTCTCGGTGGCCTGCGGCCTGGACTCCATGGTCGTCGGCGAGGGCCAGATCCTCGGCCAGATCAAGGACGCCCTCGCCCTCGGCCAGGAACTCCACACCGCCGGACGCCTCCTCAACGACCTCTTCCAGCAGGCCCTGCGGGTCGGCAAGCGCGCCCACAGCGAGACCGGCATCGACCGCGCCGGGCAGTCCCTCGTCACCTTCGGACTCCAGCAGCTCGCCGACGGTGAGGACGTCGACACCTGGGCCAAGGGCAAGAAGGCCCTCGTCATCGGCGCCGGCTCCATGTCCTCCCTGGCCGCCGCCACCCTCGCCCGCTCCGGCGTCGCCGAGATCGTCGTCGCCAACCGCACCCTCGCCCGCGCCGAACGGCTCGCCCGGATCCTCACCGAGCCCGGCGGAACGGGAGTCGCCGCACGCGCGGCCGAGATGGTTGCCGTCGGCGACGAACTCGACCGCGCCGACATCGTCGTCTCCTGCACCGGCGCCACCGGACTCGTCCTCACCGGCGACGACGTCGCCGCCGCCGTACGGGACCGCCGGACCCCCCTCGCCCTCCTCGACCTCGCCATGCCCCGCGACGTCGACGCCGCCGCCCACCGCGTCCCCGGCGTCCGGCTCGTCGACATCGAATCGCTCGCCGAGGCCTCCGCGGACGCCCCCATGGCCGCCGACGTCGACCGGGTCCGGGCCATCGTCTCCGACGAGGTCGCCGCCTTCGGCGCCGCCCAGCGCGCCGCCCACATCACCCCCACCGTCGTCGCCCTGCGCGCCATGGCCGCCGACGTGGTCGCCGGCGAGGTCGCGCGCCTCGAAGGCCGCCTCCCCGGCCTCGACGAGAAGCAGCGCGCCGAGATCACCCAGACCGTGCGCCGCGTGGTCGACAAGCTCCTGCACGCGCCGACCGTGCGGGTCAAGCAGCTCGCCAGCGAACCCGGCGGCGCCGGGTACGCGGACGCGCTGCGGACACTCTTCGACCTCGACCCGGAGACGGTCGCCGCCGTCAGCCGGGCCGACCTGAATGACGCCGACGTCAAGAACCGAGGGCGAGTATGACCGAGAGGGCACTGAGGCTCGGGACCAGGCGCAGCAAGCTCGCCATGGCCCAGTCCGGGCACGTGGCCGACGCCGTACGGCAGCTGACCGGCCGGCCCGTCGAGCTCGTGGAGATCACGACGTACGGGGACACCTCCCGCGAACACCTCGCGCAGATCGGCGGCACCGGCGTCTTCGTCGCCGCCCTGCGCGACGCGCTGCTCGCCGGCGAGGTGGACTTCGCCGTCCACTCGCTGAAGGACCTGCCGACCACCCCGCACCCCGACCTGGTCGTGGCCGCGATCCCCCGCCGCGAGGACCCCCGCGACGTACTGATCGCACCCGCCGGCACCACGCTCGACCGGCTGCCCGCGGGCGCCCGGGTCGGCACCGGCTCGCCGCGCCGCACGGCCCAGCTGCACGCCTACGCGCGCAGCCACGGCCTGGACCTCACCTGCGTCCCGATCCGGGGCAACGTCGACACCCGCGTCGGCTACGTCCGCAAGGGCGAGCTGGACGCCGTGGTCCTCGCCGCGGCCGGACTCAACCGCATCGGCGGCACCGAGGAGCTCATCGGCTCCCTCACCCTCGACCACCTCCCGGTCGACTCCGTGCTGCCCGCCCCCGGCCAGGGGGCCCTCGCCGTCGAGTGTCCGGCGTCCGACGCCGGACTCGTCGCCGCGCTCTCCGCTCTCGACGACCCGCACACGCGGGTCGCCGTGACCGCCGAGCGCTCCCTGCTCGCCGCCCTGGAGGCCGGCTGTTCCGCACCCGTGGGTGCGCTCGCCGACCTGCTGGCCGACGACCCCGGTCACGGGCAGGCTGTCACCGAAATGCGCCTGCGCGGCGTCGTCGGCACCACCGACGGCTCGACGCTGGTGCAGCTGTCCACCACCGGACCCGTACCCACCTCGCACGACGAGGCCATGGCGCTCGGACGCGTACTCGCGGACGAGATGCTCGCCAAGGGTGCGGCCGGTCTTATGGGGGAGCGAGCACTTTGAACCCCACCAGCCCGACCACCAGCCCCCTGTCCCCGGCCTTCGCGGGCCACGGGCACGTCACGTTCCTCGGCGCGGGACCGGGCGACCCCGGACTCCTGACCCTCCGGGCCGTCGAGGCCCTCGCGGGAGCGGACGTCCTGATCGCCGAGCCCGAGGTCCTCGACGTCGTCCGCGGCCACGCGCGCGCGGGGGTGAGCACGCCGGAGCTGGCGGTCGTCGACGAGGCGTCAACAGCCGCCGGTGTCCCCGTGTTGAGGGATGCCGCCAATCTTGTCATGGAGGCCGCGAGGGGCGGCAGGCGGGTCGTCCGTGCGGTGACCGGCGACCCCGGCCTCGACGGCAACGCCGGCGCCGAGATGCTCGCCTGCGCCGCCGAGGGCATCCCCTTCGAGGTCGTCCCCGGCGTCGCCACCGCCGTCGGCGTCCCCGCGTACGCCGGCGTGCCGCTGCGCGACGCCCAGGGCACCGACGTGCGCTTCGTCGACGCCCGCACCGCCGACGAGCGGTGCTGGAGCGAGGTCGGCGCCTCCGACGGCACCGTCGTCGTCTCCACCACCCTCGACGCGGTGGCCGCCGCCGCCGGCGAACTGGTCGCGGCCGGCCGCAAGCCGGACACCCCGCTCACCGTCACCGTCGCCGGCACCACCACCCGCCAGCGGACCTGGAACGCCACCCTCGGCACCATCGCCCAGGTCTTCAAGCAGGGCAAGGTCCTCCCCTCGCCCGAGGGCCACCGGCCGGTCATAGCCGTGGTCGGCGAGCGCAGCGCCCCGGCGCAGCGGGACCAGCTGTCGTGGTTCGAGTCCAAGCCGCTCTTCGGCTGGCGGGTCCTCGTGCCGCGCACCAAGGAGCAGGCCGCCTCGCTCTCCGACCAGCTGCGCTCGTACGGCGCCGTGCCGCACGAGGTCCCGACCATCGCCGTCGAGCCGCCGCGCACCCCCCAGCAGATGGAGCGCGCGGTCAAGGGCCTGGTCACCGGCCGCTACGAATGGATCGCCTTCACCTCCGTCAACGCCGTGAAGGCCGTCCGCGAGAAGTTCGAGGAGTACGGGCTCGACGCCCGCGCCTTCGCCGGGATCAAGGTCGCCGCGGTGGGCGAGCAGACCGCCGCCGCCCTCGTGGACTTCGGCGTCAAGCCCGACCTGGTGCCCAGCGGCGAGCAGTCCGCCGCCGGACTCCTGGAGGACTGGCCGCCGTACGACCCGGTCTTCGACCCGATCGACCGCGTCTTCCTGCCGCGCGCCGACATCGCGACCGAGACCCTGGTCGCCGGTCTCATCGAGCTCGGGTGGGAGGTGGACGACGTCACCGCCTACCGGACCGTACGGGCCTCGCCGCCGCCGGCCGACACCCGCGAGGCGATCAAGGGCGGCGGCTTCGACGCGGTCCTCTTCACCTCGTCCTCGACCGTGCGGAACCTGGTCGGCATCGCCGGCAAGCCGCACAACGTCACCGTCATCGCCTGCATCGGCCCCGCCACCGCCAAGACGGCGGAGGAACACGGCCTGCGGGTCGACGTCCTGTCGCCCGAGCCGTCCGTCCACAAGCTGGCGGAGGCCCTCGCGGACTTCGGCACGCGCCGCCGCGAGTCCGCCCTGGAGGCGGGTGACCCGGTGACGCGGCCGAGCGAGCGCCGGCCGGGGGCGAGGAGACGGCGCACCACCTAGGCGTTCTCCGGGGTGCGGGTCCTGCACGGGCCCGCACCCTTCGCGCTGCCCGGGGGGCTTTCCGCGGCAACATCCTGTCGGCAAGTGCACCGTCCGCGCGGGCGTAGCCTCGACCGTATGAACTCGTACGGATCCTTTCCCGGGGCGCGGCCGCGGCGGCTGCGGACGACGCCCGCCATGCGGCGGATGGTGGCCGAGACGCGGCTGCATCCCGCCGACCTGATCCTGCCCGCGTTCGTGCGCGAGGGGATCACCGAACCCGTGCCGATCGGGGCCATGCCCGGCGTCGTGCAGCACACCCGCGACACCCTGCGGAAGGCCGCCGTGGAGGCGCTGGAGGCCGGCGTCTCCGGGATCATGCTCTTCGGCGTGCCCGAGGACGCCAGGAAGGACGCCGCGGGCACCGCCGGCACCGACCCCGACGGCATCCTCCAGGTCGCGATCCGGGACGTGCGCGCCGAGGTCGGCGACGACCTCGTGATCATGTCCGACCTGTGCCTGGACGAGTTCACCGACCACGGGCACTGCGGCGTCCTCGACGCCGAAGGACGCGTCGACAACGACGCCACGCTGGAACGGTACGCCGAGATGGCCCAGGTCCAGGCCGACGCCGGCGTCCACGTCGTCGGCCCCTCCGGGATGATGGACGGCCAGGTCGGCGTCGTCCGCGACGCCCTCGACACCATCGGCAAGGAGGACGTCGCGATCCTCGCGTACACCGCGAAGTACTCCTCCGCCTTCTACGGCCCCTTCCGCGAGGCCGTCGGCTCCTCCCTGGAGGGCGACCGCAAGACCTACCAGCAGGACCCGGCCAACCTCCGCGAGTCGATGCGCGAGCTCGCGCTCGACCTGGAGGAGGGCGCGGACATGGTCATGGTCAAGCCCGCCGGGCCGTACCTCGACGTCCTCGCCAAGGTCGCCGCCACCGTGGACGTGCCGGTCGCCGCCTACCAGATCAGCGGCGAGTACGCGATGGTCGAGGCCGCCGAGAAGGGCTGGATCGACCGCGACAAGGCGATCCTGGAATCCCTCACCGGCATCCGGCGGGCCGGCGCGCAGATGATCCTCACCTACTGGGCCACCGAGGTCGCGCAGAAGCTCGCCCGCGGCGTCTGACCGGCCCGCCGCCCGGCCCTGGCTGGTGGAGGACCGCCGACCGGCGCACCCTGGAGGGGGGCCGACAGGTCCCCCCTACCTCGCCGGAGGCGGTCCTCATGATGCACACGCTGGTCGGATGGCACGTGGAGATGGAGTTCCAGGAGGAGGGCGACCGGACGCGGGCCGCGGCCATGGTCCGGCTCGGCGACGGCACCGAGTTCCGGGCCCACGGCACCGCGAACCGGCACCCCTCCGACCCGGAGCAGCTGCGGGTCGGCGAGGAGATCGCCGGAGCGCGCGCCCTGATGGACCTCGCCTCGCAGCTCCTCCAGAAGGCCCACACGGAGATCGACGAGGTCTCCGGACGCACCTCGCACGCCATCCGGTGACACGGTGACGACGACGGCGGCGCGCCGCGGCCCGGGGAACGGAACGCGGCGCGCCGGGGACGGCCCGCGGAACCAGGAGCCCGGCGGAATCAGAAGCCCAGGGCGTTCTCCATCGAGCTCTGCCAGTACGTGACCCGGGTGGTGCTGTCCGTGTACGTGCCGGCCGGCAGCTTCAGGACCGCCGGGCCCCCGGCCGAACCCGAGCCGTCGCGCGGGGCGAACCACACGGTCAGCTTCTTCGACGTCCGGCCGTGGCTCCCGCTGCCGTCGGCCGCCGACAGGATCATGGCCGCGTACGCGCTCTCGCCCGGGAACAGGGTGACGACCGCCTGCGGCTTGCTGCCCTGGTCCACCGCGACCGCCGCCTGCCCGTCGTCGAGGCGCAGCACCGGGGCGTAGTAGGCGCTGCACGCGGTGCGGCCGGTGTTGGTGACGGTGAGCATCGCGTGGTTCAGCGGGCGGCTGAGCGGGCTGTAGACGACCCGCACGGCCGACGCGTCGCAGGGGCGGTCGGCGGTGTTCTCGCCGTTGCCGTTGCCGCTGTTGCTGTTGCCCTTGCCCTTGTTTTTGCCGTCGTTCTTGCCGGGGGCGGGGGCGGGGGCGGTGGCGGTGGCTTCGGCGGAGCCCTGCGGGGAGGTGCTCTTGTCGCCGGATCCGTCCGTTGCCGCCGGCGTGGACGCCTTCGGCGCGGCGGTCGGCGTCGGGGCCTGGACGGGCGTCGGCGCGGTGGTGGTCGGGGACGAGGCCCGGCCCTCGTCCCGCGTCCCGTCTCCCGAGCCCTGGCAGGCGGTGAGGGAGAGGACGGCGGCGGTGGCGGCCGCCGCGGCGGCGATGCGGATGCGGTGCGTACGCATGGTGTGGAACCCCCGTGGGTGACGTTGCTTTTCGGTCTGTCTCCTGCTGCCGCGCCGTCCGTCGTCCGGTGCCGTGCGGCGTGGCCCCAGGTTGCGGGGCGGCGGATTCCGGCCGCAACGCCGAACGGGCCATGGGGGACACCGGAACGCTCACGGGTACGGTGACCAGCGGGAACGGCCCCTGCCTGGAACGCCGTCCCGGGACGCGAGGACACCGGACACGGGGAGGGGCACGGTGGCGACCACACCGGAGGCCCAGGAGTTGGGCGCGCTGCTGCGGCGGCTGAAGGAACGTTCGGGGCGCAGTTACGGGGTGCTCGCCGGGCGCCTGCACGTCAGCACGTCGACGCTGCACCGCTACTGCAACGGGGACGCCGTACCGGCCGAGTTCGCGGCGGTCGAGCGGTTCGCACGGCTCTGCGGGGCCGAGCGCGAGGAGCTGATCGAGCTGCACCGGCGCTGGATCGTCGCGGACGACGCCCGGACCCGGAGCCGGTCGGTGACGAAGCCGGTCGGGGCGGAGGCGGACACGAAACCGGTGGCCGAGCCCGAGCCCGAGCCCGAGCCGGTGCCGGTGATCGGGCCCGAGCCCGAACCCGAGCCGGTGTCTGCGACGGAAGCCCCTCCGGACGAGCCCGGCGGGGCCGGTGGCGGGTTCCGGAAGGGCGGTGCGCGCCGGCGGCGGGTGCTCGTCGGGCTCGCCGCCGCCGCGGTCGTCGCGGTGGCCGTACCGGTCACCGTGTTCGCGGTCGGCGGCGACGGCGGGGGCCGACCGGAGCGGGCGGCGCCGGTGCCCGCCCCGTCCGGTCCGGCGACCGGCGGCACCCTCCCCGTACGCCCCGGCCCCGGCCCCGGCTCGCCCTCGGCCACGGCTCCGACCCCGTCCGGCACCCCGTCCGGCACCCCGACCGGTTCCCCGTCCCGGCCGCAGGACGGCAAGGGCTCCCCGTCCTCCCCGACCCCTTCGCGCGGCCCGTCGCCGACCGCCCAGCGGCCCGGTGCGCCCGCGCCCGGTGGCGTCCCCCTGCGCGTCGGCATCAGCTCGTACAACTGGGACCACCCCTGCGGCCAGTACTACCTGCTCGACCGCGACCCCGGCACCGTGCCCCCGCCGCCCCCTCCCCAGGACCACCGGAGCTGGGCGCGGTCGTTCGGCGCGGTGGACGGCGGCGGGATGCGCCTCGAACTCACCGCCACGGGCCGCACGGCCGACTCCGTGGTGATCAACAGGGTCAACGTCCGGGTGGTGGGCCGCTCCGCCGCCCTGCCCTGGTCGGCTTTCTCGATGGGCGAGGGCTGCGGCAGCGGCGTCACCCCGCAGACGTTCGCCGTGGACCTCGACCGGCCCCAGCCCGGCGTCCGCCCGGTCGCCGGGCAGAACGGCGACATCGTCGTCCCCGCCGAGGACTTCCCCTACAAGGTCGCCTCCGACGACCCCCAGGTGCTCCGCTTCGACGTGACCACGAAGGCCCACGACGTCAGCTGGTACCTGGAGGTCGAATGGAGCAGCGGCGACCGCAAGGGCACGATCCGGGTCGACGACGGGGGCCGTCCCTTCCGCACCAGCGCGACCGCCGGGCGCCCCTCGTACATCTGGTGGGTCGACCCGGGCGAATGGCGCCCGAACGAGTGGGACTGAACCGGGACCGGACGCGGAACGGGCACCCCCCGCCTGTGCGAGAGGTGCCCGTCGGTGCGCGGGAGGGCCCGGAAGCCCCCGGGGATCAGAGCCGCTCGGGCGTCCGGATGCCCAGGAGCGCCATGCCCCGGTGGAGCGTGCGGGCCGTCAGGTCGCAGAGGAACAGCCGGTTCTCCGCGACCTCCCGCGCCGGCTCCGGCTTGAGCACCGGGCACTGGTCGTAGAACGTCGTGTACAGCGAGGCGAGCTGGTACAGGTACGCGGTCAGCTTGTGCGGCGCGTACTCCGCGGCCGCCTCCGCCACCGTCTCCCCGAACCCGTCCAGGTGCAGGCCGAGCGCGCGCTCCGCCGGGGCCAGCTCCAGCTCCGGGTGGGCGACCGGGGTGCGGTCGCCCGCCTTGCCGAAGATCGACCTGACCCGCGCGTACGCGTACTGGATGTACACCGACGTGTCGCCGTTCAGCGACACCATCTGGTCCAGGTCGAACTTGTAGTCCCGCGCGGCCGACGTCGACAGGTCGGCGTACTTCACCGCGCCGATGCCCACGTACTGCCCGTTCTCGACGATCTCCGCCTCGGTCAGGAGGGACTGCCCGGTCCTCTCCCGGTAGGCGTCCTCCTTCTCGCGGACGACCTCCGTCGCCCGGTCCACGGCCTCGTCCAGCAGGTCCACCAGCCGGACCGTCTCGCCCTCACGGGTCTTGAACGGCTTGCCGTCCTTGCCCAGGACCGTGCCGAACGCCAGCTGGTGCGCCTTCACCTCGTCGTTCAGCCAGCCCGCCCGGCGGGCCGTCTCGAACACCATCTTGAAGTGCAGCGACTGCCGCGCGTCCACCACGTACAGCAGGGACGTCGCCCGCAGGTTCCCCACCCGGTCCCGGATCGCCGACAGGTCCGTCGCCGCGTACCCGAAACCGCCGTCCGACTTCTGCACGATCAGCGGCACCGGATTGCCGTCCGGGCCCTTCACGTCGTCGAAGAAGACGCACAGCGCGCCCTCGGAGCGGACCGCGACGCCCTTCTCCTCCAGGATCCGGCAGGTCTCCGCCAGCATGTCGTTGTAACCCGACTCGCCAACCACGTCGGTGTCCCGGATGTCCATGTCCAGCTTGTCGAAGACCGAGTAGAAGTAGATCTTCGACTCGTCCACGAACCGCTGCCAGAACGCCAGGGTCTCCTCGTCACCGGCCTGGAGGTCCACCACCCGCGCGCGGGCCCGCGTCTTGAACCCCTCGTCCGAGTCGAACAGGGTGCGCGACGCCTTGTAGAGCCTGTTCAGGTTCGACATGGCCTCTTCGCCGGACACCTCGGACTCCGAGGAGTGGTCCAGCTCGTGCGGGTGCTCGATCAGGTACTGGATGAGCATGCCGAACTGGGTGCCCCAGTCGCCGATGTGGTGCCGCCGGACCACCGTCTCGCCGGTGAACTCCAGGATCTCGACCATCGCCGCGCCGATCACCGCGGACCGCAGGTGGCCGACGTGCATCTCCTTCGCCACGTTCGGCTGCGCGTAGTCGATCACCGTCGTGCCCGCCGACTCGCTGAACGGCACGCCGAGCCGCGCGTCGGCGGCACGGGCCACCAAGGTCTCCACGATCGCCCGGTCGGTGACCGTGACGTTCAGGAAGCCGGGACCCGAGACCTCGACCTCCGCCAGGACGTCGTTCGCCGGAATCGCCTCGACGACCTTCGTCGCCAGCTCGCGCGGATTGGCCTTCAGCCGCTTGGCGAGCGCCAGGATGCCGTTCGCCTGGAAGTCGGCCCGGTCGCTACGTCGCAGCAGCGGGTCGGCGGACGCGGCCTCCGGCAGGGCAGCCGAGAGTCCGTCCGCGAGGCGCTGCTGCACGGTCGAAGCGAGGGAAGGGACCGAGGCCATGAGCTTCCGTTTCCGTCGAGAGGTGTCCGGTGGTCTATTTCGCTTGTCAAGTGTCCCATGGGAGAGCAACGTGTTTTCCCTGCCTGTGGACGACCGGGACACGACCGGACCCCCGGACGACCCCGGCCTGTGGACGACCCCGGCCTGTGGACAACCTCCGGGTCCGTCGTTCCGTCTGGGACAATGACAGGCGTGAGGCCCGACGCAGGGCACCGAGGGATTTACGGAAAGAAGGACGTACCGACCGTGGCTCAGAGCAGCACCGAGACCGACTGGGTCTCCCGTTTCGCGGACGAGGTCATCGCCGAGTCGGAGCGACGTGCGCCTGGCAAACCGGTCGTCGTCGCCTCCGGACTCTCCCCCTCCGGCCCGATCCACCTCGGCAACCTCCGCGAGGTCATGACCCCGCACCTGGTCGCCGACGAGATCCGCCGCCGCGGCCACACCGTCCGGCACCTCATCTCCTGGGACGACTACGACCGCTACCGGAAGGTTCCGGGCGGCGTCGAGGGCGTCGACGAGACCTGGGCCGAGCACATCGGCAAGCCGCTGACCTCCGTCCCGGCCCCCGCCGGCTCGCCCCACCCCAACTGGGCCGAGCACTTCAAGGCCGCCATGGTCGAGTCCCTGGCCGAGCTCGGCGTCGAGTACGACCCGATCAGCCAGACCGAGCAGTACACCGCCGGCGCCTACCGCGAGCAGATCCTGCACGCCATGCGCCACCGCGCCGACATCGACGCCATCCTCGACCAGTACCGGACGAAGAAGGCGCCGAAGAAGCAGTCCCAGAAGCCCGTCGACGCGGCCGAGCTGGAGGCCGAGGAGGGCTCCGGCGCGGCCGCCGAGGACGACGGCTCCGGCGGCGGCGCCGGCTACTTCCCGTACAAGCCCTACTGCGGGCGGTGCGAGAAGGACCTCACCACCGTCACCTCCTACGACGACGACACCACCGAACTCGCCTACACCTGCACCGCCTGCGGCTTCGCCGAGACCGTGAAGCTCAGCGAGTTCAACCGCGGCAAGCTCGTCTGGAAGGTCGACTGGCCCATGCGCTGGGCCTACGAGGGCGTCGTCTTCGAGCCCTCCGGCGTCGACCACTCCTCGCCCGGCTCCTCCTTCGTCGTCGGCGGCCAGATCGTCCGCGAGGTCTTCGACGGCGTCCAGCCCATCGGCCCCATGTACGCCTTCGTCGGCATCAGCGGCATGGCCAAGATGTCCTCCTCCCGAGGCGGCGTCCCCACCCCCGCCGACGCCCTGAAGATCATGGAAGCGCCCCTGCTGCGCTGGCTCTACGCCCGCCGCAAGCCCAACCAGTCCTTCAAGATCGCCTTCGACCAGGAGATCCAGCGCCTCTACGACGAGTGGGACAAGCTGGAGGCCAAGGTCGCCGACGGCACCGTCCTGCCCGCCGACGCCGCCGCCCACTCCCGCGCCGCCCGCACCGCCGCCGGCGAACTCCCCCGCACCCCGCGCCCGCTCCCGTACCGGACCCTGGCCTCGGTCATGGACATCACCGCCGGCCACGACGAGCAGACCCTGCGGATCCTGACCGAACTCGACCCCGACAACCCCGTCACCTCCCTCGACGAGGTCCGGCCGCGCCTCGACCGCGCCGAGAACTGGATCACCAACCAGGTCCCGGCCGACCAGCGCACCATCGTCCGCGACGAGCCCGACACCGAACTCCTCGGCTCCCTGGACGACGAGGGCCGCGAGTCCCTGCGCCTCCTCCTGGACGGCCTCGACACCCACTGGTCGCTCGACGGGCTCACCACCCTCGTCTACGGCGTCCCGAAGGTCATGGCCGGACTCGACCCCGAGGCCAAGCCGACCCCCGAACTCAAGCTCGCCCAGCGCGCCTTCTTCGCCCTGCTCTACAAGCTCCTCGTGAGCCGCGAGACCGGCCCGCGCCTCCCCACCCTCCTCCTCGCCGTCGGCGCGGAGCGGGTGAGGAAGCTCCTCGGCGCCTGACGCGCACGGGAAACCACACGCGAAGGGGGCCGCCGCCCGGAAACCTCCGGGCGGCGGCCCCCTTCCCGTACCGCCGTACGTCCTGCGCCGTACGGATCAGGTGGTGTGGCGCGCGGCGAACGCCTCCTGGACGCCCGCCCGCACCTCGAAGATCAACTGCTGGGCGTGCTCGGGGTCGTAGTACTCCTGACCGCCGTGCTCCTCGGCCACCCGGTGCGCGGCCTCCGCCGCGTCCATGACGGCGTCGTGCTCGTGGGCGTACTCCCACATCAGGTCGTGGACGACCTTGTGGAGCCGGCCGCCCCGCGGGTCCTGCTCACCGGCGAACTCACCGGCGAACTCACCGGCGAACTCACCGGCGTAGCCGTCGGCGGCGTACTCCTCGACGCCCTCCCCGACGCCCTCCGGGTGCTCGGCGGACCCCTCGGCCCCCTGCGGAACCGGACCGAACACCGGCTCCGGCCCTTCGACGCCCTGGAGGTTGTACGTACCCGTGTACGCCTTCGGAGAGACCTCCGGCGTGTCGAACCACGGGCTCTCGTGGTTCACCGGCAGCACGACCGGAACGTCCGGCCGCGGAAGCCCGGCCTGCTGCGGAAGCCGCTGCGGATGCTGGAACTGCTGCGGCAGCTCGGACTGCTGGGGCGCCGGGGCCTCGGGGGACGCCGGATCCGCCGGTACTGCCGGATCCGCCGGCACTGCCGGAGCCGCCGGGAGCTGCCCGTACGCCTGCCCCGGTCCCTGAACCTGCGCCTGGCCCTGGCCCTGGCCCTGCACCTGGCCCTGCTGCGGAGGCAGCACCGCCGGCTCGATCCCCGCCGCCGCCAGACCCGCCGCCGCCGTCTCCGCCAGCGGCACCCCGTACCGCGCCAGACGCAGCGGCATCAGCGCTTCCACCGGCGCCTTCCGCCGCCAGTTCCGCCCGAACCGCGCCTGCAGCCGGGCCTGGTAGATCATCCGCTCCTGCTCCAGCTTGATGACCTGCTCGTACGAACGCAGCTCCCACAGCTTCATCCGCCGCCACAGCCGGAACGTCGGTATCGGCGACAGCAGCCACCGGGTCAGCCGCACGCCCTCCATGTGCTTGTCGGCCGTGATGTCCGCGATCCGGCCCACGGCGTGCCGCGCGGCCTCCACCGCGACCACGAACAGCACCGGGATCACCGCGTGCATGCCCACGCCCAGCGGGTCCGGCCAGGCCGCCGCGCCGTTGAACGCGATCGTCGCCGCCGTGAGCACCCACGCCGTCTGCCGCAGCAGCGGGAACGGGATCCGCAGCCACGTCAGCAGCAGGTCGAGCGCGAGCAGCACACAGATGCCCGCGTCGATGCCGATCGGGAAGAAGTACGAGAAGGTGCCGAAACCCTTGTGCACGGCGAGCTCGCGCACGGCGGCGTACGAACCCGCGAAACCGATCCCCGCGATGATCAGCGCACCGGCGATGACGAGGCCGATGAGTACCCGGTGTGTGCGTGTCAGCTGCATCGCGGCCACCCGCGACCCCTCCCGTCGTTCGACATCTCGCGCGCACAGAGTGGCACATGTGAACGAAGCCCGCCCCGGGGGAGGGGCGGGCTCCGTACGAATGGACCGTTTTGCGCCTACTTGTTGGCCGCCGCGACCGACGCCACGGCCTCCTTGGCCGCCGCGACCGCGCCGTCCGTGATCGTCTTCTCCGTCGGCGTCGGCGCACCCGAGTAACCCGCGCCGTTGTACGACAACAGGACCAGCACATTGCCCGTACGCGCCACGATCGACGTGTACACGAAGTTCACGCCCGTCTTGCTCTCCTGGTACGTCACGGTCTTCGCCTCGTCGCCGATGCCCGTGGCCGCCGTTGTCCGGAGGTTCTTCGCCCCGGCCGTCCCCTCGACCTTGGCGACCTCCTTCGCGAGGTTCTCCCGCGCCCGGTCCTGACCGCTGCCGAGCGTGACGTCCGACTCGTACCGGTAGAACGACACGTCCAGCCAGCGGTACTGCGAACCCTTCACGCCCTTGTCGTCCAGACCGTTCCACGAGCAGCCGCCACGGCTGCCCAGATCGCTGGAGACGCCCGGCGTCCCGTTCTTGGTCTTCGCCTTCGGCACCAGGGCCTCGGTCGTCTTCGCCGAGATCGACCGGCACACCTGGGGCAGCTTCGCGAACTTCGCCGCCTCGACCGTCTTCGTCGTCTGTGCGGGCGAGGGGGTCGCGGACGCCGACGCGCTCGCCTTCTCCTGCGCCTTCGACTTCCCGGAGTCACCGGAGTCGGAGGAGCAGCCGGCGACGACGAGCATCACCGGGACGGCTGCGCAGGCGAGTATGCGGGTGAGTCGCGGAGCTGATCGCTGCATGGTTCCTTCAGTCGCTTGTCGTACGGTCCGGTCGTCGCACGGTCCGGACCCGGGCCCGGTCCTGACCCCGGTCCGGCGACCGCGACCACCGGTACGGCCACGGGCTACGGCGACACGTTACGTGGTCGCCGCCCGCTCACGGAGCGGCACCGGACGGCTACTCCTCCAGCCGGTCGGCGAGCAACCGGGCCACCTTCCGGGCCCCTTCCTGCAGTTCCCGGCTGTCCGGGGCCCCGGCGAGGCCCGTGGCCTCCTCCCGGTAGGACACGGTCACGATCACGTTGGATGTGCGGAACACCACGCTGACGGACCGCCTGCGACTGCTCGCCCCGGAACCGCCGAGGACGTCGTCGAGGTACGCCACGTCGCCGAGCCCCTCCAGGACGCGGGGCTCCAGCCCGGTGGAGGACGGAGCGCCGGACGTCGTCGGCCCGCCGGAAGCGGGCCCGGTGGGCGGGGGCGCGGCCGGGGCCGTGGTGGCGGGCGCGGTGGCGGCGGGCGCGTCCACGGCGGCCGCGCCGCCGGGCGCCGCCGGGGTCCCCGGCTGCGAGGGGCCGGCGGTGGGCGTGCCGGTCGTCCCGGGCGGCGCGGTGGGCGGCAGCGGGACGCCCGCCGCGAGCTGCTTGCGGACGTACACCTCCTGCGCCCGGGCGTCGTCGCTGACGGCGGTGTCGTACGAGACCACCCGCTCGATGTCGAGCGAGAGCCGGCGCGAGGCCTCCGGGGTGTCGGCCCGCCACGAGCAGCCGACGCGCCGGTCGGTGTCGTACGTGACGGCGGCGGTGCCCCGGTACGCCCGGTCGCGCTCGGGGTCGGGCAGGGCGGCGGCGCCCGGGAGCATCTCCTTGAGGACGGCCTGCGGGACGGCGCCGCAGGGCTCGAAGAGGGTGCGGTAGCGGCCGGGGGGCGCCACGGGGGAGGCGAGGCCGGCCTTGGCGTCGACGGTGACGTCCTCGGAGGGGGTGCCGGACGAGCAGCCGACGAGTCCGGCGCCGAGGCCGAGGCCGAGCGCGAGACCGAGGGCGGTACGAGCCGTGGACCCGGTGCGGGCCGTGGCCCCGGTACGGGCCGTGGCCCCGGTGCGACCGGGGGCGTACCTCTTTCGCTGCACGGTCCCAGGCTCCCTTCTCCCGAAGACTTTCCCGAAAACTGTTTGCCGCGCGAACCCGGCCGATGGACACAATGTCTATCGCACACGCTGCCGTTGATGCCGGTCCCCTGTCACCTGTACGGGCTTTGGCTCCGGTTTTTGCGTTATCGGACGTTTCGGGGGAATCGAGGAAGTATGTCGTACGTAGAGGTACCGGGGGCGAACGTACCGATCCGGATGTGGACCGACCCCTCCACGGTCGAGGACGGCGCCATGCAGCAGCTGCGGAACGTGGCGACGCTGCCCTGGATCGAGGGCTTGGCCGTGATGCCGGACGTGCACTACGGCAAGGGCGCGACGGTCGGCTCGGTGATCGCGATGCGGGGCGCGGTGTGTCCGGCGGCGGTCGGCGTGGACATCGGCTGCGGCATGTCGGCGGTCAAGACCTCCCTGACGGCCGGCGACCTGCCGGGCGACCTCTCCCGCCTCCGCTCCAGGATCGAACAGGCCATCCCGGTCGGCCGCGGCCTCCACCGCGAGGCGGTGGACCCGAAGCGGCTGTACCAGTTCCCGACGGCGGGGTGGGACGACTTCTGGTCGCGGTTCGACGGGGTCGCGGACGCGGTGAAGTTCCGGCGGGAGCGGGCGGGGCAGCAGATGGGAACCCTTGGCCAAGGCAACCAGTTTGTGGAGCTTTGCGTCGATATGTCCGATTCGGTGTGGCTCATGCTGCACTCCGGGTCCCGGAACATCGGCAAGGAGCTGGCCGAGTACCACATCGGCGAGGCGCAGAAGCTGCCGCACAACCAGGGGCTGGTCGACCGCGACCTGGCGGTGTTCGTCGCGGACACCCCGCAGATGGCGGCCTACCGGCACGACCTCTTCTGGGCGCAGGAGTACGCCAAGTACAACCGCGCGATCATGATGGCGCTCTTCCAGGAGGTCGTCCGCCGCGAGTTCCGCAAGGCCCGGGTGACCTTCGACCCGGTGATCTCCTGCCACCACAACTACGTGGCGGAGGAGCAGTACGAGGGCATGGACCTGCTGGTCACGCGGAAGGGCGCGATCCGGGCCGGCTCCGGGGAGTTCGGGATCATCCCGGGCTCGATGGGCACGGGCTCGTACATCGTGAAGGGCCTCGGGAACGTGGCGTCCTTCAATTCGGCCTCGCACGGCGCGGGCCGGAAGATGAGCCGGAGCGCGGCGAAGCGGCGCTTCACGACCCGGGACCTGGAGGAGCAGACGCAGGGCGTGGAGTGCCGCAAGGACTCCGGCGTCGTGGACGAGATCCCGGGCGCGTACAAGCCGATCGAGCAGGTGATCGACCAGCAGCGGGACCTGGTGGAGGTCGTCGCGAAGCTGAAGCAGGTCATCTGCGTGAAGGGCTGACTCGTTCCTCCGGGGCCTTGCGGCTCCGACGGGGCGGGAGAGGGGCCGGTGCGTGCGCACCGGCCCCTTCCGCGGTTCTACAGCTCCCGGTGGACCTTGGTGTTGGAGGCCTGGGCGCGGGGGCGGACGACGAGGAGGTCGATGTTGACGTGCGGGGGGCGGGTGCAGGCCCAGGTGATGGTCTCGGCGACGTCGTCGGCGGTGAGGGGGTCGGGCACGCCGGCGTAGACCTTGGCGGCCTTGTCGGTGTCGCCGCGGAAGCGGGTCGTGGCGAACTCGTCGGTCTTGACCATGCCCGGGGCGATCTCGATGACGCGGACGGGGGTGCCGACGATCTCCAGGCGGAGGGTTTCGGCGAGGACGCGGGCGCCGTTCTTGGCGGCGACGTAGCCGGCGCCGCCCTCGTACGTGCCGTGGCCGGCGGTGGAGGAGAGGACGACGACCGTGCCGTCGCCGCTCGCGGTGAGGGCGGGGAGCAGTGCCTGGGTCATGTGGAGGGTGCCGAGGACGTTGACCTCGTACATGCGGCGCCAGTCGTCGGGGTTGCCGGTGGCGACGGGGTCGGCGCCGAGGGCGCCGCCCGCGTTGTTGACGAGGACGGCGAGGGTCCGGAAGGCGGTGGCGAACTCGTCGACGGCGGCGCGGTCGGTGACGTCGAGGGCGTAGGCGGTGGCCTGGTGGCCGGCGTCGTTGATCTCGGCGGCGAGGGCCTCGATGCGGTCCTTGCGGCGGGCGGTGAGGACCACGCGGTAACCGGCGGCGGCCAGCTGCCGGGCCGTGGCGGCGCCGATTCCGCTGCTCGCGCCGGTGACGACGGCGATGGGGGTACCGGGGGCGGTCATGGCGTGCTCCTCGCGCAGGTGATCGACGGTGGTGATCGCCCGGTCAGGATAGGCGGGGCGGCCGGCGCGGGGGCGGGGCGGTCGGTCCGGGGCCGGTGAACGACCGCCGCCGGTGACCCGTCCGTCTTCCGGTCCGGTCCCTAGCGGGTCGTCGCTCCGCCGAACTCCCTCACCGCGTCCGTGACGATCGCCTCCAGGCGCGCGTGGTGGGCGCCGCGCCAGTAGACGCGTTCGCACGCGACGCACTGGGCGAACACGTCGTACGTCTTCTCCGTGCCCTGCTCCAGCCGTTCGCGCACCGCGTCCTTGTCGGCGCCGCTCAGTTCGCCGTTGCAGGCCGTGCAGCGGGTCCAGGGGGCGAGCGGCGGCGCGAACCGTTCGAGGACGTCGCGGAGCTGCTCGTCCGGGCGGTCGCTGTAGACGTAGGCGCCCGCCCACAGTTCGCGGCGGCGCAGCAGGCCGCGGTCGCGGGAGAGCATGACGCGCCGCTCCCGCGCGGAGAGCGCGGCCAGGGCGGGGTCGCCGATGTCCTCGCTCTCGTAGGCGGCGTCCACGCCGAGCAGGCGCAGGCGGCGGGCGAGGGTGCCGAGGTGCACGTCGAGGAGGAAGCGGAGGGGCGCGCCGGGGACCCGCTGGGGGCGGGTGACGTCCTCGACCTCGACCGTCTCGCCCGCGCTCGGGACGTACGAGGCTTCGACGGGCCGTCCGTCGACCAGGAGCCGTCCGGCCTCGGTAAGGGGCACGCCCAGCGATTCCACGACGTGGCCGAGCGAGGACGCGCCGTCGGTGGTCACGGGGGTGGGGCCGCCGCGCCGCTCCGCCGAGACGAAGAGCCGCAGGCCGGGGGCGAAACTGATCTGGATCTCCGGTCCGTTCACGGGGTCAGGATCGCATCGGGGGCGGGCGGGTCGCCAGGCGTTTCGGTGGGGGCGGGGGCGTCCGGGGAGAGCGGGGGGGGCGGGGCCGGTTCGCCCCGGAGGGGCTGCGGTACCGTCCCCGCGTGAAGATCATCGATCTCGAACCGGGCGACCCCCGCCTGGAGGCCGACCTCCTGCCGGTCCTCTCCGAGCTCCGCACCCACCTCACCCCGGAGCTGTTCCGCGAGGTGTACGAGGGCGGATACGGCCAGGGGCTGCGGTTCAGCGCCGCCTACGCGGCCGGCGGGCGCTGCGTCGGCGCGGCCGGCTGGCGGATCGTCGTCGACACCGTCTCCCTGCGCAAGCTGTACGTGGACGATCTGGTGACGGCGGCGGCGGACCGTTCGGCCGGTGTCGGGCACGCGCTGATCGCCCACCTGGAGGGGCACGCCCGCGCGGCGGGCTGCCACGAGCTGGACCTGGACTCCGGCACCCAGCGCACCGGGGCCCACCGCTTCTACCTGCGGGAGGGCTTCGACATCGTGGCGTTCCACTTCGTCCGGCCGCTCGCCGGGCCGGATCGGGCCTCCTGAGCCGCCGGGCCGGATCAGGCCTCCTGAGCCGACGGGCCCAGGTCGAGCCGCCAGTCGTTGCAGCGCATCGGGCGGCCCGGCGGGTACTCGAAGTCCCGTTCGCCGCGCGGCTCGAAGCCCGCCTTGCGGCACACCGCGTTCGAGGCGGTGTTGTCCGAGGACGGGAACGCGTGCAGATGGCGGCGGCGGCCCGCCGCCCGGGCCTCCGCGATCACCGCGCGCGTGGCGGCCGTCGCCACGCCCCGGCCCTGGAAGCCCGGCAGGACGGCCCAGCCGGTCTCGTACACCGGCTCGCCGTCCCAGGTCTGCGCCCAGAAGCCGATGCTGCCCACCGGGGTCTCCTCGGGGAGCAGGACGATCCGGTACATCCTGCCGGCGCCGGGGTCGGCGGCGCTCATGTCCACGTACCGCCGGTGGCGCCGTACGAGCTGTTCCTCGGTCTCCGGGCCGCCGAGGTGTGCGGTGAGTTCCGGGGCGTTCAGGGCGCGCAGCAGTCCGGCGTCCTCCTCGGACCAGGGTTCCAGGCGTACGGGCGGGGTGGTGTTGTCCATCCGCGTACCGTAGGTCACGGCGCTGACGGGCCCCGGGCGTACGCCGTCGGCGGCACCCCGATCGTCGTCGTGAAGTCCCGTACGAGGTGGGCCTGGTCGCTGTAGCCGAGTTCGGCGGCGAGGGCGGCCCAGTCCGGGGTGCCGGTCGTGTCGGCGGCCCCGGCGCGTTCCAGGGCCTCGTGGATCCGGTAGCGCAGGATCACCCACTTCGGGCCGACTCCGACGCGGTCGGCGAAGAGGCGCTGGAGGGAGCGGGCCGACAGGCCGGAGGCGGCGGCGAGTTGGGCGGCCCTGCGGATCGTGCGGTCCGAACGGGCCAGTTCCACCAGCTCCATGGCGTGGTCGGCGGCCGGGTCGGGGGCGGGGCCGCGGGCGAGGAGGAAGGCGTCGAGCGCCGCCACGCGCGCGTGGTCCTCGTCGGGGGTGAGGACGGCGGCGGGGGAGCCCGTGGCGTCGGGGAAGACGTCGGTCAGGGGGACGCGGCGGCCCGTCCACGCCGACACCGGCCACGCGGGCGCGAAGGGCCGGAAGCCGCCGGGGCGGAACTGGATCCCGCAGACCCGGCCCGTCCCGGTCAGCTCGTGGGTGAACAGGCCGAGCCCGATCCCGGCGACCTCGGCCGACGCGTCTCCCGTGACCGGGGGGCCGTACCGCTGGAAGACGACGTTCACCGAGGGGTGCGGGACGACGTGGCTCGCGTACGGCTCCGGGAGCTCCCAGTCGATCAGCCAGTAGTGCTCCAGGTAGGGGCGCAGCGCCGGGGCCGGGAGGTGGCGGCGGAAGCGGACGCGGGAGAGCAGTCCCGCGGGGTCGACGATGCCCCGGGTGTCCCGGCGGGGAGCGGAGTCGGGCATGTCCCGCATGCTAGGGCCTGTCCGGCCCCGATCCGCCGGGCAGGCCCTGGGCGCCTTCTTCCTTCTGCGGCTGTCGTGTTTCTTCAAGACGGGGCCGGGTGGGTCTCCGTAGCGTCGGGAGCATGACGAACGAGGCCCAGCTCCGCATCGGTGACCTGCTCCGTACCGCCGCCGACGACGCCGTTCCCGTGGTCGGCGGCATCGCCGACGCGTCGCTCGGCGCGCCCACGCCCTGTGCCGAGTACGACGTGCGCGCGCTGATCGACCATCTCTTCTCCGTCGTCGTGAACTTCCAGGTCCTGGCCGCCAAGGGGACGCCCGACTTCTCCGAGACCCCGGACCGGGTCGCCGAGGACGGCTGGCGCGAGTCGTTCGCGGCGGAGGCCGGGAAGCTGGTCGAGGCGTGGTCGGCGCCCGGTGCCGAGGAGGGCACGACGGGGGCGATGGACCTGCCCGCGCGGACGGTCGGCTCCATGGTGCTGCTCGACCTGACCGTGCACGCCTGGGACCTGGCCCGTGCCACCGGGCGGGCCTTCGAACCGGACCCGGCCGTGGTCGCGGGCCTCGCCGGGGAGGTGGAGCGGATGGCTCCGACGGCCCGGCGGATGGGCGTCTTCGGGGACGCCGTCGAGGTGCCCGGGGACGCCACCGCCTTCGAGCGGCTGCTCGCCGTGACGGGGCGCGACCCGCGCGCCCGGTAGGCCGCGCGCCCGGTGGGCCGCGTCCGGCGGATCAGCGCGGGCGGTGCACCGGGCCGGGGGAGAGGCGGGAGGCGACCTGGCCGAAGGCGTGCTCCTCGGCGGGGGTCAGCGGGACCGACTCCTGCGGGTGCCAGACGCGCTCCAGCGGGACGCCCTCCCGGTCGCGGCGGGCGCGGGCCCGCAGGCCCAGGGCGAGGCACGTCGCCGTCGAGACGGCGAGCAGGCCGGCGAGCGTGAGCGCACGGGGGTCGGAGAACCGGCCGGGCAGGGGCATGGCGCACTCCAAGGCGTGAGGGCCGTCCGTACGCGTGCGGCTCCCGCGGGCGGTGGCACGCCCGTACGACGGCGGGGCGGTTCCTGCGGATTCCTCTGGTTGCTCTCGTTCTTCTGGTTCCTCCCGACGCTTTCAGTCAACACCTTCCGAGGGCCTTTCGGCAGGGGGAGCCGGGGCGGGGCGCCCGGCCGGGAGGGCGGGCGCGGGGGCGCACGCCCTCTTGTGCGGACCGGACGACCGTTCCAAGGTGGCGGAACAGGGAGATTCCGGCCGGGGAGGGAGCAGCCGCATGTCCGGAGCACAGGCATGGGGATTCACGGACGACAGGGGCGCGCAGCTGGGTGCGGCCCGGGTGCCGAGGCGGGTGGTCGCGTACGTACGGGCCGGGGCCGCCCTGTACGACCTGGGGGTGATACCGGTCGCGGTGTACGGCTCCGGGCACGACGGCGACGCGTACGACCCGGCGAAGGCGGGGGTCCTGGAGGCGGTCGGGGTGCCGTACCTCGGGCCGGGGCGGGCCCTGGACGAGGCGGTGCTGCGGGAGCTGCGGCCGGACGTCGTGGTGGACGTGACGTACGACGGGAAGACTCCGTACGCGCTGGACGCGGCGCTGGTCGAGCGGCTCGGGGTGCCGCTCGTGGCCCTCTCGGTCGGCAACGAGCTCGACCTTCCGGCCATCCTCGACCGGTTCGCGGCGCTGGCGGCCGGCCTGAGGATCGACGGCCGGGAGGGTGTCGGTCCGGAGGCCACGGACCCGGGGGTGGCGGACCCGGCGGCCCCCGTTCCCGTCCCCGTGGTCGTCGGTTCGGACGCCGTCGGGCCCGAGATCGTGACCCCCGTGACCGTGAGTCCGGGGACCGGGCCCGGTCAGGGCGCCGCCCTCGCGGAGTTCGAGGCCGCCGAGGCCGCGCTGCGGGAGGCGGCGGCCCGGAGCGGGCTCGGGGTCCTCGCGCTCTCCGGGGCCGGGCCCGAGCAGGTGCACCTGGCCCGCCCGCACGCCTGGCCCGAGCTGGCGTGGCTCGCCGGGCTCGGCGTCCGGCTGCTCGACCCGGGCCCCGGGCCGGGCGCCAATTGGCTCACCGCCGACTGGGTCCGGGCCGCGGCGCTCCGCCCCGACCTGGTCCTCTTCGACAACCGGGAGCACGCCACGCCCCCGTACGCCCTCCCGGGCGGGGTCCGGCTCGCCCCCTGGAGCCCGGAGACCCCGCCCAGCCCCGCCGCGTACGCCCGCTTCTTCCGCGATCTCGCGGAGGCGCTGGCGCCCTGACGGGGAGGGCCGGGCTCAGGCCGGGGTCGCCGTGAGGCGGGCGCGGAGGGAGGCGGCGAACTCCTCCGCGCGGGTGAGCTGCGCCCGCAGTTCGGCGACGCGCTCGGCGGCGGCCTGCTCGTAGCGGCGGACGCGGGACACGAGCGCGGCCCGCTCGCCCGGGTCGAGCTCCGTGTCCGTGCCCGGGCGGTCGTCGGCCAGCCGGTCCACGGCCGTGAGGAGTTCGCGGGTCTCGTCCAGGGTGAAGCCGAGCGGCTTCATCCGGCGGACCACCATGAGCCGGGACACGTCCTCGTCGGTGTAGAGCGGGAAACCGCCGGGGGAGGCGGCCGACGGGACGACCAGGCCGCTGTCCTCGTACTGCCGGATGGTGCGCAGGGGCAGTTCGGTCCGTGCGGCGACCTCGCCGATCTGCATGGGCCGACCGGCCGCTCGTACTCCGCTCACGCGTCGTCCTTCCTCGTACGGGGCTTCCCGGGGGCGTACGGCTTCGGCAGGGCGCACGGCACTCCTCCGGAGCGCGACGTCCGCGCATTCCATACCATTCGTCCTAATTTCAGCACTTATGAGGTCTGGAAGTGCGGTGAAACGCCTGCTCGTAGGCCGTACGCCGGAAGCGGGCACGCCCCACCGGGGCGCCCCGCGCCCCGCGGACCGCCCTGTCGGGGTTCCCCTACGGCCACACCAGGCAGTACGGCTGGTGCCCCGCCTCGTGCAGGCGGACCGAGAAGTCCTGCCACTCGTGGAGCAGCTGGTAGACGTCGAAGGCGTCGCGCGGGCCGCCGCGGTCCGGGACCGTGGACCAGATGAAGGCGGCGGCGCCGACCGACTCCTCGCCGATCCCGCGCAGCGGGTCGACGACGGTCATCGGCAGTTTCACCACCGCGTAGTCGGGGTGCAGGACCACCAGTTCCAGCGGGGGCACCTTGTGCAGGGGCATGCCCTGGATGCCGGTGAGGACCATGGCCGCTATGGTCTCCGGCTTGATCTTGGTGAACATGCCGCCCATGCCGAGCTCGTCGCCGCCGAGCTCCTCGGGACGCATCGAGATCGGCACGCGGGCCGCCGTGGCGCCGTCGGGCGCGCCGAAGTACTTGTACGTCACCCCCAACCGGCCCCTCCCGCCCACGGCGTCCCGCTCGTCCCGAGCGCCCGGGGCCTCCTGCTTCCTCGGGGCCCCGTGCTTTCCCGGAGCGTCCGGGATCGGGTCTTCGGTCCGCCGGCGCCGGTGCCTTCCCCGCCGGGCAGACTCCGGACCCAGGTCGTCCGTCCCCTCGCCCGGTCCGCCACCGCGATGCATATCTCCACCCGACTGCTTTTTCTCGGCAACACGACCCCGCCGCGCAACCCGATCATCGTGACAGTGACCTCCCCCGCGCCCGTACGGTGAAACACCCGTCCGCGAGAACGCCGTGGCCTCTGACACCATGGATTCCGTGAGCCATCCCTATGACGCCCCAGTTTCGCAGACGCGGAGGGTCTACGCCCCGGCGTAACGCACAGGAGGCCCACGCCGTCCCTCCGTCCCCGATGTCGTCACCCACGTCGTTCTCGCAGGTCAGGATCACAGTGCCGTATTCATACGAAGCCCCAGTCTCACAGACGCTTTTCGACCGCGCTTCCCTCGTGACGCCCGGCGGCGTGAATTCACCGGTGCGTGCCTTCCGGGCCGTGGGCGGAACGCCCCGGTTCATGGTGTCCGGTTCCGGTCCGTACCTCACCGACGCGGACGGACGCGAGTACGTCGACCTGGTCTGCTCGTGGGGACCGATGATCCTCGGCCACGCGCACCCGGAGGTCACCGCCGCCGTGCAGGCCGCGGTGGCGCGCGGCACCTCGTTCGGCACCCCGGGCGAGGGCGAGGTGGCGCTCGCGGAGGAGATCGTCGCGCGCGTGGAGCCGGTCGAGCAGGTGCGCCTGGTCTCCTCGGGCACCGAGGCGACGATGTCCGCGATCCGGCTCGCCCGCGGGTTCACCGGACGCGCGAAGGTCGTCAAGTTCGCCGGCTGCTACCACGGCCACGTGGACGCGCTGCTCGCCTCGGCCGGGTCCGGTCTCGCCACCTTCGCGCTGCCGGACACGCCCGGCGTGACCGGCGCGCAGGCCGGTGACACGATCGTGCTGCCGTACAACGACCTGGAGGCGGTGCGGTCCGCGTTCGCCGCGCACCCGGGCGAGATCGCCTGCGTGATCACCGAGGCCTCGCCGGGCAACATGGGCGTCGTCCCGCCGGCCGAGGGCTTCAACCAGGGCCTGGCGGACCTGTGCCGGGAGAACGGCGCGCTGTACGTCTCGGACGAGGTGATGACCGGTTTCCGCACCTCGAAGGCCGGCTGGTACGGCGTCGACGGCGTGAAGCCCGACCTGCTGACCTTCGGCAAGGTCATGGGCGGCGGCTTCCCGGCCGCCGCGTTCGGCGGTCGCGCCGACGTGATGGGGCACCTGGCCCCGGCGGGCCCGGTCTACCAGGCGGGCACGCTCTCCGGGAACCCGGTCGCGACCGCCGCCGGGCTCGCGCAGCTGCGGCTGCTCGACGACGCGGCGTACGCGAAGGTGGACGCGGTCTCGGCGGAGATCCGGGGCCTGGTCACGGACGCCCTGGCCAAGGAGGGCGTGGCGCACCGGCTGCAGACCGCCTCCAACATGTTCTCGGTGTTCTTCACCGCCGACGAGGTGCGGAACTACGACGACGCGAAGAAGCAGGAGGCCTTCCGCTTCAACGCCTTCTTCCACTCGATGCTGGCCGACGGGGTGTACCTGCCGCCGTCCGCGTTCGAGTCCTGGTTCGTGTCGACCGCGCACGACGGGCGGGCGGTCGAGCGGATCGCCGCCGCCCTGCCGGCCGCCGCCCGCGCCGCCGCGGAGGCGACGGCATGAGCGACGTGAACAGCGTGGACGCCGTGAACAGCGTGGACGCCGCGGGCGACGCGGACGCCGTGGAGGACGTGAACGCCGCCGTGAACGCCGAGAAGCCCGTGGGCGACGACGACATCACCGTCGTCCACCTGATGCGCCACGGCGAGGTGCACAACCCGGACGGCGTCCTCTACGGGCGCCGCGCCGGCTACCACCTCTCCGACCTCGGCCGGCGGATGGCGGACCGGGTCGCGGAGCACCTGGCCGACCGGGACGTCACGTACGTCGTCGCCTCCCCGCTGGAGCGGGCGCAGGAGACGGCGGAGCCGATCGCCAAGTCGCACGGCCTGGACCTGGCGAGTGACCCGCGTCTCATCGAGGCGGCGAACGTCTTCGAGGGCAAGACCTTCGGCGTCGGCGACGGGGCGCTGCGCAAGCCGGCGAACTGGAAGCACCTGACCAACCCGTTCCAGCCGTCCTGGGGCGAGCCGTACGTCGAGCAGGTCGTGCGGATGATGGGCGCGCTCGACGCGGCGAAGGAGGCGGCCCGGGGACACGAGGCGGTCTGCGTCAGCCACCAGCTGCCGATCTGGATCGTCCGCAGCTTCGTGGAGAAGCGGCGGCTGTGGCACGACCCGCGGCGGCGGCAGTGCACGCTGGCGTCGCTGACCTCGTTCACGTACCGGGGCGACAAGATCGTCTCGGTGGGGTACAGCGAGCCGGCCCGGGACCTGGTCCCGGCGCACCTGCTCGCGGGTGCGAAGCCGGCCAAGGGGAAGTCCAAGGCCTTCGGGGCGTAGGCCCTTTCGCGGGCCTCCCGCCCGGTCTCCCTCGCGGGCCTCCCGCCCGGTCCCCCTCGCGGGCCTCCCGCGCGGTCTCCCTCGCGGCCCCCGCCTTGACGGATCGCGCTCCAGGGCGTTCGGATGATGTTCATGTCATCCGAACGCCCTTAAATTTTTGTTCTATTTAACGGGAACCCCCGTGTTCCTCCCCGCATCTCACTGTTTGTCGGTTTGGATGACATTCAGTTCATACGTCAGCGCGAATGGGGACGGCATGCGCGAGATCAGCGGGATCACTCGAAGGGGGCTCCTCGGGGCGGGCGTCGGGGCGGCGGCGGCGATGGGCCTCGCCGCGTGCGGCACCTCGAACCAGGACAAAACGGGTCGTCCCGGACCCGAGAAGCCCGGCAAGGGCGGTGACGCCACGGGCGGTCCGGGCACCGCCACCCCGACCGGGGAGCCCGTACGGCTCATCGGCGACGGCTCCACCGCCGACACCGGCAAGCAGCCCCGCCAGCCCGACGCCCCCGTCCCCCTCGAACCCGGCCAGACCCCGCCCCAGTTCGTGGTCTTCTCCTGGGACGGCGCCGGCGAGGTCGGCAATGGGCTCTTCCCCCGCTTCCTCGAACTGGCCAGGAACCACGACGCGGCGATGACCTTCTTCCTCTCCGGGATCTACCTCCTCCCCGAGGCGAAGAAGAACCTCTACCGCCCGCCGAACAACCGCGTCGGCGCCTCCGACATCGGCTACCTCAGCGACGACCACATCAAGGACACCCTGAAGTACGTCCGGCAGGCCTGGCTCGACGGGCACGAGATCGGCACCCACTTCAACGGGCACTTCTGCGGCGGCTCCGGCTCCGTCGGCAACTGGACCCCGGCCCAGTGGCAGAGCGAGATCGACCAGGCCGTGAAGTTCGTCACCGAGTGGAAGACCAACAGCGGCTGGACCGAGCTCGACCCGCTGCCCTTCGACTACTCCAAGGAGCTCGTCGGCGGCCGCACCCCCTGCCTCCTCGGCCAGGACAACCTGCTGCCCACCGCCGCGCGGCTCGGCTGGCGCTACGACGCCAGCTCGCCCGGCGGCCGCCAGACCTGGCCCGACAAGCGCCGGGGGATCTGGGACCTCCCGCTCCAGGGCGTGCCCTTCCCCGGGCACTCCTTCGAAGTCCTCTCCATGGACTACAACATGCTGGCCAACCAGTCGAAGAACTCCACGAAGGGCATGCCCTCGCGCTACCCGGGCTGGCGCAGGCAGGCGACCGAGGCGTACCTCGCCGGCTTCACGCGCGCGTACGAGACGAATCGCGCGCCCTTCTTCGTCGGCAACCACTTCGAGGAGTGGAACGGCGGCATCTACATGGACGCCGTCGAAGAGGCGCTCAAGGGAATGGCCGGAAAGAAGGACGTCCGGCTCGTCTCCTTCCGGCAGTTCGTGGACTGGCTCGACGTCCAGGACCCGAAGGTCCTCACGAAGCTGCGCGGCCTGGGCGTGGGGCAGAAGCCTGCCGGCGGCTGGAACGCCTTCCTCAAGGCCGCTTGATCATTTCCGAGTCTCCGGGCCGTTCGACCGTTCCCGTGGGCCCCCGCTCGCTTAGGCGGCCTTGACAAGGTGCTTTACGGGCACGTAGGGGGGTGCCCAAGATCCCCCAAACGCCCATGCGAAACTTTTCACATGAGCCTCAGCCGCGCCCCTCGACGCACCCTGTTCGCCGTCGGAGTGCTGACCGCCGCCCTCGCGCTCTCGGCCTGCAGCGACGGCGACGGCGGCACGTCCGGCGGCGGCGGCACCAACTTCGTCACCAACAAGGGCGGCATCTCCACCGCCCCCAAGGGCCAGCGCGCGACCCCGAACGAGCTCGCCGGCGAGACCCTCGAAGGCGAACGGCTCGACGTCGCCGACCTCAAGGGCAAGGTCGTCGTCCTCAACGCCTGGGGCTCCTGGTGCGGCCCCTGCCGCGCCGAGGCCCCCCACTTCGCGAAGGTCGCCAACGACCTCAAGGGCAAGGGCGTCGAGTTCGTCGGCCTCAACACCCGCGACGCCAACAAGCAGCAGGCGCTCACCTTCGAAGAGGACTACGAGGTCCCCTACCCGAGCCTCTACGACCCCGCCGGCAAGCTGATCCTCTTCGGCTTCCCCAAGGGCACCCTCAGCCTCCAGGGCATCCCCTCCACCGTCGTCCTCGACAAGGAGGGCAAGATCGCGGCCCGCGCCCTCCTGGCCCTCGACGAGGAGAAGCTCCGCTCGATGATCGACCCGCTCCTCAAGGAGAAGTGAGCCGGTGAACGAGACGGTCACCAGCGGAGCCCTGCTGCTCGCCCTGCCCCTCGCGGTCCTCGGCGGCCTGGTCTCCTTCTTCTCGCCGTGCGTCCTGCCGCTCGTCCCCGGCTACCTCAGCTACGTGACCGGCGTCACCGGCACCGACCTCGCCGAGCGCCGCCGCGGCCGGATGACCGCCGGCGCCGTCCTCTTCGTCCTCGGCTTCACCGCCGTGTTCGTCTCCGGCGGCGCCCTCTTCGGCTACTTCGGAGCCACCCTCCAGGAGTACCGCTCCACGCTCACCACGGTCCTCGGCGTGCTCATGGTCCTCATGGGCGCCTTCTTCCTCGGCCTGATGCCCTGGCTCACCCAGCGCGAGTTCCGCTTCCACAGGAAGCCCGCCGCCGGACTGATCGGCGCCCCGCTGCTCGGCGCCCTCTTCGGCATCGGCTGGACCCCGTGCATCGGCCCGACCCTCGCCTCCGTCAACGCGCTCGCCCTGGAGCAGGCCAGCGCCGGACGCGGCGCGGTACTCGCCTTCGCGTACTGCCTCGGCCTCGGCGTACCGTTCGTACTCGCCGCCGTCGCCTTCCGCAAGGCGCTCGGCGCGTTCGACTGGGTCAAGAGGCACTACGTCTGGGTCATGCGGATCGGTGGCGGCATGATGATCGTCACCGGCGTCCTGCTCCTCACGGGGGCGTGGGACAGCATGGTCTCCACGATGCAGGGCTGGTCCGACGGTTTCACGGTGGGGATCTGAGTTCCATGAGCAAGACCGACACGACGCAGAGCACCCCGGCCCCGGACGAGACGACCGGAGCGGCCGGGGCGGAGCTGTCGACCGCCCCCAGGGAGGACCGCGAGGACACCGCCGTCGGCGGCCCCTCCCTCGGGTTCACCGGCTGGCTCCGCTGGTTCTGGCGGCAGCTGACCTCCATGCGGATCGCGCTGCTGCTCCTGCTGCTGCTCTCCCTCGGCGCCGTCCCCGGCTCCCTCGTCCCGCAGACCAGCGCCGACGAGATGAAGGTGCAGGACTTCAAGGCTGCGCACCCCACCCTCACGCCGATCTACGAGAAGCTCCAGTTCTTCGACGTCTACGGCTCGGTGTGGTTCTCCGCGATCTACCTCCTGCTGTTCGTCTCCCTCATCGGCTGCATCGTCCCGCGCACCTGGCAGTTCGTCGGCCAGCTCCGGGGCCGCCCGCCGGGCGCCCCCCGCCACCTCGACCGGCTCCCCGCGTACGCCACCTGGCGCACCTCGGCCGGGCCCGAGGAGGCCCGCGAGGCCGCGCTCGCCCTCCTCAGGAAGCGCCGCTTCCGCGCCCACCGGGCCGGCGACGCGGTCGCCGCCGAGAAGGGCTACCTGCGCGAGGTCGGGAACCTGTCCTTCCACATCGCCCTGATCGTGATGCTCGTCGCCTTCGCCTGGGGCGTCCTCTTCAAGTCCGAGGGCGGCAAGCTGGTCGTCGAGGGCGACGGCTTCTCCAACACGCTCACCCAGTACGACGACTTCAAGTCCGGCTCCTGGTTCGGCACCGACGACCTGGAGCCGTTCAGCTTCACGCTGGACTCCTTCACCGGCACGTACGAGAAGAGCGGCCCGCAGCGCGGCACCCCCCGCACCTTCGAGGCCGCCGTCACCTACTCGCGCGGCGGCGAGGACACGAAGACGGTCGTCCGGGTCAACGAGCCGCTGAAGGTGGGCGACTCCAAGGTCTACCTGATCGCCCACGGCTACGCGCCCGTCGTCACCGTCAGGGACGGACGCGGCAAGACCGTCTTCCACGGCGCCGTGCCGCTGCTCCCGATCGACAACAACATCACGTCGACCGGCGCGATCAAGGTCATGGACGGCTACCGCGACAAGAACGGCAAGAAGGAGCAGCTGGGCTTCAGCGCCCTCTTCGTGCCGACCTTCGCGGGCGCCGGCCAGGGCACGATGTTCTCGCAGTTCCCCGCGCTCGACTTCCCCGTCCTCGCCCTCACCGGCTACCACGGCGACCTGCGCGTGAACTCCGGCCTGCCGCAGAACGTGTACCAGCTCGACACGTCCAAGATGACCCAGTTCAAGATCGACACGGGTACGGGCGTCGCCCAGCGGATGCGGCCCGGCGAGACGATGACCCTCCCGGACGGCGCCGGCTCGATCACCTTCGAGAAGGAGATCAAGGAGTGGGCGAGCTTCCAGATCTCCCAGCAGTCGGGGAACGGCCTCGCCCTCACGGGCGCGATCGCCGCCATCGCGGGCCTGTCCGGCTCGCTCTTCATCCAGCGGCGCCGGGTCTGGGTCCGGGCCGTGCGGGGCGAGGACGGCACCACGGTCGTCGAGATGGCCGGCCTCGGCCGCAGCGAGTCCGCGCGGCTCCCCGAGGAGCTGGCCGACCTGGCGGCCGCGCTCACGGCCCAGGCCCCGCCCACCGCGGAGCCCCCGCGGGCCGATCCGGAGGCCGTACCGGACACCGCCGGTCCGGAGGCCGTACCGGACACCCCCGCACCGGACACCACGCACCCGGCGGACGCACCCGCGGAAGACCCCGCCCCTTCTGGAGAGGCTGACAAGTGATCCTCGCCGCCACGACCGACGAGAGCCTGGCGCGGATGAGCGACCTGCTCATCTACTCCTCGATGGCCGTCTACACCCTGGCCTTCTTCGCCCACATCGCCGAGTGGGTCCTCGGCAGCCGCAGCAAGGTCGGCCGCACCGCCGCCGCCCTCACCCCGCGGGCCGCCGCCCCGGCCGCCGCCGTGACCGTGCGGGTCGAGCAGGGCGGCTCCACCGCCGTGCTCGACAAGCCGAAGGTCGTCACCCGGACCGCGGCCGGCGCCCGCGACGTGCCGGACGGCCCCGGCGCGGCCGGCGGCACGGTCAAGGGCGACCTGTACGGCCGGATCGCCGTCTCGCTCACCGTCCTCGCCTTCCTGGTCGAGGCGTCGGGCGTGGTCACCCGGGCGCTCTCCGTGCAGCGGGCCCCCTGGGGCAACATGTACGAGTTCTCCACCACCTTCTCCACGGTGGCGGTCGGCTCGTACCTGGGCTTCCTCCTCGCCAAGAAGAACGTGCGCTGGCTCGGCCTGCCACTGGTCACCACCGTCCTGCTCGACCTGGGCCTGGCCACCACCTGGCTGAAGACCCCCAGCGACCAGCTGGTGCCCGCGCTCGACTCGTACTGGCTGTGGATCCACGTCTCCACCGCGATCTTCTGCGGCGCGGTCTTCTACCTCGGCGCGGTCGCCACCCTGCTGTACCTCTTCCGCGACTCGTACGAGAACAAGCTCGCGACCGGCGGGAACCCCGGCGCCTTCGCCCGCTCGGTCCTGGAGCGGCTGCCCGCCGCGGCCTCGCTCGACAAGTTCTCCTACCGGGTCAACGCGGCGATCTTCCCGCTGTGGACGTTCACGATCATCGCGGGCGCGATCTGGGCCGGCGACGCGTGGGGCCGCTACTGGGGCTGGGACGCCAAGGAGGTCTGGTCCTTCATCACGTGGGTCGGGTACGCCGCGTACCTGCACGCGCGCGCGACGGCCGGCTGGAAGGGCCGGAAGGCGGCGTACATCGCGCTCATCGCCTTCGCCTGTTTCCTCTTCAACTACTACGGCGTGAACATCTTCGTGAGCAGCAAGCACTCCTACGCCGGAGTCTGAGGCCCGGCCTCCGCACTGGCACCCCTCCCGCCCCCGGGTGACGCTGGAACCATGAGCGAGATACCCCGGGGCAGGAGCGAGACCCGTGACGGCGACGCGCACGTGCTGCGGTTCACCGTCGAGCTGCCGCACCCGCCGTCCGAGGTCTGGACGGCGGTCACCACCCCCGAGGGCCTGGCGCGCTGGCTGTGCGCGGCGGACCCGCTGGAGCCCCGGCTCGGCGGCCGGGTCGTCCTCCACCGGCTGACCAGCGGCGACACCGAGGACCCGGGGCGGGTGACCGCCTGGGACCCCGGGAGCGTGGCCGAGTACACGGTCGATCCGACGCACGGCCGGATCCGGTTCCACCTGGAGCCGGGCCCGGGAACCGGCGGCGACGGGTCGACCGTGCTGCGCTTCACCAACGAGCTGCGGGGCCCGCCGGAGCACCGCCTCGACCGGCTCGCCGCCTGGCACGACCACTTCGAGTGGCTGGCCCGCGCCCTGGACGGACACCCCGCCGACTGGCGGGAGCGCACGTCCGAGCGCTGGCTGCACCTGCGGGAACTGTACGAGCGGGACGAGGCGCCCTGGCCGAAGTGGGAGCCGTAGTCCCGCGTCTCACCCCCGCTTCGGCGGCAGGCAGGGGGACGCCGGCGGGCGTCCCTCCGGCCAGGCGATCTGGACGAAGCGCTGCGAGCCGTTCGGGGCCAGCTCCACGATCGGGACCGCCTTGTTGTACGGGTTGCCGTAGTTGTCCAGGCAGATCCAGCCGCTCGCCCCCTCCACCCGCAGCGAGCCCTTGACCTGCGGCCACTGGGTGGCCACGTCCGCCGCCGCCGGGTACCGGGCGCCCTGCGGGGTGGCCTGGCGGATCGCGTGGACGGCCGTCGCCATCGCGTCGTACGCGACGATCGCCTGCCCGTCCGTGAGCGCCGGCGGCTCCTTCGCGTCCCGCGTGATGTCCTTCAGGAAGGTCTCGTACGCCGTGGTGGAGCCGCCCGTGGCCGGGACCTTCCGCCCCTCCGCCGGCACCCAGGCGTCCGGGTGGGCGAGCGCCGCGTAGCGGACGGTCAGCTTCGACCGCAGGGCCTTCCGGTCGAGCTTCGCGTCCGCGCCCAGGTAGGAGCCCTCGTCCCCGGTGAGGACGGTGAAGGACCGGTGGGCGCAGCCGCGCGCCCCGAGCGCGTTGATGAACTGGCGCAGCTGGGTGTGGCGGCCCGCGAAGAAGACGGTGTCGGCGCGGGTGTCGCAGATCAGATGGGTGATCTGGCGGAAGGTGTTGGCGGTGGTGCCCTCCTCGTTGGGGTCGGGGGGCGAGGTGAACAGCTCGGGGTCGTGCGGGGCGCCCTTGAGGGCGGCGGCGAAGGCGGCCTTCAGGGTGTCCGTGTAGTGGTCGCCGCTGCGGGTGTCCTGGACGAGGAGCGCCTTGGAGGCGTCCACCTTCCCGAAGTGGGCCAGCGCCTTCGCCTCGTCGCCGTTGGTGGGCGAGACGCGGGCGAGGCCGGGGTAGCGGTCGTTCCCGGGGGAGTTGGCGATGTCGTCGGCGGTGATGGTGGTGCCGACGACGGCGATCCCGGCCCCGGTCAGCGCGGTCACCGCCTCCCGCACCTCGGTGGAGGAGGTGGCGACGCCGGAGACGGCCCGGAGCCGGTCGGCGGAGTCCTTCATGGCGATCAGCCGGTCGACGGTGGCGCGCCAGTGGGCGTTGCCCTTGCCGGTGTTGGCGAGGACGAGCCGGATCTTGGGCAGTTCCTCGTTGGACCGGTGGTTGGCCCGGTACTGGTAGGCGTGGGCGCCCCGCAGCTCGTTCAGCATCTTGATCCGCATGCCGCCGTCGGTGGAGGTCAGCGGCAGCAGGAGGGCGACGGTGACATGGTCGTCGGGCTTGAGCGAGGCGTTCTCGGCGCCGATGGCGCGGGCGATCGGGCCCAGTTCGCCGATCCCGAAGTCGTGGCCGTCGCCGTTGACGCCGACGCACTCCGTACTGCCGGCGGGACGCTCGACGCCCGCCGCGCAGGAACGGTCCTCCGGGGTGGTGAGGCGGACGACGCCGTAGCCGCCGAGGCCGAGGACGACGGCGGCCGTGACGAGCGAGGCGACGAGCTTCTGGCGGGGGGTGCGGACGCGGCGGCGGAGCCGGTCGAGCGGGCGGGCGGCCGAGGGGTCGGTCACGCGGTCGGGCATGGCGTCAGACTCCGTCCTCGCGGCCCGGCGGCAGCGAGGGCTCCCGCCAGGCGCGGATGTCGCGCGGCCAGTGGGTGGCGGCGTCCCAGAGCGAACCGCTGCCCGACAGGTGGCGGCCGGAGAGCAGGCGCAGCTCGTGCGCGAGCCGGTCGGCCACCTCCTCGTCGGGCAGTGCGAGCGGATCGGTGAGCAGCCATACGGCGTGCAGCAGGCGCCGCAGGGCGAGGTGCAGTTCGGTGCCGTCGGCGTCGAGCCCGGCGGGCGGCTCGGGCCCTCCCGCCGGGACCCGGCCGAGGGCGACGGCCCGGCGCGGGTCGGGCCCGGTCGCGTCGCGCTCGCGCGGGTACGGGGCGGAGGCGACGAACCGCAGCCGCCCGAGCCAGCCGAGGACGTCCGGCTCGGGGAACGTGGTCCGCAGGTGGGTGACGGCGTCCTCGGTGCGCCCGAGCGCGAGGTCGTGGTGGAGCCGGTACGGGCCGGGCTCGGGCCCGTAGTGCCGCCGCAGGGTCTCGTGGACGGCGTGCCAGGCGGCGTACCGCGGGTGGTCGCCGTCCTCGAAGCGCAGCCGGTGCAGGAGCAGGGCGCGCAGCAGCGGGTCGGCGACGAAGTGCCGGGAGCCGGGCGCGCCCGCGGCCCAGTCCTCGGCGCGCAGCCGGTCGCGGACGCGCAGCGCCACGTCCCCGTCGCGGGACTCGGAGGGGAGCCGGGCGTGGGCGAGGACCCGGGCGGACTCCTCGTCGTGGGCGGCGGCGAGCACGGCGTACGGGCCGGGCCGGGGCACCGGCAACAGCTCGGCGAGCAGGGCGGGGGCGACGGGCACCGGCGGGGCGTCCTCGCGCAGCTCCACGGTCAGGTCGAGCAGCCGGCCCGGGGTGAGTTCCGGCTTCAGGCGCGCGGGGGCCTCCCCGGCGGCCCGGCCGAGGAGCGCCACGCCCAGGGGGCGGCCGCCGGTCAGCCGGTGGACGGCGCGGGGGAGTTCGGCGGGGGTGCGGCCGGCCGGGTCGTACCGGTCGAAGGCGCCGCGGGTCTGGGCGGGGGAGAGCGGGGTCAGCTCGACGGCGAGGATGCCGGAGCCGACGCTCTCCCCGCGCGGGCAGGGCGCCCGGTGCGCGGTCTCGGGGAGCCGGAGCCGGGTGGCCTGGCGCAGCGCCTCGTGGTCGCGGACCCGGGAGGCGGCGAGGACGACGAGCCGGTCCCGGCGCCCCTCGGCGGCGCGGGCGCGCAGAATCGGTTCGACCAGCTGCCGGCCGAGCGGTTCGTGGGCGTTGTCGAGGAGGAGCAGGGGCCGGCCGATGCGGGTGCCGCGCCGGAGCCCGGTGTAGGCGTGGTGCAGGTCCTCGGTGAGCGCCCCGACGAGGAAGGCCTCGGCCTCCTGGCGCCTCCGGCCCCCCTGCTCGAAGTCGTTGGCGAGCTGCTGGAGCCCGGCCTTCCCCCGCCCCCCGGCGTTCCGGTATCCGCCGTACCACCCCTCGGCGGACCGCTGCATCCGCCCGAACACCTCTTCCAGGACGGTCTCCACGGTCGCCTCGGCGAGCACTCCGGCGAGCGGGGCGGCGGTCTCCGCGAAGGTGGCGGCGAGCTTGGCGAGGACCTTGCCGACCCAGTGGGCGGCGGCGCCCCGGGTCGGGTCGACGGTCGCGAGGAGCGGCCCGAGCCGCTGGAGGTCGCGCCGGGCCCGCTCGTCGTCCTCCCGGGACCAGCCGATCGCGGCGACGGCCACGAGCCCGAGCGAGAGCCGGGGGAACCGCACGGGCCGGGCCCCGAGCACCTTGGGCGAGAACTGCACGGCCAGCTCGGCGAGCGCGCCGGTGAGCGGGGTCCAGCCGGGGCCGTGGTCGGCGGGCGGCTCGACGTGGGCGCAGTCGAGCAGCGCGAGCGGGGTGTACCCCCGGTACCGGTTCCGCACTTCCTTGAGCAGCGCGGTCTTCCCGGTCCCGCGCCCCCCGGTGAACACGGTGACCGGCGGATCGTCCCCGTGCTCGTACGCCACCCGCGCGACCCCGTGCCGGGTGAGCCCGCAGAGCCGCGCGACCAGCCCGCCGTCGTCCAGGACCGCCTCGCGGCCGTACAGCTCTCTGTCCAAGCCCCGCCACCCCCGTAACAGTCAACTCAAGGATATCGACGGCGTGTTGGAAAAGGGGCCGGCTTTTCGAGTCTGTTGTGGGGGCGTTGCGGGTCCGTGGCGGAAGCGGGGTTCACGGGCGCGGGCCTCACTCCTCCCCGATGTCCTCGTTCCACAGCCCGGGGCACGCGGCGACGAACTCCCGCATGAGCGCGGCGCATTCGGGGTCGTCGAGCACGAGGACCTCGACGCCGTGCCCGGTGAGCCAGTCGTGGCCGCCGTGGAAGGTCTCGGCCTCGCCGACGACGACCCGTGAGATCCCGAACTGCCGGACGAGGCCGGAGCAGTACCAGCAGGGCGAGAGGGTGGTGACCATGGTCGTCCCCCGGTACGAGCGCTGCCGCCCGGCGTCCCGGAACGCGGCGGTCTCCGCGTGCGCGGAGGGGTCCCCGTCCTGCACGCGCCGGTTGTGCCCGCGCCCGAGGAGGGTGCCGTCGGCCCCGTAGAGGGCGGCCCCGATCGGGATCCCGCCCTCGCGAAGGCCGGCGCGGGCCTCTTCGAGGGCGGTGGCGAGCCATGAGCGGGCCTGGTCCTTGTCCATGGGGTTCACGGGGGAAGCCTTCCCGACGGGGCGGGGTGATCACGCCTCGGGCGGAGGGCCGCTCGGCAGGACATAGGAACCCTTGCCGGGCACGGTCACGATCAGTCCGCGTTCGCGGAGTTCGCGCATGGCCCGGCGGGCCGTCAGCACGGCGATGCCGTACTCCTCGGAGAGGCGGCCCGGCGTGGGGATCATCCGGTCGGGGGCGAACTCCCCGGACGAGATCTTGGCTGCGACCACGTCGGCGAGCTGCATGTACAGCGGGCGGGCCGACTTCGGATCAAGGCTCATAGGTCAACAGTAGATAGTCATACAAATACACGTTGGGGTGGCTCTAGCTACATCGTGATGCATCACGGTGCATCACGGTCTACGGTTTTCCACGCAAGACCCCGGCGACCGCTGCAACCGGCCCCGGGGCATGGCCACCAACTGCTCAAGGAGTTGATGACGTGCGGAACCCTATCGCGCGCGTACTGGGCCGGGTCTGGATCCCGGTCCTCCTCTGGCTGCTGATGCTGACGCTGCCGGCCACCGGCAGGCACCGCCCGGTCCGGACGACCCACCGCCGCCCGGCCCCGCGGCCCCGCCACCGGGCCCCCGCCCCGCGCTCCCCGTACGCCCGGGAACAGGCGATGCCCCTGGACGGCGCCCGCTCGCCCCTCACCCGCCCCTACCTGGCGGCGGCCGCGTCGCGCGCGGCGCAACGCAGGCGTCGGCGGGCGTTGTGGCTGGCGACGGTCGGGGTGGACGTCGACCAGCGGAACATCCACGCGGGATGTTCCCGGTGAGCCGCTGCGGGGCACGGCGCTCCGTGCACGCCGTCGCGGAGGCGGTGCGGCCGGTGTGGGGCGGCTCGGTCTGCGTCCTCGGCCCGGGGCACGACGGCCCGCACCGCGACCGCGCGGGCGACGGCTGGTGGGTGACGCCCGAGATCGCGGACGCGGTGAGCGTGTCCCTGGTGGTCCGCGCCCTCGCGCCCGGGTCCGACCCGGAACCGGAGTACCGCTCGCCGCGCTGCGTCGTCGGCCGCCACGCCCACTGCCGGGACCACGCCCCGCGCGAGAGCGGCGTGCTCGGGGTCCGGTACCTGGTGTGCGGATGCCCTTGCCATCAGGAGCCCCCGGGCTGAGGGAGGCGGTCCGGCCGGGGCGTCCGAGGAGATCCGGGCGTTTGTCCGGTGGGGGAGATTTCCGGCCAGATCCGGGCTCTCGGGTTTGCTCCGGCGCAGGTCGAACGGGCTTGGGGTGACGGGAAACGGCCCGTCCGTCCGTCCGACGTGCGGTGATTCGTTCCCGGGAAACGGAAAGGCCGATTCCCCCGCGCATGTGTTCGAGTTTTCCGGGCAGGGCCCGTCGGCGCTCCCGGGCCTGTGTCAACGTGTGGGACCCCGGTGGCCGTTGGGGCGGCCGGGTCTCATCTTCCTGTGGGGGGAAGTCCATGCACTCGCGTGCTCCCGGCACGTCGCTTCGGCGTGCCCGCACCACCTCCAGAACGGCCGTCCTGGCCGTCATGACCGCCCTGACGGTCACCCTCTCCGGCACCTCGGCGCTCGCCGAACCCGGCGGCCCCGGCCCGGGGTCCGCGTGGGGCAGGCCGGACGCGCCGCTCACCGTGCCGCCGGTGCTCGTCGGCACGAACAAGCCCGTGCCCAACCGCGCCGAGAAGGCGCCCTCGCCCGAGGAGGCCGCCTGGCGCGCGGCGCAGAAGAAGCGGGCGCGGACGGGGGAGCCGCCGGCCCCCGCTCCGCAGAACCGTTCCGCCGAGCCCGGGCGGTCCCCGGCGTCCGAGGACTCCACGGCGTCGGTCCTGACCTACGTGCCGACCGGCCAGGGGGCCGTCCCCTGGCACCAGATCTCGGACTTCCGGATCACCGACTCCCTCGTGGCCCGGATCAACCTGTCCAACGGCAACCTGATGCTGGCGGCCACGGACTTCCAGGTGGCGGGCGTCGGCCGGACGCTGCGCCTCGCCCGCACGTACAACTCGTTCGACGCGCCCTGGGGCAAGGTCTCCCAGCGCTGGTGGCAGGAGTACGAGCGCTACCTGCACGTCTTCACCAACACGGTCGTCGTCTACGACAAGACCGGCGACTCGGTCTGGTTCGACAAGAACGCGGACGGCACCTTCGCCACCCCCAAGGGGTACTCGAAGGACCTGAAGAGGAACGCGGACGGCACGTACACGCTCTCCGACCGCAAGTCGGGCCTGAAGGACACCTACGACGCCAACGGCACGCTGACCGAGGTCAAGGACCGCAACAACGGCACGATCACCGTCACCCAGCACGACGAGGGGTCCGAGCACAAGGGCTTCAAGCTCACCGAGACCCGCTCCGGGCGCTGGGTGGACCTGGTCAAGACCTACCCCTCGCAGTGGCAGGCCAAGGACCACACCGGCCGCACCGCCGTCTTCGACCTCGACCCGGAGGGGAACCTCTCCCGCACGACGGACACCGAGGGCAAGACCACGACCTTCGGCCACGACGCCTCCGGCCGCGTCACGAAGATCACCACCCCGGAGGGGCGGGTGACGGTCTTCACCTACGACGACCGGAACCGCGTCACCTCGATGCTGCGGGCCACCGCCTTCGACGGCAGCGGCCACACCGGCCCGACGTACACGTACGCCTACTCCTCCCCGAACTCCTGGGACGCCGGCACCACGACGGTCACCGACCCCGAGCAGCACGCGACGAAGCACGAGCACGACGGCGAGGGCCGGGTCACCAAGGTCACCGACGCGCTGAACCACTCCCGCTCCAGGACCTTCGACGCCAACCACAACGTGGCCACCGCGTCCGACGCCATGGGCACGGGCGGCACCGGCGCCAACGTCACCCAGTACGGCTGGGACGCCCGCAACAACGCCACCTCCGCCAAACTGCCGACCGGCGCGACCGCGACGGCCACCGGCTACCGCACGATCTCGGGCGCGGACCTGCCCGGCACGCTGACCACCGCCGACGACAACAAGACCGACTACACGTACGACGCGGCAGGCAACACCACGTCGGTCGCGGTCACCGGCACCGGCGGCGGCAACCAGACCTTCACCTACAACCCCGCCACCCCGACCTGCGGCGGCTTCGAGGGCCAGCGCTGCAAGGCGACGGTGAAGATGAGCGACACCAAGTCGGTGTCCACGTCGTTCTCGTACGACGCCAAGGGCAACCTGAGCAAGGTCGTCCCGCCCGCCCCGCTCACCGCCACCACCTACAAGCACGACGCCCTCGGCCGGACCACCACCGTGACGGACGGGCGCGGGGTCACGACCCTCTACACGTACGACAACCGCGACCGCATCACCAAGGTCGACACCTCGAACTACGCGACGGTCACCTACGAGTACGACGGCGACGGCAACCTCAAGCAGCGCTCGGACGGCACGGGCGTGACGAAGTACGACTTCGACCCGCTCTCGCGCGAGACCGTGCGCACCCTCCAGGACGGTTCGCAGACCAAGCTGGCCTACACCCCGGCCGGCAACGTCGACTACTACCAGGACCCGGCCGGAGTCACGGACTACACCTGGAACGAGGTCAACAGGCTCAAGCAGCTCAAGGACCCGACCGGCAAGGTCACGACGTACGAGTACGACGAGAACGACTTCCGCAAGAAGACGCTGTACCCGGGCGGGACCGTGCAGGAGGTCACCCCGGACAAGTCCGGCCGGCCTTCGAGGATCAGGGCCACCTCCCCCAAGGGGACCCTGGTCGACCTGTCCTACTCGTACCTCAACGGCACGAAGGACGGCGGGAAGATCCGCACCGGCACCGACGCGGTCGCCGGCACGAGGACGACGTACACCTACGACGGCGCGGGCCGCTTCTCCTACGCGAAGGAGGAGAAGGGCGGCACGGTCACCTCGTCCTGGCAGTACTGCTACGACCTGGCGGGCAACCTGACCTCGCAGGGCACGGACCCCGGCTGCCCGCGCGGCACGACCTTCACGGTCAACGACGCGCAGCAGATCACCGCCAAGAACGGCTCGTCGGCCAACTGGTCCTACGACAGGATCGGGAACGAGACGGCCGGCGCCTCGACGCCGGAGGGCACCCGCACCGCCGGGAAGTGGTCGGACTACTCGCAGCTCACCTCGCTCACGGTGGGCGGCAAGACCTACGACGGCCAGTACGGCTCGACCGACCAGAGCGAGCGGATCAAGCTCGGCGACACCTTCTTCCACAACGGCCCGCTGGGCCTGTCGGCCAAGACCACGGCCGGGGTGGACACGGGGTTCAACAGGGAGCCCGGGGGTACCCTGAACTCCATGACCACGGGGGGTGCTTCGTACTACTACCTGACGGACGCCCTCGGTTCGGTGGTCGCCCTCGCCGACGGCGCCGGCACCAAGGTCAACACCTACAGCTACAGCCCGCGCGGCGTGCAGCGCGCGGCGACCTCGGAGAAGGTCTCCCAGCCGTACCGGTTCGCCGGCGGCTACCAGGACCCGACCGGCCTGTACCACCTCGGGGCGCGCTACTACGACCCGAACATGATCCGGTTCACCTCGCCCGACCCCAGCGGCCAGGAGAAGAACCCGTACCTGTACGCCGAGGGCGACCCGGTCAACCGGATCGATCCGCAGGGCACCCTCTCCTTCGAGATCGGCGGCGAGTTCTGCGCCGGGGTCTGCATCGGGGGCGGAGTCTCCATCAACGAGGACGGCAGCACGCACCCGTACGTCTCCGCGGGCACCGGGACCCCCGGCGGCAGCGTGGACGCGGGGCTGTCCTCCGGCAGCGCCGAGCAGGGACTGACCGGCGAGGTCGGCTGCGGAGTGGGGCCGGCTCAGGTCTCGGCCTCCACGGACGGCTCGGCGGGCGTCGCCACCGGCGGCAGCAGCGGCAAGTGCTCCGCCACCGCGAAGTACACATTCTGATCACTCGCCGCCCGGGCCGCGGGACGCGTCACGACGCGGACCGCGGCCCGGGCCACGGGACGGAAGGAACAGACCGATGAACCCGCTCCACCTCCTCGCGCAGGACCGCGTCGCACAGGACCACCTCGCCAACTACCGGCCCGACGGGCCGTCCTGGTTCCCCTACGCCTTCGTGGGCCTGGTCGTCGTCCTGGGCATCGTCATCCTCATCCGCATCCGCAACGGGCGCAGGTAGGGAGAACGCCGTGCGTGTCCTCGTGGGACTCTTCCTCGTCGTGTTCGGGCTGACCTTCGCGGTCCTGTCCCCCCGGTTCGCCCGGGCGGGCGCGGCCGGTTCCAAGGAGGTCTTCGGTTCCACCGGCGGAACGTTCGTGCGCCGGTGGAACCGGGTGGCCTTCGTCGTCATCAGCCTCCTGCTCGCGGTGTTCGGGGCGGCCCACGCGCTCGGCTTCGACGGCTTCTGACCGCCGGCCGGTCCCGTGGCGGTCCGCCCCCGGCCCGGGGCTCCGGTCACACCCCCGCCCCGACCCCCTCCTCGTACGGGAACAGCGCGAGCGGCGGCTCGGTGCGGAAGAAGGTCCTCGCGCGGAGCAGGGCCGCCTCGTCGGCGCGGACGCGGCCCGGGCGGGAGCCCGTGCCCGTCAGGACGCCGCCGAAGCGCATGCGGAGGTAGGCGGCCGAGTGGTGCAGGGAGGTGACCAGGCCCTCGGCGACGACGTGCTCGTCGTGGGCCAGGGCCGTCACGCCCCACAGCGTGCCGCCCGCCATGCGCTCCTTGAAGTCCGAGCCGGGGACGTTCAGCCACCCCGACCAGTGGTCCAGGTAGCGCTTGGCCTGGGCGGAGAGGCTGTACCAGTACAGGGGCGAGACGATCACCACGTCCGTGGCCCCGACCGTCGCCTCCAGGAGCAGCTTCTCCGTTCCGTGCGTCGGCGGGCCCGTCTCCTCGTGCCGCCCGTCCCGGAAGTCCGGCAGCGACAGCTCGTTCAGGTCCACCCAGCGCTGCGGGACGTCCGCCGGCAGGTGCGCCGCCGCCTCCCGGGCCAGGATCTCCGAGTTGCCGTCCGGGCGGGAGCTGCCCAGGACGAAGAGGAACGAGCGGTTCGAGAAGTCGGGGAGGGCGGGAAGGTCCGGCGTCATGTCTCCTGCTCCGTGTCGTGGGGGCTTCGGCGCCAACTCCGTTCCCCGCGGAGGTATTCCTGCCGCCGATCGGCTGAGCCCCGCCGTCCCCACCGGCCCGGCGCCCCGGTGGCGGAGGGCGACGGACCTAGCGTGCGGAGTGCCCGCGCCCGCGCGGTGCGTTCCTTCGTCCTACCGAGAGGTCTTCCATGCGTTCCCTGCTGACCGCCTTCGCCGTCGGTGCCCTCGTCCTCGGCGGCGCCGGTGCCGCCAGCGCCGACGTGCACGTCGCCTACGAGCCGGAGCCCTCGTACATGCTCGTCTTCGGCGACTGGCTCCAGTTCGCGGGCGGCGACGTCTTCAACGCCGGTCACGAGAACACCGTCGGCTCCGACAACTGAGACCGGGGCGGGGGGCCTCGTCCAGAGGCCCCCGGGTCCGTCAGGCCTCGTTCTCCTCGCCCCGCTCGCGCCGCTTCAGCTCCTCCTCGCGGCGCCGCAGGTCCGCCTCCCAGTCCTTGAGGAGGGCGTCGTCGTCCTCGGCCTTCGCGGCGGGGCCGTCGTCCTTGAGGGACTTCAGGAACTCCGGGTTGTCGTCGGGGGCCACCCAGCCGCCCGCGCCCCGGCCGCCGCCGGCCCGGCCCCGCGGCCCGCGCTCCTTGCCCGCGACGATCCAGCCGATCGCGCCGACGATCGAGAACAGCAGGATCACGATCGCCCACACCGGCTTCGGAAGGTGCTTGACCTCTTCCTCCGGGGTGTTCAGGCAGTCGATGAAGGCATAGATCATCAGCGCCAGCGGCAGGATGAACAGCAGCGCCCTGAGCATGTGGGAAAGCCCCCTGGAAGCGGTGGCGGGGGCGCGCTCGGGCGGCCCCGGTGACAGGTCCAGGGTAGCCGGTGACCGATACTTGCCCCTATGGCTTACGACGATCTCCGCTCGCTGCTCAGGGCCCTCGACCGCGAAGGCGACCTCAAGCGCATCAAGGCCGAAGTCGACCCGTACCTGGAGGTCGGGGAGATCGTCGACCGCGTGAACAAGGCGGGAGGCCCGGCGCTCCTCTTCGAGAACGTCAAGGGCTCCTCGATGCCGCTGGCGATGAACGTCTTCGGGACGGACCGCCGGCTGCTCAAGGCGCTCGGCCTGAAGTCGTACGGCGAGATCAGCGAGAAGATCGGCGGGCTCCTCAAGCCGGAGCTGCCGCAGGGCTTCGTCGGGGTCCGCGAGGCCTTCGGCAAGCTCGGCTCGATGGTCCACGTGCCGCCGAAGAAGGTGAAGTCCGGCGACGCGCCCGTGCAGGAGGTCGTCCTCACCGGCGACGACGTCGACCTGGAGAAGCTGCCCGCGCTCTTCACCTGGCCGAAGGACGGCGGCTCCTTCTTCAACCTGGGGCTCACCCACACCAAGCACCCCGAGACCGGCGTCCGGAACCTCGGCCTCTACCGGCTCCAGCGGCACGACAAGCGCACCATCGGCATGCACTGGCAGATCCACAAGGACAGCCGGAACCACTACGCGGTGGCGGCCGAGCGGGGCGAGCGGCTGCCGGTCGCGATCGCCTTCGGCTGCCCGCCGGCCGTGACGTACGCCTCGACGGCCCCGCTGCCGGGCGACATCGACGAGTACCTGTTCGCCGGCTTCGTGCAGGGCAAGCGGATCGAGATGGTCGACTGCAAGACCGTCCCGCTCCAGGTCCCGGCGCAGGCCGAGGTCGTCATCGAGGGGTGGCTGGAGCCGGGCGAGATGCTGCCCGAGGGCCCCTTCGGCGACCACACCGGCTTCTACACCCCGCAGGAGCCCTTCCCCGCCCTGAGGATCGACTGCGTCACGATGCGGAAGCGTCCGCTGCTCCAGTCGATCGTGGTCGGCCGGCCGCCGACCGAGGACGGGCCGCTCGGGCGGGCGACGGAACGCTTCTTCCTGCCCCTGCTCAAGATCATCGTGCCGGACATCGTGGACTACCACCTGCCGGAGTCCGGCGGCTTCCACAACTGCGCGATCGTCTCGATCGACAAGAGGTACCCGAAGCACGCGCAGAAGGTCATGCACGCCATCTGGGGCGCGCACATGATGTCGCTGACCAAGCTGATCGTCGTGGTCGACAAGGACTGCGACGTGCACGACCTGCACGAGGTCGCCTGGCGGGCCCTCGGGAACACCGACTACGCCCGGGACCTCACCGTGGTGGAGGGCCCGGTCGACCACCTCGACCACGCCTCCTACCAGCAGTTCTGGGGCGGCAAGGCGGGCATCGACGCCACCAGGAAGCTCCCCGAGGAGGGCTACACCCGGGACGGCGGCTGGCCGGACATGGTCGAGTCGGACCCGGCGACGGCCGCCTTGGTCGACCGGCGGTGGAAGGAGTACGGGCTGTGACCACCGCCGCCGTGCCCGGCGCGCAGCCGGGGCGTACGAAGGCTTTCCTCAGGCTCGTCATGATCGAGCACTCGGTCTTCGCGCTGCCCTTCGCCTACATCGCCTCGCTCACCGCGATGTTCCAGACGGACCGGCGAGTCCACTGGTGGACGCTGCTGCTCGTCACCGTCTGCATGGTGGGGCTGCGGACCTTCGCCATGGCCTGCAACCGGATCATCGACCGCGAGATCGACGCCCGCAATCCGCGCACCGCCAACCGGGAGCTGGTCACCGGCGCCGTGTCCGTGCGGTCCGCGTGGACCGGGGCCGGGATCGCCCTCGTGGTGTTCCTGGGGGCCGCCGCCCTGCTCAACCCGCTCTGCCTGGCGCTCGCGCCGCTCGCCGTCGTACCGATGGTGGTCTACCCGTACGGGAAGAGGTTCACGAACTTCCCGCACGCGATCCTGGGCCTGGCCCAGGCCATGGGGCCCGTCGGGGCCTGGCTCGCGGTGACCGGGGAGTGGTCCTGGGACGCGGTGATCCTGGGGCTCGCGGTGGGCGTGTGGATCGGCGGCTTCGACCTGATCTTCGCCTGCCAGGACGTGCAGGCGGACCGGGCGCACGGCGTCATGTCGGTCCCGGCCCGCTTCGGCGTCCCGGCCGCCCTGTGGGGCGCGCGGGGCTCGGCGGTCGTGACCACCGGACTGCTCGTCTGGTACGCGCTCGCCACCGGCGCCGGGGCCTTCTTCTGGATCGGCCTGGCGGTCGTCGTGGCGGCGTTCTGCTACGAGCACACCATCGTGAAGCCGCACGACCTGTCCCGGCTGAACCGCGCGTTCTTCACGACGAACGGCTTCATCGGGATCTCGTTGTTCGTCTGCGCGCTCCTCGACCTGCTGGTCCGCGGGCTCGCCCCGTAGCCCCGGACCCCTCACGGATAGGCTCGACGGCATGAACGACGGCAAGCGCACCCCCTGGATCGTGGGGGTTTCCGGGGCGTCGGGCACGCCGTACGCCGCCGCCGTCCTGAGGGGGCTGCTCGCCGCCGGGGAGAGCGTCGACCTGGTCGTGTCCCGGGCCTCGCGGCTCACCCTGCTCGACGAGACCGGGATCTCGTTCCGGGACGCGCACTGGCGCGAGGACCTGGCGGCCTGGCTGGCGCGCGGCGCCGACGGGAAGCCGGACACGTTCGACGTGGACCTGGCGGACGTGCGGTACTGGCCGGCCGGCGACCTGGGCGCGGGACCGTCCTCGGGGTCGTACCCGGCGAAGGGGATGCTGGTGGTGCCCGCCTCGACCGCCGCGGTGGCGGGAGTGGCCCTGGGGCTCTCGAAGGACCTGCTGCAACGGGTCGCGAGCGTGACGCTGAAGGAGCGGCGGCCGCTGGTGGTCGCCGTGCGGGAGACCCCGCTCAACGGGCAGACGCTCAAGCACATGGTGGCGCTGGACGAGGCGGGCGCCGTGGTGCTGCCCGCCTCTCCGGCGTTCTACGCGGGGGCGACGCACATCCAGGACCTGGTGGACTTCGTCGCCGGGCGGGTACTGGACGCGGCGAAGGTGCCGCACCGGTTGTACCGCCGCTGGGAGGGAGAGCTGGGTGCGGCCCTCCGGTCCGGTTAGCGCTTCTTCGCGCGCTTCCGGGGAGCGCGCTCCGGGGCGGGGACGGGCTGGTGGGCACGCGAGCGGTCGGCCAGGTCCTGCAGCTCGCGCATGCGGGCACGGGCCATCTCGATCGTGTACACGGTGAACACCACTCCTGAAATCCTGAGGGATCGGCTCTGATCTGCTGACTTTGATCTGCCGACTCTGATCTGCTGAAAGAATCACAGGGTGTCGACCCCTGTGTACCTTAGATTCTATACCTAAACTCGCGGTATCGCTGGACAATGGAAGGCTTCATACCTATGGACGCCGTGGACAGGCAGCTCATCCAGGCCCTGCGCGAGAACGGACGCGCCTCGTACGCCGAACTCGGCCGGCTCGTCGGGCTCTCCGGCCCCTCCGTCACCGACCGCATCAACCGCCTGGAGGCGGCCGGGGTCATCACCGGCTACCGCGCCACCGTCGACGCCGCCTCGCTCGGCCTCGGCGTCACCGCCCTCATCGGCATCTCGCTCTCCGACGCCGCCGACCACGAGGACGTGGCCCGCCGGCTCAAGGACCTCGCCGAGATCGAGGACTGCTGGTTCATCGCCGGCGACGACTCCTTCATGCTCAAGGTGCGCGCGAACGACGTCGACGGCCTGGAGAAGACGATCCGCCGCCTCAGCGGCACCAAGGGCGTCTCCCGCACCCGTACGACGATCGTCCTCTCCACCAAGTGGGAGAACCGCGTCGGGGAACTGCCCGAGGAGGACTGAGGAGGATCGAGGAGGGCGGAGGGGAGCTGACGGCGGGGCTGAGAGTACGGTGAACGGCGAAGTCTGATTTCGGAGAAAAGGGAGGCGGCCGCATGGACGCGGGGCTCAAGCGTGAGCTGGAGCAGAAGGTCCGGGACGGTGAGCGGCTGAGCCGTGAGGACGGCATCGCCCTGTACGAGTCCGACGACCTCGCCTGGCTCGGCGGTCTGGCCCACGAGGTCCGGACCCGCAAGAACGGCGACGTGGTCCACTTCAACGTCAACCGGCACCTGAACATGACCAACGTCTGCACCGCCTCCTGCGCCTACTGCTCCTTCCAGCGCAAGCCGGGGGAGAAGGACGCGTACACCATGCGCATCGAGGAGGCCGTGCGCCTCGCGAAGGCGATGGAGAACGAGAACCTCACCGAGCTCCACATCGTCAACGGGCTGCACCCCAACCTGCCCTGGCGGTACTACCCGCGCTCCCTCTCCGAGCTGAAGAAGGCCCTCCCGAACGTCTCCCTCAAGGCGTTCACGGCCACCGAGATCCACCACTTCGAGACGATCTCCGGGCTCTCCGCCTCCGACATCCTCGACGAGCTGATCGAGGCCGGTCTGGAGTCGCTGACCGGCGGCGGCGCCGAGATCTTCGACTGGGAGGTCCGGCAGCACATCGTGGACCACCGCACCCACTGGGAGGACTGGTCCCGGATCCACCGGCTCGCCCACGAGAAGGGGCTCAAGACCCCCTCGACCATGCTCTACGGCCACATCGAGGAGCCGCGCCACCGCGTGGACCACGTGCTGCGGCTGCGCGAGCTCCAGGACGAGACGAACGGCTTCCAGGTCTTCATCCCGCTGCGCTACCAGCACGACTTCGTGGACATGAAGGACGGCAAGGTCCGCAACAGGCTCCAGGCGCGCACCACCATGGCGACCGGGGCCGAGGCCCTGAAGACCTTCGCGGTCTCCCGGCTGCTCTTCGACAACGTGCCGCACGTCAAGGTCTTCTGGGTCATGCACGGCGTGCAGACCGCGCAGCTCGCGCTCCAGCACGGCGCCGACGACATGGACGGCTCGGTCGTCGAGTACAAGATCACGCACGACGCCGACAACTACGGCACGCCGAACAAGCTGGGCCGCGAGGACCTGCTCGAACTGATCCGGGACGCCGGCTTCCGGCCGGTCGAGCGGAACACGCGGTACGAGATCATCCGCGAGTACCCGGGCCCGGACGCGGAGCGGCGCGAGTCGCCGCAGCCGATGCGGGTCTGATTCCCGGGGCGAAAGGGCCGGCGAGGGGTTCCCCGCCGGCCCTTCGTCACGTCTCCGTGCGCTCCACCGGGATCCACAGCTCCGCCCGCGCCGTCGTCCAGTCCTCCGACGGCTGTACGGAGAGCAGTTCGGGGCCCGGCCTGCTCGCGTACGGGTTGGACGGGAACCACTGGGTGAAGACGTCCCGCCAGAGGTACTGGAGGGCCTTCGGGTAGGGGCCCTCGTTCTCGAAGACGGCCCAGGTCCCGGCGGCCACGTCGAGCGCGTCGAACTCCTCCGGCACGTCGGCGCCGCTCACCGCCCCGTGCCAGTAGTCCAGCTCGGCGCCCTCCTCGCGGCCGTCCGAGAGGTGGGTGACCGTCGACAGGACGCCCGCGGGCTCCCCGTCCGAGAGGCGGGCGAGTCGGGCCAGGCCCTCCTGGCCGATGGACCGGATGTGGGCGGCGATCGCCGGGTTCTCGCCCTCGTGGACCAGGGGGACCCGGGCCCCGCGCCCGATGATCCGGAAGGCGTCCTTCGCCACGATCCTGTACCGCATGCTGCTGTTCCCTTCGACGACGAGGCGGAAGGACACGCGCGGCTGGGAGCGCAGGGCGGCCCCGGTGCGGCGGGCCTCGCCGGGGCCGACGCCGTGCACCGCGCGGAACGCGCGGGCGAACGCCTCCCCGGAGCCGTAGCCGTACCGCACCGCGACCTCCAGGAGCGTCCGCTCGCCGGCGAGCACCTCGGCGCCCGCGACGGTGAGCCGTCTGCGCCGCACGTACTCCGACAGCGGCATCCCCGCGAGCGCCGAGAACAGGCGCCGGAAGTGGTACTCCGAGGTCGTCGCGATCCGGGCGAGCCCGGCCGGGTCGAGGTCACCGCGCAGGTGCTCCTCGATGTGGTCGAGGGCCTGGTTCAGCCGCTCCAGCATGTGGTCGCCCGTCCTTCCTTTTCCGTGTCCCCACCGTAGGAAGGGGCCGGGGGGCCGGACCCGACATCCTGTGCCCGGTCCGGTCGGGTGGTTCGGGCCGGGCGGGTCAGGCGAGGGGCAGCAGCATGATGATGTCGTCGCGGTCGTCCCCGGGGGCGACCCGGATCGCGCCGGGGACGCGGCCGACCTCCTTGTAGCCGCACTTGGCGTAGAAGCCGTCGACGCCGGTGCCGCCCCGGCAGGTCAGCCGGATCGCCTCGACGGCCTCGAAGCCCTCGGCGGTACGGGCGGTGTGCTCGACCGCCGCCATGAGGTCGCGGCCGTGCCCCCCGCCCTGGTGCCGGGGGTGGACCATCACGGTGTAGAGCCACACCCAGTGCGTCATCAGGGGGTGGGTGTTGAAGGTGAAGAAGGCGGTGGCGGCGACCTCGCCGTCCTCGTCGCGGCCGACGAGCAGACGGGTGTCGCCGCGGGCCATGTCGACGAGGTGCCTGAGCAGGGCGGGGCGGATCTCGTCGGGGGTCACGGGCGGGACGAAGCCGACGGCGCCGCCCGCGGCGGAGACGTCGGCCCAGAGGGCGAGGACGCCGTCCCGCAGGGCGGGACCGACCGCCGGATCCATCTCGAACGTAAGGGTCATGCATTGAGATTATCTATTACGCGACGGGTGCTCAAGAGGGCCGGTACCGGGGGCCGCGCGGCCCCGTGCTTCACTGGGGAGGACGCTCGTCCCGTAGGGGATCTTTTCGGAACAGGAAGAGTGACTGACATGCTCCGCTACACGGTGCTGCGGCTCGGGATCTTCGCCGGGTGCTTCCTCGCCCTGTGGGGCCTCGTCTACGTCGGCGCGCTGCCGCGCGGCCTCGGCGACTCCAACCTGCTCTGGGTCCTCGTCCTCTCCGTCGTCGTCTCCGCCCCGCTCAGCTTCGTCCTCCTGCGCGGGCAGCGCGACGAGATGAGCGCCGAGATCGCGGAGAAGGTCGACCGCGCGAAGGGGCGCCTCGCGGAGAACCGGTCCCGCGAGGACGCGTCGTAGGGCCTCGCCCTCCGGCCGTGGAGACCGCGTAAGGATTCCGTAAGTTTCATCACACATCTACCCCCGGGTAGGAGCTTCCAAGGCTCCGGCCTGGGGGTTTCTGCGTTTCGGAGGCGGAGGGGCGTCTCCGTACCCCAAAGAAGAGCTTTGAGGTTCTCAAAGTTCAAGTGTTAACGTGTTCGACATGAAGACCGCAGCGCGCACCTCCGACGCCATGGGCCCTCCGCTCGTGGCGCGCCTGCACGTCGACCTGTGCCTCCCCCAAGCGCTTCGCTGCGCTCGTGCAGGGGGGACCCCCAGCATGTCCGCGGCGTGTTGCCGCCGCGAGCTCTGACCTTCCCGGCATTCATGCGGCGGCCCGCGCCCGAGCGCGTTTCCGTGGCCGCACCCCCGTCCTCGTATTCCCCCGATACGCCCTGTGGAGTGTGTCTGTGTCCACGTCCGTTTCCGAGGCCTCCGGAGCCTCCGAGGCCCCCGGGTCCAAGCCCTCGTCCCGGATACCCAAGGTCCCCTTCTGGGCCCAGATCATCGTCGGTCTGGTCCTCGGCGCCCTGCTCGGCTGGATCGCCCGCAGCCAGGACGTCTCCTGGCTGAAGGAGACCCTCGGCCAGGTCGGCGACATCTTCGTCCAGCTGCTCAAGCTGGCCGTCGCCCCGCTCGTCTTCTTCGCGATCCTGGTGTCGATCACCAACCTGCGGAAGGTGAACAACGCCGCCCGGCTCGCCTCCCGCACCCTGCTCTGGTTCATGATCACCTCCCTGATCGCGGTCGGCATCGGCCTCGCGATCGGCCTGATCACCAACCCGGGCTCCGGCACCGGCCTCACCCCGCAGGACGGCAAGCTGCCGAAGCGCGAGGGCTCCTGGATCGACTTCCTCACCGGCATCGTCCCGACGGACGTCATCACGCCGTTCACCGAGCTGAACGTCCTCCAGATCGTCTTCATGGCCGCCGTCGCCGGCATCGCCGCCCTGAAGCTCGGCGACCGCGCCAAGCCGATCCTCGCCCTCTCCGAGTCGGTCCTCGAACTGCTCCAGAAGGCCCTGTGGTGGGTCATCCGCCTCGCCCCGATCGGCACCGTCGGCCTCATCGGCTTCGCCATCGCGGACTACGGCTGGGACCTGATCGGCAAGTACGCCACCTTCACCGCCGACGTGTACGTCGGCTGCGCGATCGTCCTCTTCGGCGTCTACCCGCTGCTGCTCGCCACGGTGGCCAAGGTCAGCCCGCTCCAGTTCTTCAAGGGCGCCTGGCCGGCCATCCAGCTGGCCTTCGTCTCCCGCTCCTCGGTCGGCACCATGCCGCTCACCCAGAAGGTCACCGAGCGCCTCGGCGTCCCGAAGGAGTACGCCTCCTTCGCCGTCCCGTTCGGCGCCACCACCAAGATGGACGGCTGCGCCGCGATCTACCCGGCGCTCGCCGCGATCTTCATCGCGCAGATCTTCGACGTGCAGCTCGGCATCCAGGACTACCTCCTGATCGCCTTCGTCTCGGTGGTCGGCTCGGCGGCCACGGCCGGCCTGACCGGCGCGACCGTGATGCTGACCCTGACGCTCTCCACCCTGGACCTGCCGCTCGCGGGCGTCGGCCTGCTCATGGCGATCGACCCGATCATCGACATGATGCGCACCGCCACGAACGTCGCGGGCCAGGCGCTGGTCCCGGTGATCGTCGCCGCCCGCGAGAAGATCCTCGACCACACCGCGTACGAGAACGCCTCGTCGTCCCCGATCGACGACCCGACCGAGGCGCGCACGGAGGACGAGAAGGTCCTGGTCGCGGCCTGACCGACGCGCTCCCGCCGTTCCGGTGCCCCCGTCCCCTGCCGGGCGGGGGCACTAGGCTGCTCCGGGGCACGCGGTGGATCTTGAAAGCAGCGGGAAGCAGGGAGTGGGCGCCATGGCCGACGGTGCGAAGGCGCGGCGGCTGCCGCGTGCCGTGCGGGAGCGGCAGATGCTGGACGCGGCCGTCCGGAGCTTCGCGCGGCGCGGCTACCAGACGGCCTCCATGGACGAGATCGCCGAGCTCGCGGGGGTCTCCAAGCCGCTGGTGTACCTCTACCTGAACTCCAAGGAGGAGCTGTTCACCGCCTGCATCCGGCGGGAGGCCGAGGCGCTGCTCGCCGCCGTGGCCGCCGGGGTCGAGGGCGGGGAGCTGCCGCCCGACGAGCGGCTGTGGGCGGGACTGCTCGCCTTCTTCACGTACGCCGCCGAGCACCCCGACTCCTGGGTGGTGCTGAGTCGGCAGGCCCGGACGCAGGGGGAGCCGTTCGCGACCGAGGCGTCCCGCATGCGGGAGGAGATCGCGGTCTACGTGGCGGGGCTCATCGGCGAGGCGGCGCGCGGGGCGCACGGGGCCGCGACGATCACGGAGCGGGACGTGACCGCGCTCGCGCAGGCCCTGGTCGGCTCGGCGGAGTCCCTGGCGACCTGGGCGAACGAGGCGCCGGGGGTGACGGCGAAGGAGGCGGCCGCGACGCTGATGAACTTCGCCTGGGCGGGCCTCGGGAACCTCATGAAAAGCGAGCGCTGGTCTCCCCGCTGAGCCTTACCGCGCAGTAAGGTTACTGACTGGTTAAATCGTCGCGGGCCACAACGCGCCCGTACGGCAGTCGAGTTCGACCCCGCACGCCCCGCACGCCCCGCACGCCCTGCACGCCCTGCACGCCCTGCACGCCCTGCACGCCCCGCACGCCCTGCACGCCCTGCACGCCCCGCTGTCCTCGTGCACCCCGCACGCCCTCGTACACCCCGCAGACCTCGTATGCCCCGCACGTCTCAGTTCGTCGCGAAGACCGAGGAGCCGCACGTGTCCGTCGCCACCGCCGCAGCCGGGACCGAGCCGGTCGAACCGCACAAGCTCCTGGTCGACGGGCGGGTGCGGGAGGTCTCCGTCCCCGCCCTCGCCCCCCGGATCGCCCGCGGCTCCCTCGCCGACCTGCCGTACGACAACGCCCGCCAGGACCCCGACGTCCCCCTCTTCTCCCGCAAGGGACCGGACGGCGCGTGGTACGACGTCCCGGCCGGCGTCTTCGCCGCCGAGGTGCACGCCGTCGCCAAGGGCCTCGTCGCCCACGGCCTCCGGCCCGGCGACCGGCTCGCCCTCATGGCCCGCACCACCTACGAGTGGACCCTGCTCGACTTCGCGGCCTGGGCCGCCGGACTCGTCACCGTCCCGGTCCACCCCACCTCCTCCGCCTTCCAGACCCGCTGGATCCTCCAGGACTCCGGCGCCGCCGCCTGCGTCGTCGAGGACCCCGAGCAGGCCCGGCTCGTCGCCGCCGAACGGCGCCGGCTCCCCGGCCTGGCCCACCTCTGGGCGATCGACACCGGCGCCGTCGAACTGCTCCGGCGGGCGGGGGAGCGGGTCTCCGACGAGACCGTCACCGCCCGCCGGGGACTGCTCACCCCGGAGACCCTCGCCACCCTCGTCTACACCTCCGGCACCACCGGCCGCCCCAAGGGCTGCGCCCTCACCCACGCCAACTTCTTCGCCGAGGTCGACAACGCCGTCCGGCTCCTCCACCCCGTCTTCGTCCCGGAGAGCAAGGAGCCCCCCGCCACCCTCCTCTTCCTGCCGCTCTCCCACGTCTTCGGCCGGATGGTCTCGGTCGGCTGCGTGCGCGCCCGGGTACGGGTCGGACACGCGCCCTCCGTCGAGGGCGACGGACTCCTCGCCGACCTGGCCGCCTTCCGGCCGACCTTCCTCCTGGCCATCCCGTACGTCCTGGAGAAGGTCTTCAACACCGCCCGCGCCACCGCCGAACGCGGCGGGAGGGCCGCCGCCTTCGACCGGGCCGCCCGGGTGGCCCGCCGCTACGGCCGGGAGGGCTCGCCCTCGCTGCCGCTGCGCGCCGCCCGCGCGCTCTACGACCCGCTGGTCTACCGGCGGATACGGAACGCGCTCGGCGGACGCGTGAAGTACGTGATCTGCGGCGGCTCCCCGCTCGGCGCCCGGCTCGCGGAGTTCTTCGCGGGCGCGGGCGTCGAGGTCTTCGAGGGGTACGGCCTGACGGAGACCACGGCCGCCTCCACGGTCACCCCGCCGCGCCGGCCGCGCACCGGGACCGTCGGCTGGCCGCTGCCGGGCACCGCCGTCCGGATCGCCGACGACGGCGAGGTCTGGCTCAGGGGCGGCCACGTCTTCGCCGGGTACTGGGACGCGCAGCGCGGGGCGGCCGTGCCGTACACCGACGAGGGCTGGTTCCCCACCGGCGACCTGGGCTCCCTCGACGCCGACGGCTACCTGCGGATCACCGGCCGCAAGAAGGACCTCATCGTCACCTCGGCCGGCAAGAACGTGGCCCCCGCCCCGCTGGAGGACTGGCTGCGGGCGCACCCGCTGGTCGCCCAGTGCATGGTGCTCGGCGACGACCGCCCGTACGTCACGGCCCTGATCACCCTGGACCACGAGGGCCTGTCGCACTGGCGGCGGATGCGGGGCAAGGAGCACCTGGCGCTCTGGGAGCTGACCCGCGACGGGGAACTGCTCGCCGCCCTCCAGCGGGGCGTGGACGACGCCAACCGGCTCGTCTCCCGCGCCGAGTCCATCCGTGCCTTCCGCGTCCTGACCACCGACTTCTCGGAGGCCTCGGGCCACCTCACCCCGTCCCTGAAGCTCCGAAGGGGCGCGGTGCTCCGGGACTTCGCGCGGGAGGTCGAGGAGATGTATCCGTCGGGGAGCGAGTAGCCGGCGGTGAACGGGCGCTACGGCCAGAGGAGTTCGCGGATCCAGCCGTCGGGCGACGACGGGGCGCGGCGGTAGCGGAGGCGGACGTGGCGGCGGCGCTCGTCGCCCTGGAAGAACTCGACCTCGTCCGGTTCGATCGTGTACGGGGTCCAGGTGGGGGCCGGGGCGTCCGGCTCCGCCTCCGCCCGGCGCCAGGCCGCCGCGCTCGCCTCCGCCAGGGTCTCCGGGGAGTCCAGGACCTCGCTCTGCCGGCCCACCAGGGCCGCCGCGAGGGCGCCGGTGGTGCGGGCGTGGAGGTCCTCGTACGCCTCCTCGGGGGTGCCGGTGGCGACGCGGCCCCTGACCCGGACCTGGCGGCCCTGGACCGGCCAGTAGAAGCCGAGCGCCGCCTCCGGGCGGGCGGCGAGCTGACGGCCCTTGGCGCTGGTGGAGTGCGAGGCGAAGTGCCAGCCGCGCGCGTCGGCGCCGTGCAGCATCACCACCCGCACGTCCGGACGGCCGTCCTCGTCCGCGGTGGCCAGGAAGGGGGTGTGCGGCTCGGACTGGCCGGCCGCGACGGCCGCCGTGAACCAGTCGTGGAAGAGGGCGAGCGGCTCGGGCGGGGCGCCGGCCGGGTCGAAGGCGGGCAGCGCGGTGTCCCAGACCCGCAGGGAGCGCAGGGCGCGGTCGAAGTCGGTCGTCATGGGGTCACGGTAGTCACGGGGGCGCGGTGGTCGCGGGGACGGGTCCTCTTCGCGTCCGTTCCGCCGTACGGCCCCGGAGACGGCGACGCCGGCGGCGGTCCGTGGGAGCGGACCGCCGCCGGCGTCGGCGACAGGACGGGTGAAGGAGGGGGTGCGGCTATCTGGTCGGCTTCTTGCCGGTGATGCCCAGGTGCACCAACAGGGCCAGGTTCGGCTTCAGTTCGGCCTGCTTCACGCCCCAGGTCTGGAAGCCCTTCTGGTGCCCCGCGACCGCGGCCAGCATCGTCACCAGGGAGCCGGCCATCGCTGCGGGACTGACGTCCTTGTCGACCTTGCCCTTGGCCTGGAGCTCCTTCACCGCGTCCGTCAGGGAGTTGGTGACCGAGTTCAGGATCTTCATGCGGATCTTGTAGAACCGCTTGTCGCCCTCGGCGGCGCCGAGGTCCACGACGCGGAGGATCGCGTCGTGCTTCCGCCAGAAGTCCAGGAAGCCGTCGACGAGTTCCTCGGAGGACTGCCAGCCGGCCCTGCCGACCCAGGAGCGGCCGGAGGCCAGGCCGGCGAGGCCCGCCCCCTCCTTCGCCATCTCCTCCGCGATCTCCAGAACCGCCCCCTCGACGTCCGGGAAGTACTGATAGAACGTCGCGGGTGAAGTACCCGCCTTCCGGGCCACGTCGATGACCTTGACGTCCCGGTAGGGCGAGGAGCTGAGCATCTCACCGAGGCAGTCGAGCAGCTTCTGCCGCGTCGCCTGACCGCGTCGACCGGCCACGCGGCCGTCGACGGTGCGTACTTGTCCTGTCATGCCGTCAGCTTACCGACGGGGCCTCGGGGCGCGATTCGGCCGACTGCAAATGGGGTGCACCCCTGGTGCGTCCGTGTTCTCCGAGGTGGGTGCGGGTGTGGGGTGGGGGAAGGGCGGGAGGGGAGGGGCGATATTGAGACAAAGTGGAGGGTGGTGGTGCTGTCGCCACCGGGGTCGGGGGCCGGGGTGCGGGGCCGGGGAGCGCCCGGGTGCGGGGCCGAGGTCGTCGGGGCGCGGGCCGAGGTCGTCGGGGTGCGGGGCCGAACGGGGGATCGCGCACCCGAATAGAGTTATGAACAGTCTGTGGACAACTTCGGTGGACAACCCAGGCACCGCAAGGGTCCCACCCCGCCGCACCGCCCCTCCGCCCGTCCGCCGGGTCGCGCGCGTCCGGTGCCGCCGCCCTAGCGTGAAGCCATGGCCGTACGTACTGAGGGCACCCCGTGCTGGGTGGACGCGCAGCTCCCCGACCTGGAGGCGGGCAAGCGCTTCTACGGCGAGCTCTTCGGCTGGACCTTCGACCCCGACCGCGACGAGGCCCTGCTGCGCGGGCGCCGGGTCGCCGGGCTCGTGCCCAAGCGGGACGGCCGCATGCCCACCACCTGGACCGTCTACCTCGCCACCGAGAACGCCGGCACCCTCGCCGCCCGGATCGGAGCCGCCGGCGGCCGGATGGTCATGGACCCGTACCCCGTCGGCCCCTTCGGCGTCCTGGCGCTCGCCGCCGACCCCGGCGGCGCCGTCTTCGGCCTCCGCCAGGCGGGCGACGACGACGGCTTCGCGACGGTGAACGAGCCGGGCGCCTTCTGCTGGATGGAGGTGTACACGCGCCGCCCCGACGCCGTCGACACCTTCTACGCCACCGTCTTCGGCTACCTCGGCCGCCAGGCCGACCCCGAGGAGGAGGGCGCGGGCCCCGGCCTCGACTACCGCGTCTGGTCGCCGCCCGGCTCCCGGCCCGGCGACGACAGCGCCTTCGGCGGCCGGGCCGTGATCACCGACGACTTCCCCGCCGAGATGCCCGGCCACGTCCTCGTCTACTTCTGCGTCGAGGACTGCGACGGGGCCTGCGACACCACCGTCCGGCTCGGCGGCCGGGTCGTCACCCCGGCCCGCGACACCCCGCACGGCCGCGTCGCCGTCCTCCGCGACAACCAGGGCGCCCTCTTCGCGGTGCTCGCGGAGCCGCAGGACGGACCCGGACCCGACCCGGAGACCGGAGCCGGAGCACCCGCCCGCACCGGGCCCCGTACGGAACCGCACCCCGAGCCCCGCACCAGCCCCGAATCGGGCGATACAGGACGATAGGCCCGCAGCCGTCCCGCCCGGTCCACCCCGGCCCCGCCCCTCCCCCTACCAGGCGACACCCCGATCCGCCCCCGGGTTCGCCACCGGGCCGCCGGACAGGAAGAATCAGGGCCACGGGGCCGTACCCTCATGGCCCGTACGGGGAGGTGGCAGGCAAGTGGAGCAGCTGACGCAGCACGACCCGAGACGCATCGGGCCCTTCGAAGTGCTGGGCCGGCTCGGCGCGGGCGGAATGGGTCTGGTCTATCTCGCGCGCTCGGCCTCGGGCCGGCGCGTGGCGATCAAGACCGTGCGCACGGAGCTCGCGGAGGACCAGCTGTTCCGGGTCCGCTTCACCCGGGAGGTGGAGGCCGCACGGGCCGTCTCGGGCTTCTACACGGCCGCCGTCGTCGACGCCGACCCGCGCGCCGCCGTGCCCTGGCTGGCCACCGCCTACGTGCCCGCGCCCTCCCTCGAAGAGATAGTGAACGAGTGCGGGCCGCTCCCGGCCCAGGCCGTGCGCTGGCTCGCGGCCGGCGTCGCCGAGGCCCTCCAGTCCATCCACGGGGCGGGCCTGGTCCACCGCGACCTCAAGCCCTCCAACGTCCTCGTCGTCGAGGACGGCCCCCGGGTGATCGACTTCGGCATCGCGTCCGGCGTCTCCAACACGCGCCTGACCATGACCAACGTCGCCGTCGGCACCCCCGCCTACATGTCGCCCGAGCAGGCCCGCGACTCGCGCAGCGTCACCGGTGCCAGCGACATCTTCTCGCTGGGCTCGATGCTGGTCTTCGCCGCCACCGGCCACGCGCCCTACCACGGCGCCAACCCGGTCGAGACCGTCTTCATGCTGCTCCGCGAGGGCCCCGACCTGGAGGGCCTGCCCGACGAGCTGCGGCCCCTCATCGACTCCTGCATGCAGACGGACGTCTCCCGGCGCCCCAGCCCGGCCGACCTCCAGGCCCAGCTCGCCCCGCACCTCTTCGGCCCCGGCAGCGACGACAGCGGCACGGCCTCGGCCTGGCTGCCGCCGAGCGCCACCGCCATGATCGAGCGGCGGCGCGGCGGCAACCGGCCGGTGGCCGCGCCGCCCGTCCCGCCCGTGCCCCCGCCGCCGTCGGACCCGCCGGGCCGGTTCCCCGACCCGTACGGGCCGGAGCGCGGGCCCGGGAACGGGAGCGGCGGCAGGCCCGCGCCCGCCCCCGTCGGCGGCCGGCACGCGGGTCCCGCCGAGAGCGCGGGCGGTCCCGTGCGGCTCGGCGGCGGGACCGTGCCCATCGGGCCCGGCCCCCGGGTCGCCGACACCCGGGCGGCGCTCGCCGTCGGCCGGGGCGCCGACGCGGGCCCCGCGACCGGCTGGATCCGGCCGCCCGGCGGCGGCCCGCACGGCGCCGAGCCCGGCCCGGCGCCCGGCTCCCTCCCGCTGAACGTGCCCGCGCAGGGCGGCGGCGCCGATCCGGCCCCGCCCCCGCCGGAGCCCGGCCACTGGCGGCCCTGGCGCTTCCGCATGTCCAACGACGTCTGGGGCACCCCGGTCGTCGACGGCGACCTGCTGTACGTCACCTCCTTCGAGGTGCACGCCCTGGACACGGGCAGCGGCCGGCGCCAGTTCAAGACCCGGGACGTGGCCTGGTCCATGGCCGTCGCCGGGGGCCGCATCCACGCCTCCGACGGGCCCACCCTGTACGCCCTCGACGCCGGCGACGGCGGCGAGCGCTGGCGGCTGCGCACCGAGGCCTGGGTGTACTCGCTCAAGGTCGACCGGGGCACGGTCGTCACCGGCACGCGCGGCGGCGGGGTGCAGGGCTGGGAGGCCTCCAACGGCGCCAAGCTGTGGGAGGTCACCGGGGCGCAGACCGACTTCGAGACCCCGGAGGCGGGGCCCGTCGTGCACGGCGACACGGTGTACGTGTGGCGGGACGCCCGGCTGTGGGCCCTCGACGCGCGGACCGGGGTGGAGCGCTGGTCGTACCCGATCGGGGACGCCGCCTCCTGCGGGGGAGTACCCGTACGGGTGGCCCCGGCCGAGGACGGCTACGTGTACGTGTCGGCCGGGACCCGGGTCCTGTCGATCGACATCGCGGCCGGGCACGTCCGCTGGCACTTCGAGGCGCCGGCCGTCTTCCTCTCCCCGCCGGCCTTCGCGCCGGGCCCGGCGGTCACCGGCGGCGGGGTGTACCTCGCCGACCACCTCGGCACGGTGTACGCGCTCGACGCCACCACCGGGCAGGACCGCTGGCGGATCGCGACCGAGCAGCGCCAGTCGGCCGAGCCGGTGCTCGTCGCGGACGGCAACGTGCACGTGGGCAGCGGCAGCGCGCTCTACACGCTCGACGCGGTCACCGGCACGCCCCGGTGGCGGTTCGCGGCGGGCGGCGAACTGGTCGGCTCCCCGGTGGTCGCGGACGGCCGGATCCACTTCGGCTCGGCCGACCACGTCCTGTACACCCTGGACGCGACCGGCGGGCAGCTGCGCTGGAAGCTCGCGACCGGCGGCGAGATCACGGGCTCGCCGGTGGCGAAGGGCGGGGTCGTGTACGCGTGCAGCAAGGACCGCTGCGTGTACGCGCTGGACGCGGTGAAGGGCACGGCGACGGGCCGGGGGGCGGCGGCGCCCCGCTGACGGACCGGGGCGGCGGGGCCGGTCCCCCCGGCACTTCAGCGGGGCCCGGAGCCGGTCCCGTCCTGGTCCGGCCCCTGGTCCGGCTCCCGGCCCCACTCCCCGCCCCGGTCCCGGCCCTGTCCGGGCACGTCGAAGGTCCGGGTCGGCTCGGAACCGTACGGGTCGTACGGGTCGTAGGCGCCGGGGGAGGAGGCCTCCCGGGGATCGCCCGCGGGCGCCCCGTACGGGTCGGACACGGGCGTCGCGCGGGGGTCGGGCCCCGCCGGGGGCGCGTACGCCCTCGGCTCCTCCGCCTCCCTCCGGTCCTCCCGCCGCTCCCTCTTCCGCCTCCGCCCCGACATCACGAGCGCGCCGAGCAGCAGCAGGATGCCGCCGCCGAGGGCGTTCGCGACCCCGTCGCCGAGGCCCGCGCCGTCGCCGCCGACGGTGAGGCTGCCCTCGTACTGCCCGACGCGGACCATCCAGAGGACGGTGAAGCCGAGGACGACGAGCCCGGCGAGGGCGACGAGGAGGCGGGAGCGGAGCACCAGGCCGACGAGGGTGAGGAGGGCGGCGAGGGCGAAGGGCAGCAGGAGCGACCACCAGAGGTCGGCCTTTACCTCGCTGATGCCGGTGAACAGCTCGTCCAGGGCGTAGTCGCGTCCGTGACGGCCGTCGTACCAGGCACGGAAGGGGCTCAGAACGGCGGCCGTCGCTCCGGCGAGAGCCAGGACGGCGCCGGCGACGTTGCGGATCATCGAAGCGGCCTCCAGGGTGGTCCGGCTCTCGCTCCCGACGCTACGCCGGGTCGGAGGGGCCCGCCACGCGGCCCGGGGACGGTGCGGTCCGGCGGAATCGAGCCGTTCCGGCGGCGGGGCCTGGTGGCCGGCGCGTACCCCCACGACAATGACCTGATGCGTTCCCTCACCCGTCCGGCGGCCCTGGCGGTCTGCCTCGGAAGCGTCCTCCTGGCGTCCGGCTGCTCCCCGGCGACCTCCCGGGACGCGGACCCGGACCGCCGGGACCCGACCGTCACCCCCGGGCCCACGGTCACCGCCACCGCCGCCCCCGACGAGGCGTCCCGGACGGCCGAGCGCTACCGCCGGTCCGGCGGGGCGGAGGACGTGTACGGGATCCAGCGGGCCGCCGGCCCCGGAGGCGTTCCCCTGGTGACCGTGTGGACGCGCGGGGAGGAACGGGACGCCGGTCGGTTCGACGCGCTCAAAGCGTCGGTCGCCGGCTATCTGGAGCGCGAGGAGCGCGTCTCCCTCGAACGGGGCTATCTGATGGACGTCTTCGGCCCGGACGGCTCGCTCCGGCACCGCCTCGACACGCGCCCGTAGCCGGACGCGCCGAAGGGGCCGGGCGATTGCCCGACCCCTTCCTGTGCGGTGGTCCGACCGCGTTACGCACGGGCCCTGTCCGGCGGATCCCCCCTGGTTCCGCCGGACGTCCCCCGAGCCCGTGTGCTCCCCCGTCGACCGGACCCGTCCGGCCCCGGCGGCTCCCCCGAAGTCGCCGCCGCGGCCGTTCCCCGTCGGGAGTGGACTAGTCGGCCGGCCTCGCCACGTGCTCCTCGTCGCCCGTGACCTTCTCGGTGATGGCGTCGATCGCCGGCTCCGAGGTGGCGTGCATGTCCTTGGTGGTGACGGTGCCGTCGGCCGGGCCGGTGATCTTCGCGGTGATCGCGCCGACCGCCGGCTCCGAGGTGGCGTGCATGTCCTTGGTGGTGATCGGGTCCTGCTTGATCGAATCGGTCATGCTCGTCAACTCCTGCGTGTGATGTCCGTGTCGTGAGGAGATTCGCCCGGCCGTTCCCCCGTTGGACAGCCGGGCGAATCTCCGGGGCCGATCACCCTAGTACTCCGGGGTGGTGGCCCTCACCGACGATCCGTCTGCCCCCCGACGCGACGGCTCGTCATGGGGAAGAGCATGCCGTGCGGCGATAAACGAACGATGAACGCCCAGGCAGCCGCGGTCACGCGGCCGTCGCGGGGACGAGGAGCGCGCGGACCTCGTCGGCCTCCGGAGCGCCGAGGCCCTCGAAGATGCCCAGCGCCTCCTGCCAGCAGACCACCGCCCGGCCGCTCTGCCCGATGCCGAAGAGGCCCCGGCCCAGGACGGTGAGGACGTTGCCCCGACGCCACTCGCCGCCGATGCCCCGCAGCACGGTGAGGGCCATCTCGGCGTTCGACGCCGCCTGGGCGTGCCGGCGCGCGGCGAGGTCCACCTCGGACAGCCGGAAGAGGGTCATGCCCTCCCACAGCCGCTGCCGGCTGTCGGCGAAGACCGCCAGCGCCTCGCGGAGGTGTTCGGCCGCCGAGGCGAGCTGGTTGTCCTGGGTGAGGGCGAGACCGAGGGCGTACCGCCCGTTGGCGCCCCGGAGGGCGTGCCCCATCGCGTCGTAGATCCGGGTGCCCTGCCTGGCGAGGGCTATGGCGCTCGACGTGCGGCCCATGGCCAGGTGGATGCGCGACAGGTTGCAGAGGGCGCTCGCCTCCCCCGGCTCGTCCCCGATCCCGCGGAAGCGCTCGATCGCCCGGGTGAGGTGCTGCTCGCCCTCCGCGAAGCGGTTCTGGTACAGCGCGATGATCCCGCGCGCGTTGGCGGACCAGCAGGCCGGCACCGGGTCCTCGGCCCGTTCCGCGTGCGGCAGCGCGAGTTCGGCGTCGCGGTCCGCCTCCTTGAAGCGGCCCGCCGTGTGGTGGACGCCCGCGAGGACCATGAGGGCGCGGCCCTCGGTCCTGGCGTCCGCGCGGGCGCGGGCGGCGTCGCGCACGACGACGCCCGTGGCCTCGAACTCCTTGGAGTTCGCCCCCGACTCGCCGAGGTCCAGCGACGCCCACAGCAGGTCCACCCCCCGCCGCAGCGTCGCGGGCGAGGCGGCGGACTGGCGGACCGTGGCCAGGAGGCAGTTCGCCTCGGCGTAGAGCCAGTCCTGGGCCTCGTGGCGGTCGGTGAAGGACAGGCCGTCGTACTCGGTGGGCTCCAGGTGGTCGACCAGCCGGTCGCCGGGGCGCTCGATGGCGTACACGCGGGCGGCGGTCGACAGGTAGAAGTCGAGGAGCCGGGAGAGCGCCGCCTCCTTCTCCGACGGCGGCTGCTCGTCCCTCTCCGCGCACGCGCGCGCGTAGAGCCGGACCAGGTCGTGGTACCGGTAGCGGCCCGGGGCCGCCGATTCGAGCAGGGACGTGTCGACCAGCGCCTCCAGGAGGTCCTCCGTGTCCCAGAGCGGGAGATCGAGGACGGCGGCCGCCGCCGCGAGCGAGATGTCCGGGCCGTCCGCCAGGCCGAGCAGGCGGAAGGCGCGGGCCTGGGCCGGCTCCAGCTGCCCGTAGCCCAGCTCGAACGTCGCCTTGACCGCCAGGTCGCCCGCCTGGAGTTCGTCCAGCCGCCGCCGCTCGTCCGCCAGCTTGGCCGCCAGGACCGACACCGTCCACGTCCGGCGGGCCGCGAGCCGGGACGCGGCGATGCGGATGGCCAGGGGCAGGAAGCCGCAGGCCGCGACCACGTCGAGCGCCGCCTCCCGCTCGGCCCGCACCCGCTCCTCCCCGACGATCCTCAGGAAGAGCTGGAGCGCCTCCTCCGGGGACATCACGTCCAGGTCGACCAGGTGCGCCCCCGCCAGGTCCACCATCCGGATCCGGCTGGTGACCAGCGCCGCGCACCCCGCCGTGCCGGGCAGCAGCGGGCGGATCTGGGCCGCGTCCCGGGCGTTGTCCAGGAGGACCAGGACCCGGCGCCCGTCGAGCGTGGACCGGTAGAGCGCGGCCCGGTCGTCCAGCGAGTCGGGGATGGCCGAGTCCGGGGTGCCGAGCGCGCGCAGGAAGGAGCCCAGGACGGTCTCGGGCGCGGCGGCCCGGGACCCCGCGCCCTGGAGGTCCACGTACAGCTGCCCGTCCGGGAAGTGCGGCCGCGCCTCGTGGGCCACGTGCACGGCGAGGGTCGTCTTGCCGACGCCGCCGATGCCCGCGAGCGCCGAGACCGCCATGACGTGCCCCTCGGCGGTGGCGAGCCGGGCGCCCAGCTCCCGTACGAAGGAGGCGCGGCCCGTGAAGTCCGGCACGGTCGCCGGGAGCTGCGCCGGGCGCGCGACGGGCGCGGCGGCCGGGGCGGGCTCCTCGACGGGCCGGGCCAGCTCGGCGTCGGCCCGGAGGATGCGCTGCTGGAGCCGGGAGAGCTCGGGGTTCGGGTCGACGCCCAGCTCGTCGGCGAGGAGCCGGCGCGTGTCCGCGTACACGGCGAGCGCCTCGGCCTGCCGTCCGCCGCGGTAGAGCGCCAGCATGAGCAGTTCGCGCAGGCGCTCGCGCAGCGGGTGCGCGGCGGTGAGCGCGGTCAGCTCGGAGACGGCCTCGGCGTGCGCGCCGACCTCCAGGTCGATGTCGAGCCGGGTCTCCAGGAGGGTGAGCCGCCACTCCTCCAGGCGGGTGCGCTGGGCCTCGGCGTACGGTCCGGGCACGGAGGCCAGGACCTCGCCGTCCCACAGGTCGAGGGCCTCGGCCAGCCGTGCCCGGGCCGCCGCGCGGTCCCCGCCCGCCCGCAGCTTCTCGGCCTCGCCGGCCAGCTCCTGGGCGGCGGTGAGGTCGAGCGCGGCGGCGGAGGCGCGCAGGGCGTAGCCGCCGGACTCGCTGACCAGGACCTCGGGGCCGAGGGCCTTGCGGAGCCGGGAGGCGTAGGTGCGGACGGCCGCGAGGGCCTGGGAGGGCGGTTCCTCGCCCCAGAGCGCGTCGATCAGCTCGGCGGCGGTGGCGGTGCGGCCGCCGCGCAGGAGGAGGGCGGCGAGCAGGGCGCGCTGCTGCGGGGAACCGGTGGGCACGGCCTCGCCGCCCCGCCAGGCCCGTACGGGCCCGAGCACCCCGAAGCGCAGCGCCCCGCCACCGGTCTCCGCGTCGCCGTCCGTGCTGCGGTCCGTACCGCCGGCCGTGCTGCGGTCCGCACTGCCGTCCGTACCGCCGGCCGCGCCCTCGCCCGCCCCTGCCGGGACCACCGCCCCTGCCGGGACCACCGGCGCTTCCGGGGCCCCCGTGCGCGCCGTACCCGCCGGAGTCACCGGGGTCGTCGTACCCGCCGAAGTCACGGGGGCATCCGGGCCCGCCGGGGCGTTCCCGCCCGTTTCCGCAGCCCGCTGCGCCGGGACTCGCGGCCCGTCCTCACGGTCCATAGCTCCCCCTGCCGTACCGCTGGTTTCGCCCAGGACAGTCTGCCTTGTCCGGAGGGGGTCCGTCAGCATCGGGTCGGCCGGAGCGGGGCCGTTGCCGGACCGTTGTACGGGGGCGTCGACCGGCGTCCCGCCGGGAGGCGGAGCGGAGGGTGGCCGGTGCCCGCCGGGTCCCGGCGCCCGCTCCGCGACCCGCCCCTGGCGACTCCCGGACCCGCCCCGGCCGGCCCCCGGCCGGCCCCCGGTCGACTCCCCGAAAAATTCCTCGGGAAAATTTCGAAACGGACATTTCGGGCCGTGCTGCGGTTCCCGCATATCGGACGCCGGCCGACGAACCTACCGGTTGGTCGGGTGGTCAGGTTGGTCGATCTTTCAATCATTGGCGATCGCCCGATTAGACCCCGGCAATGCAAGGCCGTGACCGACCGGTCACGCGGATTTCCATCCTCCAGGTAGGGAAACCGCAGCATTTAACGTCCTGTTCATGACCCAGGTGGAAGCGCGGCCGCTGGCCGGAGACACGGTAAGGGGCGCCGACGCCCCGGGCGACGCCCACGGCGTGCGCACCAAAGGACTCGGCGGGAACTCCGTCGGCCTCCTCGGCAGCGCCGTCATCGGCGTCTCCACCGTCGCCCCCGTCTACTGTCTGACCTCCACGCTCGGCTCCACCGCCGGCGAGGTCGGACTCCAGATGCCCGCCGTCTTCCTCGCGGGCTTCCTCCCGATGCTCCTCGTCGCCTTCGCGTACCGGGAGCTCAACCGGGCCATGCCGGACTGCGGCACCTCCTTCACCTGGACCGTGAAGGCCTTCGGGCCCAAGATCGGCTGGATGTGCGGCTGGGGCCTCGTGATCGCGACGATCATCGTGCTCTCCAACCTGGCCGGCGTCGCCACCTCCTACTTCTGGCTCCTCGCCGGCGAGATCACCGGCAGCGAGTCCGTCACCGCCCTCGACGGCAACAAGGCCGTCCACATCGTCACCTGCCTCGCGCTCATCGCCTCCGCCACCGCGATCAGCTACCGCGGCATGACCGCCACCAAGGGCGTCCAGTACACCCTCGTCGGCCTCCAGCTCGTCGTCCTCGCCGTCTTCGTCGGCATGGCCCTGACGAAGGCCGGCTCCTTCGAGACCTCGGTCGACTTCTCCTGGTCCTGGATGAACCCCTTCGCGGTGCAGTCCTTCGCCGCCTTCACGGCCGGACTCTCGCTCTCGATCTTCATGTACTGGGGCTGGGACGCCTGCATGGCGACCAACGAGGAGACCACCGGCAGCGACAGGACCCCCGGCCGCGCCGCCCTCATCGCGATGGTCGTCCTGGTCGGCTCCTACCTGGCCACCGGCATCGCCGCCCAGATGGCCGTCGGCTCCGGCGAGCAGGGCCTCGGCCTCGCCAACCCGGAGACCTCCGACAACGTCTTCGCCGCCCTCGCCGGCCCCGTCATGGGCCCCGTCCTCGGCGTCCTGCTCTTCGTCGCGGTCCTGGCCTCCGCCGCCGCGAGCCTCCAGACCACCTTCATCCCGGTCGCCCGCACGGTCCTCGCGATGGCCACGTACGAGGCGCTGCCGAAGTCCTTCACCGAGGTCCACCCGGTCTTCAAGACCCCCGGCCGGGCCACGGTCGTGGCGGGCGTCGCCACCGGCGCGTTCTACACGGTGATGACCCTGGTCAGCGAGCACGTCCTGGTCGACACCATCTACGCCCTCGGCCTGATGATCTGCTTCTACTACGCGCTCACGGCCTTCGCCTGCGTCCGCTACTTCCGCAAGGAGCTGTTCCGCTCCTTCCGCGACTTCGCCTTCAAGGGCCTGATGCCGCTGCTCGGCGGCCTCATGCTCACCGCCGTCTTCGGCAAGACCCTGTACGACATGTGGGACCCGGCGTACGGCTCCGGCTCCGCCGTCCTCGGCATGGGCTCGGTCTTCGTGATCGGCGTCGGCCTGCTGCTCCTCGGCGTGGTGATCATGCTGGTCATGCAGCGCCGCAGCCCCGCCTTCTTCCGCGGCGAGGTCCTGACCAAGGAGACCCCGTCCCTGGTGGTGGCGGACTGAGCGGACGCTCCTGAGCCACGAGAGACGGCGAAGGCGGCGGGCCCGTGGGGGGTCCCGCCGCCTTCGCACGTCCGGTGGCGCCGAGGCCCGGGGTCTCCCGACACCGCCCGGGACTCCCTGCGGCTTCCCGGCCCCCTCGCCTCCTGTGCCCCCGCACGACTTCCTGGGACGCGCGCACGGAATCCGCGCGGGAGACGGTGGACCGGGTGCGGCAGCGGCTGCGCGACGGCTTCACGACCGGGTCCGGGGACCCGGTCGACGTCCTGGTGGTGCGCGAGCCCCGTGCGGTCAGAGCGCCACGCCGGCCGGCTGCCGGACGGTGACGTTCAGCCGGTTGAAGAAGTTCGTCAGGCTGACCATCAGCACGATCGAGGCGAGCTGCTTCTCGTCGAAGTGGTCGGCCGCCGCGTCCCACACCGGGTCCGGGACGGCGTCCGTGCTGTCGGCGATGCGGGTCGCGTGCTCGGCGAGCGCGAGGGCCGCCCGCTCCTCGTCCGAGAAGTGCGGGGACTCGCGCCACGCGGCGACCGCGAACAGCTTGTCGTCGCTCACGCCCGCCTTCCGGGCGTTCCTCACGCCGTAGTCCACGCAGAAGCCGCAGCCGTTGATCTGGCTGGCCCGCAGGTGCACGAGCTCCAGGATCTCCTCGGAGACCCCGCCCTGGCGGGTGGCCTTCACGAGGCCCTGGATCGCGGGGCCGGCGTCGGGCAGGACGTAGGCGGGGTTGGTCATGCGGGCCTGGGGGGTGTGCGCCATGGTGATCGCTCCTCGGCGTCTCGTGCGGCATGTGCTTTCACCGCAACGACGGAGCGGGGGCCGGGGATGTGACACGACCGGAGGACTTTCCCCGGAATTCTTTCCCGCCCCCCCCGGAACGGCCCCCGTGCCCCGCGCCTCTACGCCTCCGCCTCCGGCCCCGGCTCCGCGATGAGGGCGGTCGCCACCGTGCGGAAGCCGAGCCGGCCGTAGAGCCGGGCCACGTCCGCGTCCGAGGCGGACAGGAACACCAGCTCCGCGCCCCGGGCGCGGGCGTCCGCCACCAGGGCGGCCGTGACCGCGAGGCCGAGCCCCCGGCGCCGGGCCGCCGGGACCGTGCCGACGCCGACGACCTCGGAGACGCCCCCCACGGGCTGGTGCTGCCCGGCCGCGAGGGCGGAGCCCCCCTCCGCGCCGCTCTCGAAGGCCGCGGCGAGCCGGGTCAGGCCGGCCGTGATCCGGGCGGCGGTCCGCTCGGCGGTGCCGGGCTCGGGCGGGAAGCCGAAGGCGGTGTACGGGGCGGCGACGGCGCTCTCCAGACCGGGGTCGTCCGCGTCCACCATCCGTACGGCGACGCCCTCGGGCTCCGGTACGGCGGGGGGCGCGCCCTCCAGGACCATCAGCGGGTGCTCGTGCACGGTCAGCCCGCTCGCCTCCACGGCCGCCCGCAGCCCCGGCGCCGTCTCCGCGACCCACTCGAAGGCCTCGGGCACCCCCAGCTCCCGCTGCCGGGCCCGCACCCGCTCCACGGCCGCGACCGGGATCTCTCCCTCGTGCCCGGACGCGGGCCGCGCGTAGAAGGGCCAGCCCTCCCCCTCCCGTACGAAGAGGGTCAGCGGACCGAACTCCTCGGCGCGGGCGGAGGACCGGGGGACGGCGTCGTAGTACGCCTCGATTCGCTTCAGCACCGGGCCACGGTAGGGGAGGGACGGGAGGGGCGCAGCCGGTTTCTCCGGTGCGCGCGCCCGTCCGGGGGCTCGGAAAACCCCGCCCCGGCCCCTACCGTGCCGGTATGCGGATCTCGACCACGATCTTCCTGACCGACGAGACCATCACCCCGGTGCGGCTGGCGCGCGAACTGGAGGAGCGCGGCTTCGCCGGGCTCTACCTGCCCGAGCACACCCACATCCCCGTCGAACGGACCACGCCCTACCCGGCGGGCGGCGAGCTGCCCCGGGAGTACGGCAGGACCCTGGACCCCTTCGTCGCCCTCGGGCAGGCCGCCGCCGTCACCGAACGCCTCGGGCTCGGCACCGGCGTCACCCTGATCGCCCAGCACGACCCGATCGCGCTCGCCAAGCGGGTCGCCACCCTCGACCACCTCTCCGGCGGCCGCTTCACCCTCGGCGTCGGCTTCGGCTGGAACCGGGAGGAGGCCGCCGACCACGGCGTCGACTGGGCGTCCCGCCGGCGGCTCGGCCGCGACCGGATCGACCTGATGAAGGCCCTGTGGGCCCCCGAACCCACCGCGTACGCCGGGGAGTCGGGGGAGTCCGTACGGGCCTCCGAGGCCTGGCCCAAGCCGGCCGGCGGCGCGCCCCGGATCCTCCTCGGCGGGGCGGCGGGCCCGAAGCTCTTCGCGCGGATCGCCGCGCAGGCCGACGGCTGGCTGCCGATCGGCGGCCGGGGCCTCGCGGACGCCCTCCCGGCCCTGCGGACGGCGTGGGAGGCGGCGGGCCGCGACCCGGAGGCCCTCCAGGTCGTCCCGTACGCGGTCCTCCCGAACCCCGACAAGCTCGCGTACTACGCGGACCTCGGCTGCGAGGAGGCCGTCCTCCAACTGCCGCCGGGGGAGGAGGCGGAGGTCCTGGGGGTGCTCGACGGGTACGCGCGGTACCTGTGAGCGCCCGAGTGTTCGGGCGCCCGAGCGGGGAGCGGGGGTGCGGGGAGGCGGGTGCGGGGACCCGGAGCCGCCTGCCCCCACCCGCTCGTATGCTCGGTCCATGAGCGATCAGCAGGCAGCACGTCCCACCGAGAACGCCATGCGACGGGCCCTGAGGCGGGCCAGGGACGGGGTCGCGCTCGACGTCTCCGAGGCCGCCGTGCTGCTGCGGGCGCGCGGGGACGACCTGACGGATCTGGTGGCGTCCGCCGGGCGGGTGCGGGACGCCGGTCTGGAGGCGGCCGGGCGGCCGGGGGTGATCACGTACTCCAAGAGCGTGTTCGTTCCGCTCACCCGGCTGTGCCGCGACAAGTGCCACTACTGCACCTTCGTCACCGTCCCCGGCAAGCTGCGCCGGGCCGGGCACGGAATGTTCATGTCGCCCGACGAGGTCCTGGACGTCGCCCGGCGCGGCGCCGAACTCGGCTGCAAGGAGGCCCTGATCACGCTCGGGGACAAGCCCGAGGACCGCTGGCCGGAGGCGCGCGAGTGGCTGGACGCGCACGGCTACGACGACACGATCGCGTACGTGCGGGCCATGGCGATCCGCATCCTGGAGGAGACCGGGCTGCTCCCGCACCTCAACCCCGGCGTCCTGTCCTGGACCGACTTCCAGCGCCTCAAGCCCGTCGCCCCCTCCATGGGGATGATGCTGGAGACGACCGCCACCCGGCTGTGGTCCGAGCCCGGCGGCCCCCACCACGGGTCCCCCGACAAGGAACCGGCGGTACGGCTCAGGGTCCTGGAGGACGCCGGGCGTTCCTCCGTGCCCTTCACCTCGGGGCTGCTCCTCGGCATCGGGGAGACCCTGGAGGAGCGGGCCGAGTCGCTGTTCGCGCTGCGCCGCGTCGCCCGCGCGTACCACTCGATCCAGGAGCTGATCATCCAGAACTTCCGCGCCAAGCCGGACACGGCGATGCGCGGGATGCCGGACGCCGAGCTGGACGACCTGGTCGCCACCGTCGCCGTCGCCCGGCTCATCATGGGCCCCTCCGCCTGCCTCCAGGCCCCGCCGAACCTGGTCGACGCCGAGTACGAGCGCCTGATCGCGGCCGGCATCGACGACTGGGGCGGGGTCTCGCCGCTCACCATCGACCACGTCAACCCCGAGCGCCCCTGGCCGAGGATCGAGGAGCTGGCCGAGCGGTCCGCCGCCGCCGGCTTCGAGCTGCGCGAACGCCTCTGCGTCTACCCCGAGTTCGTCACCCGGGGAGAACCCTGGCTCGACCCCCGGCTCCTCCCGCACGTCCGCGCCCTGGCCGACCCCGGGACCGGGCTCGCGAACCCCGACGCGCCCGTGCGCGGCCTGCCCTGGCAGGAGCCCGACGAGGCCTTCGCCGCCACCGGCCGCACCGACCTGCACCGCACCATCGACACCGAGGGCCGCACCGGCGACCGGCGCGACGACTTCGACGAGGTGTACGGGGACTGGGAGGCGCTGCGCGAGGCCGCCGCCCCCGGGATGGTGCCGCAGCGCATCGACACCGACGTGCGCGGGGCGCTGGCCGTCGCCGCCGACGACCCCACCCGGCTCACCGACCCGCAGGCCCTGGCCCTCCTGCACGCCGACGGGCCCGCCCTGGACGCCCTGACCCGGATCGCCGACGACCTCCGGAAGTCGGTGGTCGGTGACGACGTCACGTACGTCGTCACCCGGAACATCAACTTCACCAACGTCTGCTACACCGGCTGCCGCTTCTGCGCCTTCGCCCAGCGCCGCACCGACGCCGACGCGTACACCCTCTCCCTCGACCAGGTCGCCGACCGTGCCGAACAGGCCTGGGAGGTGGGCGCGGTGGAGGTCTGCATGCAGGGCGGCATCCACCCCGACCTGCCCGGCACCGCCTACTTCGACATCGCGCGCGCGGTGAAGGAGCGCGTCCCCGGCATGCACGTGCACGCCTTCTCCCCGATGGAGGTCGTCAACGGCGCCTCGCGCACCGGTCTGTCGATCCGCGAGTGGCTGACGGCCGCGAAGGAGGCCGGGCTCGACTCGGTCCCCGGCACGGCCGCCGAGATCCTGGACGACGAGGTCCGCTGGGTCCTCACCAAGGGCAAGCTGCCCACCGCCACCTGGATCGAAGTGATCACCACCGCCCACGAGCTGGGCCTGCGCTCCTCCTCCACGATGATGTACGGGCACGTGGACCAGCCCCGGCACTGGCTCGGCCACTTCCGGACCCTGGCCCGCGTCCAGCAGGAGACCGGCGGCTTCACCGAGTTCGTGACGCTCCCCTTCGTCCACACCAACGCGCCCGTCTACCTGGCCGGCATCGCCCGCCCCGGCCCCACCGTCCGCGACAACCGCGCGGTCACCGCCATGGCCCGGCTCCTCCTCCACCCGCACATCCCGAACATCCAGACCAGCTGGGTGAAGCTGGGCGCGGAGGGCGCCGCCGAGATGCTCCGCTCGGGCGCCAACGACCTGGGCGGCACCCTGATGGAGGAGACCATCTCCCGGATGGCCGGGTCGAGTTACGGCTCGTACCGCTCGATCAAGGACCTGGAGGCCATCGCGGAGGCGGCGGGCCGCCCGGCGAAACCCCGCACGACCCTGTACGGGGAGGTCCCGGAGGAGCGGCGGCGCGCGGCGGAGGCCTCCGACGGGCACCTGCCGGAACTCCTCCCGGTGCTCCCGGCCGAGTGAGGACGCCGCCCCCTCCGTGACGGGCCCGGGACCGGGCTTGGCGCGGAGTGTGGTCAAAACCGGACCGAAGGGTGTCGGAACGCATAACGTTCCGTCCCCCGAACGGGCACATCCGGTCCATTACAGTGCGGCGAGGGAACCGACAGCGAACCGCCGACCGGGGGAGGGCACGTCGTGGCCACGACAGCCGCAGCCGTGTGGGGCCGTGCCGAGCAGCAGGACTTCCGGGCCCGGGTGCGGGGCTGTCTGCTCGGCGGGGCGCTCGGCGACGCGCTGGGGGCGGGCGCCGGCGGGACCTCCCTGGCGGAACTGCGCGAGGCCCACGGACCTGACGGACTCACCGGACCCGTCCCCGCGTTCGGGCGCCGGGGCGCCGTCACCGCCGCCACCCAGATGACCCTCTTCACCGTCGACGGCCTGATCCGCGCCCAGGTCCGCCGCGACACCGGCGCCTGGCACCCGCCCACCGACGTCCACCGGGCCCATCTGCGCTGGGCCGCCACCCAGCGCGACTGGGGCCCCGACGAGCGCCGCAAGGACAATGGCTGGCTCGCCAACGAGGAGTGGCTCTACGCCCGCCGCAACCCGTCCCGCGCCTGCCTCACCGGCCTCGGCGACGAGCACCCGGGCACCCCCGACAAGCCCAAGAACCCGGAGGCCGGCGACTCCGGCGCCCTCGTCCGCTCGGCCCCCTTCGGCCTGCTCGTCGGCTGGGAGCCGGAGCTCGTCCACCGGCTCGCCGTGGAGTGCGCCGCCCAGACGCACGGCGCCCCGGCCGCCCGCCTCGCGGCCGGCGCCCTCGCCGTCACCGTCCACGGCCTGACCCGCGGCGGCTCCGTGGAGGCGGCGGTGGCCGGGGCCCTGGAGCGGCTGGCGGCGCACCCCGGCCACGAGCCGGTCGCCGAAGCGCTCGGCCGCGCCCTCGGAGCGGTACGGGAGGGGGCGCCGGACGCGGAGCGGGTGGCCGCCCTCGGGGCGGCGGAGGACCGGGCCGAGGGGCAGCTGGCGGCGGCCGTCTACTGCGCCCTGGTCGGCGAGGACGTGCGGCACGGGCTGCGGCTCGCCGTGAACCACGACGGGCCCTCGTCGGTGACCGGCGCGCTCACCGGGGCCCTGCTCGGCGCCCTGCACGGCGAGACGGCCCTCCCGCCGGCCTGGCTGGCCGACCTGGAGGGCCGCGGGACGGTCCTGGAGCTGGCGGACGACTTCGCGATGGAGATGACCCAGGGCGCCGCCCTGCACACCCCCGCGGAGTCCGCGCCGGGGTGGCTGGCGCGCTACCCGAGGGGCTGAGGGAGGCGGGAGGGACCGGTCCGGAAAAGGACCGAGCCCCCTCGGCCAGGACGGCGGACCGGACGAGAGGGCTCTTTCGACGTGCGGGGGGCGACGCGCGCACCCGGGACCTAGAGGGCCCCGTTGCCCACCTCGCCGACGAAGGCGTTCCAGGAACCCGGTCCGAACGAGAGGGACGGGCCCTCGGGGGCCTTCGAGTCCCGCACCGCGATCGCGGCCACGACGGGGGACTTCACTTCGACGCAGGCCCCGTTCCCACCCGAGTAGGAGGACTTCGTCCAGGTGTCCGTACCACCCTGAATAATCGCCATGCTGCTCAGCTCCGGTTCTGCCAGTTCTGCCAGTGGGGTGTGTCGCGCCAACGTTCTCCACGTTCTCCACGACGTGATCGACGCTACTCGCCGGTCCCGGGCGACGGGACCGGCGTTCACACGTCCGAGTGGCATATTCCAACCGGGCTTCCGTGGGAGCGATGACCAGGTGTACCGTGCCTGCCCCGCCCGGCCCGGGCCTCAGCCCTGGGCGTGCTTCTTGGCCATCTCCGAGATGAACTCCCTGGTCTGGTCGACGTTCAGGGCCTGCGCCCGCAGGTGCTCGTACATGACGCTGTACTTGCCGACGTCCTGGGTCTTCTCCAGGTACAGGTCGCTCGTGACGCCCTGATGTAGACGACGCTGGAGTCCGAGGCGTCGGGGAACTCCAGGATCGAGTACTGGCCGCTGATCCCCGGGTGCGCGCCCATGGCGAACGGCATCACCTGCACGGTGACGTGCGGCAGCTGCGACTGCTCGAGCAGGTGCTCCAGCTGCTGCACCATCAACCGCCTGCTGCCGACGATCCGGTGCAGCGCGCCCTCGTCGATGACGGCCCAGAGGCGCAGCGGACGCTCCTCGTCCCGGATCCGCTCCTGGCGGCGGGTGCGGACCTGGACCCGCTTCTCGATGTCCGCGGGTGTCGACTCCGGCAGCGCGCCGGCGATCACGGCCTCGGCGTACTCGTGGGTCTGGAGCAGTCCGGGGATGATCTGCGGCTCGTACATCCGCAGGCTCTCCGCGTCCGTCTCCAGACCGATGTAGACGCTGTACGGGATGTCGCCGAAGGCGTGCCACCAGCCCTGCTGGCGCGAGTCCTTGGCCATCTGCATGAGGGAGTCGACCATGCGCTCGTCCTCGACCTCGTACACGCCGCACAGGTCGCGGACGTCGCGCTGGCTGATGGAACGGCGGCCGTTCTCCAGGCGGCTGATCTTGGACTGGGAGACGAGCAGGCGCTCGGCGACCTGCTCGGCCGTCATGTTCTTCGCCTCCCGGAGCTTGCGCAGCTCCTGGCCCAATCGGCGTCGCCTGACGGTGGGGTTGACGTTGGACGCCACGGAAACTGCACCTCCGGCTGTCTGCTGCGTAGCTGTGCGTACCTACCGCTTGGCAGACTGCCACCAAAGGCCTTGCGTGCGCTGGGAAACGGGGACAACGCACATGTGCGGGGCGGTCGTCCAGACCGCCCCGCACTGTTGTGCGGCTCCCGGGATGGTTCGTGTGGCGCCTTGTCGCCGTGGTGCCGTGGTGCTCAGTGCGCCGCCGCGCGGGCCATGCCGCCGCGTGGCTGCGCCGGAACGCCCTGGGCGCTGCGGCGCGGTTGCGCCCCCGCGCCGTTCTGGACGTCCATCACGGCGTGCGCCACGAGTCCGCCCATCGGGTCGTGCCGGATCAGGTCGCGCAGCCGGGACCGCGACGACCGTCCTTCGTTGCCGGGGTAGAGGTGCTTGCCGAGACCGACCGCATGGGCCAGCGCGGCGAGCGCCGCGGTCCGCGGGTCCGGCGGTACGCCGGTGCGGATCGCACTGTCCAGCCGGGCACGGATCTCCCGGCTGATCGCCGTGTCCGTCGCCTGGTAGCGAGTCGTCGGCAACACCCCGCACATCTGGCCCTCCACGGCATGCACCATGCCGCATCGCTCCAGATGCGAGAGATACGTCTGACGGAGCCCCAGTCGGGGTCCGCCTATCCAGTGGACGGCCCGGACCGGGCTGCCGCGCCTGCGCAGCAGTTCCAGTGCGGAGTCCAGTGTCGGATCTCCGGTCGGCCGTGGCATCACCACGGCGATACGATCCCCGTCAGGGGCTATCCGGCCTGCCAGCGCCAGCTCCACTAGCTGTGCTCCGGCCAGGCCGAGGTCGAGCGACTGCGGCTGCGCTGTGGTACCCGTGGTCGGGTCCAGAGCGAGCAGCAGAAGCTCCTCCGGAATAGTTCTGCGGCTCCTGCCCATCCATGCCTCCCCGCGTGGATGAATGACAGGGTGACCCCTCTCACATTCATCTGTCGAGAGTGCCCGGGTGGTTCATCCGGGAACCGGTAGGTATGTCGTTCTCGTCTAGCACGGGGGCCAAGGGGTTCACACAGGACACTGGTAGACGGTTCGGACGTACGTATGACGCATGGAGGAGGCACGGTGGCGGGCGAGTCCCCCGACAAGGCGGAGCAGCAGGGGTCGTCGGAGACGGCGGCGGCCTCGGGCGGCGGCGGCCGGGATCCGCGGCTTTCCGTGCTCCGGGAGTCAGCGACTTCGTCGGTCCCGTCGGAGGACTCGAAGGACTCGAAGGGCTCGAAGGAGTCGGAGGGGTCGGAGGACTCGAAGGAGTCGGAGAGGGCCGACGACTCGGACGGTGAGGACTCGCCGGTGCGGGTCGACCAGCCGACCGCCGTGTTCAAGAACCTGACCCCGCGTACGCCCGAGGACGACGCCCCGGAGGGGGACGCCGAACCCGAGACCGAGTCCGACTCCGAGCCGGAGTCCGACTCCGAGCCCGAGACCGAGCCGGAGAGCAAGCGGCTCAAGGCGGCCGTGGCGGCGTGGGTCGCCACGGCGGCGGAGGAGCCCGGGAAGGCCGTGGGGGAGCCCGAGGGGGCCGAGGAGGCCCCGGAGGCCGCCGACGGCCCCGAGGCGGACGCCGAGCCGGACGAGGACGGCGAGTCCGGCGAGGACGCGGCGGCCGAGGAGCCCGCCGCGCCGGTGAAGGCCGACGCGTCCGCCGACGAGACCGACGAGACCGACGAGGGCGAGGCGCCCGCCGACTCCTGGTTCGCCGCCCGGAAGACGACCACCGGTGCGAAGACCGAGCCGGAGAAGGCCCCGGCACCCGCCGGGGACTCCGGGGACTCCGGGGACTCCGGGGGCTCGGCGGGCTCCGGGGGTGCCAAGGCTTCCGAGGGTGCCTCCGGCGCCGGTGCCGACGACGCCGACGACGCACCCGACGCCGACGACGCCGACGACGAGAAGCCGGTCGACCAGCCGACCGCCATGTTCAAGATGATCCGGCCGCCGGTCGACCAGCCGACGACCGCCCTGAAGCTGCCGGCGGGCACGGGCACGGGCGTCGGCACCGATCCCGACAGCGAGCGCACCAGCACCTTCCTGCCCCTGCGGCCCGACATCCCGGCCGAGCGGAAGGCGCCGGAGGCCGAGGCCGTCGCGCCCGCTCCGGCGGCCGCGTCCGCCTCCGTACCGCCGGCGCTCGCCGAGCCGGAGCGGACCCGGCAGCAGCCGTTGCCGCCGCTCCCCCCGCTCGACCTGCTCGCCGAGCTGACGAACACCCCGCCCCCGCCGCCGACCCCGCTCCGGACGGCCCTGCGCCGGATCCGGATCTGGACCCCGCTGGTCCTGCTCCTCCTGATCGTCTTCGCGATCGCGCAGATGGTCCGCCCGCTGCCCGCGCCCGCCCTGAAGCTCTCCGTCGCGCCGACCTTCACCTTCGAGGGCGGCGAGCCGAAGATGCCGTGGCCGAACGAGGGGCAGGGCGCCGTCGAGGTCGAGGGCGTCGGCTCCATGGGCACGTACGGGCCCCAGAAGCCGGCCCCGATCGCGTCCGTCACCAAGACGATGACGGCGTACGTGATCCTCCGCGACCACCCCCTCAAGGGGAAGCAGACCGGCCCCGAGATCGAGATCGACAAGAAGGCCGCCGACCAGGGCAAGGCGGAGCACGAGTCGACCGCGGCGGTCCAGGAGGGCCAGACCTACTCGGAGAAGGAGCTGCTCCAGCTCCTGATGATCCCCTCCGCCAACAACGTGGCCCGGCTGCTCGCCCGCTGGGACGCCGGTTCCGAGGCCGCGTTCGTCGAGAAGATGAACGCCGCCGCCAAGGACCTGGGCATGACCCAGTCCACGTACACGGACCCGTCCGGCCTGCTCGACAGCACGGTCTCGACCCCGCGGGACCAGCTGAAGCTGGCGAAGGCGGTCATGCAGTACGACGTGTTCCGCGAGATCGTGAACATGCCGAACGTGACCGTCGACGGCATCCCCGGGCGGATCGAGAACAACAACAACATCCTGCTCAAGCCGGGCGTGGGCGGCATCAAGACCGGTTCCTCCACCCCGGCCGGCGGCAACCTGCTCTGGTCGGCGAACACCGTCGTCGACGGCCAGAACCGCCGGATCCTCGGCATCGTGATGGGGGCCAAGAACGCCAAGTACCTGGGCGAGAAGCTCCAGCTCTCCATCGACTACAGCTACGAGCTGATCAAGCAGGCGCAGAAGGACGTGACCTCGGCCTCCGTGGTCCGCAAGGGCCAGGTCCTCGGCTACGTGGACGACGGCCTCGGCGGGAAGACCCCGGTCGTCGCCACCAAGGAGCTCAAGGCGGTCGGCTGGCCGGGCCTGAAGGTCGAGCTGGAGCTCACCGACGGCGGCAAGGCCGTCCCGCACAGCGGCAGGGCGGGCGACGTCGTCGGCCAGGTGTCGATCGGCACGGGCGCCGGGAAGGTCAGCTCCCCGGTCGCCCTCCAGGCCGACCTGGCGGAGCCGGGCTTCGACAAGAAGCTGACCCGCGTGGGCTGACCGGGCGAAACGGGCACAGGGAACGACCGTACGGAACGGCCGTACGGAACGGGCGGGTGGCCGAGAAGCCACCCGCCCGACTGGACGCCCCGGTTCTCCGGGGCGTCCTGCTGTTAGCGTTTCCGGGGGACGAGAAGCGCGCGCGGGCCTCCGCGCGGGGTGAGACGGGACGTACGGGAGAGGGCCGCAGTGACCACCGCCGAGCCGACACGCGCCGACCGGGCGGACTCCTTCCCGCCCGATCCGCTCTCCGATCCGCTCCCGGATCCGCTCTCCGCCCCCTCTGCCGCCTCCGCCCCCTCCGCCCCCTCCGAGGCGTCCCCCGGCTCCTCCGCGTCCCCCGCGGGCACGGAGCCCGGTAGCGCCGCCCGGCCCGGCGGCCGCGCCGAACCCGGTCCGGCGGCCGACGGCACCCCCCTCGTACCCGCCGCAGCCCCCACCGCTCCTTCGCTCTCGCGAATACCGCTTCCGGCGCAGCGGCCCGCCCCGGAACCGGCCGCTCCGGCGCGGCGGCGGAAGCGCCGCCACACCGTCATGGTGGCCACGGGGCTCGCCGCCCTGACCCATGTCCTCTGGTTCTTCCTCTTCGCGAACAGCGGCGGGGACCTGGCCGCGCAGGACGCGTGGGCCGAGTTCGTCGGACGGCACCCGGACTCCGCGTACAACCTCGCCTGGTACGGCGGGATGCACCCGGTCTCGTACAGCGTCGTCTCGCCGTACCTGATGTCGCTGCTCGGCGTCCGCACCACGATGATGATCGCCGGGACCCTGTCGGCCGCGCTGACCGCGCTGATCCTGGTGCGGGTGCGGGCGGTCCGCAATCCGATGGCCTGCGCGGTCGCGGGCGTCTTCGCCTTCCTCTGCAACGCCCTGTCGGGCCGGGTGACCTTCGGCCTCGGCATGATGTTCGCGCTCGGCGCGGTCGCCGCCGTCTTCTGCTGGCCGCACCGCTGGCGCCGCAAGCGCTGGGCGAAGGCGGTGGTCGCCGCCCCGCTCGCCGGGCTCGCGACCGCGTGCAGCCCGGTCGCCGGGCTCTTCCTCGGAGTGGCCGCGGCGGCGCTCTTCCTCAACAAGCGGCGCCCCGGCGCGTACGCCCTCGGCCTCGCGCCCGTGGCCGTGGTCGCCCTCTCTTCCTGGCTCTTCCCCTTCTCGGGCACGCAGCCGATGGCCTTCGGCTCGGCCGCGCTGCCGATGGTCTTCGGGGTCCTGATCCTCCTCCTCGTCCCGAAGGACTGGCGGACGGTCCGCACCGCCGCCGCCGTGTACACGGTGGGAACCTTCCTGACCTGGGCGATCGACTCCCAGATCGGCTCGAACATCTCGCGGCTCCCGATGCTCTTCGCCGGGGTCGTGCTGCTCGCCGCCCTGCCGTACACCGCGCCGCGCTCGCGCCGCTGGTACGCGCTGCTGCTCGCCTTCGCGGGCCTGAACCTCTGGATCGGCTTCAAGAGCGTCGACGACGTCATCCGCACCGCCCCGGACGCCTCCTGGGCGCGCGAGCTGGCGCCGCTGGTCAACCAGCTCCAGGTGCGGGGCGCGGGCAAGGCGCGGGTCGAGGTCGTCCCGGCCTCCAGCCACCGCGAGTCCTCCGCGCTCAGCCCGTACATCAACCTGGCGCGGGGCTGGAACCGGCAGGCCGACATGGAGCGCAACCCGCTCTTCTACGACGACACCCTGAACGCCGTGAACTACCAGGACTGGCTCGACCGCTGGGCCGTCCACTTCGTGGTCCTGCCGACCGGCGCCCCCGACTCCGGCGCCGAGCGGGAGGCGGAGCTGGTCGCCGAGGGCCTGCCGTACCTGAAGCAGGTCTGGTCGGACGAGAACTGGCGCCTGTACGAGGTCGCCGACCCGACCCCGCTGGCGGAGCCGCCCGCCCGGGTCGAGAGCGTGGCGCCGAACGAGGTCGTCATCCGGGTCGGCAGCCCCGGCCGGGTCCTCATCCGCGTGCCGTACTCGCCGTGGCTCGCCCTCATGGACGAGAACGGCGACAAGATCGCGCCGCCGCAGGAGACCGAGGAGTCGAAGCGGGCCCGCGAGGAGTCGGACACCGAGCTGCCCAAGGTCTTCGCCAACGAGGAGGGCTGTCTGTTCCGGACGGAGGCGGACGCCCAGGGCGACGAGTGGACGGAGCTGGTCGCGCCGAAGGCGGGCACCTATCGGCTGGGCTCCCCGTACAAGCTCTCCCGGGGCACGCCCTGCCCGGAGGAACTGCGCTGAGCCCTCCGCCGGCTGCTCCGTAAGGCCCCCTCGGACGCCCCCGGGCGCCTCCACCCGAGTCGCGGAAACGGACATCCCGGACAAGGATGTCGGTGCGTGGACCATGGCGCCCCGCACGGCGCCTTCTGCCCGCACGGCGCCTTCTGGAGGTGGACAGGGATGTCCGAGCTCATCGTCATCGGCTACGACGACCCCGCCGAGGCCGAGCGGGCCCTCGGCACGGTGCAGGACCTGCAACGGGACCACGTCGTGCGCCTGAACGGGCTCGCGACGGTCTCGGTCGACGCCGACGGGCGCACCCACGTCGACACCTCCGGCCGCGTCGTCGCCTCCACCGCCGCCACGGGCGCCCTGTGGGGAGCGATCTTCGGCATCCTGTTCCTGCTGCCCGGCGTCGGCCTCGTGACGGGCGCGGCCCTGGGCGGCCTGGTCGGCAGGCTCGCCAAGTCGGGCGTCGACGACCGCTTCCGCGAGCAGGTCGGCGACCTGCTGAAGCCGGGCTCGGCGGCGGTCGTGATCATGGCGTCGAAGATCACGGACGACAAGTTCACGGCGGCGATGCGGCCGCACGGCGGCACGCTCCTGAAGACCTCGCTCAGCGACGAGGACGAACGGGAACTGTCGGAACAGCTCACGGGCCGGCCGGACGGCCCGGGCCCCGCCCACGTCTCCGCCACGACCCCGTAGCCCTGGCCCCACGCCACTGCGACTCCGCGGGTCAGGGCCCGGGGCCTGATTTGTACCCCTGAGGCCCGCACCCCTGAGGCCCGTACTCCTGAGGCCCGTACTCCTGAGGTCCGTACCGCTGGGGCCCGTACCCCCGCGGTCCGTACTCCTGAGGCCCGCACCCCTGGGGTCTCGTACCCCGCGGTCCGCCCCCTCCCTCCCCCACCCGAAAGGCCCTCCATGCACCCCGCGCTCAGCGCCGACGCGCTCGCCAAGCTGCGCCAGCCCCGCCCGTACCCCGCCGTGTCGCTCGTGATGCCGACGCACCGCCGCGAACCGGACAGCTCGCAGGACCCCGTACGGCTGCGCAACCTCCTCGTGAAGGCCGGGAAGGTGCTGGAGGAGGATCCGGGCGTGACGCGGGACCGGTGCGCGGACGTGCTCGACCAGCTGGAGCGGGCCGCCGCCGAGATCGACCTCGTGCACGCGGAGGACGGCCTGGTGGTCTTCGCGGCGCCCGGCGAGCACCAGGTGTGGACGGTGGCCCGGGAGGTGCCGGAACGGGTGGTCCTCGCGGACACCTTCCTCACCCGCAACCTGGTCGCCGCGCAGGCCGCCGAACGCCCGTACTGGGCGCTGACCGTGGCCGCGGACCGGGTCTCGCTGTGGAGCGGCGGCCCGGAGCGGACCGTCGGGCACACGGGGGACGGCTTCCCGTTCGCGCGGAGCCTGGAGCCCCAGGACGTGGAGCGCGAGGAGCGCGTCGGGGACGTGCCGAGCACCTTCCAGGACGAGGACACGCGCGCCTTCTTCCGGGACGCGCACCAGGCGCTGCGGACCGTCCTCGCCTCCGAGCCGCGCCCGCTGTACGTGATTGGCGAGCCGCCCGCGATCGCCCTCCTGGAGGACACGGGGGCCCTGCCGCAGGGGACGACCCCGGTCCGGCAGGGCGGCCTGGGGCACGGGCCGGCGGAGGCCGTGCGGAAGGCGGTGGAGCCGCTGATCGCCGCCCACGAGGCGGCCCTGACGACCACCGTCCTGGCCGAACTGGACGCGGCCCGGGGCCGGCGGGAGTACGCCGGCGGCCTGGACGAGGTGTGGCGGGCGGCGAGGGAGGGCCGGATCCACCTGCTCGCCGTCGAGGAGCACTACCGGACGGTCGTACGGGACTACGGCGACCACCTGGAACCGGCGGAGGCCTCCGACCTCGACGCCCGCGACGACATCGTGGACGAGATCGTGGAACAGGCCCTGGAGACCGGGGCGGAGGTGCGGTTCGTACGGGACGACTCCCTGGCCGACGTCGCCCGCATCGCCGCCGTACTGCGCTACTGACCCCCGGAGACCCGCATGAACACCACACCACCGTTCCGTACCGCCGCCGGAAAGCGGCTCCGCTCCCGGGCGGCGGGCGCCGCCGTCGCCGTCGTCGTCACCGCGCTGGGCGCGGCCGGTCTCGTGTCCTGCGACTCGGGCGGGGACGAGGGCGGCGCCCCGACGTTCAGCGGCGCCCCCTCGCCCCCCGACACGGCCTCGTTCTCGGGCGGGGCCCCGTCCGGCCTCGCCTCGGCGGCGGAGTCGGCGGCCTCGGCCGCGCGCGAGTCGGCGTCCTCCGCGGCGGCCTCGGCGTCCGCGCGGGAGTCCGAGCGGGCCGCGTCGATCGGGGCGGAGGCGGAACGCTCCCGCAAGCAGGCCGAGGACGCGCTGAAGGGCGTGCAGGGCCGGGGGAACGCCCTGGACGAGGTCGCGATGACGGGCAAGCCGAGGGCGGACACGAACAACCTGCTCACCGTGGTCGTCACCATCACCAACAAGACGGACGAGGAGGCGTCGTACGCGGCCCAGGTCGACTTCCTCGACCGGTCGGGGAAGGTGGTCGAGACGCAGTTCGTCGGCGCCGAGGACCTGGCGCCGGGCGAGCGGGCCCAGCCCCTGGTCATCAGCAGGCAGCCGGCCGAGCCGGTCCTGACGCCGAGGCTCACCAAGGCCCAGAGGTACTGAGCCGCCCTCCCGAGACCCGTCGCCCGCCCCGAGGAACACGGAAGGCCCCCGTCCACGCAGGACGGGGGCCTTCACCGATACCGATACCGATAGCGGTACCGATACCGATCACGCTCGCGACGCGATGCGGTGCTCCGTCGATGACCGACCGGGATCCCGTGGCGGTCGGGCGTGAACGCCGTAAGGGGCCCACCTCCGAAGATCCGGACGTGGGCCCCTTCTGAACCGGTGCCCCCGGCAGGATTCGAACCTGCGACACCCGCTTTAGGAGTGGGATCGAATCCGTGCCGGGCGGTTCCAGACCGTGCCGCGCGGTGCTGTTCCGCCTGATCAGCGCCGTGCGGCACGGTGCCTGGTCCTGCGTGTGACGCCTGGTGCTGCCCCGTCCGCTCACGCATCGCGCACGCACCTTGCCCCTCAGCCGTGGGCAATTGTCAGGAGTTACGGAGCGATGCTGGTAGCCGGCGGGTACATCCAGGCTGACGGCAGCCCCGAACGCTCTCGATCCTCTGAGATGCCTGCCACAGCGTGTGCCAGAACAGCCCAGGGTGCTCGGCACGCAGCGCGGCCAGGCCGGCGATGCCCAGGCCGCACTGCGTCGCCAACGCCCTCGGGCACCGCGCTTACCCGGGGATGTCGAGGTCCTTCAGGTACGTGAGGCGGGCGTTTATCGCTGCGGAGAAGTGGCGCCAGTCGAGGCTCTCGACCAGTTCGATCGGCTTCGGGTTCTCAGCCGAGGATGTGACGTAGCACGCGGCATCGTAGAGCTGTTCGCCCATGAGCCTCTCGCAGAAGATCCCGAACCGGTCCTGATACGACGTGTTGTGCCAGATCTCATCCGCAGGAAGGGCGCCCTTGGCCGTCTTGACCGGCCTCCGGGATCCTTCGCCATCCTGCATGATGAAGAAGTAGCCCAGCCAGGGCTTCTCCTTCGGGTACAGCTCGGCAAGGGCTGCTCGGCGCAGGTCTACGGCGCTACCCAGCGCCTCCTCGACCCTGTTGTTGTAGTTGTTGCCGTACGACGGCCCGCCCAGTGCCTTCAGCTCGAACGCCGCCACGAGGACGTTCTTGTGGACGACCACGAGATCCCACTGCTTCTGCGGCCGGTAGTAGCCGGGCAGTTCAAGACCCTGTGACTTGGTGACGCGGATACTCTCTGGCGGGTACCCAGCGTCGAGGAAGAACTTTGAGAGCAGCACCGCGATGGCGTCGAAGTGCTTGCCGCCTCGTACAGCACCTGCCGTGCCCGCTCCCACAGCGGCCTTGATCGCCGACTGCTCTCTCTGAAGTTCCTTGGCACCCCAGTACGCCGCGATGGCGTCTTCGAAGTCTTGGCGGGTGACCGTCAAGATTCGTTCCTCCTAGTCAGGCAGCTCGGCGAGCCCGTAGACACGCAAAGCGGCCTCGGTGGCGGCCTCCACATCCCTCTTGTCGAAGGCTTCGGCGAGAGCGGCCTGGTCGCCTTCGCTGATCGTCGCTGGGTCTGGGACGCGGATCTTTCGGAGGTACTGGGCTTGGAAGCGGAGGGTTCCCCCGCGCATCTTGACCGCGTACGCCTCCACGAACGCTTCCGCGACCTTGGACAGCAGCAGGCCACCGAGTACGCGCATGTCCCAGACGTCCGAGACGATGAAGTACAGGTTGTGGTGAGGGTACAGGCCGCCTTGATCAAGGACAGGGTGGATCCGCAGCTTCATGTCCGGAAACAGCAGCTTCTGGCGACGGGTGAGCTGGTGGTCGACCTTGTCGATAGTCTTGTACCAGCGCTGAGGCTGCTTGACCGCGACGTATCGCTTGCGCAGGGCCTCGCCGTGCTTCTCGAAGTAGGAGGCGAGGCGCGGATACGCGTCGAGGTCGACCAGGTCGCCGCTGGCCGTCCAGGGATTGACCAGGTACATGCCGCCCCAGTCGATCGTGCCGCTGGTGGTGTCGCGGACCATGGCCATGGGGAGCAATCGTTCCTCTTCGACCAGGTCCTTGTCCTTAGTGAGAAAGATCTTGTCTGCACCGGTCGCGATGCCGATCCCAACCTTCGTTCCCGTCTCGGTGTCCTCAAGGAGCCGGAACCGCTCGGTGAGGTCCTCAATGACGGCGAGCCTGGCCGGCGAAGCGGCCGGCCACGAATCCTCTTCTGGGAACCAATGCGGCATGCGAGCAGCTTGGTGGGAAGCCGCGCCGACCGTCGACGGCTCGCCCTTTAGGTACCAGTCGGCGAAGATCCGCGCCGCTTCCGCCCCGAAGGACCGGTTCGTGTCCGCGGCCACCGCCGCACCCTGGGGCTTGTTCGAGATGAGCGTGATCGCGGGATAGGCCGAAACCTGCTCGTCGAAGGCGTCGACATCGTGCATCACGAGAGCGAGGTCCATGCTGAAGTGCTTGGTCACCAGCTCCCTGAGTCGTCGACCGTACTGGTTCCGCATCCAACGGTCGGCGCAGATGAAGCCCAGCTGGCCGCCTGGGTTGAGGCTGCGCAAGGCCACCTCGTAGAAGCCGATGTAGATGTCGGCTCGGCCACCCATCGTGGAGCAGGCCCGCCGGTAGGCGGCCATCCGGTCGTCGGGAACGTCTTCGAGCCGGATATACGGAGGGTTACCCACGACGTAGTCGGCGCGATGCTCGGCGTCCGACTGTAGAAGGTAGTCGCCTTGCTTCACCCACGCGGTGGCGACCTTCCTCGCGTCCTCCGCCGCCCAGCCCTCTTCTTGCAGCGCTGCCGTGACCAGCGCCCGGCTCTGCTCTACGTTGCGGCCCAGCAGGTCGAAGGCGCGAACGGCGTCGATCGCATCGATGATGGGGCGCTGGTGCGCATGGCATGACGCACTGATTCGAGACGCGATCACGGTCAAGAACGCGCCGCCGCCACAGGCCGGCTCCACGAGCCTCAAATCGCAGAGGTCCCTATCTGCTGTATAGCCGAGAAGGTCCAGGATGAGCTCGACCACCCAGGCGCGCGTGAACACCTCACCGTGCTCCACGGCCTCCTGCAGAGACTCGGGAAGGGAGAGGTCGTCGGTGCTGAACAGCGCGAGATTTGCCACGCAAGGACAGTACCGCCCGGCCCTCCCCAAGTCCGACTTCTATCCATAGGGTGTAGTCAGGTGATAACACAGCCGACAATCTGTGTCAGTCGGATCACGAGGGCGTCGTGTCTGAACGGGCTGATGGGACCGGGCAGGTCCGGCGATTCGGCGCGGACAGCAAAGATGAACTCCTTGCACTAACGGGTGACCCGGCTGCCTTTCGCCCGCGCGCCTGTGCCGCCCGGAGAACCATCAGCCAGGTGGGAAATGAACCAGAGGTGATCGGATCGGGGAGTGGGCCGAGGCGGCGCTACACGTACCCCGAGGCGGCGGAGATCCTTCGAGTCAAGGAACGGTGGCTTCGGGAGAACATCAAGCGACTTCCGCATTCAAGGAAGGGCGTCACGGTGACGTTCTCCGAGGCCGATCTCGACTCGATCGACGCCATGTTTCACCACCAACCTGCTGTGCCCGTGGTTCCCACTCTCCCGCAGGGGACCCACCCGCTTGCCAGCATCAAGCCGGCAGGTTCCCGGAGGCGCAGGCAGTAGCAGTGGAGCGCCGAGAACGTGATCGTCTCGCCAGGCGCCTCAGTCCAGCCAGCGGCTGGACTGAGGCGAGAGCATGCAGTCTTCGGTGTTGTCAGACCGCATCGGCCAGAGCCCGGAGGCGGTCGCGGAATTCGCCCACGGCTGGCACCGCAGAGTGGGGTTCGAGGTAGTTGCTGAACTTCCTCAGCCGGACGTGTGCGCGGTCGGACTGGACGCGGTTCTCCAGCAGCTCCAGGCCGAGGTTGGCGGCGTCCAGGGCGCCGTCCAAGTCCCGGGCGGCGAGCCGTGCCGTGGCGAGGCGGCCGGATCGGACAGCTCGGTCTCGCGGTACTGCTTGGTCCACTGCCACCGCGAGGGCGCTGGTCGCTCGCTCGGGGAAGCCGGAGCGGAGCATGATCTTGCCCTCGGTCGACTTGAGCTGGGCCTCGCCGTACCAGCCGAGCCAGTCAGGACGGTCGCCTTCGCGGTGGGTTCCCCAAAGGTCGTAGGCGCGATTGAGGGATTTCCCGGCTGCCTCGTGCTGTGTATCCCTGGAAAGCGCTTCGGCTTGGTGGAGGTAGAGGTACGAGGCCGCCGCCGGCGGGAGGGCCGAGGGGGCGTTGCCGATGGCGGTGTCGATCAGCTTCACGCGTGCCGCCGTGTCGCCGGCGTCGGAGATGTGGACGCCCATCTCGGCCAGGATGAAGGCGCCGAAGCCGTCGTCCTTGGCGCTGTGGGCGCTACGGAGAGCGCCGACGTAGTAGCGCTGCCCAAGGGAGCGGAGGCCCTTGTCGTAGGCCATCCATCCGGCGAGGTAGGAGACACGGGCGGCTGTCGCGTACAGGCGGTGTTCGACGGCATCGGAGTAGCGCCCGTGGTCGAGGAGGCTGGTGATCAGTGCAAGGTCGCTGGTGGCCTGGTCTAGGAGGCGCGCGCCGCCCATCTGGTCGTCGAGGGTGCGGAGGGTGTCCACGCGCGCTTCGATGGTGGTCACCATCGCGTCGGTGACGCGGTCGCCGTCGATTGCCGAGGCGAACGCCTCTGGCGCGGCTGCCCAGTCGGCGGCAACCCCCGTCAGCGCGACGCCGGTGATGGACAGGAAGCCCCGACGATCCATGTGACCGCTCCTGACCAGGTCAGCGAATACCTTCACGGTGCCGGCCGGAGTCCACGGGGCCGCCAGGGCCGTCGACTCCCAGGCTGGCAGCCACCGCGGCCAGGGCACCGAGCGTACGTGGTCTTCGGGGACGCCCAGCAGGTCGGCGAGCACCCGTTGCGCGTCCGCGTCAGGCGCCTGCCCCTGCTCCCATTTCCAGACCGTCGTCCGGTTGGTGGCCAGCGGTACGCCCAGCTCGCCCCCGCGTTCACGCATGCGCCGGGCTAACTCGGCCTTGCCCCAGCCCTTGCCTTCTCGCACGTAGGTCAGCGGGTGCAGGGCCATCGGGTCAGACATCCCACCCTCCCCTCAGGTTGGTAGTCAGGAGGCTACTCCCCGTGCGTGCGGGAAACGGGGGTTTCTCTCGCTGGAGGAACCCCCTGGAAACGTTCCGGGGCCGTGGTCCACGGCCGTTCACTGGGCCTCACGCCGTTCGGAGCTGAGCACCCGGGTTAACCGGCTCCCCCGCCCCGCTCCGGACGGCTCCCAGGACCGCAGCCCGTCATCGGCGTCCCTCGCGTAGGTGACGGGCTGCACCACCCCCGAGGAGGTCGTGATGAGCCAGCCTCTGCCCGTCCGCACGCCCGGTGACAGCGGACGACAGCACACGGTTCCCGAGCCGCCGGCCGGTCCGAGTCCGGCCCTCCGCGCCCGCGCCGAGTCCGGGTGGGAGAGATTCCTCCGTCGCGGAGCGAGTGACCGCGAGGAGTCCGAGCGGTGAATCCGGTCGACGCCGAAGGCCGGGAGGACCACCCCCTCCTTCACCGCCTGGTCCGCGACATTGCGAGCCGGGGTGAAGGCGAGCTGACAGAAGTCGTCCACGAGAGGCACGGCGGCCGGGTCATCCGTATCGCCCACATCCAGTCCGCGAACGGCATCGGCTGGTCGACGGCCGCCGACAACGTCGGGCCCGCCCGATGAGACAGCGCCTCGCTGTCGTGGCCTACGTGATCGTCGTCAGTGCGCTCGTCGTCACGTTGGCCATGGCCGGAACCCCGGACCACTGAGAGACGGGAGAAGCACCTTGAGACGTCCCCCGAACCGTGGCTTCAACCACCGCCAGGCCGTGACCGAGGAGTGGTTCCGCACCCAGGTTCTTCCTCGCGTGTCCAGCGCGCGGTTTCTCCCCTACCAGGTGCGACAGATGCGGAATGAGCACCTTCCCGCGATGTTGCGAGACGAGGACCGGAAGAGCATCGCCCGTATCGCGGGGGACCTGGTGAAGGTCTCCGCGCGGTGGCGCTGCCTGCCGTTCCACTACTTCCGCTACGGCGGATACCGGCGCGAGGTGTCCTCCGAGCGGGCCTGCTCGTACCTGCCGGAGAGCGCTCTGTTCCACCGGCTCCTTCCCCGCGTGAACCGGGACGCGATCGACCTGGACGACAAGTCGTCCTGCAAGAGGATCCTCGCGTCCGCAGGCATCCCGCAGCCCGCGCTCATCGCAAGCGGTGACCGTCGCACGGGTATGACGTCCGCTGGTGATGTGGTGCCGCTGACGGAGGTCTTCGACCACGCTTCCGGACTCGGCCGCGTGGTGGTCAAGCCCTCCCGCTACTCCAGCGGTGGGTCCGGCGTCGTGATCGTGCGGCCTGGCGAGGACGCCTTCGACCTCCCGGCCTACGCGCAGCGGTGGGGCACGTGGCTGGTGGAGCAGCACGTACCTCAGCATCCCGACCTGGACGTGCTGAACCCGTACGCCCTCAACACGTTTCGCGTGATCACCCTGCTGCGCGATGGTGCCGCCAAGGTCCTGTACGTGATGTTGAAGCTTGGTGGCGCCGAGAGCACCACGGACAACTCGTCCGCCGGCGGCATGCAGATCCGTGTTCATCCCGATGGAAGGCTCGACCGTCACGGGTACGACCGGTACCTGAACGCCCACACCCGCCACGGGGTCAGTTCGGTGCCGTTCGCCGACCACCAGATCTCCCGCACGACGGAGGTCCGCGAGCTGGCCGAGCGCTGTGCGCGCCTGTTCCCGCAGGTGCCCTTCATCGGCTGGGACATCGCACTGACACCCGGCGGACCTGTGGTCATCGAGGGCAACAGCAGCCCCTCCCTCGCACATATCCAGCGCACCCACGGCGGCGTCGCGCGGGAGCTCGTTCCCGCGCTCCGCTCTGTGATGGATCGCCCGATCATCTGACCAAGGAGTTCCCGTGGAAAACCTGAGAATGCAGGCCCGCGCTGCGGCCGGAGGTCTGCTCGACACGCTCAAGACGATGCCTGAGGTCCAGGCGCTCTACGTCCTGTCCTCCTCGGCGGTCGCGCCCCGCAACGTCACCCGGTTCAGCACCGACTCCGACTTCGACCTGGCCGTCATCCTCGACGTCCCGATCAAGGAGGACGAGTGGAGGTCGCGGCCGGCGGACACGTACGCCCTGGTCCGCGACCGGCTCCCCGCCTGGATCCCGGAGTTCAGCTTCCACCTGCCGGTGCCCTGGGGACGCATGGAGGTCAACGTCCACCAGCTCCTGTTCCAGTACGAGGCCGACCCGCGTACGGCGTGGAACAGCGACAAGTGCGACGCCTACGGCAACAAGGGCGAGCCGCTGTTCGATCGCGAGGAAGCCTTCGGAGCGCTGATCTCCCACAAGACGCGCGAGCAGCTCCAGCGCCTGGAGGGCGAGACCTACCGGCTGCACAACCGGATCACCTGGGACGTGCGCGAGATCCCGCTGCGCATGGCGCGGCGGGTCGGAGTGCCCACGGGCCACTTCGTCCTCTCCGGGGCGCTGGACGAGGTCGTGGACTGGATGTACGCCCGTTCGGGCCAGCTCCTGCCGAACATGAAGTGGAAGCTGTACTCCCTCGGCGCACTCGGCCTGATCAGCAGCGAGCAGGAGAACCTGCTGATCGAGGCCCAGCAGTGCGACCCGCTGTCGATGGTCGACCTGGAACGGCGGTGCGAGGCCCTGAGCGAGTTCTGCCGCGTGGTCGGGATGGACCTCAGCCCCGGGGCGATCGAGGTCGTGCGGAAGGCGTACCAGCAGGCCAACCACCACCTTCTCGGGGAGGAGGCGGCGATCTTCGCCACCCTTCCGTCCCCGCGATTCGTCCCCTTCGGCGAGCGCGGCGGTTCCAGTTAGACGCTTATGTCCGGGCGTCAGTACGCTGCGTGATCCGCTTACACAGGAGGCATGATGTCGATCAAGGTCCACAACACGCTGACCGGCCAGGTCGAGGAGTTCCGCCCCGAGCGGGAGGCCGAGGTGCGGATGTTCGTGTGCGGACCCACCGTGTACGGCCCCAGCCACGTCGGGCACGCGAAGACGTACACGCAGTTCGACTTCATCGCCCGGTACCTGGAGGCGAGCGGGTACAAGGTCACGTACCTCCAGAACATCACCGACGTCGACGACAAGATCATCCGGCGGTCGGCGGAGCAGGGCGTCCCGCCAGAGGAAATCGCGGCCTTCTTCGAGAAGCAGTACCTGGAGGACATGGCTGCGTTGGGGAACACCCGTGTCGACGTCCACGCGCGGGCCCACGACCACATCGACGCGATCGTGGACCAGATCAAGCGGCTGATCGAGCGCGGCCACGCCTACCAGCTCGACGACGGCTGGTACTTCGACCTGGCCTCGTTCCCCGCGTACGGCAAGCTCTCCGGCCGCACCGACCTGCGTCCCGAGGACTCGGTGTCGCGGATCGACGACAGCTCGAAGAAGCGAAACCCGGGCGACTTCGCCCTGTGGAAGGGGCGCAAGGACGGGGAGCCGTTCTGGGAGACCGAGCTGGGCCAGGGCCGGCCGGGGTGGCACATCGAGGACACCGCGATCACGGAGACCTTCTTCGGGCCCTCCTACGACCTGCACGGCGGCGCGGTCGACCTGATCTTCCCGCACCACGAGGCCGAGGTCGCGCAGATGGAAGCCGCCTCCGGTATCGAGCCGCTGGCCCGCTACTGGATGCACACCGGTCTGCTGCGGGTCGACGGCGAGAAGATGTCGAAGAGCACCGGCAACTTCCTCACCATCCGCGACGCCCTCGCCCGGACGGACTTCCGCACCCTGCGGCACGCCTTCCTCTCACAGCACTACCGCTCCTCCATGGAGCTGAACGACTCCACCCTGGAGCAGGCCCGAGGGGCACGCCGCCGGATCGAGAACTTCGCCCGGGCCATCGACACCGCGCACACCGACAGCCAGGCGAACGCCGCACGCGCGGCGGACGCCTGGAAGGAGATGCGCGAGCGCCTGGACGACGACTTCGACAGCCCCGGCGCCCTCGCCGTCCTGTTCCAGTACATCCGCGAGCAGAACCGCACGGAGGAGCCGGCCGGCCGGGCCGCCCTGCGGCTGATCGAGGACGTGAACAACCTCTTCGGAACCTTCGACATCCCCGGCTCCGCCCAGAGCGACGCCGCCGTCGACGAACTCGTGAAGGAACGCGACCGGCTCCGCGCGGCGAAGAAGTTCGCCGAGGCCGACGCGATCCGTGACCAGCTCACCCAGCAGGGCGTCGTCCTTGAGGACTCGCCCGAGGGCACCCGTTGGTGGAAGGAGACCACCTCATGACCTGGAAGAGTCGCTTACCGCTCGTCGTAGAGAGCGCCATCCCCCTCAGCCTCTGCGGAGCGCTGATGGACCACGTCAAGAACCACACCGCCCACCCGCGCACCTACCAGGGCGTCATCGACGAATCGCTGCGCAAGAGCGAGTACGTCGAGATCCCGACGCACCTGCAGGAGGCGGTCATCGCCCACTGCGCCGCCCACGTCCGCAGCCACTTCGAGATCGCCCCGAAGCGCATACCCACCCAGCCGGCGGTCGTCTACCGCTACGGCCCCGGCGTCGGCTTCGTCGCCCACCACGACGAGGTCACCGACATCGAGCGCGAACGGGCCCGGACCAACGGCCAGCCCGTCGTCGGCGGCGACCTCACCCTCGTGGTCTGGCTCAACACGCCGGACTCCTACGGCGGCGGGGAGCTGTTCTTCGAGAACCCCGCCCAGGAGATCAAGCCGCCCTGCGGCACCCTGGTCGCCTTCCCCACCACCCGCGACCACATCCACGGCGTACGGCCGATCACGCGGGGCGAACGCGTCACACTCGTCGTACGCGTCGACGCCGAATGCCTCTGAACTAATGCCAGTTCCCCTGCCAGCCAGGGCAGCACGGCTGCCAGGATGAACGGCATGACGACGATCAACGGTGAGGTAGCGCCCGGATTCGAACCGGTCCGCGAGGCGTTCGCAGCGAACTTCACCCAGCACGGAGACATCGGCGCGGCCGTGTGCGTCTACTGGCACGGCCGGCCGGTGGTCGACCTGTGGGGCGGCGTCGCCGACGTCGACACCGGTCGGCCGTGGACGCGGGACACCTTGCAGCTGGTCTACTCGGCAACCAAGGGAGCCACGGCGACCGCGGCGCACATGCTGGTCGAGCGCGGCATGCTCGACCTCGACGCCCCGGTGGCGGTGTACTGGCCCGAGTTCGCGGCGAACGGCAAGGCGGACATTCCCGTGCGCTGGCTCCTGTCCCACCAGGCCGGCCTGGTCGCCCTCGATCAACCGCTGCCACTGGCCGAGGCGCTGGCCTGGGATCCCATGGCGGCAGCGCTGGCAGCCCAGCGCCCGGTGTGGACTCCGGGCACTGCACACGGGTACCACGGTCGCACCTGGGGTTGGCTGGTCGGCGAGGTGATCCGCCGCGTCTCCGGCCGCTCACCCGGCACCTTCTTCGCCGACGAGATCGCGGGCCCGCTCGGGCTGGACTTCTTCATCGGCCTGCCGGCCAGCGAACGCGAGCGGGTCAGCCGCATGGCGTACCGGCGACCGGCCGTAGACCTTACGGCGGTGCCGGTCGAGTCCATCCCCGAGGAACTCCGCGAACAGGTCGACGCCTGGCGCGACCCGAACTCCTTCAGTAACCGGGCTTACGCGGTCACCGATCCGGCCGCGATCGACTTCGACTCCCCCGAGGTACAGGCCGCCGAACTCCCGTCCTCCAACGGCATCGGCACCGCACAGGCACTCGCCCGCATGTACGCCGCGCTGATCGGCGAGGTCGACGGCGTGCGCCTGCTCGCCCCGGAGACCCTGGCGTCGGCGACCGCAGAGCAGGCCAGCGGAAAGGACCAGGTGCTGGTGTTCCCGAGCCGCTTCAGCACCGGCTACATGCTCCCCACCGAGGACAACCCCATGACCGGCCCGACCGCGTTCGGGCACACCGGTCGTGGCGGCTCACTCGCCTTCGCCGACCCCGAGCACGGCATCGCCTTCGGCTACGCGATGAACCACATCATCAGCGGGTCCGACGATGTACGTGCGGCCGCGCTGGCCGAGGCCGTGCGAAAAGTGGTGGTGTAGTTGGTCGGCGCCGGCGTCTAGGCGCCTCAACATCGCGGAACCGACCTGCCTTCAGCCACTGAGCTTCGAGCGTAAGCGTTCGTTCTCCTTCTCAAGGGTCCTGACGCGTCGCTCAAGGTCGGCTCGTGTCGGCTTCTTCGGGGGCGGCGGAGGCGTGGGGACCGTGGGCTCCGGTGGCTCGCCGCGTAGTCCGATGGGTTCGAAGGCCACGATGGTTTGCCAGGCGTCTCCGCACTCAGGGCATTGCTTGTTGGACCCTCCAGCATCGATGGGGTCGGTGTACGTGTAATGCGCCACCGTCTCGACGATGTGGCCGCAGTACAGCCGAACCCGCCACCGCATGATCTCGTGGTCGGCCTTCTTGAAGGACTGCATCAGCTTCGCGACGTTCTCGAATGCCTGGCGGCGACGTTCTGCCCTCGCCGGGTCTGCTCGGCATTTGGCATTGTCCTCTTCGACCTGTCGTCGAATCGATTCGCTGCTCTCCTCGCTCTGCTTCTGACGGCGGTGGTCCCTGCGGGTGAGTTCGTATTCCTCCAACGGAACCCCGCTGCTCCGGTATTCGACTTCGTGCATGTCGGGAAGCCTAGAAACGGCGAACCCCGCGACCGTGGAGAAGAACGGTCTTGGTCGAGCATCTTGCGGATTCTGAGCTGAGATGACGGGAGAAGCCCGTACGTGACCGCCGGGTGGGTTTGCGTACTTGCCTCAGAGACGAGGTTGGCTCCTTCACAGCCGAGAACGGTTGATCGGATTCGGGGCTATAGGGATCGCTGCGGGCTGTGTCGCGTACGCCCCGAGGCCACTCGCATATGCCCGTGTGGTGCGGCTGCGGGCGGCTTCGGCGCGGGGGTTGGGGGCTGGGTTGCGGCTGGTGTGCTGGATGCTGGTGATCAGGACGCGGGCGGGTTGGCGGGCGGTGGTGAGTTCGCGTTGGGCTGCGGCCTCCTTGAGGAGCTGGTGGGGTTTGTGGCCGCCGGCTTCGGCGTCGGCGAGGACGGTGGCAAGGGCCGGCCAGGCGGGGTCGGTGAGGATGCGGTCGGCGTGGTCGGGGACGGCAGCCCGGACGTCGTGGGCCAGGGTCCGGCGGGCCTGATCGTTCGGCCGGCGGGTGGCGAGGCTGCCGACGATCGGGGTGAGGGCTCGGTCGGCGGCGGTCTGGAGGTGGTGGAGGGTCTGGCGGGCTGCTTCGGTCTGGTGGGCGTGGTTCTTCGCCTCGTGCCAGCGGGCGGCGACGATCGTGGCCCAGACGAGGTCGGCCAGGAGGGTCGCCAGGGCGCTGCCGTCGGGGCCGGTGGCGGTGTGGGCGAGGTCCCGGGCCGCTCGGCGCAGGGTGTGGGCGGCCTGGTTCTCAGCGCGGATCTGGGAGCGCTGAGCGCGGGCGAAGGCCCGTGAGGCTGCTCGTAGTTCGGCGTGGAGGTGGTTGGGGGCCTTCTGGGCGGTGGCTTCGATGAGGTCGCCGAGCGCGGTGATGTGGGCCTGGGCGTGGGTGTCGTCGGTCATCCCCTGGTGGAGGGTTTCGAGGGCGTCGGTGGCCTGGTGCCAGGGGGTGGTGGGCTGGTCGCGGCGGGCGGTGGGGTGTTCCTCCGGCGCGGTGGTCTCCAGGCGGGCTTTGAGTTTGGGGAGGGTGAGGTCGGGGGCGATCTTTCCGCCGGGGTGGAAGATCTGTTCGCCGTTCTTGTTGAGGTCGCCGGGGCGGCCGACGGCGTATCCGAGGAGGTCTCCGGACGGTCCGCGGCGGGGTTTGACCGCGATGTCCATGGCTTCGAGGTAGGTGAGGAGTTCCTCCGTGTGGCTGGCGTGGGGGATGGCGGCGCGGATGCGGTCCTGGAGCCAGTCGCGGCTGGTCTGCTCCCAGCCGAGGCGTTGTGCTTTGTGCATCTCGGCCTGGGTGGGCCGGCGTGCGGCGGTGCGGTCGCCCTTCTTCAGTTGGCGCAGGCCGTAGTCGGTTTCTATCTGGCGGCAGGCGTCGCCGACGCGGATGCCGCTGTCGTGGAGCTTTGGGCGGCGGCCGTCTTCGCGGACGGTGGTGGCGAGGATGTGGATGTGGTCGTCTGCGTGGCGTACGGCGATCCACCGGCAGGCCAGGTCGTCTCCGGGCGGGGCGATGCTGGCGGCTTCGACGATGCGCTGGGCGATGTCGGCCCACTCGGTGTCGGAGAGGTGCCGGTCTTCGGGGGCGGTGCGGACGGGGCAGTGCCAGACGTGGTCGGTGACCTTCTTGCCGAACTCGTTGTTCCGAAGATGGACGGGCTCGTCGAGGTGGCGGGCGAGTTGGGTGAGGGTGGCGTCGGGGTCGCGGCCGGGGTCGGGCATGCCGAGCATGGCGAAGCCGGCGACGATGTGCGGGTCGGTGTGCTCGTCGTGGCGGCCGGGGCCGTAGAGGTAGGCGAGCAG
>JNWL01000017.1 GCA_000716465.1 Streptomyces bikiniensis
CTCCGGGCTTTTCCCTTCGGTCTTGCGTCTCCGACTCTATCAGATCTTTCCGACCCGATTTCCTCGGTGCTTTCCGGTCCCTTTCGCTTTCGCTCCGGGGGCCTTTCGGCGTTTCCGACTTTATCAGAAGTTCTGAGTCGGATTTCCCGCCTCCCGTTCGGCCTTCCGGGCGCACGTCGGCGCCGGGGCTTCCCGTTCTGGCGGAGCCGTAAACGTACTGGAGCGGGGCGCCCCGATGCAAATCGAGGGGCCCCGCTCAAGTAACGCGCTGGTCAGGCCTGTCAGACCTCCACGACGACCGGGAGGATCATCGGGCGCCGGCGGTAGGTGTCGGAGACCCACTTGCCGACCGTGCGGCGGATCAGCTGCTGGAGCTGGTGGGCGTCGACGACGCCGTCCTGGAAGGACTTGTTGAGCGCCTGGTCGATCTTCGGGAGCACCGCGTCGAAGGCGGAGTCCTCGATGCCGGAGCCGCGGGCGTGGACGTTCGGTCCGCCGACGATCTTGCCGGTGGAGGAGTCGACCACGACGAAGACCGAGATGATGCCCTCCTCGCCGAGGATCCGGCGGTCCTTGAGGGAGGACTCGGTGACGTCGCCGACCGAGAGGCCGTCGACGTACACGTAACCCGCCTGGACCTTGCCGGTGATCCGGGCGCGGCCGTCGACCAGGTCGACCACGACGCCGTCCTCGGCGATGACGATGTGGTCCTTGGGGATGCCCGTCATCGCGCCGAGCTCGGCGTTGGCGCGCAGGTGGCGCCATTCGCCGTGGACCGGCATGAGGTTCCTGGGCCGGCAGATGTTGTAGAAGTACAGCAGCTCGCCGGCCGAGGCGTGGCCCGAGACGTGGACCTTGGCGTTGCCCTTGTGGACGACGTTCGCGCCCCAGCGGGTCAGGCCGTTGATCACGCGGTAGACCGCGTTCTCGTTGCCCGGGATCAGGGAGGACGCCAGGATCACGGTGTCGCCGGGGACGATCCGGATCTGGTGGTCGCGGTTGGCCATGCGGGACAGGGCCGCCATCGGCTCGCCCTGGGAACCCGTGCAGACGAGCACGACCTCGTCGTCCGGCAGGTCGTCGAGGGTCTTCACGTCCACGACGAGGCCGGCCGGGACCCGGAGGTAGCCCAGGTCGCGGGCGATGCCCATGTTGCGGACCATCGAGCGGCCGACGAAGGCGACCCGGCGCCCGTACTCGTGGGCGGCGTCGAGGATCTGCTGGATGCGGTGCACGTGGCTGGCGAAGCTGGCCACGATGATGCGCTTCGGGGCGTTCGCGAAGACGGTCCGGAGGACATTGGAGATGTCCCGCTCCGGCGGGACGAAGCCCGGGACCTCGGCGTTCGTGGAGTCGGAGAGCAGGAGGTCGATGCCCTCCTCGCTGAGCCGCGCGAACGCGTGCAGGTCGGTGAGGCGCCCGTCCAGCGGCAGCTGGTCCATCTTGAAGTCGCCGGTGGCGACGACCATGCCCGCGGGGGTGCGGACCGCGACGGCGAGCGCGTCCGGGATGGAGTGGTTGACCGCGACGAACTCGCAGTCGAACGCGCCCAGGACCTCCCGGTCGCCCTCCTTCACCTCAAGGGTGTAGGGGCGGATGCGGTGCTCCTGGAGCTTGGCCTCGATCAGGGCGAGGGTCAGCTTGGAGCCGATCAGCGGGATGTCCGGCTTGAGCCGGAGCAGGTAGGGGACGGCACCGATGTGGTCCTCGTGGCCGTGCGTGAGCACGATGCCCTCGATGTCGTCGAGGCGGTCCCGGATGATGGTGAAGTCCGGGAGGATCAGGTCGATGCCGGGCTGCTCCTCCTCGGGGAAGAGGACGCCGCAGTCGACGATGAGCAGGCGGCCGTCGAATTCGAAGACCGTCATGTTGCGGCCGATCTCGCCGAGGCCGCCGAGCGGGATGACGCGCAGGGCGCCCTTGGGCAGCTTCGGCGGGGCGCCGAGTTCGGGATGCGGATGACTCAAAAGACTCTCCTCACCACGCGCGCCACGTACCCCCTGGCACGTGGCGCGCATGACAATCGTGCACTTGCTGTTGTGGGTTTTCAGTTGTCGAACGTCTTCAGTTGTCGAGACCTTGTTCAGTTGTGAAGTCCGTTGTCAGAGTTCTACCCCGCCGACGGCCAGATCGACCTTGAGCTGGTCCGTCTCCTGGGGGGAGAGTTCCACGAGCGGCAGCCGGAGCGGTCCTGCCGGAAGCCCCTGGAGGGCGAGGGCGGCCTTGGTGGTCATGACGCCCTGGGTGCGGAACATGCCGGTGTAGACCGGGAGCAGCTTCTGGTGGATCTCGGTGGCCTTCTGGACCTCGCCGCCCAGGTGGGCTTCGAGGAGGGCGCGGAGCTCCGGGGTCACGACGTGGCCCACGACGGAGACGAAGCCGCAGGCGCCCACGGAGAGCAGCGGCAGGTTGAGCATGTCGTCGCCGGAGTACCAGGCGAGGCCGGAGCGGGCGATGGCCCAGCTCGCGCGGCCGAGGTCGCCCTTGGCGTCCTTGTTGGCCACGACGCGCGGGTGCTCGGCGAGGCGGACGATCGTCTCGGTGTCGATCGGGACGCCGCTGCGGCCGGGGATGTCGTAGAGCATCACCGGGAGGCCGGTGGCGTCGGCGATGGCCGAGAAGTGCCGGTACAGGCCCTCCTGCGGGGGCTTGTTGTAGTACGGCGTGACGGCGAGGAGGCCGTGGGCGCCGTCGCGCTCGGCCGTGCGGGCGAGTTCGATCGAGTGGTGGGTGTCGTTGGTGCCGATGCCGGCGACGACGTGGGCGCGGTCGCCGACGGCCTCCAGGACCGCTCGTACCAGCTCCGATTTCTCCGCGTCGCTGGTGGTGGGGGACTCGCCGGTGGTCCCGTTGATGACGAGGCCGTCGTTGCCCGCGTCCACCAGGTGGGTGGCGAGCCGCTGGGCGCCGTCGAGGTCGAGTGCGCCGTCCGCCGTGAAGGGCGTGACCATGGCGGTGAGGACCCGCCCGAAGGGGGTCTGCGGAGTGGAGATCGGAGCCATGGGTAACACGCTACTCGCTGCTCAGCGCCGGGTGTCCCCCTGGGGGACGGGAGAAAGGGAGCCCGGCGCTGCCTGCTCGGGGGTTCAGACAGCGCCGGGTCCGTTTGATCAGCCTAGATGAACTTCGTGAAACGTCGCAATACGGACACTTCGCGTCACGAGTCGGACATGTGTGCCCCACGGACGTGCGCTACGGGGCCACGCGCCCGTTCTTGTTGAAGGCGGCGTGGGTCAGCGGCATCAGCCGGGCCCAGTGCTCCTCCATCTTCTCGCCGACCATCTCGATCTCCCGCTGCGGGAAGGACGGGACGGCGGCCAGCTCGTGCTGGGTGCGCAGGCCCAGGAAGTGCATGAGCGAGCGCGCGTTGCAGGTGGCGTACATCGAGGAGAAGAGGCCGACCGGAAGGACCGAACGGGCGACCTCGCGGGCGACACCGGCGGCCAGCATCTCCTGGTACGTCTCGTAGGCCTTCCGGTACGAGTCCTCCATCGTGCGGGTGACCAGGTCGTGCTGCTCCCGGGTGCCCTCGACGAAGACGTACTTGCCGGGGCGGCCCTCCTGGACGAGCTTGCGGGAGGCGTCGGGGACGTAGAAGACCGGCTGGAGCTCCCTGTAGCGGCCCGACTCCTCGTTGTACGACCAGCCCACGCGGTGCCGCATGAACTCGCGGAACACGAAGATGGGGGCGCTGACGAAGAAGGTCATCGAGTTGTGCTCGAACGGGCTGCCGTGGCGGTCGCGCATCAAGAAGTTGATGAGGCCCTTCGAGCGCTCCGGGTCCTTCTGGAGCTCTTCGAGGGACTGCTCGCCCGCCGTGGAGACCCGGGCGGCCCACAGGACGTCGGAGTCGGCCGCCGCGCTCTTGACCAGGTCGACGGTGACGTCGCTCCGGAAGTCGATCTTCACGTTCTCGGTGGGGCTGTCGCTCACCAGCGGTCCTTCCAGTCGGGGTGCAGCCGCCCACTTTAACGAGGGGCCGAGGGCAGATCCGCCGCAGGTCGGACCCCCTCCTACCGGAGGACTACATTCGGCCGGTTTGGTGAAATCCTTGACGAAAACGGGCACCGAAAGACCGGTTCTGTCGTCTGTACCTGTGAAGCACGACGACACACGAGTGCGTCGACACACGAGTGCGACGACCCGAGGAGAGTGGACCTGATGCTGCGCCGGCGAGAGCCCGTACCGTTCGCGTTCGTCGCGGAGGCCGACAGCTTTCGCAGTAACGTCACTCCACCGCCCCGGGAGCGCCTCAACGCCTCGCAGCTCGTGGGCCGCACCCTGCTCGGACTGACCGTCGTGGCCGGTCTCGTCGGGTCGCTGGTCCTCGGGATGCCCTCGCTCCAGTCGGGCGACTCGGCCACTCGTCAGCAGCAGTCCGAGGCCTCCGACAACCGCTGAGGTAGCCTCACCGGGCATCGCCCCTTCGAGCGTGCTTGTGAGTGAGGATCTGTCGTGCCCCTGCCCTTTCTGACGGCCGACCGTGCTTTTGACGCGAACGACCAGGTCGCCCTGCCGTTCGACGACCACGACCAGTGGCGTCGTCCGTACCGGCCGGGGTCCTGGCGGGTCGGGGCGGCGGCGCTTTCGCTGCTGCTCGCCTCCTTCGTCCTCCTCGCCGCGGTGATCATCGCCGCGGCGGGCTCCGTCGGCGGCGCGGCCGTCACCTTCGGCATCGCCGGGGGCGTCATCGCGGCCACCCTGCGGGCGCTGCGGATGGGCACCTGGGTGAGCCGGGCCGGGGTGCGCCGCGTGGGCTTCCTCTCGACCGTCACCGTGCCGTGGGCCAAGGTGACCTCCGTGCGGACCGTCCAGCAGCCGGTGCGCTGGCTGGGGCTTCCCCGCACCGTCCAGGGCCAGGCCCTGGTGCTCGGCCGGCAGGGCGGTGAGCAGCTGGTGCTGCTCACCGACCACAGCGCCGACTTCCTCTCCCGGGTCGAGGCCTTCGACCGGGCGGCCGACACGGTCGAGGCCTGGAACGCCGAGTACGGCACGGCCCCGGTCGCCGCTACGCGCTGACCGGGCGCCCCTCGTGGAGCGCGATGGCCCGCTGCATCGCCTTGCGGGCCCTGGGGGTGTCGCGGGCGTCGTGGTAGGCGACCGCGAGCCGGAACCAGCAGCGCCAGTCCTCGGGCGAGTCCTCCGTCTCGGCCTTGCGCCGGGCGAAGACCTCGTCGGCCGAGTCGCGGTCGATCCGGCCGCCCGCCGTGCGCTTCAGCTCGTCGACGGGCAGACCGCCCTCCGCCTCCAGCTCGGCGGCGAGGCGGTTCGCCCGGCGCGCGAAGCGGGTGTTCTTCCAGAGGAACCAGCCGCCGACCAGGGGCAGCAGGAACGCCACCGCGCCCATGCCCATGGCGGCCGGTTCGCCCGTGAGGAGCAGCAGGACGCCCTCCATCGCCACCACGCCGAAGACGAGCACGAGCACGGTGGCGAGGAAGACGTACGTGATCTTTCCGCCCATGGCCGTCAGCCCAGGTCCAGGAAGTGCTCCAGGCCGAAGGTGAGGCCGGGGGCGGCGGTCACGCGACGGGCGCCGAGCAGGATGCCCGGCATGAAGCTGGAGTGGTGGAGGGAGTCGTGCCGGACGGTGAGGGTCTCGCCCTCGCCGCCGAGCAGCACCTCCTGGTGGGCGAGGAGCCCGCGCAGGCGCACGGCGTGCACCGGGACGCCGTCGACGTCGGCGCCGCGCGCGCCGTCCAGGGCCGTGGTCGTGGCGTCGGGCTGCGGGGCGCAGCCTGCCTTCGACCGGGCCTCGGCGATCAGCTGGGCGGTGCGGGTGGCGGTGCCCGAGGGGGCGTCCACCTTGTTCGGGTGGTGCAGCTCGACGACCTCGACCGACTCGAAGTACGGGGCCGCGAGCTGGGCGAACCTCATGGTGAGGACCGCGCCGATGGAGAAGTTCGGGGCGATGAGGACGCCGGTCCCCGGCGAGGCGTCGAGCCGGGTCCGCAGCCGCGCGAGGCGCTCCTCGGTCCAGCCGGTGGTGCCGACGACCGCGTGGATGCCGTGGCCCAGGCAGAACTCGAGGTTCTCCATCACCGAGTCGGGCGTGGTCAGCTCGACCACGACCTGGGCGTCCGCCTCGACGAGCTTCGACAGCTCGTCGCCGCGGCCGAGAGCCGCGACCAGTTCCATGTCCTCGGCGGCCTCGACGGCCCGGACCGCTTCGGAGCCGATGCGGCCCCGTGCTCCGAGGACCGCCACGCGCAGCTTGCTCATTGCTCTTCCTTAAGGGGGACTCGTGGGTCAGGAGACCGCTCGCTGGAGGCGGTCGGCCTGCTTGTCCTTCAGCGGGCCGATCACCGAGAGCGAGGGCCGCTGCTCCAGTACATCGCGGGCGACCTCCCGGACCTCGTCCGGGGTGACGGCGGCTATCCGGGCCAGCATGTCGTCGACCGACATCTGGCTGCCCCAGCACAGCTCGCTCTTGCCGATGCGGTTCATCAGGGCGCCGGTGTCCTCCAGGCCGAGCACCGTGGAACCGGAGAGCTGGCCGACGGCACGGCGGATCTCCTCGTCCGTGAGGCCGTCGGAGGCGACCTTGTGGAGCTCTTCCCGGCAGATCTTCAGGACGTCGTGGACCTGGCCGGGCCGGCAGCCCGCGTACACCCCGAAGAGGCCGCAGTCGGCGAAGCCCGAGGTGTACGAGTACACGCTGTAGGCCAGGCCGCGCTTCTCGCGGACCTCCTGGAAGAGGCGGGAGGACATGCCGCCGCCGAGGGCGGTGTTCAGCACGCCGAGGGCCCAGCGGCGCTCGTCGGTGCGGGCCAGGCCCGGCATGCCCAGGACCACGTGGGCCTGCTCGGTCCTGCGGTTCAGGAGCTCGACGCGGCCCGCCGCGCGCAGGGTGCGGCGGCCGTCGCGGGGGGCGACGGGGACGGCGTCGGTGTGCCCGAGGGCGCCGGCCTTCTCGAAGGCGCGGCGGACCTGGCGCACCACCGTGGCGTGGTCGACGTTGCCGGCGGCGGCGACGACCAGGTGGGTCGGGTCGTAGTGCTTCTTGTAGAAGCGGGCGATCTGGCTCCGGGTGAGCGCGTTAACGGTGTCGACGGTGCCGAGGACCGGGCGGCCCAGCGGGGTGTCGCCGAACATCGTCTGCGCGAACAGCTCGTGCACGACGTCGCCGGGGTCGTCCTCGGTCATCGCGATCTCTTCGAGGATGACGCCGCGTTCGGCGTCCACGTCCTCGTCGAGGATGAGCGAGCCGGTGAGCATGTCGCAGACGACGTCGATCGCGAGCGGCAGGTCGGTGTCGAGGACCCGGGCGTAGTAGCAGGTGTACTCCTTCGCCGTGAAGGCGTTCATCTCGCCGCCGACCGCGTCGATCGCGGCGGAGATGTCGAGGGCGGACCGCTTGCGGGTGCCCTTGAAGAGGAGGTGCTCCAGGTAGTGGGTGGCGCCGTTGAGTGCCGGGGTCTCGTCGCGGGAGCCGACGTGCGCCCAGATGCCGAAGGTGGCGGAGCGCACGGAGGGGAGGGTCTCGGTGACGATGCGGAGGCCGCCGGGGAGGGTCGTGCGGCGGACCGTGCCGATGCCGTCCTTGCCCGGGAGAAGCGTTTGGGTACGGGCGACGGCCCGCCCCTCCGAAGAGGGGCGGGCCGTCGCGCGGGGACTACGGGACGTCACTTGGCGGCGTCGTCCTTCTCGCCCTCGGCGTCCTCGTCCGCGATCACGGGGATCAGGGAGAGCTTGCCGCGCTGGTCGATCTCGGCGATCTCGACCTGGACCTTGGAGCCGATCGCGAGCACGTCCTCGACGTTCTCCACGCGCTTGCCGCCGGCGAGCTTGCGGATCTGCGAGATGTGCAGCAGGCCGTCCTTGCCCGGGAGCAGGGAGACGAAGGCACCGAAGGTGGTGGTCTTGACGACCGTGCCCAGGTAGCGCTCGCCGACCTCCGGCATGGTCGGGTTGGCGATGCCGTTGATCGTGGCGCGGGCGGCCTCGGCGGCCGGACCGTCGGCGGCACCGATGTAGATGGTGCCGTCGTCCTCGATCGTGATCTCGGCGCCGGTGTCCTCCTGGATCTGGTTGATCATCTTGCCCTTGGGGCCGATGACCTCGCCGATCTTGTCCACGGGGATCTTGACGGTGATGATCCGCGGGGCGTTGGGGGACATCTCGTCCGGGGTGTCGATCGCTTCCATCATCACGTCGAGGATGTGGAGGCGGGCGTCGCGGGCCTGCTTGAGGGCCGCGGCCAGGACGGAGGCCGGGATGCCGTCCAGCTTGGTGTCGAGCTGGAGGGCGGTGACGAAGTCCTTCGTACCGGCGACCTTGAAGTCCATGTCGCCGAAGGCGTCCTCCGCACCGAGGATGTCGGTGAGGGCGACGTAGTGCGTCTGGCCGTCGATCTCCTCGGAGATCAGGCCCATGGCGATGCCGGCGACGGGGGCCTTGAGGGGCACACCGGCGTTCAGCAGCGACATGGTGGAGGCGCAGACCGAGCCCATGGACGTCGAGCCGTTGGAGCCGAGGGCCTCGGACACCTGGCGGATCGCGTAGGGGAACTCCTCGCGGGTCGGGAGGACCGGCACGAGGGCGCGCTCGGCGAGGGCGCCGTGGCCGATCTCGCGGCGCTTGGGCGAGCCCACGCGGCCGGTCTCGCCGACGGAGTACGGCGGGAAGTTGTAGTTGTGCATGTAGCGCTTGCGGGTCACCGGGGAGAGGGTGTCCAGCTGCTGCTCCATGCGGAGCATGTTGAGGGTGGTGACGCCCAGGATCTGGGTCTCGCCGCGCTCGAACAGGGCGGAGCCGTGCACGCGCGGGATGGCCTCGACCTCGGCGGCGAGCGTACGGATGTCCGTGATGCCGCGGCCGTCGATGCGGACCTTGTCCTTGATGATGCGCTCGCGGACCAGCTTCTTGGTCAGCGCGCGGTAGGCGCCCGAGATCTCCTTCTCGCGGCCCTCGAAGGCCGGGAGGAGCTTCTCGGCGGCGAGTTCCTTGATGCGGTCGAGCTCGGCCTCGCGCTCCTGCTTGCCGGCGATGGTGAGTGCCTGGGCGAGCTCGCCCTTGACGGCGGCGGAGAGCGCCTCCAGGACGTCGTCCTGGTAGTCGAGGAAGACCGGGAACTCGCCGGTGGGCTTGGCGGCCTTGGCGGCGAGGTCCGACTGGGCCTTGCAGAGGACCTTGATGAAGGGCTTCGCGGCCTCGAGACCGGCGGCGACGACCTCCTCGGTCGGCGCCTCGGCGCCGACCTTGACCAGCTGGATGGTCTTCTCGGTGGCCTCGGCCTCGACCATCATGATCGCGACGTCGCCGTCCTCCAGGACGCGGCCGGCGACGACCATGTCGAAGACGGCGTCCTCGAGCTCGGTGTGCGTCGGGAACGCGACCCACTGGCCCTTGATCAGGGCGACGCGGGTGCCGCCGATGGGGCCGGAGAAGGGCAGGCCGGCGAGCTGCGTGGAGCAGGAGGCGGCGTTGATGGCGACCACGTCGTACAGGTGGTCGGGGTTGAGCGCCATGATCGTCTCGACGATCTGGATCTCGTTGCGCAGGCCCTTTTTGAAGGAGGGGCGCAGCGGGCGGTCGATCAGGCGACAGGTGAGGACGGCGTCCTCGGAGGGGCGGCCCTCCCGGCGGAAGAAGGAGCCGGGGATCTTGCCGGCCGCGTACATCCGCTCCTCGACGTCCACCGTCAGGGGGAAGAAGTCGAGCTGGTCCTTGGGGCGCTTCGATGCGGTGGTCGCCGAGAGGACCATCGTGTCGTCGTCCAGGTAGGCGACGGCGGAGCCGGCGGCCTGCTTGGCGAGGCGGCCGGTCTCGAAGCGGATGGTGCGGGTGCCGAAGGCTCCGTTGTCGATGACGGCCTCGGCGTAGTGGGTCTCGTTCTCCACTATGGGGTTCTCCTACGTGTTCGTCTTTGCGTCCGGGGCCCGTGTGGCCGGGGACGGTGTGCGACGGCGGCGGAGAAGCTCGGAGGGCGGGCCGGTCTTCGATCGAAGCACCCGGGGTTTCGGTTCCGGGGGCCACTACCGAGGACCGGCGGCTGGCCGGCGGCTTCTCGCTCGTCGTTATGGGGTTGTGGCTACCAGACTAAATGTCCGGGCGCACTTCGCGCACGTACGGCGGTCCGTACGGCACGTGTGCGACAGCCCGTACGACGATCCGCACGGCAGTCCGTACGGGCGTACGTACGGCGAAGGGAGCGGCCCCCGGCAGTGGGAACCGCTCCCTTCACGGCGTCTTACTTGGCACCGCCGGCCGCACCGCGGCGGATGCCGAGGCGGTCGACCAGCGTACGGAAGCGCTGGATGTCCTTCTTGGCCAGGTACTGCAGCAGGCGGCGGCGCTGGCCGACCAGGATCAGCAGACCACGGCGGGAGTGGTGGTCGTGCTTGTGCTGCTTGAGGTGCTCGGTCAGGTCCGAGATGCGACGGGACAGCATCGCGACCTGGACCTCGGGGGAGCCGGTGTCGCCCTCCTTGGTGCCGAACTCGGCCATGATCTGCTTCTTGACGGCGGCGTCGAGAGCCACGCGGATCTCCTCTTGGTTCACGCGCCCGCGAGTGCCCCTGGTCTTGGTCTCAGGGGAAGCTTCCGTGACTCGACGGGCGAAGGTCCGATGGGCGCAGCTTCCAGAGGCTTCGAGGGCTTCCGGAAGCGCGTACACAAACGGCCGTCACACAGCGTACCAGGGCTCGGGAGGTCGCCGTCCGGCACCCCGGCCCGGGAGCTCCGGCGCCCCGGCTCAGGACGTCAGCGCCCGGACGGAGTGGTAGACGTCGAAGACCGCCAGGCAGAGCGGCAGCAGGGTGAGCAGGACGAAGGTCTCGGCGATCTCCAGGAAGCGGCCCCAGAAGGGGGTGACGCCCTTGCGCGGGACGATCAGGCCGATGGCGGTGATCAGCGCGGCGACGCCCGCGACGGCGGCGGAGAGCCAGACCGTACGGATGTCCAGGCCCGTGCCGTCGCCCTTGAGGGCCTCCTGGATCAGCTCCGCGGGCGGGTTGAGGCAGAGGCCGAGGCCGAGGAGCACCAGGGCGCCGAGGCCGGCCCCGAGGGCGCAGCCGACCTGCGCGGTGTAGCGGAAGAGGTGGGCGCGCATCAGCATGGCGACGCCGGTGGCGAGCGCCAGGAGCTGCCCCCAGACGTTCTCGGAGAAGCCGAGGACGGCCGCGGCGCCGACGGCGACGAGGGCGCAGCCGCCGACGAGGCCGACCAGGAGCTCGTGGCCGCGGCGGGCCTGCGCGGCGATGCGGGCGGCGTCCACCGGACCCTGGGGCTCGGCCTCGGTGCCGTAGCCGCCGACGCCGGTCCTGGGCGGGTCGAAGCCGATGGGGAGCCGGGCGAACCGGGTGGAGAGTCCGGGCAGGAAGGCGAGGGCGCCGACGGCGAGGGGTGCGCAGACGGCGGCGGTCTCGGACGGCGTCAGGCCGGTCAGGATGGCCGTGAAGACGACGAGGAGGCCGATGGCCGAGGCGAGGACGAACGCGACGAACGGGCCGTCGCCGCCCGGGGAGACGATCGTCAGGATCACGGCGAGGACGAGGACGGCGGCGCAGGCGAGGAGGAACTGGAGCCTGCCGATGCCCTGCCCCGCCGCCAGGGGCAGCAGTCCGGAGCCGGCGACGGCGGCGTTCGCCAGGGCGCCGATGCCGAGGGCGACGGCGGAGCCCCGGTCGTCGTACACCCGGGCGCGGACGGCGGCGAGCGCGAGGAGGAGCACGCCGGTGACGGCGGCGAGGATGCCCGGCAGGCCGTGCATGTCGTGCCGGGGGTCGGCCGTCCACAGGACGAACGCGAGCAGGACGAGGAGGACCGAGCCCCCGAGGAGGCCGGCGCCGCGCATCAGCGCGTCGGACCAGAGCGTGCGGTCGCGCGCCACGGCGGAGGCCACGGCGTCCGAGACGTCGTCGAAGACGGCGGGCGGCAGGGACTCGGCGAAGGGGCGCAGCGAGAGCAGTTCGCCGTCGAGGATGCGCTGGGCGGCGAGCGAGCGGCCGCCGTCGAGGACGGTGCCGTCGCGGCGCACCAGGTGGTAGCCGACCGGGGCGCCCGGTGCCGGGGTCTGGCCGGACAGGCGGAGGACCTCCGGGTAGAGGTCCGCGACCGCGACGTCCTCGGGCAGGGCGACGTCGACGCGGCCGTCGGGCGCGACGACCGTGACCCGGCAGAAGCCGGTACCGCCGTGGAACGCGGCGGCGGAGGCCGACTGGCCCGGTCCGCTGGTCGTGGCTGGGGCCGTCATACTCACCTGCTGCTTCCCCTCGTGGTGACACTGGCCGGCAGGCCCGGCGCCGTGCTCCGGGCGTCGTGGAGGCCCGGTGCGGTGCGCTCTGGACGATGCGCTCCGAATGACCCTTTTTTGCGATAGCTCATGGGAGCGCAAAGATTTCGGGCCACCCTACCGCCCGTCCGCGACTCCGTACCAAAGTAAGATCCGTCCCCGCGGATGGATCTCGTCGCCACGGGGGCGCCCAGAGGAACTTTCCGTCCGGCAACGGAAATTGGTGAGCTGTGAGCCAGATCGTCGTCAAGCGCCCACCACGGGCCCTGCCGTCCGAAGTGCCGAGCGAGCAGGTGCAGTTGCAATCACCTCCGGAGCTGCCCAGGGGGCAGCAGGAGGGCGCTCTGATGCAGCTCCTGCCGATGCTCGGCATGGGCGGTTCGGTCGTCTTCTTCTTCATGACCCCGAATCCGATCATGCGGATCATGGGCATGATCATGATCGCCTCGACGGTCGCCATGGCGATCGCGATGCTGGTCCGCTACCGGCGCGGGACGCAGGGTCAGCTCGCCGACATGAGGCGCGACTACCTGAAGTACCTGACACAGACGCGGCGGGCGGTCCTGAGGACCGCCCGCCTCCAGCGTGACGCGCAGTTCTACCTCCACCCGTCGCCCGAGCAGCTGTGGGCGCTGGTCGCCGAGGGCAGCCGGGTCTGGGAGCGGCGCATCGGCGACGACGACTTCGCGCAGGTCCGCGTCGGGCTCGGCAGCCAGCAGCTCGCGACTCCGCTCGTCGCCCCCGAGACCGCCCCCGTGGACGAGCTGGAGCCGCTGACCGCCGGTGCGATGCGGCAGTTCCTCACCGCGCACGGCACCCTGGACGGCCTGCCCATGGCGGTGTCGCTCCGCGCCTTCTACCACCTCACCGTGCACGGGGACGGCGACTCCGCGCGCTCCACCGCGCGCGCCATGATCGGTTCGCTCGCGGCGCTGCACTCCCCCGAGGACCTGGTCGTCGCGGTCGCCGCGGACGCCGGGGCGGCGCCCGCGTGGGAGTGGGCGAAGTGGCTGCCGCACGTGCAGGCCCCGGGTCCCGGGGACGGTGCGGGCAGCCGGCGCCTGATCACCACGGACGCGCGCGAACTGCAGGACATGCTGGACGCCCGCCTCGAAGGGCGCCCCCGCTTCCAGGGCGCGGCCCACCCCCTGCTCGACCACCCGCACCTCGTCGTCGTCCTCGACGGGCAGTCGGTCCCGCAGACCTCGGCGCTCGCCTCCCCCGAGGGCATCCAGGGCGTGACGATCATCGAGGTCGTCCAGGGGCGGACCAACGGGCCCCGCGGCGACCTGTCCGTGACCGTGGAGGGCGACTCGCTGCGCCTGGAGTCCGGCCACGGGCTGGTGTACGACGGGACGCCCGACCGGCTGGGGCCGGACGCCGCCGAGGCGCTCGCCCGGCAGCTCGCCCCGCTGCGGGTCGCGTCCGGCGCGGACGACGACGAACCGCTGCTCGCCAACCTGGACTTCACCGATCTGCTGAACCTCGGCGACGCGGCGTCGGTCGACGTCGCGCGCACCTGGCGGCCGCGCTCACGCTCGGAGCGGCTGCGGGTGCCGATCGGCGTCGGCGAGGACGGCGTCCCGGTGATGCTCGATCTGAAGGAGGCGGCCCAGGAGGGCATGGGCCCGCACGGCCTGTGCGTGGGCGCGACCGGTTCCGGCAAGTCGGAGCTGCTGCGCACGCTCGTCCTCGGTCTGGCGGTGACGCACTCCTCGGAGACCCTGAACTTCGTCCTCGCGGACTTCAAGGGCGGCGCCACCTTCGCCGGCATGTCGCAGATGCCGCACGTCGCCGCCGTGATCACCAACCTGGCGGACGACCTCACGCTGGTGGACCGCATGGGCGACTCCATCCGGGGCGAGCTCAACCGGCGCCAGGAGATGCTGCGCGACGCGGGCAACTACGCCAACATCCACGACTACGAGAAGGCCCGCGCGGCGGGCGCGCCGCTCCAGCCGATCCCCTCGCTCGTCCTCGTCATCGACGAGTTCAGCGAGCTGCTGACGGCCATGCCGGACTTCATCGAGATGTTCGTGCAGATCGGCCGCATCGGGCGTTCGCTCGGCGTGCACCTGCTGCTGGCCTCGCAGCGCCTGGAGGAGGGCCGGCTGCGCGGTCTGGAGACGTACCTCTCGTACCGGATCGGTCTGCGGACGTTCTCGGCGGCCGAGTCCCGCGCGGCCATCGGCGTGCCCGACGCCTACACGCTGCCGAACGTGCCCGGTTCCGGGTACCTCAAGTACGGCACCGACGAGATGGTCCGCTTCAAGGCGGCGTACGTCTCCGGGGTGTACCGCACGAACCAGCACGCCGCCGTGCCGGGCGGGCCGCTGCCGGTGGACCGCCGGCCGGCCCTGTTCACCGCGGCGCACGTCCCGGTCCACCACGTCGAACCGGCCGCCCGGGAGCGGGTCCCGGAGGCCCGGAGGCCGGAGGACGACGCCCTGGCCGACTCGGTGCTCGACGTGATCGTGCGCCGGCTCGAAGGGCGCGGCGTCGAGGCGCACCAGGTGTGGCTGCCGCCGCTCGACAACCCGCCGCCGCTCGACGCGGTCCTGCCCGGTCTCGCGGGCGTGGAGGGCCGGGGCCTGACACAGCCGGGGTACGAGGGGGCCGGCCGGCTCGTCGTACCGCTGGGCGTCGTGGACAAGCCGTACGAGCAGCGCCGCGACACGCTCTACCGGGACTTCTCCGGCGCCGCGGGCCACATGCAGATCATCGGCGGTCCGCAGTCCGGCAAGTCGACGCTGCTGCGGACGATCGTCTCCGCCTTCGCGCTGACCCACACCCCGCACGAAGTGCAGTTCTACGGACTCGACTTCGGTGGTGGCGGTCTGTCGTCGGTGGCGGGTCTGCCGCACGTCGGCGGGGTGGCCTCCCGGCTCGACCCCGAGCGGGTGCGCCGTACGGTGGCCGAGGTCTACGGGGTCATGTCCCGGCGCGAGGAGTACTTCCGCAGCGCGGGGATCGACTCCATCGCGACGTACCGCAGGCTCCGGGCCCGCGGCGACATCTCGGTGAAGGACCAGCCGTGGGGCGACGTCTTCCTCGTGATCGACGGCTGGGGCAACTTCCGCACCGAGTACGAGGGTCTGGAGGCCGCCGTCGTCGACATCGCCGCGCGCGGGCTCGGCTACGGCATCCACGTGGTCCTGACGGCCTCGCGCTCCATGGAGGTCCGCGCCAACCTCAAGGACCACCTGATGAACAGGCTGGAACTGCGGCTCGGCGACACGATGGACTCCGAGCTGGACCGCAAGATCGCCGCCAACGTGCCGACGGGGGTGCCGGGCCGGGGTCTGACGCCGGAGAAGCTGCACTTCATGGCGGCCGTCCCCCGCATCGACGGCATCAACTCCGACAGCGACCTGTCCGAGGCGACGGCCGCGATGACGCAGGAGGTCACGCGCCACTGGACGGCGCCCGGCGCGCCGGAGGTGCGGCTGCTGCCGCGCGAGCTGGACGTGCGCGAGCTGCCCGCCGGGGACGCGGAGCCGGGGCGCGGCGTGGCGTTCGCCATCGACGAGAACGGCCTGGAGCCGGTCTTCGTGGACTTCGACCGCGACCCGTTCTTCCTGGTCTTCGGCGAGAGCGAGTCGGGCAAGTCGAACCTGCTGCGGCTGCTCATCAAGCAGATCTCGGAGCGGTACGACGGGAGCGCGGCGAAGTTCTTCGTGATCGACAACCGGCGGGCGCTGCTCGACGTCGCCCCGGCGAGCCACCTCGCGGAGTACGTGCCCATGTCGAACAACATGGAGCACCACGTGGACGCGCTCGCCGACCTGATGCGGCGGCGCTCGCCTTCGGCGGACGTCACGGCGCAGCAGCTGCGGGAGCGCAGCTGGTGGCAGGGGCCGTCCCTCTTCGTGGTCGTGGACGACTACGACCTGGTGTCCACGTCCAGCGGCAACCCGCTGGCGAAGCTGACGGAGCTGCTCCCGTTCGCGCGGGACGTGGGCGTCCGCTTCATCATCGCCCGCAGCGCGGCCGGTGCGAGCCGGGCGGCGTACGAGTCCTTCATGCAGCGGATGATGGAGCTGGGCGCCCAGGGCGTGCTGCTCTCCGGCGACCCGCAGGAGGGCGACGTGCTCGGCGGCGTCCGCATGCGGCCGATGCCGGCGGGCCGGGGCATCTACGTGTCGCGGCAGCGGGGGAACCCGCTGGTGCAGACCGGCCGCGTACCGGAGGCGTGAGGGTGCGGGCGGGCGCGTGCGGCTCCGGGTGGGGGCCGGCCCTGCCGCTCGCACGAGTACGTCCGGGGGGAGACCGCATTCTCCGACCGTCGAAGCCAGGACCATCGGGGAGGCCCGGCCACGCGGTGGCGGTCCGTACCGAGTGGTGCTTGGCTTCGTGTCCACCGGACGGCCCCGCACGCGTACGGGGCCGGAGAGTGCGGGGAGGCTGTCGCCTTCCCCGACGAAATCCCCGGCAAAGTTCCAACTAGTCCGAAACCGCAAGGAGATGTGACGCCCATGGCATGGGACGAGTGGGAACGGCTGAAGGCCTCGGCGGCCGACAAGGACGCGGCGCGGATGCAGCTGAACGGGCTGCCGCCCGAGGACAGGCCCAACGCGGGCAGTCCGTCCGGTGGGTTCCTCGCGGCCGACCAGCAGGACCTCGCCGCGATCGGCAACGAGGCGTTCAAGCTGTACAACCGGCTGTGGAAGGAGGCGCGGGTCACCTCCACGGACTCGGCGGCGTCCGACCTCTCCTCCCAGGGCTTCGCCCTCGGCGGGGCCCTCCAGCACGTGTCGACGCGCTGGGACAAGCAGCTCGGTTCGGTGATGGACGCCTGCGCGCTCATCTCGAACCACATGGACTTCACCCGGAACGCGCACGCCGGCGACGAGGTCTTCATCGAGCGGCACGTTTCCAGCATCCAGACGCTGGACGCGGGCTTCGACGACGACTGGGAGGGCCGCGGTAAGCCCAATCCGGTCTACGCCGAGAAGAACGAGAAGAACGAGAAGGACTAGAGGAGACCCTGATGGATTTCGATGCCCTTCACTCGGCGAACTTCAAGTTGCTCGACGACACGGTCGCGGACTGGACGAGCATGCTCGGCAGGCTCCAGGCCCTGAAGCAGGACGCCCGTGACGGCCTCCAGGGAAAGGCGCTGAAGGCCAACTGGGCCGGTGACAACGCGGTGATCGGCCGCGAGTTCGTGGGCAAGACCGCCGGCGAGTTCGGCGACGCCCTCACCCAGGCGACGTCGATCCGCGACATCATGCGCGACACCCGGGACGAGTTGAAGACGCAGCAGCGTCTCCTGAAGGAGGCCGTCGAGCGCGGCCGGGGGAAGAACCTGACCGTCACCGCGAGCGGCGACGGGTTCATCGTCCGGGAGAACCCCGACAAGAAGGCTCCCGGCGGGCAGAGCGACGTGAACGGCCTCCGGGACGAGCTCCAGGGGATCCTGAACAGGGCGACGGAGATCGACACCTCCGCCTCGACGTCCCTGAAGGCACTGGTCGACCTCACCGACCAAGGCTTCTCCGACGCGGTGTACAAGGATCGCGACTCGGCGGCGAACGCCGTCAAGGAGGCCGAGAAGCTGGCGGCGCTCGCGAAGAAGAAGCCGGAGGACCTCACGCCGGCGGACTTCGACGCGCTCAACGCCGGACTCGGGAAGTACTCGGGGGACCCGATCTTCGCCGAGCACTTCGCCTCGACGGTGGGTGCCAAGGGGACCCTCGACCTCTGGGCGGGCCTGAACGACATCCAGAAGAACAGGGACGTCTTCCCGGACCGGCACGAGAAGTACGCCGAGCTCCAGAAGAACCTGAGTCTCACGCTCGCCTCGGCGTCTCAGGCGGACACCCCCGAGATGTCGCGCTGGAAGTACGACATGGTCAACATGGCGGACCAGCCCCTCTCCAAGAACAGCACCACGTTCGGGGCACAGGTCATGAGCAACCTGATGCGCTGGGGCAACTTCGACGACCGGTTCCTCAAGGACTACGGCAACAAGCTTATTGGGGTTGAAAAGGCCTCATCCGGCAACGGTCGACACACGCCCATGGCATGGACGCGCCTGGGTATGGATCCGTACCTCAATCGCACCGGTTCGGACAGCGGGTCCGACCCAATGATCGGCTTCATGGCCGCCCTCGCAAAAAGTCCCGATGCAGCGACAGACTTCTTCAACGAAAGCTTCCTCACCAAGGACGAGGATCACGAGTTCAAGAAGGATGGGCAGAAGCGTGATCTGAGCAACTTCGACTATCTCTTCAAGGAGCGTGACTGGCCGCCGGAGGTGGACAGCGAACAGGAAGACAGCATCGAGGGCCGCAACAACCTCGCACGGGCGCTCGAAGCTGCAACCACCGGGCATCCTGCGGGTGAAATGCCCACTCATGACACTCTGCCTCACAACGCGGGCCAGGCCAAGTTGATGGGGGGGATCGTCAAATACATCTCGGAGGACAGCGAACTGCTCACCAAGAACGGTTTCATGTCCGACAGCATGGGGCAGATCGCGTCGGAGTACCTTCCTGACATCAACCGGACCATGACCAACGATGCCGACAAGGATACGGACAGGCTTTTTCCGATCTCCGGCACTCAAGCCACCATGAGCCACAAGGACGTGACGCGCTTCCTGTTCCTCGTCGGTCAGGACGACGAGGGCTACGCGGCGGTTGAAGTGGGACAGAAGGCCTACATGGCGGGCCTGATGGATTACCACCTGAATCCCGACCTTCCGGAGAAACTTCGCTATTCCGAGGACCCTCAGTTCACCGTCGAGCAGATCGGGCAGGGATCAGGGGAGGTTTCGGGAATCCTTGCACAGGCGCGTGCAGAAGCGGTCGCCGGGGAGGCCGAAGAGAAGGACAAGGCCTACGAGCATTCGGTGGCCCAGATGAAGAACGGAATCTCGGGAACGGTCGGGACGATCACCGGCGTCGGCGCGACCTTCATCGCCAGCCCAGTGGCGGGGGAAGCTGTCGGAGGAATTTCCGGCACCGTAACCAGCATGCTGCTCGAAGAGATCTTCAAGGACGCCGAGGGCAAGGCTAAGGACGAAGCTGGCCCTGTCATGGGCGAGCACTGGGAATCGGGCATGAGAAGCAACAGTATGTATACCGAGAAGGCAGCGGAACTCGCGGCCCAGGCCCACGGGAGGGCCGACCTCAAGGATGTGGGCGAGTGGGCCCGTAGAGGCGCGCAGGACGGTTTCCGGGCGTCCGGGGTAAATGTGGCCGCAATGGCCGCAGATCTGAAGACGGACATTTGATGCCACATACCGTCCAAGCCCACCACAGCGCGTCCACCGACCATGCGCCCACCCCGAGAGGCACCATGATGAGCCGCTCCCTCTGCGTAACGCACCCCAAGGTCGCATTTCTGTTGCCCGTCCTCGCAATCGGCATGACGATCTCGGCCTGCTCGAAAACTCACGAGGAGAAACGAGAATATGCCCTTCCTGACTCCTTGTGCCGGGTGAAGGTGGCGTCCGACCTGCTGTCACCGTTCCTACCACCAGGGAAGAATCTCTCGGTGAAGGAGGAAGCTCCTGATGGTGGAACCAAGACGTGCGAGCTTTTCGTTGATGGGCAACCCAGCGTCTTCGCCACCCAGATCTGGTGGAGAGAAGAGGACAGCATCGCTGAAGTCGCCTCCGTGCAGGCGATGGTGGGAACCGGGGAAGTGAGCAGCGACCAGAAGTACCTCCACTCGGGAACCGGAGCCGTCGGCAGGCCGGCAGGGTGCGTCGACTCCGACCACCCGCAGCAGAAGCTGTACACCGTCATCCAGGTGTTCGCCGCCGGCCGGGACGACAAATCCACCATGAAGCAACTGATCACGGACTACACCACGGCGGTCGAAAAGTCGTCAGCTTGTCCTCATGATGCCGTCGTGCCGTCATCACGGTGATGGCACGATCGACCGAACCGGAAGGCCCCGTGAGCCGACTCCCAACAGTTCCACGTCGGCCGGCGCGTCTGTGGGGAGCTGCTGTCGGCGCCGGCGCCGTGCTCGCGCTGACGGTCTCGTGCGCGTCGCCCGCGCGTGAGTACGCCGTACCCACCGACCTCTGCGGCGTCGGGGTCCCGGCCTCGGTGCTGGAACCGGTCCTGCCGCCCGGCAAGGAGATCAGCGCCCACCCCACGGACCCGGAGGGGACGGGGATCGCGCGCTGTCGCCTGCACGTCGACGGGGAGTCCGTGTTCTCGGCGAGCATCGAGCGGTGGGAGGAGGGCACGTCCGCGCGGGACGTGGCCGGCCCGGCGCAGTCGGTCGGTCCCGGCGACACGCAGAGCGCGGACGCCCGGTTCGTCTACTCGGCCACGGGCGCGGTCGGGAGGGTGGACTGCCGGGCCGCGAATGGCGCGAGCAGGTCCGTGTGGGCGATGGTTCGTACGACGCGCGATGGGACGACCTCGGAGCAGATGAAGAACCTCATCACGGCGTACGCCCACTCCATCGCAGCGTCGGGCGAGTGCGGCAAGGTCCTGAGATAGGACGGGCCCCTATCGGGGATGTATCCGGAAGGCAGATGTTGGAATACGCGAAGGCACTGGAGAAATTGCCCAAGTGTGTCCAGAAGGGGACCGGGGCCGCAACCGAACAACACACGGGCTGCCTCCGCGTCATCGCTCCGTACCGACTCGGGTGTGGTCAGCAGGCCGACGGCGCCGGCCGGGCAGCGGAACGGGGTGGACGCCTCCCGCGCGCGTCCACCCCGTGTGCTGTTCGGTCGTGCTTAGAAGAAGCCCGCGGCCCGCTTGTCGCCCGCCTGGTAGGCCGGGGAGGCCTGGCGGACCGCCTTGGCGATGCCCTGCAGGGCGGTGTGGATGGCGCGGGTCTCCTTGTCCCACTTGGCGTGCGCGCCGTCCGCGGCGGTCTTCGCCTCACCCTCCCAGGTGTTGGAGACCGAGCGGATCCTCGTCTGGATGTCCTCCAGCGCCTGGTCCAGTCGCTTCGCCTGCGCCTCGATGGTGTTCGCCGCGTCATCGAGTGAGGAGTACGTGACGAGCATGACGCCGTCGTTCTTGGACGACATGGTTCCTCCGGGTGTCGGTGGTGTGTACGGGGTGGCTGGTGCCGTGTCCGGCGCTCGGGTCAGAGGCCGGCGATGTTCGACCTGGCCGCGCGCTCGGCCCCGGCGTCGCCGGAGAAGCCCGCGGTCACGTCGACGCCGCGCAGGGCCGCCTCGACCTCGTCGTCGGTGTTGCTGGAGGTCGTCCGGGTGACCTGGATGGCCTCCTGGAAGTTGAGCATCAGCTTGGCGATGCGCACCATGCCCTGGTTGATCTCGTTCTGCTTGACGTCGAAGGCGCCGGCGCCGATGCCCTTCCAGCGGCCCTCAAGGCTGTCGATGACGCCCTGGAGGGACTGCAGCTGCCCCTTGACGTCCTCGAACTTGCGGGTGAGTTCGTCCTGGAAATCCTTGAGACTCTGATCGCCAACCTTCAGGACTGACATGTGTCCCTCTCCCTCTCTGGTGTTACTCGTTGAGACCGCGTCCGCCCGGTTCACGCGCACGCGGTTCGGTCTGTTCGGTCTGCCCGGCCCGTTCCGCCGGCTCCTGGCACGGTCAGGTGGTACGCCGTCGGCGCACGATCAGGAAGCCCGCTCCGGTGACCACGGCCACGGCCGCGACGGCGCCGATGACGAGCCCCGTGCTCCCACCGCTCTCCGCGCTCCCGCTGGAGCCTGCCACAACGGTGCCGGAAGTCGCCCTGCCGTCGGGGGCTTGTGTCACGTCTGATGCAGACGGAGCCGGGGAGCCGGTCGAGGACGGCGCGCTCGAAGGCGCCGACGATCCCGCAGACGGGATCGCGCCCGGCACGCCGATGGTCTTCCTCTTGGTCAGGGGGTTGACATTCGGGTCGCCCGGCTTGCCGAGACCGCGGTTGATGTGGGCGTTGGGCCGGACGACCCCGTGGCCGAGGTAGGTGCTGACCGTGCCCGGCTCCCATTCCTTGCTGCGCGCCGCGGACTCCAGCATGACCCGGAGGACCTGGTTGGCGGTCCAGTCGGGGTGCACCGACCAGATGAGGGCGGCGGTGGCGGAGGCGATGGCGGTGGCGTTACTGGTGCCGTTGCCTGTGCAGTAACTCTTGAATTCCTTGTCGCACCAGCCGGGAATGTCGCTGCCCGGTGCGGCGATGTCGATGTAGTCGCCGTGCTGCGAGTAGTCGGCCACGACGCCCTTCCGGTCGGTCGCCGCGACGGCGACCGCTTCGGGGTAGGCCGCCGGATACTGCGGCTTGTTGCCCTCCTTGGCGCTGTTGCCGGCTCCCGCGAAGACCAGCTTCCCCTTCTCGTTCGCGAGTTGGAGAGCTTCCTGGGTGTAGATGTCGGTGTACTTGGAGGCCACGGAGATGTTGATGATCTGCGCGTCACTGTTGGCCGCAGCCCTGATCGCCTCTTCCATGTCGAAGGCGTTGACGACCTGCTCGTTCTGCCGCTCGGTGTTGCTCACCCGGTAGGGAACCACCTTGGCGTCCGGTGCCAGGCCCCTGATACCGCCGTTCGCGCCGGATCCGACGATCAGCTCGGCCATGGTCGTTCCATGGCCGTCGTAGTCGTCGGTCTCGTCGCCCTCCGACTCGGAGGCATCCCAGCCCTTGAGCACCTTTCCCTTGAGCGAGGGGGTGTTCGGGTTGACTCCACTGTCGATGACGGCGACCTTGATGCCTTTGCCGGTCGCCTTCTTCCAGATGTCCTCGGCGCCCATGGCGTCCAGATACCACTGCTGCGAACGCACGTCGGCGGCGGCTGCCGTCGGAGCGACCCCGACGAGAGCCGCCGTCAGCGCCGTTGCCGCCGTGGCGCCGAGCAGCGCTCGCCGAAGCCTGCCACTCCCGATCATTCCTGCCGTCATCCTGACTTCCGAGCCTTCCGGGGGTTAGCCGATCACCGGCGGTACGGTGCCGTGCCGCCGGTTCGTCCAGGTCTCCTCGTCCTCCGTGAGGTAGTCGGGGCGCGAGGAGCCGTCGCGATCCTGTTCGTCACGGTCCGGACGCCGGTCACCGCGTCCGCCGCCGACGGGCGTGCCGGCGCCGCGAGGGCTTCCGACGACGCCGTTGGTGCTGGGCGTGCCACGGCCGGTGGGGCGTGCTGTCCCCTGGCCGGTGTTGGCGCCCACCACTCCTGCCTGGCTGGGCCGTGCCGCGGCCGTACGGCCCGCTGCCGGGGCGTCGCCGCCGACGACGGTGCCCCTGGGGATCCGCGATCCGGCTCCCCCGGCCGAGGTGCGCTGGGGAGTACCGCCGACGATGGGGGTGGACCGCCCGCCGCCCGCGCCACGACCGGTGGCGGACTGCCCCGGGCCGCCGGGGCGGCCGGTCTGGGGGGACTGGCCGAAGGCCTGCGGCCCGCCCGCCCGTCCGACGGGGCCGCCGGAGCGTCCCGCCGCCGGAGAGCCGGTCGGACCGCTCGGACGTCCCATGACGGAAGAGTTCGTCGGGCCGCCGGAGCGTCCCACGGCCTGTGATCCGCCCATCGGGCCGGCCGAACGGCCCACGGCCGGAGAGCTGCCGGTCGGTCCGCCCGCACGGCCCACGGCGGGGGAGGTTCCCGGGCCGCCGGAGCGTCCCACGGCGTGCGAGCCGCCCGTTGGACCGCTCGCACGCCCCACGGCGGGAGACGTTCCCGGTCCGCTCGAACGGCCCACGGCAGTACGACCGGTGGTGGGCGGTACGCCGGGCATTCCCGTGGTCCGGGGTCCTGTCGTGCGCGGCGAGGTGCCGAGCGCGATCGGCGGAGCCATCGTGGGGCCGGTCGGGTTCGGGGTGTTCGTGGGTGCGGTCGGCGTGGGCGCGGAGGTCGTGATCGTGGGCGCCGGAGGCGTGGCGACCGAGTCGATCCGGACCTTCGTACCCGGCTGCTCCTCCCTGATCGGCTCGGAACCGTCGAGCAGGTGGCCGGTACGGGGTGCCGTCCGGGTGGTGCGGTCCTCGCTGGCGCTGATATGTCCGGGTGCTTCCCGGGACAGACCGCCGTTACGCGCCAGGCCGCTATTACGTGACGCGGCAGGATTATTAGAGTCGTCGACCCAGTCGCGCGGCGGCGGCACCGCCGCCCTGTACGACTTCGGCGGCTTGGGCAGTTCCTGGGAACTCAGGACGTCCTTGGAGACCGCGTAGAACGAGGCCAGGCGGTGCATCTGGTTGATGGCCTCCTGGCGGTCCTTCTCGACCTGGAGGGCCTTCTGATAGTCCTTGTTGTCCTGGGTGCGCTCCGGAAGCGTGAAGTCCTCGGGCTTCTTCTGGACGAGGCGGTTGTCGCGGGGCGGCCTGGCGTTGCGCACCGAGGCGAGGCCGGTGCTGGCCACCTTCATCTGGGCGCCGGCCGCGTTGGCGACCTTGCCGATGCCCCAGGCGTAGGACACGACCTCGGAGCCGTAGCGCTGGAACTCGGTGGCGGCGGCGCCCTTCCAGTCGACGCTGTGGACGAAGACGTTCAGGTCCTTCGCGGCCTCGTTGAGGGCGGTCGTCGCCTTCTCCAGGGCCTCGCCGGCCTGTTCCAGGTCCGACGGGTTCGCGCTGTCGAGGAAGTCGAGCATCGCGTTGAGCCGCTGGCCCTCGAACGACGATTTACCGAAGACGCTTCGATCCCGCGCCCCGAACGTGGCGGAGAAGACGTCGCTCATGAACTCCGCGAAGTTCGTGAACGCGTACCTCCCGTGGATGTACAGCTCGTCATCGGCCTGCTGCTTTTCCTGAGGTGTCAGGCTCGGCGGCTTCTCTTCACTCATCGTTCGTCACCTCAGGTTCCCCTCGCCGCCCTTGTCACCCTGCTGGGGCGGGGGCGGCTGGTCGGGCACACCGGCCGCCTTCTGCTGCTTCAACCGCTCCTGCTCGATCGCGTCGCTGCGCTCGGCCTCCAGGTTCGTCCGGATCTCGTAGAAGCGCCTGCGCTGGTCGTCCTCCACGTTGTTGTAGCCGACGTCGGCCGCGTGGACACCGATCTGCAGCAGTTCGATCTGGCCGCCGAGGGACTTCGAGAGCGCCACGAGCGCCTTCTGCACCCGGTCGTACTCGTTGAAGAACTCGTCGGCCTCCGCGAAGGGGATGCCGACGCCGAGGGATTCGCGCGTCACCTGCCGTGCGCTCAGCCGGGCGGCTCCGCCGGGGCCGCTCGCCAGGTCCGTGATGATTCCGTCGACCCGGTCGCGGAACTTCTTCAGCGCGCCGACACCGCGCTCGAGGTCACTCGTCACCGTCGCCCCCGTCCCCGTCGTCCGTCGCCTCGTACACGACATTCCTCCCCGTTTACTCCTACTGCCCCATTGCGATCGTGACGGCTCCGCATCGAACGATCGCGTGCGTACCACTGTAATGACTGGGACCGACAGCCCCAAGTGACGTGCATCGCAGGAGACTTCCGCGCACCGACGCTATCAGCCGTGTGCGGCTGCAACCGTCACGGGGCGGACCGTCTCGCGGTTCCGCGCCGGTGGTCCCGCAGGGCCACCGCCGTGCCGACGATCGCCGCCACCAGGACGCCCCCGCCGACCACCACGTAGGTCGCCAGGCGGGCCGCGCGCTGCTCCGGGGTCTCCCCCAGGTGGAGGGCGGCCGGGGTCGGGGCCTCGGCGCGGGTCACCCCCTCGTGGGCGACGGGCTTCTCGATGGGCTTGTCGTCCTCGGTCAGGGCCCTGACCGGGTCGACCACCCCCCAGCCGACCAGGCGGTCGTGGCCCGCGACCGAGCGTTCGGCGGTCTGCTGGATCTGGGCGACGATCTGCTCCTGCGTCCAGTCGCGGTGCTCGGCCTTGACGAGAGCGGCCAGACCGGCGACGTACGGGGCGGAGAAGCTGGTGCCGTTGTCGGCGCAGTGGCCGCCGCCCGGCACCGTGGAGACCATGTCGACGCCGGGCGCGGCCACGCCGACGAACTCGCCAGACTGGGAGAACTGCGCGCGCTCGTTGTTGCGGTCCGAGGCGGCGACGGCGAGGACGCCCTCGTACGAGGCCGGGTACGTGCTCTTGACGTTGCCGCCGAGGCCGTCGTTGCCCGCCGACGCGACGACCACGATCTCCCGCTTCAGGGCCTCGTTCACGGCGTCTTCGAGGAGCTTGGTGGGCCGCACCGCGTCGGCCGTGTCCTGCGAGATGTTGATCACGTCGGCCTTCTTGGCGATGGCGTGCCGGATCGCCGTCGCCAGCGTCTCCGCGGTGCCGTTGCCCTCGGCGTCGTTCTGCTGGATGGGGATGATCACGGCGTCCGGTGCGAGGCCGACGAACCCGGTGCCCTTGGCGGGGCGGGCGGCGATGATGCCGGCCACCTTGGTGCCGTGGCCCACGGTGTCCGTGGTGCCCTGCTCGTTGCCCCGCTTCAGCTTGTAGCCGTTGGCGTCCTTGGCGTCCTTGGGGATGAGGTTGATCCCGCTCTTGACGTCCACGGCCTTGGCCAGCTGCGGGTTCTTCACGTCGACGCCCGTGTCGATGACCGCGACCCGGACGCCCTTGCCGGTGGACTGCGACCACAGTTCGTCCAGCAGCACGCGCTGGAGCGCCCAGGGGCGCCCCTCGTACGTCTTGCCCGGGTACGTGCACTGGGAGCCGTCGTCCGCCACCGCCGGCGTGGAGAACGGCAGGCCGAGGGCGCAGAGCGCCGTCGTGGCCGCGACGACGAGCGCGCGCCGGGAGGGGCTGGAGAGCCGGTGGGCCGGCGTCCGGGCCCTCATGAGCCCTGCGGCTGGCGCGCGCCGCCCGTGGAGAGGCGGGGGCCGGTGGGCAGGAAGGTCGACCACTCGGCGGGGATGGGCAGCGGCTCGACGTTCTTGTAGCCGAGGCGGTTCTGGGCCTGCTGCGCCTCCGCCTGCCGGGCCTGCTTCTCCTCGGCCGAGCCGGACGAGCCGATCCCGGAGTCGTCGGTGGCGCTGTCGCCGTTGGACTGCATCGCGTAGCGCAGACCGGTGTCGGTGACGAGGAACAGGAAGCCGCTGGACGTCGTGGAGCCCTTGAACTGCCGGAACAGCTGCCCCGAACCGGGGGTGACGTACGCGCTGCTGGAGCCGGCCGGCAGGGCGGCGGGAAAGTCCTCGCCCGCCCAGGTGCTCAGCGTGGTCGCCCCGTTGTCCGCGTCGACCTCGCGCAGCACGTTACAAATGGTGTTCCGGCTGCCCTCGGCGGTGCTCGCCTCGTTGACGGGCACCGGGACGGCCCGGGGCCACTTCTTGTCCCGGGCGAAGGCGCGGCCGGGCTGGAAGGCGCCGCCGCTGACCGAGGTCGCCTGGCCCGCCTGGCCGAGGTCGACGAGCTGCCGGCTGTTGAGGAGCAGCTTGGCCGTGAAGTCCGTGACGGGGGCGACCGTTCCCCGGAGCACGACGTACATCTGCTTCCGGGTGCCGTCCGTCGCGGACAGCACCATTCCGATCCGGTCGGCCCCGGAGGGGAGGTCTCCGATCCCGGCGGGTTCGCCCACCCGGCCGGGGACGGTCGGGAAGGAGATGGCGTCGCCCTTGTGGAGGGTGTTCAGCCACGCGCCGGAGACCCGCTGGGCGGCGCGGCCCTGGCCGACGAGCTGGCGCAGGAGCAGTTCGTCCTTCTCCACGGGGTACGCGGTCCCCCTGGCGTCGACCACGTAGCGGGTGCGGTCGGGGCCCTCGACGTAGAGGAGCTCGCCGCCGGTCAGCCGCTCGGTGCCGTCGGTCTTCGCCTCCTCGCGGGCGGCGAGGACGAACGCCGCCTTCTGGATGGCCCGGCCGCCCTCGCCCGGGCGCTCGCAGACGGCCCAGCGCTTGGCGGCGCCGGCCTCCTTGTCACCGGGAAGGCGGTCGGGGGCGTAGGGGATGCCGAGCGTGGCGCCGTGCGGGATCTTGCCGCTGTCGAGCACGGACTCGTCGACGTTGATGACCTTGCCCTTGTCGGGGTCGAGGAGCAGCTTGGCCGACGACATGTTGAGCACCGGGTGGAGCTGGGTCTTGTCGCCGGTCTTGAGGACGACGTAGCGGGTGGTCGACTTGCTGGCGATGATGACATTCTCGCCCGGCTTGTCCCAGTTCTTGGGGGCGACGGGCTTGAACATGCCCCAGGCCCCGAAGACCGCGAGGACCACCGCGCCGACGATGGCTCCCGGCACCACCGCGCGCAGGGGGCGCGGTGCGCCTTCCTCCGAGCCCGTCGCGTTCGGTTGCACGAACTGTGCGATCAGCCTCCGCTTCGCGAAGGTGTAGGCGTTCAGTTCATCCCGACGTGATGCCATCTGTTCGCTTGTCCCTCTCCCCGATGGGCGACCAGGGTCCCACACCCGCGGACCCGGACTGCCGTTCAGCCGCCCCCTACTATGCCCGTCGGCGCTTGCGTCCCACTGCTCAGGTAGGGTGATCGCCCAGTCAACGCCCATGGGAATTCGGCTATTACGGACACGAGGGGGCAACGTGGCGACGGGTACGGCGACGCGTGCACGGCGCGGGCGGGCCACCGACCCGGCGCCCGGGACTTCCCGACGGCAACGCAGCAATGACGGCGACGGAGTCCGCACGCCACCCGTCCCGCGGGAGGTCCCCGCGACCACGGCCCTGCGCCCCCTGTCCCGGGCCGGGCGGGTGGGCCCGTTCCGGCTGCGGCAGCTCGTCCTCGTGGAGTCGGCGCTGGCCCTCGTCGCGGTCGGTCTGGTGGCCGGCGGCCTCTGGCTCGTGCCCGCCTGCGTCGTCGCCGGCGTCCTGGTCCTGCTGGCCGTGATCCGCCGCCGCGGACAGGCCGTGCAGGACTGGCTGGGGACCGTGCTCGCGCTCCGCGCGCGCCGGGGCGCCGCCGCCCCCGCCGCAGCCGACACCGACCCCTCCCTCGCTCCGGTGGGCGAGAACGTGCCGGGCTTCCGCGCCTCGCCCTACGTCGACCGCAACCACCGCACCGTCGGCATGCTGGGCGACGGCACCTTCCTGACCGCCGTGCTGCGCGTCGAGGCGAGCGGCTCGGCACTGCGTCCGGTCTTCGGCGCGCGCGCCTTCCCGCTCTCCGTCCTGGGCGGCGCCCTGGAGGTCGACGACATCACGGTGGAGTCGGTGCAGCTGGTGCAGCAGGTGCGCCCGGCCCCGGCGCTGCACCTCCCCCAGCAGGCCGCGGCCCGGCTCTCGTACGCCCCGCTCCAGGAGCGGACCGGCGCCCCCGCGCTGCGGCTGACCTGGGTGGCCGTGAAGCTGGACCCCGAACTCTGCCGGGAGGCCGTGGAGGCCCGCGGCGGCGGCCTGGAGGGCGCGCAGCGCTGCCTGGTGCGGATCGCCGACCACCTGGCCAGCCGGATCACGGGGGCGGGCTTCCAGGCCACGGTGATGGACCAGGAGGAGCTCAACTCCACCGTCGCCACGGCGATCTGCACCAATCCGCGCGCCGTCGCCCGCGCGGGCCTGCCCGACAGCGCGCCGCAGCGGCGGACCGCCGAGACCTCCCGGGTCTGGCGGTGCGACGACCGCTGGCACACCGCGTACGCGATCGGCCGCTGGCCCGAACTCGGGCGGGGGGCGACGCCGCTGCCCCGGCTGGTCTCGCTGCTCACCTCCGTACCGGCGTACGCCACGACGTTCAGCCTGACCGTCCGGCGCGGCACGCGCCAGGGGGCCATGGACCTCGACGGCCACGTGCGGGTCACCGGCGGCTCCGACAACGAACTGGTCCGGGTGCGGCGGGCCCTGGAAGAGGCGGCGCGCGCCGCGAAGGTCGGCCTGCTGCGCCTGGACCGCGAGCAGCTGCCGGGCGTGCTGGCGACGATGCCCCTGGGAGGCGCCCGATGATCGGACGTGGCCGGAAGGCGGCCGGGCCGCGCGGCCTGACCGGGCCGCGGCACGCGGGGCACACCATGCCCGCGGACCACCTCTCCGCCCTGTCCCTGCCCGTGGGCGACGACGGCGTGGTCGTCGGCGAGGACGCCGAGGGGCGGTCGCAGCTAGTCGGGTTCCACCGCTCGGCGCCGTACGACGTGCTCCTCGTCGGCGGCCTGTGGACGGCACAGGTGCTGGCGCTGCGCGCGGCCGGCACCGGCGCGCGCGTGGTGGTGGAGACCGGGCGCCCCCACGAGTGGGTCGGCCTGGCGCAGGCGGCGGGAGCGGGCCTGGAGTGCATCACGCTCCACGACGTGGGGCGGGTGCCCCCGCTGGGCGCGACCGTCGGCAGCCCGGCCGTGGTCGTGCGCGACTGCGGTATGCGCCCGCCGCGCGGACGCGTCGTCTCCGCCCCCTGGCAGTCGGTGCTGACCCTCCTTCCCTACCTCAGCCCGGTGGCACCGCGGCTCATGCGGTCCGCGACGCTCGTGGGCGTCCAGCGGGTCTCCCCGCAGGAGGCGCAGCAGACCGGCCGCATCCTGGGACTTTCGCGGGGCGAGGTCGAGGCGCTGCCGACGCTGGCGGACGGGGTCACGCTCTGGTGCTCCGGCGGGGAGCGGCAGTGGGTCATGACGAGCCCCACGGACGTGGAGGCCGGGCTGCTCGGCACGGCCCGCCGGATGGACTGAGCCGCCCCCGGGTGAAGCGGAGGCCGAACCGCCCCCGGATGAAGCGGAGACCGAACCGCCACCGGGTGAAGCGGGGGCCGAACCGCCCCCGGGTGAAGCGGGGGCCGAACCGCCCCCGCGGGAGCGCCGGGCTCCCTACTATGGCCCGGACGGGCCGTCGCCCCGGCGGTCGCCGGGCACCGGCGAACGGCTCGGCACCGTGCGAGACTTGGGCCGTTCGACCGGCCGTGAGCGAAAGGAACCCCATGGGGAGCGCGCAGGAAAAGGACGAGCTGTACGCCCTCGACATCTCCGACGTCGAATGGCAGGGTGCCCCCGGCACGAGCCCGGACGAGGAGCGCGTCGAGATCGCTCATCTGCCGGGCGGGGGCGTGGCCATGCGCTCCTCGCTGGACCACGGCACCGTGCTGCGCTACACCGAGGCCGAGTGGCGGGCGTTCGTGCTCGGCGCCCGGGACGGGGAGTTCGACCTCCGCTGAGGCGTCGGGGCCGGCCGGGGATCCCGGGGCTCCACGGACCGGCGGTCGCGCGCCCGGAGACGGGCCCGCGACCGCCGGTCCTGCGTTACGGGCCCGAAATCGTGCGCGGTCGTACCGTTCCGCCCCTCTTCTCCTTCACGCTCCGCCGTACCGGAGTCACTTCGGGGCACCGCGCGACGGGAGGGACGGGCGCGGGGCGGACGGGCCTGCCGCGGTGGTGGCGGGGACGATTAGGCTGGACCGGGGCACGGCAGGAGAACCCTCGGAACCGTCCGCCGTGCTCCAGGGGGAGAGCCGGGCCCATCGGAAGTGAACGGTGGCCCCCGCCCACGACGGCACGAGGGTGCTCGACCACACCAGGAGGCAGAGTGAACGGCGATCGGGACGACATGCACGGGGGCTGGGACCCTGCCGCCGACGATTCCGACGTGGAAGCCGCGGAGCTGACGGGCGAGTTCACCATCGACTACACGCCGCCCGCCTGGTACGCGCAGAGCACGTCGGGCGACGCCTCCGGCACGGGCACCGGGCAGCAGTACCCGCCGCCCCCGGTGGGGTCGCCGGTCGCCGTGCCCGGTCCGCCCGCCGGGAGCGGCTTCCCCGCGAACCCGCCGCACCCCCCGGCGGCTCCCGTGCCGCCCGCCCCCGCCGCGCCCCTGTCCCCCGAGGCGTCCTCGGGGCCCTTCGGCAACGGCGACCTGGAGAGCGGCGCGACGATGCGGTTCTCCCCCGTGGCGATGCGGCGGGAGATGGAGGAGATCGCGGAGCGCGCCGCGGCGGCGCGGTCCGCCTCGGCGAGCGGCGAGGACGGGGGTGCGGCGACTTCTTCGGAGACGGCCCCCGCGGCCTCGGAGACGGCCTCGGTGCCATCGGAAGCGGCCCCCGCGGCCTCAGAGACGGCCTCCGCGTCCTCGGAAGCGGTCTCCGCCCCGTCGGACGGACCGGCCGTGCCGCCGGCGGCGGGTCCGGAGACCGCCGGACCGTCGTCCGACGCTCCTTCCACCGCGGTGCGGGAGGAGCCGGCCGACGACGCCGGCACCCCGTCCGGGCGGGCCTCCGGGGACGACGGCACGCGGGCCCCGGCGGACCGGGACGGCGAGGATCCGGCGAAGTCCGTCGCGGACGAGACCCGGGAGGGGGCCGACGCGGCCGCTGGTGACACCGCGGCCGGCGCCGCCGGGACCACCGCCGATGGCGCCTCCCCCGAGAGCTCCCGCTCCGAGGACGCCCCTGCCGAGGAGGCACGCGCAGAGGAGGCCCCGGCTCCCGAGCAGCCCGCCGGACCCCAGGACACCTCCCCCGTGCCCGAGGCTCCTCAGGTCTCCGCCCCCGCTCCCGGTTCCTTCCCGCCCCCCGCCGCGCCCGGACTGCCGCCGCTGCCGCCGTCGTTCCAGCCGGCCGCCCCCGCCCAGCAGTGGCCCGCGCAGCCGGTGCCGGGCGCCCAGCCGGCACCCCCGGCCGCGCCGCTGCCGCCCGCCGCCGCCTGGCCGGCGCCCGCGACCGCGCCCGGTGCGCCCGGCGGTGTGCCGCCGCAGGCGCAGGAGCCCGGCGGGTACGGCTACCCGCAGGCCCCGCAGCCTCCCCAGGCGCCCCAGCCCCAGCCCGTTCAGCCCTCCGCGCCTCAGGGCGGGTACGGCTTCCCCCACCCCGGTACGCCTCCGCAGCAGGCCGGTCACGGCTACCCGCAGCAGCCCGGCGGTGTGCCGCCGCAGGCCCAGGGGCCGGGCGGGTACGGCTTCCCGCACCCCGGTGCCGTACCCCCGCAGGCTCCCCCGGCACAGGCACAGGCACAGCCACAAACCCCTCAGGGACAGGCACCGCACGACGCGCAGCCGCCCGTCGACCCCCGGTCCGGTGCCGCCTGGCCCTCGCCCGTGACGCACGACCAGCGGGAGCGGTCCGTGCCGGGCGCCCCGCTCGGGTACAACGCGGCCGTCGAGCTCTCCTCCGACCGGCTGCTGCGGAACAGCAAGCAGAAGCCCAAGTCCAGCCGCACCCCCGGCGCCGCCTCCCGCTTCAAGCTCGGCGGCAGGAAGGAGGAGGCGGAGCGGCAGCGGAAGCTGGACCTGATCCGGACGCCGGTCCTCTCCTGCTACCGGATCGCGGTCATCTCGCTCAAGGGCGGCGTCGGCAAGACCACGACGACCACCGCGCTCGGCGCGACCCTGGCGACCGAGCGGCAGGACAAGATCCTGGCGATCGACGCCAACCCGGACGCCGGCACCCTGGGCCGCCGAGTGCGGCGCGAGACCGGGGCGACCATCCGCGACCTGGTGCAGGCGATCCCGTACCTCCACTCGTACATGGACATCCGCCGGTTCACCTCGCAGGCGCCCTCGGGCCTGGAGATCCTCGCCAACGACGTGGACCCGGCCGTCTCGACGACCTTCAACGACGAGGACTACCGGCGGGCGATCGACGTCCTGGGCAAGCAGTACCCGATCATCCTCACCGACTCGGGCACCGGCCTGCTCTACAGCGCCATGCGCGGGGTGCTCGACCTCGCCGACCAGCTCATCATCATCTCGACGCCCTCCGTGGACGGCGCCTCCAGCGCGTCGACCACCCTGGACTGGCTCTCCGCGCACGGCTACGCGGACCTGGTGCAGCGCTCCATCACCGTCATCTCGGGAGTCCGCGAGACCGGCAAGATGATCAAGGTCGAGGACATCGTGCAGCACTTCCAGACCCGCTGCCGCGGGGTCGTGGTCGTGCCCTTCGACGAGCACCTGGCGGCCGGTGCCGAGGTCGACCTCGACATGATGCGGCCGAAGACCCGCGAGGCGTACTTCCACCTGTCGGCGATGGTGGCCGAGGACTTCGCGCGGGCGCAGCAGGCGCAGGGCCTGTGGACCGGCGACGGCCCGGGCGCGGTGCCGCCGCACATGGCTCCGCCGATGCCGGGACAGCCGTACCCGGGCCAGCCGGGCCAGTACGGTCAGCCCGGCCAGTACGGCCAGCAGGCCCCCGGCCATTTCACCCCGGGACAGCCCGGACAGCTCGCACAGCCCGCCCAGCAGGGGCAGCCCGGGCAGCCGCTGCCGGGGCAGTACGCGCCCGGTCAGCCCGCGCCCGGTCAGCCGTACGCGCCCCAGGCCCCCCAGCCCGGTCAGCCCTACCCGCCGCAGGCGTATCCGGCCCCCGGCGGCCAGGCCGTACCGGGACAGCAGGGACAGCAGGGACAGCCCGGACAGGCCCCCGGCCCGATGCCCGGTCAGTTCGCCCAGGCCCCGCCCGGTCAGCCGATGCCCGGCCAGGCGGCGCCCGGACAGCCCGCGCCCGGACAGCCGTACGCCCCCCAGGCTCCGTACCCCGGTCAGCCCTATCCGGCGCATTCCGGACAGCCGGGCGTTCCCGGCGTGCCCCCGGCCTGGCAGCAGCAGCCGGCCCCGGCGCAGGCTCCGCCGCAGGAGGTTCCCGAGCAGTACACCGGGCAGCCGCTGCCCCCGCCGGCGGGCCCGCCGGCCCCTCCGCAGACTCCGCCAGCCCCTCAGCAGTAGGGCGTCACAGGAGTAGACCAATGAGGCCCCGTATCGGTCGTCCGATACGGGGCCTCATGGTGTTCCCGCAGCCCACAAGGGGTTTGAGTCGTCGTTGACGACGGCAGACCACCGCTGATACACCTTCGCTTCACTCACCGTCAGCCCAAGATCCACGACAGAAACCCCGACGCGAGGTCACGTCCCATGGTCATGGTCACGAAGGTCCCACCCCGCCCCGCCCGCAGACCCCACAGAGCCCACGGAGCCCTCCGTGTCCTGCTCGCCTCCGGCGTCGCCGCCACCTCGCTCGTCGTCGCCCCCGGCACCGCGCGGGCGGAGGACGACAAGGCCGGCGGCACCACGCTCACGGTGGCGGTCTCCCAGAGCATCGACTCGCTGAGCCCGTTCCTCGCCCAGAAGCTCACCTCGACCAGCATCCACCGCCTGGCCTACGAGTACCTGACGAACTACGACCCGAAGGACGCCCGGACGATCCCGGGCCTGGCGACCGAGTGGAAGCCCTCGCCCGACAAGCTGACGTGGACGTACACGATCCGCGGGGACTCGTACTGGTCGGACGGGACGCAGGCGACCGCCGAGGACGCGGCCTGGACCTTCACCAAGATGATGACCGACCCGAACGCCGCCACCGCCAACGGCAGCTTCACGGCCAACTTCGAGAAGGTCACCGCGCCCGACCCGCAGACCCTCGTCATCAAGCTGAAGAAGCCCCAGGCGACGATGACCGCGCTCGACGTGCCGATCGTGCCCAAGCACGTCTGGGAGAAGGTCGGCGACTTCTCGAAGTTCAACAACGACCGGCAGTTCCCCGTCGTGGGCAACGGGCCCTTCGTCATCACCGACTACAAGGTCGACCAGTACGTCAAGCTCAAGCCGAACAGGAAGTTCTGGCGGGGCGCCCCCAAGTTCGACGAGCTGGTCTTCAAGTACTACAAGGACGGGGACGCCGCCGTCGCCGCCCTCCAGAAGGGCGAGGTGTCCTTCGTACCGAACCTGACGCCGGCCCAGGCCGACGCGCTCAAGACCCAGAAGAACATCAAGGTCAACGACGCCCCCGGCCGCCGCTTCTTCGCCCTCGCCACCAACCCGGGCGCCCGGTCGCGGGACGGCAGGACCTTCGGCAACGGGCACAAGGCGCTGCTCGACCCGGCCGTGCGCAAGGCGCTCTTCCTCGCGGTCGACCGCACCACCCTCGTCGACAAGGTCTTCCAGGGCCACGCCGTCGAGGGCGAGGGCTACATCCCGCCCCGCTTCGGCTCGTACTTCTGGAAGCCCGACGGGGACCAGGTACGGAGGTACGACCCGGAGGAGGCGGCGAAGGTCCTCGACGCCGCCGGGTACCGGAAGAACGGCGAGGGCAAGCGGGTCGGCAAGGACGGGAGGCCGCTGGACTTCCGGATCCTCTGCCACGCCACCGACCCGAACGACAAGGCGGTCGGCAAGTACCTCCAGGAGTGGTGGGGCGAGCTCGGCATCGGCCTGAAGGTCGAGTGCCTGGACAGCGTCTCGGACCCGTGGACGAAGGGCGACTACGACCTCGCGTTCGACGGCTGGTCGGTCAACCCGGACCCGGACTACGTCCTCTCCATCCACACCTGCGGCGCCCTCCCGGCCACTCCTAAGGACAGCGGGGCCACCGACAACTTCATCTGCGACAAGGAGTTCGACGGGCTCTACGCGCAGCAGGCGGTGGAGTACGACACCGCCAAGCGGGCGGATCTGGTGAAGCGGATGCAGTCCCGCCTGTACGACACGGGGTACATGAACGTCATGGCCTATCCGAACGCCCTGGAGGCGTACCGCACGGACCAGATCGCGTCCATCACCACCATGCCCGAGGCCGCCGGGAACCTGTGGGGCCAGGACGGCTACTGGAGCTGGTGGTCGGCCGTGCCCGCGGCCCCGGGCTCCGGCGGGTCCGGGAGCGGCGGGTCCTCCACCGGGGTGATCGCCGGCATCGGCGCGGTCGTGGTGGTCGCGGTCGGCCTCGGCGTCGTCCTCGGCCTGCGCCGCCGCTCCACCGCCGACGACCGCGAGTAGTCCGTGGCGACGACCAGCACCCCGGCCGACGCGGTGCGGGCCGACCAGGCCCGCGCCGCGGACGGCGCGCCCCGCACCGGCGCCTCCTCCGGCTACCTCCGCCACGCGGCGGGGAAGCTGGGCGGCGCGCTCGTCTCGCTCTTCGCCGTGCTCGTCACCAGCTTCTTCCTGTTCCGGATCATCCCCGGCGACCCGGTGAAGGCGATGACCCACGGCGTGCCCACCTCGGCCGAGCAACTGGCCACGCTGCGGCGCCAGTTCGGGCTCGACCTGCCGCTCTGGCAGCAGTTCACCGACTACTGCGCGAAGGCCCTGACGGGCGACCTGGGCACCTCGTTCCAGTTCCGCGCCCCCGTCGGGGAGCTGATCTGGGAGAAGCTGCCGGCGACGCTGCTGCTCACCGGCGTCGCGGTGGTGGTCTACTCGGCGCTCGGGCTGTGGCTCGGGACCCGCTCGGCCTGGCGCCACGGCGGCCTCGGGGACAAGCTGAACACCGGGATCGCGCTGACCCTGTGGTCGGTGCCGTCCTTCTGGCTCGGCCTGCTCCTCATCATCGTGTTCTCCGTCGGCACGGGCCCGGTCCCGGGACTCTTCCCGACCGGCGGCATGGAGTCGGGCATGGGCGAGACCGGTCTCGCGTACGTCCTGGACGTCGCCCACCACCTGGTCCTGCCGGTGGTGACCCTGGTGGCGGTCGGCTACGCGCAGACGCTGCTCGTGATGCGCTCCTCGCTCCTGGACGAGATGGGCGGCGACTACCTGACGACGGCGCGGGCGAAGGGGCTGCGCGACGACGTCGTGCGCCGCAGGCACGCCGTGCCGAACGCGCTGCTCCCGACCGTGACCATGGTCTTCATCAACCTGGGCCACGTGGCGGCCGGTTCGATCCTGGTGGAGACGGTGTTCTCCTGGCCGGGGCTCGGCGGGCTGTTCTACCAGGCGCTCAGCGTGCCCGACCTGCCGCTCGTGCAGGGCCTGTTCGTGGTCTTCGCCGGAGCGATGATCCTGATGAACCTGCTCGCCGACCTGCTCTATCCGCTGCTCGACCCCCGGGTGGGCCGATGACCTCCTCCACGACCTCCGCGACACCCGCGCCGGAACCCCTGGAACCCCCTCCCGCCGTCCCCGGGTCCGTACGGAAGCCGCTCTCCGCGGCCTCCCTCGCCCGGCAGCGCCGCAAGGCCTCGGCGGTCCGCTTCTGGAAGCAGTACCGCACCCACCGCGCCGGGCTCTACGGTCTCGCCGGGCTCGTCCTGATCGCCCTGCTCGCGCTCGCCGCCCCGCTGCTCGTCGGCGCCGACGTGCAGTCGGTGACGGCGGCGCCGGGCACGGCCCTGGAGTCCCCGAGCACCGAGTTCCCGCTCGGCACCGACCAGTTCGGGCGCTCGCTGCTCGGGCTGCTGATCTGGGGCGCGCGGATCTCGCTGCTCGTCGGTCTGCTCGCGGCGGCCCTCTCGGTCGCCATCGGCACCCTGGTGGGGATCGTCGCCGGGCACTACGGCGGCTGGTTCTCGACCGTCGTCATGCGGATCACCGACTGGTTCCTGGTGATGCCGGCCCTCGTCCTGGCGATCGTGCTCGCCACCGTGATGTCCCGCTCGATGTGGACGGTGGTCCTGGCGATCGGGGTGACCTCGTGGCCGACCACCGCCCGTCTGGTGCGGGCGCAGACCATCGCGGTGGAGTCCCGCCCGTACATCGAGCGGGCGACCGCGCTCGGCGGCGGCCACCGGCACGTCATGACCCGGCACGTGCTGCCGAACGTGATGCCGCTGGTCCTCGCGCAGACCACGCTCGGCATCTCGACCGCCATCCTCACCGAGGCCACCCTCGCCTTCCTCGGCCTGGGCGACCCGACGGTGGTCTCCTGGGGCGGGATGCTCCAGGACGCCCGCGAGGCCGGCGCGGTCTCGTCCGGGCACTGGTGGTACCTGGCCCCGCCCGGGATCGCGATCGCCCTGGTGGCGCTCGCCTTCACGCTGTGCGGCCGGGCCGTCGAGTCCGTGCTCAACCCGAAGCTGGGGGTGGGGCGATGAGCCTGTTGGAGGTACGGGACCTCAGGGTGACGTACGGGTCGGGTGCGGCGGCCGTGCCCGCCGTGCGCGGGGTGGACCTGACCCTGGAGGCGGGGACGAAGCTGGGCGTGGCCGGCGAGTCCGGCTGCGGCAAGTCCACGCTCGCGCTCGCGCTGCTCCGGCTGCTCCCGGCGTCGGCGCGCCTGGAGGGCGAGGTCCTGCTCGACGGCGAGGACGTCCTCGCGATGTCGTGGGGGCGGCTGCGGGCCGTGCGCTGGGCGGGCGCGTCGATCGTCTTCCAGGGCGCGATGCACTCGCTGAACGCGGTGCACCGGATCGGGGACCAGATCGCGGAGCCGCTGCTCGTGCACGGCCGGGCGACCCCGGCGGCGGCCCGCGCGCGGGTCGGGGAACTCCTCGAACACGTCGGTCTGCCCGCCGCCCGCGCCGCCGCGTATCCGCACGAGCTGTCCGGCGGTCAGCGGCAGCGCGTGATGATCGCGATGGCGCTCGCCTGCGATCCGCGGCTGATCGTGGCGGACGAGCCGACGACCGCGCTCGACGTGATGATCCAGGCGCAGATCCTGCGCCTGATCGAGGGCCTGGTCGCCGAGCAGTCGATCAGCCTCCTGATGATCAGCCACGACCTGGCGGTCCTCGCCGACACCTGCGACCGACTCGCCGTGATGTACGCGGGCCGGGTCGTCGAGGAGGGTCCGGCGCGGGAGGTGTACGAGGCGGCCGCGCACCCCTACGGGCGGGCGCTGTCCTCGGCGTTCCCGCGCATCGGGGACCCCGCGTCCCGGCGGGCGCCGCGTGGTCTGCCGGGCGATCCGCCGGATCCGGCCGCCCTGCCGGGCGGCTGCACCTTCCACCCGCGCTGCCCGGTGGCGCTCGACGCCTGCGGGGAGCTCGACCAGGAACTGCGGGAGGCGGGCGCGGGGCGCCGGGCCGCCTGCGTGCACGTGGGGAGCGCTTCATGAGGACGGACACCACCGCGCGTACGGAGCCGGGGACGGCGACCGGGGCGCTGCTCTCGGCGCGGGACCTGCGCGTGGTCTTCCCCGGGCGCCGCGGCGCGCCGCCCGCGCGGGCGGTGGACGGGGTGGACCTGGACGTCGGCGCGGGCGAGATCGTGGCGCTCGTCGGGGAGTCGGGCTGCGGCAAGACGACCCTGGCCCGCTCGCTGCTCGGCCTGGTCCGGCCCACGTCGGGCACGGTCGCCTTCGACGGGAAGCCGCTCGCGTACTCCTCCGGGGCGCTGAGGTCCTACCGGAAGCGGGCGCAGCTGGTCCTCCAGGACCCGAGCGGTTCGCTGAACCCCCGGCACACGGTGTACGACGCGGTGGCGGAGGGGCTGCGGATCCACGGGTACGCGGGGGACGAGCGGGCCGCCGTGGCCGAGGCCCTGGCGCGGGCCGGACTGCGCCCGCCGGAGCGCTTCTTCCTGCGCTACCCGCACGAGCTGTCCGGCGGGCAGCGGCAGCGGGTGGTCATCGCGGGCGCGCTGGTCCTGGAGCCCGAACTGATCGTCGCGGACGAGCCGGTGGCCTCCCTGGACGCGTCCGTACGGGGCGAGATCCTGGCGCTGCTGCTGCGGCTGCGCGACGAACTGGGCCTGTCGGCCCTGGTGGTGACGCACGACCTGGGCCTCGCGTGGAACATCGCGGACCGGGTGGCGGTGATGTACCTGGGCCGGGTCGTGGAGACGGGCCCGGTGGAGTCCGTACTGACGAACCCCCGGCACCCGTACACGCGGGCGCTGCTCTCGGTGCTCCCCGAGTCCGAGGGGGCGCCGGTGGTGCTGACGGGCGAGCCCCCGGACCCGTCCCGGATCCCCTCCGGCTGCCGTTTCCACGCCCGCTGCCAGGTCCTCGCCTCGGGCGCGGCGGAGGCGGTCGCGGACCGGTGCCGGGGCGAGGACCTGCCGGTCCTGCCCGGCGGCGGGGCGGGGGCGGTGGCCTGCCACTGGGTGAAGGGGGGCGGGGCGGGCTGAGGAGCCCCCGAGGGGGTCAGACCTGCTGCGGGTGCTCCCGGTCGTACTCCCCCGTCAGCTCGCGGCAGCGCTTCACGTCGTCGGCCATCGCCAGGAGCAGGTCGTCCAGGGTGTCGAACTTGAGCATCCCGCGCACGTACGCCAGGAAGTCGACGGCCACGTGCAGCCCGTACAGGTCGAGGCCCTCGCGGTCGATCGCGTACGCCTCGACGGTCCGTTCGGTGCCGTCGAACTGCGGGTTCGTGCCGACCGAGATGGCCGCCGGCATCCGCTCCCCGGCGGCCGTCAGCCAGCCCGCGTAGACGCCGTCGGCCGGGATCGCGGTGTGCGGCAGGGTCTCGACGTTGGCGGTCGGGAAGCCGAGCTCGCGGCCGCGCTGGGCGCCGCGGACCACGACGCCCTCGACGCGGTGCGGGCGGCCGAGGATCTCGGCGGCCCCGGCCATGTCGCCCTCGGCGACCAGGCGGCGGGTGAGGGTGGAGGAGAAGGGCTCGCCGCCGCCCGCGCTGCCGCTGACGTACAGGTCGACGACCTCGACCTCGTAGTCGTAGGTGGCGCCGAGCTCGGCGAGGAAGTCGACGTTGCCGGCGGCCCGGTGGCCGAAGCGGAAGTTGGGGCCCTCGATGACGGCCTTGGCGTGCAGCTTGTCGACGAGGACCTTGACGATGAAGTCGGCCGGGGAGAGCTGGGAGAACTCGGCGGTGAACGGCAGCACGAGCACCGCGTCCACGCCGAGCCCGGCCATCAGCTCGGCGCGCCGGTGGTGGGGGGCGAGCAGCGGCGGGTGGCTGCCGGGCCGCACGACCTCGGAGGGGTGCGGGTCGAAGGTGACCACGACGCAGGGGACGCCGAGCTCGCGGGCGCGCTCGACGGCCCGCCCGACGATCAGCTGGTGCCCGCGGTGCACCCCGTCGTAGGAGCCGATGGTGACGACGCTGCGCCCCCAGTCCTGGGGGATGTCCTCCAAACCACGCCAGCGCTGCACTGTGACCGCTCCTCGTCCGCCTGTTCGCCGATTACGCAGGTCTAAGACTGCCATGCCCACGCCCGTCGGCACGCATCGGCATGGAAGTGCCGGGGAAGCGCAGCGCGTCGAGGGTCTCGATGCCGAGGAGCGGGGCCCAGTCGCCGGGGGCGGCGACGATCCAGCCGCCGAGGAGTTCGGTGAAGACGGGCCACTCGCGGACGAGGGAGGCGAGGAGCCGGTCGAGCCGCGCGGCGCCCTCGGCGGTGCGGACGCACAGCAGGCCGGCCCGGTGGGTGAGCCGCCGGGTGCGGGGCTCGCTGCGCCGCTCCGCGTCCTCGGCGGCGGCCGTCAGAAGCGCCTCCAGGACGGAGGTCTCCCCGGCCTCGGCCTCGTACCGCTCGTGGTCCAGGAGTACGTCGAGCAGTTCGGCCCGCAGGTGGCGGGAGGCGCCGGTGCCGGGGGCGGCGAGCACGGGGGCGAGGGCGCGGCGGAGGGGGACGGACCGGCTCCGGACCAGATCGCCGACCAGCGGGAGCAGTACGGTCCCGGCCTCGGGCCCGGCTTCGAGGCGCCGGTCGACGAAGGCGGCCACCTGCGGGGCGTCCCCGGGGCGCAGGAGGGCGTGGTCGCGGACGAGGGCGGCGACGCGGCGGGCGAGGGCGGGCGCGTCGATCCCGGCGAGGGCCGCCAGGACGGCGGAGGGGGCCCCGCCGGGGGCGTCGAGGACGTCCTCGGGGTGGGTGGCGAGGGCTTCCACGAGGGCGTCCACGGGGACCCCCGGCTCGATCGCGGCGCGCGGGAGGTGGCGGGCGCGGGACTCCGGGTCGCGGATCAGGAGGCCGAGGGCGGCGCCGTGCAGGTCCCGGTCGGCGGGGCGGGCGAGGAGGGCGAGGGCGGCGTAGCGCAGGAGTTCGCGGTCGGCGGGGGCGGTGGCGCGGCCGGCGACCAGGTGCCCGTACGCGGCGGCCGCGGCACGCCGCTCCGGGCGCCCGTCGTCGTGGGCCCAGCGGTCGACGGCCCGGCAGAGGGCGGCGGTCTCGTCCCGGGCGAGCGCGGTGAGGAGGCCTTCGGCGAGGGGGTGGGCGGTGGCGACGAGCGCTTCGCACAGGTCGTCCACGGCGAGGTGCCGGTGGGCGTGCAGGAGGGCCTGGGCGCCGGTGGCGACGGTGGCGTGCGGGGCGGCGGGCAGCGGCCGCGCGTCGCCGAACCAGCGGCACAGGAGCGGCTGGACGCCCCGGGGGTCGGCGGCGAGCAGCCCGGCGACCGCGGCGAACCAGCGGTCCTCGCCGGGCGGGTCGGCGGTGACGAGCCGGCGCAGCAGGTCGATCCGCTCGTCCTCGCCGACCGCGAGGCCCCGCCAGAACTCCGGCCCGAAGGCGGCGAAGGCGGGGCGGCGTCCCGGGCGGGCGCCGATCCGGTCGGCGAGCAGCCGCAGGACGGGCAGGCAGGGCCGGGGGTCCGGCACGCGCCGCAGGCCCTCCCCGAGCAGCCGCGCGGCCCACCAGGCCCCGTCCCCGTCGTCCTCCCCGGCGTCCGCGAACCGGGCGAGCGCCTCGACGAGCCCCGCGAGCCGCGGCACGGACCCGCCCGCCCCGCGCTCCCGGTGTTCGAGCAGCAGCGCCTGGAGCACGGGCCCGATCCGGTGCCGGGGCACGGGGGGCGCCTGCGCACGCCCGGCGCCCCCGGCACCTCCGGGTTCCCCGCCGGCCGGCCCGGGGAGGGGGGCCGGGGGCACGGCGGAGGCGGGGGCGCCGGGCCCCGGCGGCGCTCCGGAGACGTCCGGGGCCGTACGGGGCCCGGGCACGCCCGGTCCCGCCGGGGAGCCGGGGGCTTCGGGACCTGTGACGGCTCCGGGACCGGCGGGGAAGCCGGGGGCGTCCGGGCTTGCGGGGGCGTCGGGGGCGCCCGCCCCGTCGAGGAGCCGGGGGCCTGCTTCCGCACCGCCGGGGGCGTCCGGAGGCGCGAAGGGCCCGGCAGCGGCCGTACTGCCCGGACCCCGGGGGTGCGCGGCCCCCGGGCCGGGGATGCTCGGGGGCGCGTCCGGTGTCCGGTTCCCGTGGTGGACGTGGACCAGGGCGTGGAGGGCCGTGTCCAGGTCCAGGTGGGCAGCCTGGAGCCAGTCGGAGAGCTCCTCGTGGGCGAAGCGGTAGCCGGAGCCCGCCGGGACGAGGAGGCCCTCGGTGAGGACGGCCGGGGCCCAGCCCTCCCGCCAGGGGAACAGCTCCTCGAAGGAGGCGCGGTCGAGGACGCCGTGGCCGGGGCCGAGGCACCGGCGGGCCGCCTCGTGGACCCGGCCGGTCACGCGCGCGGCGAGCCGGCGGACGGCGGTCCCCCGGATCAGGGGCCGGGTCCCGGCGGCGATCCGGACGGCGATCCGCAGGCACATCAGGTCCAGGTGGGCCGTGAAGACCTCTTCGCGGCAGGGCCTCCCGGGCACCTCCCCGGGCAGCGCGGCCCGGACCTCGGCGAGCAGCCGCAGGGCGAGCGGGTGCCGGGCGTCCGCCTCGGCGAGGTCCGTCTCGCGGAGCCCGTACCCCTCGCGTACGGCCCGGGCCTCCGCCTCGGTGTACGGGCCGAGGACGACGGCCGGGGGGAGCCCGTTCCCGCCGTCCCCGCTCCCGCCGTTCCCGCTTCCGTCACCCCCGCTCCCGTCCCCCCTGCTTCCGCCGCTCCCGTCGCCCCCGGCGGCGGGGCGGTGCAGGGCCCCGGAGCCGTAGAGCGCGCCCGCCCGCTCCCAGTGCTCGGGGCGGCAGGCGGTGGCGAGCCGGACCCCGTGGGCACGGAGCCACCGCTCGGTGGCCCCGGTCCAGGCGGGGAGCCGGTGGGCGAGGAGCGGGGGCATCTCCTCGGGGCCGTCGAGGACGACGAGGAGCGGCCGGCCGGCCTCCCGGGCGAGGGCGGCGGCCCGCTCGGGGGTGGCGGTGGCAGTGTCGCCGAGGGCTCCGGAGGCGGCGACGATGCGGCCGGCCCGCTCCAGGGCGCGGCCGACGGCGTCGGCGAGGGAGTGGTCCTCGGCGCGCAGGTCGGCGCCGCGCAGCCGGACGGTGGGGGCCGGGGCCTCGCCCCGGGCACGGCGGGCGCAGAGCGCGGCGAGGGCGGTGGTGCGGCCGGTGCCGGGGGCGCCGACCAGGGCGAGGACGGGGGCGTCCCCGGTGGTGAAGCGGTCGAGTTCGCGGGCGCACGCGGCGCGCTCGACGGGTTCGGGCCAGGGGCCGGGGTCGCCCACGGGGCCGGTGGAGGTGGCGGTGAGCTCCAGGATCCCGGCGAGGTTGAGGTCGGGGCCGTAGGCGGGGACCGTGGCGGCGTTGCGCCGCAGCAGATCGGTGAGCGGGCCGTCGGGCCGGAGCGGGACCGCGTACCCGGCGGCTCTGCGGCCGCCGTGGAGGGCGGTGCCGAGGACGGCGAGGACGGTGCCGGTGGCGGTGTCGAGGACGGGGCTTCCGGCGGCCCGGCCGCCGCGCCGGAGCGCCTCGGCGCCCTCGGTGCCGATGGCGAGCTCCAGGGCCCGGTCGAGGTCGTGGAAGCGGTCGGCGGCGGTGTACGTGACGGCGGCGGGGCCGAGGACGCGGGCCTCGCGCCAGCCGTGGGCCTCGATCCGGACGTACGTGCCGGGCTCGATCTCGGGGCGGGTGGCGAGCGGCAGGGGGCGGACGCCGAGCCCTTCGCTGCGGACGAGGGCGAGTCCGCTCTCGGGCAGGGGGGTGACGGCCCCGGCCTCGGCGAGCCAGCTGCGGTCATCGGGGGCGCGGAGCAGCACGCGGCTGAGTCCGTCGACGGCTTCGTGGCTGGTGACGACCGTTCCGTGGTGGTCGGCGAGGAAACCGGTGCCGCGCGTCCGCCCCGCCGGATCGCAGATCCGCACCAGCGTCGCCAGGTCCCCGCGTCCCATGGTGACGACGGTAGGCGGCCCGTGAGCGCACGACGGCGTGCGGAGAAGAACGCGCCCCCTCGCACTCCCCTTTTCGCCCCGAGCGCCTCCCCGGCGGGGTGAATTTCCGTGACTTTCGCGGACAAGGACCCGTGGGGGAACGAGAGTGGGGCGGGTACGCGCGCGCGTACCCGCCCCACTCATGGGCCGAGGCCCGTCGGTTCGTCAGCCGAAGACGGCCAGGCTCTTCGCCTTGCCCCGCTGGTCCTCGACCAGGGCGAGCAGCTTCCCCTCCGGTCCGAAGACCGCGACGGGGCCCTTCGGGTACTCCGGCATCTCCAGGCGCACGCCGTTGAGCAGCAGCCGGGCCCGCTTCTCGTCCACGTCCCAGCGCGGGAACGCCGCCGCGGCCGCGTCCGCGACCGGCATGACCGTCAGCTCCTCCTGGAGCCGGTCCAGGGTCCTGGCCGAGTCCAGCTTGTACGGGCCGACCCGGGTGCGGCGCAGCGCGGTCAGGTGTCCGCCCACGCCGAGCCCGGCGCCGAGGTCCCGGGCGAGCGCCCGGATGTACGTACCGGAGGAGCAGACCACCGAGACGACCAGGTCGACCACGGGGGTGCCGTCCTCGGCGACGGCCTCGCGGACGTCGTACACGCGGAAGGAGGAGACGGTGACCGGGCGGGCCGGGATCTCGAACTCCTCGCCGCCGCGCACGCGCGCGTACGACCGCTTGCCGTCGATCTTGATCGCGGAGACCTTCGACGGCACCTGCATGATGGCGCCGGTCAGCTCCGCCACACCGGCGTCGATCTGCTCGCGGGTGACCTTCGACGCGTCGACCGACGCCGTGATCTCGCCCTCGGCGTCGTCGGTGATCGTGGTCTGGCCCAGGCGGACGGTGCCCAGGTACTCCTTCTCGGTCAGCGCGAGGTGACCGAGGAGCTTGGTCGCCCGCTCCACGCCGAGGACGAGGACGCCCGTGGCCATGGGGTCGAGCGTTCCGGCGTGGCCGACGCGGCGGGTCTTCGCGATCCCGCGCATCTTGGCCACGACGTCGTGCGAAGTGAAGCCCGACGGCTTGTCGACGATGACGAGGCCGTCGGGCGTGGGGGTCCTGTCGCTCATTCGGCGGTGTCGTCCTCGCCCGGCTTCTTGTACGGGTCGGCTTCGCCCGCGAAGGAGGCGCCCGAGGACGCCTCCCGCACCTGGGCGTCGGAGGCGCGCGCCTTGTCGAGGAGGTCCTCGATGGTGCGGGCGTTCTCCGGGAGGGCGTCGGCCACGAAGGTCAGCGTCGGGGTGAACTTGGTCCCCGCCGCCCGGCCCACGGCCGAGCGGAGGATGCCCTTGGCGCTCTCCAGGCCGGCCGCGGCGCTCGCGCGGTCCTCGTCGTCGCCGTAGACCGTGTAGAAGACCGTGGCCTCCCGCAGGTCACCGGTGACGCGGGTGTCCGTGATGGTCACGTGCGTACCCAGGCGGGGGTCCTTGATGCCGCGCTGCAGCTTCTCGGCGACCACCTCCCGGATGAGGTCCGCCAGCTTCTTCGCCCGCGCGTTGTCGGCCACTGGTCCTTCTCCTTCTCGCCTTGCTCAAAATCAGTCTTCATCAGTGTGGAGCCTGCGGCGCACCGACAGCAGCTCCACCTCCGGCCGGGCGGCGACGAGCCGCTCGCACCGGTCCAGCACGTCGCTGAGGTGGCCCGGGTCCCCCGTCACCATCGCGACGCCGATCTCGGCCCGCCGGTGGAGGTCCTGGCCGCCGACCTCCGCCGCGCTCACCGCGAACTTGCGCTGGAGCTCGGCGACGATCGGCCTGACGACGGAGCGCTTCTCCTTCAGCGACCGTACGTCGCCGAGGAGCAGATCGAAGGACAGTGTCCCCACGTACATGTGTGTCCGGATGTCCCGCCGGTTCGGGGTCAGTGGCCCCGCCCACCAGAGGGCGGGTACACCGGGAACCGTACACGCAACGGCCGGGGCCGATCGACGGAATAAGTTCCGCCGACCGGCCCCTGCTCACTGCTGCGATCGGACGCGATCAGGCGCGCGGCTTCTCGCGCATCTCGTACGTCGCGATGACGTCGTCGACCTTGATGTCGTTGAAGTTTCCGAGGTTGATACCACCCTCGAAGCCCTCGCGGATCTCGGTGACGTCGTCCTTGAACCGGCGCAGACCCTCGATGTTGAGGTTCTCCGCGATGACCTTGCCGTCGCGGATGAGGCGCGCCTTGGTGTTGCGCTTGACCTCGCCCGAACGGATGAGGACACCGGCGATGTTGCCCAGCTTGGACGAGCGGAAGACCTCGCGGATCTCCGCCGTGCCGAGCTCGACCTCTTCGTACTCCGGCTTGAGGAGGCCCTTGAGCGCCGCCTCGATCTCCTCGATCGCCTGGTAGATGACCGAGTAGTACCGGACGTCGACGCCCTCGCGCTCCGCCATCTGCGCGGCACGGCCGGCCGCGCGGACGTTGTAGCCGATGACGATGGCGTCGGAGCCCATGGCCAGGTCGATGTCCGACTCGGTGACCGCACCCACACCGCGGTGCAGGACGCGGATGTCGACCTCTTCGCCGACGTCGAGCTGGAGCAGCGAGGACTCCAGGGCCTCGACCGCACCGGACGCGTCGCCCTTGATGATGAGGTTGAGTTCCTGGACGAGACCGGCCTTGAGCACCTTGTCGAGGTCCTCCAGGGACACCCGGCGGACGCGCTTGGCGAAGGCGGCGTTGCGCTCCCGCGCCGCGCGCTTCTCGGCGATCTGGCGGGCCGTGCGGTCCTCGTCGACGACCAGGAAGTTGTCGCCGGCACCCGGGACGTTGGTGAGGCCCAGGACGAGGACGGGAGTCGACGGGGTCGCCTCCTCGACGTTGTTGCCCTTGTCGTCGAGCATCGCCCGGACGCGGCCGTACGCGTCGCCGACCACCATCGTGTCGCCGATGCGCAGCGTTCCGCGCTGGACCAGGACGGTCGAGACCGCACCGCGGCCGCGGTCGAGGTGGGACTCGATCGCGATGCCCTGCGCGTCCTGGTTCGGGTTGGCCCGCAGGTCGAGCGAGGCGTCGGCGGTGAGGACGACGGCCTCGAGCAGGGAGTCGATGTGCAGACCCTGCTTGGCGGAGATGTCGACGAACATCGTGTCGCCGCCGTACTCCTCGGCCACCAGACCGAACTCGGTCAGCTGGCCGCGGACCTTGGTCGGGTCGGCACCCTCGACGTCGATCTTGTTGACCGCGACGACGATCGGGACGCCGGCGGCCTTGGCGTGGTTGAGCGCCTCGATCGTCTGCGGCATGACGCCGTCGTTGGCCGCGACCACGAGGATCGCGATGTCGGTCGACTTCGCACCACGGGCACGCATGGCGGTGAACGCCTCGTGACCCGGGGTGTCGATGAACGTGATGCGACGCTCTTCGCCGTTGACCTCGGTGCCCACCTGGTAGGCGCCGATGTGCTGGGTGATGCCGCCGGCCTCGCCCGCGACCACGTTGGTCTTGCGGATCGCGTCGAGGAGGCGGGTCTTTCCGTGGTCGACGTGACCCATGACGGTCACGACCGGCGGACGGGAGACCAGGGCCTCTTCGCCACCCTCGTCCTCGCCGAACTCGATGTCGAAGGACTCCAGCAGCTCGCGGTCCTCCTCCTCGGGGCTGACGATCTGAACCTGGTAGTTCATCTCGTCGCCGAGGAGCTGCAGCGTCTCGTCGGAGACGGACTGCGTGGCCGTGACCATCTCGCCGAGGTTCATCATGACCGCGACGAGCGACGCCGGGTTGGCGCCGATCTTCTCCGCGAAGTCGGTGAGGGACGCACCGCGCGACAGGCGAATGGCTTCGCCGTTGCCGCGGGGCAGCATCACGCCGCCCACGGACGGGGCCTGCATGGCCTCGTACTCCTGGCGCCTCTGACGCTTCGACTTGCGACCGCGACGCGCGGGACCGCCGGGACGGCCGAAGGCGCCCTGCGTGCCACCACGGCCACCGGGGCCGCCGGGACGGCCGCCGAAGCCGCCGGGACGACCGCCGAAGCCGCCGCCACCGCCGGGACCACCCGGACGACCGCCGCCGCCACCGGGACCACCGGGACGGCCGGCGAAGCCGCCGCCGCCACCGCCGGGACCGGCCGGACGACCGGCGAAGCCGGGACGACCGCCGCCGCCGCCGGGACCGCCCGGACGACCGCCGGGGCCACCGGGACCACGGCCGCCGGGGCCGGGACGCGGACCCGCGGCGGGACGCTGCGGCATCATGCCCGGGTTCGGACGGTTGCCGCCGGGCGCGCCGCCCGGACGGGGAGCCTGCGGACGGGGCATGCCGCCCGGAGTGGGGCGAGCGCCGCCCGGGGCGCCGGGGCCGCCGGAACGCTGTGCGCCGCCGGGGCCGCCCTGCGGACGCGGGGCGCCCGGAACGGCACCGGGGCCGCCGGGACGCGGGGCACCGCCACCGGGACGGGGCGACTGCGGCCGCGCCATGCCGGTGGAGCCGCCCGAGGTGAACGGGTTGTTGCCCGGACGGGGACCGGCCGGACGGGCACCGCCCGGACGGGGGGCCTGCTGGCCGCCGGGGCGCGGCGCGCCCTGGCCCTGCGGGCGGGGCGCCTGCTGGCCCGGACGGGCGGCCGGGCGGGGGCCCGGGGTCGCGCCGGCGGGACGCTGCTGACCGGCGGCGGGGGCCGCCGGAGGCGCGGTGAACTCCGGGGTGGTCGGAGCCGGGGAGGCCGGCGCCGGCTTCGGCGCGGCCGCGGGCTTCGGACCCGGGGTGGGACGCGGGCCGGGGGCGGCCGGCGTCGAGGGCTTCTCCGCAGCCGCGGGCTTGGGCGCCGGGGTGGGCGCGCCAGGCTTCGGGGCGGCGGGACGTGCAGCCTGCGCCGGGGACGGCGCGGGGGATGCCTGCGCCGGCTTCGGCGCGGCGGGGGTGGGCGTCGCCTTGCGGGGCGCGCCGGGCTTGGCAGCGGTCTTGCCGGCGTTGCCACCGGGACCCTGCAAAGCGTCAGTCAACTTGCGCACGACCGGCGCCTCGATCGTCGAGGACGCCGAACGGACGAATTCACCGAGTTCTTGGAGCTTGGCCATGACGACCTTGCTCTCCACGCCGAACTCCTTGGCGAGTTCGTATACCCGGACCTTAGCCACTTCGCTCCTTTGAGGTCCGGTTACCGCCGGACCGTCGCTACTTCATGGGCGTACTCATCGCGTACTCATCGAGTGCTCATCGCAATCTCGACCTACTTCCAACTCGCGAGGTACCTGACCGCACGGTGTTCCGTGCCGTACTTCTTCACTGCTGTGCCGATCGCTCGACGTGGTGGCGGAGCGCCGCGGTGTCGAGCGGGCCCTGGACCCTGAAGGCCCTCGGGAACGCCCGGCGGCGGACCGCCAGATCGAGACAGACCACGGCGGGGTGCAGGTACGCACCCCGGCCGGGCAGCGTACCGCGATGATCCGGAACGCACTCGTCCTTATTCACCACGATCCGCAGCAGATCGCTCTTGGCCGCTCGCTCCCGGCATCCCACGCAGGTTCGCTCAGGGCACACGCGGGCGTGCGTCCGGCCAGACACGATTAAGTCTACCTCCCCGTACCGACCCCGCCCGTTTGGGGCAAGAATCGAACACTCGTTGGCCAAAAACTGTCTCAGGCCTGCTCGGCCTGCTCGGTGTCCGGGCGGATGTCGATCCGCCAGCCGGTGAGCCGGGCGGCCAGGCGGGCGTTCTGGCCCTCCTTGCCGATCGCCAGGGAGAGCTGGTAGTCCGGCACCGTCACCCGGGCCGAACGGGCGGCCAGGTCGACGATCTCGACCTTGGAGACCCGGGCCGGGGAGAGCGCGTTCGCCACCATCTCGGCCGGGTCGTCCGACCAGTCGACGATGTCGATCTTCTCGCCGAGCAGCTCCGCCATCACGTTGCGGACGCGGCTGCCCATGGGGCCGATGCAGGCGCCCTTGGGGTTCAGGCCCGAACGGGTGGCGCGGACGGCGATCTTGGTGCGGTGGCCGGCCTCGCGGGCGATGGCCGCGATCTCGACCGAGCCGTCCGCGATCTCCGGCACCTCCAGGGCGAAGAGCTTCTTCACCAGGTTGGGGTGGGTGCGCGAGAGGGTGACGGAGGGGCCGCGGACGCCCTTGGCGACCCGGACGACGTACGTCCGCAGGCGCAGGCCGTGGCTGTACTCCTCGCCCGGCACCTGCTCCTGGACCGGGAGGATGGCCTCCAGCTTGTCGTCCAGCTTGACCAGGACGTTCTTCGGGTCCTTGCCCTGCTGCACGACACCGGCGACGACGTCGCCCTCACGGCGCGCGTACTCGCCGAAGGTCACGTCGTTCTCGGCGTCCCGCAGCCGCTGCTGGATGACCTGGCGGGCGGTGCTCGCCGCGATCCGGCCGAAGTCCGAGGGGGTGTCGTCGAAGTCCTTGGGCTCCTGCCCCTCCTCCAGGTCGGAGGGGTCCTCCTTGGCCCACACGGTGACGTGGCCGGTGTGCCGGTCCAGCTCCACGCGCGCGTGGCGGCGGGCGTCGGGGGTGCGGTGGTACGCGATGAGGAGGGCCGACTCGATCGCCTCGACCAGCAGGTCGAAGGAGATCTCCTTCTCATGCGCCAAGCCCTTGAGAAGCTTCACGTCGATGTCCACGGCTACGCCTCCTCTTCCTTCTTGTCCTTGCGGTTGAACTCGATCTCGACACGCGCCTTGGAGATGTCGGCGAACCCGATCCGGCGGGCGGTGGGCCTGCGCCCCTTCACGCCCGGGACTTCGAGGTCGAGGCCGTCCTCGTCCACGGCGAGGATCCGGGCGACCAGCTCCCCCTCGTCGGCGAGCTGGAGGCGCACGAGGCGGCCGGTGGCGCGCACGTAGTGGCGGTGCTCGGTGAGGGGGCGGTCGGCGCCGGGGGAGCTGACTTCGAGGACGTACTCGCCCTCGCCCATCGCGTCGGTCTCGTCCAGCTTCTCGGAGATCGCGCGGCTCAGCTCGGCGCAGGCGTCCAGCTCCACGCCCTCGTCGGAGTCGACGACGATCCGCAGCAGTCCGCGGCGGCCCGCCCGGGACACCTCGACCTCTTCCAGATCCAGGTCCTTCGCGCGGACGAGCGGCTCGACGAGTCCGCGCAGCCTGTCGCTCTGGGTGGTGCTCATCCGGGTGACTCCTCGGCCGCGTGTGCTGTTGTGTGTCGTCGCGTGTCAGACCAAAGGGTATCCGGTCCCGGAGGGTGTTGCCGTCCACCGCCCCGGGGCCCGCGGGTACGCTCGCCTGCGGTGATCCGAACGGCCTTCCGGTACGGACGGGTCCCGGTGCGGACGGATCTTCGACAGTGGACGGCGGCCGAGGGAGAAGGCGTGACGACGACGGGCAGGCGCGCGCTCCTCGCGGCGGGGGCGGCCGCGGGGGCCGCGGCCCTGGTGGGCTGCACCTCCTCCGGCGGGGAGGGGCCCCGGCGGCCGGGCGCCGCCGAGCGGGAGGCCGAACGGGTGGCGCGCGCCGAGGCGGCGCTGCGGGCCCGCTCGGTGGCGGTCGCGCGCGGACTGCTCGAACGGTACGACGCGGTGCTCGCCGCGCACCCGGCCCTGGCGCCCCGGCTGACCCCGCTGCGCAGCTCGGTGGCGGCGCACGTGAGGGCGCTCGGCGACGGCGGTACGGATGGGGGCGGTACGGGCGCGGTGGAACCCGCGGCGGCCTCCGGCTCCCCCGCCCCCTCCGCCTCCGCGCCGGCCCGCTCCACGACGGCGCCCTCCCCCGCGCCCGTGCCGGTGGCGGCCGATCCCGCGACGGCCCTCGGCGAGCTGGCGGCGGCCGAGCGGACCGCCTCCGACGGGCACACGGACGCGCTGCTCGCCGCCCCGCCCGAGTACGCCCGGCTGCTCGCCTCGGTGGCGGCCTCGGGCGCCGTCCACGCCCATCTGCTGACCGAAGGAGCCCGGGCATGAGCGCCCTCGACGCCACCCAGGCGGCCCTGGCCGCCGAGCACGCGGCGGTGTACGGGTACGGGGTCGTCGGCGGCCGGATCGGTACGGAGCGCCGGGCGGAGGCCACGGCCGCGTACGAGGCCCACCGGGCCCGCCGGGAGATGCTGCGCCGGGCGGTGCGGGACCTCGGCGGCGCGCCGGCGGCGGCCGCGGCCGCGTACGCGCTGCCGTTCCGGGTGACCGACCCGGCGGGCGCGGTGCGGCTGGCCGCCGTCCTGGAGGACCGGGTCGCGGGCGTCTACTCCGACCTGGTCCGGGCCACCGAGGGCCCGGCCCGGCGCGAGGCGGCCGCCGCGCTCAAGGAGGCCGCGGTGCGCGCCGTGCGCTGGCGCGGCGCCGACGTAACCTTTCCTGGGCTCGCCGAGCGGGCCTGAGCCCGCCCCGGCGGCCTCGACGCCCCGCCCCGCCGGCCCCTCCCCGACCGAAGGAACAACGCACGCATGGCTTTCGAACCGCCGCAGCGACTCGTCCGGGCGCTCGGCGAGACGTACGGGAGGGCCGTCGCGGCCGAGTGGCTGGAGCGGCTGCCGGAGCACGCGCGGGCCGCGCTCGACCGGGGCTCCCTGGACGCCGAGCGGGTGACGGCCCCCGGCGGGCGGAGCAGCCTGGTGGTGCTCGTCCGGCGGTCCGACGACTCCCCCGCCGCCCTCAAGGTGGCGCCGCCGTTCGCCCGGCCGGACCGGGAGCGGGAGGCGCTGGCCCACTGGAACGGCTGGGGCGCGGTGCGGCTGATCGAGGGCGTCGGGGAGGAGGGGCTGCTCCTGGAGCGGCTCCAGCCCGAGGTGTCCCTGCGCTCGCTGCCAGAGGCGAAGGCGCTCCTGGAGGCGGCCGGGACCGTGCGGAAGCTGTGGGTCGAGCCCCCGGCGGACCACGGCTTCGAGTCGGTGGCCGGGCGGACGGCCCGGCAGGCGGGAGCGATGGACCGCTACCGCGCGGACGCGGCCGTCGGCGACCTGACGGCGGCGGCGCTCGCGGCGCGCGAGGAGCTGATGGCCGGGGAGGCCGAGACCGTGCTCCTGCACGGCAACTTCCGGCAGGGCAAGGTCCTGGCCGGTGACCGGGCGCCCTGGCTGGCCGTGGGACCGGAGCCGCTGGTCGGAGAGCGGGCCTACGACCTGGCCCGGCTGGTGCGGGACCGGGTGGAGGACCTGGTGGCGGCCTCGGCGGGCGCCTCGGCGGCCCGGCGGCGGATGAACAGGCTGGCGGACTCGCTCGACGTGGACCGGGAGCGGCTGCGGGGCTGGACCCTGTTCCGCGCGGTGGAGTCGGGGACGCGGGCGCTGACGGCGGGGCGGCGACAGGACGCGGAGCTGCTCCTGGAGTTCGCGGGCTGGCTGTAGGGCGGCTCGCTCGTAGGGCCGCTCGTTCGTAGGGCGGCTCGCTCGCGCCTCTTCGCGGATCGGCTCGCGTTCGCGGGCGGACTGGAGGGGAATACCCTTTTTGTACCGTTCGCCGGGCGGCCGGGCCTCGTTGTCCGGCCCGACTCCAGGGGGCCGTGATGATCGAAGAGCTGCTGATGGCGGTGGCCGGCGCGGGCGCCGCGGCGGCCGTGTACGCGGGCGCGGCGGCGCGGGTGGTCAAGCAGTACGAGCGCGGGGTCGTCTTCCGCTTCGGCCGGCTGCGCGGTCGGGTGCGCTCTCCCGGGTTCACGATGATCGTCCCGGTGGTCGACCGGCTGCACAAGGTGAACATGCAGATCGTCACGATGCCGGTGCCCGCGCAGGAGGGCATCACCCGGGACAACGTGACGGTCCGGGTGGACGCGGTCGTGTACTTCAAGGTGGTCGACCCGGCGGACGCGCTCGTACGGGTGGAGGACTACCGGTTCGCGGTCTCGCAGATGGCGCAGACCTCGCTGCGGTCGATCATCGGCAAGAGCGACCTGGACGACCTGCTGTCCAACCGGGAGAAGCTCAACCAGGGTCTTGAGCTGATGCTCGACAGTCCGGCGATGGGGTGGGGCGTGGCCATCGACCGGGTCGAGATCAAGGACGTGTCGCTGCCGGAGACCATGAAGCGGTCGATGGCCCGGCAGGCGGAGGCGGACCGGGAGCGGCGGGCGCGGGTGATCAACGCGGACGCGGAGCTCCAGGCGTCGAAGAAGCTGTCCGAGGCGGCGGCGATGATGTCCGACCAGCCGGCGGCGCTCCAGCTGCGGCTGCTGCAGACGGTGGTGGCGGTGGCCGCCGAGAAGAACTCCACGCTGGTGCTGCCGTTCCCGGTGGAACTGCTCCGCTTCCTGGAGCGCGCGACCCCGGAGGCCAAGCCGGACGTGGCGCCGCACGCGCCGCACCGGGCCCCGGAGCGGGAGATACCGCCCCTGCTCGACGACATCGGCGTCGACCCGCACCGGAGGAGCCGGACGGCGGCGGCGGAGGACGCCATCGAGGACCTGACGGGCACGTCGGTGGAGCCCGCGCCCGCGCCGCCCCGGGAGGACTGACGCGGCGGCGGCCCCGCCCCCTGCTCACAGGGGGCGGGGCCGTCGTACGGCGTGATCAGGCGGTCAGGCGGGCGATCGCCTCGTCCACCGTCAGCTCCTCGCGCTCGCCCGTGCGGCGGTCCTTCAGCTCCACGACGCCCTCGCCGGAGCGGCGGCCCGCGACGAGGATCTTCGGGACGCCGATGAGCTCCGCGTCGGTGAACTTGACGCCCGGGGAGACGCCCGCGCGGTCGTCGACCAGGACGCGCAGGCCCGCGGCGGACAGCTTGTCGGAGACCTCCAGGGCCAGCTCGATCTGGAGGGCCTTGCCGGCGGCGACCACGTGGACGTCGGCCGGGGCGACCTCGGCCGGCCAGCACAGGCCCTTCTCGTCGGCGGTCTGCTCGGCGAGCGCGGCCACGGCGCGCGAGACGCCGATGCCGTACGAGCCCATGGTCACGCGGACCGGCTTGCCGTTCTGGCCGAGGACGTCGAGCTTGAGGGCGTCGGCGTACTTGCGGCCGAGCTGGAAGATGTGGCCGATCTCGATGGCGCGGTCCAGCTTGAGGCCGGTGCCGCACTTCGGGCAGGGGTCGCCCTCCTCGACGACGACCACGTCGACGTACTCGGTGACCTCGAAGTCGCGCCCGGCCACCACGTTCTTCGCGTGGGTGTGCTCCTTGTTGGCGCCCGTGATCCAGGCCGTGCCCGGGGCCACGCGCGGGTCCGCGATGTAGGTGACCTTGTCGAGGCCCTGCGGGCCGACGTAGCCGCGCACCAGGTCGGGGCGGCCCGCGAAGTCGGTCTCGGTGACCATCTCGACGGCGGCCGGCGCGAAGTGCGCCTCGACCTTGCCGAGGTCCACCTCGCGGTCGCCGGGGACGCCCACGGCGACGATCTCGCCGTCGACCTTCACCAGGAGGTTCTTGAGGGTGGCGGAGGCCGGGACGCCGAGCGAGGCCGCGAGGGTCTCGATGGTCGGGGTGTCCGGGGTGGGGATCTCCTCGGCGGCGGGCACGGCGGAGCCGTCCACGGCCGTCAGGGCGAAGGAGACCGCCTCGGTGTTGGCGGCGAAGTCGCAGTTCGGGCAGTCGGCGAAGGTGTCCTCGCCGGCCTCGGCCGGGGCGAGGAACTCCTCGGACTTCGAGCCGCCCATGGCGCCCGCCGTGGCGGCGCAGATGCGGTAGTCGAGGCCGAGGCGCTCGAACACGCGCCGGTAGGCCTGGCGGTGCAGGGCGTACGCCTCGGCGAGGCCCTCGTCCTCGGTGTCGAAGGAGTACGAGTCCTTCATCAGGAACTCGCGGCCGCGCAGGATGCCGGCGCGGGGGCGGGCCTCGTCGCGGAACTTGTTCTGGATCTGGTAGAGGATGACCGGCAGGTCCTTGTAGGAGGACGCCTGGTCCTTCACCAGGAGGGTGAAGATCTCCTCGTGGGTCGGGCCGAGGAGGTAGTCGCCGCCCTTGCGGTCCTGGAGGCGGAACAGCTCGGCGCCGTACTCGTCCCAGCGGCCGGTCGCGTCGTAGGGCTCGCGGGGCAGCAGGGCCGGCAGGGAGACCTCCTGGGCGCCGATGGCGTCCATCTCCTCGCGGACGATCCGCTCCACGTTGGAGAGGACCTTCCTGCCGAGGGGCAGCCAGCTCCAGATGCCGGCGGCCGTGCGGCGCACGTACCCCGCGCGGACGAGGAGCTTGTGGCTGAGGACCTCGGCGTCCGCCGGGTCGTCGCGCAGCGTCTTCGCCATCAACTTCGACATGCGCTGGACCGGTGCGTTGGCCATGGTTCTCGTACTCCTGCCGGGGCTGTAAGTGATGGGCCCGAGGTTAGCCGGGCGGCCCCGGGGACGAGAAATCAGTTACCCCGCGGCAGCGGCAGCGGGGCGCCCATCACGGCGTACGGGCGGGGGGCGCTGGGGAAGTGCACCCGGCGGGCGAGGTCCCGGTAGCCGAGGGAGCGGTAGAGGCAGCGGGCGGGGCTCTCGGTGTCGATCGCGGAGAGGATCGAGCGCGGCTCGTCGGCCGTGTCGGTGATGGTGGTGATCAGCGCGCGGCCCGCGCCCCGGCCCTGGAAGTCGGGGTGGACGTGGAGTTCGGTGATGGTGAAGGAGTCGTCGAGCCAGTCGGCGGTGCCGGTGGCGCGCAGGTGCGCCTCGACGACGGTGGACCACCAGTGGGTGCGGTCGTTGGGCATCCCGTACACGAAGCCGACGAGCCGTCCGCCGGGGGTGGTGGCGCCGTAGGCGCGGGCGCCGGGGCTGAGCAGGTGGCGCAGCACGATGTGGCGGCGCACGGCGACCTCTTCGGCGTCCAGGCCGAAGGCGACCGCCTGCACGGCGAGGGCCTCGTCCACCCGGGCGGCCAGGTCGACCGGTCCGATCACGATCTCCGCGTCATCCATGCGGCGCACCCTACAAGCGGCCCGCCCCTCAGAACAGCACGCTCATGAAGGCCCCGGTCTCCCGGAAGCCGACACGGCGGTACGCGGCCCTGGCGGGGGTGTTGTAGTCGTTGACGTACAGGCTGACCACGGGGGCGACGTCGGCCAGGGCGTACCGCAGGACGGCGGCCATGCCGGTCTCGGAGAGGCCCTTGCCGCGGTGCTCGGGGGCGACCCAGACGCCCTGGATCTGACAGGCCTGGCGGGTGGCGGCGCCGATCTCGGCCTTGAAGACGACCCTGCCGTCCTCGATGCGGGCGAAGGAGCGGCCCGAGCCGACGAGTTCGGCGACCCGGGCCTGGTAGAGCAGGCCGCCGTCGTTGGCGAGCGGGGAGACGCCGACCTCCTCGGTGAACATGGCCACGCAGGCGGGCATGATCACCTCCATCTCGTCCTTGCGGACGCGGCGCACCAGCGGGTCGGGCTCGACGGTGGCGGAGGGCTCCTCGGCGATCATCAGGGGCTGGTTGGCCCGGACGTCCCTGGCGGGGCCCCAACTGGGCTCCAGGAGCCGCCACAGCTCGGTGGTGGGCCCGGCGGGGCCGACGATGGAGGAGCAGCGGCGGCCGGTCCTGCGGGCCCGGTCGGCGAAGGCGCGGACGGCCTGGGGGGTGGCGCAGATCGGGACCAGGTTGGCGCCGGAGTAGCAGAGCGAGCGCAGCCTTCCCCCGCTGTACCAGCCCCACATCTCGCCGCCGAGGCGCCAGGGGTCGAGCCCGGCGAGCTGGACGCGGGCGGTCACGAACGCGTTCTCGACCGGGGCGCTCTCCAGGACGGCGAGGGCGGCGCCGAGGTCGGTGGGTTCGAGGACCCGAGTGGTGGTCTCTGTCAACACGAGGGGGCCTCACCGTGCGGTTCCGCTGATTCCACGCACTTTACCCGGAGGGCCCCGGGGCACGCCTCCGGCAGCGGGAAGCCCCGCCTCCCGGAGCGGGGGCGGGGCTTCGCGCGGGAGTCGCGCGCGTCAGCCGGCGACGGCGACCGACGGCTCGCCGCTGGCGACGCCGTCCTTCTCCATCTGCTCGGCGATCTTCAGCGCCTCCTCGATGAGGGTCTCGACGATCTTCGACTCGGGCACGGTCTTGATGACCTCGCCCTTGACGAAGATCTGGCCCTTGCCGTTGCCGGAGGCGACGCCGAGGTCGGCCTCGCGGGCCTCGCCGGGGCCGTTGACGACGCAGCCCATGACGGCGACGCGCAGCGGGACGGTCATGCCGTCGAGGCCGGCGGTGACCTCCTCGGCGAGCTTGTAGACGTCGACCTGGGCGCGGCCGCAGGACGGGCAGGAGACGATCTCCAGGCGCCGCTGGCGCAGGTTCAGCGACTCCAGGATCTGGATGCCGACCTTGATCTCCTCGGCCGGGGGCGCGGAGAGCGAGACGCGGATGGTGTCGCCGATGCCCTGGGAGAGCAGCGCGCCGAAGGCGACGGCGGACTTGATGGTGCCCTGGAAGGCCGGGCCCGCCTCGGTGACGCCGAGGTGCAGCGGGTAGTCGCACTGGGCGGCGAGCTGGCGGTAGGCCTCGACCATGACGACCGGGTCGTTGTGCTTGACCGAGATCTTGATGTCGCGGAAGTCGTGCTCCTCGAAGAGGGACGCCTCCCAGAGGGCGGACTCGACGAGCGCCTCGGGGGTGGCCTTGCCGTACTTCTTGAGGAGCCGCGCGTCGAGGGAGCCGGCGTTGACGCCGATCCGGATCGGGGTGCCCGCGTCGTTGGCGGCCCGGGCGATCTCCTTGACCTTGTCGTCGAACTGCTTGATGTTGCCCGGGTTGACGCGGACGGCCGCGCAGCCCGCGTCGATCGCGGCGAAGACGTACTTCGGCTGGAAGTGGATGTCGGCGATGACCGGGATCTGGGACTTCCGGGCGATCGTCGCGAGGGCGTCGGCGTCGTCCTGGGTCGGGCAGGCCACGCGCACGATCTGGCAGCCGGAGGCCGTCAGCTCGGCGATCTGCTGGAGCGTGGCGCCGATGTCGGACGTCCGGGTGGTGGTCATCGACTGCACCGAGACGGGTGCGTCACCGCCGACGGCCACGGTGCCGACCTGGATCTGACGGCTCTTGCGCCGCTCGGCGAGCCGGGTCGGGACGGTAGGGATACCGAGAGAAATCGCGGTCATCTGTTGTGCAACCTCAAGGTTGTGCGTCGGCGGGCTCAGGTCTCCGAGGTTACCGCCCCGGCGGCGGAGGGCCGGACACCACCGGGTCCGGCCCCCCTCGGGTTCACGTCAGCTTCACCGGGTTGACGATGTCGGCGGCGAGGACGAGCAGGGTGAAGCAGACGAAGACGCCGGCCACCACGTACGCGGCGGGCATCAGCTTGGCCACGTCGAACGGGCCGGGGTCGGGGCGCTTGAAGATCCGGGCCGTGTGGCGGCGGACGGACTCCCACAGGGCGCCCGCGATGTGGCCGCCGTCGAGCGGCAGCAGCGGGAGCATGTTGAACAGGAACAGCGAGACGTTGAACATGACCAGCAGGTTCATGAACATCACGAGGATGCGCTCCGGCGGCGCGTCCACGGTCATCAGCTCGCCGGTGAGGCGGGCGGCGCCGACGACGCCGACGGGCGAGTCGTCCGCCCGCTCGCCGTCGCCGAAGGTGGCGTCCCACAGGCCGGGGATCTTGCCCGGGAGGGCGACGACCGAGTGGACGCCGTTCTCCAGGAGGTCGGTCATCCGGTCGGTGGTCTCGCCGAAGGTGAGCGGCGCGACCTCGGTCTTGGAGGCGAAGCCCAGGTAGCCGGCGTCGATGTAGGTCAGGGGCTGGACGACCTTGCCGTCCTCGTCCTTCTTCGGGACCTTGTTGGTGACGAGGGTGGGGTGCAGGTCGATCCGCTGCCCGGCCCGCTCGACGGTGACCGTGGCGGGGCCGAGGGTGTCGCGGATGCGGTCGGAGAGGGTGTCCCAGTCGCCCACGGGCGTGCCGTTGAAGGCGACGATCCGGTCGCCCTCCTTCAGGCCGGCCGCGAAGGCCGGGGAGACGGGGTCGCCCGGCGCGCACGTGTCGCGCTTCTCGCTCTGCTCGATGACGCACTTCTGGACGCCGGCGACCCCGGTCGTCTGGCCCTCCATGCCGAGCGTCATCATCGAGCCGAAGAAGAGCGCCGCCGCCAGGACCAGGTTCATGAACGGTCCGGCGAACATCACGATGACGCGCTTCCACGGCCTGCGCGTGTAGAAGAGCCGGGTCTCGTCGCCGGGCCGCAGCTCCTCGTACGAGGCCTCGCGGGCGTCCTCGATCATGGAGCGCCACGGCGAGGTGGAGCGGGCCTCGATCCGCCCGTCGTCGCCGGGCGGGAACATGCCGATCATGCGGATGTAGCCGCCTGCCGGGATGGCCTTGATGCCGTACTCGGTCTCGCCGCGCTTCTTCGACCAGATCGTGGGGCCGAAGCCGACCATGTACTGCGGGACGCGGATGCCGAAGAGCTTGGCCGTGGAGAGGTGGCCGAGTTCGTGCCAGGCGATGGAGACGAGCAGTCCGAACGCGAACAGCACGATGCCCAGGACGTACAGGAGCGTTTCGTTCATGCGCGGGCCTCCGCTGTTGCCTTCGCTGCGAGCTCTCGGGCCCGGGCCCGTGCCCAGGTCTCCGCTTCGAGGACGTCCGGCACGGTGAGGGAGGTTCCCGCGGCGGGAACGCCGTGCTCCGCCACGACCGCCGTGACCGTGTCCATGATGCCGTTGAACGGCAGCCGCCCGGCCAGGAACGCCTCGACGCACTCCTCGTTGGCGGCGTTGAAGACGGCGGGGGCGGTGCCGCCCAGCTCGCCGACGTGCCGGGCCAGGCCGACGGACGGGAAGGCCTCGGTGTCGAGCGGGAAGAACTCCCAGGTGGAGGCCTTGCTCCAGTCGAAGGCGGGGGCCGCGTCCGGGACCCGCTCGGGCCAGCCGAGGCCGATGGCGATCGGGCCGCCCATGTCGGGCGGGGTGGCCTGGGCGAGCGTGGAGCCGTCGGTGAACTCCACCATCGAGTGGACGTACGACTGGGGGTGGACGACGACCTCGATGCGGTCGAAGGGGACGTCGTAGAGCAGGTGGGCCTCGATGACCTCCAGGCCCTTGTTGACCAGGGTCGCGCTGTTCACCGTGATCACCGGGCCCATGGCCCAGGTGGGGTGGGCGAGCGCGTCCTCGCGGGTGACGTGGGCCAGCTGCTCCCTCGTGCGGCCGCGGAAGGGGCCGCCGGAGGCGGTGACGACCAGCTTGCGGACGTCGGCGCGGGTGCCGGCGGCGAGCGCCTGGAAGAGGGCCGCGTGCTCGGAGTCGACCGGGATGATCTGGCCGGGCTTGGCGAGCGCCTTCACCAGGGGGCCGCCGACGATCAGCGACTCCTTGTTGGCGAGGGCGAGGGTGCGGCCGGCTTCGAGGGCGGCGAGGGTGGGCGCGAGGCCGATGGAGCCGGTGATGCCGTTGAGGACGGTGTGGCACGGCGATGCGGCGAGCTGCGTGGCGGCGTCCGGCCCCGCCAGGAGCTCGGGCAGGGGCTCGGAGCCGTACAGCGCCTCCAGGGCCTCGCGCAGCTCGGGCAGCGCCTCCTCGCGGGCGACCGCGACCGCGGCGACCCCCAGCCGGTGCGCCTGCTCGGCGAGCAGTCCGATCCGGCCGCCGGAGGCGGCCAGGGCGGTGACCCGGAAGCGGTCGGGGTTGCGCAGCACCAGATCGATGGCCTGGGTGCCGATGGACCCGGTCGAGCCGAGGACGACGACGTCCCGGCGTCCTTCGGAGACGTCGAAGGCGACGTGCGGGTCGGCGAGGGGTGAGGGGCGGTCGGTCATGCCCCCCATTCTTGCCCCAAACGCGGCGCGGTCTTCACGGGGTGCGGGCGAACGTGTCGAAGACCCGGTGGAAGTCGGGGAACGTCTTCTTCACGCAGCCGGGGTCGTCGAAGGTGACGCCGGGGGTGCGCAGGGCGGTGACCGCGAAGGACATGACGATCCGGTGGTCCCCGTGGGTGGCGATCCCGACGGGTCCGGCGGGCGTGCCGGGGTGGATCTCGATCCAGTCGGGGCCGGTGCGGACGGTGATCCCGAGGCGGCGCAGGTTCTCGGCGCAGGCGTCGAGCCGGTCGCACTCCTTGACCCGGGTGTTGGCGACGTCCTCGATGCGGACCGGCCCTTCGGCGAACGGCGCGATGGCGGCGAGGGTCGGCATGGTGTCGGAGATGTCGCGCATGTTGACGGTGAGTCCGCGCAGGGTGCCGGTGGAGCGGACGGTGGTGGCGTCCGCGCCGATCTCGACGTCGGCGCCCATCCGGCGCAGGACGTCGACGAAGGCGAGGTCGCCCTGGAGGGCGCCGGTGCCGAGGCCGGGGACGGTGACCGGGCGGCCGGGTTCGAGGGCGGCGGCCGCGAAGAAGTAGCTGGCGGTGGAGGCGTCGGGCTCGATGCCGTACGTCCTGGCGCGGTAGCCGGTGGGGGCGACGCGGTAGGTGCGTCCCTCCCGCCGGACCTCGGCGCCGAAGCTCCGCATCATGGCGAGGGTGATCTCGACGTACGGCTCCGAGACCAGGTCGGTGACGGTGATGTCGAGGCCCTCGGCGGTGAGCGGGCCGAGCAGGAGCAGGGCGGTGAGGTACTGGGAGGACTGCCCGGCGTCCAGGGTGAGCGCGCCGCCCTTGACGCCGCGGGCGTGGACGGAGAGCGGGTGGTGGCCCTCCTGACCGCCGTGCCGGAGGTCGACGCCGAGGTCGCGCAGGGCGTTGGTGAGCGGCCCGAGGGGGCGCCGGCGCATCTGGGCGGAGGCGTCGAAGCGGTACGTGCCGTGGCCGGCGGCGGCGAGGGCGGGGAGGAAGCGGGCGGTGGTGGCGCCGTCGCGGCAGTACACGTCGGCGGTGTCCGCGCCGGGTCCGGCGGGCCGGCCCTCGATGTGCCAGGCACCCGGCTCGCGGCGGACGGCGTAGCCGAGGGCGGCGAGCCCTTCGGCGAAGCCCTCGGTGTCGTCGGAGACGAGGGGCCGCAGGAGGGTGGTGGTGCCCTCGGCGGCCGCGGCGAGGAAGAGCGCGCGGGCGGTGACGGACTTGGAGCCGGGGATGTCGATGACGGTCACGGCGCCATCCTGCCGTCCCGCCGGGCGGGACGGCCCGGCGTTCCGCATGGCGGAACGGGGCCGGCGGGCGCCCGGCGGGCACGGGAAAGGCGGCCCGGCTCCCCGCACAGTGGAGCCGGACCGCCTGGTCCGGGTGGGGCGTGCGCCCCGGGGCCGTACGGCCTGGAGGTCGTACGGTTCGGGGCGCGTGTCCCGGAGGACGTACGGTCCCGTGTCCTAGAGCGCCAGGCCCGTCAGGACGAGGACGCGCTCGTAGGTGTAGTCGTCCATCGCGTACTTGACGCCCTCGCGGCCGACGCCGGAGCGCTTGGCGCCGCCGTACGGCATCTGGTCGGCGCGGTACGAGGGGACGTCTCCGACGATCACGCCGCCGACCTCCAGGGCGCGGTGGGCGCGGAAGGCGGCCTGCAGGTCGTGGGTGAAGACGCCGGCCTGGAGGCCGAAGTCGGAGTCGTTGACCGCGGCGAACGCCTCGGCCTCGCCGTCGACCTTCGCGATCGTCAGGACCGGGCCGAAGACCTCGGCGCGGGCCAGGGTGACGTCGGCCGGGAGGTCGGTGAGGACGGTCGGGGCGTAGGTCGCGCCCTCGCGCTTGCCGCCGGCCAGGAGCTTCGCGCCGGCGGCGACGGCCTCGTCCACCCAGGACTCGACGCGCTGGGCGGCGGCCTCGTCGACGAGCGGACCGACGTCGGTGGCGTCGTCCGCCGGGTCGCCGGTGACCTGGGCTTCGACGGCGGCGACGATCTTCGGCAGCAGGCGGTCGTGGACGGAGGAGTCGACGATCACGCGCTGGACGGAGATGCAGGACTGGCCGCCCTGGTAGTTGGAGAAGGTGGCGATGCGGGTCGCGGCCCAGTCCAGGTCGGCCTCGGAGGACCAGTCGGGCAGGACGACGGCCGCGGCGTTGCCGCCGAGCTCCAGGGTGCAGTGCTTGTGCGGCACGGACTCCTGGATGGCGTAGCCGACCGTGTCGGAGCCGGTGAAGGAGATGACCGGGAGGCGCTCGTCCTGGACGAGGGCGGGCATGCGGTCGTTCGGCACGGTGAGGATCGACCAGGAGCCGGCCGGCAGGTCGGTCTCGGCCAGGATCTCGCCCAGGACCAGGGAGGAGATCGGGGTCGAGGGGGCCGGCTTGAGGATGATCGGGGCGCCGACGGCGATGGCCGGGGCGACCTTGTGGGCGCTGAGGTTCAGCGGGAAGTTGAACGGCGCGATGCCGAGGACGACGCCCTTGGGGATGCGGCGGGTCAGCGCGAGCCGGCCCACGCCGCCGGCCTCGGTGTCGAGGCGCTGGGCCTCGCCGCCGTTGAAGCGGCGGGCCTCCTCGGCGGCGAAGCGGAAGACGGAGACGGCGCGGCCGACCTCGCCGCGGGCCCACTTGATCGGCTTGCCGTTCTCGGCGGAGATCAGCTGGGCGATCTCCTCGGTGCGCTCGGCGAGCCGCTTCGACACGTGGTCGAGGGCGGCGGCGCGGACGTGCGCCGGGGTGGCGGCGAACTCGTCGACGACGGCGTGCGCGGCGGCGACGGCCTCCTCGACCTGGGCCTCGGTGGGCACGCTGACCTTGCCGACCAGACGTCCGTCGTACGAGTTCGTGACGTCGAAGGCGGCCTCGCCGGTGGCCTCGCGGCCGGCGAGCCAGAAGGCGTGGGTGGTCGTCATTGCGTCCCGGCCCTTTCCGTATCGGGGGGTGCGAGCGATTGCTCTCGTGACACGTTAGGGCCGGGGCGACGGGTGTGGGTTTGTCCGGTGTGGAGTGGTGGGGCGGGGGCCCTGTCCGAATTGGCCGAACGGGTGGGGACCCGGCGAGGTCGGGTCCGTGGTGCTCGCCGCGGAGCGGGTGGGCGGGGAGCGGAGTGGAAGGATGGGGAGGACCGCAGAACCGCAAGGGGGAGACGCATGTTCCTGTTCGTGATGTCCGCTGTCCTGGTCCTCGCCGTGGGCGGGTGCGCCTGCGTGGTGTGGGCGGCCCGGGGCGGCCCGCGCTGGACGCGCGGGGTGGCGGCGGTGGTGCTGCTGGGCGGGGAACTGGTGCGCGCCGGGGGCGGGCGGGGCGGCGGGAGCAGGGGGTCGGGGGGCGACGCCGACGGCTCGGACGGCTGAGACGGGGTCCGGAGGACCGGATCACCTGCTCCGGGGGCTTACCCCGCGCCCTCCCCCGTGGCCTTGAGGGCGAGCCACAGCTCCATCCGTACGTCCGGATCGTCCAGGGAGCGGCCCAGGATCTCCTCGACGCGGCGCATCCGGTAGCGCAGGGTGTGCCGGTGGACGCCCAGGTCGGCGGCGGCGGCGTCCCACTGGCCGTGTCGGGAGAGCCAGGCGCGCAGGGAGGCCACGAGGTCGCCGCGGCCGGTGGCGTCGTGGTCGCGCAGGGCGCGGAGCATCCCGTCGGCGAAGGCCCGGACGGCGTCGTCGGCGAGGAGCGGCAGGACCGAGCCCGCCGCCAGGTCCTCGTGCTCGACGAGCGCCCTGCCGCGGCGGCGGGCCACCGAGAGCGCCTGCTCGGCCTGTTTGTACGCGGCGGCGGCCGCGATCGGGCCCGCCGGGGCGGAGAGGCCGACGACGACGCCGGCCTCCTCGGCCTCGCGTTCCGCGTACCCCTCGCAGGCGGTGACGACCGCGCCGCCGTCGCCGGCGAGGACGACGAGCCGCTGCTCGCCCTCGGGGACGGCGAGGACCGCTTCGCCCGCGCGGGCGGCGGCGGCCTCCAGGGCCTCGGCGAGGACGGGGAGGGGCGGTGCTGCGGGCGGTTCGCCGCCGGCGGGTTCGGCGACGAGGAGCCGGAAGGGGGCGTCGAGCAGCCCGCCGTACACGTCGCCGGCCACCGCGCGCGCGTGGTCCGGCTGTCCGGCGAGCATCATGCGCAGGACGGCGGTGCCGAGGCGCTGCTCGGCGGCCTGGAGGGAACGGGAGCGCTCGGTGGTGAGGGTGAGCAGGGCGATGGCCGAGTGGACGGCGTACCGCTCGGCGGTGCCGAGGGGGGCGCCGGTGCCGACGGCGAGGGCGCCCCGGACGCGGCGGCCGGTGCCGAGCGACTGGAGTTCGACGCGGTCGTCGGTGCCGCCGACGACGGCGCTGGCGGGGGCGGGGCGTTCGCGCAGCCGCTCGACGTCGGGGGTGAGGCGGGCGGCCCGGCGGGCGGCCCACTCGGGCGAGACGGCGACGGGCTTGCCGGAGGTGTCGTAGAGGGCGGCCCAGCCGTCGACGTGCGCGGCGAGGCGGGCGACGACGGCGTCGGGGCCCTCGGCGAGCGCGGCCCGGGTCAGTTCGCGCTGGACCTCGAAGCCGGCGGTGACGGCGCGGTACTGGTCGGCGGAGATGGCGGCGGAGACGGCCTTGCTGATGGCGAGGAAGGGGGTGCGGCGCGGCACTTCGAGGAGCGGCAGGTGCTCCTCGCGGGCCGCTTCGAGGAGCGCCGCGGGGATCTCGTCGTAGTTCACCCCCACGGCGAACCCGAGCCCGACGACCCCGGCGGCGAGCAGCCGCCGCACGTAGCGGCGCATCGCCTCCAGGTCCTCGGCGTCGAGGGTGAGCGCGGTGGTGAGCAGCAGCTCGCCGCCCTCCATGTAGGGCACGGGATCGGCGAGCTCACTGACGTGCGCCCAGCGGACGGGGGTGTCGAGACGGTCCTCCCCGGCACGGACGACGAGCTTGAGGGCGGAGTGCTGCGCGAGCGAGGCGAGGGTGGGCGGCATTGGGGACCGTCGGACCTTTGGGGGGAGGGTGGCGCGCCGCCCGTCGGACGGCGCGCTCCTGATTGTGCCAGTCCGCGCGAAGGGTAGCGCTCAGCTTCGGAGGTCGACGAGGAGCGGGGGGACGTGCTCGCCCCTCACATGGGTGAGGGAGAGGACGGCGTGGCCGGGGGGGACGGCGTGGGCGAGGTCGGAGGCGGACCAGCGCTGCCGCTCCACCTCCCGTACGGTGACGGCCTCCGCGGTGGCCGCCCGGCCGGTGACCAGTCGCCGCATGAAGTGGAGGGCCTTGGTCAGCGGCTCGTCCGCGACGATCTGCCGGTTGGTGACGTCCCGGGTCTGCACCCACTCGGTGCCCCACGCCTCGGCGAACCGTCCGCCGTCCCAGGGCGCGATGCCCGCGAAGGCCATCCGGCACCCGACCGAACCGAGCAACGGCTCACGCAGCGCCTCGGGCACGTCTTCCAGGCTGCGCAGTGCGAGTACGACCCCTGCGTGTGCGGAGCGGAGTCCCTGGATTGCCCGGAGGGCCTCGCCTGTGACGGTGCGCGTGGCATCGTCGAAGGCCATACAGACGAAGAGGGAGCGATCGCGGCGGCCGAGGGCCGCCTCCGTGAACTGGGCGAGAAGCAGGCGGGAGATGATCCGGGAAGCTTCGGCGTGACCGCGTTCGGGGAGGTCGACGCGGACCCTGAGAGGGTGCGCGAGGGCGCGGGGAGAGAACTGCGGTCGTTCGGCCCGGTCCGTAGCGAAGAAGGGTGCGAAGGCCGGCCGGTCGAGGAAAGCGATCCGCTCTGCGAGCAGGAGGCCGATGTCGTCACCGCGCTCGGCCTGCCGCTGCCGCGCGTCGAGCTCACGCAGCTGGGCGGGGTCGGAGGCGACAGCCGTACGGAGGGCATCGAGGGCGGCAGGAACGCCGGAGAGCAGTTCACTCAGCTCGGGCACGGCGGGGAAACGGCCGTACGCGGCCCGGAAGGGTCCGATGAGCCGGGCGAGTGCGGTGGCGGCACGACGGCTGTCGGCCACCAGGTCGCCGACGAGGGCCTCGGCCACGATCCTGGCGGCCTCGTCGGGGTCGTCCGTGCCGCCGTACAGATCGAGGTCGTGAGTGGACTCCGGACGTCCGACGGAGACGACGACGTCAAAAGCCCTGTCGGGGCCGAGCAGGTCGCCATGGGCGGTGACGGCGACGACCGCAGCACGATTGGCCAGGGCCTCGAGACAGAGGAACTCCACAACCGGCCGGACCAGGCGCGTGGTCTTTCCGCTTCCCGCGGGTCCGACGGCGAGCAGCGACGTGCCGAGAAGCGCGGGCTCCAGGGCGATGCCGGTGGTGCGCCGGGCATACGGGTTGCGGGGGTGGTCCGCCACGGTGCCGATCTTCACCTGGTGGGTGAAGAGGTCGTGCGGAGAGGTACGACCGGGTAGATCACGAGCGCCCGAGGGGTGGGGGAACGCGGACGCCCCCCGGTGCAGCACCGCTTCGACGAATGATCCCAGGTGGTTCGGGACGGCTTGGACCGCCTGCCAGGCACGCGTGATCCTCGCGTAGTCGACGTCGTTCATGCGGCCCGCTCCGGCCTCTTCAGCCAGCCGGTCGGCGGGTGCGTCCTGTCCCGCCGCCCTGAGGCGCGGCCATCTGCCGGGATCTCCCGGAGACCCCTCTTCCACGGGCGGCTCGGCCCGGGGGCCCGTTTCCGCTCGGTGCACACCGACGAGAGGAAGCAGGTAGCGCCGGGTCACCTCGCCCCACCGTCCGATGCGGAAGACGAAGGCGATCAGGCCGGCCACCAGGGCGAGGTCGATGATCTTGCCGATGATCCCCTTGACCACCGGATCATCGGAGAGCTTGATCAGCGCACCTGCCCAGTAGTGCGGGTCGAGCCAGAACGGGAGGTAGTAGTTGTCGTACAGCGACCAGATGAGCAGCCCGACGAGAGCCGAGATCAGCGCGCCGCTCAGCAGCTGTGTACCCGGCACGTCCTCACGTGGCGCGTCGGGGCGAGGTGCGTGGCCGTAGCGCCAGACGCCGGCGGCGGCCTCGGGCCTCGGTACACGGAGCCAGGTGCCCAGGGAGGGGCCGACAGCGGGCGTGTGGGCGGGCGGCGGAGGTACCGGGCGCGCGGGTGGAGTCGGCGGCGCCGGGTAGGGGATGGCGGACGGCGGCGGTCCCGCCGGTCGTGGTACCGCGTCCCCCTTCGTGTCGCGTGACTCGTACGTACCGTCGGTCTCCATGAACCCCTGCCCCCTGACCAGCCAGGTCGCCGCGTCTGTGCCACCGTCAATCTAGTGGGCCCGCGGCGCCCCGGAGGGATTTCGACCACCCGTGCGGCCGATCCCCGCCGACGCGGCCCGGCCGCCTCCCGCAGGGCCCGCCCCGCGGTGTGGGCCGGCCCCCGCCGTGCGGCGCCGGCGCCCTCCCGTCAAGCTTCATGTCCATCCCGGACAACGACACGCCCCCCACCACTCCCGATCGGCGCATGCCTCCGCCCCTTCCCCCCGCCTAGCCTGCGGAGGAAACCCACAAGTGCGTCCAGAACACCCCCAGGAGCCCCGCATGAACGCTGTCCCGCAGGAGCGGCGCGTCGTCACCGCCATCCCCGGTCCGAAGTCGCAGGAGCTTCAGGCCCGACGCCTCGACGCGGTCGCCGGTGGCGTGGGCTCCACGCTGCCGGTCTTCACCAAGCGGGCCGGCGGCGGCATCATCGAGGACGTCGACGGGAACCGCCTGATCGACTTCGGCTCCGGCATCGCCGTGACCTCGGTCGGCGCCTCCGCCGAGGCCGTCGTGCGCCGCGCCTCCGCGCAGCTCCAGGACTTCACCCACACCTGTTTCATGGTGACCCCGTACGAGGGCTACGTCGAGGTCTGCGAGGCGCTCGCCGAGCTGACCCCGGGCGACCACGCCAAGAAGTCGGCCCTGTTCAACTCGGGCGCCGAGGCCGTCGAGAACGCGGTCAAGATCGCCCGTTCGTACACCAAGCGCCAGGCCGTCGTCGTCTTCGACCACGGCTACCACGGCCGTACGAACCTGACGATGGCGCTCACCTCGAAGAACATGCCGTACAAGCAGGGCTTCGGTCCGTTCGCGCCCGAGGTGTACCGCGTGCCGGTGGCCTACGGCTACCGCTGGCCCACCGGTGCCGAGAACTGCGGCCCCGAGGCCGCCGCCCAGGCGATCGACCAGATCAGTAAGCAGATCGGCGCCGACAACGTCGCCGCGATCATCATCGAGCCGGTCCTCGGCGAGGGCGGCTTCATCGAGCCGGCCAAGGGCTTCCTGCCGGCGATCGTGAAGTTCGCCAACGACAACGGCATCGTCTTCGTCGCGGACGAGATCCAGTCCGGCTTCTGCCGCACCGGCCAGTGGTTCGCCTGCGAGGACGAGGGCGTCGTCCCGGACCTCATCACCACCGCCAAGGGCATCGCCGGCGGTCTGCCGCTCGCCGCCGTCACCGGCCGCGCCGAGATCATGGACTCCGTCCACGGCGGCGGCCTGGGCGGCACCTACGGCGGCAACCCGGTGGCCTGCGCCGGTGCGCTCGGCGCCATCGAGACGATGAAGGAGCTCGACCTCAACGGCAGGGCCAAGCGTATCGAGGAGGTCATGAAGGCCCGCCTCACCGCCATGCAGGAGAAGTTCCCGGCCATCGGCGACATCCGCGGCCGCGGCGCCATGATCGCCATCGAGCTGGTGAAGGACCCCGCCACCAAGGAGCCGTACGCGGAGGCCGCCGGCGCCCTGGCGAAGGCCTGCCACGCGGAGGGCCTCCTGGTCCTGACCTGCGGCACCTACGGCAACGTGCTCCGCTTCCTGCCGCCGCTGGTCATCGGCGAGGACCTGCTGAACGAGGGCCTCGACATCATCGAGAACGCGTTCGCCCGGATCTGATCCACCGGCCCGTGAGGGCCGTGGTGTGAAGACTCTGTGGGGGGCCGATGGCGGGACGCGTTTCCCGCTGTCGGTCCCCCTTTCCCTGACGTACGGTTCCCACGGATGAGAGAAACACCCCGGGCGGAGCCTCCCCAGCCCCGTCCGCACCGTGCCTCCGCGCACGCCGCCGGCGCCTCGTGCCCCGGCACTCCTCACCGATCGGACGGCCGCACGCCCCATACCCCCCGGGGCGCGCGGCGGACCGGTCCTCCCGGCCGTCCTGGAACCACCCCCCCTGTTCCAGGGCGGCCGGCTCTCCTCTCGGCGCTCGTCGCCCTCGCCGTCGTGACCTGGCAGGTACTCGTCCACGGCCCCTTGGCCAGGCTCGACGAGCGGGTGTCCCGGGCCCTGGTGGACACGGTCCCCCGGCCCCTGAGCGAACTCGCCTCCGACCTCGGCAACCTGCCCGTCGCCCTCCCCGTGCTCGGCTGCGCCATGGCGTACGCGGTGTGGCGCGGGCGGTGGCGGGCCGCCCTGTGCGCGGGCCTCGCCATGGCCGCCGTACCGCTCCTCGTGGTTCCGATGAAGCTGTGGACCGCGCGGCCCGGACCCCTGGAGCCGTGGGCGCACGGCTACTACCCGTCGGGCCACACGGCCACCGCGCTGGTGGCCTACTTCGGCGCGGCCTTCCTCGTCTCGAACCGGCTGGTCCCCGTCGCCGCCGTGCTGACGGCGGTGACGGGGACCGGGCTGGTGCTGCGGGGCTACCACTGGCCGCTGGACGTGGTGGCCAGTCTCTGTCTGGGGCTGTGGATCCTGGCCGTCAGCTCCAGTTGTACGCGTCGAAGTTCTTCGAGAACTCCCACTGGTTGAAGCGGTCCCAGTTGATGGACCAGGTCATCAGGCCGCGCAGGGCGGGCCAGGTGCCGTGGGTCTGGTACGAGCCGCAGTCGACCTTCTTCGTGAGGCAGTTCAGGGCCTTGTTGACCTCGGCCGGGCTGGTGTGGCCGTTGCCCGCCTGGGTGGAGGCCGGGAGGCCGATGGCGACCTGGTCGGCGCGGAGGGCCGGGAAGAAGCGGTCGGCGTTGCCCGCCACCGGGAAGCCGGTGAGGAGCATGTCGGTCATCGCGATGTGGAAGTCCGCGCCGCCCATCGAGTGGTACTGGTTGTCCAGGCCCATGATCGGGCCCGAGTTGTAGTCCTGGACGTGCAGCAGGGTGAGGTCGTCGCGCAGGGCGTGGATGACCGGCAGGTAGGCGCCGGCGCGCGGGTCCTGGCCGCCCCAGGGGCCGGAGCCGTAGAACTGGTAGCCGAGCTGGACGAAGAAGGTCTCCGGGGCCATGGTGAGGACGAACTTCGCGCCGTACTTGGCCTTGAGGGTCTTGACCGCCTGGATCAGGTTGACGACGACCGGGCTGGTCGGGTTCCGGAAGTCGGTGTCGCCGGTCTGGAGCGAGAGGGAGTGGCCCTCGAAGTCGATGTCCAGGCCGTCGAGCCCGTACTCGTCGATGATCTTCGAGACGGAGGTGACGAAGGCGTCGCGGGCGGCCGCGGTGGAGAGCTGGACCTGGCCGTTCTGGCCGCCGATGGAGATGAGGACCTTCTTGCCGGCGGCCTGCTTGGCCTTGATCGCCGCCTTGAACTCCGCCTCCGACTCGACGTTGGGGCACTCGGTGGCCGGGCAGAGCTTGAAGCGGATGTCGCCCGAGGTCACCGAGGTCGGCTCGCCGAAGGCCAGGTTGATGACGTCCCAGGAGTCGGGGACGTCGGCCATGCGGGTGTAGCCGGAGCCGTTGGCGAAGCTGGCGTGGAGGTAGCCGACGAGGGCGTGCGCGGGCAGGCCCTGGTTGCCGCCGTCCCCGCCGCCGCCGCTGGTCGTGGTCGCGGTGACGGCGGCGGACTTCGGGGACTCGCCCGCCGCGTTCGCGGCGCTGACCTGGAAGGTGTACGCGGTGGAGGGCGTGAGACCGGTCGCGGTGGCCGAGGTGCCGGTCACCGTCTGGATCTTCGTGGTGCCCCGGTAGACGTGGTACGAGGTGGCGCCGGAGACCGCGCTCCAGGTCAGCGGCACGGTGGTGGAGGTCGGGGAGCCGGCCGCGAGCCCGGTGGGGGCGGTGGGGAGCTGGACCGGGTCGCCGCCGGGGCCGTACAGGGAGAGGTCGTCGGCCTGGTAGGCGGGGGTGCCGTACCAGCCGTGGGTGTAGATCGTGACCGAGGTGGTCGAGGGGCCCGTGGTGAACGAGGTCGAGAGCTTCTGCCAGTCGGGGGCCGAGCCCGTCCAGGTGGAGACGTCGGTGGTGCCGGTGCCGGTGGCGCCCAGGTAGACGTAGCTGCCGCGCACCCAGCCGCTCAGCGCATACGTGGAGTTCGGCTTCACGGTGACGGTCTGGGAGCAGCGGGCGTTGTCGCTGCCGGCCGGAGTGGCCCGGAGTGCCTTCGTGCCGCCGTGCACGGGCGACGTGACGACGGCGCCGCTGCCCGCCGTACAGGTCCAGCCGTCGAGTCCGGCCTCGAAGCCGCCGTTGCGGGCGAGTTCGGCGTCGGCGGCCTGGGCGCCGGGGGTGAGCGCGAGGAGTCCACCGGCGGCGAGGGCGCCGGCCAGGATCAGGGTGAGGGGTCTGGAGCGGGCCACGACTGCCTCCGGGAGGGGGAGAGGGGAGGTGGGGGAATCGAAGGGAGCGCGCCACAGCATGGTCCAGACCAATCGAGTGGTCAAGACCTCTGTACGGACGACCTCTTCGCTCAGTCCCCGTCCACCACCCCCTCCCCCCGGGCCAGTCGGCCCGCCGCCTCGTGCATCGCCAGCTCCAGGAGCGGGGCGTCGGTGAGGGTCCCCGAGCCGTCCGGGACCACCAGCCAGCGCACCGCGCCGTTCGCCCGGCCCGGGTACGGGACGACGATCCAGGTCCCGGAGCCCGCGCTGCGGATGCCGGTGCCGAGCCAGCGGGCGGCGGTGCCCGGCGGGACGAAGAAGCCCATCCGGGCGTCGCCGAAGTCGGTCAGGACCGGGCCCGGCCGGCCCACCAGGCGGGTCAGCACGTCGAGCGTGGGATAGCCGAGCCCGGCCGGCAGGATCAGCACGTCCCACCGCACGCCGGCGGGCAGCAGCGCGACCCCGTGCGGGCTGCGCTCCCACTCCCACCGGCAGGCGTCGGGATCGGGCGCGGCCGAGAGCAGCCACTCCACCGCGCTCCTGGCGCCCGTGGTCCCCGTACCAGTCATCGCGACGTCCTCCTTCCGTGTGGACACGGTGTCCACACGGAGAGAGCGGGGAGGGCGGCTCCTCTTACGCGACTTCGCCCACTCGTCGGTTGTGACGTGCGTCACTCGGCCGGTCGTGACCGCTCAGCTGTCGAAGCCCAGGCCCAGGCGGTCCATCGCCTTCAGCCACAGGTTCCGCCGGCCGCCGTTCTCGTCGGCGCGGGCGAGTGACCACTTGGTGAGGCCGATGCCGGCCCAGGCGACCGGCTCGGGCGGGAACGGCAGCGGCTTGGAGCGGACCATCTCCAGCTCGGTGCGCTCGGTGCGCTCCCCCGCGAGCAGGTCGAGCATCACGTCGGCGCCGAAGCGGGTGGCGCCGACGCCGAGGCCGGTGAACCCGGCCGCGTACGCCACCTTGCCCTTGTGGGCCGTGCCGAAGAAGGCCGAGAAGCGGGAGCAGGTGTCGATCGCGCCGCCCCAGGCGTGGCTGAAGCGGAGCCCTTCGAGCTGCGGGAAGCAGTGGAAGAAGTGCTCGGCCAGCTTGAGGTACGTCTCGGGGCGGTGGTCCCTCTCGGCGCTGACCTTGCCGCCGAAGGGGTAGATCGCGTCGTAGCCGCCCCACAGGATCCTGTTGTCGGCGGTGATCCGGAAGTAGTGGAACTGGTTGGCGGAGTCGCCGAGCCCCTGCCGGTTCCTCCAGCCGATCGAGGCGAGCTGTTCGGCGCCGAGCGGTTCGGTGGTCAGGGCGTAGTCGTAGACCGGGACCGTGTAGGCCCTGACCCGCTTGACCAGGGACGGGAAGACGTTGGTGCCGAGCGCGACCCGGCGGGCGAGGACCTTGCCGTACGGGGTGCGCACGCCCATGCCGGCGCCGACGGAGACCAGGTCCAGGCCGGGGGTGTTCTCGTGGATCCGGACGCCCAGGCCCAGGCAGGCCCGCTTGAGGCCCCAGGCCAGCTTGGCGGGGTTCAGCATGGCGACCCCCCGGCGGTCCCACAGGCCGCCGAGGAAGGTCGGCGAGTCGACCTCGGCGCGCACCGCGTCCCGGTCGAGGACGTCGACGCCGTCGGCGAGGCCGAGCCGTTCGAGCTCCGCGTGCACCTCGTGCAGCTCCTCGACCTGGTACGGCTCGGTGGCCACGTCGATCTCGCCGGTGCGCTCGAAGTCGCAGTCCAGGGAGTAGCGGGCGACGGCCGCCTCGATGGCGTCGAGGTTCCGCTCGCCCAGCTCCTCCAGCTTCGGCAGCTCGCCCGGCCAGCGGGCGAGCCCGTTGCCGAAACCGTGGGTGAGGGAGGCGGCGCAGAAGCCGCCGTTGCGGCCCGAGGCGGCCCAGCCCACCTCGCGCCCCTCGATCAGGACGACGTCCCGGGAGGGGTCGCGCTCCTTGGCGAGGAGCGCGGTCCACAGTCCGCTGTAGCCGCCGCCGACCACGAGGAGGTCGCACTTCTCGGTGCCGGTGAGGGCGGGCAGGGCTCCGGGCTTGCCGGGGTCTTCCAGCCAGAAGGGGACGGGCTGGGCGTCGGAGAGAGATCGGGCGGCGAGACGCATGGCGACTGGGGCCATGGTTTCCAACTCCTTCGGTGCCTGGGCGGCCTTCGCTCAGGCTGTTGCTGTTTTCTTGCGCCGGTTCGTGATGATCTGTCCGGCCATGACCACCAGTACCGCGAGGACGAACATCGCGGTGCCGATGACGTTGATCTGAACGGGTGTTCCGCGCTGCGCCGAGCCCCAGACGAACATGGGGAAGGTGACCGTGGAGGGTCCCGCGTTGAAGTTGGTGATGATGAAGTCGTCGAACGAGAGCGCGAAGGCGAGCAGTCCGCCGGCGGCGATGCCGGGGGCGGCGATCGGCAGGGTGACGCGCAGGAAGGTCTGCGCGGGCCCCGCGTAGAGGTCGCGCGCGGCCTCCTCGAGACGCGGGTCCATGGACATGACCCTGGCCTTGACCGCCGTCACGACGAACGACAGGCAGAAGGTGATGTGGGCGATCAGGACCGTCCAGAAGCCCAGCTCGATCCCCATGTTGAGGAAGAGGGTGAGCAGCGAGGCGGCCATGACGACCTCGGGCATCGCCATCGGCAGGAAGATCAGCGAGTTGATCGAGCCGCGCGCCCGGAAGCGGTAGCGGACGAGCGCGAAGGCGATCGCCGTGCCGAGGGCGACGGCGCCGAGGGTGGCCCAGGCGGCGAGCCGGAGCGAGAGCGACAGCGACTGGCACATGTCGGCGACGCCGCAGGGGTCCTTCCAGGCGTCCAGGGAGAACTGCTGCCAGGAGTAGTTGAAGCGCCCGTTCGGCTTGTTGAACGAGAACGCCATCACGACGAGGTTCGGCAGGATCATGTACGCGAGCGTCAGCAGGCCCGCGACGACGACGAGGTTCTTGCGGATCCAGCGCATCAGACGAGGTCCTCCGTTCCGGCGCGGCGGATGTAGACGGTGACCATGACCAGGACGATCGCCATGAGGATGAAGGAGAGCGCGGCGGCCGTCGGGTAGTCGAGGACCCGCAGGAACTGCGACTGGATGACGTTGCCGACCATCTTGGTGTCGGTCGAGCCGAGCAGTTCGGAGTTGACGTAGTCGCCGCTCGCCGGGATGAAGGTGAGCAGGGTGCCGGAGACGACGCCGGGCATCGACAGCGGGAAGGTCACCTTGCGGAAGGTGGTGGCCGGGGAGGCGTACAGGTCCTGCGCGGCCTCGTGCAGGCGCCCGTCGATCCGCTCCAGGGAGGTGTAGAGGGGCAGGATCATGAAGGGCAGGAAGTTGTACGTCAGGCCGCAGACGACCGCCATCGGGGTGGCGAGCACGCGGTCGCCCTCGGTCCAGCCGAGCCAGCTCGTCACGTCGAGGACGTGCAGCGCGTTCAGCGCGTCGACCACGAGGCTGTCGTCCGCCAGGATCGTCTTCCACGCCAGGGTCCGGATGAGGAAGCTGGTGAAGAAGGGGGCGATGACCAGGACGAGGAGCAGGTTGCGCCAGCGGCCGGCCCGGAAGGCGATCAGGTACGCGAGCGGGTAGCCGAGCAGCAGGCAGAGGACGGTCGCGGTCCCGGCGTAGAGCAGGGAGCGGACGAACTGGGGCCAGTACTCCTGGAGGGCCTCCCAGTAGGTCGGGAAGTGCCAGGTGACCTCGAAGCCGGCTTCGAGGGAGCCGGTCTGGACCGAGGTGGAGGCCTGGTAGACCAGCGGCAGCGCGAAGAAGACGAGCAGCCAGACGATGCCGGGGAGCAGCAGCCAGTAGGGGACGAGCCGCTTGCGGGTGGCGGGCTTGCGCAGAACCGGTTCCTCGACCGGTTCCGGCGCCTCTTTCGTGAGGACGGGGGCGCTCATCCGGCGTCCTCCACGCTCTCCACGCCCGCGTCGATGTCCTGATCGGCGTCGAGTCCGAAGGTGTGGGCCGGGTTCCAGTGCAGGACCACCTCGGCGCCCGGGACGAGCCGCGCGTCCCGCTCGATGTTCTGCTCGTACACCTGGAGTTCGGCCCCGGCGGGCGAGTTCACCACGTACTGGGTGGAGACGCCGATGAAGGAGGAGTCGGCGATCCGGCCGGTGACGCGGTTGCGGCCGTCGGCTATCGCGCCGGCGTCGTCCGCGTGCGTGAGGGAGATCTTCTCGGGGCGGACGCCCACGAGCAGCCGGCCGCCCGCGCGGACGGCGGGGGTACAGCGGTCGCCGGGGACCCGGAGCTTGCCGCCGCCCGCCGTGACCAGCACGTCGGAACCCGCCTCCAGGACCTCGGCCTCGATGAGGTTGGAGGTGCCGAGGAAGTTGGCGACGAAGGTGGTCCGCGGGTTCTCGTACAGGTCGGCGGGGGCGCCGAGCTGCTCGACCCGGCCGCCGTTCATCACCGCGACCTGGTCGGCCATGGTCATGGCCTCCTCCTGGTCGTGGGTGACGTGCACGAAGGTGATGCCGACCTCGGTCTGGATCCGCTTGAGCTCCAGCTGCATCTGGCGGCGCAGCTTGAGGTCGAGGGCGCCCAGCGGCTCGTCGAGGAGGAGCACCTGCGGGTGGTTGATGAGGGCGCGGGCCACGGCGACGCGCTGCTGCTGGCCGCCGGAGAGCTGGTGCGGCTTATGCCGGGCCTTGTCGCCGAGCTGGACGAGCTCCAGCATCTCGTCGACCTGCTTCTTGACCGACTTGATGCCGCGGCGGCGCAGGCCGAAGGCGATGTTCTCGGAGATGTCCATGTGCGGGAAGAGCGCGTAGGACTGGAAGACGGTGTTGACCGGCCGCTTGTAGGGCGGGAGGTCGGTGACGTCGGTGTCGCCGAGGAAGACGGTGCCGGTGCTGGGGTCCTCCAGGCCGGCGATCATGCGCAGGGTGGTGGTCTTGCCGCAGCCGGAGGCGCCGAGGAGGGCGAAGAAGGAGCCCTGCGGGACGGTCAGGTCGAGCGGGTGGACGGCGGTGAAGGAGCCGTACGCCTTGCTGATCCCGGTGAGGCGGACGTCGCCGCCGCCCGTGTTCTTTCCGGTGTGGGCAGTCTTGTCAGTCATGGGTCGTGGTCCCGGGGGAGTGAGAGGGGTGGACGAGGCCGGACTCAGGCGCCGATGAGCTTGGCGAACTTCTCCTCGTACGCCGTCTCCTCTGCGCCGGTGAGCGAGCGGAAGGCGCGCGACTTCTTCGCCATGGCCTTGTCGGGGAGGATCAGCGTGTTGTCCGCGAGCTCGGGATCGATCTTGGTGAGCTCGTCCTTCACCCCGTCGACGGGGCAGACGTAGTTGATGTACGCGGCGAGCTGGGCGGCGACGGGGAGCTCGTAGTAGTGGTCGATGAGCTTCTCGGCGTTGGTCCTGTGCCGGGACTGCGCGGGGACGAGCAGGTTGTCGGTGGAGGTGATGTAGCCGGCCGCCGGTATGGAGTAGCGGATGTCGGGGTTGTCCGCCTGGAGCTGGATGACGTCGCCGGCCCAGGCGAGACAGGCGGCCATGTCGCCCTTGTCGAGGTCGGACGTGTAGTCGTTGCCGGTGAAGCGGCGTATCTGCTTCTTGTCGACGCCCTTCTGGAGGCGTCCGATCGCCGCGTCGAAGTCGGCGTCCGTGAAGGAGCCCGGGTCCTTGCCGAGGTCGAGCAGGGTCATGCCGACGGTGTCGCGCATCTCGGTGAGGAAGCCGACCCGGCCCTTGAGGGAGGGGTCGTCCAGGAGCTGGGTGACCGAGTCGACCTTCTTCCCGCCGGTCGCCTTCACGTTGTACGCGATGACGGTGGAGATGCCGGTCCAGGGGTACGAGTGGGCGCGGCCCGGGTCCCAGTCGGGGTTGCGGAACTGGGCGGAGAGGTTGGTGTAGGCGTGGGGGAGGTTCGAGGGGTCGAGCTTCTGCACCCAGCCGAGGCGGATCATCCGGGCGGCGAGCCAGTCGGTGACGCATATGAGGTCGCGTCCGGTGTCCTGGCCGGCGGCGAGCTGCGGCTTGATCTTGCCGAAGAACTCGACGTTGTCGTTGATGTCCTCGGTGTACTTGACCTTGATCCCGGTGCGCTTCTCGAACGCCTCCAGGGTGGGGCGGGACTTCTCGTCCTCGCTGACGTCCATGTACTCGGTCCAGTTGGAGAAGGCGACCGTCTTCTCCTTGGCCGAGTCGTCCGTGGAGGCGGCGCCCTGGCCCTCCCGCTTGGCGGGCGGGATGCCGCAGGCGCTCAGGGACGCGAGGCCTCCGACGGTGAGCGCGCCGACGCCGCCCGCGCGCAGCATCGAACGGCGGCTGAGGGCGCCCCGGCCGCTCGTCATGCTGCGCCGTATCGCCGCGAGCTGGGCGGCGGACAGGCTGTCGGGCTCGTACTGCTCCATGCGCTGTGCCCTTTCGGGAGGGTTGCGTCGCCGGTCGGGCGACGGTCGGCTATCGGTCCCCGAAGATCGTGCGGTGCCAGTCCTTCGCGGCGACTGCGGTGTTGTCGTACATCACGTGCTTGACCTGCGTGTACTCCTCGAAGGAGTACACCGACATGTCCTTTCCGTAGCCCGAGGCCCGGGTTCCCCCGTGGGGCATCTCGCTGATGATCGGGATGTGGTCGTTGACCCAGACGCAGCCGGCCTTGATCTCCCGGGTGGCCCGTCCCGTCCGGTAGACGTCGCGGCTCCAGGCGGAGGCGGCGAGGCCGTAGGGGGTGTCGTTGGCGAGCTCGATGCCCTCGTCGTCGGTGTCGAAGGGCAGGGCCACCAGGACCGGGCCGAAGATCTCCGACTGCACGACCTCGCTGTCCTGCGCGGCGCCGGTGATCAGGGTCGGACGGTAGTACGCACCGTCCTCCAGGTCCCCGCCGGGTGCTTCGCCGCCGGTGACGACGGTGGCGTAGGCGCGGGCGCGGTCGACGAAGCCGGCGACCCGGTCGCGCTGGGCGTGGCTGATCAGCGGGCCGAGGTCGGTGTCCGGGGCGAAGGGGTCGCCGAGCCGTACGGACTCCATGAGTTCGGCGACGCGGGCGGTGAAGGCGTCGAAGAGGGGGCGCTGGACGTAGGCGCGCGTGGCGGCGGTGCAGTCCTGGCCGCTGTTGATGAGGGAGGCGGCGACGGCGCCGTGGGCGGCGGCCTCCAGGTCGGCGTCGTCGAAGACGACGAAGGGGGCCTTGCCGCCGAGTTCGAGGTGGAGGCGCTTGACGGTGGCGGTGGCGATCTCGGCGACCCGCCTGCCGACCGGGGTGGAGCCGGTGAAGGAGGTCATGACGACGTCGGGGTGGCCGACGAGGTGTTCGCCGACGGTCCGGCCGGCGCCGTTGACGACGTTGATCACGCCGTCGGGGATGCCGGCGTCCGTGGCGGCCTGCGCGAACATCAGGGAGGTGAGGGGGGTGAGTTCGGCGGGCTTCAGGACGATCGTGTTGCCGGCGGCGATCGCCGGGAGGATCTTCCAGGCGGCCATCTGGAGGGGGTAGTTCCAGGGGGCGATGGAGCCGACGACGCCCAGGGGCTCGCGCCGTACGTAGGAGGTGTGGTCGCCGGAGTACTCGGCGGCGGCCTGGCCCTGGAGGTGACGGGCGGCCCCGGCGAAGAAGGCGGTGTTGTCGACCGTGCCGGGCACGTCGAACTCGGCGGTGAGCTTGAGCGGCTTGCCGCACTGGAGGGACTCCACGCGGGCGAAGTCCTCGGCCCGCTCGGCGAGGAGGCCCGCGAAGCGGTGCAGGGCGTCGGAGCGCTCGCCGGGGGTGGCACGCGCCCAGCCCGGGAAGGCGGCCTTGGCGGCGGCCACGGCCTCGTCCACGTCGGCGGTGGAGGCGAGCGCGTAGGTGTACACGCTCTTCCCGGTCGCCGGGTCGATCACGTGGTGGTCCTCGCCGGACGTTCCGGGGCGGAGCCTTCCGCCGATGTACTGCGCGCCGTCCGCGAAGCGGTCCGTCACCTGGAAGCGGTTGCCCATGACGCTCTCCGTTGTCCCAGCTCGAATTGAGTGCCGATCCTGACAGAGGGACGACCACCCAACAAGTGATTCCGTTGTTGCCTTTTGGTTACGCGACGGATTCGGTCGACCATGTGTCGAGGTCGTCGGAAAATCTCCGTACGGAGTGTCCGTGGCGGATGCCAGACTCCCATGCATGAGCGCGATCGAGCAGCTGACACAGCAGGTCAGCAGGGGTGACGGGGTGAAGTGGCTGCACTTCTGGGGTCACCGTCCGCACCCGGACGGACACCTTTCGGCGAGCTGTCTGAGCCAGTGGTGGCCGTCCCCCTTCACGGTCGACGGGACGGCCTACGCGACCGCGGAGCACTGGATGATGGCCGCCAAGGCGCGGCTCTTCGGAGACGCGGACGCCGAGCGGGCCGCGCTGGCCGCCCGTACCCCCGCCGAGGCCAAGAAGGCGGGCCGGACGGTGCGGGGCTTCGAGGACGCGGTGTGGGAGCGGGAGCGGTTCGGGATCGTGGTCGAGGGCAGCGTCCACAAGTTCTCCTCGGACGAGGCCCTGCGCGCGTATCTGCTCGGCACCGGCGCCCGGGTCCTGGTGGAGGCCAGTCCGGTGGACCGGGTCTGGGGCATCGGGCTCGCCGCGACCGACCCCGGCGCCCACGACCCGGCGCGCTGGCGCGGCCTCAACCTGCTCGGCTTCGCCCTCATGGAGGCGCGGGAGCGGCTGCGGGGCGCGTGACGCCGTGCGTCACGCGTCACGCGTTACGCGTCATGCGTCACGCGTCATGCGTCACGCGTCACGCGTCACGCGTCACGCGTCATGCGTCACGCGTCATGCGGAAGGGCCCCGCACCGGATGTCCGGTGCGGGGCCCTTCCCCGTGCGCACGGCTTGCGCACGGCGCCTCAGCGGGTGGTCTCCAGGACCAGGGAGGAGGCGAACGGGTCGTCCTCGTAGCCGCCGGAGTCCTCGAAGGACGAGGGGTCCTGGGCGATCGCCCAGATGACGAAGCCGAGGAAGACCGCGCTGACCACGGTGCCGACGGCGCCGAGGACGATGCCGGCGACCGCCATCCCCCGGTTCGTCGCCTCGCCCCGGCCCGCCTTCTTCACCCCGATGATGCCGAAGATCAGGGCCAGGACGCCGAGGATCACCCCCAGGCCGTACAGGCAGAAGCCCGCGACCGCGACGATGCCGAGCACCAGCGCGGCCGTGCCCATGCCGTTGGAGGGGGACTGCTGCCAGCCGGGCTGACCGCCGTACCCCGGATATCCGGGGTAGCCGTACCCGGAGGTCGTCATGGGCGCCGGGGCGGCCGGAGCCGGGTAGCCGTAGCTCCCGACCGTGTCGGCCGGATAGCCGTACGCGCCGGGTGCCGCCGCCGGGCCGCCGGGCGCGACCGGGGGCGGCGGGACGTCGCCGGGGCCGGGCGCGATCGGCATGGACGTGACGGTCTGCTGGTCGTGGACCGGCGGGGGCGGCGGCGCCGCCGGCTTGCTCGGTTCCACCCCGTCGCGGTTCGGCGGAGCCCACGGGTCCGCCGGGTCGTAGCCGCCCGGCTGCTGGTCTCGGTTGTCGGACATGGGCCTCCCCCATCGTGGTCACGTCATGCTACGGCCTCACTCCTGCGGGGGAACCGTCCGGCCTACGATGACCCGATGACCGATCTGCACCCCTTCATCGCGGGCCTCCCCAAGGCCGAGCTGCACGTCCACCACGTGGGCTCCGCCTCGCCCCGGATCGTCGCCGAGCTCGCGGCCCGCCACCCGGACTCCAAGGTCCCCACGGACCCGGAGGCCCTGGCCGACTACTTCACGTTCACCGACTTCGCGCACTTCATCGACGTCTACCTGTCGGTCGTGGACCTGGTCCGCACCCCCGAGGACGTCCGGCTGCTGACCTTCGAGGTCGCCCGGGACATGGCCCGGCAGAACGTCCGCTACGCGGAGCTGACCATCACCCCCTACTCCTCCACCCGCCGGGGCATCGACGAGAACGCGTTCATGGACGCGATCGAGGACGCCCGCAAGGCGGCCGAGGCCGAGTTCGGCACGGTCCTGCGCTGGTGCTTCGACATCCCCGGCGAGGCCGGGCTCGAAGCCGCCGAGGAGACCGCGCGGCTGGCCACCACCGAGGGGCTGCGCCCGGAGGGCCTGGTCTCCTTCGGTCTCGGCGGCCCGGAGATCGGGGTGCCGCGCCCGCAGTTCAAGCCGTACTTCGACCGGGCCCGGGCGGCCGGTCTGCGCTCCGTGCCGCACGCGGGCGAGACGACCGGCCCGGAGACCGTCTGGGACGCGATCCGCGAGCTGGGCGCCGAGCGCATCGGGCACGGCACCAGCTCCGTGCGGGACCCGGAGCTCCTGGCGTACCTGGCCGGGCACCGGATCGCCCTGGAGGTCTGTCCGACCTCCAACATCGCCACCCGGGCCGTCGCCACCCTGGACGAGCACCCGATCCGGCAGATGGTGGACGCGGGGGTCCTGGTCACCGTCAACAGCGACGACCCGCCGATGTTCGGCACCGACCTGAACAACGAGTACGCGGTCGCCGCCCGGCTCCTCGACCTCGACGAGCGCGGTCTCGCCGCCCTCGCGAAGAACGCGGTGGAGGCCTCCTTCCTGGACGGGGCCGGCAAGGCCCGGATCGCCGCCGAGATCGACGCGTACACCGAGGCGTGGCAGGCCCGCTGACGACACGGGAGGCCGCCGGGGCCCGCGCACCGGCGACACCGGCGGTCGTCCCCGGCCACAATGGCCCCATGCGATCCGTCACTGCCGTGGGCCACCGCGGCGACCCGTACCGCTTCCGCGAGAACACGCTCCGTTCGATCTCCTCGGCGATCGAACGGGGCGCGGACGCGGTCGAGGTGGACGTCCGGCTGACGAGGGACGGAGTGCCCGTCCTCCTCCACGACGACACCCTCAAGCGCCTCTGGGGCCCGGACCGGGCGCTCTCCGCGCTCACGTACGCGCAGGTGGAGGAGGTGACGGCGGGCGGGGTGCCGACCCTGCGGGAGGCCCTGCTCGCCGTCGGGGACCACCGGCTGATGCTGGACCTGCCGGGCGGGAACGAGCACTCGGTCCGGAAGGTCGTCGGCACGGTCCGCGAGTGCGGGGCCGGGGAGCGGGTCTACTACTGCGCCGGGACCGTCGCCATGCTCCAGGTGCGGGCCGCCGACCCGGCCGCCGAGATCGCCCTGACCTGGAACTCGCTCGCCCCGCCCCGGCCGGTGCTCCTCAACGCCGTGCGCCCGCGCTGGCTCAACTACCGCTTCGGCCTGGTGGGCCGGGAGCTGGCCGAGCGGGTGCACCGGGACGGGCTGCTCCTGTCGGCCTGGACGGCGGACACGAAGCGCACGATGCGTAAGCTGATCATGAACGGGGCGGACGCGATCACCACGAACCGCGTCGACGCCCTCGCCGCCGTCCTGCGAGAGGACTCCTGAGGTGAACGACAGCGTGAACGACAGCGCGAGCGCGAACGACAGCGTCGGCGACCGCATCCGCACCGACATCGCCCACAACGCCCGCGTGTGGAACTACTGGCTGGGCGGTAAGGACAACTACCCGGTGGACCGCGCGGTCGGCGCGCAGGTCACCGGCTTCTACCCGAGCATCGGCGAAGTGGCGCGCGCGGACCGGGCGTTCCTCGGCCGGGTGGTGACCCGTCTGGCCGCCGAGGAGGGCGTCCGGCAGTTCCTGGACATCGGCACGGGCCTGCCGACCGCCGACAACACCCACGAGGTGGCCCAGCGGGCGGCCCCCGGGTCCCGGATCGTCTACGTCGACAACGACCCGATCGTCCTCACCCACGCCCGCGCGCTCCTGACGAGCGCGCCGGAAGGCGTCACCGAGTACGTGGACGCCGACGCGCACGACCCGGAGCACATCCTGGCGGCGGCCTCGGCCACCCTGGACCTGTCCCGCCCGGTCGCGGTGATGATGCTGGGCATCCTCAACTTCATCCTGGACACCGACGAGGCCCGCTCCGTCGTACGGACCCTGATGGACGCCGTCCCCTCCGGCAGCTTCCTGGTCCTCACCCACCCCACCCTGGAGCCGGAGCTCGGCGGCGAGGGCAACAGGGCCGCGATGGCGTTCTGGAACGAGAACGCCACCCCGCCGATCACCGCCCGCACCCGCGCCGAGTTCGCCTCCTTCCTGGACGGTCTCGACCTCCTCGAACCGGGCATCGTCTCCTGCTCCCGCTGGCGCTCCGAGGAGGGTGCCGTGGTGGCCCAGTTCGGCGCGGTGGGCCGCAAGCCGTAATGGGCGTACGGGGGGAGGTGCGCGGCGCCCGGGAGCGGGCGCGGACCTGGGCCGCGGACCACCCGCGGGCGGTGGACGCCGGGATCGCGCTCCTGGTCCAGGCGGCGGTGACGATGCCGTTCGTGGTGCCGCGCCCGCCCGGGTCCGAACCGGCGACCTGGCCGGCGTACGGGCTGATGACGCTGACCGTGCTGCCGCTGGTCTGGCGCAGGCGCGCGCCGCTGGGCGTGCTGCTCGCGATCCTGGCGACGAGCGCCCTGTACCGCCTCGCGGTGGAGGGGCCGGGGCAGCCGCTGCCGTACACCGGGCTCGTCGCCGTCCACACGATCGCCGCGCTCGCGCCCGCGTGGCAGCGGCTCGCCACGGTGGGGCTGCTGGTGGTCGCGGTGCCGGTGTCGGTGTGGCTCAACACCCGGTCGGCGCGCGAACTGACCTTCTCCCTCTTCGTGTTCGCCGCCGCCTACGTCTTCGGGCGGCTCACGGACGCCCGGCAGCGCGCGCAGCGGGTCGAGACCGAGCGGGCCGCCGCGCGCGAACGGGCCAGGATCGCCCGGGAGATGCACGACGTCCTGTCGCACGCAGTGAGCCTGATGGTCGTACAGGCGGAGGCGGGCCCGGTGGCGGTGCGGGCGGCGCCGGAGCGCGCCGAGGCCGCCTTCGAGGCGATCTCGGCGACGGGCCGCGACGCGATGGACCAGCTGCGGCGGATGCTGGGGGTGCTGCGCGAGGGCGACGGGGCGGCGGCCCCGCGCGGGCCGCAGCCGGACATCGCCGCGATCCCGGCGCTCGTGGAGCGGGTGCGGGCGGGCGGTCTGGACGTGGCCTACACGACGGAGGGCGGGGTGCGGGCGCTGCCCGCGGCGACCGGCGCGAGCGTCTACCGGATCGTGCAGGAGGCGCTGACGAACGTGGTCCGGCACGCGGGCGCCCGTACCGCGGGCGTACGGCTCGCCCACGCGGACGGCGTCCTGCGGGTCACGGTCACCGACGACGGGCGCGGCCCGCGGCCGGGCTCCGGCGGGCACGGCCTGACGGGCATACGGGAGCGGGCCGCCGCGCACGGCGGGACGGCGGAGACGGGCCCGGGTCCGGGCGGGAAGGGGTTCGAGGTGCGGGTCCTGCTGCCCGTGCCCGGCACGGTGACCTCGACGAGGGCGGAGGCGGAGGCATGACGGTCCGGGTGGTGGTCGCGGACGACCAGGAGCTGGTCCGCGGCGGTTTCGCGATGATCCTGGACGCGCAGCCGGACATCGAGGTGGTGGCGGAGGCCGGGGACGGGACGGAGGCCGTCGAGGCGGTCCGCCGCCACTCCCCCGACGTGGCGCTGCTCGACATCCGGATGCCCCGGACGGACGGCATCGAGGCCTGCCGGACGATCTGCGCCGAGTCCGGCTGCCGGACGGTGATGCTCACGACCTTCGACACCGACGCGTACGTGTACGAGGCGCTGCACGCGGGCGCGAGCGGCTTCCTCCTCAAGGACGTGCGGCGGGACGACCTGGTGCACGCGGTCCGGGTGGTGGCGGCGGGCGACTCGCTGCTCGCGCCGTCGGTGGCCCGGCGCCTGGTGGAGCAGTACACGGCGGGCGGTCCGCGCCGGGCGGCCCCCGATCCGCGCCTGGACGTGCTCACGGCCCGGGAGCGCGAGACGCTGCTGCTGCTCGCGCGGGGCCTGTCCAACGCGGAGATCGCGGCGGAGCTGGTCGTCAGCGACCACACGGTGAAGACCCACGTGGGCAACGTCCTCGCGAAGCTGGGCCTGCGCGACCGGATCCAGGCGGTGATCTGCGCGTACGAGACGGGGCTCGTCGCGGCGGGGACGCCCCGGCCCTGAGGGGCGCCCCGGTCGCGCGGCCCGCCGGCACTCCGCCTCCCCCGCGCGGGGGAGATGACGGCCCGCCCGCTCCCCCGTGCCGGTGAGGAAACCGCCTCCGGAGGACCGCCCGCGCGGGCGATCCCCGCAACGTCCCCGGTCAGCAGGATGGAGACGTCGAGAACGACGGCCCACATCCAAGGAGTCGACCGCCATGCGCACATCCGTCCGCACCCTGCTCGCCACCGCCCTGGTCCTGGGCGTCGCCGCCGGTCCGGCGCTCGGCCCGGCCGTGGCGGCGCAACCGGCCACGGCCGCCCGCCCCGCGCAGGACGCCGGCCTCGCGAAGACGATGGCGGCGGCGATCGCGGGCCTCCCCCGCGCCGACGCGACGGCCGCGCTGGTCCGGGTCGGCGGCACGGAGGGGGCCTGGCAGGGGAGCTCGGGCGTCCGCGACCTGGAGTCGGGCGCCCCGGCGGACCCGGCGGGACGCTTCCGGGCCGGCTCGGTGACCAAGGTGTTCACGGCGGCGACCGTCCTCCTGCTCGCCGCCGAGCGCCGGATCGACCTGGACCGCCCGGCCCGCGCGTACCTGCCGGACCTGGTCCCGGCCCGCTACTCCCGGGTGACCGTCCGGCAGCTCCTGAACCACACCCACGGCATCCCGGCCGCCGACCTGCCGGACCGGACGGTGGAGGAGGCGTACGAGCACCGCTTCGACGTGCACACCCCCGAGGAGCTGGTCCGCTCGGCGACGGCGCAGCCGCGCGAGTTCCGGCCGGGGACCCGGCAGCACTACCTGAACATCGGCTACACGATCGCCGGGCTGATCGTGGAGCGGGTCACGGGCGACTCGTACGAGCGCCAGGTGGAGCGGCGGATCCTGCGCCCGCTCGGACTGGGGGACACCTACCTGCCGGGCGGCGCGTCCGAGATCTCCGGCCCGTACAACCACGGCTACCAGTCGATGCGGCTCGGCGACGGCACGACCGGTCTGCGGGACGTCTCGGCGTGGGGGACGTCGGACGCCTGGGCGGCGGGGGACCTCGTCTCGACCACGGCGGACCTGGAGCGGTTCACCCGGGCCCTGTTCGCGGGCCGGGTGGTGCGCGGGCCGCTCCTGGAGGAGATGTTCACGCTGCCGGAGGTGACGGACCTGGAGACCGGCGCCCCGGCCGCGTACTCCGTCGGCCTGTCGATGAAGCGGCTCGGCGGGCGCGAGGTGTGGGGGAAGACCGGGGGCCGCTGGGGGTACAACGCGGCGATCGGCTCGACCCGGGACGGCTCCCGGACGCTCGTCTACGGGGTCAACTCCACCGACGCCAAGGGCCGGGACGCGAACCCGACGGCACTGGGGGTGATGGTGGCGGCGTACGGCCTGCCGGACTGACCGCCGGGGCGCGCGGCCGGCGGCCGTCAGGCGGCGGGCACGGCCTCCGGGGCCGCCGTCGTCGTGGCGGCCTCCAGACGCTTGATCAGCCGGCGGACGAGGAGCAGCGGCAGGATGCCGAAGACGCCGAAGGACATGTCGACGACCGACCACCAGAAGGGGATCTCGCGGATCGGGCCGCAGATCAGGGCGAGCGGGATGATGCCGACGCAGGCGAGCATGCCGAACTCGACGACCCGGACGTTGCGGACGGGGTCGCGCCAGACGCCGTGGAAGGCGACGGCGATGACCAGGTGGGCGAAGGCCGGCCAGTCGTTGCCGTAGAGGAGGTAGGGGGCGTCCCGGTCGGCGGTCTCCAGGCCGCCCCGGACCCGGTGGATCCACTCGGCGAGTCCGGGGAGGGCGTCGGCGACGGGGGCGGCCCAGCCGGTCAGCGCGGAGTCGAGGAGGCGGAGTTCGGTGACGAGCGGGAAGGCGGTGAGTCCGCTCAGGACCAGACAGACGACGAAGAGGACCAGCCAGGTGCGGATGCGCTCGAGAAGGGCTCTCGGCCCGTTCGTGTCGGTCACGGGGACGGCGTACGCCCGCTCTGAACGCGTTCAAAAGTCAGGGGGCCATTTTTTAGAACACGTTCAAAAGTGCGGGCCGGCCGCCCCGCTCCGGGCGCGGCCACGGTCGCCCCCGCCGCGAGCACGAGCCCCGCCGGACCGCGCCCCGGCGACGGCGGCGGCGGCGATCACGCCCATCACCCCCACGGCCGCGGTGGATTCGCGCTCGTCGTCCCTCTCGGCCGCTCGCCACACCTCCTCCGGCGCCCCGGGGAAGCGCTCGCGCAGGACGGGCGGGTTCTCCCGGAGCCGGCGCGGCCCGTACGGGAGCTCCTCGGCGTCGTGAACGGCCCGGGCGAGGAACAGGCCGTACGCGGCAAGGGGGTCGAGGCGCGAGTCCGCCGTGACAGGGCCGGCTCACAGCCCCACGATCGCGTTCCACTTCTTGGCGAAGGTCAGGCGCTCCTCGGCGGTGACGTCCCGGGCGATGGCGAGCCGGCTCCGCATGGCGGAGTCGGGGAAGATCAGCGGGTCCTCGGCGAGCGCGGCCAGTTCCTCGTCGCCGGAGTCCGCGAGGACCCGCTGCGCGGCCGGTACGGGGCAGACGTAGTTGACCCAGGCGGCGAGTTCGGCGGCGACCTCGGGATCGTAGTAGTGGTCGACCAGCTTCTCGGCGTTGGCCTTGTGCCGGGCGAGGTTGGGGACCATGAGGGACTCGGCCCAGAGCTCGGCGCCCTCCTCGGGGACGACGAACTCGATGTCGGGGTTGTCGGCCCGGAGCTGGATGACGTCCCCGGAGTACGCCTGGCAGGCCAGGACGTCGCCGGAGGAGAGGTCCTTGATGTAGTCGTTGCCGGTGAAGCGGCGGATGTGCTTGGCGCGGACGAGCCGCTCGACCCGCTCGCACAGGGCGTGGAAGTCGTCCTCCTTCCAGCGGGTCACGTCGACGCCCTCGCCCATCATCAGCAGGGCGAAGGACTCGTCGAGCCCGGACAGCAGGGTGACCTTCCCGCGCAGGTCGTCGGCCCACAGCTCGTTGACGGAGCGCAGCTCCCGGCCGAGCTTCCGGCGGTTGTACGCGATGCCGGTGATGCCGGACTGCCAGGGCACGGTGTGCAGCCGGCCCGGGTCGAAGGCGGGCGAGCGCAGCTGCGGGTCGAGGTGCGCGGCGACGTTCGGCTGGGCGGCGCGGTCCATCTCCTGGACCCAGCCGAGGCGGACGAAGCGGGCGGCCATCCAGTCGCTGAGGACGATCAGGTCCCGCCCGGTCTCCTGGTGGTTCATCAGGGAGGGGCTGATCCTGCCGAAGAACTCGTCGTTGTCGTTGATCTCCTCGGTGTAGCGGACGGATATCCCGGTCCGCTCCCGGAAGGCGTCCAGGGTGGGGCGCTTCGACTCGTCGTCCTCGTCGGTGTCGATGTAGAGCGGCCAGTTGGCGAAGTCGAGGATCCGGTCGCGGGCCGAGAGGTCCCGGGCGGCGGCCCGGTCGCCCTCCTCCACGAAGGCGGCGGGCACCCCGCACCCGGCGAGCAGGGCGGCGGCCCCGGCGCCGCCCATGCCGCGCAGCAGGGACCGGCGGGACGTGTTCTTCCTGGCTGTCGCTCTCATCCGGGCAGCATCCCGGCCGGTCGCCTCCCGCGGCAATGGACGGTCCGTGCGGGCGGTACGCCGCGGCCCCGACACCCTGTCGAGCGGGGTGCCGGGGCCGCGGCCGGATTCCCGGCGACTAGCCGAGGGACGTCATCACGTGCTTGATACGCGTGTAGTCCTCGAAGCCGTAGCCCGAGAGGTCCTTGCCGTAGCCGGACTTCTTGAAGCCGCCGTGGGGCATCTCGGCGACCAGCGGGATGTGGGTGTTGATCCACACGCAGCCGAAGTCGAGCGCCTTGGACATGCGCATCGCGCGCGCGTGGTCCTTGGTCCAGACGGAGGAGGCGAGGGCGTACTCGACGCCGTTGGCGTACTCCAGGGCCTGGGCCTCGTCCGTGAAGGACTGGACGGTGATGACCGGGCCGAAGACCTCGTTCTGGATGATCTCGTCGTCCTGCTTGAGGCCGGAGACGACGGTCGGGGCGTAGAAGTAGCCCTTGTCGCCGACGCGCTGCCCGCCGGCCTCGACCTTGGCGTGGGCCGGGAGGCGGTCGATGAAGCCGGAGACCTGCTTCAGCTGGTTGGCGTTGTTGAGCGGGCCGTACGCCACGTCCTCGTCGTCCGGCTGCCCGGTCTTGGTCGCGGCGGCGGCCTTGGCGAGCGCGGAGACGAACTCGTCGTGGATGGACTCGTGGACGAGGACGCGGGTGGCGGCCGTACAGTCCTGGCCGGCGTTGAAGAAGCCCGCGCCGGAGATGTCCTCGACGGCCTTCTCGATGTCGGTGTCCTCGAAGACCACGACGGGGGCCTTGCCGCCCAGTTCCAGGTGGACGCGCTTGACGTCCTTGGCGGCCGACTCGGCGACCTGCATGCCGGCGCGGACGGAGCCGGTGATGGAGGCCATGGCGGGGATCGGGTGCTCGACCATCGCACGGCCGGTGTCGCGGTCGCCGCAGACGACGTTGAAGACGCCCTTGGGGACGATCCGCCCGATGATCTCGGCCATCAGGACGGTCGACGCGGGGGTCGTGTCCGAGGGCTTGAGGACGACGGTGTTGCCCGCGGCGAGGGCCGGGGCGAACTTCCAGACGGCCATCATCATCGGGTAGTTCCACGGCGCGACCTGGGCGCAGACGCCGACGGGCTCGCGGCGGACGATGGAGGTCAGGCCCTCCATGTACTCGCCGGCCGAGCGGCCTTCGAGCAGCCGGGCGGCACCCGCGAAGAAGCGGATCTGGTCCACCATCGGCGGGATCTCCTCGCTCGCGGTGAGGGCGACCGGCTTGCCGGTGTTCTCGACCTCGGCGGCGATCAGGTCCTCGGCGCGCTCCTCGAAGGCGTCGGCGATCTTGAGGAGCACCTTCTGGCGCTCGGCCGGGGTGCTGTCGCGCCAGGCGGGGAAGGCGGCCGCGGCGGCCTCCATGGCGGCGTCGACGTCGGCCTGGCCGGAGAGCGGGGAGGTGGCGTACACCTCGCCGGTGGCCGGGTTGATCACGTCGATCGTGCGGCCGTCGGCCGCGTCGCGGAACTCCCCGTTGATGTAGTTACGCAGCCGGCGCAGCTCGGTGGTCACTTGCCACCCCTCCTGTCACGTTCTGACTTCGCACGTCCTCGTGCGCTGTCCCGATGGGTGAGACACCCCAGCCTAATCGCTCGGCTGACGCTTTCAACAGGCCCGACCCCCCACAACTTCGGATTCAGTGAGATCTGGACCGTCACACAACGAATTACATCGCTCCGGGGTTGCAAGACCGACGAGTCTCGGTGCACAGTGAGGTGTGGCCAGTCGAAGCGCAGACTCCAGGACCGGAACCGGTTCGTCCCCGACGATCGACGCCGTCTCCCTGGCGATCATCGAACAGCTCCAGGAGGACGGTCGCCGTCCCTACGCGGCGATCGGCAAGGCCGTCGGCCTCTCCGAAGCCGCCGTGCGGCAGCGCGTCCAGAAGCTGCTCGACCAGGGCGTCATGCAGATCGTCGCCGTCACCGACCCGCTCACCGTGGGTTTCCGGCGGCAGGCGATGGTCGGCATCAACGTCGAGGGTGACCTTGATCCGGTTGCGGAAGCACTGACGGCCATGGCCGAATGCGAGTACGTGGTGATGACCGCGGGCTCCTTCGACCTCATGGTGGAGATCGTCTGCGAGGACGACGACCACCTGCTGGATGTGATCAACAAGCGCATCCGCACCCTCCCCGGCGTGCGCTCCACCGAGAGCTTCGTCTACCTCAAGCTCAAGAAGCAGACCTATATGTGGGGAACCCGATAGCCGTGAGCAAGGACCTCTCCAAGACCGCCTACGACCACCTGTGGATGCACTTCACCCGCATGTCGTCGTACGAGAACTCGCCCGTTCCCACCATCGTGCGTGGCGAGGGCACCTACATCTTCGACGACAAGGGCAAGCGCTACCTCGACGGTCTCGCGGGCCTCTTCGTGGTCAACGCCGGACACGGCCGCCAGGAGCTGGCCGAGGTCGCGTACAAGCAGGCCCAGGAGCTCGCGTTCTTCCCCGTGTGGTCGTACGCGCACCCCAAGGCCGTCGAGCTGGCCGAGCGCCTCGCGGACTACGCCCCGGGCGACCTGAACAAGGTCTTCTTCACCACCGGCGGCGGAGAGGCCGTCGAGACCGCCTGGAAGCTCGCCAAGCAGTACTTCAAGCTGCAGGGCAAGCACACCAAGTACAAGGTCATCTCGCGCGCGGTCGCCTACCACGGCACCCCGCAGGGCGCCCTGTCCATCACCGGCCTGCCGGCCCTCAAGGCCCCCTTCGAGCCGCTGGTCCCCGGCGCGCACAAGGTGCCGAACACCAACATCTACCGCGCCCCGATCCACGGCGACGACCCCGAGGCCTTCGGCCGCTGGGCCGCCGACCAGATCGAGCAGCAGATCCTCTTCGAGGGCCCCGACACCGTCGCCGCCGTCTTCCTGGAGCCGGTGCAGAACGCCGGCGGCTGCTTCCCGCCGCCGCCCGGGTACTTCCAGCGGGTCCGAGAGATCTGCGACCAGTACGACGTGCTCCTCGTCTCCGACGAGACGATCTGCGCCTTCGGCCGCCTCGGCACGATGTTCGCCTGTGACAAGTTCGGCTACGTGCCGGACATGATCACCTGCGCCAAGGGCATGACCTCGGGCTACTCCCCGATCGGCGCCTGCATCGTCTCCGACCGCATCGCGGAGCCGTTCTACAAGGGCGACAACACCTTCCTGCACGGCTACACCTTCGGCGGCCACCCGGTGTCGTCGGCGGTCGCCATCGCCAACCTCGACATCTTCGACAAGGAGGGCCTCAACCAGCACGTCCTGGACAACGAGGACGCCTTCTTCTCGACGCTGAAGAAGCTGCACGACCTGCCGATCGTCGGCGACGTCCGCGGCAACGGCTACTTCTACGGCATCGAGCTCGTCAAGGACAAGGTCACCAAGGAGTCCTTCACGGACGAGGAGACCGAGCGCGTCCTGTACGGCTTCCTCTCCAAGGCGCTGTTCGACAACGGCCTGTACTGCCGTGCCGACGACCGCGGCGACCCGGTCATCCAGCTGGCCCCGCCGCTGATCGCCGACCAGGGCACCTTCGACGAGATCGAAGGCATCCTGCGCTCGGTGCTCACCGAGGCGTGGACCAAGCTCTAGCGGAACCTCACGCCGCCCTCACGGCGTGACACCACGGCCCGGGCCTGCCCGCCATCCGAGTGGATGGCGGCGGCCCGGGCCGTGTGCTGTCCCTACGAACCGATCCGAATACTTACGGTGCCGAGTGACCGACAGGCCCGTCCTTCGTTCACCCGTACGGGGGAAACCCCCCTCCGTACGGGGGACACAGATCGGATCGACAGAGGTGTACGCGATGGCCCCACCGGACAACGACGTGCTCTGGGCGCGTTCCCTGCACTGCACCCTGGACGGCTCGGAGGCCCTCAGCGGCGTCTCCCTCGGCGTCCGCGAGGGCGAGATCCTCGCCCTGACCGGTCCGCGGGGCAGCGGCAAGACCACCCTCCTGCGCTGTCTCTCCGGCCAGCTCGTCCCCCAGGAGGGCGAGGTCTGGTTCAACAGCGGACCCGTGCACACCCTGAGCCCCGCCCGGCGCGAACAGCTCCGCCGCGAGCGCTTCGGCTGGATCGGCCCCGAACCCGGCCTCGTCCCCGAACTCACCGGCTGGGAGAACACCGCCCTGCCCCTGCTGCTGCGCGGGGTCCCCCGCCGCGCCGCGAAGACCGCCGCCCTGGAGTGGCTGGACCGGCTCGACGCCGGGGCCTGCGCCCGCAAGCGCCCCCGCGCCCTCACCCAGTCGCAGCGCCAGCGGATCTCGATCGCCCGCGCCCTCGTCACCACTCCCCCGGTGCTCTTCGCCGACGAACCCACCGCCGGCCTGCACCGCGCCGACGGAGCCCAGGTGCTGCGCACCCTGACGGCCGCCGCCCGCTCGCACGGCATCACCGTGGTCCTCGCCACCCACGACGCCGAGGTCGCGGCGCTCGCCGACCGCACGGTCGCGCTCCTCGACGGACGCCGGGCCGGCACCGTACCCCCGGCGACCGGGGCGGAGGGCGTCGCCGCGTGCTCGCTCTCCGTCTGACCCGGGGCGCCCACCCCCTCGTCCTGGCGCGCCGGCTGCTCGTCGCCGCCGCGTCCGCCGGGGTGGGCTTCCTCCTGCTCTGCGCCCTCGGCCACGCCCTCGGACACCCGGAGCAGGCCTCGGCCTCGGCGCTCCGGCTCCTCTGGTGCGTCCTGCCGCTCGCCGCCGCCGTCCAGTTCGCCGTCGCCGTGGCCCGCACCGACCCCAGCACCCGGCCGCGCCCCGGGCTCTCCGCGATCGGCCTCGGACCGGCCCGGCTGACCCTGCTCGCCGCCGCCTCGACGGCCGTCACCTGCGCGCTCGGTTCGGCGGTCGCGCTCCTGCTCTATCTGCACCTGCGCGGCGACCTCACGGGCCTGCCCTTCGACGGGGCGGCCGCCGGGCTGCTCGCCGGCGACCAGCCGGTGCCGCTCGCGGCCGTCCTCACCCTGCTCGCCGTCGTCCCCGTGACCGCCGCCACGGCCGCGGCCCTGGCCCTGCGCCCGCGCACCGCGCCACCCGCGGAGGACGTCAAGGACGAGACCATGCCGTCCGGCCTTCCGTGGGGCGTCGCCCTGGTCGCGATCGGCCTCGCCGTCGAGACGTACGCGGGCCGGGGCGGCGGCGGGGACGGCCTCCCGCTGCCGGGCCGCTTCGACGGCAGCCCGGCGGCCGTCCTGGCCGGCTGGGTCCTCACCGCGATCGGCCTCGCGACGGCGGGCCCCGCCCTCGTCCACGGCTGCGGCCGCCTCCTCCAGACGGCCCGCCCCGGCGCCGTCCGGCTGCTCGCGGGCCGCGTCCTGATGACGGAGTCCCGCCGTGTCGGCCGACCGCTCGGCGTGGTCTGCGCGGTGCTCTCCGGCCTGCTCGCGACGGCCTCGCTGTACGAGTCGGACACCGGCTCCGACGCCTTCGGGCCGCTCACCGGCCTGGGCGCCACCCTGATCCTGGCCTGCACCGGCGCCACGCTCCTGACCGCGGCCCTGGAGTCCCGGCAGGACCGCGCGCCCGTCACCGAGGCCCTCGTACGCGTCGGCGCCCCGCCCGCGACCCTCCGCGCGGTGGCCCTCCTGCGCGCAGGGGTCCTGCTCGCCGTCTTCCTGCCGCTGACGTGGGCGGTGGCGGAACTGGCGGCGCTGCCGCTCAGGGGGTGACCGGGCCCCGTACCGGCGGCGCTGCCCTTCGGAAGGAGACCCGGCCCCGGCCGGGTCCCGCGCTCACTTCCGCCAGAACAGGTGGTGCGTGACCGTGCCGCCCGGGCTGGGCACGACGTCGCGGTGGTAGCGGTCGAGGAGTTCGTCGGGCGACTCCCAGAGCCGCGAGCCGCCGCCGAGCACCACCGGCGAGACCGCCACGTGCAGGGTGTCGACCAGGGCCTGTCCGGCGGATCAGGGTCGGGTGGGCCGCGGCGTCTGGTGCGGTGGCTCGCAAGGCGCCGGAGCGTCTCGACAGCGGAGCTGTCGGGGCGTTTCGGCAACGCGGCGAGGTGCCGTGCCGGGCGTCGCGGCCCCGGCCATGATCCGCCGGACAGGCCCTGGGCCGGCGTCGAGGAACGCCCGGATGGTGGCGGCCCCGCCGCCAAGCCGCACGTCCTTGCCGTCCGCCGCCTCCCGCGCCGCCGCGAGGGCGGTGGCCGGGTCGGCGTCGAGGAAGTGGAACGTGGTGCCGCCGAGCGCGAACGAGGGGCGCGGGTGGTGGGTCAGGACGAACACCGGGGTGTGGAACGGCGGCTCGTCGCCCCACCAGCCGCGCCACTCGTGGTCCCGCCAGGGCCCGCGCTGGGGCCCGAACTTGTTGCGGCCCATGATCTCGGCGCCGATGTTCCGCCCGTAGTCCCGCGTCAGGTAGTCGTCGAGGCCGCGGCTGCCGCCGGGGTCGGTGCGCCGGGGCCAGCTCGCCGTGGCACCGGCCCAGGCGAACATCGCCTCCGGGTCCGCGTGCCCGAAGGGCCGTTCGAGGGTCTGGCCCTCCCCGGCGCCGTACCCGTCGGACGAGACGTTGAAGTTCTGGACTCTGAGCAGCTGCTGGGCCATGGGTTCCTCCGGTGCGGGACCTGCGGGACGTACGGGCGGCGAAGGCTCCGTACGTACGGAGGACTCCCCCGGCGGGCGGAACTCATCGGTCCGGCACACGCCCTACGGCGTGTCGTCGCCCAGCACCACCACGTCCTCCGGCCGGAACGCGAGCCCCGTCTCCGTGCCCTCCTCGGGCGCGTCCCGCAGCGGGAGTTCGGCCTCCAGAGGCGGGCCGCCGGCCGGCCGGAGCCGTACGACGACATGGCTGCCCCGGAAGGTCCACGACTCCACCGTCCAGGCCGGCGCGTCCCCGGCCGCCGGGACCGGCCGCACTCCGCCGGGGCGGACCAGGAGCCGCCGGTCGCCCTGCGGGGAGCCGTCCGGCACCGGGACCTCGCCCCAGGCGGTCTCGGCGACCGTGCCGGTGACCCGGGCGGGCACCACGTTGTCGAAGCCGAGGAAGCGGGCGACGAACTCGGAGGCCGGGCGGCGCCACACCTCGACGGGCGTCCCCGACTGGGCGATCCGCCCGTCCCGCATGACCACGACCCGGTCCGCGAGCGCGAAGGCCTCGCCCTGGTCGTGGGTGACGGCCAGGACCGTCGTCCCGAGCCGCCCGAAGAGCTGCCGCAGCTCCACGACGAGCCGCTCCCGCAGACCCCGGTCGAGCTGGCCGAGCGGTTCGTCCAGCATGAGGAGCCGGGGCCGGGGCGCGAGCGCCCGGGCCAGGGCGACCCGCTGCTGCTCGCCGCCGGAGAGCGCGGCGACGGACCGCCGCCCGGCGCCCGGCAGGCCCACGAGGTCGAGCAGCTCCCGCACCCGCTCCGCCCGCTCGGACTTGCCGTCGCCCCGCATCCGCAGCCCGAAGGCGACGTTGCCGCCGACGTCCCGCTGCGGAAAGAGCTGGTGGTCCTGGAACATCAGGCCGACGCCCCGTCGGTGCGTCGGCACCCCGGCCTGGTCGGCGCCGTCCAGGAGCACCCGGCCGGCGTCGAGCGCCTGGAGGCCCGCGACGGCCCGCAGCAGCGTGGACTTGCCGCTGCCGCTGGGGCCGAGCACGCACACGGTCTCCTGGTCGGCGACCTCCAGGTCCACGGCGTCGAGCACGGCCCGCGCCCCGAACCGTACGGTCGCCCCGTCGAGTCTCAGCATCAGAACTCCCCGGAGGTCCGGTCGGTGCGGAGCCGTTCGAGCAGCAGCAGGGACACCGCGCACACCACCATCAGAATCGTCGAGAGGGCCATCGCCTGGCCGTAGTTGAGCTCGCCGGGCCGGCCGAGCAGCCGGGCGACCGCGACCGGCAGCGTCGGGCTGTCGGGCCGGGCGATGAAGACGGTCGCGCCGAACTCTCCGAGCGAGACGGCGAACGCGAACCCGGCCGCGATGAGCAGCGCCCGCCGCACCAGCGGCAGGTCCACCTCCCGCCAGGCCCGCCACGGCGAGGCGCCGAGCACGGCCGCCGCCTCCCGCAGCCGCTCGTCCACCGCGCGCAGGACCGGCAGCATCGTCCGTACGACGAAGGGGACGCCGACGAGGGCCTGCGCGAGGGGGACGAGGATCCAGCTCGCCCGCAGGTCGAGCGGCGGTTCGTCCAGCGTGATGAGGAAGCCGAAGCCGACGGTGACGGCGGATACCCCGAGCGGCAGCATGAGGAGCGCGTCGAAGCCCCGGACGAGCCGCCCGGCCCGCCGGGTGAGGGCGGCCGCCGCGAGCCCGCCGATGACGACGGCGATGGCGGTGGCGGCCAGCGCGTACCGCAGCGAGTTCCCGATCGCCTCCAGGGGCGGCACCAGGAAGGTCCCGCTCTCGTCCAGCGAGCCGAGCGCCCGGTAGTAGCCGAGCCCGTACCCCCCGGGGCCGGCGAACGACCGCTCCACGAGCACTCCGAGCGGCAGCAGGATCAGCAGCGCCACCGAGAGGAGGACGCCGCCGAGCAGCGCCCACTGCCCGGCGCCGCGCGGCCGGCGCGCGGTCCGCTCCGGCGGTACGAGCCGCAGCGCGGTCTCCCGCCGCCGTACCGTCCACGCGTGCAGCCCGAGGATCGCGCCGACCGCGGCGAACTGCACGAGGGTGAGGACGGCCGCCGTCGGCAGGTCGAGCAGCCGGGCGGTCTGCCGGTAGATCTCCGCCTCCAAGGTCGTGTACGCGTCCCCGCCGAGGATCTGCACGACGCCGAAGGAGGTGAAGGTGAAGAGGAAGACCATCAGGGCCGCCGCCGACACGGCCGGGACGAGCGCGGGCAGCGTCACCGTCCGCCAGGCCGTGAGGCGGGAGGCGCCGAGGACCCGGGCGGCCTCCTCCTGGCGCGGGTCGAGCTGCGCCCAGAGGCCGCCGACGGTCCTGACGACGACCGCGTAGTTGAAGAAGACGTGGGCGAGCAGGATCGCCCACACGCCGGTGTCGAGCCGCAGCCCCCACAGCTCGTCGGTGAGCCCGTTGCGGCCGACGAGGGCCAGGAACGCCGTTCCGACCAGGACCGTGGGCAGCACGAACGGCACCGTGACCACGGCCCGCAGGACGCTCTTGCCGGGGAAGTCGAAGCGGGCGAAGACGTACGCGCCGGGCAGGGCGACGAGCAGGGTGAGGCCGGTGGAGGCGAGCGCCTGCCAGGCGGTGAAGCCGAGCACGTCGAGGATGTCCGGCCGGCTCAGCGTCTCGCCGATCCGGCCGAACCGCCAGTCGCCGCCGGGCCGCAGCCCCCGGTCCACGATGGACACGACGGGCCACGCGAAGAACACCGCGAAGAACGCGACGGGCAGGGCCATGAGGCCGAGCCGTGCCGCGTTCCCGCGCGGGTCGCGTCCTGCTCCGGCGCGCCTTACTTCAGGACGAGCGACGACCACTGCTGGATCCACGCGTCGCGCTTCTCGGCGATCTTCCCCGGCTCCATGGTCTCCGGCTTCCCCACGACCACGCCGTGCTTCGTGAACAGCTCGGGCAGGGCCGCGTCCTTCGCCACCGGGTTGACGAACATCTGGAGCGGCATGTCCTCCTGGAACTTCTTCGAGATCAGGAAGTCGATCAGCGCCTTGCCGCCCTCGGGGTTCTTCGCCCCGTTCAGCAGGCCCGCGAACTCGGTCTGCCGGAAGCAGGTGCCGGTGGAGACGCCGGTGGGCGCCTCCTTCGGCTGCGGCTCGGCGTACAGCACCTCGACCGGCGGGCTGGAGGCGTACGAGACGACGAGCGGCCGGTCGCCCTTGGCCTGCTTGCCGCCAGCCGAGCCGGAGAACTCCTGGTTGTAGGCGAGCTCCCAGCTGTCGACCGTCTTCACGCCGTTGGCCCTGAGCTTCTTCCAGTAGTCCTGCCAGCCGTCGTCGCCGTACTTCGCGGCCGTACCGAGGAGGAAGCCGAGGCCCGGGGAGGACCGCTCCGGGTTCTCGACCACGAGGAGGTCCTTGTACTCGGGCTTCGCCAGGTCGTCGAAGGTCACCGGCGGCGCCAGCTTCTTGTCGGCGAAGTACTTCTTGTCGTAGTTGACGCAGATGTCGCCGGAGTCGATCGGGGTGACCCGGTGCTCCTTGTCCAGGTGGTACTCCGCCGGAATCCGGTCGAGCCCCTTCGCCCGGTATCCGGCGAAGATCCCGTTGTCGAGGGCGCGGGAGAGGAGGGTGTTGTCGACGCCGAAGAAGACGTCGCCCTGCGGGGAGCCCTTGGTCAGGATCTCCTTGTTGACGGCCTCGCCGGCGTCGCCGGCCTTGAGGACCTTGACGGTGAAGCCGGTCTGCTTCGTGAACTCGGCCAGGACCTCCTTGGAGGCGTTGAACGAGTCGTGGCTCACGAGGGTCACGGTCTTCGGCGCGGGCGCACCGGACTTGCCGGCGGCCTCGCCGGTGTCGTCGGTGCCGCAGGCGGCGAGGGCGGTGACGCCGAGCGCCGCGAGGACCGCGACGGCGGCCTGCTTCCTGGTGCTCGCCGGGTTTCTGGTGCTCACTGAGTTTTCCTCCTGGGTGGGACCAGGAAGAGACGCGGCCCCGCCCGCGACCGGCGGACCGGACGCGGGCAGGGCGCAACAGCTCGAGTTACGACCGAACTCCCTACCCAGAATGACCTGGGCGAGGTTCAGAGGGTCTGCGGTCTGACGGACACCGCACTCTCAGCGCTGTGGCGCTCCCCTGTCGGAATGACTATGAAGATGTGTTCGAGCTCAGAGTACAAGGTCAGCGTTCGGCGGCCGCGAGCTGTCCACAGGCGCCGTCGATCTCCTGTCCCCGGGTGTCGCGCACGGTCACCGGCACGCCGTGGCGGGCGATGGCCTCCACGAACGCCTTCTCGTCCTCCGGGCGGGAGGCGGTCCACTTCGACCCGGGCGTCGGGTTCAGCGGGATCAGGTTGACGTGCACCCGCTTGCCCTTGAGCAGCCGGCCGAGCAGGTCGCCGCGCCAGGCCTGGTCGTTGATGTCCCGGATGAGGGCGTACTCGATGGAGATCCGGCGCCCGGACTTCTCCGCGTACTCCCAGGCCGCGTCCAGGACCTCCCGCACCTTCCAGCGCGTGTTGACGGGCACGAGGGTGTCGCGCAGCTCGTCGTCCGGGGCGTGCAGGGAGACCGCGAGGCGGCACTTGAAGCCCTCGTCGGCGAAGCGGAGCATGGCGGGCACGAGCCCGACGGTGGAGACGGTGATGCCGCGCTGGGACAGGCCCAGGCCGTCCGGCTCGGGGTCGGTGAGGCGGCGGATGGCGCCGACGACCCGCTTGTAGTTGGCGAGCGGCTCGCCCATGCCCATGAACACGATGTTCGACAGGCGGGCCGGGCCGCCGGGGACCTCTCCGTCGCGCAGGGCCCGCATGCCGTCGACGATCTGGTGCACGATCTCGGCGGTCGACAGGTTCCGGTCGAGGCCGGCCTGTCCGGTCGCGCAGAACGGACAGTTCATCCCGCAGCCGGCCTGCGAGGAGATGCACATGGTCACCCGGTCCGGGTAGCGCATGAGCACCGACTCCACGAGCGTGCCGTCGTGCAGCCGCCACAGGGTCTTGCGGGTGGTGTCGTCGTCGCACGAGATGTGCCGCACCACGGACATCAGGTCGGGCAGCAGCTCCCCGGCCAGCTTCTCCCGCGCGGCGGCCGGGATGTCGGTCCACTCGGCGGGGTCGTGCGCGTACCGCGCGAAGTAGTGCGTGGACAGCTGCTTGGCGCGGAAGGGCTTCTCGCCGATCGCGGCGACGGCCTCCTTCCGCTCGGCGGGCGTGAGGTCGGCGAGGTGCCGCGGCGGCTTCTTGGCTCCGCGGGGGGCGACGAAAGTGAGTTCTCCGGGCTTGGGCATGGTGCTACCAGTGTCGCAGAGATACGAAGAAGGGCCCGCCGCCCTTGTGGACAGCGGGCCCCTCCCGGAGGAACACCCTGTGGACAACGGGCCCCTCGCCCGAAGAACCGCAGGTCAGCCGGTACCGACGAACAGCGCGAAGAACAACCACACCACCGGCGCCGTCGGCAGCAGCGAGTCCAGCCGGTCCATGATGCCGCCGTGGCCGGGCAGCAGCGTGCCCATGTCCTTGATGCCCAGGTCCCGCTTGATCATCGACTCGCCGAGGTCGCCGAGCGTCGCGCTCGCCGCCACCGCGAGGCCGAGGACCAGGCCCTGCCACCAGGCCCCGTCGTCGATCATGAACTGCATGCACAGCGCGCCCGCCGCCATCGCGAACGTCACCGCGCCGACCAGGCCCTCACGGGTCTTGCCGGGGCTGATCCGCGGTGCCAGCTTGCGCTTGCCGAAGCGCCAGCCGACCGCGTACGCCCCGGTGTCGCTGACCACCGTGAGGATCAGGAAGGTGAGGACCCGCTCCGGGCCGTCGTCCGCGGTCAGCATCAGCGCCACGAACGTCGCCAGGAACGGCACGTAGAACGCGGCGAACACGCCCGCCGTGACGTCCTTCAGATAGCCCTCGGGCGGCTCCGTCATGCGCCACACCAGGACCGCGAGCGCCGTCAGGGCCGTCGCGACCCAGGCGCCCTCGGCCCCGCGCACGTACCCGGCGACGACCATCGCCGCGCCGCCGATCGCGAGCGGCACCAGGGGCGCCTTGATCTGCTTGCGCTCCTGGAGCCGGGAGGTCAGCTCCCACAGTCCGACCACCACGGCGACCGCGACCACTCCGACGAAGGCCGCCTTCCAGATGAACAGAGAGGCGATGATGACGGCGCCGAGACCGACCCCGACCCCTATGGCCGCGCCCAGGTTCCGCCCCGCGCTCTTCTTCTGCCGTGGCGCCGGCGGCGCGGGCGGCGGAGGCGGGGTGCGGCTGGGCATGGGCTCCTGTGGGTGCTCGTGCGGGGTCTCGTCGCGGAACAGGGGACCGCTCGGGTGAGCGGCCCCCCGGCCGTGACCGTCCTGGAATCCGCCGGCGGGAACGTCGGGCACGATGGGCATGGGGCGAGTCTGCGCCGCCGGGCGCCCCTCGTGGGCGGGACCCGCCGGGGCGGGCCCCTGGTGGGGTCCCCCGCGGCCGTGACCGGCCGGGGCATCCCAGGAAGAGTCGTTCATCAGACCTCGAGCAGCTCGGCTTCCTTGTGCTTGAGCAGCTCGTCCACCTGCGCGACGTACTTCGCGGTGGTGTCGTCGAGCTCCTTCTCCGCGCGGCGGCCCTCGTCCTCGCCGACCTCGCCGTCCTTGACGAACTTGTCGATGGTCTCCTTGGCCTTGCGGCGCACCGAACGGATCGAGATCTTCGAGTCCTCGGCCTTGCCCTTGGCGACCTTGATGTAGTCGCGGCGGCGCTCCTCGGTCAGCTCGGGGAACACCACCCGGATGATGTTGCCGTCGTTGCTCGGGTTGACGCCGAGGTCGGAGTCGCGGATCGCCTGCTCGATGTTGCGCAGCGCGCTCTTGTCGAACGGGGTCACCACGGCCATCCGCGGCTCGGGCACCGAGAAGGACGCGAGCTGGTTGATGGGCGTGAGGGCGCCGTAGTAGTCCGCCACGATCTTGTTGAACATCGCCGGGTGCGCACGGCCGGTGCGGATCGCGGCGAAGTCCTCCTTGGCGACCACGACGGCCTTCTCCATCTTCTCCTCGGCCTCGAGGAGGGTCTCTTCGATCACCACATGCTCCTGCGTGTCGTCGCGTTGTGTCCTGCACGGTGTACGACCGGCAGGGCTGTCGTCCAGCCCCGTGCGGGGCGGTTCCCGGTTCGGGTCAGGCCCGGGTGCCCTGGTCGCTCACGAGCGTGCCGATCTTCTCACCCTTCACCGCGCGCGCGATATTGCCCTCGGCGAGCAGTTCGAAGACGAGGATCGGGAGGTTGTTGTCCCGGCACAGGGTGACGGCGGTGGCGTCGGCGACCTTGAGGTCACGGGCGATCACCTCGCCGTACTCGAGCGCGTCGAACTTGACCGCGTCGGGGTTCCGCTTCGGGTCGGAGTCGTACACGCCGTCGACGCCGTTCTTGCCCATGAGCAGGGCCTCGGCGTCGATCTCCAGGGCGCGCTGGGCGGCGGTGGTGTCCGTGGAGAAGTACGGCATGCCCATGCCCGCACCGAAGATGACCACGCGGCCCTTCTCCAGGTGGCGCACGGCGCGCAGCGGGATGTACGGCTCGGCGACCTGGCCCATGGTGATGGCGGTCTGGACGCGGGAGTCGATGCCCTCCTTCTCCAGGAAGTCCTGGAGGGCGAGGCAGTTCATCACGGTGCCGAGCATGCCCATGTAGTCGGAGCGGGCCCGGTCCATGCCGCGCTGCTGGAGTTCGGCGCCACGGAAGAAGTTGCCCCCGCCGATCACGATCGCGATCTCCGCGCCGTCGCGGACGACGGCCGCGATCTCACGCGCGATGGCGTGCACGACATCGGGGTCGACGCCCAGGCCGGTACCGCCGGAGAAGGCTTCTCCGGACAGCTTCAGCATGTAGCGGCCGGCCTTTTTGCCGTTGTTGTCGTCGCCCTGTACGGCGCCCTGGTTCATGGAGCTCTCCTCGTGCACATACGAAGGAGGCCATTGCCTTGGGTCCTCGCGGTATCCCGTGCGGCAATGGCCTCCTCGTCAGATCTGCGGTCGTCCTGCGCGGGCGCGGACGACTGCTTCAGACCCTACCGGGGTCCGGTGTCCGTCGCGTTCGCGACCGGACTCAGATGCCGACCTTGATGCGGGTGAAGCGCTTCAGGGTGACACCGGCCTCGTCCAGGATCTGCTGGACGGACTTCTTGTTGTCCAGGGCGTACGGCTGGCCGAGCAGCGTGGCGTCCTTGAAGAAGCCGTTGACGCGACCCTCGACGATCTTGGCGATCGCGGCCTCGGGCTTGCCCTCGGCGCGGGTGGTCTCCTCGGCGATGCGGCGCTCGGACTCGACGACCTCGGCCGGGACGTCCTCACGGGTGAGGTACTTCGGCGCGAAGGCGGCGATGTGCTGCGCGACGCCCTTGGCGACCTCGGCGTTCTCCTTGTCGAACTCGACGAGGACACCGATCTGCGGCGGGAGGTCGGGCATGGTGCGGTGCATGTACGCGGAGACGTAGCCGTCGGCGTACTGCGCGAAGCGGTCGAGGACGATCTTCTCGCCGAGGTTGGCGTTGGCCTCGTCCACGAAGGCCTGCACGGTCTTGCCGGGCTCGATCTCGGAGGCGAGCAGGGCCTCCAGGTCGGCCGGGGCGGTGGCGGCGACGTGCGCGGCCAGCTGGGCGGCGACGGCCTGGAACTTCTCGCCCTTGGCGACGAAGTCCGTCTCGCACTTCAGCTCGACGAGGACACCGGAGGTGTTGTCGTCGGCGATGAGGGAGACCACGGCGCCGTTCTCGGCGGAGCGGCCCTCGCGCTTGGCGACGCCCTTCTGGCCCTTGATGCGCAGGGCCTCGACGGCCTTGTCGACGTCGCCGTCGGCCTCGTCCAGGGCCTTCTTGCAGTCCATCATGCCGGCGCCGGTGAGCTCGCGGAGCTTCTTGACGTCAGCGGCGGTGTAGTTCGCCATGAGTCTGTTTCTCTCTCGAAGTCTGAAAGATCGGGCGGATCCACGGGAGGACGGCGGGGGCTTCGTGGGCCCCCGCCGTCGTCACCGAAGGACCTGGGTCCTGAAGGGTCAGGCCTGCTCGGCGGCCTCGGCCGGAGCGTCGGCGGCCTCGGCGTCCGCGACCTTCTCGGTCTCGGCGGAGGTCTGGACCTCGGCGGCCTCGGCGGCGGCCGGTGCCTCGTCGGCCTTCTTCTCACCCTCGAGCAGGTCGCGCTCCCACTCGGCGAGCGGCTCGCCCTGGGCCTTCTCGCCCGGCTTCGAGTCGCCGGTCGCGGCGCCGGAGCGGGCGATGAGGCCCTCGGCGACGGCGTCGGCGATCACGCGGGTGAGCAGGGTGACGGAGCGGATCGCGTCGTCGTTGCCCGGGATCTTGTAGTCGACCTCGTCGGGGTCGCAGTTGGTGTCGAGGATCGCGACGACCGGGATGTGGAGCTTGCGCGCCTCGCCGACGGCGATGTGCTCCTTCTTGGTGTCGACGATCCAGACGGCGCTCGGCACCTTCTGCATCTCGCGGATACCACCGAGGGTCTTCTCCAGCTTGGCCTTCTCGCGGGAGAGGACCAGGAGCTCCTTCTTGGTGAGACCCGAGGCGGCGACGTCCTCGAAGTCGATCTGCTCGAGCTCCTTGAGGCGCTGCAGACGCTTGTAGACGGTGGAGAAGTTGGTGAGCATGCCACCGAGCCAACGCTGGTTGACGTACGGCATGCCGACACGCGTCGCCTGCTCGGCGATGGCCTCCTGGGCCTGCTTCTTCGTACCGACGAACATGATGGAGCCGCCGTGCGCGACGGTCTCCTTGACGAACTCGTAGGCGCGGTCGATGTACGACAGCGACTGGAGCAGGTCGATGATGTAGATGCCGTTGCGCTCGGTGAAGATGAAGCGCTTCATCTTCGGGTTCCAGCGACGGGTCTGGTGACCGAAGTGGACGCCGCTCTCCAGCAGCTCCCGCATCGTGACGACGGCCATGGCCGTATCTCCTTGGGTTTCTCGGTTGTGTTCCTGACGCCCCGGCGCGCCATGCCCACAAGGGACCGAAAGGCGCTGCCACCGTCGGAGGACCGTGGCGGGGCGTGCGAAGTCGACCCGGTGACCCGAGTCGCCATAGGAAGTGTACGGGACCCCGGGGGCAGCGGGTGACGGCACTGTCCACAACCGGTGAGTAGTCCACAGAAACCGCCCGCGAACCGTGCGAACCGGACGCCCGGGAGAGCCTTTCCCCATGCACTTCACGACGACCTGGTTCACGGCCCTGCTCCTGGCCCTCGGCTCCTACTGGCCGGTGGGCGGCCCGCCGCCGCCCGAGATCGTCCGCGGCTGGCAGCCCCCGCCGGGCCCGTACGCGGCGGGCCACCGCGGCGTCGACCTCGCCGCCCCGCCGGGCACCCCGGTCCTGGCCCCAGTGACGGGCACGGTCACCTTCGCGGGCCCGGTCGGCGGCCGGGGCGTCCTCACCCTGTCCCTCCCGGGCACGGGCACTCCCCCGCTGCGCACGACCTTCTCCCCGGTGACCCCCCTGGTCCCGGCCGGCACCACCGTGCCCGCGGGCACCCCGATCGCCCGGGTCACCCCGGGCACCCACTGCCCGCGGACCTGCCTCCACTGGGGCCTCCTCAGAGGCGACCGGTACCTGAACCCACTGCTCCTGACGAGAAGGGGGCCATCGCGGCTGCTGCCGCTGGAGTAAGCCTGGTCTCTTATACACATCTCCGAACCCACGAGACTAAGGCGAATCTCGTATGCCGTCTTCTGCTT
>JNWL01000018.1 GCA_000716465.1 Streptomyces bikiniensis
CCTCCCCCCTCACCGACCCCCCGCCACCCCCTGAGGGGTGACAAGGGTTTTCCCCGTATCGGGTTCACCTCCCCGTTCCCTACTGTCCTCCGCACCGGCAGATATCATCCTCCGCATCGCACCATGACAGGTGCATGTGAAGGGTGGCATCCGCCGGTGACGGCCTTGACCCGGGCCGTCGCGCCGGTGGCGGCGCACGGGCCCCCCAAGCCCAGGGAACGCCGGACCGCGACCCCCACTTCGCCCCGTGTGTGCCCGCGCCGCCGCCACTGCTCCGCAGTTACGTCGTAATCGAAAGGGCCACACCTTGAACGGTTCCAGGCGGAGAGTCATATCCGTGGTCGCGGGCGCCGCGATCCTCGGTGCCGCTGCCACCACCTCCGGGGCGTTCGCCGCCGCCCCGGCCGCTCCCACCCCGAAGCCCGCCCCGGTTTCGCAGGCGATCCAGGCGCTTCCCAGCGCTCCGGTCGAGAAGCTCATCGTCACGTACAAGACCCGGTCCGCCGAGGCCGGTTCCAACGCCGCCGCGAAGAGCGACACGGCCGAGAAGGCCGCGAAGACGGGCGAGAAGCTCTCCTTCGAGCGCCGGCTCGCCGCCGGTTCCGCCCTGGTCGACCTGGGCGACGGCACCACCAAGCAGGACGTCGCGAAGGTCATGGACGCGTTCCGCGCCGACCCGGCCGTCGCCTCCGTCGAGCCCGACATCCGCGCCTACGCGATGGCGGCCACGCCGAACGACACCGAGTACGCCAAGCAGTGGGACCTCTTCGAGGCCACCGGCGGCATGAACGTTCCGGCGGCCTGGGACAAGACGACCGGCTCCGGCGTCACCGTCGCCGTCATCGACACCGGCTACGCCGCCCACTCGGACCTGGCGGCCAACGTCGTCTCCGGTTACGACTTCATCTCCTCCTCCGCCGACGCCCGCGACAACAACGGTCGCGACGCGGACCCGAAGGACGAAGGCGACTGGAACGCCACCGACAACGAGTGCGGCCTCGGCTCCAAGGCCTCCAGCTCCTCCTGGCACGGCACCCACGTGGCCGGCACCATCGGCGCCGTCACGAACAACACCAAGGGCATCGCGGGCATCGCGTACAACGCGAAGATCCAGCCCGTGCGCGTGCTCGGCAAGTGCGGCGGCTCGTCCGCCGACATCGCCGACGCCATCACCTGGGCCTCCGGCGGCACCGTGCCGGGCGTCCCGGCCAACCCGACCCCGGCGAAGGTCGTCAACCTGAGCCTGGGCGGCGCGAGCTCGACCTGCCCGAGCGTCTACCAGACCGCCATCAACGGCGCCGTCTCGCGCGGCACCACCGTCGTCGTGGCCGCGGGCAACAGCAACGCCAACACCTCCGGCTTCACCCCCGCCAACTGCTCGAACGTCATCACCGTGGCGTCGACCAGCCGCGAGGGCAACCGGTCGTACTACTCCAACTTCGGCACCGCCGTGGACGTGTCCGCGCCCGGTGGCGAGACCCGCCGCGCCACCGACACGCCCGGCACCGTCACCACCCCCCAGAACGGCATCCTCTCGACGCTGAACTCGGGCACGACGACCCAGGCGGCCGAGAACTACAAGCCCTACCAGGGCACCTCGATGGCGGCGCCGCACATCGCCGGCCTCGCCGCCCTCCTGAAGTCGGCCAAGAGCACCCTCACCCCGGCCGACATCGAGTCCGCGATCAAGTCCAACGCCCGACCGCTGCCGGGCACCTGCTCCGGCGGCTGCGGCGCGGGCATCGCCGACGCGGCGAAGACGGTGAACGCCGTCACCACCACCACGCCGCCGGCCGGCAACGTCTTCACCAACGCGACCCGCGTGTCGATCCCGGACAACACCACCGTGTCGTCCCCGATCACCGTCACCGGCCGCACCGGCAACGCGCCCGCCGCCCTCAAGGTCGGCGTGGACATCAAGCACACCTGGCGCGGGGACCTGGTCGTCGACCTGGTCGCCCCCGACGGCACGGTGCGCAACCTGAAGGCCTCGTCGTCCTCGGACAGCGCCGACAACGTCGTGACGACCTACACGGTCAACGCGTCGAGCGAGGTCGCCAACGGCACCTGGAAGCTCCAGGTCCGCGATGTGGCCTCGGGTGACACCGGCTACATCGACGCGTGGAGCCTCACCTTCTGACGCACCACCGCACTACCCTCGACCCACCCCCCACATCAGCATCATTGCTGGTCAGCGACGCGCTCGTGGTCTACACCACGGGCGCGTCCTGGCGTTGTGGGAGCGTGCGCGACCGGAGCGCGCTGTCCGTATGCCGGACAAGGGGCCTGGACTCCGCCGGTGGGCTCCGTATTCTCTGCGCACGGGGCTCGTGGGCCGGGGGCCCGAGCGGCCGGAGGTGGTGGACAGTGACGACAGCTCCGCACGTCGCCCTGCGCCCCGCGGGCGCGGGGACGCATCCCGCGCCGGTGGGCCGCGAAGAGCTCCTCGCCCGGCTGGAACGCGCCCTGCACACCCGGGGCCGCGCCCTGCTCACCGGGCCCGCCGGCGTCGGCAAGACCGAGGTCGCGCTCGCCGCGGCGGCTCGCGCCGAGGCGCGCGGCGAGACCGTGCTGTGGCTCGCGTCCCTGCCGTCCGACCGCGAGATACCCGGCGCCTCGGCCGCCGCGCTCGTCGCCTCCGTGGCGGCGACGGTGGCCCTGCCCGGATCCGGGCCCGCCCGCCCCGAACCGTCCGACGCCTCCGGGCCCGGGGCGTTCGTCCCGGTCCTCCCGGCCCTCGGCGCCCCCAGGACGCCCGCGGACCGGGCCGCCGGAGCGCACCCCGCCCCGGCCCCCGCCGCCGGAGCGCACACCGCGGATCCGTACGCCGCCGGCCCCCACGCCACCGGTCCGCACACCAGCGGTCCGTACACCACCGGCGTGTTCGCCTCCGGGGCCTTCGACGAGCTGCCCGGTCCCCAGCGCACCGCCGTCGCCATGCTCTGCCGCGAGGCCCCGATCGACGCGGACGGCTGGGACCCGATCGCGCTGCGCCTCGGCATCGCGCAGATCCTGCGCACCCTGACCTGCCGGGGGCCCGTGCTGCTCGTCGTCGACGGGGTCCAGCACGTGGATCCGGACAGCGCGGACCTGCTGCGGTTCGCCCTCCACCTGGCGCCGCCCGCGCTGCGGGTGGTGGCCGTGGAGACCCCCGAGCCGTACGGGGAGGCCCGCGATCCGTACGGCGAGCCCCACCGCTCCGAGGACCCGCACGCCAGCCACCTCTGGGTGCCCTCGGAGGCGGACGTGCTGCGCGTCCCGCCGCTGCACGCCGACGAGATCGCCGAGCTCCTCATCCACCACCGGCTGCCGTCCCGGATGGCCGGCCGCATCCACCGCGCGAGCGGCGGCAATCCGCGGCTCGCGCTCGCGGTGGGCCGCTCGCTGGCCGACGCGCGGACCCCCGTGCACCACGCCGAGGCCCTGACCCTCTCCGGGCGCGCCCGCGACCTGGCGCGCCAGCTCCTGGGCGCCGCGCCGCCCGCCGTACGGGAGACGCTGCTGCTCGCGGCGCTGGCGCTGCGCCCGTCGGCGACGCTGGTGCGGCGGGCCGGGCGGCCCAACGCGGAGGCCGACCTGGCGGCGGCCGAGCGGGCCGATCTGGTGTCGCTGGCCGAGGACGGCTCGGTGACCTTCACCGCCGGTCTGCTGCCCTCCACCCTGGTGCACGACGCCTGCTGGGCCGAGCGGAGCGCCGGGCACGCGGCCCTCGCGGAGGTCGTGGACGATCCCGTGGAGGCCGTACGGCACCGGGCGCTCGCCACCGAGAGCCCGGACGAGGAGCTGGCCGCCGAGGTCGCGGCCGCCGCCGATCTGGCCCGGCGGCGCGGAAACAGCGCGCTCGCCGCCGAACTCGCCCTGCTCGCCGCCGAGTCGACGCCGGGGCGGCACGGCACCCGGCGGATCGCGCGGCTCGTGGACGCGGCCGAGGAGGCCGCGCGGGCGGCCCGCGCCGACCTGGCGATGCGGGCCGCGACCGATCTGCTCGCCCGGGACGCGGAGCCCGCCGACCGGGTGCGGGCGCGGCTCGCCGTGCTCGACACGGCGGGCCAGGGCCTGACCGGCCTGGACGAGATGTACGTCCACGCCATGGAGGACTCCGAGGGCGACACCGCCCTGCGGGCCGCCGTGCAGCTCCGGCTCGCCGTCAAGTACGTGCTCGCGGACGGCGATCCGCACCGCTCGCGGACGGCGGCGGTCGAATCGGCCGCGCTGGCCGCGTCGATGGGCGACCCGCGCACGGCCGCGCAGGCGCTGACCGTGCAGGCGCGGATGGAACGGGCGCTCGGCTCGCCGGACGCGGATGCCGTACTCGCCCGGGCGCGGGCCCTGGAGCTGGCCGAGCGGCCCCTCGGCATCCGCAACGCCGCCCAGATCCTGACGATCCGCCACGCCCTGTTCGACGACCGGCTCGTGGAGGCCCGCGACGAGCTGGGGGCGCTGCTTCCGCTGGTGCAGCGGCGCGGCTCCGTCGAGGACGCCATCGAGCTGTTCCGCACGCTGGCAGAGATCGAGTCCCGGATCGGCCCGTGCGCGGCGGCGCTCGCCCACGCCGGGCAGTCCCTCGCCCTCACCCTGGAGGCGGGGCTCTCCCCCGGGCCCGCCTGGTACGCGCTCGCGCTCGCGGAGACGGCGGGCGGCAGCTTCGCGCGGGCCGCGAGCTACGCGCGCCGCAGCGTGCAGGCCTCGGAGGAGGAGGGCGACCGGGTCTTCCTCTCCCGCAGCCGGTACGCGCTCGGCCGGGTCCAGCTGGTCAACGGGGACGTGGCGGCCGCCCTGGAGACCCTGCGGCGGGTGCAGGCCGACGAGCGCGCGCAGTCGACCGTGGACCCGTCGATGCTCCGCTGGCACGAGGAGCTGGCCGAGGCGCTGCTCGCGAACGACGCCGCCGGCGAGGCCCTGGCGCTGCTCGCGGAGGTGCGGCCGGTGGCGGAGCGCCTCGGGCGGTCCACGGTCCTGCTCGGCTGCGACCGGGCGTACGCCCTGTGCCTGGCGGCCGAGGGGCGTACGGATGAGGCGGCGGAGCTGCTGACCCGTACGGCCGGGGAGTTCGGGCGGGCGGGGCTGCCGCTCGAGCGGGGCCGGGCGCTGATCGCCCTGGCCCGGGTGGAGCGCCGCCGGAGGCGCCGGTCGGCGGCGCAGAGCGCCCTGCACGAGGCGGCGTCGGTGTTCGAGCGGGTCGGGGCGGCGCCGTGGCTGGCCCTGGCGGGCGAGACCCCGGCGGGCGAGGGTCCGGCGGGCGGGCCGGTGGGCGAGGAGACCGCTCCCGCGCTCTCCTCCCTCACGGAGGCGGAGCTGCGCCTGGCCCGGCTGGTGGGCCAGGGCGCCAGCAACCAGGAGGCGGCGGCGAAGCTGTACCTGAGCGTGAAGACGGTCGAGGCGCGGCTCACCCGCATCTACCAGAAGCTCGACGTCCGCTCCCGTGCCCAACTGGCCACGGCCCTCAGGCCGTAAGCGCCGTGAGTGCCGCAAGCGCCGCGCCACCCGTGAACGTCACGGCGTGGACGCCCCGGGCGAGCGGCGCGGGCGTGCCGACCTCCCGCGACACCACGCCGGTCCCGCACCCTGCCTGATAACGTCATGACTTAACCATCTGGGGCATTTGCGGCATATGTCCGCATCCTCGTCTGAACGGGAGCAGCAATGACCGGTGGACCCGAGCCCATCGACGCCGACGCCCGCACGGCGCTGGAGAAGGAGCTCGCCGAGCTGCGCGCCGAGCGCGACTCCGTCGCCGCCACCCTGCGGGACGGCGGCGGCGACCAGACGGGCGACAGGGCCGATCAGGCCGACGAGTTGATGCGGGCCGACGAGGCCGACCGGCTGAACGGGCGCATCCGGGAGATCGAGGACCGGCTGGAGGCCGCCTCCGCCGCCGCGCCCCCGGCCGCCGGCACGGTCGGCGTCGGCAGCAGCGTGACCGTGCGGTTCGACGACGGCACCGAGTCCACCGTGCAGATCGCCGAGCTGGCCGACGCGCTCGACTCCTCCCTGGTGACCGGCGACAGCCCGCTCGGGAAGGCGCTGCTCGGCCACGGCGCCGGCGACACCGTCACGTACGAGACGCCCGGGGGCCGGGCGACCGCGACCGTGGTCTCGATCGGCTGACGGCACCGGGCCGGAGGCCGACACCGGACACGGACAGGAGCAGGCGCGGTTCGGGGAGGCCGACCGCAAGGGCGGGCCCGGACACACCGTCCTGGTGACCCTCGTCTTCGCCGCGCCGGTCACCAAGGTCACCTGCACAGTCGGCGGCGACGACGCGGTCCGCGACGTGCTCGCGGGCCGGAGCCGGCGAACCGGCCGGACGTCCTGCTCGGCATGGTGATCACCGATCAGGACGATCGCGCGGAGCCCGGCGGTGGAGGCGTCGGTGTCCGAGACCTGGTGGGTCGTGCCGGGTCGAAGCCGAAGGATCCGGGGCGGGCGGCAGCCGAGTGGCATGCGGATGGGGGCGGACATAGCCTGCCCGAAGGAGCTGTTCCGTCTCGTACCGCCCGTGCCCCGTGGGGCGAGAGGGTGAGGAACCTTGAGCACCGACCAGGAGAAGCCGGAGACCCTTCAGGAGACTTCCGGGAGCCTGGAGCCCCGTGGGGGACCGGCCCCCGGGGGCGACCCGGAGTTCCGCCCGTACCACCACCCCGCCGCCGGCTGGGGCGCCGCCAGGAGCGTGACCGGCTTCATGGTGCGCGAGGGCGCCCCCCCGCTCGACGGGCCCCGGGCGATCATGAAGATGAACCACGAGAACGGCGGGTTCGACTGCCCCGGCTGCGCCTGGCCCGACGACACCAAGGGCCTGCACCTGGACATCTGCGAGAACGGGATCAAGCACGTCACCTGGGAGATGACCCGCAAGCGGGTCGGGCGCGAGTTCTTCGCCGCCCACTCGGTGACCGAGCTCGACGGGTGGAGCGACCACGCCCTGGAGAACGAGGGCCGGCTCACCGAGCCGATGGTCTACGACCCGAAGACCGACCACTACGTGCCGATCACCTGGAAGGGCGCCTTCGACCTCGTCGGCCGTACGCTGCGCGGCCTCGGCCACCCGGACGAGGCGACCTTCTACACCTCCGGCCGGCTCGGCAACGAGGCCTCCTTCCTCTACCAGCTGATGGCCCGCGAACTGGGCACCAACAACCTGCCCGACTGCTCCAACATGTGCCACGAGGCCAGCGGCCGGGCCCTGCAGACGGCGCTGGGGACCGGAAAGGGCACGGTGGACCTGGAGGACTGGCAGACCGCCGACGCGCTCTTCGTCATCGGCGTCAACGCCGCCTCCAACGCGCCCCGGATGCTGACCTCCCTCACGGAGGCGTACCACCGCGGCGCGCAGATCGTGCACGTCAACCCGCTGGTCGAGGCGGCGGCCGGGCGCGCGATCATCCCGCACGACTTCAAGGACATGGCCACCTTCCGCTCCACCCGCACCGGCACCCTCGACCTCCAGGTGCGCATCGGCGGCGACATGGCGCTGCTGCGGGGCATGGCCAAGGCGGTCCTGGAGCAGTCCGCGACCGACCCCAAGGCCCTGGACGAGGAGTTCATCGAGCGGCACACCACCGGTTTCGAGGAGTACCGGGCGCTGTGCGAGGCGACCCCGTGGGAGGAGCTGGAGACCCAGTCGGGGCTGAGCCGGGACGACATCCTGAAGGCGGCCCGCGTCTACCGCGAGGCCGACCGCTCGATCATCAGCTGGTGCCTGGGCGTCACCCAGCACGAGCACGGCGTCGACACCGTCCGCGAGATCGTCAACCTGCTGCTGCTCCGCGGCAACCTGGGCCGCGAGGGCGCCGGCCCCTCCCCCGTGCGCGGGCACAGCAACGTCCAGGGCAACCGCACCTGCGGCATCGACCACCGCCCCGGCGAAGGATTCCTCGACCGGCTCGCCGAGGTCTGCGGCATCGACCCGCCGCGCGAGCACGGCAAGGACACCGTCGCGAGCATCCGGGCCATGCGCGAAGGGGAGATCAAGGTCTTCGTCGGCATGGGCGGCAACTTCGCGCTCGCGGCCCCCGACACCACGGCCACCCACGAGGCGCTGCGCACCTGCGAGCTGACCGTCCAGGTCAGCACCAAGCTGAACCGCAGCCACGTCGTGCACGGGCGGCGGGCGCTGATCCTGCCCTGCCTGGGCCGGACCGAGAAGGACCACCAGCGCAAGGGGATCCAGAGCACCTCGGTCGAGGACTCGATGAGCATGGTGCACCTGTCGGTCGGCATGAAGCGCCCCGCCTCGCCGCACCTGCTCTCCGAGCCGGCGATCATCGCGGGCATGGCCCGGGCCGCGCTGCCGGACAGCCCCACGCCGTGGGAGTGGTACGTCGAGGACTACGACCGCATCCGGGACACCATGGCCCGGGTGCTCGACGGCTTCGAGGACTTCAACCGGCGGGTGCGCCTGCCGCTCGGCTTCCGCATCAGGCAGCCCGCCCGCGAGCTGGTCTTCCTCACGGAGTCCGGCCGGGCCGGGTTCTCCTCCTCCGCGCTGCCCGACGTGGTGCCCGCCCCCGGTGAGCTGGCCCTGGGCACCATGCGCTCCCACGACCAGTGGAACACCACGATCTACTCCGACGACGACCGCTACCGGGGCGTCAGGAACCTGCGCACGCTCGTCTTCATGAACCGGGCCGACATGCGCGAGCGCGGCATCGCCGACATGGGGCCCGTGGACGTCACGAGCACCGCGCGGGACGGCAGCCACCGGCGGCTGAACGGCTACCTCGCCGTCCCCTACGACATCCCCCGGGGGTGCGCGGCCGGCTACATGCCCGAGATGAACGTGCTGTGCGCGCTGGACGACCACAGCACCCAGAGCGACCAGCCGATCATGAAGCACGTCAGGGTCACCATCGTTCCGGCGGATGCTCCCGCGTGACCGCGTGACGGCAGGGGCACGGCCCCGGGACGCACCCCGCGTCGCGCGCGTCCCTCCCCGGACGGCTACCGTCGGCGGTCGGGCGGCGTGACACCGCGGCCCCGGGATCCGGCGTCCGGTCCACCGGCCGGAGCCAGAGGGAGGAAGAACCATGGGACGAGTGACCGCGCGGCGGCGCGTCCTGCGCGTGCGGGAGGGAGGGGCCTCCTACCGCCCGGACACGCTGGCCGCCGAGGAGCCGATGGAGATCCGGGTCGGCGGACGTCCGCTGACCGTGACGATGCGCACCCCGGGCGACGACTTCGACCTCGCGGCCGGGTTCCTGGTGAGCGAGGGCGTGGTGCACGCGGCCGGGGACGTGGCCGGGATCCGGTACTGCGCGGGCGCCACCTCCGACGGCGGCAACACGTACAACGTCGTCGACGTGGTCCTGGCCCCCGGCGTGGCCGCCCCCGACGCCTCCCTGGAGCGGAACTTCTACACGACGTCCTCGTGCGGCCTGTGCGGCAAGGCGAGCCTGGACGCGGTGCGCACGACGGCCGCCTGGTCGGTGGCGGAGGACCCGCTGCGGATCGGGGCGGAGGTGCTCACGGCTCTGCCCGACCGGCTGCGGGCGGCCCAGCGGGTCTTCGACAGCACGGGCGGGCTGCACGCGGCCGGGCTCTTCTCGGCCGAGGGCGAACTGCTGTGCCTGCGGGAGGACGTGGGCCGGCACAACGCCGTGGACAAGGTCGTCGGGCACGCCCTGCGTTCGGGGCTGCTGCCGCTGCGCGGCACGGTCCTGATGGTGAGCGGCCGGGCATCCTTCGAGCTGGTGCAGAAGGCGGTGATGGCGGGGATCCCGATGCTCGCGGCCGTCTCCGCGCCGTCCTCGCTCGCCGTGGACCTGGCGGCGGAGAGCGGTCTCACCCTGGTCGGGTTCCTGCGCGGCACGTCGATGAACGTGTACTGCGGGGACGAGCGCCTGGAGACCGTGCCGGTGGCCTGAGACCGGCCACCGGGGGCCGCGCGGGCGGTCCGGCACGCCGGAGTGCCGCCCGCGCGGGCGCCCGGCGCCCCTACGCCGCGGCCGGACGCTCCGCGTCCTCGCGGTGCGCGCCGCCCCCGGAGTCGCCCTTGCGGACCGTGCAGTGGATCGAGTCGTCCACGACGTCGGCGACGATCGTGTCGCCGGGCTCGGCGTCGCCGCCGAGCAGCAGGGAGGCGACCCGGTTGTCCAGTTCGGTCTGGATGGTGCGGCGCAGCGGCCGGGCGCCGAACGCCGGCTGGTAGCCGTGGGCGACGAGGAGCTTCTTGGCCGCCTCGGTGACCTCCAGGGTCATGCCCTGCGCGTGGACGCGGTGCTTGCTGCGGTCCAGGAGGTGGTCGACGATCTCCGACAGGTCCTCCTCGGTGAGGCTGTGGAAGACGATGATGTCGTCGATGCGGTTGAGGAACTCGGGCAGGAAGCGGCCCCGCAGGTCCTCCATCAGCCGGTCCTTGAGCTCGGCCGCGTCGCCCTGGTGGTCGAGGATGCGGTGGGCGCCGATGTTGGACGTCATGATGACGACGCAGTGGCGGAAGTCGACCGTGCGGCCCTGTCCGTCCGTGAGGCGCCCGTCGTCGAGGATCTGGAGCAGGGTGTTGAAGACGTCCGGGTGCCCCTTCTCGATCTCGTCGAACAGCACCACGCTGTAGGGCTGGCGGCGGACCTTCTCGGTGAGCTGGCCGGCCTCCTCGTAGCCGACGTACCCGGGGGGCGCCCCGACGAGCCGGGCGACCGTGTGCTTCTCCTGGAACTCGCTCATGTCGAACCGGATCATCCGGTCCTCGTCGCCGAAGAGCAGGTCGGCGAGGGTCTTGGCGAGTTCGGTCTTGCCGACGCCGGTGGGCCCGAGGAAGAGGAAGGAGCCCACGGGGCGGTTGGGGTCGCCCATCCCGGCCCGGTTGCGGCGCACGGCCTCGGAGACCGCCGTGACCGCCTCGTCCTGGCCGACGATCCTGGCGTGCATCTCCTCCTCCAGCTTGAGGAGCTTCTCCTTCTCGCCGGCGGTGAGCCGGGAGACGGGGATGCCGGTACGGCGGGACACGATGTCCGCGATGTCGCCGGCCGTGACGGAGACGACGCCTTCGCGCCGCTCCTCGATGCCCGCGAGTTCGCCCTCCACCTCGGCGATCCGCCGCTTGAGGTCGGAGGCCTTCTCGAACTCCTCGGCGGCGACGGCCTGGTCCTTCTCGCGGCGCAGCTTGGCCAGCCTGTCCTCGCGGCTGACGACCTCGGTGGAGCGGCCGCCGCTGCGCAGCCGTACCCGGGCGCCGGCCTGGTCCATCAGGTCGATGGCCTTGTCGGGGAGGAAGCGGTCGCTGACGTAGCGGTCGGAGAGCTCCGCCGCCGCGGCGAGGGCGCCGTCGGCGAAGCGGACCCGGTGGTGCGCCTCGTACGCGTCCCGCAGCCCTTCGAGGATCTGCACGGTCTCCTCGACGGTCGGCTCGGGGATCAGGACGGGCTGGAAGCGCCGTTCGAGGGCGGCGTCCTTCTCGATGTGCTTGCGGTACTCGTCGATGGTGGTCGCGCCGACCACGTGCAGCTCGCCGCGGGCGAGGGCCGGCTTGAGCATGTTGCCGGCGTCCATGGAGCCCTCGCCGGTGGCGCCGGCGCCGACGACGGTGTGCAGCTCGTCGATGAAGAGGACGATGTCGCCCTGGGCCTCCTGGACGTCCTCGATGACCTTCTTCAGGCGCTCCTCGAACTGCCCGCGGTACTGGGCGCCGGCCACCATCCCGGAGAGGTCGAGGGAGACGACCCGCTTGTCCTTGAGGGTGTCGGGCACCTCGCCCGCCACGATGCGCTGGGCGAGGCCCTCCACGATGGCGGTCTTGCCGACGCCGGGCTCGCCGATGAGGACCGGGTTGTTCTTGGAGCGCCGGGAGAGGATCTCGATGGTCTGCTCGATCTCCTCGGCCCGTCCGACGACGGGGTCGAGCTTCCCGGCCCTCGCCTCCTCGGTGAGGTCCCGGCCGAACTCGTCCAGGGTGGTGGCCGGCTGCTTCGGGGCGGCGGGGGTGCCCTCGCCGCCGAAGGCCGCCTGGTCCGCGGCGCCGCGCAGCTTCGAGACGTCCAGGTCCTCGGCGCGCAGGAAGCGGGAGGAGCCGGAGTCGGGGTCGCCGAGGAGGGCGCCGAGGATGTGCTCGGGGCCGATGTACGACACGCCGGAAGCCTGCGAGCGGGCGTGGGCGAGGGCGAGGGTGCGCTTGGCGGCCGGGGTGAGGCCGGGCTCCGAGGAGGGCTCGGCGGACTCCCCGGGCAGCACCTCGGCGATCCGGCTCGCGAGGTCGTCGGGGTCCACGCCGCCCTGGGCGAGCAGTCTGCGGGAGGGGTCGACCCGGGTGGCGGCCCACAGGAGGTGCTCGGTGTCGAGGTCGGACGTGCCGTCCTCGACCGCCTTGCGGGTGGCCAGGTTGAGCAGTTCGTGCGAGGACTCCGTGAGCAGCCTTCCGATGGGGACGCGCTGCACGGCCGGGGGCGAGGAGGCCGGCGACATCCCGAAGAACCGGTTCAGCATCTCGCTGAACGGATCGGAGGAACCGAAAGGTGAACCGAACGCCATCGACATGTCTGCTCCAGAGAAGCGCGGGGGGAATTCCTCTCACTGAAACGCCATGTCCAACGCTCCGCAAACGGAGCGGAGGCGGGGTCCGGGCCCGGATGGCCAGGGGGTCCGGGCCCGGATGGCCAGGGGGTCCGGGCCCGAACGGACCGGGGCCTCACCGCGGAACAGGTACGGGGTGAACGCAGGTCCGAGTCCGGTACGGACGCAGGCCCGGGCCCGGTACGGACGCAGGCCCGAGTCCGGTGCGCGGACGCAGGCCCGGGCCCTGTGCGCGGACGCAGGTCCGAGTCCTGTACGGGCGCGGTACGGACGCGATGCCCGGGTCCGGTGCGCGGACGCAGGCCCGAACGCGAGACGGACACAGGCTCGGGCGCGGGACGGACACAGGCCCGGACGCCGGATGGACGCGGGGCCCCGGCCTGGAACCGACGCGGGTCCCGTGTCCGGCTTCGCCATGACCCGCTCCCACGACCGCGGGGGCTGCGCCGGCGCGCCCCGCGGCCCGGGTGGGCGTCCCCGACGCCCCTCCTGCTCCTCTACTCCTGCTCCTCCTCGTCCCACGGCGGTTCGAGCTCGTCGAAGTCGAAGGGCGGTTCCTCGTCGTACGGGGCGGCGGGTGGGGTCACGGGCGCCGCGGCCGTCCGGGCGGGAACGGCCGGGGCAGTCGACGCCGGGGCGGGAGCGGCCGGAGCCGGGGCGCTTCCGGACGGCGCCGGGTCCTGTCCGGCCGGGGCGGCGCCGCCGGCCTCCGCCAGCGTCTCCAGGACGCCCTCGGCGTACTTGGCCAGCTTGGCCTCGCCGACCCCGCCGACGGTGCCCAGCTCCTCGACCGTGGTGGGGAGCAGGGTCGCGATCTCCCGCAGGGTCGCGTCGTGGAAGACGACGTACGCCGGGACGCCCTGCTCGCGGGCGGTCGCGGCCCGCCAGGCGCGGAGCGCCTCGAAGACCGGCACGGCCTCGGCCGGCAGGTCGACCGGGACGCGGGCGCCCTTGCCGGAGCGGCTCCCGGGCTCCTTCCGGGCCGGGGCGACCGCCTTCTCCTTGCGCATCTGGACGGTGCGGCGGCCGCCCAGGACCTCGCCGCTCTGCTCGGTGAGGACGAGCGTCCCGTAGTCCCCCTCGACCGCGATCAGCCCCTGGGCGAGGAGCTGGCGGACGATCCCGCGCCACTCGGCGGTGCCCAGGTCGGAGCCGACGCCGAAGACCGAGAGGGCGTCGTGATCGAACTGGATGACCTTGGCCGTCCGCTTGCCCTGGAGGATGTCGATGATCTGGCCGGCGCCGAACTTCTGGCGCCGCTCCTTCGCGAGCCGCCACACCGTGGAGAGCAGCTTCTGCGCGGCGACCGTGCCGTCCCAGGACTCGGCCGGGGTCAGGCAGGTGTCGCAGTTGCCGCAGGGCTCGCCCTTCTGCCCGAAGTACTCCAGGAGGCGCACCCGGCGGCAGTCGACGGTCTCGCAGAGCGCCAGCATGGCGTCCAGGTGCATGGCGAGGCTCCGCCGGTGCTGCTCGTCGCCCTCGGAGGAGTCGATGAGCTTGCGCTGCTGGACCACGTCCTGGAGGCCGTAGGCCAGCCACGCCGTGGCCGGCTCGCCGTCGCGGCCCGCGCGGCCGGTCTCCTGGTAGTAGCCCTCGACGGACTTCGGCAGGTCGAGGTGGGCCACGAACCGCACGTCCGGCTTGTCGATGCCCATGCCGAAGGCGATCGTCGCCACCACGACGACCCCGTCCTCGCGCAGGAAGCGGGCCTGGTTCGCGGCGCGCGTGCGGGCGTCCATGCCGGCGTGGTACGGCACGGCGTCGACGCCCTGCTCCACCAGGAGCGCGGCCGTCTTCTCGACGGAGGACCGCGAGAGGCAGTAGACGACTCCGGCGTCCCCGGCGTGCTCGGTCCTGATCAGCTCCAGGAGCTGCTTGAACGGGTTGTTCTTGGGGACGATGCGGTACTGGATGTTCGGCCGGTCGAAGCCGGCGACGAAGTGCCGGGCGTCCTCCAGGCCCAGCCGCTTCGCGATCTCGGCGTGGGTGGCCTCGGTGGCCGTCGCCGTCAGGGCGATCCGCGGCACCTTCGGCCACCGCTCGTGCAGCATGGACAGGGCCAGGTAGTCGGGCCGGAAGTCGTGGCCCCACTGGGCGACGCAGTGCGCCTCGTCGATCGCGAAGAGCGACACCCGGCCCCGGTCCAGGAGCCGCTGCGTGCCCTCGGTCCGCAGCCGCTCGGGGGCCAGGTAGAGCAGGTCCAGCTCGTCCGCGAGGAACGCCTGCTCGACGGCCTGCCGCTCGTACGGGTCCTGCGTGGAGTTCAGGAACCCGGCCCGCACCCCGAGGGCCCGCAGCGCGTCCACCTGGTCCTGCATGAGCGCGATGAGGGGCGAGATCACGATGCCCGTGCCGTCTCTGACCAGGGCCGGGATCTGGTAGCAGAGCGACTTGCCGCCGCCGGTCGGCATCAGCACGAGGGCGTCGCCGCCGCCGACGACCTGCTCGATGATCTCCTGCTGCTCCCCGCGGAAGGAGCTGTAGCCGAAGACACGGTGGAGCACCCGGGCGGGCTCGGAGATCTCTGGGGAAGCGTCGGAGAGGACCATTCGTGAAGCGTATCCGTCCGCGCCGACACCCCGGTCCCGTCCGCCGCAACCTGTGGACAACCCGGCCCGCCCGGCTCCCGACAGCCTGTGGAAAACCCTCCCGGACCGGCCCGGCGGCCCTTCATCGACGCAGGTCGGCCCCCTTCCGGGCGCCACCCCGGACATCGCCCCGGATGTCATTCCCGGTGTCGTCCCCGGTGTCGTCGAGGAAGCCGCCCGACTGGTGCTGCCACAGCTTGGCGTAGGCGCCGTCCGCGTCGAGCAGCGCCTGGTGCGTCCCCTGCTCCACGATCCGGCCCCGGTCGAGGACCACGAGCCGGTCCATCCCGGCCACCGTGCTCAACCGGTGGGCGACGACGAGCGCGGTCCGCCCCTCCATGAGGCGCCACAACGCCTCCTGGACGAGGACCTCGCTCTCGGAGTCCAGGGCGCTGGTGGCCTCGTCGAGAAGGAGGACCGGGGCGTCGCGCAGGATCGCCCGGGCGAGGGCGACCCGCTGGCGCTGGCCCCCGGAGAGCTTCACGCCCCGCTCGCCCACCATGGTGTCGAAGCCGTCGGGGAGCGCGTCGGTGAACTCCGTGACGTGGGCCGCCTCGGCCGCGCGCCGGATCTCGGCCTCGGTGGCGTCCGGCCGGGCGAAGGCGATGTTGTCCCGCAGGCTCCGGTGGAACATCGCCGGGTCCTGCGGCACGTAGGCGATCATGCTGCGCAGGTCGGCCTGGCGCAGCCGGCTGATGTCCTGCCCGCCGATGAGGATCCGGCCCCCGTCGACGTCCGCCATCCGCAGCAGCAGCCGGGTGAGGGTGGTCTTCCCGCCGCCGGACCTGCCGACGAAGCCGACCTTCGTCCCGCCGGGCACGTCCAGGTCGAGCCCTTCGAAGAGGGGCTTCGCGCCCGCGTGGGCGAAGGTGACCTTCTCGAAGCGGACGCCCGCCCCCCGGGGTGCCAGCGGCTCCGGGACCTCCGGGTCGAGCACGGTGGGCGGTTCGAGGAGCAGTTCGGTGAACTGCCCCGCCTCCGTCATCGCGCTCTCCATGCGCCGGTAGATCTGGTTGAACTCGAACATGATCCGGGTGGCGTTGGAGTAGTAGGTGAAGGCCACGATGACGGCCTCCACGCCGTGCTCTCCCCCGCCGAGGGTGACGGCGAGGACGAGCCCGAGGACGTTCGTCAGGACGGACATCGGAGCGACCAGGGTGTCGATGCGCAGATTGCCGTAGTCCCAGGACCGCAGGGTGAGCCGCCGCGACTCCGCGACGCGGGAGCGGTGCTCGGCGGCCTCCCGGTCCTCGGCGGCGAACGCCCGGACCGTGTCCATGTTCGTCAGGCTGTCGGCGACGTGGCCCGACACCCGGGCGATGGCCTGTTCGCGCCGGGCGACGAGCGCCTGGCGGCGCCGGACCAGCGGGGCGACGCACACGCCCGTGAAGGCGATCAGCGCCAGGAGGCCGACGACGAGCAGCGGGTCGTACTGCCAGAGCACCACCGAGGCGAAGAGCAGCGGCACGACGTTGCCCATGACCGAGAAGGTCAGCGTGTCGACGAAGACCTCGAAGCGGGAGGCGAAGCTGAGGACCCGCTTGGTCAGCGAGCCGGCGAAGTTGTCGTGGAAGAACGAGGAGTCCTTGGCGAACAGTTCGTCCATGCCGACGACGTACAGGTGCTCGATTCCCCGGGCTTCCACGCGGTGCAGACAGTGCAGTCCGACGCGCCACAGCGCCTCGCCGAGCAGCAGCACCCCGGCGAACCCGAGGACGTACGGGAGGTGTGCGCCGATGCCCTCGGCGCCGGCGGCGGTGTCGTCCCCGGCGACCTGTCCGACGAGCTTGGCGACGACGAGCGGCGCGATGTAGAAGACGCCGATGTTGCCGAGTGCGGGCAGCAGCATGGCCGGCGCGGTCAGCCATCGCAGACGGAGCAGTTCCCGTCCGTAGTGGCGCAGCGCGAGGAGCGTCGAACCCTTGGACGGTAATCCTTCGCGCGTTTCAGGTGATCCCATGCCCAACCCCCTTTCTGTCGTGCTGAAGGTGGGGAACGGGAGTATTCCGCGCAAACGTCTCCGTGGTCCACGTGTTTTCCGCGGCCTCCGGGAGCCGGAGCAACCCGTGGCGGCCGCGTCGCGTCCTTCCGGACAGGACCCGCCGCCGCCCGGCGGCCACCGACCCAGGAGCCAGGACATCCCATGAGCGACAAGGCCCGGACCCTCTTCGACGCGCTCGACCTCGACCGGGACGGCACCCTGACCCGTACGGAGGTCATCGACGCCCTGCGGTCCAAGGGCCCCACGCTGGCCGCGCGGGGCGTGATCCCCTTCTGGGGCGTGGGGACCGACGACGACTCGTCGGCCCTGTTCGACGAGGCCGACGTGAACGGCGACCGCGTGCTGTCCTTCGAGGAGTTCGCGACGCTGGTGAACCGGCGCTTCGGCTGGTGAGCCCCGGGCCGTCGCCGGCCCGGGGACGAGCGGATCGGGACGGGTCAGACGGAGACGGCGGGGAGCACGCCGGTGACCGGGGCGGCCAGGTCGGTGAGCTGGTGGAGCTGCTGGAGGTCGTGGATCCGGTCGAGCCCGCCCAGCTGCTCGGAGATGCCGGGGAGCTGGGCGGCCTGGTCCTCGGGGAGGCCGGTCGCCGCGAGGGAGTCGAGCTCGGTGACCGGGTTGATCGGCGGCCCGAGCGGACCGGCGGCGGGGGCGGCGCTCGCCGCGGACGCGCCCAGGCACGAGAAGGCGGCGGCGACGGCGAGGACGGAGGAGATGCGTCGTGCTGAGGTCATGCCCTCACCAACGCGTCCGGCCCGGCGGCGGACACGGCCGACCCCGTTCCCACCGCTCGAACGGGGGTCCGCCGTGGAAGTCGAGGGGCGAGGAAAGCGAAGGGACTGGTTCATGGAAGATGAGAAGGAAGCCCCTTCATGGCCTCGCCCGGGACGACCGTAGCACTCAGGCGGGGATCAGGTCGCGCAGGTTTTCCGGGGTGAACACGCGGGCGCCCGGAGGCAGTCCGGCGGGGCGTTCCAGACCGATGTACGTGACGGGGCCGTCCGGCACGGGCGTCGCACCGTCCCACACGGTCGTCGCCACGGCGTCCCGCGCCATCAGGTCCACGAGGTGGCGGACCGTCAGCGGGGTACGGGCGAGCAGCTCCCGGAGCAGGACCGCGACCGACGCCCGGTTCTCCTCGACGCTGTTCGCCGACGGGCGGCCCTTGAGGTACAGGTGCAGCCAGCGCGCGTGCCAGTGGCCGTCGTCGTCCCGTTCGAACGCGAGCGGCAGCGCGACCCGGCCGGGGCCGCGCAGGTCCGACTTCATGCGGACGGTGCGCGGCTCGAACGGGCGCCCCTTCTGCTCGGCGTCGCGCAGCATGAAGCCGAAGAACGACTCCTCGACCTCCTCGAAGCCCTCGCCGGCGTAGATGTTCACCTGCGGGACGACGTAGGTGCCGCGCACGGCGCCGAGCCGCAGGTCGATGAATTCCGAGGCGCCCTCGGGGGCGTCGGTGATGTCGCCCGAGTGGGCGCCCTCGACGTCGGCGAGGGCGGTGTACGAGAGCCAGGTGACGGTCCGGTGGTCGGCGTCCAGGACGAGGGCCGAGAGATCGTAGTCGGTGGTGCGGGCCGTCTGCTTCCAGTACGTGAAGAAGCGCAGCAGTTCGCCCTCCACCGGTGAGACGGAGCCGCGCGGCAGGACGCCGAGGCCGTCTGCGGTGGCCCGGCCGCTGAGCGGGAGCGCCACGTCCAGGACGGCGGGGTCGACGAGCAGCCGGCCCGGGGCGGGGAGCCGGCGCCGGGTCTCGGCGTCGAGGGCGGCGCACAGGCGCTCGCGCACGGCGGCCGGCAGCGGGGGCCTGGTGTCGGCGGTGGTCCAGGCGCCGCCGAACCGGTTGACGAAGATCCGGCGCTTCCCGCCCTCGTCCGTCCGGTTCCGGACGTGCTCGCGGAGGGAGAGGACGACGCGGCCGGACACCTGGGGGAGGACCCGCTCGCACGCGGTGACGACGGCCTCCAGCTCCCCGGGGCCCTCCGCCGTGCGCAGGAGCCGGTCCAGGGCGCGCAGGAGCCGGCCGGGGGCCGAGGTCAGGAGTTCGGCCGCGCCGGTGACGTCGCCCCGGCCGAGCAGCGCCTCCACCCGGCTGTCGAAGGAGGGGGCCGCCTTCTCGCCGCGGGCGACGGCGAAGACCTCGGCGGCGTGCGGCCACCGGGGGTACTCGTGCGGGTGCAGCCGCTCGCCCAGGCGCTTCCAGGCCTCGCGGTGCGCGGGGACGTCGGCGAGCTTGGCGGGGCTCGCGGCGACGACGGCGTCCAGGCCGCCGAGCAGGGCGCGGCGGACCGGCCGGGACAGGGCGCGGAAGCGGGTCGGTTCCCGCAGGGTGACGTCGCCGCCGGCGAGCGCGCAGGCCAGGCGGAGCACGTCGGTGACGGTGTCCAGGAGCGGGTCGGCGCCGGCCGCGAGGCGGGCCCGGTTGACGACGGTGCGGACCTCCCTGACCGGGATCTCCTCGGGCTGGGGCCCGTCGGCGCGGTGTCCGGCGAGGAGCGCGAGGTCGCGCAGGTGGTCGTCGCCGAGCGGGGTGGTGGTTCCGGCCAGGGACAGGTAGAGGGCGGTGACCTCCTCGTCGAGCGGCCGGCCGGGGTGCAGGACGGTCAGGCGGTCGCCCGCGGCGGCGATCAGCTCGTCGTGGGCGGCGAGCATCTCCTCGTAGGTGTGCCGGTACGTGCCGTACGACGGCAGGTCGAGCAGGTTCAGGACGCCGGTGCGCAGCCGCTCGGCCACGGTCCTGCGCGCGGAGGGGTCGGCGAGCGCCTCGGCGAGGCACTGCGCCCAGAAGTCGCGGGTGTCGGGCACGCCGGCCGGGAAGTCCTTGAAGCAGGGGTTGTGCCGGACGTGGTCTCCGACCAGTTCCCGGACGGCGTCCAGGGCACGGGCGGCGGTCGCGCGGACCGTCTCCCCGGCGAGGCCGGAGAGGGCTGCGAGGAGGTCGGCCGAGAGTTTGAATCCCACGGACATCAGGGCGGCGTCGAGCTGCCGGGCCGCCGCGGCGCCGTCTCCGGCGGGGCCGGCCGGGACGGGGAGGCGACGGGTGTGCCGGACGACCAGATGTTCGAGGGTGTGGTCCATTCCGGCATACTGCCGCTCTTCGGCACGCACGTGCATGCGGTTTTCGCCCGGGGCCGGGGTGCGTGCGCCGGGATCGGAATCGGACGGTTGGCGCGCGGGATTCCGGGAACCCGCTTAACGTGACCGAAGTACCCCAGTCGACCAGAAAAGGGGCGTATCAGTCATGGGTGAGAGCCACATGGACAAGGCCAAGGGCAAGCTCAAGGAGGCCGCCGGCAAGGCGACCGGCAACGAGCGCCTGAAGAGCGAGGGCCAGGCGGACCAGATGAAGGGCCAGGCCCGCGAGGTGGGCGAGAAGGCCCAGGGGAAGGTCGAGGGCGTCCGCGACTCCCTCAAGCGCGACCACTCCTAGGCTCGCACCTCCTGCAACGCTCGGGCCGCCGTACCGCGCTCTGGAGGACGGCCCGAACAGCGGAAGGACCGCCCGGCACCGGCCGGGCGGTCCTCCTCGCGTTTCCGGGGCTCCGGCGGGACCGGCTCCGGCCTCAGGGAGCCGTCCGCACCGGGAAGCTGAAGGTGCGCCCCTGCTGCTTGAGCCACGGCAGCACCTGCCGCAGGGCCGCGACGGTCTGGGCGCGGTCGCCGCCGCCGTCGTGGAAGAGGATGGTCGGCCCGTTGGACAGCTCGGTCTTGACGGTGTTCACGATCGCGGCCGTGCCGGGCAGTTCGAAGTCCTTCGTGTCCACGTTCCAGCCGAGCGGCCGCATGCCCGCCGCGGCGGCGATCCGCCGGCTGTCCGGGGTGAAGGCGCCGCCGGGCGCCCGGTAGTACTCGACCTTCGCGCCCCCGGCCGCGTCCTCGATCATCTTCTTCGCGTCCAGGATCTGCTGCTTCTGGTACGCGACGGACTTCTTGTCCATCGAGGTGTCGTGGGAGATGGTGTGGTCGCAGAGCCGGTGCCCGGCCGCGACGACCTTCTTGACCAGGTCGGGGTGGCGCTTCGCCTCGGGTCCCACCATGCAGAAGACGGCCTTGACGCCGTGCTGCTCCAGGATGTCCAGCATCTGGGGCGTCCAGCGCGGGTCGGGCCCGTCGTCGATGGTGATGTTCACCGCCGTGCCGCCCGCCTCGGCGGCGTGCGCGATGCCCTCGGGCATCTTCTTCGGCGGCGCCTGGACGGGCCCCGCGGCGTCGGCGGCCGGCGACCGCCCGGTCGTTACCCGCCCGCTCCCCGCATCGGCCTCCGCCTCCGACTGCGTCACCGCACCGGCCGCCCACACCGCCAGGCTGAGCCCGACCGCGGAGGCGACCACGGCTATGTGCGCCGTGTACTTGTTGCGCCGCATGGAATCGCCCACTCCCCGTAGTCCATCAGGTCTTTCTCCCGGGTGAGAGGACGGTGGGAGCGGCGAGAAGGTTTCATCGAACGGGCGGGACGTAGGGCTCTTCTTCTCGGGACGAAGGTCCCGGCGGCGAGGACCGAAAGTCGGCCTTCTGGCCGGGAGTGCCCGCTGTCCGGCCGGTGCGGCGCGGCCGCCGGGCACGGGGAACTGCCGCGTACGCGCCAATGGCGCGGCCCCTGCCGTGGCGGCGCGCAGGGGACGGGGGCGGCCGGCGGCGCGGGGCCGCACCCGCCGCGGCGTGCGGGGATGCGACCGGACGCCGTCCGTCACGCCTCCCCCGCAGCTCCTTCACGGGAAGCGCACTTTCGGCCGCCGGCCGCCCGGGGCGCCCACGCGGGGGCAGACGCCGGGGCGCGACCGTCCCTAGCCTCCCGGGCCATGCGATCCCACCTCACGAGACGCCTGGGTCTCACCGCCGTCCTCGCCCTCCTCCTCGTCGCGTTCGGCCTGGCCCCGGCCGCGAACGCGGCCGCGTCGGCCCCGCCCGCCGCGCTGACGTTCAGCACCGACGCCGCCACGACCACCCCCGGCGGCACGGTGAACCTGTCCGTGACGCTGACGAACAACAACTCCTACGACATCTGGTTCGTCTACCAGACGATCGACCCCACCTGGCTCACCACCCAGCGCCCGGACCTGAAGTACTCCTTCACCGGCTGCTCGCTCGCCGGTCCGGGCGGCAGCACCCCCTGCGCCGGCACCGGCCCGGCCAACCTCGGCACCAACTACGGGGCCACCGTCCCGCCCGGCCAGAGCAGGACCGTGACCCTGACGCTCCAGGTCGCCGCCGACTCCGGCTGCAACGGCAACATCGGCTTCTACTCGTACTTCTACGCCGAGTTCAGCGACAGCTCCAGCACCAGCGGCGGTCCGGTCTACACGCCCGAGACCCGCGTCCTCTGCGCCTGACGGTCCGCCGGCCGGTCCGGGGCGCGTCCGGAAACAGACCACACCCCGACCGGCCCACCGGTCCACACCAATGGCGGCCGCCCCGGCGGCCACCCGGTCCACCGCAGCCCCTCCTCCCCCTCCCACCTGGACATCGAGCCCCGGGCGGGAGGGGCGGCCGGGTTCCGGGGCGGACTCCGGTCCGATCGTCACACCGGAACCACCACTCCGGACGCCCGCGTTTTTCCGTCACGTTTCGCGACGGAACCACAAAAGCTCCACAGATACCTCACCATTTGACGCGACGGATGCGTGGACGACCGGCCTTCGAGGGGGATGCCGGCGTCCACGAGGGGGTGCGTCCGCTCCTCGGAGCCGTACCCACCCCTGCTCCGGGAGGGGACACCACCGCATGAAGCGGCTCACAGGCACCACCCTGCTCACCACGGGCGCGCTCGTCGCCGCCCTCGCCCTGCCGGGCGCCCCGGCGCAGGCCGCCGAACCGGAACCGCGCATCGACCTGCGGGTCCTCGTCGTGACCGACGGCGGCCCGGCCACCGAGGCCATCGCCGCCGAACTGGACGCGGCGGGAACGCCGTACACGAAGGTCGACCTCAACCGCGCCGACCGGCCCGTCATCGACGCCGGCTACCTCGCGGACACCGTGGGCAACCGGAACCGGGCCAAGTTCCAGGCCGTCGTCCTGCCCAACGACAACCCGTTCCCGGCCGGCTCCGCCGAGATGACCGCGCTCGCGGACTACGAGCGGGCCTACGACATCCCGCAGGTCGACGCGTACACCTACGCCCGGCCCGAGGTCGGACTCCAGTACGCCGTCCTCGGTGGGTACGCGGGAAGCCTCGACGGGGTGCAGGCCCAGACCACCGCGGCCGGGCTCTCGGGCCCGTTCGGCTACCTCGAAGGGGCCGTGCCGTTCGAGGACAACTCGCCGACCGTCGGCGAGAGCTACGCCTACCTGTCGACACCGGTGGCGGGCGCCGACTTCACCTCCTACGTCGACGCCGCGATACCCGGGACGACCGAGCGCGGGTCCCTGGTCGGCGAGTACCGGCACGACGGGCGCCGCGAGCTGGTCGTCACCTTCGTCTACAACCGGTACCAGCAGCAGTTCCGCCTCCTGGCCCGCGGCATCGTGGACTGGATGACCGGCGGGACGCACCTGGGCTCCTCCCGGAACTACTTCGCCGTCCACGTCGACGACGTGTTCGCGGCGGACGACCGCTGGAACTCCACGCTCAACTGCACGCCCGGCGACGTGGACTGCACCGACCCGAACGCGGTGCCGGACCCGATCCGGATGACGGCGGCCGACGTGGACCACGCCGCCGCCTGGCAGACCGCGCGCGGCTTCACCCTGGACATGGCCTACAACGCCGCCGGCACCGTCGACTTCCGTGCGGACAACAACGGCGCGGACCCGCTGGCCGACCGGTTCGTCGCGAAGCGGAACGACTTCCGCTGGATCAACCACACCTACACGCACGCCTTCCTCGGCTGCGAGCAGAACACGAGCGTGGTGCCGTGGCAGTGCGCCACCCACCCGAACGGCTCCGTCAAGTGGGTCTCCCGGCAGGACGTCTCCGACGAAATCGCGCTCAACCGCGTGTGGGGCCAGACCGCCGGACTGCCGCTGGAGAACGACGAGCTGGTCACCGGCGAACACTCCGGACTCCGCGTCCTCCCCCAGCAGAACACCGACAACCCCCACCTGGGACCGGCCCTCGGCGACAACGGCATCGGCTGGCTGGCATCGGACAACTCCCGCGAGCCCGGCCAGCGCCAGGTCGGCACGGCCACGACCGTCCCCCGCCACCCGATGAACGTCTTCTACAACGCGGGCCGGGCGGCCGAGCAGGTCGACGAGTACAACTGGATCTACACCAGCCGCGCGCAGGGCGGCAGCGGGATCTGCGAGGACAACCCGGCCACCACCACCTGCCTGGCCGCCCCGCTCGACCCGGCCACCGGCTACGCGGACCACATCGTGCCCCTGGAGCGGCAGATCGCCCTGGGCCACGTCCTGGCCAACGACCCCAAGCCGCACTTCATCCACCAGTCGAACCTGGCCGAGGACCGCATCGCCTACCCGGTCCTGGACGGCGTCCTCGACGCCTACGACGCGCTGTTCGCCCCGAGCACCCCGGTGGTGAACCTGCGGATGAAGGACATCGGACGGGAGCTCCAGCGCCGCTCCGCCTGGCGCACGGCCGTCCAGAACGGCCAGGTCACGGCGTACCGCATCGGTGACACGGTGACCGTCGAGGCCCCGAGCGGCACCGCGGTCCCGGTGACCGTGCCCGAGGGCACCCTGCGGTCCGGCTCCGCCTTCGGCGAGGCGTACGCGGGCGGGCGCTCCGGCTGGACGTCCCTCGCGGGCGCGTCGCTGGACCTGGAGCTGCCCCACGCCGAGGCCCTGCGGGCGGACCGTCCCGCCCCGGCCCGGGTCGTGGCCCCCGCCCCGGCCGCCCGGGTCCCCGCGGGCGTGGCCGAGCCGGTCGCCCCCGGCGCGAACGGCTGACCGCCGTACCACCGGCGCCGCCCCCGTACGGGCGGCGAGGTCCCGGCCGCCCACCGGCGGCCGGGGCCGGCACGACCACTCCCACCACGGCCGTGGAGCTCACACCCATGCACGTTCACCGCGGTGCGCGGCGCTCCGGCGCCCCGCGCGTCACCCTTCTGACCGAAGGCACCTACCCCCACAGCCACGGGGGCGTCAGCGTCTGGTGCGACCAGCTCGTCACCGGCATGCCGGACGTCGACTTCGACGTCCTCGCCGTCACCGGCTCCGGCCGCGAGCCGCTCGCCTGGAACCTGCCGCCCCACGTCTCCCGCGTCCTGTCCGTCCCCATGTGGGGCCCGGCGCCGGACGGCCGGCCGCCCCGGGGCAGGGCGGCCCGGCAACTCGCCGACGCCTACGAGAAGTTCACGGCGGCCCTGCTCGACCCGGGCGCCGAGGCCGGTTTCGGACCCGCCCTGTACGCCCTCGCGCACGCCGCCGGGGACGGACGGCTCAGTCCCTTCCTGCGGAGCGACGCGGCGATCTCGGTGCTCACCTCCGTGTGGCGGCGGCCGGGGCTCGCCGTGCGGGAGGCCCGGCCGACCCTGCACGACGCGATCACCGCCACGGCCCTGCTGGAGCACGCGCTGCGACCGCTGTCGGCGCCGCCGCCCGCGGAGGGCGTCGCGCACGCCGTCAGCGGCGGGGTGGCCGTCCTGCCGGGCCTCGCGGCCCTGGAGCGGAACGGGGTGCCGCTGCTGCTCACCGAGCACGGCGTCTACCTGCGCGAGCGCTACCTCGGTTACCGCACCGCCCCCTACCGCTGGCCGGTGAAGGCCGTGGTCCTGGGCTTCTTCCGGCTGCTCGCGGAGGAGAGCTACCGCAAGGCGGCCCTGATCACCCCGGGCAACCGCTACAACCGCCTGTGGGAGGAGGAGGGCGGCGCCGACCCCGAGTCGATCCGCACCGTCTACAACGGCGTCGACCCCGCCGCCTTCCCGCCCGCCGGGCCCGAGCCGGACGCCCCCACCCTCAGCTGGGCCGGGCGCGTCGACCCGATCAAGGACCTGGAGACGCTGATACGTTCCCTCGCCCTGGTCCGGGAGCGGATGCCCGCCGTCCGGCTGCGGCTCTTCGGCGGCACGCCCCGGGGCGGCGAGGCCTACCGGGAGCGCTGCGAGGCGCTGGCGGCCGAGCTCGGCCACGCGGACGCCGTGACCTTCGAGGGACGCGTCGACGACATCAAGGACGCCTACGCGGCCGGCAACGTCGTGATGCTGTCCAGCATCAGCGAGGGCTTCCCGTTCACCCTGATCGAGGCGATGTCGTGCGGGCGCGCGACCGTCTCCACCGATGTCGGCGGGGTCCGGGAGGCCGTCGGCGACACCGGGCTCGTGGTGCCGCCGCGCGACCCGGCCGCGATGGCGGAGGCCGCTCTGACCCTCCTCTGCGACCCCGTCCGGCGCCGGGCGATGGGCGAGGCGGCCCGGCTGCGGGTGATCGAGCGGTTCACCCTCCGGCAGACCGTCGACACCTTCCGCGCGATCTACCACGAACTGGCCGCCGGGGAGCGGCGGCCGGAGCCGGCCCGGATCGTCCTGCCCGTCCCGGCGGTCAGCGGCACGGGGAGCCTCGCCGGATGAGCGGGCCGATATCCCTCGAACCCGGCGGGGCCGAGCAGGACACGCTCGCCATCCGGCTCGCCGTGCCGCGCCCCCGCCGCTTCCTGGACGACGCCACGCTCGCGATCCGGCTCCCCTCGAAGGGCCCCGACGAGGAGGCGGTCAGCGCGCTCGCCGCCGAACTCGCCGACCGCGTCGGCCCGGCCGTCCACCCCTACGAGGTGGCCGCGCTCCTGGAGGCGGACGGCCTCTCGGCCTCCGTGATCAAGGAGCGGTACGGCCACCCCACCCTGTTCTCGCTCGCGGCGGCGCTGTACGAGCGGGTGCCCCGGGCGTTCCCCGAGCCGGCCGCGCCCCCGGACCCGTGGCGGCCGGACACCGTGCGGTGCCTGCTGCGCGGCGTGCTGTTCGCGCTTCCGGCCCTGGCGTACCTGCTCACCGGCCCGCTGTGGCGGATCGACGAGCACGCTCCCGTCCTGGTCACGGCGGGCGTCGTCTCCTGGGCGTGGGGGCAGGCGCTCGGGCACCGGGCGCACCTGCGGCTCACCACGGGCCGGCGGGAGGCGTCGCGCACGCTGCTCGCCGGGTCCCTGCTCGGGGCGTGCACGGCCACGGGCCTCGCCGCGATCCCCGCCGGGGGCGGCGCGGTCACCGTGGCGGCGGCGGCCCAGTCGCTGTACCTGGCGGCGGCGGGCGTCCTGCTCGTGCTCGGCCGGGAGCGGCTGCTGCTCGCCGCGCTCAGCCCGCTGATCGCCGGTGCGGCCGTCCTGCCCTGGTGGGAGCCCGGCACCCTGCTGCGGCTCACCTTCCCGCTGCTCGCGCTCTTCGCCACCCTCGCCGTCGCCCTGCGGGTCCTGGCCTCCGGCCTCGCCGTCCCGGCCGCCGAGGGACCGCGCCCCCGGCTGCGCGGCTCCGTGCCGTACGGCCTGTTCGGGCTCGCCGCGGCGGTGCTCGTGATGCTGGAGGGACGGCAGGACCCGTACGCGGTGATCGTCCTGACGCTGAGCATGGGCCCGGCGGAGTGGCTGCTCTACCGCTACCGGGGCTGGTCGGTCGCCGCGCTGCGCGCCAGCGCGACGCCCCGGGCGTTCCTGCTCCGCTCCTCCGGCGTCCTGGCCCTCTGCCTCCTCTGCTACCTGCTGCTCCTGCTGGTCCCGGCGCTGCTCCTGGACTCCGCGCCGGTCGCGCTGCTGTCCCTGGCGGCGGTGCTGTGGAGCGCCCTCCTGCTCCAGGCGTTCGGCGTGGCCTGGCCGCCGGCGGTGGTCTGCCTGGCGACGGCCGCGGGCGCCTCGGTCGTCACCCTGGCGGGCCCGCCCGGCGGGTCCGCCGTGCTGCCGCCGGTCTGCGGCGCGGCCGCGGTCTGTCTGGCGGCCTGTGTCGTCGCCCTCCTGGGCCGGCCGTCCCCGCACGTCTGACGGACCGCCCTCCGCTCGTCACGCATGACCACCACCCCGTCCGTATCCGTCGAAAGGACCGAAGAGTTGACCTCCGCACCGCTCGCCGCCGTCACCGGGGCCGAAGGGTTCATCGGCTCGCACCTCACGGAGGCGCTCGTCGCCTCCGGCCACCGGGTCAGGGCGATGGCCCAGTACAACTCGTTCTCCTCCTACGGCTGGCTGGAGACCCTCTCCCCCGACGTCCTCGACCAGGTCGAGATCGTGCTCGGCGACGTCCGCGACCCGGGCTCGGTGCGCGGCCTCCTGGAGGGCGCCGACTGCGCGTACCACCTGGCCGCGCTCATCGCGATCCCGTACTCCTACCAGGCGCCGCACAGTTACGTGGACACCAACGTGACCGGCACCCTCAACGTCCTCGAAGCCGTGCGCGCCCTGGGGACGCCCCGCCTGGTGCACACCTCGACCAGCGAGACGTACGGCACGGCGCGGACGGTCCCGATCACCGAGGACCACCCGATCAACACCCAGTCCCCGTACGCAGCTTCGAAGGCCGGCGGCGACCGGCTCGCGGACAGCTACCACGCCAGCTTCGGCACCCCCGTGGTGACGCTCCGCCCGTTCAACACCTTCGGCCCCCGGCAGTCGATGCGGGCCGTGATCCCCACCGTCATCGGCCAGGTGGCGGCCGGGGAGCGCACCCTCACCCTCGGGGACCTGCGCCCCACCCGGGACTTCACCTACGTGAAGGACACCGCGCGGGCGTTCCTCGCGGTGGGCACGGCCCCGGCGGAGGACGTCGTGGGCCGCACCCTCAACGCGGGCACGGGCGGGGAGATCTCCGTCGGGGACCTGGTCGCGCTGATCGGCAAGGTCATGGACACCCCGCTCGACGTCCGCGAGGACCCGGCGCGGCTGCGTCCGGCCGACTCCGAGGTGATGCGGCTGGTCGCGGACGCCTCCCGGCTGACCGCGGCGACCGGCTGGCAGCCGGACCACTCCCTGGAGGAGGGTCTCGCGCGGACCGCCGAGTGGTTCACCGACCCCGCGAACCTGGCCCGCTACAAGACCGGCATCTACAACATCTGACCCGTCCGGCACGTCCCGCAGGAGGTATGCCATGCACGCTGTGATCCTGGCCGGTGGAAAGGGCGTCCGGCTGCGGCCGTACACCACCGCGCTGCCCAAGCCGCTCGTCCCCATCGGCGACGAGCACGCGATCCTGGAGATCGTGCTGCGCCAGCTGTCCCGGGCCGGCTTCACCCACTGCACCCTCGCCATCGGGCACCTCGGGGAGATCATCCGCGCCTATGTGGGCGACGGTTCGCAGTGGGGCCTGAGCATCGACTACGCCACCGAGGAGAACCCGCTCGGCACGATGGGTCCGCTGCTCAACCTGCGCGACCGGCTGCCGGAGCACTTCCTGGTCATGAACGGCGACGTGCTCACCGACCTCGACTATGCCGACGTGCTGCGCCGGCACGAGGTGTCGGGCGCGCCGCTGACCATCGCCACGTACGCCCGCAAGGTGCACATCGACTTCGGGGTGCTGACCACCGACGACAGCCGGGTGGTCGCCTTCACCGAGAAGCCCAGCATCGACTACCGGGTCTCCATGGGGGTGTACGGCGTCTCCCGGAAGACCCTCGACGCCTACACCCCGGGGCTCCCCCTCGGCTTCGACGAGCTGGTGCTCGACCTGCTCGCCGCCGAGACCCCGCCGCACGCCTACGACTTCGACGGCTACTGGCTGGACATCGGCCGTCCCGACGACTACGACCGGGCCAACGCGGAGTTCACCAGCCGCAAGTCCCTCCTGCTCAAGGGAGCCTGAACAGCGATGCGCATCCTCGTCCTCGGCGCCGGCGGATACCTGGGCGGCCACGTCACCGAGCGGCTGCGCGCCCTCCCGGGCGCGCGGGTGCTCGTCGGCGGCCGCTCCCCGGGGGCCGACGTCGCCGTCGACCTCGCCGCCGACCGCCCGTACCTCCTGGCGGGGGCGCTCGCGAAGGCCGCGCCCGACGCCGTGGTCAACTGCGCGGGCGCGACCGGCGGCGACGCCGTCACGCTCGCGGAGGTGAACGCGCGGGGCCCCGCCGCCCTGTGCGCGGCCGTGCGCGAGGCCGCCCCCGGGGCCCGTCTGGTCCATCTGGGGTCGGCCGCCGAGTACGGGCCGGGGGCGCCCGGCCTGCGGGTGGCGGAGTCGGAGCCGTGTGCCCCGGCGGGTCCGTACGGCGCGACCAAGCTGGCGGGCACGGTGGCGGTGACGGCCTCGGGCCTGGACGCGGTGGTGCTGAGGGTGGGGAACCCGGTGGGGGCGGGGGCGCCCGCCACGGGCCTGCCGGGCCGGGTGGCCGCGCTCCTGGCCGGGGCGGCGGACCCCGGGGACCCGGAGGGTGAGCTGCGGCTCGGCGACCTCTCCGCGTACCGCGACTTCGTGGACGTACGGGACGTGGCGCGGGCGGTGGAGCTGGCGGTGACCGCGCCCGGTCCGCTGCCGCCCGTCCTGAACGTCGGCGGCGGCGAGGCGGTCCCCGTGCGGGAGCTGGTGCGGCGCCTCGCGGACGCGGCGGGCTTCCGCGGCCGGATCGTGGAGGCGGGCGGGGACGGGGACGGGGGCGGCGTCGGTTCGGAGCGGTCCGCGCGGGTGTCCTGGCAGTGCTCGGACATCACCGCGGCCGCCGCCGCCCTGGGCTGGTCCCCGGCCCACTCCCTCGACGCGTCGGTGGCGGCGCTGTGGGAGGCCCGGCCGCGCTCCTTCGTGCCCGACGGGGTGGCGGCGCCGTGAGCCTGCTGATCCCCCTGTACGTCCACCCGGCCGAGGACCCGGACGCCTGGCACCGGCTGATCACCGGGGCCGCGCACACGTACGCCGTCGTGCTCAACCCGGCGAGCGGCCCCGGCGACGCGCCGGACCCGGCGTTCGTGGCCGCGGCCCGCGCGCTGCGGTCGGCGGGGGCCCGGCTGCTCGGCTACGTGGACACGGACTACGGCATGCGCGGTGCGGACGTCATCACCGAGGAGGCGCTGCGGCACCGGGAGTGGTACGGGGTGGACGGCTGCTTCCTGGACCAGACGACGGCGGGCCGCGACGGCCTCCCGGCCTGCCGGCGCACGGTCCGCTCGCTGCGCAGGGAGGGCGTCTCCCCCGTGGTCATCAATCCGGGGGTGCACCCCGCGCCCGGCTACGTGCGGCTCGCGGACCTGACGGTCACCTTCGAGGGGCACTGGTCGACGTACGTCTCGACGTTCAGCCGCCCGTCCTGGACGGCGCGGCTGCCGTCCGAACGCCTCTGCCACCTGGTGTACGGGGTGCCCGCCCCGCTCGTCCCGCTGGCCGTGCGCACCGCGCGCGAACGGGGCGCGGGGGTCTGCGGCCCGGTGACGGGCGAACCGCCGAACCCGTGGGCGGGGCTGACGCCGGCCCTGGCGGAGGCGGACCGGTGAGGCGGCGGCCGGGCGCGGCCCTGACGGCCGCGCTCCTGGCCGTGGCGGTCCTCGCGGGCTGCTCGGGGGGTGCGGAGGGGCCGGCCGGGGGCGCGGGAGGGGACGGGCGTACGACCTCGGGCCCCGCCACGGCCGTCCGGCCGACGACCCCCGCACCCGCCCCCACGCCCGACGACCCGACCCCGTCCCGCCCGCCCGGATCCGCGACGGGACCCGCGCCGAGCCGCACCACGGCCCGTCCCACGACCGGCCACCCCTCCCCGGACCGCACGCCCACCCGCCGCCCCGCCGGAGCGCGCTGGCAGCCGCGCCCCGGCCTGGCCTGGCAGTGGCAGCTCGACGGCAGGGTGGACCCGTCCGTCGACGTGCCGGTGTACGACATCGACGGCTTCGAGAACAGCGCCGCCGACGTGGCCCGGCTGCACCGGGACGGGCGCAAGGTGATCTGCTACGTCAACGTGGGCGCCTGGGAGGACTACCGCCCCGACCGGGACGCCTTCCCCGAATCCGTCCTGGGCGGCCCCAACGGCTGGCACGGCGAACGCTGGCTGGACATCCGCCGCCTCGACGTGCTCCGCCCCCTGATGGAGCGCCGGTTCGACATGTGCCGCGACAAGGGCTTCGACGCGGTGGAACCGGACCTGGTGGAGGGGTACGGCAACGACACGGGCTTCCCCCTGACGGCGGACGACCAGCTCCGCTACAACCGCATGATCGCGGACATCGCCCACGCGCGGGGCCTCGCGGTGGGCCTGAAGAACGACCTCCACCAGATCCCGCTCCTGGTGGACCACTTCGACTTCGCGGTCAACGAGGAGTGCGCCCAGTTCGACGAGTGCGGCCTGCTCGAACCCTTCGTCGCGGCGGGCAAGGCGGTCTTCCACGTGGAGTACGAGGAGTCCCCGTCCGCTTTCTGCGCCGAGTCCCGCTCCCTCCGCCTGTCGTCGATGCTGAAGAGACCGGGACTGGACGTGTGGCGGAGGCCCTGCTGACCGGGACGGTCAAGGTGTGTCCGTCCGCGAGGACACCGCGCTCGCCGCTCGCCGCTCGCCCAGGAGGTCATGAGTGGGGCCGGTCGAGCCCCCGCCGATACGCGTGCCGGTCGGGGAGGGAGCCCACCGGTGGACGAGCCGCACCGTCGAACGGCGGGTCCTGCTCGTCGTCCACAACGCCACGTCGGCGGGCCGCCTGCTCGGGAGGAATCCGGGTGGCGGCCCGCCGCCGGCCGCGCCCGGATGTGTCACCCACGCGTGCCCGGGTCGCCCGCCGCCGGCCCCGGGAGTCCCCGGAAGAACCAGTCGCATGTCTCCCCCCGTGCGGGGCAGACGCCCCTCGCTCACCATCGGAGGGGCGGCCCGTCGGAGGAGACCGCAGGCCGAGGACAAGGACGAGGACGAGGAGGAAGGCCCGTGGAACCCGTGGACCGGACCGCACCGGCGGGTGAGACCCCGGAAGGTGCTCCCGAGGCCGTTTCCACCCTCACCCTGCGGGTCAACGGCACCGCCCGTACCCTCACCGTCGACAACCGCACCACCCTTCTGGACGCGCTGCGCGACCACCTCGACCTCACCGGTTCGAAGAAGGGCTGCGACCACGGGCAGTGCGGGGCCTGCACCGTCCTGCTCGACGGGCGGCGGGTGAACAGCTGCCTGCTGCTCGCCGTCGTCTGCGCGGGCGCGTCCGTCACCACCGTCGAGGGGCTCTCCGACGGCGACCGGCTCCACCCGGTCCAGGAGGCGTTCGTCGCGCGGGACGCCCTGCAGTGCGGCTACTGCACCCCCGGGCAGATCTGCTCGGCCGTCGCCCTGCTGCACGAGGCGGCCGACGGGCAGCCGTCGTACGTGACGCCGCCGGAACGGTCACCGGACGGCCCGGTGTCCCTCACTCCGGAGGAGATCCGCGAGCGCATGAGCGGGAACATCTGCCGCTGCGGCGCCTACCCGAACATCGTCGACGCGATCGAGGAGGCCGCGCGGTGAAGCCCTTCGCCTATGTCCGGCCGGAGCGCACCGAGGAGGCGATCGACCGGTTCGCCGCCCAGCCCGGCGCCCGGTTCCTCGCGGGCGGGACCAATCTCGTGGACCTGATGAAGCTGGGGGTCGCGGGGCCCCCGCTGCTCATCGACATCAACGGGCTGCCGCTCGACGCCGTCGAGGAGACCGCCGCGGGCGGCCTGCACATCGGCGCGACCGCGCGCAACAGCGACGTGGCCGCCCACCCGCTCGTGCGCGTCCGCTACCCCGCCCTCTCGCAGGCCCTCCTGGCCGGTGCCTCCCCGCAGCTGCGGAACGCGGCCACCACCGGGGGCAACCTGCTCCAGCGCACCCGCTGCCCGTACTTCCAGGACGCGTCGAAGCCGTGCAACAAGCGCGCGCCCGGCTCGGGCTGCCCCGCCCGGGAGGGCGTCCACCGCGACCTCGCGGTGCTCGGCCACTCCGCCCACTGCGTCGCCACCCACCCGTCGGACATGGCGGTCGCCCTCGCCGCCCTGGACGCGGAGGTCCGGCTGCGCGGGCCGGCCGGCGAGCGGACGGTGCCGGTCGCGGAGTTCCACCGGCTGCCCGGCGACCGCCCGGACCGGGACACCGTCATCGAGGACGGCGAGCTGATCACCGGGGTGACGCTGCCCGCTCCCCCGTCCGGCGCGCGCGGCGCCTACCGCAAGGCCCGGGACCGCGCCTCGTACGCCTTCGCGCTGGCCTCCGTCGCCGCCGTCCTGACCGTCGAGGACGGGCGGATCGGGCATGCGGCCCTCGCCTTCGGCGGTCTCGCGCACAAGCCCTGGCGGGCCCACGCGGCGGAGGAGGTGCTGCGCGGCGCCCCGGCGACCGCCGAGACGTACCGGCGGGCCGCCGACGCGGAACTCGCCGCCGCCGAGCCGCTGCGCGACAACGGCTTCAAGGTCCCCCTCGCCCGCAACCTCGCCGTGAGCGTGCTGCACGACCTCGCGTCCCGCACCGACACCACCGGATGATCACCACAGGAGGCACCGCGCCATGACCAGCCAGCTCGTGCGTCCGACGACGGGGGCCGTCCGCCGCGACGCCCGGCAGAAGGTGACGGGCGAGGCCCGCTACGCCGTCGACCGGACGCCGCCCGGCTGCCTCCACGCCTGCCCCGTGCCCGCCACCGTCGCCCGCGGCCGGGTCACCGCCGTGCACGCCGAAGCCGTTCTGCAGCGCCCCGGCGTGCGCGCCGTGCTCACCCACGAGAACGCGCCCCGGCTCGGCGAGGCGGACGACCCGACGCTCCTGCTGCTCCAGGACGACCGGGTCCCGCACCGCGGCTGGTACGTGGCCGTGGTCGTCGCCGACACGCCGGAGATCGCGCGCGAGGCCGCCGAGGTCCTCGACGTCGACTACGCCGTGGAGGACCACGACGTCCTGCTGCGCGCCGACCACCCGGACCTCTACACGCCGGAGGAGGCCAACGGCGGCCATCCGGCGGTGCGCGAGCGCGGCGACTTCGCCCCGGCCTTCGCCGCCTCCCCGGTGCGGGTGGACGCCACGTACTCCATGAGCGCCCTGCACAACCATCCGATGGAGCCCCACGCGTCCACGGCCCGCTGGGAGGACGGCGGACTGACCGTGTACGACTCCAGTCAGGGGGCGTCGACGGTACGGGACGTCCTGGCGGGCCTGTTCGAGCTGCCCCCGGAGCGGGTCACGGTCGTCTCGGCCTTCGTCGGTGGCGGCTTCGGCTCGAAGGGCACGCCCCGGCCCCCGTGCGTCCTCGCCTCGATGGCCTCCCGGCACACCGGCCGTCCGGTGCGGCTCGTCCTGCCCCGCCGCGAGCTCGCGGCGGTGGTGGGCCACCGCGCGCCCACCGTCCAGCGCGTGCGGATCGGCGCGTCCGAGGAGGGCGTGATCAGCGCGCTCTCCCACGAGGTCGTCACCCAGACGTCGACGGTGAAGGAGTTCGTGGAGCAGGCCGCCGTCCCGGCCCGCGCCATGTACACCTCCCCGCACAGTTTCACCGGTCACCGGGTGGTGGCCCTCGACGTGCCGTCGCCGTCGTGGATGCGCGCTCCGGGCGAGGCGTCCGGCATGTACGCCCTGGAGTCGGCCATGGACGAGCTGGCCGGGGCGGTGGGCGTCGACCCGGTGGAGCTGCGGCTGCGCAACGAGCCCGACGCGGAGCCGGACAGCGGCAAGCCGTTCAGCAGCCGGGGCCTCGCCGACTGTCTGCGCGAGGGTGCGCGGCGCTTCGGCTGGGAGGGCCGCGACCCCCGGCCGGGGGTCCGCCGCGACGGGGACCTGCTGTGGGGCACGGGGGTGGCCTCGGCCACCTATCCCGTCCTCCTGAGCCCGTGCAAGGCGTCGGCGCACGCCGGGCCGGACGGGCTGTACACCGTACGGGTCGACGCCACCGACATCGGCACGGGTGCGCGGACGGTCCTGGCCCAGATCGCCGCCGAGGCCCTCGGCGTCCCGCTCGATTCCGTACGGGTCGAGCTGGGCAGCAGCGTCCTGCCGGACGCCCCCGTGGCGGGCGGCTCCTCCGGCACGGGCTCCTGGGGCTGGGCCGCGCACAAGGCCTGCACCGCCCTGCGCGAGGAGCTGGCCGGCCGCTCCGGCCCGCTGCCGTCCGAGGGCGTGACCGTCGAGGCCGACACCGAGGAGGAGACGGGGCAGGAATCCCCGTACGCCCGCCACGCCTTCGGCGCCCACTTCGCGGAGGTCCGCGTCGACACCGTCACCGGCGAGGTCCGGGTGAGCCGGCTGCTCGGCGTCTACGCGGCGGGGCGGATCCTCAACCCCCGTACGGCCCGCTCCCAGTTCATCGGCGGGATGACGATGGGCCTGGGCATGGCGCTGACCGAGCACAGCACCATGGATCCCGCCTTCGGCGACTACACGGAGCGCGACCTGGCCTCCTACCACGTGCCGGCCTGCGCCGACGTGCCGGCGATCGAGGCGCACTGGGTGGAGGAGCACGACCCCCACCTCAATCCGATGGGCAGCAAGGGCATCGGAGAGATCGGCATCGTCGGCACGGCGGCGGCGATCGCCAACGCCGTCCACCACGCGACCGGCGTGCGCCTGCGCGACCTGCCCCTGACCCCGGACCGGCTGCTGCCCCACCTGCGCTGAGCCGGACCGCGCGCGGTGGTGCCGAAACGCCCGAGGGGCCGCTTCGGATCTCTCCGAAGCGGCCCCTCGGGCCACGACTCTCACGAGTCGGGACGACAGGATTTGAACCTGCGACCCCTTGACCCCCAGTCAAGTGCGCTACCAAGCTGCGCCACGTCCCGGTGCCCGTCTGACCTGGGGTTTCCCCCGGCCGAACGCGCATGAGAACAATACCGCACTTTCCCCGGTGGTCACGAACGCCTTTGCCGGGCCCCGACCTGGCGCGCACCGAGAGCCTTTCGATCACCCTCCGTGACACCCTTTGTGACACCGCCGCCGTCCGCCTCGGGGTGCCGCCCCCGGAGCGACAGGAGGGGCGGGAGGAGCGGGAGAAGCAGGAGGGGCGAGAGGGGCGGAATGCCGCTCTTCTGCGGCAGAGGTGGCTCATATGGTGACGCCGGAGGTCTCGCGTCCATATGCCCGGAACTTCGTTGCCTCTGGCATGTGGCAGAAACATGCTCACGGACGAGGGAGGGCGGATCGGGCCGAGCAGGCCAAGTCCACCCGAAACATAGTCATCCCCGATCGTCAACCGCTCCTGTTTCAGACAAACTTCGCTCCGTTATTGATCCGTCACGGAAAGATCAACACCATGAGGAGGTCGGCCTGTTCGGGACGGGACCACTGCCGATGCACCACCTGACCGGACAACCGCCGGTCAGGCGTTTCGCGGGAGGAACTCGTCATGGACAACTACTTCACCAGCCGGCTGCATCGCGAGCTCAGGGAGACGGTCCGGGACTTCGCGGAGCGTGAGGTCCGGCCGCGGATAGCCGAGATGGAGGCCTCCCGGACCGTCCACCACGAGCTGTCCCGCATGATCGCCGAGCAGGGCTGGCTGGGCGCGACGATCAGCCCCGAGTACGGCGGCATGGGCGCGGGCCACCTGGCCAAGACCATCATCATCGAGGAGCTCTCCCGGGTCAGCGGCGCCATGGGCGCCATGGTCCAGGCCTCCCAGCTGGGCACCGCCAAGATCGTCCACTTCGGCAGCGACGAGCAGCGCAAGACCTGGCTCCCGGCGATCGCCGCCGGCGAGTGCCTGCCGACCATCGCGGTCACCGAGCCCGACGCCGGCGGCCACGTCCTCGGCATGAGCGCCAGCGCGGTCCGGGACGGCGACGACTACATCCTCAACGGCAGCAAGGTCTACGTCGGCAACAGCCACGTGGGCGATCTGCACGGCGTCGTGGTCAGGACCGGTCCCGGCTCGAAAGGCCTCAGTGCGTTTCTGGTCGAATCCGATCGACCGGGTTTCAGGACCGGTCCGCAGCAGACGGCCATGGGCCTCCACGGCTTCAGCTTCGGCGAGCTGATCTTCGAGAACTGCCGGGTGCCGGCCGCCAACCGGCTCGGTGACGAGGGCGACGGCCTCTCCGTCGCGTACTCCTCCAGCGTGCTGTACGGGCGGGCCAACCTCACCGCCGTCTCCCTCGGCATCCACCAGGCGATCCTGGAGGAGACCACCCGCTTCGCCTCCGAGCGCATCCGCTACGGGAAGCCGCTCCACAACCTCCCCACGGTGAAGCTGAAGCTGGGCCAGATGCAGTCCCGGCTGATGACCGCCCGCCTTGCCGCGTACCACGCTGTGCACCTGCTCGACCAGGGCCTCTCCTGCGACGCCGAGCTGATGAACGCCAAGCTCGTCAACGTCGAGTCGGCGATCGACTCCGGTCGCAACGCCATGGAGATCCACGCCGCCGCCGGCCTCTTCACGGACCGGGCCATCGAGCGGTACCTCCGGGACGCGCACCACATCTTCGCCCCCGCCGGGACCTCCGACATCCAGCTCCTGCGTCTCGCCGAGGTCGCCCTCGGCCAGGACAAGGGCAGCTGGTCGGAGCGGCTGTCCGAGCTGGTCCGCACGCCGGAGCCGGAGCCGCTGCCCGTCTGACCAGCCGATCCCCTGACCCGCTGACCAGCTGACCAGCCGATCCCCTGATCCCCTGATCCACTGATCCGTGATCGGTTCCGGAAGGTCCGGGGCCCGGTACGGCCGTCGCCGTACCGGGCCCCGGACCCCTGGCCGTCGTCGGGCGGCCGCGGTCAGAGCGTGCCGTCCTCGCGGCGGTGGATCTGCTCCACCAGCTCCGCGGCCATCGCCTTGATCGTCTCCAGGCCGGCCCGGCCCCACGGGCGCACGTCGGTGTCGACCACGCAGATGGTGCCGAGCGCGACCCCGGTGCGGTCGATCAGCGGCGCGCCCATGTAGGAGCGGATGCCGATCTCGTCCACGACCGGGTTGCCCGCGAAGCGCGGGTAGTCGCAGACGTCCTCCAGGACGAGCGCCTTGCGCCGCACCACCACGTGCGGGCAGTAGCCGTGGTCGCGGGCCATGAAGCGGCCGACGCCGCCCCCGCCCGCGGCCGCGGCGCCCAGGTCGCTGCCGGAGTGGGTGCCCTCGGGGGTGTGCAGGCCCGCGAAGAACTGCCGGTTCTCGTCGATGAAGTTGACCATCGAGAACGGGGCGCCGGTCATCTCGGCGAGCCGGTGCGCGAAGTCGTCGAACACCGGCTCCGGCCGCTCTCCGAGACCGAGTTCGCGCAGCCGCCGCACCCGGGCCGGCGCGTCCTTGTCGTTCGGGGTCAGCAGGAGGTGACCGGTCGGGTCGTAGGTCATGGCGTGGCTCCGTAGCTCGGCACGGTGTCCGGGATGGTGGTGAGCAGGTACTGGACGAGGGTCAGCAGGGTGCTGATGCCGGAGCTGGAGATCCGGGCGTCGCAGAGGACGACCGGGACCTCCGGATCGAGGTCGAGCGCGGCCCGCACCTCGTCCGGCTCGTAGCGGTGGGCGCCGTCGAACTCGTTGATCGCGACGACGAAGCGGATCCCGCGCCGCTCGAAGAAGTCGACGGCGGCGAAGCACTCCTGGAGCCTGCGGGTGTCGGCGAGGACGACCGCCCCGAGCGCTCCCTCGGAGAGCTCGTCCCACATGAACCAGAAGCGCTCCTGGCCGGGGGTGCCGAAGAGGTACAGCACGTGGTTGTTGTCGAGCGTGATGCGGCCGAAGTCCATGGCGACGGTGGTCGTGGTCTTGGACTCCACGCCCTCCAGACTGTCGGTGGCCGCGCTGACCGAGGTCAGCAGCTCCTCGGTGCTCAGCGGTTCGATCTCGCTGACGGCGCCCACGAGGGTCGTCTTGCCCACGCCGAAGCCGCCCGCCACCAGGATCTTGACCGCGGTGGGGAAGGAGTCGGCCGCGAAGCCCTCGTGGCGCTCAGAGACGTTGTCGTAGGCCATCGAGCACTGCCTCCAGCAAGGAACGGTCGGTTGGGTTGGCGTGGAACCGGGGCGCCCGGGCGGTGAGCGCCCCGCAGTCCACGAGGTCGGAGAGCAGGACCTTGGTGACGACGGCCGGGAGCCTCAAGTGCGCCGCCACCTCGGCCACCGAGGTGGGCCCGTCGCACAGCCCGAGGGCCAGGCTGTGCTCGGGCCCCATGTGCGCCTGGGGGGACGAACCGGTCGCCATCACCATCGACAGCAGGTCGAGGGCGGTGGTGGGCCTGGTCCGGCCGCCGCTGACGGTGTACGGGCGGATGAGCCGGCCGGCCGCGTCGTCGAGCCAGGGTCCTTCCTGAGGGGACGTCACGGTTACTGCCCGAAGCCGCCGAGGGCGCCGGCGGCCTGCCGGGCGGGAGTGACCAGGTACGGCCGGACGCTCTTCACGAGCATCGCCATCTCGTAGCCGAGGACGGCGGCGTCCGCCTCGCGCCCGGCGAGGACGGCCAGGCAGGTGCCGGAGCCGGCGGTGGAGACGAACAGGAGGGTGGAGTCCAGCTCCACGACCACCTGGCGGACCTCGCCGCCGTCGCCGAAGCGGGCACCCGCGCTCCGGCCGAGCGAGTACAGGCCGGAGGCGAGCGCCGCCATGTGGTCGGCGGCGTCGGGGTCGAGTCCGTGGACGGATTTGACGAGGCCGTCGGAGGAGAGCAGAACGGCGTTGCGGGTGTACGGGACCCGCTGGACCAGTCCGCTCAGCAGCCAGTCGAGGTCCGAGGAATGGCCGGTCGGCGCATTGCTCGCCATGGTGCATCTACTCCTTGTGGGCGTCGCCGGGACGCGGCGACTCATGGGGGGCGGGCTGGGATTCGGCGAGGCCGATACCGCGCTGGAACGCGGCCATCAGACCCGGGTCGTGCAGGGCGTGCTCCTCGGTCCTGCGGGCCGCGGGCTCCTCCCGCAGCTGCGGGACGAGGTGCTCCTGCGCGCGCCGCTTGGGGAGCAGGGGCCTGCCGTTGTCCTCGGCGGGGGGTGCCGGGGGCAGCGGCGCGACCAGGGAGGCCGGCGGGCCCGGGTGCCCGGTGTCGGCCGGACGGTCCGGGGCCGCGGGGGCGTGGCCGGTGTCCCCGTAGCCGCCGGTCGACACGGTCGTACGGGGGTACGCGTACGAGCCGGTGGCGGAGGCCTCCTCGTGGCGGGTGTCGGCCCGCTCCGGGGAGGGCGCGGACGCCGGTGCGTGCGGGACGGACGCTCCGTTCGCCGCTGCGGGCGCGGGGGCCTGCGGGTGGGACGGGGCGGCGGGGGACGGGACCTGGTGGGACGGGGCCCCGGCCGGTACGGGAGCCGGGTGCCGGCCCGGGTCCGGTGCGTGGGCCGGGGTGTGGCCCGGGGTCCGGTCCGGTGCGGGCTGCGGGGCCGTGACCGCGGGCTGGGCCGGGGGCTGGGGCTGCAGCTGCACCTGGCCGGGCGGGATGGCCGAGGATCCGGCGGTCGCGGCGGTCTGGCGCTCGTGCTGGGCGAGGCCCTCCGGGTCGGCGCCGAGGAGGCCCTGCGGGAGGACGAGCACGGCCTGGACTCCGCCGTAGATGTTGGACTGGAGGCGTACGGCGATGCCGTGCCGCCGGGCGAGGGCCGAGACGACGAAGAGTCCGATGCGACCGTCCTGGAGCAGGTGCGAGACGTTGACCTGGTCGGGGTCGGCGAGCAGGGCGTTCATCTTGTTCTGCTCGGCGGCGGGCATGCCGAGGCCGCGGTCCTCGACCTCGATCGCGAGGCCCGCCGTGACGTACTGGGCGCGCAGCAGCACCGTGGTGTGCGGCGCGGAGAACAGCGTCGCGTTCTCGACGAGTTCGGCGAGGAGGTGGATGACGTCGGCCACGGCATGGCCCCGCAGCGTACCGTCGATCGGGGGTACGAGCTTCACGCGCGGGTACTGCTCGACCTCGGCGATGGAGGAGCGGAGCACCTCGGTCATGGTGACCGGGTTCGACCACTGGCGGCGGGAGATGGCGCCGCCGAGCACGGCGAGGTTCTCGGCGTGGCGGCGGATGCGGGTGGCCAGGTGGTCGACGTGGAACAGGCCCTTGAGCAGCTCCGGGTCCTCGACCTCGTTCTCCAGTTCGTCCAGGAGCTGGATCTCGCGGTGGACCAGGGACTGGAGGCGCCGGGCGAGGTTGACGAAGACCTCGACCTTCTGCTCGTTCCCGACGCTGCTGGAGAGCCGGGACGCCTGCACGACGGCCGCCACGGCGGCCTCGTGAGAACGCGTCAGTTCCTGTGTGAGGAGGTCGAATTCGTCACCTGGGGCGGACGCGGCCGGCGGGGCGGGCCGGGGCGGGATCCCCTCTCCCCTGCGCAGTTGTTCGACGATCGCGCGCAGTTCGCTCTGGCCGCGGGCGCTGGTGCGGCGCAGGGCGTTGCAGCGGTCGAGGACCGCCTTGGCGGCACGGTCGGCGCCGAGCGCGGCGGCCGCGACGGAGGCGACGGTGAGGGCGGCGGCGCCGGTGAGGGCGGCCCAGAGGCCGGGGGTGGGGGTGGCTCCGGTGGAGCGGATGGTGAAGAGGACGGCCGCCGCGCCGCCGAGGGCCACCGCGACGGCGGGGAGGACCGAGGTGCGCAGGAGTTGGGGACGTATGCGGGCTTCCGCGGGGAGCGGCGCGGGGGGCTGCGCCGTGGGGTTGCTGCCGTTACCGGTGGCGGAGCGGGCGCCGGGCCGGCCGTGCCGCCCTCCCTCGCGTCGGTCGGAACGCGAGGAGGGTGCGCGAAGTTGAGACATGAGTGTCCTTGGTACGTGCCCAGGAGTCGGCGTACTGCGGGGAGGGTGCTGGGGGCGTGCTGGGTGTTCTACCGGGGCGGACTGGAGCGGGCGTCTACGGGTCGTCTACGGGGTCGTCTACGGGGGGCGGGATGAGCCTACCGATGATCATCAACCACACACTGTAGTCGTCAACCGTTCATGTGCGGTGCGCAGTTGGCAAACTTACCCGTAGAGCGACCCCGTCTGGTATCGCCCCTCGCACAACAGGCCGAGAACGGTCGGCCGAAAGTCGTCGTCGTGGCGCGGAGTGATCGACGGGGAGCGGGAGCGGAGGAGGGCGGAGGCGTCCTCGCGCCTCCGCCCTCCACGGAAATCGCTCCCGACCGGAATCCCCCGGCGGTGATGCGGACCCGTCCGGCTCCACAAGGGTGCACCGCCCTCCGGCACCGCCGGTACGCATCCGCGAACGACGCCCTCCGGCCTCCGGCCGGCGCTCGTGCCGGTGGCCGGATCCACGCGCTCGACGGCGTCGGCCACGGGGGCGCATCACGTGGAGTGAGGGCCTCGGAGGTGAGGGGGCCGTCGTACGGTGTCCTGCGGATGGGGCCGCGCACGTGGACGAAGCGCTGTCCGGGGCGTTCTCAGAGGCGCACGCCGGCGGGCGGCCGGGGGCGCGTCGCGTGCCCGGCGACGGCATGAAGGGAAGGGGTCCATGACTGCGGTGGGCGCGATGCTGGAGGAGCTCGGGGTCCTCGACCCGCTGACCGCCGAGGGGGCGGCGGCGCGGTTCTCGGCCCGGGGATGGGCGCCCGGGGGCAGGCCCCGTGACGGCGTGGAGACCTCGTGGGACAAGGACGGCGTCGGGGCCTGGATCCGGACGTCCGGCGGCGGGGTGGTCAGCGTCTCGTTCGCCGTCTGGATCCGGGACGTCGACGAGTCGGGCTACTTCGACGACGTGGAGGCCGTCCACGAGGAGGGGGAGCGGGTCCTCGCCGGCTTCCTCCCCGAGATCGAGGGCTCCTCCTTCGCCGGCCGGCTCGCCGAGGTCGGGCGAACGGCGAAGGACGGGGACGGGGACGAGGGCGAGGGCGGGGGCGAAGACGGGGACGAGGACGAGTTCGTCGCGCTGAAGAGGTGGGCTCTCGACGGCCGGACCCTGACCGCCGGCCTGGTCCAGCACGACACGGACCTCCCGGTCATGGTCGTGGTGGCTCTGAGTCCGCCCCGGCACGTGCCGGGTGCCGCGGATCGACGGCGGCGGCCACGGGCGGCCCTCCCCGCCCGTCGCCGGAGGCCGGGGTGAAGCCGATCGGCTTCTACCGGGAGATGGACGCGCACTACGACGCGGCCTGGGGCGGGCCCGTCCCCGCGCCCGAATCGGGCGGGGGGAGGTACCCGGTCGGGGAACTGGCCGACTACCTCGCCTCCGGCCACCCGCTCCTCGACGTCACCGAGCTCACGACCGACGTCATCGGCGGCGCGTTCCGCGTCCCGGGCGGTTCGTCCGTGCTCACCGACGGCGCGTTCGTCTGGCGTGCGGACCTGGCGAAGTACGTCGAGCGGTACCGGATCGCCCTTCCCGGGGACTTCCTGCGCGCCGCCCGCGAGAACGGGTTCCGCGTCCCCCCGGCCGACTACGGGGTCCTTCTCCCGCTCTCGGTCGAGGTGAGCGGCCTGCTGGGGTTCCGGCCCCGCTCCTGAGGGGCGGGCCCGCCACGGGCCCGGCCCTCAGGACGGCGTCAGCGGTCCCCCGTGAGGTCGAGGTCGCCGCCGCGCGGCTCGGGCGCGGTCCCGACGGGCCGGGTGCGGCGCCACGGACGGACGAGGGGCCGGGAGATCCCGCGCCACCACGGGTCGGAGGGCAGCCTCCCGGCGGGTTCGAACGGCTCGCCGGGGCGGGGGAACGCCACCGCCTGGCCCGCCTCCCCGGCCGCGTCCCTCGTCCACTCCCCGGGCTCGGCCCACGGGTGCGGGGCGAGGTTGAAGGTGCCCCAGTGGATCGGCAGCAGCACGCCGTGCGGGCGCCCGCCCTGGAGGTCGAGATGGGCGCGCAGGCCTTCGGCGGGGGTCATGTGTATGTCGGCCCAGAACTCCGAGTAGGCGCCGAGCTGGATCATGGTGGCGTCGAAGGGTCCGTGGTCCGCGCCGATGTCCCGGAAGCCGGAGAAGTACCCGGTGTCGCCGCTGTGGAAGACCCGGTGCTCGGGCCCCTCGGCGACCCAGGAGGCCCAGAGGGTGTGCTGCTTGTTGCGCAGGCCGCGGCCGCAGAAGTGGCGGGCGGGGGTGGCCGTGAGGCGCAGGTCGCCGATCTCCGTCGACTCGTTCCAGTCCAGTTCCCGCAGCCGGGAGGCCGGTACGCCCCAGTGCTCCAGGTGTGCGCCGACGCCGAGCGGCACCGCGAAGAGGGTGTCGGTGGTGGCGAGCTCCTTGATCGTCGGCAGGTCCAGGTGGTCGTAGTGGTCGTGCGAGATCACGACCGCGTCGACCGGGCCGAGCGCGGCGAGCGGGGCGGGCACCGGGTGGAGCCGCTTGGGGCCGGCGAACGGAAACGGGGAGCAGCGGTCGCCCCAGACCGGGTCGAACAGGACGCGGTGGCCGTCGATCTCCGCGAGGACGCCGGAGTGTCCCGTCCAGGTGAGGCGCAGGCCGGTGGCCGGGGGGCGTGCCAGGTCGGCCACGGTGGTGGGGTGGACGGGGATCGGGCCGGCGGGGGCCCTGCTCGCGCGGCCCTCCTTATCGAAGTAGACCTTGGCCAGCGCGACGGCGGAGCCGGACGGGCCCCGTCGCGCCTCCTCGGGGTTCTGAAAGATCCCGTTCCTGAAGTTCGGGGAGCGGCGGATGCGGGCGAGGCGCTCGCCGGCGGGTTCCGCGCCGAAGGACTCGGGGCGCGGCACGCGCGGCCGGGTCCCCGGTGAACGGTCTGGGCCTGTACCGGTCACAGGACCTCCTGATCTCTGGGGTCGTTCCATTATGGGCGGCCCGTGAGCGGAGGGACGGGGCGGTGCCGGCCCCGGCGGGCGGCGGCGACCACGGACGGTGCGGGGGCGCGTACGCGCCGGAGCCTTCTTTGATCATGCTCTTGTCATGTGCTGTGTAGGCTGCCGGGCGTGACGAGAGTGCGGTTGAACGTGGCCGAGCGGCGGGAGGAGCTGCTGCGGGCCGCCGTGGAGCAGATCGAGGCGCGCGGGGTCGCGGCCGTGCGGATCGCCGACGTGGCCTCGGCGCTCGGCGTGAGCAACGCGCTCGTGCTCTATCACTTCGCTTCCAAGGAGCAGCTGGTCGCGGCCGCCTTCGCGCACGCCGCCGAGGCCGACCTCGCCCATCTGCGGCGGCTGCTCGGCCGGCGCACCACGGCGGTGCGGCGGCTGCGATCGGCGGTCCGCTGGTACGCCCCGAGCGGGCAGGCCAAGGGCTGGCGCCTCTGGATCGAGGGCTGGGCGGCCTCGCTGCGCGATCCGGAGCTGCGCCGGGTCGCCGCCTCCCTCGACCAGGAGTGGAAGGCGGCGCTGACCCGGGTGATCGCGGAGGGGGCCGACGCCGGGGAGTTCTCCTGCCCTGACCCGGCCGAGGCGGCCTGGCGGCTCACCGCCTTCCTCGACGGCCTCGCCGTCCAGACCACCGCCTACGCCGGCTCCCTCTCCCGTACCGCGATGCTCCGCTGGGCCGACGCCGCCCTCGCCCGGGAACTGGGCCTCCCGGGCGGGGAGGCCCGGGGGTGAGGGGAGCGGGCGGCCCCGCGGGGTCCTGATCCGTCGGAGCCGGTCGGCGGGGCCCCGTCGGAGCAGCCGTCAGAGCAGTTCGAAGACCGCCGAGACCGTGATCTGCTCCTCGATCTCACCGGGGGCCGTGGGGACGCCCGTGTCCTCGGCGGAGAGGGTGGGGGCGGCCCCGCCGGGACCGGGGCGCACGGACTCGCCCTCGCTCAGCGAGACGAGCCGGCCGAGCCGGTGGCCGCTGAGCCGGGCGTGCTGCGCCGCCTTGTCGTACGCGTCCCGGAAGGCGGCCTCCCGCGCCTTGGCCCGCAGCGCCGACGGGTCGGCCACGTCGAACACGACGCCGTTGATCCGGCCCGCGTCCCGGGTCGCGTCGTTGACGGCGCCGACGACCTGCCCGGTCCTGTCGATGTCGCGGACCTTCACGGAGAAGGCCTGGCCGGCCTGGTAGCCGGTCACCCTGCTCTCCCCCTCGGCGCTCTGGGTGTAGACCGGGGCCAGCGAGAGGCTGTCGGTGCGGATGTCCCGCTCGGCGATCCCCTGCTTGTACAGCACCGCGAGGAGGGCTTCGGCCGCGGTCTTCTGCGCCGCCATCGCCTCCTTCGCCGTCGCGCGGCCGGCCTCGACCCCGATGGACAGGATCGCCAGGTCGGGCGCGGCGGCCGCGCGTCCGTGCCCGGCGACGGTGACCGTGGCGGGCGCGGCCTCACGGGCGGCGGCGGGCAGGGGCGTCCCGGCGGGCGCGGCGGCCAGGGCGGGGGCGGCGGTGCCGGCGAGGAGGCCGCCGAGTACGGCGGTGGCGGCGAGCAGACGGGCGGTGCGGGCGGCGGCGCGTGGCCGGCGGGTCGTCACAGGCGGTCCCTTCGGATGTGGATGCCGGGGCTCCGGCGGGCACATCCCAGCACCCGGCGCCGCCGCTCCCCGTGCGCCACTCCTGACCGGCGTCCCCGTCTCCCCTGTCCGTACCAGCCGGTTACCGCCACCGGGGCACGCGGCTCAGGTCTGGACGAGCGGTTCGTACGCCTCGGGGCGGAGGCCGAAGGTCCAGGCGACGCCCTCCCGCGCGGTCCGGGTCGCGGGCGGCACCCGCAGCCAGTACGTGCGGTGGGTGCCGTCCGGTTCGGGCGTGGAGTTCACGACCTCGACCATCGCCACGTCCTCGTCGTCGTCCAGGCCGATCCGCCACAGGACGCCCGTCTCGTCGCGGTGCTCGTGCCGGGCCCCGGAGGCGGCGAGGTAGCGGTCGTAGCCGTAGTGCTCCAGCATCACGCGCCGCAGTTCGGCGTTCTCCTCCTCGCGGATCCGCTCGGGGGTGAGGCCCGGGAGGCCGGCCAGGAAGGCGGCGGAGACCGCCATGCCCCGCCAGGCGTGGAGGGCGAACCCGTCGGGGTAGGCGAGCGCCGGCCCGTCGCCCCGGTCGAGGCGCCCGGCCTCGTCGCGGTGGAGCTCGACGGGCCGCTCGCAGACCACGGCCACGTCCTCGTACGGCCACCACCAGCCCGCGTGCGCGGCGACGGCGGCGAGCCCCGCCAGGCGCTCGCCGTGCCCGTCGAAGGCGGCGAGCCAGGCGGCGTCGTGCTGGCCGAGGACGGCGTCGAGCAGGACGAGCCGGACGCCGTCCTGGCCTCCGCCCCTCTCACCCGCCGCCTCGCGGGCCTGCGCCACCACGGCCCGTATCCGGTCGGCGAGGGCCCGGTTGAGGTCCCAGAGCGCCGCCCCCGTCGCCTGCCAGTGCGCGGCCCAGCCCGCCGGGCCGAGCGCGTCGTGGAGGCGGCGGCGCTCCTCGGCCCACGGCCGCGTGCGCACCTCCTCCCGTACCGAACGGCCCCGGTCCGCCAGGCCGTCCAGGAGCGCGACGGCGGCGAGCGGCGAGTCCGCCCAGAGGACGCGGCGCGGCTCGGCGAGGCCCGCCGTGCGGTAGGCGAGCCGGACGCCGGCCTCGGCGGCGGCGCGGTCGGCGGGCCCGGTGGCCGCGGCAACGGCCCGCCACTTGTCCTGTGCGGTGGTGCGGTTCATGTCTCGGTGTCCCCCGGATTCCTCTGGTGACCTGGATCGGTCGGTCGATGTGCGGGTGTGTCAGTCGGCGACGATCCGGTAGGCGCCCGGCACGTACTCCCGCTGGCGCACCACCCGGTACCAGCCCTTCGGCAGCGGTATCGGGGCGTGCTCCTCGTGCACCACCCGGCCGCCCTCGGGCAGTTCGAGCAGGAAGGGGCCGTGGGGCCCCGGCTCCCGCACGAGCCGGCCGGGTCCGGGGATCGCGTGGGCGTGCCCGGTGACCTCGCCGAAGGCGAGGACGAGACGGCCCCGGGCGTCCCTCGGCTCCCCCGCCGCCGTCCTCGCGCGCTCCGGAACGGCCGTCTCGTCGACGGACACGATCAGCACGTCTCCCTGCCGGTACATGGCTGTCCCCTCCCCGTCCGGCGCGGTCGGCCGGTCACGGGAACGACGCTAGGGGCCGCCACTGACAACCGCCCCGGTCCCGACCCGTACGGCGCACCCGACCCGCACGGCGCACCCGACCCGGTGCGGAACGAACCCGGCGCACCCGGTCCCGTACGGAACGGCCCGGCGCGCGCCCGTACGGCACCCGGCGCGGAAGGCCGTCGGCGCGGCTTGGTAGAACTCAGGGGTTCAGCGACCCGCGCCGTCCGTTCTCTGGAGCACCGTCATGACCATCGGCCACCACCTGCAGGAGTTCCACGGCCTTCCCGTCTTCGACTTCCCGGACGCGGCCGCGCCGGTCGAGCTGCCCGACGCGGCCGGGGTCGCCTGGCGGATCTCCGCGCCGACGTACTCCGACCCCGGGGACGAGCGCTGGGGCCCGCGCTTCGAGCGGTTCCTGAAGGCGGTCGACGCCTCCCGGGTGCGCGCGCTCGTCGTCGGCGGCTGGGACGAGCCGTACGAGACCTCGTCCGCCGGCATCGTGACCGCCCTGATGGGCGCCAACAACCGGCTCACCGGCCTGGAGGCGCTCTTCCTCGGCGACATGACCTTCGAGGACTGCGAGATCTCCTGGATCGTCCAGTCCGACGTGACGCCGCTGCTCGCCGCCTACCCGGCGCTGCGCGAGCTGGGCGTGCGCGGCGGCACGGACCTGGTCTTCCCGCCGGTCCGGCACACCGCCCTGGAGACCCTGGTGGTGGAGGCCGGCGGTCTGGGCGCCGAGGTCGTGCGCGGGATCGCCGGCAGCGACCTGCCCGCCCTGGAGAACCTGGAACTCTGGCTCGGCACCGACGAGTACGGCGGCGACAGCACCCCCGAGGACCTGGCGCCGCTGCTGGCCGGCACGTCCTTCCCCGCCCTGCGCCACCTGGGCCTGCGCAACAGCGTGATCGAGGACGCGATCGCCGCGGCCGTGGCGGGCGCGCCCGTCGTCGCCCGGATCGAACGGCTCGACCTGTCCATGGGCGTGCTCACCGACGAGGGCGCGGCGGCCCTGCTCGATGGGCAGCCCCTGACCCACCTGGCGTACCTGGACCTGTCGCACCACTACCTCTCGGAGCCGATGCGGGAGCGGCTGCGGGCCGCGCTCGTCCCGCACGGCGTGACCGTGGTCCTCGACGACGCGCAGACGCCGGAGGAGTACGGCGACGGCGAGGTCCACCGGTACGTCGCGGTCGCCGAATGACCCCCGGCCCGCGCCCCGTGGTCGTCGGCGTTCCGGCGGGCCGCCGCGTCGCGTTCTTCCAGGACGCGCTGCGGTCCGCCGGGCTGCCCGGGGCGCGGGTCGTGTCCTGGCCGGACGCGCTGCGGGGCCGGGCCCGGTTCGCGGCGGGCGAGACCGTGCGCCTGGACTCGCCCGGTGAGGAGCCGGAGGCCGACCGGCTGCTGCGCGGGGTGGACGATCCGGCCCGGGTCGAGGGCACCGGCCGCTGGTACGCGCGGTTCACCGCCGCCGTGGCGGAGCTCGCCCGGAGCGTCGAGGAGGCGGGGGCGGTCCTCGTGGACGACCCGGCCGAGCTGCCGGTCCTGTTCGACAAGCGGCTGACCCACGGCCGGCTGCGGGCGGCCGGCGTGCCGGTTCCCGCGTCGCCGACCTCCGGCGCCGCCGCGCCGGCCGTGCGCGGCTGGGCGGACGTCCGGGCGCTGACGGCCGGGGCGGGGATGCGCCGGGTGTTCGTGAAGCTCGCGCACGGCTCCTCCGCCTCGGGGGTGCTCGCGGTGGAGACGAACGGCGCGGGCCGGGTCCGGGCCACCACCTCGGTGGAGCGCGATCCGGCCGGGCGGCTGTTCAACTCCCTGCGGGTGCGGCGCTACACGAGCGAGCGCGAGGTCGCCGCGATCGTGGACGCCCTGGCCCCCGACGGCCTGCACGTCGAGCGGTGGCTGCCGAAGGCCGTCCAGGACGGGCGGGCCGCCGACCTGCGGGTGGTGGTGATCGACGGGCGGGCCACCCACGCCGTGCTCCGCACCAGCCGCTCCCCCCTGACCAATCTGCACCTGGGCGGGGCCCGGGGCGACCTGGACGCGGCCCGGGCCGCGATCGCCGCCGCCGGGGCGCGGTGGGCGGACGCGCTGGAGGTGTGCGAGCGGGCCGCCGCCGCGTTCCCCGGCACCCGGTGCGTGGGCGTCGACCTGCTGCCCGCGTCCGGCTGGCGCAGCTTCGCCGTGGGCGAGGTCAACGCCTTCGGCGACCTGCTGCCCCGGCTCACGGGCCTGCCGGGCGGCGGGGCCGAGGGCCTCGACACCTACGCGGCCCAGGTGGCCGCGCTGTTCCCCCGTACACCTTGCGACTCAAGCACCACAGGAACGAGCACCGCGTGAACCAGCCCGACATGAACGCGATCGTCGGCAGCCACGACCTGCTCCTGGTCACCCTCGACACGCTCCGGTACGACGTGGCCGCCGAGCTGGCGGCCGAGGGCCGCATCCCGCACCTGGCCCGGCACCTGCCCGGCGGGGTCTGGGAGCGGCGGCACGCGCCGGGGAGCTTCACCTACGCCTCCCACCAGGCGATCTTCGCCGGCTTCCTGCCGACGCCCGCCGCGCAGGGGCCCCATCCCCGGCTGTTCGCCGCCCGGTTCGCGGGGAGCGAGTCGACCGCCGACGGCACCTGGGTCCACGACACACCGGACTTCGTCTCCGCCCTCGCGGCCGAGGGCTACCGGACGGTCTGCGTCGGCGGGGTGGGGTTCTTCAACGGGCAGCCGCCGCTCGGCTCCGTACTGCCCGGGCTCTTCGAGGAGAGCCACTGGGAGCCCTCCTTCGGCGTCGCGTCCCCGACCTCGTTCGAGTCCCAGGTCGCCCGCGCCGAGGAGGTCGTGGCCGGACTCCCCCGCGAGGAGCGGCTCTTCCTCTTCGTGAACGTGTCGGCGCTGCACCAGCCCAACTGGTTCCACCTGCCGGGGGCGACCCGCGAGGCGGGCGACTCCCGGGAGACGCACGCGGCGGCCCTGGAGTACGTCGACCGGCACATCGGGCGGCTCTTCGCCGCGATGGGCTCCCGGCGCCCGTGTTTCGCGATCGTCTGCTCCGACCACGGCACGGCGTACGGGGAGGACGGCTTCACCGGTCACCGGCTCGGCCACGAGGTCGTGTGGACGGTGCCGTACGCGCAGTTCGTCCTGCCGGGCCCGGACGGGGAGGCCGCCGCGTGAGCACCGCCGACCGCGCCCGGGGAGGCCGCCGCGTGAAGACCGCGGAGATCCCCGCCCCCCGCCCGTACCGCAGCTACGTCTACGCCTACCCCCACAAGACCGCGTACCGGGAGCTGACCGATCCCCCGGAGCTCGCCGCGCTCTGGGCCGGGGAGCCGAAGGACGCGCTCTCGCTCTACGCGCACGTGCCGTTCTGCGAGGTCCGCTGCGGCTTCTGCAACCTCTTCACCCGGATCGGCGCCCCCGGCGAGCTGACCACCCGCTACCTGGACGCCCTCGACCGGCAGGCGACCGCCGTGCGCGAGGCGCTCGGGGACGCGGAGCCGGTGCGGTTCGCGACGGCCGCGTTCGGCGGCGGCACGCCCACCTTCCTGACCGCCGGCGAGCTGGAGCGGCTCTGCGACATCGCGGAGCGGCGGATGGGCGCGGACCTGCGGGCGGTGCCGCTGTCGGTGGAGACCTCGCCCGCGACCGCGACCGCCGACCGGCTCGCGGTGCTCGCGGAGCGGGGCGCGACCCGGCTGAGCATCGGGGTGCAGAGCTTCGTGGAGGCCGAGGCGCGGGCGGCGGTCCGGCCGCAGCGCCGCGCGGACGTCGAGGCGGCGCTCGGCCGCATCCGGGACACCGGCGTCCCGGTGCTCAACATCGACCTGATCTACGGGATCGACGGGCAGACCGAGGAGTCCTGGCGCCGCTCGCTCGACACGGCCCTGGCCTGGCGGCCCGAGGAGCTGTACCTCTATCCGCTGTACGTCCGGCCGCTGACCGGTCTGGGCCGGACGCCCCCGGAGGACGACCGGGAGTGGGACGGGCGGCGGCTGCGGCTCTACCGGTACGGCCGGGACCACCTCCTGGAGCGCGGCTACGAGCAGGTGTCGATGCGGATGTTCCGGCGGCGGGACGCGGCGCCGTCCGGTCCCGACGACCACGCGTGCCAGACGGACGGGATGATCGGCCTGGGCTGCGGGGCGCGTTCGTACACCTCGGCCCTGCACTACTCCTTCGACTACGCCGTCGACATGCGGGAGATCCGCTCGATCATCGACGCGTACACGGAGACCGGGGACTTCTCGCGCGCCCGGGTCGGCCGGTGGGTCGACGCCGGGGAGGCCCGGCGCCGCCATCTGCTGCAGTCGCTGCTCCAGGCGGAGGGGATGCCGGTGGCCGGGTACGAGGAGCGGTTCGGGTCCTCGCCGTTCGCGGACTTCCCCGGGGAGCTGGCCCGGTTCGAGGCGCTGGGCTGGCTGGACGGGGAGGCGCCGGCGGGGCTGCTGCGGCTCTCGCCGGAGGGGCTCGCGCACTCGGACGGGCTCGGTCCGGAGCTGTTCTCGCCCGGGGTGCGGGCCGCGATGGCCGCGTACGAGCCGAAGTGAGGGGGCGGCCGTGGACCTGACGCTGCTCTACCGGGGGCCGCTGTCCTCCTGCGACTACGACTGCCCGTACTGCCCGTTCGCCAAGCGCCGGGACGGCCGCGAGCAGTTGCGCGCGGACCGGGCGGCGCTGGAGCGGTTCACCGGGTGGGCCGCCGGGCAGACCGGGGACCGGCTGCGGATCCTGTTCACGCCGTGGGGCGAGGGCCTGGTGCGCTCCTGGTACCGGCGGGCGCTGGTCGAGCTGTCGCGGCTGCCGCACGTCGAGCGGGTGGCGATCCAGACCAATCTGAGCTGCCGGACCGACTGGCTGGCGGAGGCGGACCGGGAGGCCGTGGCGCTCTGGTGCACGTACCACCCGGGGCAGACGCCGTACGAGCGCTTCCTCGGCAGGTGCCGCGACCTGGCGGACCGGGGCGTCCGGTTCAGCGTGGGCGTGGTGGGGCTCCCGGAGCACCGGGAGGAGGCGCGGAGGCTGCGGGAGGCGCTGCCGCCGCACGTGTACCTGTGGGTGAACGCGGCCGAGGGGCACGCGTACACCGACGCGGAGGCCGACGGGTGGACGGAGCTGGACCCGCTCTTCCCGTACAGCCGGCATCCGCACCGCTCGGCGGGGCTGCCCTGCCGGACCGGCGAGTCGGTGGTGTCGGTGGACGGCGGGGGGACGGTGCGGCGCTGCCACTTCGTCAAGGCCGAGCTGGGGAACCTGTACGACGGTTCGTACCGCGCCGCCCTGCGTCCCCGCGCCTGCCCCCTCGCCGTCTGCGACTGCCACATCGGCTACGTGCACCTGGAGACGCTGCCGCTGTACGACGTGTTCGCGGGCGGGGTCCTGGAGCGGATCCCCGCCGCCGTCCCCCCGCCCGTCCCGCCCCGGACTACAGGGGCATGAGGTCCCCGAGGGGCATCAGGTGGGGGCGCTTGGCCTCGACGTGGTCCCCTGAGCTCTCGCCGCGCAGCCGGCGCCCGATCCAGGGCACGAGGTACTCCCGCGCCCACTGGATGTTGTCGCGGCGCACTTCGAGGGAGCCGCGCGGCGGGACCGGCGGCCACGCCTGGTCGGGGTCGGCGGGCACCGGCAGGCCGAGGACCTGGGCGGCGCGCAGGGCGACCCGGGTGTGTCCCTCGGGCGAGAGGTGCAGCCGGTCGTCGTCCCAGGCGCGCCGGTCCTGCACGGACCTCAGCGACCACAGGTCGAGGACCGGGCAGCCGTGGCGGTCCGCGATGGCCCGGACGTGCGCGGTGTAGGTGGCGATCTTGCCGCGCAGGTGCCGGAGCACGGGGACGTCGCGGGTGTCGAAGCCGGTGGTGACCATGACCGTGCCGACGGCGGAGGTCAGGTCGGCGACGGCGCGCTCGAAGCGCTCGGCCACGTCGTCCGGGTCGGTGCCGGGGCGGATGATGTCGTTGCCGCCCGCGCAGAAGGTCACCAGGTCGGGGGCGAGTTCCTTCGCCCGGGGGACCTGTTCCGCCACGATCTGGTCGAGGAGGCGCCCGCGTACGGCCAGGTTGGCGTAGCGGAAGGCGTCGTGCTCCGGCAGCTGGTCGGCGAGCAGGACCGCGAAGCGGTCCGCCCAGCCGACGTACGTCCCGTCGGGGCCGGGGTCTCCGACGCCCTCGGTGAAGCTGTCACCGATCGCCGCGTACGACCCGAATGCGTTCTTGTCTCTTGATCTCGAATCGTCTGCCACGGGGGCACATCCTTCCCTTTCGCATGTGACCTACGCGACCGTAAGGAGGGGTTGACGACGGGTGATATATGCCACCGATAAAGATTCGCCCAAGTCGGAACAGGCCGGCGGCCCGGCACGTACGTGCCGGGCCGCCGGAAAGGAATGCGCCGGGGGGTCAGACGGAGACGCCGTGCTGGCGCAGGTAGGCCAGCGGGTCGATGTCCGAGCCGTAGTTCGGCGTGGTGCGGATCTCGAAGTGCAGGTGCGGGCCGGTGGAGTTGCCGGTGGAACCGGAGAGGCCGATCTGCTGCCCGCCGCTGACGCTCTGCCCGGCCGAGACCGAGAGGGAGGAGAGGTGGGCGTACTGCGAGTAGTTGCCGTCCGCGTGCTGGATGACGACCTCGTTGCCGTACGAGCCGCTCCAGCCGGCGGAGACGACCGTGCCGGCGCCGACGGCGCGGACGGTGGTGCCGGAGGAGGCGATGAAGTCGACGCCGGTGTGGTAGCCGGAGGACCACATGGAGCCGGAGGCGCGGTACGGGGTGGAGAAGCCGCCGGTGACGGGGGCGACCCAGCCGGAGGAGGAGGCGGTGGAGCCGGTGGAGCTCTTCTCCGCGGCCTTCGGGGCGGTGGTGGCCGGGGCGGCGGCGCGGCGGCTCTCGCGGGAGGCGCGGGGGGCGTCGTCGCCGTTCTTCCCGGCGCTCCGGGCGCCGGTGGTGCTCTTCGGGCCGGTGGGGACGGAGCCCTTGGCGCCGATGGTGAGCTTCATGCCGGGCATGATGAGGGAGGGGTCGGCGCCGATGGTCCGGCGGTTGTCCTCGTAGATCCGCTGCCAGCCGCCCGCGAGGTGGTGGTCGGCGGCGATCTTCGACAGGTAGTCGCCGGGGACGACGGAGTACGTCCGGGGGCCGCTCTCCGCGGCGGCCTTCGAAGGGGCGGCCTTCGCGGGGGCGGCGGCCTTCGCCGCGACGGGCTGCGCGGTGACGACGGACTGGACGGAGGCGGCGGCCGGGGCGGCCTGCTCGGCGGCGTGGGCCCCGGTGGCGCCGAGGAGCGGAAGGGCGACGACGGCGCCTCCCGTACCGGCGGCGGCGAATCCGCGGGTGAGGGGGTTGTTCTTGGGACGGCGGTGCTTACCCTTCGCGGGCATGGCGAATCCTCTCCGGCGCCTGCGAGGTGAGCTGTCGGGTTCGGACTGGAGATGTCCGGCCGCGCTCTCGCGCGACTTCACCCCTAGCCGTCCTGCGTCGCGGGACCGGCGTACTTCCTTGGGTCCCCCGCTCCTGCCACGCATGGGATGGGTGGAATTCCGGACGGTGGCAGGATTCGGCGGTCCGTCCGGATTGAGCGTGACGCTAGACGAGCGGGGTCGGCGCGAACAAGCCGTTGTTCCTCACCGGTATTCCGCCCTAGATCGTTCCACCGGAATTCCGGTCACCCTCCGTGGACGGCGGTCCTCCGACTCCCTTTTCCCGTAAGGAAATCGCGCCGGAACCCCGGCCACGATCCGTCACTTCTATGACGCTGCTCACGCGTCGAATCCCATCTCGCCTGCAATCAGGGCGCGTTATGCCCAATGGCTTAATTCGGACAGATCACCCATTCCTGTCCGAGGGGGTGCGCCGCGCCGCTCCCGCCCGGATGATTGCCCCCGGAACCGATTTCACCTCGGCATCCGTACGACGACATCTCCAGGAGCATCCGTGACGCAGCAGCAGGTCCCGCCCATCGACGCCGCCGAGCCCGAGCTGACGGAGGTCCGCAACTTCCGGGACGTGGGCGGTCTGCCGACGACGGACGGGCGCGCGGTCCGTCCCGGCCGCCTCTTCCGCAGCGGCCACCTCGCCCACGCGACCGAGGACGACGCCGCCTTCCTCGCCGGTCTCGGGCTGCACACGGTCTTCGACTTCCGCAACGAGGCCGACCGGCGGATCGAGGGCCCGGACGTCGAGCTGCCCGGCGTGCGGAACGTGAACATACCCCTCAACGACCCGGCCGACGGCAAGGAGTTCTGGAAGCTGGTGCGCGACGGCGACACCGTCCAGCTGCGGGAGGTCCTCGGCGACGGCAGGGCCGCGGCCCGGATGTCCGATTCGTACCGGCGCATGGTGGTCGAGCGGACCGCGGAGCACAGCCGGATCCTGCACTCCATGGCGGAGGAGAGCGTCCCGGCCCTGATGCACTGCGCGGCGGGCAAGGACCGGGCCGGGCTCGCCGTCGCGATCACCCTGCTCGCCGTCGGGGTCGAGCGGACCGCGATCGAGGCCGACTACGTGAAGTCGAACGAGCCGCACCGCCGCTACAAGGTGCGCCGCAGCTCCACCGCCCCGGACGCCATGGGGCCCGAGGTGATGGAGCTGCTGAGCCCGCTCTTCGACGCGCGGGCGGAGTACCTGCGGGCCGCCTTCGAGACCATCGAGACGACCTGGGGCTCGGTGGACGCCTACTTCGCCACGGGCCTGTCGCTGTCCCCGGAGACCCGCGAGCTGCTGCGGGAGCGCCTGCTCACCGAGGCGTAGGGCCTGTCCGCCCGGGCCCTACTTCGCACCCATCGCGAAGAGCAGGTAGAGGAAGCCGGCGAAGAGGTGCCCGGCGATCAGGTAGGCGAAGAGACGGAGCACCAGCCCCTTGGGGAACTTGCCCTCCCCGCGCTCCTCGCCGGTGACGGGTACGGACTTCTCGGACATGTCGGCCCTTTCCTGAAGAATCGTCACGGAAGAATCGTTACGGCGGTCAGCGCCGGTGCGGGGTCCCGTCGCCGAGGCACAGCTCGGCGACGGGGCTCTGCACCAGGGTGTGGACGAAGAGCAGCTCGGCCCCGCCCTGCGTGGCGGCGCCGATCCGGTGCGGGGTGAGCGAGTCGAAGTGCGCGCTGTCCCCGGGGTCGAGGACGTGGACCGCCTCGCCGAGCGCGAGCCGCACCCGCCCCTCCAGGACGTGGATCCACTCCTCTCCGGCGTGGACGCGCACGATGTCGGCCCGGGTGGCGTACGGCACGTGGACCCGCAGGCACTGGAGGGCGCGCCCGGCGCCGCCCGCCTGGCGGTAGATCCAGCCGTCCGCCTCGACGGGCTCGGAGCGGCCGGCCCGGACGACGGGGTCGCGCTCGGGGGGCACCTCTCCCAGGAGCTCGGAGACCGTCGTACCGTAGATGCGGGACAGGGCGAGCAGCATCGGCAGCGAGGGCTGCCGGTTCCCCGTCTCCAGGCGCGAGAGGTGGGCGGGCGAGAGGCCGGCCCGCCGGGCGGCGGCCTCCAGGGTGAGGCCCCGGCGCCGGCGCAGGGCCCGCAGCTGCGGGGCGACGTCGGGCAGGGCGCCGGAGGCGGCGGGGTCCGGGGAGGTGTCCCCGGGGACGTGGTCCATGCGTCCATTCCGCCAGGATCGTGCCTCTGAGGCAAGTTTCTTGCCCCAGAGGCAAAACCCGGAGGGTCCTTTCCGGTCAGCGCTGCGCGACCGCCTGCCTGACCAGGGTCTTCCCGAAGTCCCACATCAGGCCGCCCCCGCCGTGGGCCTCGTCCATGACCGCCGTGAAGGCGGTGACGAACCGGTCCACGTCCGCCTCGTCGACGACGAGCGGCGGGATCAGCTTGATCACCTCCAGGTGGTCCCCGGAGACCTGGGTGAGGATCCTGTGCCGCTGGAGCAGCGGCACGACGACCATCTGGGCGAAGAGGCCCTTGCGGGCCGCCTGGAGCATCGTCCAGCGGCCGCGCAGCCCGAGCGAGGACGGCCGGCCGAACTCGATGCCGATCATCAGGCCGCGCCCGCGGATCTCGTGCAGCAGCTCGTACCGGGGCACCAGCTCCTTGAGGCGGCCGGAGAGCAGGTCGCCGATCCGGCGCGCGCGGGCCACCGTGCCCTCGTCCTCCATCACGGAGAGGACGGCGAGCCCGGCGGCCATGGCCTGCGCGTTCGACCCGAAGCTGGCGGAGTGGACCAGGACCCGGTCCATGGACGAGTAGACCTTCCGGAAGATCCGGTCCGTGCCGAGGGTGGCGCCGATCGGCACGTAGCCGCCGGAGAGCGCCTTGGCGACGCAGACCAGGTCCGGCTCGACGCCCTCCTCGTGCTGGTACGCGTAGAAGTCGCCGGTCCTGCCGAGGCCGGTCTGCACCTCGTCCGCGATCAGCAGGGCGCCGTGCCGGCGCAGCAGCTCCTGGGCCGCGCGCAGGAAGCCGGGCGGGGCCTCGTGGACGCCCTTGCCCTGGATCGGCTCCACGACGAAGCCGGCCACGTCCCCCTTCCGCAGCTCCCGCTCCAGGGCGTCGAGGTCGCCGAGGGCGATCGCGGTGTCCGGCAGGAGCGGGGCGAAGCCGTCCCGGAAGCCCCGCTCCCCGTTGACGGAGAGGGAGCCGGCGGTGAGCCCGTGGAAGGCGTGGGCGCAGTAGACGATCCTGGGCCGCCCGGTGGCGTACCGGGCGAACTTGAGGGCGGTCTCGACGGCCTCGGTGCCACTGTTGCCGAAGAAGACGCGGTCGAGGTGGGGGCTGTGGGCGAGCAGCCGCTCGGCGAGGAGGCCGGGCAGCGGCTGGCAGTCGAAGCGGGTGAGGTCGGCGAGGCCGGCGTCCAGGACGTCGTGGAGGGCCTTGCGGACGACGGGGTGGTGCCGTCCGAGGCCCATCACGCCGAAGCCGGCGAGCATGTCCAGGTAGTCGTTCCCGTCGGCGTCCCAGAAGTGGGCGCCCTCGGCCCGCTCGTACACCTTGTCGAAGCCGATGGTGCGGAGCATGCGCGGCAGCTGGGGGTTGAGGTACCGGGAGTGCAGCTCGTACCGCTCGCCGCCGCGCTCGGCGAGCAGGGCCCGCAGGTCGAACCCGCCGCCGGTCACGCGCCGCTCACCCCGCTCACCTGCTGTTCCCGGAGGCGGTCTCCCGGACCGCGCGCAGGGACTCCTTGAGGGAGCCCATGGTGGCGAGGACGGCGGTGGGCTCGTAGCCGCAGTGCGCCATGCAGTTGGCGCAGCGCGGGTCCTTGCCCCGGCCGTACTTCTCCCAGTCGGTCTCCTCGACGAGCTCGCGGTACGTGGGGACGTAGCCGTCGCTCATCAGGTAGCAGGGCCGCTGCCAGCCGAAGAGGGAGTAGTTCGGGATGGCCCAGGCGGTGCAGGGGAAGTCGGCCCTGCCCTCCAGGAAGTCCAGGAAGAGCGGCGAGTGGTTCAGGCGCCAGCGGCGCCGGTTCCCACCGGCGAACGCCTTCCTGAAGAGCTCCCGGGTCTGCTCGACGCCGAGGAAGTGCTCCTGGTCGGGGGCCTTCTCGTAGGCGTAGGCGGGCGAGATCATCATCTCGTCGACCTGGAGGTCGTCGTTGAGGTAGTTGAGCACCTCGATGACGGTCTGCGGGGTGTCGGTGTTGAAGAAGGTCGAGTTGGTGGTGACCCGGAAACCGCGCCGCTTGGCCTCCTTGATCGCCGCCACCGCCTCGTCGAAGACGCCCTCCTTGGCCACCGACTCGTCGTGGCGCTCGCGCAGCCCGTCGATGTGCACGGCGAAGGCGAAGTACGGGGAGGGGGTGAAGTTCTCCAGCTTCTTGCGCAGCAGCATCGCGTTGGTGCAGAGGAAGACGTACTTCCGGCGGTCGACCAACTGGCGCACGATCTCATGGATCTGAGGGTGCATCAGGGGCTCGCCGCCCGCGATGGACACCATGGGGGCGCCGGACTCCAGGACCGCGCCGACCGCCTGGGCGACCGGCATGCGCTGCTTGAGGACACCCGCCGGGTGCTGGATCTTCCCGCAGCCCTCGCACTTGAGGTTGCAGGCGAAGAGCGGTTCGAGCTCGACGATCAGCGGGAACTTGTCGCGCTTGCGGAGCTTCTGTTCGAAGAGGTAGGTCCCGACCCGGATGGACTGACGGAGCGGCATGGCCATAACTCGCTCACCTCCTGGGGAGCAGCAAAGAACGGTGCCATTCGTAGAAAGCGGGAAGGACGGCACGAAGGACGCGAAAGGCTGATATTCCCCCGCGTACCGTGCCAATACGGACCAGCTCATGCTCTGGAGCGTCCACGACCACCCGGACGGCCGCAACCGGACGCGCGCCCGGCCCCTCTCCGAAGGCTCCGGCGGCCCGTGCGGTACGCAGGGTCGCGGCGGACTCCATGTCGACGGCGATCGCGCCCGTGCCGCGCAGCGCGGCCCGCTCCGGGCCCCGCACCACATGGTCGGAGCCGGACAGCGGGCCGATGTGCACGGACCGCCCCGGCACCGCCCTGACCAGGGCCTTCACCAGGAGGTCCGGGCCGGTGCACGCGGTCGTGCCGTCGGGCCCGCGGGTCTCGTCGGCGACCACCAGGTCCCCGGGGTGCATGCCCGGGGCGAGCCCCGCGCAGAACCCGGAGGCGATCACGGCCGCGTCCCAGCGGCGCCGCTCCCCCAGCGCCCGGGAGACCGCCGTCCGGGCCCGCTCGGGGCCCATGCCCGTCCGCAGCACGGTGACCGGCCCGGGGGCGCCGCCCCGGTCGCCGCTGCGCAGGGCGAGCTGCTCGATGCCGAGCGCGCAGGCGATCAGGAGCGGCGGGGTGGCGGCGCCGGGGGCGGGCGCGCGGCCCATCACCCCTCCTTGCGGAGCGACGGCTCCCCGTGCGCGTAGCGGCCGAGCGCCGTGAGGGGGAAGACCTGGCGGTAGAGGTGGTAGTTGATCGAGAAGTCCCAGGGGAACCCGGTGCCGGTGAAGTACGGCTCGTCCCACGAACCGTCCGGGAGCTGGGTCTCGGTCAGCCAGGAGATCCCCCGGCGGACCGGCTCGGACTCCCGCTCGCCCGCGGCGAGCAGGGCGATCAGCGCCCACGCGGTCTGGGAGGCGGTGGAGGCGCCCCGCCCGAGCCACTGCTCGTCCTGGTACGAGCGCAGGTCCTCGCCCCAGCCGCCGTCCTCGTTCTGCACGGAGCCGAGCCAGGCGACGGCCCGGCGGACCGCCGGGTGGGAGGCGGGGATTCCGGCGGCGGCGAGGGCGGGGAGCACGGAGCCCGTCCCGTACACCAGGTTGACGCCCCAGCGGCCGAACCATCCGCCGTTCGGCTCCTGGGCGGCGAGCAGCCACTCGATTCCCCGCCGGGTGCGCGGGTCCCCGGCCAGGCCCTCGTGGGCCAGCATCTCCACCACGTGCGCGGTGACGTCGGCGGAGGGCGGGTCGACGACCTCGCCGAAGTCGCAGAAGGGCAGCTTGTTGGGGAGGACGCTGGTGTTGTCGGCGTCGAAGGCCCCCCAGGCGCCGTCGCGGGACTGCATGCCGAGCGTCCAGCGCGCGCCCCGGGCGACGGCGGCCTCGACCCGGGCGGGGTCGGGGTGCCGGACCCGGCGCAGGGCGAGCAGGACCTCGGCGGTGTCGTCGGTGTCGGGGTAGTTGTCGTTGTGGAACTCGAACGCCCAGCCGCCCGGCGGGAGTCCGGGCCGGCGCACCGCCCAGTCCCCGGCCCGGGTGATCTCCTCGTCCAGCATCCAGTCGACGGCCTTCACCAGGGCCGGGTGGTCGGGCGGGAGCCCGGCGTCGGCGAGGGCGATGGTGGCGAGGCAGGTGTCCCAGACCGGGGACTGGCAGGCCTCGATCATCCGGGAGCCGTCCTCGCGCCGGACGGCGAAGCGGTCGAGGGACTCCAGGCCGGCCCGCATGACGGGGTGCCCGAGGTCGTAGCCGAGGAGGTGGAGGGCGATGATCGAGTAGACGGCGGGGGGCTGGATGCCGCCCCAGCAGCCGTCGTTCTCCTGGCGCTCGACGATCCAGCGGGCGGCGAGGTTCATGGCCACCTCGCGCACCGGGCGCGGCGCCACCCGGTGGTAGAGGTGCAGCGCCTTGTCGATCCGCTGGAAGATCCCGTCCCAGCCGGTCGCCGGGGCGAGCGGGCGGGGCGGGTTCGGGCGGGCCGGGTCGGTGTGCAGCTCGTCCAGGGGGAAGGGCGCGGGGCGGACCGGGCGCTTGGCGGAGACCACGGTGAGCGGCACGATCGTCTGGCGGGCCCAGCAGCCGAAGTCGTAGATGTTGAGCGGGAACCACTTGGGCAGGAAGAGCATCTCCGGGGGCAGCTCGGGCAGGTCCTCCCAGCGCCACCATCCGAAGAGGGCGAGCCAGATGCGGGTGAAGACCCGGGTGTCCGCGATGCCGCCGTGGGCGCGGACCCACGCGGAGGCGCGGGCCATGTGCGGGGCGTCGGGCGGGTCCCCGGCGAGCCGCAGGGCCACATAGGCCTCGACGGTGGTGGAGAGCTCGCCGGGTCCGCCGTAGAAGGTGGACCAGGTGCCGTCCTCGCGCTGCTCGCGGCGGACGTGGAGGGCCGCGGCCCGGGTGGTCCCGGGGTCGAGGATGCCCAGGAACTGGCGGAGGAGCAGGTCCTCGGCGTCCATGGTGACGTTGGTCTCCAGGTCGCCCTTCCACCAGCCCGCCGGGTCCTGGAGGGCGAGGAGGTGCTCGGCGGCCCGTGCCGCGGCCCGCGCGGCGGTCTCGTCGAGTCTTCCCGGGGCGGGGGCGGTCCCCTCCGGGAGGGTTCTTCCCGGGGCGGGGGCGGCCCCTTCCGGGAGGGTTCTTCCCGGGGCGGGGGCGGCCCCTTCCGGGAGGGCGGTGTCGGTCGTCTCGCCGTCCACGGCCGTCCGGGGGCTCGCGGCCCCGGCGCTTCCGTCGGTCGTCGCTGTCATGGCTTCCCCTTCGTGCAGTCTGTTTCCTTCTGCTCCTGCGGGTCTGCCGTCGGCCGGCGCCGGGTGGCACCGGCCGGCGACCGCGAACTCATATCAGGGTGATGGCGCTCACCTCTTCCGCACCACCACGAAGTCGGCCAGGGCGGTGAGCTGGGCCCGTACGCGGGCGGGCATGTCCACGTCCAGGGCCCCGATCGCCACGGCGTGCTGGCGGCGGGCCTCCTGGGAGGTCCACTCCCGGCCGCCGGCCTCCTCGATGAGGGCGGCCCGGAAGGCGAACTCCTCCTCGGAGAAGGAGGCGAAGTCGGCGGACTTGGCGTCCGCGGCGAGCAGTTCGCCGAGCCGCTCGGAGGCCGGTCCGCCGGCGGCGAGGGCGGCGACGACGGGCAGGGACTTCTTGCGCTGGCGCAGGTCGCTCCAGGTCTGCTTGCCGGTGGCCTCCGGGTCGCCCCAGATGCCGAGCAGGTCGTCCACGGCCTGGAAGGCGAGCCCGAGGTGGTAGCCGTACTCCTCCAGCTTGTCGGCGGTCCGGTCGTCGGCCCCGCCGAGGACGGCGCCGATGGAGACGGCGCAGGCGAGGAGGGCGCCGGTCTTGTTGCCCTCCATCTCCAGGCACTCCTCGACGGTGACCCGCTCGCGGTGCTCGTAGGAGATGTCCTGGGCCTGCCCGTCGATGAGCTTGCGGGTGGCCGTGGTGAGCCGGCGGGTGGCGCGCCCGGCCTCGACGGTGCCGAGTTCGAGGAGCAGTTCGTTGGCGAGGGCGAAGAGGGCGTCGCCGACGAGGATGGCCTGCGCGGGGCCGTGCACCTTCCACACGGTGTCGCGGTGGCGGCGCTGCTCGTCGCCGTCCATCAGGTCGTCGTGGAGCAGCGAGAAGTTGTGGACGAGCTCCACGGCGACGGCGCCGGGGATCCCGACCTCGGGCGCGGCGCCCGCGGCCTCGGCCGACAGCAGGGCGAGCGCGGGGCGGACGGCCTTGCCGCCGTCGCCGTCGGCGGGGTTGCCCTGGGCGTCGATCCAGCCGAAGTGGTAGGCGGCCACGGTGTCCATGGGCGGCGCGAGGCGGTCGACGGCCGCCCGCAGTACGGGGGCGGACAGGGTCCGTCCCCGCTCCAGCAGTGCGGACACGTCCGCGGTGTCGACGACCGGGTGTCCCGGCGGCGCTGTCGGCACGGTCTCTCCTCTTGTTCCGGTACTCACACTCATACCGCCTCCTGCAGCGGATGGTCATGGCGGCGGCCGAGGGCGGAGAGCGCCGCGCCCGCGGCGCTGAAACCACTGCGGACGGCCCCCTCCATGGTCGCGGGCCAGCCGGTGGCGGTCCAGGCTCCGGCCAGGTGGAGGCCCGGTGCCCGGGTGCGGGCGCCGGGGCGGAGCCGGCCGGTGCCCGGGGCGGGGTCGAACGTCGCCGTCCGCTCCCTGGTGACGAAGAAGTCGCGCACCCCGGCGCCGCGGGCGGCGGGCAGCAGCCGCTCCAGCTCCGGGAGGTAGCGCGCGCGCAGGACGGCGACGGGCTCGTCGATGTCGTCCTGGGCGGCGGACTGGGAGACGGCGAGGTACTGTCCGCCGCCCTTGAGCCCGGAGGCGTCGGTGCGGTCGAAGACCCACTGGACCGGGGAGCCGAGGGCGGTGAAGAAGGGCTGCCTCAGCACCTTGCGGTCGTAGACGACGTGCAGGTTGAGGATGGGGGCGGTGCCGATGTCGAGGAGCCGGTCGGGGTCGTCCAGGGCGCCGTCGGGCAGCAGGGCGCGGGTCTCGTGCTGCGGTACGGCGAGGACGACGGTGTCGGCCTCGACGGTCTCGCCGGGCACCTCCACGGCCCAGCGCCCGTCGCCGGTGCGGGAGATCCGCTCGGCCTTGGTGCGCAGTTCGGTGCGCACTCCGGCGGCGGCGAGGGCCTTGCCGGCCAGGGTGTCGTGGAGTTCGCCGAGCGGGACGCGGGCCCAGCCGATGTCGGCGGCGCCGGGCTCGGAGAGGAGTCCGGTCTTGAAGACCATGGCGGCCAGGGCCATGGAGGCGTTGGGGGCGGTGGCGTTGAGGGTGGCGACGCCGACGAGGTCCCACAGGGCCTCGACGGCGCGCGGGGACTGCCCGTGGCGGCCGAGCCAGGTGGCGAAGTCGATGCCGTCGAGGGCCGGGTCGGCGGGGTCGAGCCGGCTCAGGGCGAGCGCGGCCCGGCCGACGCTCACGCGCTCGACGGCGCTGAGGTGCGGGTAGGTCGCCAGGCTGCGGGCGAGGTGGAACGGGACGGGCAGGTCGTCGCGGCGGATCCGGCCGAGCCGGGGGTCCCGGCGGTGGCCGACGTCGAGGACGGGCACGTCGAGGCGGTCCTGCACGGGGGCGAGGCGGGCGCCGTCGATCCGGTCGAGGAACCAGCGGTAGGCGGTGCAGCAGCGCAGGTAGACGTGCTGGCCGTTGTCGACGGTCAGCTCGCCGCGGCGGAAGGAGAAGGCGAGGCCGCCGAGCCGGGGCCGGCCTTCGAGGAGGGTGACGCGGACGCCCGCGTCGGCGAGCTGGAGCGCGGCGGTGGTCCCGGCGAGCCCGCCGCCGACGACGACGGCGTGGGCCTGCCGGGCGCCCTGCCCGGTTGCGTCGCGGGTCACGCGGCCTCCGATCGGTTCGTCGTGGTCGGTCCCGCCGCACGCGGGGCCGACGGGGCCGGGCCGTGCGCGACGACCGTGATCAGGGACGCCGGGGCGGCGCCGGGGGTTGCGGCGGGGGCGGTCGCACGGGGGCCGGTGCCGGGTGCGGTCGGGAGCGCGGGCGCGTGCGGGGTCATCGGGTGCGCCTCCTGACGTCGCGGCGGGCGATGTGGCGGGTGTCGAGGCCGGAGAGGCCGCGCACCGCGACGTACGCCTTCTCGCGGCCCGGCAGCGAGACGCGGCCGCGCAGGACCGCCTCCGGGTCGCGCTCGATCCGGTCGAGCAGGCGCCGGTAGATGCCGGCCATGGCGGCGACGCAGGCGCCGCTGCGCCGGTCGAGCAGGGGAAGCAGCCGGTAGCCCTCGGCGAACAGGGCGCGGGCGCGCCGCACTTCGAAGTGGACGAGCCCGGCGAAGTCGGAGCCCTCGGGCAGGGGGCCGGCGAAGCCGTCCCCGCAGCCGAACTTGGCGAGGTCGTCGGCGGGCAGGTAGGTGCGCCCGTTCTCCGCGTCCTCGCGCACGTCCCGGAGGATGTTGGTGAGTTGGAGCGCGAGCCCGAGGGTGTCGGCGTACTCGGGGGCGCGGTCGGCGCCGGGGGCGCCCGGGTGGGTGCCGAAGACGCCGAGGGAGAGGCGGCCGATGGCGCCGGCGACGCAGCGGCAGTAGGCCTTGAGGTCGTCCCAGGTCTCGTAGGTGGCGCCGTGGACGTCCATGAGGACCCCGTCGATGAGCTCGTCCAGGCCGTCGAGCGGGATCGGGAAGCGCCGGGCGGAGTCGGCGAGGGCGACGGCGACCGGGTCGGTGTCGTCCTCGTCGACCTTGTCGGAGCGGATCCGGTCGAGCAGGTCCCGGGTGGCCTCCAGGCGCTCCTTCTTCTCGCCGGGCGCGAGCGTGCCGTCCCCGATGTCGTCGACGCGCCGCGAGAAGGCGTACAGGGCGGACATCGCCCGGCGCTTCCCGGCCGGCAGCAGCCGGATGCCGTAGGCGAAGTTGCGGGCCTGCTGCCCGGTGACCGCCTCACAGTAGCTGTAGGCGGCCTGTACCGGTGCGGACGGCTGGTGCTGTCCCTCCACGGTCACGGTCACCCCTCTCTCCGCGCCCTGAGCAGGACCTCTCCCGCCCGGCGCATCAGGCTCGGCTTGGTGGGCCCCGGCGGGCCGGTCAGTACGTCGAATCCGGCGTCGGCGATCGCGTCGAGGGCCGCGAGTCCCCCGGCGGTGAATCCGGCGAGGAGGAGGCGGAGGCGGCCGTGGACGCTGCCGACGAGCGGGACGCCCGCGTGGAGCAGGGCGCGGGCCCGATCGGCCTCGAAGGCGATCAGGGCGCGGACGGAGGCTCCGGCGGTGGGCCGGGCGAGGTCGTCCTCGGTGACGTGGAACCGCTTGAGGTCCTCGGCGGGCAGGTAGATCCGGTCGCGGCCGAGGTCCTCGGCGACGTCCTGGAGGTGCTCGACGATCTGGAGGGCGGTGCAGATGCCGTCGGAGAGCCGGATCCGCTCGGGGGTGGCGGTGCCGGTGATCCCGAGGACGAGGCGGCCGACGGGGTTGGCGGAGAGCTCGCAGTACGCGAGGAGGTCGTCGTACGTCTCGTACCGGCCGACCAGCTGGTCCTGGCGGTTGGCGGCGATCAGGCCGAGGAAGGGCTCGGGGGTGAGGCCGCACCGCCGGACGGTCGGCTGGAGGGCGCGCAGCAGGGGGTGACGCGGGGTGGAGTCGAAGACGCGGCGGAGGTCGGCCTCGAAGGCGTCGAGGAGGGCGAGCCGGTCGTCGGCGGCCTCCGGGGGGACGCCGAGGTGCCGGGCGTCCGCGCCGCCGGGGGCGAGGTCGCCGTCGCCGATGTCGTCGACGAGCCGGGCGTAGCCGTAGACGGCCATGAGGTCGTCGCGCCGGGCGCGGGGCAGGAAGAAGGGGGCGACGGGGAAGTTCTCGTCCGCAGCCTTGCCGAGGGTGGCACGCGAGGTGGCGCCGGGGCGCGCCTGCCGGGGGTCCGTCACCGGTCGCTGCCCGGCGGAGGGACGGCGACGCCCTCGTGGAGCTGGAGATTCTGCGTCATGGCCGTCACGTCTCCCGTTCTACACTGCTGACCCAATCCATCCTATTTCGGACACGCCGCCGACCCCTGCCCGTAGGGCCGCCACCCGGGGCCCGATGGCCGTGGGGTATCGCCCTACTTGCCGCGAAACAGACCGGTCCAGCTTACGTTGTACGACGACCGTCGCCATTCGGGGGTCGCGCGCACCAGGGATTTCACCCGCACCGAACGTCAACCTGCCACGGAATCAGGGGAGTTGAGTACGACCGGGCTTCGGGGAGCGCGTGTCCCGGCGGCGGCCGCGACGAGGACGGATCCGGCGACGGCCCTCCCGGGCCACACGGAAAGGCCGCGAGAAGGCCCCCCGAACAGCGGAAGTGACGCTCCGTACACGCCGGAACGCGCTGTGACGCCGGGAAAGGGGGCGCCCCCGGCGCGGGAGCTGCGACGGGGGCGGGAACCTCGGGCGGGGTCGCTCAGCGGGCGGTCTCCCGCTCGTACGCCTTGAGGACCTCGTCCGTGGGGCCGTCCATGAGGAGCTGGCCCTTCTCCAGCCAGAGCACCCGGTCGCAGGTGTCCCGGATGGACTTGTTGCTGTGGCTGACCAGGAAGACCGTGCCGGCCTCCTTGCGCAGCTCGCGGATGCGCTCCTCGGAGCGGATCTGGAACTTGCGGTCGCCGGTGGCGAGGGCCTCGTCGATGAGGAGGACGTCGTGGTTCTTGGCGGCCGCGATGGCGAAGCGGAGCCGGGCGCCCATGCCGGAGGAGTACGTGCGCATGGGCAGGCTGATGAAGTCGCCCTTCTCGTTGATGCCGGAGAAGTCGACGATGCCCTCGTAGCGGGAGCGGACCTCCTCGCGGCTCATGCCCATGGCGAGGCCGCCGAGGATCACGTTGCGCTCGCCGGTGAGGTCGTTCATCAGGGCCGCGTTGACGCCGAGGAGCGAGGGCTGGCCGTCGGTGTAGACCTTGCCGCTCTCGGTGGGGAGCAGGCCGGCGATGGCGCGCAGCAGCGTGGACTTGCCGGAGCCGTTGGAGCCGATGAGGCCGATGGCCTCGCCCCGGTAGGCGGTGAAGGTGACGCCGCGGACCGCGTGGACCTTGCGGACGCCCCGGGTGACCTCGGCCTTGCCGCGGCCGACGATGCGGCTGAGGGCCGCCGTGGCGCTGCCCTTGCCCCCGCCGCCGGCGTTGACCCGGTAGACGATGTGGACCTCGTCGCAGATGACGGTGGGAACGCTGGACCGGTTCGTGTCAGCCACGGCCGTACCTCTCCTCGGCCTTCCAGAAGTAGACGAAGCCGCCGATGCCGAAGACGAGGGCCCAGCCGAGGGCGGTCATCCAGACGTGGTCCGGCAGGTTCTCCGCGCCGTAGCCCTCGATGAGGGAGAAGCGGATCAGGTCCATGTAGACCGCCGCCGGGTTGTACATGAGGACGTCGGCGATCCAGGCGGGCTTGTCGGCGAGCATCGCGGGGATCGAGAACATCACGCCGGAGGCGTACATCCAGGTGCGCATGACGAACGGCATGAGCTGGGCGAGGTCGGGCGTCTTGGCGCCCATCCTGGCCATGATCATCGCCAGGCCGACGTTGAAGACGAACTGCAGGAACAGCGCCGGGACCAGCAGCAGCCAGCTGAGCGAGGGGTAGCTGCCGAAGGCCATGACGATCGCCACCAGGACGATCATCGAGAACAGCAACTGCTGGAGTTGCTGGAGCGAGAAGGAGATGGGCAGCGAGGCGCGCGGGAAGTGCAGGGCCCGGACGAGGCCGAGGTTGCCCGAGATCGCCCGGACGCCGGCCATCACCGAGCTCTGGGTGAAGGTGAACACGAAGATGCCGGTGACCAGGAAGGGGATGTAGACCTCTTTGGTCATGCCCCGGCCGGCACCCAGGATGAGGCCGAAGATCAGGTAGTAGACCAGGGCGTTCAGGAGCGGGGTCGCCACCTGCCACACCTGGCCCAGCTTCGCCTGGCTGTACTGGGCGGTCAGCTTGGCCGAGGAGAAGGCCAGGATGAAGTGGCGGCGGCTCCACAGCTCCCGGACGTACTCGAACAGTCCGGGCCGGGCGCCGCTGACCGAGAGGCCGTACTTCGCGGCGAGGTCGGCCGGAGCCAGGCCCTCGTCGACGGACGGGGGCGCGCTCGTCGCGACCGCCCCGCCCTGGTGTGTGTCACTCACAAGTCGAAACTTTCGTGTTCAAGATGCGCGGCACGTCGGGTACCACGATGTCAGACGACCGGGGGGCGACCCAGCCGGGTCAGCCGCCATACCGTACGCCACCTCATGGGGCGGCGCGGTCCGCAGGGGGTGGTCCAGCCCGCCCGGAATCCGCCGCACCACGCCTTCAGCGCGGGGACCGAGGGGCGCCGGGCCAGGGTGAGCAGCAGCCAGACGCCGAGATAGGCCGGCACCAGGGGCGCGGGCAGATTGCGACGGGCCAGCCACACTCGGTTGCGCGCCACGTTGAAGTGGTAGGAGGCGTGCCGGGAGGGCGCTGTCGTGGGGTGCAGCAGCACCATGTCCGCACGGTAGTCGATCATCCAGTCGGCGTCGAGCGCCCGCCAGGCGAGGTCGGTCTCCTCGTGCGCGTAGAAGAACTCGTCCGGAAGGCCGCCGACTTCGGCGAAGACCTTGGTGCGGACGGCGTTGGCGCCGCCGAGGAAGGTGGTCACCCGCGAGGAGCGCATCGGGTCGGAGGCGCGCAGCCGGGGCACGTGCCGGCGCTGGGTGGCACCGGTCTCCGGGTCGGCGATCCGGAAGCTGATGATGCCCAGGCGCGGGTCGGCGGTGAAGGCCTGGCGGACCAGCTCGGCGGTGTCGGGGTGGGCGAGCAGGCCGTCGTCGTCGAGGAAGAGCAGGACGTCGACGTCGGTGCCGCCGGGGCCGAAGGCCTCGATGCCGACGTTCCGGCCGGCGGGGATGCCGACGTTCTCGGGCAGGTCGACGGTGCGGACCCCGTCGGGCACCCCGGTGACCGGGGTGCCCTGGCCGACGACGACGACCTCGACCGGGTCGCCCTCCTGCGCGGCGACCGAGTCGAGCAGCGCGCGCAGGTCGTCGGGGCGGTTGCCCATGGTGATGACGACGGCGCCCACCTTGAGCGGCGTGTTCACGGCCGGCCTCACTTCAGCCTGCTGGAGACCAGGATCGACACCAGGTGCAGCAGGGTCTGGAGCAGGGCGATGCCGGCGAGGACGGCGACGCCGAGCCGGGAGAAGAAGAGGTCGCCCCTGATCTGGTCCGCGATCGCGAGGACCAGGATGAGCAGGGAGGCCTCGATGCCGAGGATCAGCCGGTGGAACTTGAGCGCGGCGGCGGCCCGGCGGGCCAGCGCCATGCCGGAGGAGCGCGGCTCGGAGGCGGACTCCTTGACGGGCGGGAGGCCGCCCTGGTGGCGGGCGACGCCGACGAGGTCGGTCTCGGCCTTGATCAGGATGGCGCCGAGGGCGGCGAGGGTGCCCAGGAAGGCCCACAGCCAGTCGATCCGTCCGGTGCCCCACAGGTCGGCGGCGCGCAGGCCGAAGCCGACGAGGACCGCCGCGTCGCACAGGTAGGCGCCGACCCGGTCCAGGTAGACGCCGCCGAGGGAGAACTGCTTCTTCCAGCGGGCCAGCTCGCCGTCGACGCAGTCGAGCAGCAGGTAGAGCTGGACCATCAGCACGCCGAGGACGGCGCCCGGGACGCCCGGCACGAGGAGCGCCGGGGCGGCGAGCACGCCGAAGACGGTCATCAGGTAGGTCAGCTGGTTGGGGGTGACCCGGGTGTTCGCCAGCTGCCGGGTGATCCGCAGGGAGATCTCCCGCATGTACAGGCGGCCGCCCCAGTGCTCGCCGCTCCGCCGGTCCTTCACGCCCGGGGGGTGGACGACCGGTCGGAGCTCAGCTACCGATGGCTTGTGCATAGTCGGCGTACGCGTCCCTGATCTCGTCGTCGGACAGGTCGAGGTGTTCGAGGATGGTGAAGCGGCCCGGTCGCGTCTGCGGGGCGAAGGAGACCGCCCGGACGAACTCGTCCACGGTGAAGCCCATCTCCTGCGGGGTGACGGGCAGGCCGTGCCGGCGCAGGGTCTCGACGATCAGGCCGGACTCCTCGCGGGCGCCGCGCAGGTGCATGGCGAAGGCCGCTCCGAGGCCGCACTGCTCGCCGTGGCTGGCGGCGCGGGTGGGGAAGAGCAGGTCGAAGGCGTGGCTGATCTCGTGGCAGGCGCCCGAGGAGGGGCGGCTGTCGCCGCTGATCGACATGGCGATGCCGGACATGACCAGGCCCTCGGAGAGGGTGACGAGGAAGTCGTCGTCGCCGACGCCGCCGGGGTGGCGGAGCACGGCCTCTCCGGCGCTGCGGGCCATGGCGGCGGCGAGACCGTCGACCTTCTCGCCGGTCTCGCGGTGCGAGAGCTCCCAGTCCGCGATGGCGGAGAGGTTGGAGACCGCGTCGCCGATGCCGGAGCGGACGTAGCGGACCGGGGCGTCCCTGATCACGTCCAGGTCGACGACCAGGGCGATCGGGGTGGGGACGCCGTAGGAGCCGCGCCCGTTGTCGTTGTCCAGGGTGGAGATCGGGGAGCAGATGCCGTCGTGCGACAGGTTGGTGGCGATGGCCACGAGCGGCAGCCCGACCCGGGCCGCCGCGTACTTGGTCACGTCGATGATCTTGCCGCCGCCGAGGGCCACCACCGCGTCGTACCGCTTGCCGCGCATGGCGTCGGCGAGCTTGACGGCCTCGTCGATGGTGCCGCCGGCGACCGGGTACCAGTCGGCTCCGGGCAGCTCGGCGGCGAACCGGTCGCGCAGCTTGAGGCCGGAGCCCCCGCTAATGGCGACCGCGATCTTGCCGTTGCTGGAGATCCGCTGGTCCGCGAGGAGCGCGGACAGGTCGTCCAGCGCTCCCCCGCGGATGTCGACGACGACCGGCGACGGGATCAGCCGGGTCAGTACTGGCACGCGATCTCACGGCCCTTCGCGAGGTCGTCGTGGTTGTCGATCTCGACCCACTTGACGTCGCCGATGGGGGCCACGTCGACGGTGAAGCCGCGGTTGACCAGCTCCTGGTAGCCGTCCTCGTAGTAGAGGTCGGGGTCGCGCTCGAAGGTGGCCTTGAGGGCGTCGGCCAGCTCCTCGGCGGCTTCGGCCTCGATCAGGGTGACGCCGATGTACTCGCCGGTGGCGGTGGCCGGGTCCATGAGCTTGGTGATGCGCTGGACGCCCTTGCCCTCGGCGGTGATGACCTTCATCTCCTCGTCGGCGAGGCTCTTCACCGTGTCGAGGGCGAGGATGATCCTCTGACCGTCGCCGCGGGCGGCGAGCAGGGTCTTCTCGACGGAGACGGGGTGGACGGTGTCGCCGTTGGCGAGGATCACGCCGCGCTTGAGGACGTCACGGGCGCACCACAGGGAGTAGGCGTTGTTCCACTCCTCGGCCTTGTCGTTGTCGACGAGGGTGATCGTGAGCCCGTACTTCGCCTCCAGGGCCTCCTTGCGGTCGTAGATGGCCTCCTTGCGGTAGCCGACGACGATCGCGACCTCGGTGAGGCCGATCTCGGCGAAGTTCTTCAGGGTCAGGTCGAGGATCGTGGTGTCCCCGTCGACCGGCACGAGGGCCTTCGGAAGGGTGTCGGTGTAGGGGCGCAGACGCCGCCCGGCACCGGCTGCCAGGACGAGACCGATCATGCTGTTTCTCCTTCGTCGTGAACGGCGGGTGCTCCGGCGGAGACCCAGAAGCGGATGGACTCCACGAGCACCACCAGCGCGACGGCGACCGCGAGGGCGGTCAGTGCCAGGGTGAAGTCGTCGCCGCGGCCCGCGAGGAGGGCGGCGAGGACGGTCACCAGGAGCGTGCGCCCCTCGTGTCCGCCGGTGACGCGCACCAGCCAGGCGGGCGGCGCGCCGGTGCCGCCGCGGATGCGGTACACCGTGTCGTAGTGATGGTAGGCGACCGCCGCGACCAGCCCGAACGCCGCCGGGAGGGCCCCCGGGGAGTCGGAGCGGGCGGCCAGGACGAGGACGGTGGTGTACTCGGCGGCGCGGAAGAGCGGGGGGACGAGCCAGTCGAGGGCGCCCTTGAGGGGCTGGGCGACGGCGAGCCCGGCGAAGATCGTGTAGCCGACGGCGGCGATCACGGTCTGCCGGTCGCCGAACGGCCACGTGAGGACGGCGAACAGCAGGCCGGCCGTCGCGATCGCGGCGAGGACGACGCCGAGGCTCCGGTCGCCGGGGCGGCGGAAGAGCCGGGCGGCGAGCTGGGCCAGCGGTCCGGAGTCGGTGAGGTCGAAGAGCGCCCGGGCGGCCCGGTCGCTCCTCCTCCCCTTGCGGGTCAGGGAGCGCAGGACGCGGCCGGCGGTGGTGTAGCAGGCGCCGAAGGCGCAGCCGGCGATCAGGGCCCAGAAGACGATCCGGGGGCCGGTGACGGCGGTGAGGACGGCGATCATCGCCCAGCGCTCGCCGATCGGCAGGATGATCATGCGGCGGGCCCAGACGGTCCAGCCGACGCCGTCCAGCCTGCTGGAGAGGGCCAGGCTGGTCTTGGCCGCGGCGCCGGTGCTCTCGGCGTTCGCCTCGTTGAAGGAGAAGTCCACGACGTGCCGGCAGGTCATCAGGACCATGGCGCCGAGCGCGAGGGCCCAGACGTCGTCGCCGTTCCGGGCGGCGCCGAGGGCGAGGCCCGCGTAGAAGGCGTACTCCTTGGCGCGGTCGAAGGTGGCGTCGAGCCAGGCGCCCATCGTCGAGTACTTCAGCGCGTAGCGGGCGAGCTGCCCGTCGGCGCAGTCCAGGACGAAGGAGACGAGGAGGAGGACGCCGGCGGCGACGTAGCCGGCGCGCTCGCCGGTCGCCGCGCAGCCGGCCGCGACCAGGGCGGTGAGCAGGGAGGCGGTGGTGACCTGGTTGGGGGTCAGTCCGCGGCGCGCGCACCAGCGGGCGATGTGGCGCGAGTACGGGCTGATGAAGAAGGTGGTGAAGAAGCCGTCGTGCGCCTTCACGGCCGAGCGGAGGCGTACGGCCTCGTCGTCGACGGCCTCGACGGCGGCGCGCGCCGCGTGGCGGGCCTCGGCGTCGGTGGGCACGGTGGCGACGAGGGTGCCGAGCTGGGGCCGGTGCACGGCGACGCCGCCGGCGTCGAGGGCGTCGGCGAGGGTGCCGGGGAGGTCGTCGGCGGGTGTGCCGGCGGGCGCGGGGGCGCCGCCCAGGGCGCGGGCCAGCGCGGGGCGGGCCTCGGCCTGCGCGGTGAGCGCGCCGGGGACCGCGGCGGCCGGGAAGCGGGGGTCGGTGAGGGCGAGGCGCAGCGCGTGCAGATGGCCGACGAACCGGGGGTCGACGAGCGCGACGCGCTCGCCCGCCGGGACGACGGCCAGCAGGGCGCCGGCCTCCTCGGCGCCGGAGGCGATCCGGACGTCGAAGCCGAGCGACCGCAGATCACCGTCGAGCGAGGATCCGGGTGCCGGCGGGCCGGTGAGGATGGCGGTCGACAGACGAACTCACTCCTTGGAGCTGACGGAGGGCCGGCGGGGCCCATGGCGGCCCCGGGCGCGGCGGTGCGGCCCGGCACCGGGCGGCGACACGTCGGCTGAGGCTATCCGATGAACAGAAGGACGAGTTCACCGAGGCTTCGCGGGCAGGACTCCCCCGGGCCCGCTCGTGTCCGCCCCGATGCGCTCGGTCCGTCGCGGATCATGATGGGTGATCATCCGGCCGCCCCACAAACCCCGGTCGCGCGCCTCCTGCCGGGCTGTCTCCGAGCGCTTCTCGCCACACCCCGTCCGGACGGCATCACCGCAGGTCAGAGCATATGACAACGGTGTTCAGTACCGTGTTGCGCATACCCCCCACCCGTAGTTGACTTGCGCATCGGGGCACACGGACGACACGACCGGGAGGCCAATGTCATGGGGGCTGGACACGATCACGGGCACGGCCATGGGCACGGCCACGTGGGCCCGCCGCCGACGGGTACCGCGGGGGCCGCGTACCGGAGCCGGTTGCGGATCGCGCTCGGCATCACGCTCTCCGTGATGGTGGTCGAGATCGTCGGCGGCGTCGTCGCGGACTCGCTCGCGCTGATCGCGGACGCGGCCCACATGGCGACCGACGCGGTCGGCCTCGCGATGGCGCTCCTGGCGATCCACTTCGCCAACCGGCCGCCCTCGGGGAACCGCACCTTCGGCTACGCGCGGGCCGAGATCCTGGCGGCGCTCGCGAACTGCCTGCTGCTGCTCGGCGTCGGCGGCTACGTGCTCTTCGAGGCGATCCAGCGGTTCATGGAGCCGGCCGGGACCAAGGGCGGCCTCGCCATCGCGTTCGCGGTGGTCGGCCTGGTGGCGAACGTGATCTCGCTGACGCTGCTCATGCGGGGGCAGAAGGAGAGCCTCAACGTGCGCGGGGCGTACCTGGAGGTGCTCGCGGACGCCCTGGGCTCGGTCACGGTGATCGTCGCGGCCGGGATCATCCTGCTCACGGGCTGGCAGTACGCGGACCCGATCGCCTCGCTGGTGATCGGTCTGATGATCGTCCCCCGGACGGTCAAGCTGCTGCGCGAGACCCTGGACGTGCTCCTGGAGGCGGCCCCCAAGGGCGTCGACATGACGGAGGTACGGGCCCACATACTGGCCCTGCCGGGGGTCGAGGACGTGCACGACCTGCACGCGTGGACGATCACCTCGGGGATGCCGGTCCTCTCGGCGCACGTGGTCGTCGACCAGGGGGCCCTGGACTCGGTGGGCCACGAGAAGATGCTGCACGCGCTCCAGGGCTGCCTGGGCTCGCACTTCGACGTGGAGCACTGCACCTTCCAGCTGGAGCCGGTCGGCCACGCGGAGCACGAGGCGAAGCTGTGCCTGTAGCGCACCGGAGCGCCTGTTAGTCTTTTCGTACGAACGCGTGGTGGAGAGGAGCTGGGGTTGATGACCGTCGCGATGGAGGCTGCCCCCTGCGGCAGCGCCCGGTCGTCCCTCAGCCTCCGGGTCTCCGGCTGACCTGATCCCGGTCCTCGCACCGGTACGTCACGTCGTCGGCCGGGGCCCTCTCATCCAAGGGTTTCCCACGTTGTCCGACAACGCTCTTCGCGATTCCTTCTTCGCCCTGCACCACGGCCTGCCGCGCCAGGGTCCGGGCTCCGACACCACCACCCGTCGGCTCCTCGCGCTCGCGGGACCGCTCCCCGAGCGTCCGCGCGTGCTCGACCTGGGCTGCGGCCCGGGCCGCTCCGCGCTGCTCCTGGCCGCCGAGGCGGGCGCCGAGGTGACCGCCGTCGACACCCACGAGCCGTTCCTCGCCGAGCTGCGGGAGTCCGCCGCCGCGCGCGGACTCGACGGCACGGGCCCCGGCGGCGGTTCCGTCCGCGCCCTCCGCGCCGACATGGGCGCCCTGCCCTTCCCCGACGGTTCCTTCGACCTGGTCTGGGCCGAGAGCTCGGTCTTCGTGCTCGGCTTCGACCGGGCCCTCGCCGCGTGGCGCCGCCTCCTCGCGCCCGGCGGCACGCTCGTGCTCACCGAGTGCGTGTGGACCACCGGGGAGCCGGGCCCGGCGGCCCGCGCCTTCTGGGAGGAGCACTACCCGCTCCGTACCGTCACCGGGAACGCGGCGGCGGCGGTCGCGGCCGGCTACCACGTCCTGGGCACCTTCGTCCAGCCGGAGGGCGACTGGGACGAGTACTACGGTCCGCTGGCCGCGCGCGCCGGTGCGGCCGACACCTCCGTGCCCGGCATGGCCGAGGCGGTCGCCGGGGCGCGCGCCGAGATCGCGCTGCGGCGCGAGCACGGCGCCGACTACGGCTACGCCGGTTTCGTCCTCCGGCCCGCCGATCCGCGCTGGCGCACCCGGCCGGAGGCGCCCGGCGAGGAGGCGGAGGTCCGGCGGGTCGAGGCGGCGGCCTTCGGGTCGGCGGCGGAGGCCGACCTGGTCGACGCGCTCCGGGCGGACCCCGACGCGTGGCTGCCGGGCCTGTCGTACGTGGCCGAGGCCCCGGACGGCACGGTCGCGGCGCACGCCCTGCTCACCCGGTGCCACGTGGACGGCGCCCCGGCGGCGGCGCTCGCGCCGGTCGCGGTCGCGCCCGAGCACCAGCGGACGGGGGCCGGGCAGGCCGTCGTCCGGGCGCTCCTCGACGCGGCCCGGCTGCGGGGCGAGACCCTGGTGCTCGTCCTGGGGCATCCGGAGTACTACCCCCGGTTCGGGTTCGAACGGGCGTCCGCGTATGGAATCCGGCCAGGTTTCGAGGTTCCGGACGAGGCGATGAGGGCGCTCGTCCTGGACGGCTCCGCCCCCGTCCCCTCGGGTGCGCTGCGCTATCCCGCGCCTTTCGGGGTGTAGTGCCCCCTCTGACCCCTGCCGCTCCCGCCGCCCCGGTCGTGCTCCGGTGCGGTGGGAGCGGCCGCGTCCGGCCGTCGAAGTACGGACAAGCCGCTTTTGTACGGCAGACTGAGGGGGCCCCACCGGGCCGAGGACCGAAGCGAAGGATGGGTATGCCGACCACACCAGCCCCCGCGGCTCAGATCTCGCCGGAGATCGCGTCGAACGGCGTCCAGCCGTCCGGAGACCCGGCCCCGATCATGCTCGAACTGGTCGACGAGGACGGAAGGACCATCGGCACGGCGGAGAAGCTCGCCGCCCACCAGGCGCCGGGGCAGCTGCACCGCGCCTTCTCCGTCTTCCTCTTCGACGAGTCGGGCCGGCTGCTCCTCCAGCGGCGGGCCCTCGGCAAGTACCACTCCCCCGGCGTCTGGTCGAACACCTGCTGCGGCCACCCCTACCCGGGCGAGGCGCCGTTCGCGGCGGCGGCCCGGCGCACCTTCGAGGAGCTGGGCGTCTCGCCCTCGCTGCTCGCGGAGGCCGGCACGGTCCGCTACAACCACCCGGACCCGGCCTCGGGCCTGGTGGAGCAGGAGTTCAACCACCTCTTCGTCGGCCTGGTGCAGGCCGAGCCGCGCCCGGACCCGGAGGAGATCGAGGACACCGCCTTCGTGACCCCCGCCGAGCTGGCCGAGCGGCACGCGGCCGCGCCGTTCTCCGCCTGGTTCATGACGGTGCTCGACGCGGCGCGTCCGGCCGTCAGGGAGCTGACGGGTCCGTCCGGGGGCTGGTGACCACCGGCTCGTGCGGCACCGCTCCCGGCCCCGGTGCCATCGGGGCCAGGGGCAGGGCCGCCCAGATGATCTTGCCGCCGCTCGCGGTGTGCTCGACGTCGCAGGTGCCGCCGGCCTCCTGGGCGACCTCGCGGACCAGGAGCAGTCCCCGGCCGCCGGTCTGCCCCCAGTCGGCCTCCAGGGCCTTGGGCCGGTAGGGGTGGTTGTCCTCGACGGACACCCGGATCCACTCGGGGCCGATCGCCACCTCGACCGCTATCTCCGGGGACAGCAGCGCCGCGTGCCGCACGGCGTTGGTGACCAGCTCGGAGACGATCAGCAGCAGGCCGTCCATGATCTCGTCGTGGAGGGGGACGCCCTGGCGGACCAGCAGGTCGCGCACGGCGTGCCGGGCCTGCGGGACGGAGACGTCGACCGCGGCAGCGGTGAAGCGCCAGACTCCTTCGTAGGACGGGTGCCGGGTGGGGCCGCCTTCGCGCGGCTCCACCGTCCGGTTCCCACCCTCGTGCTCGATTCTCGCCACGGATCGAGTCTTGGCAATGCGCGGGGGCGGGCCGACCTACTGACCAGAAGTCGACACTTATCGGCCGCCTTCTGATCGGGTGAGTATGCCGATGTCAGTTGTTCGACTGATCGCGCACGCTTTCTGAGGGCTCCGGAGAGCCCGACGTCCGAGCCCGCCGGATAGCATCCGGCCCATGGAGCCGCAGCTGAAGGACAGCGTCACGGACGGGATCGCCACCGTCGTCATCGCCAACCCCGCCAAGCGCAACGCGATGAGCGCCGGCATGTGGCGCGCCCTGCCGGGCGTCCTGGAGCGGCTCGCCGCCGACCCGGAGGTCCGGGTCCTGGTCCTGACCGGCGAGGGCGACACCTTCTGCGCCGGGGCGGACATCTCGGCGCTGCGGGAGCCCGGGGACGAGCAGCAGAGCCTGGCGGTACGGGCCGAGGAGGCGCTCGCGGCCTTCCCCAAGCCGACCCTGGCGGCCGTCCGGGGCTTCTGCGTCGGGGGCGGCAGCCAGCTCGCCGCCGCCTGTGACCTGCGGTTCGCCGAGGAGGGCGCCCGCTTCGGGGTCACCCCGGCGAAGCTCGGCATCGTCTACCCGTCCTCGTCGACCCGCCGCCTCGCCGCCCTCGTGGGCCCGTCGGCCGCCAAGTACCTGCTGTTCTCCGGTGAGTTGATCGACGCGGAGCGGGCGCTGCGGACGGGGCTCGTGGACGAGCTGCACCCGGCGGGCGGACTGGACAAGCGGGTGGCGGAGTTCTGCCGGGTGCTCGTCTCCCGCTCGCTGCTCACCCAGGCAGCGGCCAAGGAGTTCGCCGACGGGCGCACGGACCGGGAGGCCCACTGGGCGGAGCAGGCGCGCGGCAGCGGCGACACCGCGGAGGGCGTCGCCGCCTTCCTGGAGCGCCGCCCGCCCCGCTTCACGTACGGGATCTGAGGACCGTACGGGCTACTCGGTCCCCGCCGGGGCGGTCTCCGGCCGCCCGGCCTCCGCGCGCCACTTCGCGACGAGTGCGGCCGGGGCCTTCTCCGGCGAGCCCGCGTCGTACGGCGGCTGGGGGTCGTACTCGGTGAGGAGCTGGATCGTCTGCGCGGTCTCGTCCCCGGCGATCCGGCCGAGGAGGTGGAGCGCCATGTCGATGCCGGAGGAGACCCCGGCGGAGGTGACGTACTTGCCGTCGAAGACCACCCGCTCGCCGGTGGGTTCGACGCCGAGGGCCCGCAGTTCGTCGAAGGCGAGCCAGTGGGTGGTGGCCCAGCGCCCGCCGAGGAGGCCGGCGGCGGCGAGGACCAGCGAGCCGGTGCAGACGGAGGTGGTCCAGGTGCTGGTGGCGTCGGCGGCGCGGAGCCAGGCGAGGGTCTCCGGGTCGTCCATGGCCGCCCGGGGGTCGGGGCCGCCGGGCACGAGGACGATGTCCGGGGCCGGCACCTCGGCGAGGGCGCGGTCGGCGACGAGGGCGAGGCTGTCCTGGTCGTTGCGGACCGGGCCCCTCTCCTTGGCCACGAAGACGGTCTCGGCTCCGGGGAGGTGGGCGAGCAGTTCGTACGGCCCGACGGCGTCGAGGGCGGTGAAGCGGTCGTAGAGCAGGACGGCGATCTGCACGGTGGTTCCTCTCGGTGGGCGGAGACAGGTGGGCGGAGACATCGGTGGCGGGCCCGGTCGGTCGCGGGCGCACGGACGGACGGAAGGCCCGCGGAGGGATCCCTTCCGGACGGCGCTCGACCGGCCACGAGGACGGCCGGCGGCGGAGGCCGACGACGGCATGGGCGGACGGTCAGGACAGGACCGCGTGGAAGCGGCGGCGGTACTCCGCCGGGGAGGTCTCCAGGGCCTTGAGGAAGGCGCGGCGCATCGCCTCCGGCGTCCCGTAGCCCGAGGCGCGGGCGACCTCCTCGACGCCGCGCGGGGTGTCCTCCAGGAGGCGGCGGGCGTGTTCGAGCCGGACCCGGTCGACGTAGCGGCCCGGTGGCGTGCCGGTCTCCGCGTGGAAGGCGCGGGCGAAGTGGCGGGGCGAGAGCCGGGCGCGGGCGGCGAGCGCCGGCACGGAGAGGTCCGCGTCCGGGTGCTCGGTGATCCAGTGCTGGAGGTCGCGCAGCGGCTCCCGGCGGGCGGTCTGGGCGGAGAGCTGGACGCTGAACTGGGCCTGGTTGCCGGGGCGGCGCAGGAACACGACCAGGTGACGGGCGACGGCGAGGGCGACGTCCCGGCCGTGGTCCTCCTCGACCAGGGCGAGCGCCAGGTCGATCCCGGCGGTGACCCCGGCCGAGGTGGAGAGGCGCCCGTCCCGTACGAAGATCGGGTCCGGGTCCACCTCGACCTCGGGGTGGCAGCGGGCGAGGTGGTCGCAGGCGTTCCAGTGGGTGGTCGCCCGGTGCCCGTCGAGGAGCCCGGCCCCGGCCAGGAGCAGCGCCCCGGTGCAGACGGAGACCAGGCGCTCGGCGCGCGGTCCGTGTGTCCGCAGCCAGTCGATCAGCGCCGGGTCGGGCGTCCGGGTGCCCTCGCCCCCGGGGACGACCAGGGTGTGCGGGGCGCCGCCGGCGACGGCGTCCGCGAGCGTGGAGTCGGGCAGCAGGCGCAGCCCGCTCTGCGTACGGACCGGTCCGCCGTCCGGGGAGGCGGTGCGGACCGGGTAGGCGGACGGGTCCCCGGCGGCCAGGCCGGCACCGGCGAACACCTCGACGGGGCCGGTGACGTCGAGGCTCTGGACGCCGTCGAAGAGGACGACGAGGAGGGGGCGTGAGGGCATGCCCCCATCCTTGGCCGGGACGGCCCGCGTCCACAATGCCGAGGACCCCACCTTTCCTGCCATCGCCTCTCGTCGGCGGAAGGTGGTGGACCTTCTCCCGCCGGCGGAAGGGCGCGCCTGCTCCCGCCGATGGCGGGGATGCGGCTGCTCCCCCGGCGGTGGGGCGCGCCGGCACCTGCCCCGCCGCCCGAGGCGACGCGCCGGTTCCCGCCGGTGGAGGAGATGTGCCCGCCCCTCGTGGCGGTGGAGAGCGTCTGCGCCTGCCGGCGGGAGGGAGCGCCTGCTCCGCCGTCCGAGAGAACACCCTTGCTCCTGCCCGCGGAGGGGATGCGTCCGCTCCCGCCGAGGACGGGAATGCTCCTGCGCCCGGCGGCGGTGGGACGCGCCTGCCCCCACCGGCCGGGGGAACGCACCTGCGCCTGCCGCCGGAGGGGACGCGTCGGCTTCCCTCAGTCGAGGGGACGTGCCCGCTCCCGCCGACGAGAAGGAGCGTCCGCCCCGACGCCGGAGGCCACGCATACCCCCCCGCCGGTCGAGGCGACGCGCCCGCCCCCGCCGGAGGCCGCGTGCCTGTTCCCGTCGTACCGACCAGTCGGTAACGTTCGGGGCATGACGAACACCCTGCCGCCGCGTGCCGGGCGCCGCTGCCACAACGCCCTGAACCCGCTGCACTCCTCGCTGTACTTCTCGCCGGACCTGGACCGCGAGCTCTCCGCCCTCGGCTTCGAGGACCAGAGCGCGATGCGGCTCGCCGCCCGGAGCGCCCCGCTCGGCGCGGTGGGCGCGGGCACGGTCGCCGCGACCTTCTACAACTACAACCACGAGCTGCTCGCCCGCCACCTGCCCGCCGTGTGGGAGACCGCCTCCCCCGCCGAGGTCCTGGCCGCACGGCTGCGCGCCGTGGACGCGACCCTGCGCCGGCTGCTCGGCGAGGACGCCGTCGCCTCCCCAGAGATGGCCGAGGCGGCGGAGCTGGCGCTGCGGGCCGCCGAGGCCTGTACGCGGCACGCCCGGCCCCTGTACTCGGCCAATGCCGACCTGCCGGTCCCCGAGGAGCCCCACCTCGCCTACTGGCACGCCACCACCCTGCTGCGCGAGCACCGGGGCGACGGGCACCTCGCGGCCCTGCTCTCCGCCGGGCTCGACCCGATCGAGGCCCTGGCCTCCCACACCGCCACCGGCAAGGGCATGGCCCCGCGCTGGGTCCTCGGCTCCCGGGGCTGGCGGCGGGTCGACTGGGAGGGGGCGGTGCAGCGGCTGCGCGACCGGGGCCTGATCGACGCCGAGGGCGAGCTGACCGAGGCCGGGACGACCCTGCGCGCCGACCTCGAGGAGCACACCGACCGGCTGGACTCCGCCCCGTACGAGCACCTCGGCGCGGCCGGCGTCGAGCGCCTGACCGAGCTGGGGCGCGGCTTCCTCTTCGCGGCGGCCGCCGCGGGCGCCTTCCCGGAGGACCTCGTCGGCAAGGGCTGAAGGACGCGCGGGATGGGTCGGTTGCCGCGTACGGGTGACCGACCCGGCACAATGCAGTCGCAAGCTTGAGGCACGAGAAGGCGAGTCGGGACACCGTGACGACGTCCATCGAAGCAAGGATCGCCGAGGAGCTCGGCGTACGCGAGCGACAGGTGAGGGCAGCCGTCGAGCTCCTCGACGGCGGTTCGACCGTGCCGTTCATCGCGCGCTACCGCAAGGAAGCGACCGAGATGCTCGACGACGCGCAGCTGCGCACCCTGGAGGAACGGCTGCGCTACCTGCGCGAACTGGAGGACCGCCGGTCGGCCGTCCTCGACTCGGTCCGCGAGCAGGGCAAGCTGACGGAGGAGCTGGAGGCCCGCATCCTGGGCGCCGACACCAAGGCGCGCCTGGAGGACGTCTACCTGCCCTTCAAGCCGAAGCGCCGGACCAGGGCGCAGATCGCCCGCGAGGCCGGTCTGGAGCCGCTGGCGGAGGGGCTGCTCGCGGACCCGTCCGTGGAGCCGTCGGCCGCCGCGGCGGCCTTCGTGGACGCGGACAGGGGCGTCGCGGACGCGGCGGCGGCCCTGGAGGGCGCGCGGGCGATCCTCGCGGAGAAGTTCTCCGAGGACGCCGACCTCATCGGCGAGCTGCGCGAGCGCATGTGGGGCCGGGGGCGCCTCGTGGCGAAGGTCCGCGAGGGCAAGGAGGAGGCGGGGTCGAAGTTCGCCGACTACTTCGACTTCGCGGAGCCGTTCACCGCGCTGCCCTCGCACCGGGTGCTCGCCATGCTGCGCGGCGAGAAGGAGGACGTGCTCGCCCTGGACCTCGAACCGGAGGAGCCCGCCGAGGGGCCTTCCTCGTACGAGGGGATCGTCGCGCACCGCTTCGGCGTCGCCGACCGGGGGCGCCCCGGGGACAAGTGGCTCCAGGACACGGTCCGCTGGGCCTGGCGGACCCGGATCCTGGTGCACCTGGGGATCGACCTGCGGCTGCGGCTGCGGACGGCCGCCGAGGACGAGGCCGTACGGGTCTTCGCGGCGAACCTGCGGGACCTGCTGCTCGCCGCGCCGGCCGGCACCCGGGCGACCCTGGGCCTCGACCCCGGTTTCCGTACGGGCGTGAAGGTCGCCGTCGTGGACGCGACCGGCAAGGTCGTCGCCACCGACACGATCCACCCCCACGTCCCGGCGAACAAGTGGGACCAGTCCCTGGCGACCCTGGCGCGGCTCGCGAAGGAGTACGCGGTCGAGCTGGTCGCGATCGGCAACGGCACGGCCTCCCGCGAGACCGACAAGCTGGCGACCGAACTCATCGCCAGGCACCCCGAGTTGAACCTGACCAAGGTGATGGTCTCGGAGGCCGGCGCCTCGGTCTACTCGGCCTCCGCGTTCGCCTCGCAGGAACTCCCGGATCTGGACGTGTCGTTGCGCGGCGCCGTCTCCATCGCCCGGCGGCTCCAGGACCCGCTGGCGGAGCTGGTGAAGATCGACCCGAAGTCGATCGGCGTCGGCCAGTACCAGCACGACCTGGCCGAGGTGAAGCTCTCGCGCTCGCTCGACGCGGTGGTCGAGGACTGTGTGAACGGCGTCGGCGTGGACGTCAACACCGCCTCCGCACCGCTCCTCTCGCGCGTCTCGGGCATCAGCTCCGGCCTCGCGGAGAACATCGTCGCGCACCGGGACGCCAACGGCCCCTTCCGCTCCCGCCGGGCGCTCAAGGACGTGGCCCGGCTCGGCCCGAAGGCGTACGAGCAGTGCGCGGGCTTCCTGCGCATCCGGGGCGGCGACGACCCGCTCGACGCGTCGGCGGTGCACCCGGAGGCGTACCCTGTGGTGCGCCGGATGGCAAAGACGACGGGCGGCGAGGTCGCTTCCCTGATCGGTGACACGGGCACGCTGCGCTCGCTGCGGGCGGACGACTTCGTCGACGAGACCTTCGGTCTGCCGACGGTGACGGACATCCTGCGCGAGCTGGAGAAGCCGGGCCGCGACCCGCGTCCGGCGTTCCGGACGGCCACCTTCAAGGAGGGCGTCGAGAAGATCGGCGACCTGGCGTCCGGGATGGTCCTGGAGGGGGTCGTCACCAACGTGGCGGCGTTCGGGGCGTTCGTGGACGTCGGTGTGCACCAGGACGGTCTGGTGCACGTGTCCGCGATGTCGAGGACCTTCGTGAAGGACCCGCGCGACGTGGTGAAGCCCGGCGACGTGGTCAAGGTGAAGGTCCTGGACGTGGACGTCCCGCGCAAGCGGATCTCGCTGACGCTGCGGCTCGACGACGAGCCGGGCGCGGACGCGACGGGCGGCGCGGGCGGCCGGGGCCGGGGCCGGGGCGAGCGCGGTGACCGGGGCGAGCGCTCCGGCCGGCCGCCGCAGCAGCGGCAGGGCGGCGGTGGCGGCGGTCGCCGGGCCGAGCGCGGCGACCAGGGCGGCCGGGGCGGTGGCGGCCGGGACCGCGGCGCGGCCCCCGCTCCCGCCAACAGCGCGATGGCCGACGCCCTCCGCAAGGCGGGCCTGCTGGGAGAGGGCGGCGGCAAGCGCCGGTAGGGCCGGCGTACGGGGAGGGGCCTCGGTCCCTTCCCGTACGGACGGCGTTACGGCGTTACGGCTCTACGGCCCTACGACTCTACGGCAGGAAGCGCAGCGCCCAGTCGGCACGGTGGGCGACGGCGAGGTCGTCGTCCTCCGTCAGGGGCCGCAGCAGGCCCTCGGCCTTCTTCGGGTCCGCCTGGACCAGGTCCACGATCTCGGCGGCCAGGCCGTCCTGGTCGTCGCCGAGGTCGACGGCGGAGGCCCGCACCAGGACCGGCAGGCTGCCGGTGCCGCCGATGCCCGCGACGACGCCGCCGAGCAGCTCGCGGGCGTACCCGTTGCGCTCCTCGACCGCCCGGCCGAGCTCGGTCTCCAGGCGCGGCAGCAGCTCCGGACCGCCCGTCGCCGCGATCTCGTCCGCGAGGTCGATGGTCGCGTCGACGTCCGCGTCGAGGTCGTCCAGCATCGCGAGGAGCCGGGTGATGCCGTCGTCGGTCATGTGGTGCCTCCTGGAGAGTGCCCTCCGGGGCGACGGGACCGGTCGCGTCCCGCGGAGAGCCGTTGTGCGTACAAGTTCACGGCCCGGGTCGCGTCCGTGCAAGACGGGCGGCCCGGGCCGGGGGTGTCTCAGACCTCGGTGACCTTGCCGTCCGCCACCTCGATACGGCGGGTGGTGCGGACGGCGTCGAGCATGCGCCGGTCGTGGGTGACGAGCAGCAGCGTGCCGGTGTACGAGTCGAGGGCGGACTCCAGCTGCTCGATCGCCGGGAGGTCCAGGTGGTTGGTCGGCTCGTCCAGGACCAGCAGGTTGACGCCCCGGCCCTGGAGCAGCGCGAGCGCGGCCCGGGTCCGTTCGCCCGGCGAGAGGGTGGTGGCGGGCCGCAGCACGTGGACGGCCTTCAGGCCGAACTTGGCGAGCAGGGTCCGGACCTCGGCGGGCTCGGTGTCGGGCACGGCCGCGCAGAACGCCTCCAGAAGGGTCTCGGTGCCGTGGAAGAGCTTGCGGGCCTGGTCGACCTCGCCGACGACGACGCCCGAGCCGAGGGACGCGTCGCCCGAGTCCAGCGGGAGGCGGCCGAGGAGGGCGGCGAGCAGGGTCGACTTCCCGGCGCCGTTCGCGCCGGTGACGGCGACCCGGTCGGCCCAGTCGATCTGGAGGGTGACGGGGCCGAAGGAGAAGTCGCCGCGCTCGACCTCCGCGTCGCGCAGGGTCGCCACGACCGAGCCGGAGCGCGGGGCGGCGGCGATCTCCATGCGCAGCTCCCACTCCTTGCGGGGCTCCTCGACGACGTCGAGGCGCTCGATCATGCGCTGGGTCTGCCGGGCCTTCGCGGCCTGCTTCTCGCTGGCCTCGCTGCGGGCGTTGCGGCCGAGCTTGTCGCCGTCGGTGGCCTTGCGGCGGGCGTTCCGGACGCCCTTGTCCATCCAGGACCGCTGCATGTGGCCGCGCGCTTCGAGGGCCGCCTTCTTCCCGGCGTACTCCTCGAACTCCTCGCGCGCGTGGCGCCGGGCGGTCTCCCGCTCCTCCAGGTAGGCCTCGTAGCCGCCGCCGTACAGGGTGATCTGCTGCTGGGCGAGGTCGAGTTCGAGGACCTTGGTGACGGTGCGGGCGAGGAACTCGCGGTCGTGGCTGACGACGACCGTCCCGGCGCGCAGCCCCTTCACGAAGGCCTCCAGGCGCTCCAGGCCGTCGAGGTCCAGGTCGTTGGTGGGCTCGTCCAGGAGGAAGACGTCGTAGCGGGAGAGGAGGAGGGAGGCGAGCCCGGCGCGGGCGGCCTGGCCGCCGGAGAGGGAGGTCATCGGCTGGTCGAGGCCGACGGTGAGCCCGAGGGAGGCGGCGACCTCCTCGGCGCGCTCGTCGAGGTCGGCTCCGCCGAGGTTCAGCCAGCGCTCCAGACCGACGGCGTACGCGTCGTCGGTGCCGGGGGTGCCGTCGACCAGGCCCTGCGTGGCCTCGTCCATCGCGGCCTGGGCGGCGGCGACGCCGGTGCGCCGGGCGAGGAAGGCGCGCACGGTCTCGTCCGCGCGCCGCTCGGGCTCCTGCGGGAGGTGGCCGACGGCGGCGGTGGGCGGGGAGAGCTTCAGCTCGCCCTCCTCCGGGGCGTCGAGCCCGGCGAGCAGCCGCAGCAGGGTCGACTTGCCGGCGCCGTTGACGCCGACGAGGCCGATGACGTCGCCGGGGGCGACGACGAGGTCGAGCCGGGCGAAGAGGGTGCGCTCGCCGTGGCCGGCGGCGAGGTCCTTGGCGACGAGGGTTGCAGTCATCAGGGAAGGAATCCTAGGCGACCGGGGGACCCGCCGAGGGGGCCGGGGCCGTGGGCCTCCGCGGTCAGCGGCGGGAGGCGCCCGCCGGGGCGGGGGCGGCGCCCCGCCGGGTCCCGTCGAGGAGGCGCAGGAGCACGGTCCGGTAGGAGGCGCCGTGGAAGCGGTACGGGCCGGTGCCGGGGTAGCCGTCGCGCGCAAGGTCCACGGCGGGGCCGGTCCACCAGGCGAAGTCGCGCCAGACGACGTCGTCGCCGTCGCGCTCCACGACGGCCGTGACGGCTCCGCAGCCGGGGTCGTCGCAGTCGGGGCAGGAGTGGAGCACGTGGCGGCCGCCGGGGAGGCCGTGGTCACCGGCGTCGAGGAGGCGGCGGACGTGCTCGGCGCGGAGGACGGGCGGGAGGTCCGCCGCGAGGGGGGAGACGGTGTCCGCGCCGTCGGCCCCGTCGAGCCGGTGGAGCAGCGGCCTGCCGTCGACCAGGAGGTCGGTGGGGGCGGTGCGGGTCGCGGGGGTGAGGTCGAGGCTGGTGTACGCGGACGGCATGCTTCGAGTATTTCCCCGCGGAGGGGCCCGTTCCATGGCTGATGCGTCCTGGAAATGTCCCGATCCGGGTACGGGGGCCGGCCTCCGGGAAGCGTGCGCCCGACGGCGGGAACGCCCGGAACGGCCGCGGGGCGGTTGCCGTCCTTTCGGATGGCAACCGCCCCGCGAGGTGTCACTTGCCGAACGGCGGGCGGCTGCTGTTGTCCGCGTCGGCGCACTGCCTGGCGCGCTTCTCCAGGGCTGCGGCGTTGGCGAGGGCCTTCTTGGCCTCCACCGTGGCGCCGAGGCGCTTGAGCTTGGCGGCGCGGTCGCGCTCCTTGCGGGCGTCGGCCTTCAGCTTGCCGATGTTGCAGGTGATGGCACCGGCGGCCGCGGGCTCGGCGGTCACCGTCTGGCCGACGAGCACGCCTCCGGCAAGGAGCGTGGTGGCGAGCAGGGCCGGCAGGACGCGGCGCACGGTCTTGAGGGGACGCATGGTGGTTCTCCAACTTCCGGGCGGGGACAGCCCGTTCGAGGCATGGTCAGTACCAGCAGGTAACTTTACCTCGGCAAACATCGGAACCGTGCCATGGGTTCGGGGCCCCACAGGGTCGTCAACACTTCTCCACAGGACTCCCACTGACGAGGTGGTGGGCGGCCCGCCCGTCGAGCAGCAGCGGGACGAGCGCGCGCTGCGACTGCCGCAGCGGTACGAACGCCCCCGTGCCCTCCCGGCGCACGGTGACGCCGTGCAGGGCGAGTTCGTCGCCGGCCTCGGCGTACTGCGCGGCGTCCAGGCGGTAGCCGCAGGGCGGGTCGGCCAGGACCTCCTCCGGCTCCGGCGGGTCGTTGTCGGCGCCGCCGAGGAAGACCGGGCCCCGGTCGGCGAAGCCGGTGAGCCGGGCGCGGGCGGTGACCGCCGCCAGCGGGCCGCGCCGCTCGTCGAGGTGGGCGAACAGCCCCTTCAGGGCGGCGTGCTGGGTGGCGACCCGGCGCCGGTGGTTGAGGGCCGGGTCGTCCTCCTCGGCCCGGTCGAGCGCGTCCACCCGGGTCTCGACCAGCAGGCCGGCGGCGTGCTTGATGCCGACCGTGTTGCGCAGGATCCGCTCCTGGCCGTCGCCCGCGACCTGCCGGACCGGCTCGCCGGTGAGGGGGTCGGTCCAGATGCCGTAGATCCCGGTGGTGTACCCGGCGAGTCCGGCGGCGGGGCGGACGTACCTCTCGGAGAGCGTCCGGGACTCGTCGTGGACGTGCGGGTCGGCGTCGAGGCTGCGGGGCCAGAGCGCGAGCAGGTCCTTCTCGTAGTACCGGGGAGTGGCGCCGTACTCGTGCAGGTCGTAGACGAGGTGGGGGCGCCGGTCGCGGAGGAGGGCGGCGATCGCCCGCGCCTCGGCGGTCCGCAGGGCGATGTGGTCGCGGTTGACGTCGACGCCGTCGGCGTTGCCCCGGGTGTCCGCCTCCCGGCCGTCGGGGTTCGCGGTCGGGACGACCAGGACGGTGGTGCGGTCGAGGAGGCGGCGGGTCTCCGGGTCCCGGGCGAACGCGAGGTCGCGCACCGTGCTCAGACAGGCCTCGCGGCCGGCGGGCTCGTCGCCGTGCTGGCTGCACACGAGGAGCACGGTCGTGGCGCCGGGCCGGGTCGTGCCGAGGGCGGCGAGCCGGAGCGGGCGGCCCCGCGCGGTGGTGCCGATCTCGCGCAGCGACACCCGGTCGCCCACCCGGTCGACGGCCGCGAGGAAGTCCCGCTCCTCGGTCTCGGTGGTCCAGCGGGCGCCCCGGCTCGTCTCGAAGCCGGTGCGCGGCGGCGGCTGCGCGGGGGCGCTGCCGGCCGTCTCGGCGGGGACGGCGACGAGCGGCAGGGCGAGGGCGGCGGCGCCCGCCGCGAGGGCGAGCGCGCGCCGTGAACTCCGCCGCGCGGTACGGGTCTCCGGGGTACGGGTCTTCGCGGTACGGATCGTCATCGGGCGGCCCCCGTTCCGGGCAGGCGCGGACCGGCGACGGCGGCCGGCGGCGCGGAGACGCCCGGTTGCAGGAGCGCGGACGGCGGCCGGAGCGCGTGCGGCGGGGCGGAGAGGGCCGGGGCCGGTCCCGTGGTGGCCCGGGCGAAGGCGCCCGCGCCGCCGACCAGCGGCACCTCCGCCCGGGTGCGGACGAGGTCCAGGGTGAGGGTCGGGGTGGTCGACGGGGGGTCGAGCAGGTCCCGGTCGGTGCCGCCGACGATCAGGGCGAGCCGGTGGCCGGCCGGGACGACGTAGTCGGCGGCGGCGAGGTCCAGGGTGAGGGTGTACGTCCTGCCGGGGGTCAGCGGGCGCCCCTTCCGGGGGTCGGCCCAGGTGCCGAGGTCGGCCCAGCCCCGGCTGACGACCGTGTGCGCGACGTCGGCGGTGCGGGCCTCGGTCTCCTTGAAGCAGGCGCTGTCGCCGGGGGTGCTCGCGCCCCAGCAGGTGCGGTGGGCGAGGGTGGTGATGCCCTCCCCCGCCGCCGTGTAGTCGCGGATGGCGGCGGGGCCGAGGTCGACGAGGACGGCGGAGAGGTGGGCGGTGGCGGTGGTCGGGGTGGCGGTGACCGTCACCCGGGAGGAGCCGGCGATCCGCAGGTCGCGGGAGAGCGGGCGGGTGACGAACCCGGCCTTCTCGGGGGTCGCGGCGTCGATCCGGGCCGCCCAGTCCAGTTCCCCGAGGGACGGGTCGTCGGTGAAGGCGGCGGTGGAGCCGGGGGCGGCGGGGGTGCGGCCGAGGACGCCGGGGCCGGCGGCGGCGCCGGGTGCGGGGCGCAGGGCGGTGGTCGCGGTGCCGCGCGGCGGCCAGTGCCGGTCGGTGGTCCAGCGGTCCGGGGCGCGCTCGATGTCGGCGACGGGCTCGCGGTCGACGCCGTTGTCGTAGCCGAGGAGGTAGTGGTCGAACCAGCGGTGCAGGGTGCGGACCCAGTCGGCGCGCCGGAAGTCGAAGGGGTCGACGTGACCGGTCTGCGAGAGCCAGACCTTCCGCTCGACGCCGTGGGCGGCGAGGGCGTCCCACCACTTGCCGAACTGCCCGGCCCGCACGTTGAGGTCCTGCTGCCCGTGCACGGCGAAGACGCTGGCCCTCACCTTGTGGGCGTCCTTGACGTGGTCGCGCTCGCCCCAGGCCGCCGTCCAGTCGCCGCTGTAGGGGGTGGCGGCGGTGATCCGGTCCTGGACGGCGCCGCAGCGGACCCGCGCGTCGGGGCTGTTGACGTAGTCGGAGAGCCAGCTCGGGTTGGCGTCGTAGAGCGGGGCGCCCTGGGAGTGGAAGTAGTCGTACCAGGAGGAGATGGCGCCGATGGGGACGATCGTTTTCAGCCCTTCGACGCCGGTGGCGGCCACGCCGTTGGCGACGGTGCCGTCCCAGCTCTTGCCGATCATGCCGACGTTCCCGGTGCTCCAGCCGGTGGCGCGGGCCGGGGCCGTGCCGGTGCGGGTGGTGTAGCCGCGGGCGCGGCCGTTGAGCCAGTCGACGACGGCCTTGGCGGACCGCACGTCGGAACGTCCGCCGACGTCGTCGCAGCCGTCGGACCGGTTGGTGCCGGCGAGGTCGACGGCGACGAAGGCGTAGCCGCGCGGGACGAAGTAGTTGTCGTAGTAGAGCGGGAACTGAACGGGCTTCCCGTCCGCGTCGTACGTCTTCTTCTGGCTCTCGTTGCCGCGTCCGCAGCAGGCGTAGTACGGGCTGGCGTCCATGATGACCGGGATCTTCCGGCCGGCCGCGGCGGGTTCCCGGGGGCGGACGACGTCGACGGCGACCCGGTCGGCGCGTCCGTCGCCGTCGCCGTCGAGTCCGGTGTCCACCCAGACGGACTCGCGGACGGCGTCGGCGTACGAGTGGACGGGGCGCGACTCGCGCACGGCCCCGGCCGCGGGCGCGGCGGGGTCGGTCCGGGCGCCGGCCGGGGTGACGAGGGTCGCGAGCAGCGCGGCCGTGGCCGCCGCCACGAGGGTTCCGTACGGCGCTCGGGCTCCGCGGGTGATCCGCTTTCGCATCGGCATGGGCGGGAACGTACCCCGGTCAACTCCCGTGCAAAAGAGCGCCGGAGGGAATCGGGGTCCATTCGGGGGGATCCCGTGGGCGGAGGGGTTCGTGTCGGCCGAATGGCGATCGTGTGACAGGAGGTCCTCTGGACGTGACGGTCCGTCGGGGCTCTGAATAGGGTCGAGAGCAAGGACCGACGACCACCCGCGCGTCTTACGTTTCTTATGACTTGGGGAGCACCTGTGCACCGCAGAATCATCGTTCCGAGCGCCCTCGCGGCCTCCCTGATGCTGGCGATCCCGGCGTCGGCGGCCGACTTCGTCCCTGGGGCCCCGGGCATCGGCGACTCCTACTACCCCGCCAGCGGCAACGGCGGCTACGACGTCTCGCACTACGACCTGCGCCTGAAGTACGAGCCCGCCACGGACCTCCTGGAGGGCACGGCGACGATCGTCGCCACCACCAAGCAGAACCTGTCCCGGTTCAACCTCGACCTCGGACTGAAGGTCAGCGAGGTCCGGGTGAACGGCCGGATCGCGAAGTTCGCCGCCTCCGGCGCCCACGAGCTGGAGGTCACCCCGGCCGTCCCGCTGGAGAAGAACAAGGAGATCTCGGTGGTCGTCCGCTACGCGGGCAAGCCCTCCGAGTTCAAGATAGACGGCTGGTCGGCCTGGGCCCGCACCCCGGACGGCGGTGTCGCCGCCCAGGAGCCGGACTCGGCCGTGTGGTGGTTCCCGTCCAACGACCACCCGCTGGACAAGGCCACCTTCGACGTCTCGGTCTCGGTGCCGGCCGGTCACCAGGCCATCAGCAACGGCGTGCTGCAGTCGCAGTCCACGTCGCTGGGCCGGACCCGTTTCAACTGGCGCTCCGACAAGCCGCAGGCGACGTATCTGGCCACGCTCGCCGTCGGGAAGTTCGACATCACGACGGACCGCACGGCGAACGGCCTGCCGGTCCTCAACGCGTACAGCAAGGACCTGGGCGCCCACGCGGGCGCGGCGCGCGCCTCGATCGAGCGCACGACCGAGGTGGCGGAGTGGCTGGAGACGGTCTTCGGGCCGTACCCGTTCAACTCGCTCGGCGGTTACGTGCCCAATGTGACCAGCGGTTTCGCCCTGGAGACGCAGACCCGGCCGTTCTACAGCCCGCGGCAGTTCGCCAACGGCGCGAACGTGTCGGTGGTCGTCCACGAGCTGGCGCACCAGTGGTACGGCGACAGCGTGTCCGTCCGGGACTGGAAGGACATCTGGATCAACGAGGGCTTCGCCCGGTACAGCCAGTGGCTGTGGTCGGAGAAGGAGGGCGAGGGCACGGCGCAGGAGCTGGCGGACTACGTGTACGCCCTGCGGGGCGCGGACGACCCGTTCTGGACGGTGAAGCCGGGCGACCCGGGCCCGGAGAACCAGTTCCACGGCGCCGTCTACGACCGGGGCGCGCTGGCGCTCCATGCGCTGCGCAACGAGATCGGGGACGAGGACTTCTTCGCGGTCCTGAAGGGCTGGCCGAAGCAGTTCGCCTACGGCAACGCGCGGGTGGCCGACTTCGTACGGTACGCGGAGCGGGTCTCCGGCGAGCCGCTGGCCGAGCTGTTCGACACCTGGCTGTACGAGCCGTCGAAGCCGGCCGCTCCGGCGGCGGCCGCGGCGGGCCTGTCCGCCCCGGCGGCCGGGCGGCAGACGGCCCCGAAGGCGGGGGCGAAGGCCGCGAAGCCGGTGCAGCCGAAGTCGTGGAAGAAGATCGCGGCGACGAACACGGTCCACGACCACGAGCGCGGCCGTGGCCACGAGGGCCACGGCAGTCACTGAGCCGTACGGCGGGTCCCGGGAGGCCGTCCGTCAGCGCTTCGCGCGGCGGGCGGCCTTCCGCGCCTCCCTGGCGAGGGGCAGGTAGCGCAGCCGCTCGGGCAGGACGGGGACCACGGCCCGCAGCACCCGGCAGAGCCGGCGCAGGGTGCGCTCCTGCGCGTCCGTCCACTCCAGGCCGACGGCCTCGCGGGCGTCCGGGGGCATGAAGCCGGCGGTGAGGAAGGCGCGCAGCCGCAGGAAGGGGCGGCGCAGGAGGGGCCAGAGGAGGCGGAGGGCGAGCCGGACCGGCAGCGGGCCCCGGTCGGGCGCGGGGACGGGCAGGTCGGTGTCGAGGAGTTCCCGGACGACGACGGTGGCCTCCAGCTCCTCGGCGAGGACCTTGCGGTAGTACGGCCAGAACTCCTCGATCGTCTGCGGCATGTCCCGGTCGTGGATGCCGAGGACCCGGCCGACCTGGAGCCATTCGGCGTACAGCTGTCGTTCCTGGGCGCCGGTGAGGGGGCGGGCGAGCAGGCGGAGGCCGTGCCGGTAGACGGGGAAGCCGGTGGCGTGCACCCAGGAGTAGTAGGCGGGGGTGAGGGCGTGGTAGCGGCGTCCGTGGGCGTCGGTGCCCCGGATCGTACGGTGCAGCTCCCGGAGCCTGCGGCCCTCGCGGGCGGCTTCCTCGCCGCCGTAGACCCAGAGCTGGACCGAGCGCAGGGAGCGCTCGCCGCGGCCCCAGGGGTCGGTGCGGAAGACGGAGTGCTCGTCGACGCCGGCGCCGATCGCGGGGTGGGCGACCTGCATGGTGAGGGCGGCGGGCAGCATGAGGAGCGACCGGACGTCGCCGGCGACGCTCCACAGCACTCCGCCCACGGGCGGTGGCGCGGGGTCGGCCTGCTTCGCGCGTTCCACGGTGCTCCTCCTCTGCGGTCGTCCCCAGGGTGCACCCGTGGCGGGGTGCGCGGCGAGGGACATGACGAAGGGGCCGTCGCCCGGGCGACGGCCCCTTCCGGGTGTACAGGTCAGGCGCGGTCGGCGCCGACCGGCTCGCCGACGATGCGGCCGGCGAGGGCGTGGGCCCAGGCGTCGACGTCGGCGTTGAGCTCGCGCTCGGCGTTGGCGCGCTCCTCGGCGATCTTCGCGGTGCCGGCGGCGAGGATGGCGTCGCGCTCGGCGGAGCCCTCGGCGCGGGCGGCGGCGATGGCGGCGGAGCCCTCCTCGACGGCCTTGGAGCGGATGCGCGCGGCCTCGTGGCGGGCCTCGGCGAGCTCGGCCTCGTACTGCTCGCGGACGCGGGAGGCCTCGGCGCGCAGGTCGTCGGCGCGGTCGGTGCCGCCCTCGATGGCGTCCTCGCGCTCCTCGATCGTCCGCTTGATCTTCGGCAGGACGCCCTTCGCCAGGATGAGGAAGGTGATGCCGAACAACACCAGGCCGAGGATGAGCTCGGCCCAGACGGGGTTGAGCGGACCGAGGTCCATGTTGAAGATCTGCGAGTTCGCGAGGGTCATGCGCGCATTCTACCTGGAGCAAATGGGTGCAATGGAGACACCGGAGTGAGAGTTGGCACGCCCGTGCGGACGCGGCCAGATTCCGGGCACCCAGAGGCTACCGGAAGGTAACCGCGGCTGATTGTATGTGCGGCGCCAGCCCAATCCCCCACGCCTCCACGGGAGTTCACGTGACGTTCGCCGCGCTCCGCCGCGCCCCCGGCGCCGCCCTTTCCCTCGCGCTCGCCGCCGCCACCCTGGCGGCGACGGCCCCGGCCGCGTCCGCCGCGCCCGCCGAGGCCCCTCGCCTGAAGGTCCTCACCTACAACGCGTTCCTCTTCTCGAAGACGCTGTACCCGAACTGGGGGCAGGACCACCGGGCGAAGGCGATCCCCGCCGCGCCCTTCTTCCAGGGGCAGGACGTCGTCGTCCTCCAGGAGGCCTTCGACAACTCCGCCTCCGACGCCCTCAAGGCGAACGCGGCCGGGCAGTACCCGCACCAGACCCCGGTCGTGGGCCGGAGCAAGAGCGGCTGGGACGCCACCGGCGGCTCCTACTCCGCGACCACGCCCGAGGACGGCGGCGTGACGATCCTCAGCAAGTGGCCGATCGTCCGCAAGGAGCAGTACGTCTACAAGGACGCCTGCGGCGCCGACTGGTGGTCGAACAAGGGCTTCGCGTACGCCGTGCTCGACGTGAACGGCAGCCGGGTCCACGTCCTCGGCACCCACGCGCAGTCCACCGACCCGGGGTGCTCGGCGGGCGAGGCGGCGCAGATGCGCAGCCGCCAGTTCAAGGCGATCGACGCCTTCCTCGACGCGAAGAGGATCCCGGCGGGCGAGCAGGTGATCGTCGCGGGCGACATGAACGTCGACTCGCACACGCCCGAGTACGGCACGATGCTCGCCGACGCGGGCCTGGTGGGGGCCGACGCCCGCACCGGCCACCCGTACTCCTTCGACACCGACCTGAACTCGATCGCCTCCGAGCGCTACCCGGACGACCCGCGCGAGGACCTCGATTACGTCCTCTTCCGCGCCGGGAACGCGCGGCCGGCCGGCTGGACCAACCACGTGGTCCTGGAGAAGAGCGCCCCGTGGACGGTCGGCAGCTGGGGCACGAACTACACGTACACCAACCTTTCGGACCACTATCCGGTCACGGGCTTCTGACGGCCGGCCCGGGGGCCGCGGCTCAGTAGCCGCGGCCCCCGAAGAGGCTGTAGAGCCAGGCGCCGAGCACCGCGACGACACAGAGCATGACGAACCACGAGCCGGCGCTGGTGTGCCGCTCCTTCCGGGGGCGGCGGCCGGGGCGGGGGGCGCGGGCCTTCCGCCCCGGCTTCTCGCGCTTCCCGCCCTTCCCCGCGCGGTCCGGCGCGGGCGCCGGCTCGTCCATCGCGGCGACGTCGGCGAGCATCCGGCGGCAGACCGCCGCCAGCTCCGCCGTCCCGGCCGTCAGGTCCACGACCACCTCGGTGCGCGCCGGCGCCGTCGTGCCGCCGTCCAGTATCCGTCCGGCGCGCAGCAGCGCCCGGTCCTTGCCCCCGGTCGGGGCCAGGCTGATCCAGCGGCGCACGTGCTCGCCCCGGATCACCACCCCGCCGCCCCGCTCGCGGTAGACGGTGTGCTCCCGCCACAGGATCCCGGCCAATTCCCCCGCCGTGTCCCTGAGTTCCGCGTACATCGAATCCCCCCTGTCTCTCTGCCCCCGTCGCGCCGGCGGCCGACTCTAGCCCCCGCGCCCGAGGCCGCTCACCACACCCCGGCCCCGCGCCCCTTACGCGCCGAAGTCGTACACCGTGACCGGTATCCCCCGGTCCACGAGCCGCCGGAGGACCAGCGGCTCGACCCGGTCCCAGGAGCCGCCCGCGAGTCCGCAGCCGATCCGGGGCATGTACACGGAGGCACCCAGCTCGGCGGCCTTGTCCGCCAGCGTCCCGAGGGCCGTGTCGATCGCCTCGTACCGTACGGGGACGCCCGTGCTCCGTCCTGTGCGCATTCCCCGCTGCCCCACCAGGTTGGCCACCCAGACGTACGGCTCGACGCGGACGAACTGGACCGCGCCCAGGCCGAAGTCGTTCCCCGCCCGCTCCCGGTGCCACCGGCGGTAGGCGGCCTCCGGCTCGGGCCAGCGGCGGGAGAGGGCCAGGACGAAGCCCTTGCCCCAGCCGCCGAGGTCGTTGCAGACATGGGCGATGATCTTGACGCCCTCGCCCTGCGGGGAGGTGGCGTCCCCCCGGACGTGGGCCATCCCGTTCGCACTCCCGTTCATGACGATCACGCTACGGGTGGCCACTGACAATCGCGCCGGTCTTTTACAGCGGTGGTGAGACAGCAATACTGTTCCAGCGGTCCGGACACGCGGGCCGACGGCTGGGGAAGCGAGGCGGCTCGGATGGACGTCGAGAGCGACGTGGAGCGCGGACCGCGCTACACCGTCGACGAGCTGGCCGCGCGGGCCGGGGTCACGGTGCGGACCGTGCGGTTCTACGGGACCCGGGGGCTCCTGCCGCCGCCCGTCATCGGGGCCCGGCGGGTGGGGCACTACGGGCCGGAGCACCTCTCCCGGCTCGCGCTCATCGAGGAGCTCCAGCGGCAGGGCATGACGCTCGCCGCGATCGAACGGTACCTGGAGCAGCTGCCGCCCGACCTCAGCGCGCGGGACCTGGCGGTCCACCGGGCCCTGGTGGCCTCCTGGGCGCCCGAGTCCGCCGAGTCGATCACCCTGCGGGACCTGGAGCGGCGGGCCGGGCGGGCGCTGACCGGGCGGGACGTCGACCGGCTCGCCGCGATGGGGGTCCTGGAGCGGACCGACGACGCCGACACGTACCGGCTCGACGGCTCGCTGCTGCGGCTCGGCGTGGAGATGCTGGACGTGCCCATCGAGCACGAGACGATCCTGGCCTCCCGGACCGTGCTCCTGGAGCACGCGCGGGCCGCCGCCCAGGAGCTCGCCCGGCTCTTCCGGGAGGAGGTGTGGAACCCGTACCGGGAGAGCGGCGAGGACCCGGACCACCTGAGAGCGATGAGGTCGCTCTCGGCCCACATGCAGCCGATGGTGATCCAGGCCCTCGTCACGGCCTTCCAGCGCTCGCTCAGCGAGGAGCTGAGGACGGCGTTCCGCGGTCCGTGACCGGTCAGGCGTCGGTGAAGACCTCGCCCCGCTCCGCCTTCTCCACCAGGAGGGCCGGCGGGGCGAAGCGCTCGCCGTACGTCTCCGCCAGCTCGCGGGCGCGGGCCGTGAAGCCGGCGACGCCGCCTTCGTAGCCGTTGATGTACTGGAGGATGCCGCCGCTCCAGGCCGGGAAGCCGATGCCCATGATGGAGCCGATGTTGGCGTCGGCGACCGAGGTCAGGACGCCCTCCTCCAGGAGGCGGACGGTGTCGATGGCCTCGGAGAACAGCATCCGCTCCTGCATGTCGCGGAAGGGGATCTCGTACCCCGGCTTGGTGAAGTGCTCGCGCAGGCCGGTCCAGAGCTTGCCGCGCTTGCCGTTCTCGTCGTACTCGTAGAAGCCGGCGCCGCCGCTGCGGCCGGGGCGCCCGAACTCGTCGACCATGCGGTCGATCACGGCCTCGCCCGGGTGGGTCGCCCAGACGCCGCCGGCCTCCTCGATCGCCCGCTTGGTCTCGTTGCGGATCTTGCGCGGCAGGGTCAGGGTCAGCTCGTCCATCAGGGAGAGGATCTTCGCCGGGTAGCCGGCCTGCGCCGCCGCCTGCTCGACGGAGGCGGGCTCGATGCCCTCGCCGACCATGGCGACGCCCTCGTTGAGGAACTGGCCGATCACCCGCGAGGTGAAGAAGCCGCGCGAGTCGTTGACGACGATCGGGGTCTTGTTGATCTGCCGGACCAGGTCGAAGGCGCGGGCCAGGGCCTCGTCGCTCGTCCGCTCGCCCTTGATGATCTCCACGAGCGGCATCTTGTCGACGGGCGAGAAGAAGTGCAGGCCGATGAAGTCGGCCTGGCGCTCCACGCCCTCGGCGAGGACGGTGATCGGCAGGGTGGAGGTGTTGGAGCAGAGCAGCGCGTCGGGCTCCACGACGGACTGGATCTCCTGGAACACCTTGTGCTTGAGGGCGGTGTCCTCGAAGACGGCCTCGACGACCGCGTCGCAGCCCGCGAGGTCGGCGACCTCGGCGGTGGGGGTGATGCGGGCGAGGAGGGCGTCGGCCTTCTCCTGGGTGGTGCGGCCGCGCGAGACGGCCTTGGCGCACAGCTTCTCGGAGTACGCCTTGCCCTTGGCCGCGGACTCGGCGGAGACGTCCTTGAGGACGACCTCGATGCCGGCGCGGGCGCAGGAGTAGGCGATGCCGGCGCCCATCATGCCGGCGCCGAGGACGGCGACCTTGCGGACCTGGCGGGGCTCGACGCCCTTGGGGCGGCTGGCGCCGGAGTTGACGGCCTGGAGGTCGAAGAAGAACGCCTGGATCATGTTCTTCGCCGTCTGGCCGGTGACCAGCTCGGTGAAGTAGCGGGACTCGATGACGGAGGCGGTCTCGAAGTCGACCTGGGAGCCCTCGACGGCGGCGGCCATGATGGCGGCGGGCGCCGGGTAGGGGGCGCCGTTCAGCTGCTTGCGCAGGTTGGCCGGGAAGGCCGGCAGGTTGGCGGCGAACTTCGGGTGCGCGGGGGTGCCGCCGGGGATCTTGTGGCCGGGCAGGTCCCAGGGCTGGTGCGACTCGGGGTGGGTGTCGATGAAGGCGACGGCCTTCGCGAGCATCTCCTCGGGGGTGGCCGCCAGCTCGTGCACCAGGCCGTTGTCCAGGGCCCGCCTGGGGTTGTACTGGGTGCCCTGGAGCAGCACCTTGAGGAGGGCGTCGGTGATGCCCATCAGGCGCACGGTGCGGGTGACGCCGCCGCCGCCCGGCAGCAGGCCGAGGGTGACCTCGGGCAGGCCGATCTTGGAGCCGGAGGCGTCGAGGGCGATCCGGTGGTGGGAGGCGAGGGCGATCTCGTAGCCGCCGCCGAGCGCGGCGCCGTTGATCGCGGCCACGACCGGCTTGCCGATGGTCTCGATGCGGCGCAGGGCCTTCTTCATCTCCAGGGCGCCCTCGAAGATGTCCCGGGCGTGCTCGGGGCCCGCCTGGATCATGTCCTTGAGGTCGCCGCCGGCGAAGAAGGTCTTCTTCGCGGAGGTGTAGACGATGCCCCGGATGGAGTCCTTCTCGGCCTCCACGCGGTCGGCGATCGCGATGATGGAGGCCCGGAAGGCCTGGTTCATGGTGTTGGCGGACTGGTTCGGGTCGTCCAGGACGAGGGTGACGATCCCGGTCTCGTCCTGCTCCCAGCGGATGGTGGTGCTCTCGCTCATGACTGATGCTTCTCCGTAAGAAGGGGTTCGGACGGGACGGTCAGACGCGCTCGACGACGGTGGCGATGCCCATGCCGCCGCCCACGCACAGGGTGGCCATGCCGTAGCGCTTGTCCTGGCGCTCCAGCTCGTCCACGAGGGTGCCCAGGATCATCGCGCCGGTGGCGCCGAGCGGGTGGCCGAGCGCGATGGCGCCGCCGTTGACGTTGACCTTGTCCAGCGAGGTGCCCATGTCCTTGACGAAGCGCAGGACGACGGCGGCGAAGGCCTCGTTGATCTCGACCAGGTCGATGTCGTCCATGGTCAGACCGGCCTTGGCCAGGGCCTTGCGGGCGGCCGGGGCCGGGCCGGTGAGCATGATGGTCGGCTCGGAGCCGGAGACGGCCACCGAGACGATCCGGGCGCGCGGCGTCAGGCCGTACCGCTCGCCGACCTCCTTCGAGCCGACGGCGACGAGGGCGGCGCCGTCCACGATGCCGGAGGAGTTGCCCGCGTGGTGGACGTGGTCGATCTCCTCGATCCAGTGGTACTTCTGCAGCGCGACCGCGTCGAAGCCGCCCAGCTCCCCGATGTCCGCGAAGGAGGGCTTCAGCTTCGCCAGGGAGTCGGCGGTGGTGCCGGGGCGCAGGAACTCGTCGTGGTCGAGGACGGTGAGGCCCGCGCGGTCCTTGACGGGGATGACGGAGCGGGCGAACCGGCCGTCCTTCCAGGCCTCGGCGGCGCGCTCCTGGGAGAGGGCCGCGTACTCGTCCACGTCGCGGCGGGAGAAGCCCTCGATGGTGGCGATGAGGTCGGCGCCGATGCCCTGGGGGACAAAGTTGGTCTCCAGGTTGGTCATCGGGTCGGCGAACCAGGCGCCGCCGTCGGAGCCCATCGGCACGCGGGACATGGACTCCACGCCGCCGGCCAGGACGAGGTCCTCCCAGCCGGAGCGGACCTTCATGGCCGCCATGTTGACCGCTTCGAGGCCGGAGGCGCAGAAGCGGTTCTCCTGGACGCCGGCGACGGTGTCGGGGAGCCCGGCGGCGATGGCGGAGATGCGGGCGATGTCGGAGCCCTGGTCGCCGACCGGGCCGACGACGCCGAGGACGATGTCGTCGATGGCGGCCGGGTCGAGGCCGGGGTTGCGGCTCTGGATCTCCTTGATCAGGCCGACGACCAGGTCGATCGGCTTGGTGCCGTGCAGGGAGCCGGTGGCCTTGCCACGACCGCGCGGGGTGCGGATCGCGTCGTACACGTACGCTTCGGTGCTCACGGGAAGCCTTTCGCGATGAGGGTGGGAGGGGTTGCGCCGGGGGTGTCGCGGGGGCGGAGGTCAGCCGAGGAGGGAACGGCCGATGATCTCCTTCATGATCTCGGTGGTGCCGCCGTAGATGGTCTGGATGCGGCCGTCGGTGTAGGCCCTGGCGACCGGGAATTCAGTCATGTAGCCGTATCCGCCGTGCAGTTGCAGGCAGCGGTCGGCGACCTTCTTCTGGAGTTCGGTCGCCCACCACTTGGCCATCGAGGCGTCCACGGCGTCCAGCGCGCCGTTCGCGTGCTCCTCGATGCAGCGGTCCAGGAAGGCCCGGGTGACGGCGCACTCGGTGGCCATCTCCGCGATCTCGAAGCGGACGTGCTGGAGCCGGGAGAGCGGGCGGCCGAAGGCCTCGCGCTCCTTGACGTAGGTGGTGGTGATCTCCAGGAGGTGTTCGGCGGCGGCAATGCCGGCGACGGCGATGGCCATCCGCTCCTGGGCGAGGTTGGTCATCAGGTGGATGAAGGCGCCGTTGAGCTCGCCGAGCAGGTTCTCCTTGGGGACGCGGACGTCGTGGAAGAACAGCTCCGCGGTGTCCTGGGACTTCTGGCCGATCTTGTCGAGGTTGCGGCCGCGCTCGAAGCCCTCCGCGCCCCGCTCCACGACGAGGAGGGAGAGGCCGTGGGCGCCGCCCTCGGGGGTGGTGCGGGCGACGACGACGACCAGGTCGGCCAGGATGCCGTTGGAGATGAAGGTCTTGGAGCCGTTGAGGACCCAGTGGTCGCCGCGGTCCTCGGCGGTGGTGCGGATGCCCTGGAGGTCGGAGCCCGCGCCCGGCTCGGTCATGGCGATGGCGGTGATGGTCTCGCCGGAGCAGAAGCCGGGCAGCCAGCGCCGCTTCTGCTCGTCGGTGGCGAGGGAGGTGAGGTACGGGCCGATGATGTCGTTGTGCAGGCCGAGGGCGAGGCCGGGGGTGCCGGCCCGGGTGAACTCCTCGGCGAGGACGGCTCCGTAGCGGAAGTCGGGGTTGCCGCCGCCCCCGTACTCCTCGTCCACGGCGATGCCGAGCAGGCCCTGCCGCCCGGCGGCGAGCCAGGCCTCGCGGGAGACGATGCCGTCCTTCTCCCACTGCTCGTAGTGGGGCAGCACCTCCTTCTCCAGGAAGGTGCGCACGACCGCCCGGAAGGCTTCGTGGTCCTCGGTGTAGATGCGGCGCTTCATGCGGAAGTCTCCTGGGGGTGCAGGGAGGGTACGGCCCAGTCGCGGGCGACCTCGGCGGTGTCGGCACCGGGCAGGGCGGGGCCCGTGCGCAGGGTGCCGGGGGTGGCGGAGAAACGGGGTGCGGGGGCCGGCTGGACCTGCCCGCCGTGCTCGGCGAAGGTGCCGCGGGCGGCGAGGTGGGGGTGGGACGGGGCCTCGTCCAGGGAGAGGACGGGGGCCACGCAGGCGTCGGACCCGTCGAAGACGTCGGTCCACTCCTGCCGGGTGCGGCCCAGGAACGCCTTGGCGACGGCCTCGCGCAGCTCGGGCCAGCGGGCGAGGTCGTAGCGGCCGGCGGCGGCCTCCTCGCCGATCCCGAGGAGGCGGACGAACTCGGCGTAGAACTGCTCCTCCAGGGCGCCGACCGCCATGTGGCCGCCGTCGGAGGTCGCGTACACCCCGTAGAAGGGGCAGCCGCCGTCGAGCAGGTTGGTGCCGCGCCGGTCCTGCCAGCTCCCGGCGGCCAGCATGCCCCGGATCATGGTGGTGAGGTGGGCGGTGCCGTCGACGATCGCGGCGTCCACGACCTGGCCCTCGCCGTGGGAGCGGGCGTGCTGGAGGGCGGCGAGGACGCCGATGACCAGGTAGAGGGAGCCGCCGGCGTAGTCCCCGAGCAGGTTGGCGGGGATCGCCGGCGGTCCTTCGGGGTCCGGGCCGATCATGCCGAGGGCGCCGGTGATCGCGATGTAGCCGATGTCGTGCCCGGCGGTCGGGGCGAGCGGTCCGTCCTGGCCCCAGCCGGTCATCCGGCCGTAGACCAGGCGCGGGTTGCGGGCGAGGCAGGTGTCCGGGCCGACGCCGAGGCGTTCGGCGACGCCGGGCCGGTAGCCCTCGATCAGGACGTCCGCGCGCTCGACCAGGTCGAGGACGGTGGCGGGGCCGTCGGCCGCCTTGAGGTCCACGAGCACCGAGCGCTTGTTGCGGTTGGTGAGGTCGCGGGCGGGGTCGATGCCGAGGCCGGGGCCGCCGGGCCGGTCGACCCGTACGACGTCCGCGCCGAGGTCGGCGAGGAGCATGGCGGCGAAGGGGCCGGGGCCGATGCCGGCCAGTTCCACCACGCGGACCCCGGTCAGGGGGCCGTTGCGGGCGGTGTGCGTCGTGCTCATCGAACCCCCGGGAGTGTGTGACACCAATGATGTAACACCAGAGATGCTAGGAACGTGTTCCACTCGGCACAAGCCCCCCGGCCGAGCAAGCGCTTGGAAAATTCGGAGGGACCCCTTCGCCCGAGGGCTCGGGAGATCCGGAGGGGGTCTTCCGCTATCCTCCGCCGACGACGACCGCGCACGGCGGCGCGGTCCGGCCGAAGCGAGGGGCTGCATGGACATAGGGGCGGACGTGGCGGACGAGGCCGGGGCGGACCCGGAGCGCGGGGGCAGGCCGTACGACGTGGTCCTCTTCGGGGCCACCGGGTTCGTGGGCGAGCTGACCGCGGAGTACCTGGCCGGGCACGCCCCCGCCGGGTGCCGCTGGGCGCTCGCGGGGCGCAGCCTCGGCAGACTGGAGGCGCTGCGGGACCGGCTGGCCTCGGGCCGGCCGCACCTGGCCGGCCTCCCGCTGGTCGTGGCGGACTCCGCCGACCCGGACTCGCTGCGCGAACTGGCCGCGTCCGCGCGGGTGGTGGCGACGACGGTCGGGCCCTACGTCTGGTACGGCGAGGGGCTCGTCGCCGCCTGCGCGGAGGCCGGCACGGACTATCTGGACCTGACGGGCGAGGCCGAGTTCGTGGACCTCGTGTACGTACGGCACGACGCGCGCGCCCGGGAGACCGGCGCCCGGATCGTGCACGCCTGCGGCTTCGACTCGATCCCGCACGACCTGGGCGTGCACTTCACCGTGGGGCAGCTCCCGGAGGGCGTGCCGCTGCGGGTGGACGGTTTCGTACGGGCCGGGGCCGCGTTCTCCGGCGGCACCTTCGCCTCCGCGCTGACCGCGCTCGGCCGGGGCCGGGAGGTCCTGCGGGCCGCGCGCGAACGACGCCTGCACGAGCCCCGGTTGGTGGGCCGCCGGTCGCGGGCCCCGCTCGGCGGTCCCCGGTTCAGCCGGGAGACGGGCACGTGGGCGCTGCCGCTGCCGACGCTCGACCCGCAGGTCGTGGCGCGCTCGGCGGCGGCCCTCGACCGGTACGGACCGGACTTCCGCTACCGGCACTACGCCTCCGTGAAGACGCTCCCGATGGCGCTCGGCGGCGCCGCCGCCGTCGGCGCGGGCGTGGCGGCGGCCCAACTCCCGCCCGTACGCGGCTGGCTGATGGAGCGTTACAGCGCCGGGGAGGGCCCGTCGGCCGAGCGGCGCGCCCGCAGCTGGTTCTCCGTGCGGTTCGTGGGCGAGGGCGGCGGGCGGCGGGTCTTCACCGAGGTGTCGGGCGGTGACCCGGGCTACGACGAGACGGCCAAGATGCTCGCCGAGTCTGCCCTCTGCCTCGCCTTCGACCCGCTGCCGAAGACCGCCGGGCAGGTGACGACGGCGGTCGCGATGGGTGACGCCCTCACCGCCCGCCTGCGCGAGGCGGGCATCCGCTTCCGGGTGGCGCACCGGGGGTAGGGCCCGGATCGGGGCCGTGCGGTCCTCAGGGCCGTACGAGGCGGAAGGGATGGCCGGCCGGGTCCGCGTAGACGCGTCGGGCCGGGTCGCCTCCCCCGTCGTCCAGCGGTACGGCTCCGAGGGCGAGGACGGCCTCGTCGGCGGCGGCCAGGTCGTCGACCCGCACGTCGAAGTGGAACTGCTGCTCGGGCGCGCCCCAGGCGGGCGACCGGTGGCCGGGGACGCTCTGGAAGGCGAGGACCGGGCCGCAGTCGCCGCGCAGCACGACGCAGCCCTCGCCGGCGGTCCACCGGGGGTCGGGCGCGTCGACCACACCGCCAACCAACCGCTGGTAGAACAGGGCGAGTTCGTACGCGTCGGGGCAGTCGAGGACGACGCACCGCAGCCGCCCGATCATGCGCGGCCCCCGGTGGCGGCGGGGGTCGGGTTCGGGTCGCGCCGGGCGGAACGCGGCGGAACGGAGAGGGGAGGCGTCATGCCTCCACTCTGCCGGGCGGTCCCGGGAACCGGTATCCGTACGCGTACTCAGAGGGAGTCGGGCGTTCCGGAAGGACTCGGGCGGTCCCCGAGCGCCTCCGCGAGGGCGCGGCGGCAGAGGGAGTCGGCGCGGCGGGTGGTCTCCGGGAGGCGGTAGCGCGGGGTGAGGTGGAGGGTGTGGGCGCAGGCGCCCGCGAGGGAGACCCGGTGTCCGACGGAGACGAAGACCGGCTTGACCCCGGCCCGGGTGCGGACCGCCCGGCCCACCTCCTCCCCGCACGCGAGCAGCGGGGACGTGTCGCCGCGCGCGGGCCCCGGCTCCTCGTACGCGAAGGCGAAGGGGTTCTTGGCGACGCCGACGGACGGGCGCCCGGTGAGCACGCCGAGGTGGCAGGCGAGGCCGAAGCGGCGGGGGTGGGCGAGGCCGTAGCCGTCGCAGACCAGGAGGCCGGGGTCGGCGGTCAGGGCGCCGAGCGCGGCGAGCACGGTCGGGATCTCCCGGAAGGCGAGCAGGCCGGGGACGTACGGGAAGGAGACCCGGCCGACCGCCGTCGCCTCCTCCACCACCTCCAGGGTCCGCGCGTCGAGCACGACGGCCGCGGCGGCGACGAGATCCCGCTCGTCGTCGTAGGCCACGTCGAGCCCCGTGACGTGCCCCTCGCCGACCACCGGCCCCTCCTCGTCCCGTACCAGCCGCTCCCTCAGTTCCCGCTGGACGGCGAGGGCGGCGGCCTCGTCGGCGGGCCAGCCCGCCGGAATCTCGATGATCGTCATGATGCGGGCCAGCCTACGGCCGACCGGGCCTCCGTTCCGAGGGGCGGAACGGAGGCCCGGGGCCGGGGAGGCGGCCGGTAGCCTGGCGATCATGTTCGTACTGGAATTGACCTACACCGCCCCCGTCGAGCGGGTGGACGCCCTGCTCGACGCGCACGTCGAGTGGCTCGACGCGCAGTACGCCGCCGGCGTGTTCCTCGCGTCCGGCCGGAAGAACCCCCGGGACGGCGGGGTGATCCTGGCCGCCGGGGTCGACCGCGCGGAGATCGAGCGGATCGCGGCGGCCGACCCGTTCAGCGCCGAGGGCGTGTGCGCGTACCGGATCACGGAGTTCTACGCGACCAAGACGGTCGACGGGATCGCGGCGTACCGGGAGCGGCTGCCCTCCTAGGAGGTGTCCCGCCGGGCGGTCACGCGTCGGCGAGGAGCGGGTCGTAGGGGGTGGTGCGGCGGCGTCCGGACATGAAGGACAGGAAGTCGTTGACGAACGCGCCGCGGCCGTAGGTGCCGCCCGCGTCGACGGCGTCGCGGTGGAAGGCGGTCCGGAACAGGGCCCTCCTCGGGTTCGTCGAGGTCGAGGCGGGTGGAGAGCTCGCGTGCCATGGCGGCGAGGTCGGGCCAGTCCAGGTACCCGTCCCCCGTCTGGTCGAGGACCTCGGTGAAGAACTCCCGCGCGCCGCGCTCCGTCCCGCCACCCGGGTCGGGCTCCGGTTCGGGGGACAGCGGGGCGATGAGCCGGATGAGGGCGCCGGCCCGTTTCATCCGGTCGCGCAGGGCGCCGACCGTCCGCGCGCGGGGGTCGTCGCCGTCGGGGGAGAGCGTGAGCAGTCCGAGGACGTCCTCGGCCCTGAGCCAGCCCTCGGGCAGGAACCGGGCCAGGCCGGCGACGAGGTAGGTGCCCTGCATGACGGTCTGCGCCCCCGCGAGTTCGGGCAGGCCGGCGCGTCGGCGGAACGGTTCCGGCAGGGAGGCCACGGTGATCGCTCCGACGACCGGCCCGGCGACGGTCCGGCCGGTCGCCCACAGGGCGGGAAAGCCGCTCAGCACGGGCGGCGCGGGGAGGTGGTCGAAGAGCTTGTAGAGGATGATGCGCATCGCCTCGGTGTTCTCCAGGTCCTCGGCGACCACCCGGTCGTAGTAGGGCCAGAACTCGTCGAGGGTGCCCGGCAGGTGGCCCTCGTCTTCTCCCAGGGCGACGTGGAAGGCCTGGAACTCGGCGTACAGCCGCTCCATGGTCCTCTGTTCGAGAGGTTGTCCGCTGAGCCGGCACATGGTGACGGTGCTCTCGAACAGGGTCGCCACCACCCAGGCGCGCGCGTCGGGGTCCATGGCGTCGTAGGGCCGGTCGTGCGGGTCGGTGCCGCGCAGCCGTGCGTGCAGCCGGTTGAGGCGCGCCGCCTCCCTCTGCCGGGTGTGGTCGTCGGTCCCGAACATGCGCTGCAGGCTGGTGAGGGTGTTGCGGAGGCGTCGCCAGGGATGGGCGACGAAGGTGGAGCTGTCGATCAGTGCGGCGCCCACCTGCGGGTGCGCGGCCTCCAGTACGGTGGCCCGGATCATGGCCAGGGCCCAGCGCGGGTCGTTGAAGAACCCGTGGAACTGCGAGCCGGGCCCGAACAGGGGCTCCTCTCCGGCGTCGCCGTTCCCGCCGCGGTGACCGCCGGCACCGGTGGTCGTCGTGGAGTGGTGACCGTCTGCGGTCGTCATGATTCGGGTTCTCCGTTCCGGGACGGCGGCACGGCGCCGAAGCGGCGTTCGCGCTGCCGGTAGGCGTGCAGGCACCGGAGGAAGTCCGGTGCGCGGAAGTCGGGCCACAGCACCGAGGGGAAGACCCACTCGGCATAGGCGACCTGCCAGAGCATGAAGTTGGAGATGCGCTGTTCGCCGGAAGTGCGGATGACCAGGTCCACGTCCGGGGTGTCGGAGAAGGGCAGATGCGCGGCGAAGCTCTCCTCGGTCACGGATCCGGCCGGCACGCCGCTGCGGATCAGCGACCGGGCCGCCTCGACGATGTCCTTGCGGCCGCCGTGGTCGAAGGCGACGGTCAGCGTCATCTGCCGGTTCCGGCCGGTCAGCGTCATCAGGTCGGCGATGTCCCGGGCCAGGCCGGGAGGGATGCGGGGGTCGGTCATGCCGAGGAAGCGGCAGCGGATGCCCCGCGCGTGCAGCAGCGGGGCGTGCTTGCGCACCACCCGGCGCACCAGGTGCATCAGGAACTCGATCTCGGTGTCCGGACGGCGCCAGTTCTCGGTGGAGAACGCGAACAGGCTCAGCCAGCCCACCCCGGCCGAGCGTGCCGCCTCGATGACGTCGATCACCGTCGTCTCCGCGGCGCGGTGGCCCGCCGTGCGCGGCAGGGACCGCCGCGCCGCCCACCGGCCGTTCCCGTCCATCACGCACGCGACGTGACGCGGCACCTCGCCCCGCGCCCCGGACGACCCGGCGCCCCGGGGAGCGGCGAGAGGGAAGGAAGACCCCTCGTTCGTGGACTGTCCTGTCGTCACGCCCGCCCCTTCGGCGTCCGGGACGGACGCCGTCCCACGACGGGGCCCGCGGGCCCCGTACGACGATCACCGACGGCAGACTGTCAGCGCTCGGCCCCCGGCGGGCCGCACATCCCGCAGGTTCACCCCTGGCACTCGTGTCCGAGTCCGGCGCCTACGTCCGGGGGCGCACCAGGTTCGCGACGCGGCCCTGCTCCCCCGAGGCCCAGCAGGAGCCGTCCGGGGTGCAGTCGACCGTGTCGTAGGAGCCGGTGTCGACCGTGCGCCAGGTGCGGCCGCCGTCCGTGGTCAGGTCCGTGCCGGTGGGGCCCACGGCGAGCGCGGACGTCCTGCCGTACGGGAGCCAGGCGACGCCCGAGCGGTAGGCGGGCGGCGGCGCGGCCGAGGGACGCCAGGTGCGGCCCCCGTCGGCGGTGACGGCGGCGGCCTCGGGGGACGGCTGGTCCTTGCGGTAGTCGCCGCCGACGGCGATGCCGTGCGCACGGTCGCGGAAGGCGAGCCCGAAGACGCCCCGGGCCGGGTCCCCGGCCGGGATCGGCGAGGCCGTGACCGTCCAGTTCAGGCCCCGGTCGGCGGAGTGCAGCACCCGCGCGGTGGCCGCGCCGCCCGTGGCGAGCCACACGTCCCGGGGCCCGGCCGACACCAGGCACTGGCCGCTCGCCGCGAAGCCCGCCTCGCCGGGGAGCGCGTCCGGCATCCCCGCGTTCGGCAGGACCCGCCAGGACCGGCCGCCGTCGCGGGTGGAGAGGATGCGGTACTTGCCGTCGACCGGGTCGCTCATGGCGAGGCCGTTGCGGTGGTCGAAGAAGGTCAGGCAGTCGTAGAAGGCGCGCGGGTCGGTGTTGCGGAAGGACTCGGTCCAGGTGGCGCCGCCGTCCTCGGTGCGCAGCACCCGCGAGGCCTCCCCCTCCCCGATGGCGAGGACGACGGCCCGGCGGGCGTCGAAGGCCTCCACGTCGCGGAACTCCAGCCCCTCCGCGCCGGGCGGCGAGACGTTCCGCCAGCTCCGGCCCCCGTCGGTGGTGCGCAGCACCGTGCCCCGGGAGCCCGCGGCCCAGGCGGTGCGGCGGTCGACCGCCGCGAGTCCCCGGAAGCGCGCGTCGGTGCCGGTGGGCGTGGGCCGCCAGCCGAGGGAGGGCGTGCGGCGGTGGTCGGCGGTGGGCGGCGGCTGCAGGGCGGTGGTGGGCAGCGGCTGCAGGGCGGTGGTGGGCGCCGGCTGCAGGGCGGTGGTGGGCAGCGGTTGCCGGTCCGCGGTGGGCGGCTGCTGCAGGGCGGTCGTGCGCGCGAGCTGCCCGGCGTTCGTCGTCGTGGACCGGTCGCCGGTCGCGGCCGTGGGGGTCTCCCCGGCCCGCGCCGGGACGGCCAGGGTCAGCGCGAGCGCCGCCCCGACCAGTCCCGCCGACATCGTTCGTCTCGTCTTCCCCATGGACGTCATGGCGCCGGAAGCTAGTGCCCCGCCCGCCCGCCGTCCAGAGCGCCTTCCCGGCCCGCCCGGGCCCCGTCGCCTCCCGGCACCGCCGGGACCCGCCCGGCGGCGCCGCCGTCCGGAGGGGCCGGCCGGAAAGTTTTCCGGCCAGAGTCGAGGAGCGGCGGGAGGGCTCCCACCTGCCCGGACGCCCCTGCCGGTGGGCCCGGTGACGCAGCTCACGTGGATCCGGAGTGCACGTTCCGGCCGTCCCACCCGTCTTCCCGGGTGTCAGGAGCCCCGCTGTCGGGGAGACGCACAGGATCCGAAACCCGCGCGAGAGGAGCCGGTCTTGTCCGCCGTCATCGAGCAGGCCGTCCAGGCCCGTCTGGTCGCATCCGCTCCCCGGATGGAGACCGTCCCCGCCACCCTGCGCTACGACCGCGAGGATCCGTACGCCGTCAGCATGGCCTTTCCTCCTCCCGCGACCCTGGAGGGCGTCGAGGTCTCCTGGGCCTTCGCGCGCGAGCTGCTCGTCCAGGGGGTCGAGCGCCCGGCCGGTGTCGGGGACGTGCGGTTGCGCCCGTACGGGTACGACCGGACCGTGGTCGAGTTCCACGCCCCGGAGGGGGTGGCCATGGTCCACGTCCGGACCTCGGAGCTGCGCCGCTTCCTGGAGCGCTCGCAGCACCTGGTGCCGGAGGGGCGCGAGCACCAGTACCTGGACTGGGACCAGGACCTGACGGAGCTGCTCCGCGAGCGCCCGTAGCCCTCGCCCCCATCCCCGCCCCCGCCCCCGCCCTGGAAAGATCCGCCGTCAAATCGTTTGCCGCCCTCCCGATCGGGCTCGTATCGTCGGTATCGACCTTGTCGTCACCCGATCGGAGAAGGACGTTGCTCGTCTGAGGTTGCGAGACACCGCGCCGCGCGTGCCCCCTGTGCCGCGTGTGCCGTTCTCGACCTCGGCGTACGAGCCGTTCTCCCACAGCCCGCGCCCCGGTGTCTCCACGCGTTGCATCCCGTCACGCCCGCGCTCGCGCATCCGGAGGCCCTTATGGCGCATCACCCCACCTTCCTCACCTGTTCCTCGCTCTCCTTCTCCTGGCCGGACGGCACCGAGGTCTTCGACGACTTCCGGCTCGCCGTCGGCCCCGGCCGCACCGGGCTCGTCGGGCTCAACGGCTCCGGCAAGTCCACGCTCCTCAAGCTGCTCGCGGGCGAGCTGACGCCCACCTCCGGCACGGTCCGGGTCACGGGCGAGCTCGGGTACCTCCCGCAGAACCTGGTCCTGGACACCTCGCGCCGGGTGGACGAGATCCTCGGCGTCCACGCGAAGCGGGCCGCCCTGCACGCCATCGAGGCGGGCGACCCGGCCGAGGAGCACTTCACCGCCCTCGCCGACGACTGGGACGTCGAGGAGCGGGCCCGGGCCACGCTCGACCAGCTCGGGCTCGGCGGCATCGGCCTGGACCGGACCGTCGGCGAGATCTCGGGCGGCGAGTCCGTGCTGCTGCGCCTCGCCGCGCTGCTGCTCGCCCGGCCCGACGTCCTGCTGCTCGACGAGCCGACCAACAACCTGGACCTGCACGCCCGCGCGCGCCTCTACGAGGCGGTGGAGAAGTGGTCCGGGGTCCTGGTCGTGGTCAGCCACGACCGCGAACTCCTGGAGCGGGTCGACCAGATCGCCGATCTGCGGGACGGCGAGGTCGCCTGGTACGGCGGTTCCTGGTCGGACTACGAGGCGGCGCTCGCCGCCGAACAGGAGGCGGCCGAGCGGATGGTGCGGGTCGCCGAGGCCGACGTGCAGCGGCAGAAGCGGGAACTCGCCGACACCCAGACGAAGTTGGCGCGCCGGAAGCGGTACGGGCAGAAGTCCTTCGAGAACAAGGTCGCCTCCAAGCTGGTGGCCAACAGCCAGAAGCGCAACGCCCAGGTCACGGCCGGCAAGCAGCGCACGCTCCACGCCGAGCGCCTCTCGGAGGCCCGGGAGCGGCTCGACGCGGCGGTGGAGGCGGTGCGGGACGACGACGAGATCCGGGTCGAGCTGCCGCGCACCTCGGTGCCGCCGGGCCGCGAGGTGCTGCACCTGCGGGACCTGGAGCTGCGGTACGGGGCGCGCGTCGAGGGCGCGTTCGAGCTGCGCGGCCCGGAGCGGATCGCCCTCGTGGGGCGGAACGGCGCCGGGAAGACGACGCTGCTCCGGACCGTCGCCGGGGAGCTGGAGGCGTCGGCGGGCGAGGTGGACGCACGGGTGCCGCTGCGCTTCCTGCCGCAGCGGCTCGACGTCCTGGACGACGGGCTGAGCATCGTGGAGAACGTGGCTCGTTTCGCACCCACGGCGACGGCGAACGCGATCAGGGCCCGGCTCGCCCGGTTCCTGTTCCGGGGCGCGCGGGCCGACCAGCCCGTGGGGACGCTCTCGGGCGGGGAGCGGTTCCGGGCGACGCTCGCGGCGCTGCTCCTCGCGGAGCCGGCCCCGCAGCTGCTGATGCTGGACGAGCCGACGAACAACCTGGACATGGCGTCGGTGCGGAAGCTGACGGCGGCGCTCGACGCCTACGAGGGGGCGCTGGTCGTGGCGAGCCATGACGTGGCGTTCCTGGAGTCGCTCGGGATCACCCGCTGGCTGCTGCTCGACGGCGCGCTGCGGCCGACGACCGCCGAGGAGGTCCGGGAGGTGGCCGGGGGCGGGGCCTGACGGCCGCACGCCCGCCGCCGCGGGACCTCCCGGGACCGCGCATCCAGCGCTGCGGGGCTTCCCGGGACCGCGAATCCGGCGCCGCGAGATCTCCCCGGGCCGCGCACCCAGCGCCGCCGGACGCTCGCGCCGTGTAGTCGGCCGGGCGTCCGGTGGGCGCCGTCCCGGACGTGACCTGCGTCTCGGCCGTCCGCACGAGCAGGGATCATAACGGAACGTAACCGGACAACGCCCGGAGCGGGGTTGGTGGACGCCTTACGGAGCCTTAACCTACGGTCTCGTAACCTACGAAGCCGTAGGTACGCCCGTATGTCCTTCTCCGTCCCCAGGAGTTCCCCTTGACGCTCACCTCTCCCCACCTCGGCAGCTCGGCAGAGTGGACCGACGCGCGGTTGCTCCACGCCCTGGAAGAGGTCGTGGAGAAGGAGCTCAACCGGCACCTGAAGGTCACCAAGGACTGGATGCCGCACGAGTACGTGCCCTGGTCCGACGGCCGGAACTTCCCGGGCTTCTTCGAGGACGGCGAGGCCTGGGACCCGAAGCAGTCCAAGGTGACCGAGATCGGGAAGATCGCCCTCGTGGTCAACCTCCTCACCGAGGACAACCTGCCGAGCTACCACCACGAGATCGCCACCCTCTTCGGCCGCGACGGCGCCTGGGGCACCTGGGTGCACCGCTGGACCGCCGAGGAGGGCCGGCACGGCATCGTGATGCGCGACTACCTGCTCGCCTCGCGGGCCGTGGACCCGGACAAGCTGGAGCAGTTCCGGATGACGCACATGAGCGAGGGCTTCGAGTCCGACAACCGGCACTCGATGCTGCACTCCGTGGCGTACGTCGCCTTCCAGGAGCTGGCCACCCGCATCTCGCACCGCAACACCGGCCACCAGTCCGGCGACCCGGTCTGCGACCGGATGCTCGCCCGCATCGCCACCGACGAGAACCTGCACATGGTCTTCTACCGCAACCTGCTGGGCGCGGCCTTCGAGATCGCCCCGGACCTGACCATGCAGGCCGTGCGGGACGTCGTGGTCAACTTCCGGATGCCCGGACACGGCATGCCGGGCTTCGAGCGGGCGGCGGCGCAGATGGCGATCGGCGAGATCTACAACATGCGCATCCACCACGACGACGTGCTCCAGCCCGTGCTGCGCTTCCTCAAGGTCCTCCAGATCGACGGCCTGGGGCCGGAGGGGCTGCGCGCCCAGGAGGAGCTGGGGCTCTACATGAACGGTCTGGACGTCGAGGCGAGCAAGTTCGACGAGAAGCTCGCGGCCCGCAAGGCCCGGCTGGCGGCCCGCGCGGCGGGCTGACGCCCGACGACGGCCGGCCGGCCGAGCCCGTGCGGCGGACGTACGGTCCGCCGCACGGGCTCAGCCCCGGTTGCGCTTCAGCCGGAACCGCTCCTTCTCCGAGAGCCCGCCCCACACGCCGAACCGCTCGTCGTGCGCGAGGGCGTACTCCAGGCAGGCCACCCGCCCCTCGCAGGCCCCGCACAGCTGCTTCGCCTCACGGGTGGAGGAGCCGGGCGCCGGGAAGAAGAACTCCGGGCCGGCCTGGGCGCACAGCGCGTTCTCCTGCCAGGTCATGTCGGGCTCCGGTGCGGTCAGTACGCTCGTGTCGGTCTGCATGTCGTACACCGTGCCGGAGCGTCGTAAACGAGCCATCAACGTTCGATCAATGCGGCGCGCCGAAAGGATTCGTCAGGTGGCCCCGTCCCCCGCGGCGTCCGGCCGCGCCCCCCCGACCGCCCACCCGGAGAGCCCGTGCACGAGATCGCCCTCGTCCCCCACGCCCGGCTGCCCCGCGCGCACCACGACCGCCACGTCCTGGCCAGTACCGTCGACGCCTTCGGCGCCGCCCACTGGCTGCTCGCCGAGCGCGCCCCGGAGCCGGGCGGTGACCTCCACCCCTTCGACGCGCTGGTCGTCTCCGTCCATGACGGCGGTGCCGTCGAGACCACCGAGCTGAGCGCCGTACGGCCCCGGTGGCCCCTGCTGGACCGGTTGCCGGACGGCGGGTTCGTCGTGGCCTCGGCCCGTGACCGCCGGGGCGACGAGAAGAGCCAGGTGCAGGTCTTCGACGCGCTCGGCCGCGAGACCTGGTCCTTTCACGTCGGGGACGCGATCGAACACCTGCTCGCGGACGAGGCCGGCGATCTGTGGGTCGGACACTTCGACGAGAACCCGCTGGGCATCCGCCGCTGGAGCGCGACGGGACAGATCCGCTGGGCGTCCGGAGAGGTTCCCGGAGCCGGGTGGATCATGGACTGCTACGCCCTGAACGTGTCCGGCACCGGCGTCTGGGCCTGCCCGTACACCGATTTCCCGCTCCTGGAGATCAGGCCCGACGAACCCGTGCGGGTACGGACCAACACCGTGCGGGGCGCGAAGGCGGTGGCGGTGCACGGGGAGCGGGTCGCCTTCTTCGGCGGCTATCGCGGAGAGCGGGACCGGATCGCCTACGGAGAGCTCACCGAGACCTCGGTCGAGCCGGTGGACGTCGCCCGGCTCACCCGGCCCGACGGCGGTGCTCCGGGCCGCCGCCGGGTCGCCGCCCGGGGAAGCAGGGTCTACGTCGGGTACGGCTCCCTCGCAGACTGGGGCGTCTTCGACCTCAGCGTGTGACCCCCAGGGCCGGCAGGACCGTTTCGGCCACCCGGTGGGCCTCCTCCAGGAGGGGGTTGCCGGAGAGGATGAAGGTGTCGACGCCCAGGTCCCGGAAGACGAGGTCCTTCACGGCGGTGATGCCGGAGCCCTCGCGGACGAGGATGCCCTCGCCGACGGGGTCGGGGTCGGTCGCGGTGAAGAAGGCGAAGCCGGGGCTCTGGGAGAGGGAGGTGATGCCGGAGGTGATCGACCCGGTCGCGATGTCGAGCTGGTCGGCGTTCATCGCCTGGGCGGCGGGGGCGAAGGGGCCGGCGCTGCCGGTCCAGGCCACCTTGGCGCCGACGGCGGCGAGGGCCTCGTCGAGGCTGCCGTCCTTCTTGCCGAGGGCGAGGACGCCGGAGTTGCCGGGGTCGGGGATGCGGACGGTGACCGTTCCCTTCGCTCCCTCGCCGTCGCCCCCGCCCCCGGCCGCGTCGGCGGCCGGGCTGCCGCCGCAGGCGGTGACGGTGGCGAGGGCGGCGAGGGCCGCCAGGGCGGCGAACGGGGTGAGTGGGCGCATGGCGGTCGTCCTTCGGGGTCGGGTGTGCGGGTCTGCTCGTGCCGGCTGCGGGGCGGGCGGGTTCGTGCGGATCGGTTACGGAGCGGGGGCGGGGGTGCCGACCGTGAGCAGGCGGGCGCGGCGCAGGGGCTCGGGATCGGCCCAGGCCCGTACGTCCACGGCCTCGGGCAGGAAGCCGTGGGCGCGCAGGGCCTCCTCCTGCCGGGCGAGGAGGTCGAGGCGGGTGTCGGACAGGTCGGGGTGGAGGGTGCGGTGGGTGCCGGGCCGGTAGGCGCCCGCGACCCCCTCCGCGCCCGCGCCGGTCTCGGCGCCGAGGATGCGGGCGACCTCGTCCGGTTCGCCGGCGGCCCAGTCGGCGGCGCGGAGCAGGACGGAGAGGAACCGGGCCACGAGGCCGGGGTGCTCGTCCAGGAGGTCCTGGTGCACGGTGAGGGGGCGGGGGGTGCCGTTGTTGACGCGGTGCGCCGGGTCGGGCAGTTCGTCCAGTTCGACGGCCACCTCGGCGCCGGCCCGCCGGGCGGCCTCGACGGCGAGGGCGCCCTTCGCGTAGACGGCGTCGACCTCGCCCCGGCGCAGGGCGTCCAGTTCGGCGGCCCACTGGCCCTCGTACCCGTCGGCGGGCATGTCCACGAGGGCGGCGTCGGCGAGTCCGTACCCCGCCGAGGCGAGGGCCCCCTCGAAGCCGCGCAGGGCCATCGCGCGCCAGAAGTCGACGGGCACGGAGTGGCGGGGGACGGCGAGCCGGAGCCCGCGCAGGGCGGCGGCCCCGCGCACCGGGGAGCCGGGGGCGACGAGTACCGCCTGCCGCTCCTCGATCCAGGTGAGTCCGACGAGCCGGGTGCGCTCACCCCGGGAACGGGCCCACAGGGCGGGCACGTTGCCGCCCTCGCGGAAGAGCCCGGGGAGGGCGTGGGTGAAGTGGGTGGCGCGGTCGGCGCCGGGCTCGGCGTCCTGGAGCGAACGGACGGCGATGCCGTCGGCCGCGAACTCCCCGGCCAGCCATCCCCGGTCGGCGGCGACGCCGGTGGCGGTGGGGACGGGGCAGCGGGTGAACCAGAGCGTGTCGGGAACGCGGGCGTGCGTCATGGAGGGCTTCCCGGGGTGTGGTGGGTCGGGACGTGGGTGGGCCGGGGACGGCGGCGGGCGCGCCGGGGTACGGGGTAGGGGTACGGGGGCGGAGGACGGCAGCCGCGTGCCGTTCCGGCCCGGAGGCGGGGCGCGGTCCCGGCAGGCGTCGGCTTGAGGTGTTTTCGGCCACGAGCCGGGGCGGGTGCCACCGGGCGCGGGCACCACCGGGCGCGAGCGCCGCAACGGGCCGTCAGAGGTGCCGCCGGGGTGGCATGCCGGTGACGGCGGCGACAGGGTCGACGGCGACGGCCGTCAGGCGCGGCCGGGACCGCTCACCGCTCGCGTCAGCGACAGGTGGCGCCCGCGACGCGGGCCAGGTCGATGTGACGGCGGCGGGTGAGGCCGAGCGGCACGGGGGAGGCGGCGGGCACGCAGCGCGCCGTACGACGTCCGTTCGTCACCGGCTCGTCTCCCTCCCGCTCGGCACCACCGCGGTGGTGGTGCGTTGGCCGGAACCTTGCCACGGAAGCCGGACCGCCCACAACACGCTCACCACCATGTGGGATTGCGTATGAACGGAGTGTTTCCGACCTGGCGGGGCCGCTGATTCGGCTCCCGCCATGTGGGAGCGTGGGGGCCCGATCACCCACGGGGAGCGAACCCTATGACGACCGAGGCCGGCACCGTCCGACCCCCGGCGGGCGCCCAGGCGGTCCGCCGCGCACTGGACGTGCTGCACTGCTTCCACGACAACGGACCCGACCTGAGCGCCTCCGACCTCGCGCGGCGGCTCGGGCTCTCCACCTCCACGGCGCACCGGCTCGCCCGGACGCTGCTCGGCGCGGGCTTCCTCGAACAGGACGCCAGAACGGCCCGCTACCGGCTCGGTCCGGCGATGACGGAGCTGGGCCGCCTCTCGTACCACCAGCGGGGGCTCCACCTGGCCGCGCCCGAGCTGTCCGACCTGGCCGGGCGGACGGGTGCGACGGCCGACCTGGCGCTGCGCAGCGGCCCGCACGTCGTGATCGTGGCGGGCGGCTCGGTGACCCCGAAGGTGGGGCTGCGCAGGCCGCTGCACTCGACGGCGCTCGGGAAGGTGCTCCTCGCCTGGCCGAGGGCGGGCGAGGGCGGGCCGCGCTCCCTGCCGCCGCTGTACGCGTTCACCGAGCGGACCATCGTCGAACCGCCGCTGCTCGCGGCCGAGTTGGAGCGCGTACGGGAGGCGGGGTACGCGCTCAACGACGGCGAGTCGGCGCACGGGGTCCGGACCGTGGCCGTGCCCGTCCTGGAGCGGGCGGGGCACGCGCGGTTCGCGCTCGCGCTCCGCGGGACCCCGGCGCTGATCACCGACGAGCGGCTCGACTGGTACCTGGCGCAGGCGCGGGCGACGGCGCGCGCCCTGGAGGTGCTGCTGCTCGCCCCGGCGGAGCGGCGCGGCTTCGACGAAGGCGCCTGAAGGCGCCGGGGGCGTCCGGGGGCCCCGGGGGCGCCTCGCCGATCATTCCGCACGGTCGTGCGTTCAGTACGATGGGGGTATGAGCGGCGGCACCGGCGGTACGGGCACGAAGACGGACGGGCGCGTCGAGCGCGGCAACCAGACCCGGCGGCTCGTGCTCGGCCGGACGATGGACATCGCCTCGGTCGAAGGCCTCGAAGGGCTGTCCCTGGGCCGGATCGCGACCGAGCTGAGCCTGAGCAAGAGCGGCGTCTTCGCCCTCTTCGGCTCCAAGGAGGAGCTTCAGCTCGCCACCGTCAGGGCCGCCGTCTCCGTCTTCTCCCGCCGGGTGGTCGCCCCGCTGCGGGACGTGCCGCCGGGGGCCGTGCGGGTGCGCGAGCTGTGCGGGAACTGGCTGGCGTACTCCTCGGAGCGGGTCTTCGAGGGCGGCTGCTTCTTCTACGCGGTCTCCGCCGAGTTCGACGCCCGTACGGGTCCGGTCCACGACGCCGTCGCCCGGGCCCGCCACGACTGGTCCGCGTACGTGGAGCAGACCCTGTCGGAGGCGCGCGCCGCCGGGGAGCTCGTGGCGGACCTGGACGTGGAGCAGCTGGCCTTCGAGGTGATCGCCCTGATGGAGGCGGCCAACGCGCACTCGGTGCTGTTCGACGACCCCGGGGCGTACGGCCGCGCCGAGCGGGGCATCGCGGCGCGGCTGCGCGCCGCGGTCACGGACCGGGGCCGGGAGGCCCTGGGCACCGCGTAGCCTCGCCGGAAAGCGGGACCCGCCCCGGGGCCCGACGCCGGTTCAGCCGGTCGCCACCCGCTCCCCCGGCGTTTCCACCGCCGGCGCCGTCACGAACTCGACGGCCTCGGCGACGACGGCCGGGTCCTTCAGAATGCGCCGGTGGCCGAGGCCCCGGGTGGCGACGAGCCGGGCGCGGTCGCCGTGGGCGCGCAGGAGCAGGCGCGCCTGGGAGGGGGAGACCATGTCGTCCTCCTCGTCGTGGAGGAGCAGGACGGGCACCCCGAGCGGTTCGGGGTCGCGGTCGGCCTCCAGGCGGTGCCAGAGGCCGGGCTCGCCCGGTGCGAGCCGGCGCTCGACGTGACCGCGCAGGGCCCGGACCACCCGCTCGTCCACGCCGAGGAGGCCCTGGAAGCCCGTCGTGAGGTACGTGAAGGAGCCGACCGCGCCGATGCCGACGAAGCGGGCCGTGCGCACGCCGTCCCGCAGCGCGAAGAGGGCGGCGAGGGCGCCGAAGGAGTGGGCGACGACAGCGTCGAAGTCGCCGTGCCGGGCGTGCAGCCGCCGGATGATCTCGCGGTACTCGACGACGTTCGACGCCCGGCCCGGGGAGTCGCCGTGGCCGGGCGCGTCGAAGGCGACCGGGCTGTGGCCGCGCGCGAGCAGCGCTTCGGCGAGGGCGCTGAGGCGGGAGGCGCGCGAGGACCAGCCGTGGACGAGCAGGACGGGCCGCCGGCCGTCGCCCCAGGCGTAGGTGACGACGTCCTTGCCGCGGACGCGGAGGCGTTCGACGCGGGCGGCGGCCATGATCTCCCGCTCGTCGGGCCTGGGCCGGGCCCGGCCGAGCGGGCGGACGAAGAGGTGGAAGGCCAGGCGTCCGGCCGGGCCGGGGGCGACGCGGGCGGTGGCGTTCAGGAAGGTGCGGACGAGCGGAGTCATCGGGTGCATGCCGGATCTCCTCGGTGACCAGGGTGGGAAAAAATGCTAGCACGACCGTTCGTCTTGTTTTGTGGGCGAAGAGACGTGAGGGAGAGACGCGAGGGCGAAGGGATCGGGAGGGTGCGAGCACATACCCCTCCCGCTCCGAAAGAGTCCGGACCGACGAGTGAGATCCTTCACATTGCGCCGGAACTGGATCATCGTCCCCACTCCCCTCCCGGGCCGCTCGGCCACCGGACGCGCGGCCGATACGCAGAGAAGGTGCGCAAACCGCCGTCGGCCACGGACCCCCGCACCTGCGGGAACGCCCGGCGGAAGATCGTCCTCCACACCCGGTCCGCTCCCCCGCCGTCCCCCCGGCCCGCCGACGGTGCCCGGGACCGTCACCGTCCCGCGACGACTCCGTGCCCGAACCCGCGACCCCATCCGGTACGTATGAGGGGAGAGACTCTTCCGTACGCTTCCCGGACCCACTAGGACTGACCCGTGATCACCTCGCCCTCGCGCCTCGTCCCCGTCCCGATCCCCGACCGCGTGGCCGCGATGATCGGCGCCTGTCTGCCGCTGCACGTCCTCCAGGCCGAGGTCGACGCGGACTGCGCGGCGCGCGAGGTGTACCGGTTCCGGGGGCCGCTCTGCGCGGAGGACCGAGCCGACCGCGAGCACGCCCTCGCGGCGCTCGCGCGGGCCAACAAGATCCTCGCCAAGCACCACCCCGAGCTGCCCGTCACCCCCTGACGGACCCGCGACCGGGGCCCCGGCGGGCCGTGACGGGGCGACACCTGTCCGGCCGTCCCCCGCATGCGTGGGCCCGGGGCCGGTGTGACGCTGCGAAGGTGACCACGACCAGCGACGCAGCGCCCGCGCCCCCGGCCGCCACCGAGCCGCCCCTGCTCGACAGGCGCCGCCGCAACATCGTCTTCGGCACGATCATGCTGGGCGTCCTCCTCGCCGCCCTCGACCAGACGATCGTCGGCACCGCCCTGCCGACGATCGTCGCGGACCTGGGCGGCGCCGCCCACATGTCGTGGGTGGTCACCTCGTACCTGCTCGCCGAGACCGTCGCGACCGTCCTCGTCGGCAAGTTCGGCGACCTCTTCGGCCGCAAGGTGATCTTCCAGATCTCCGCGGTCGTCTTCATCACCGGCTCGTTCCTCTGCGGACTCGCCACCAACATGACGCTGCTCATCGTCTGGCGCGGCCTCCAGGGCATCGGCGCCGGCGGTCTGATGGTCACCTCGATGGCGCTCATCGCGGACGTGATCCCGCTGCGCGAGCGGGGCAAGTACCAGGGCGCGATCGGGGCCGTGTTCGGCGTCTCCACCGTCATCGGCCCCCTCCTCGGGGGGCTGTTCACCGACCACCTCAGCTGGCGCTGGGCGTTCTACGTGAACGTGCCCATCGCGATCCTGGTCGTGATCGCCGCCGCCCGCACGATCCCCTCCGTCCGCTCGGCGAGCAGGCCGGTCATCGACTACGCGGGCATCGCGCTCGTCGCCGTCGGCTCCAGCGCCCTGATCCTGGCCACGAGCTGGGGCGGGAACGAGTACGCCTGGGGTTCCGGCGTCATCATCGGGCTTTTCGTCGGCGGGACCGTCGCCCTGGCCCTGTTCTGCCTGGTGGAGACCCGGGCGGCCGAACCGATGCTGCCCATGCGCCTGTTCGGGAACCCCGTCTTCACGGTCTGCTCCGTGCTCAGCTTCGTGGTCGGCTTCGCCATGCTCGGCGCGATGACCTTCCTGCCGACCTACCTCCAGTACGTCGACGGGGACTCGGCGACCGTCTCCGGGATCCGCACCCTGCCCATGGTCGTCGGCCTGCTCATCGCCTCGATCTTCAGCGGCAACGTGGTCAGCAAGACCGGCCGCTACCGGGTCTTCCCCATCGTCGGCTGCCTGGTGACGGGCGTCGGCCTCTATCTGCTCTCGCTGATGGAGCCGGGCACGAGCACCTGGCTCGCGTCCCTGTACATGTTCGTCCTCGGCACCGGCATCGGCCTGTGCATGCAGGTCCTGACCATCGCCGTGCAGAACACCGTCGACTACGCCGACCTGGGCACCGCCACCTCGGGCGTCACCTTCTTCCGTACGCTCGGCAGCTCCTTCGGCACGGCCGTCTTCGGCACGATCTACGCCAACTCCCTGGGGCCCCGCCTGACGGCCGGGGTCGGGGAGGCCGCCGCCGTCGCCGGGGGCCTCGGGCTCGACCCGGCCGCCGTGGGGCGGGCCGCGCAGAGCCCGGCCGGGGTGCACGGGCTGCCGGACGCGGTCGCGGAACCGATCGTGAACGCGTACGCCGACACCCTCCACACCGTCTTCCTGTGGACCGTGCCCGTCGCCGCCGTGGGCTTCGTCGTGGCGCTCTTCCTCAAGCAGGTGAAGCTGCGGGACTCGGCGCGCGCCGCCGCCCCCGACATGGGCGAGGGCTTCGCCTCCCCCACCACCTCCGGGGACTCCGCGAAGCTCCTGGAGCTGTCCGTCGGGCGGATCCTGCGCCGCACCGACCCGGACACGGCCCGGCGGATCGTCGGCGCCTCCGACACCCGGCTCGACGTGGCGGGCGCGTGGGCGGTGATGCAGGTCGAGCTGTACACCCGGACCGTCGGGCACGCGAGCCTCGGCCTGATCGCGGCCGGACGGCGGGTGCCGCCCGAGGTGCTCCTGCCGGTCTTCGACCGGATGATCGAGGAGGGCTTCCTCACCCGCGACGGCAACCTGTTCTCCCACACCCCGGCGGGCCGGCGGGAGGCGGACGTCATCACGCACGCCTGGGGGTCCTGGCTCGCGGACCGCGTCGAACGGGAGCGCGGCCGCCCCAGCGGCCCCGAGCTGCGGGTGGCGACGGACGCCATCGCGAAGAGGATCGTCGCGGAGGACCTCGCGAGCGGCCTCCCGCGCTCGGGGTCGCGCGCGGTGGCGGGGGCCCGCTGAGGGCGGCCGGGGGCGGGACTACTCGGTCACGTCCCCGTCCACGTACACCCACGCCCCCTCGTGGCGGGCGAAGCGGCTGCGCTCGCGCAGTGCGCCCGGTTCGCCGTCGTGGAGGTAGCGGGCCGTGAAGGCGACGGTGCCGTGCCGGTGGAAGGCGGTGCCCTCGGTGGTCGCCTCGATCTCCAGGCCGGTCCAGCGCAGCCCCGGGTCGAAGTCGACCTCGCCCGGCCGCGTCTCCGGCGCCCAGGTGCGCAGCAGATAGGACTCGTCGCGGACGGCGAAGGCGCTGTAGCGGGAGCGCATCAGGAGCTCGGCGGTGGGCGCCGTGCCGCCCGTGCCCGCGTGGAAGCGGCCGCAGCACGCGCCGTACGCCGCGTCGAGGCCGCAGGGGCAGGGCGAGGCCGGGGTGACCGAGGGGGCGGCGGGGGCCGGGGCGGTGCGGGGGCGGGTCTTGCGTCGGGACATGGCGCCATTGTCCCCCGGCCGGTCCAGGTCCGTGTGCGGGGCGTCCGAGTAGCGTACGGGCATGAAACTGACGATTCTCGGAGGCGGCGGGTTCCGGGTGCCGCTGGTGTACGGCGCACTGCTCGGCGACCACGCCGAGGGGCGGGTCACCCGGGTCACCCTGCACGACCTCGACGGGGGGCGGCTCTCCGCCGTCGCGCGGGTCCTCGCGGACCAGGCCGAGGGGGTGCCGGACGCGCCGGAGGTGACGGCGACGACGGACCTGGACGAGGCGCTGCGCGGGGCGGACTTCGTGTTCTCGGCGATCCGGGTCGGCGGGCTGGAGGGCCGGGCGGCGGACGAGCGGATCGCGCTCGCCGAAGGGGTGCTCGGGCAGGAGACGGTGGGGGCGGGCGGGATCGCGTACGGCCTGCGGACCGTGCCCGTCGCGACGCACGTCGCCCGGCGGGTCGCGGAACTCGCCCCGGACGCCTGGGTCATCAACTTCACCAACCCGGCGGGCCTGGTCACGGAGGCGATGTCCCGGGTCCTCGGCGGCCGGGTCGTCGGCATCTGCGACTCCCCCGTGGGCCTGGGCCGCCGGGTCGCCCGCGCCCTGGGCGCGGACCCGGACGAGGCCTGGATCGACTACGTGGGCCTCAACCACCTGGGCTGGCTGCGGGGGCTGCGGGTCGGCGGCCGGGACGAGCTGCCCCGGCTGCTCGCCGACGAGAAGGCGCTCGGCTCCTTCGAGGAGGGCCGGCTCTTCGGCCCCGAGTGGCTGCGCTCGCTCGGCGCGATCCCCAACGAGTACCTGCACTACTACTACTTCAACCGGGAGGCCGTGCACGCCTACCGGACCGCCGAGCGGACGCGCGGCGCGTACCTGCGCGAGCAGCAGGGCGCCTTCTACGAGGAAATGGGCAGGCCCGGCACCCCCGCCCTGGCCGCCTGGCACCGGACGCTCGCGGACCGGGAGGCCACCTACATGGCCGCCAACCGGGAGGCCGCGGGAGTCGGGGGGCGCGACGAGGAGGACCTGGAGTCCGGCGGCTACGAGAAGGTGGCGCTCGCCCTCATGCGGGCGGTCGCGCGCGACGAGCGGACGACGCTGATCCTGAACGTGCGCAACGGCACGACGCTCTCCGTGCTCGACGCGGACGCGGTGGTCGAGGTGCCCTGCCTGGTCGACGCGAACGGCGCCCGGCCGGTGGCCGCGGCCCCGCTGCCGTACCACGCCGTGGGTCTGGTGACGGCCGTGAAGGCGGTGGAGCGGGAGGTGCTGGCGGCGGCGGAGAGCGGTTCGCGGGAGACGGCGGTCAAGGCCTTCGCGCTGCACCCGCTGGTGGACTCGGTCGCGGTGGCCCGCCGGCTCGTGGAGGCGTACGCGGCGGAGCATCCGGGGCTCGCGTACCTGCGGCGCTGAGCCGGATCGCGCCGGACCATCGGTACCGGAACGGGTCCCGCCGGACCATCGGCACCGGACCGGGTCCCGCCGGACCATCGGTACCGAGCCACCGCCGCCTCCGTACGGCCGGACGATACGGCCGAAGGACGTCTTCCAGCGGGCGGGCGCGCGGCCTAGGCTCGCGCCCCATGACCTTACGCAGCAAGGGAGTCCGGCTCGTCGCGGCCTGTCTGCTGGCCGCCGGCCTGACGGGGCCGGCCGCGGCGGAGACGGAGACCTCGGGCGGGGAGCCGGTCGTCGTCCCCGTGCAGACCACCGGGCCGGCCGACCGGCGGTTCAACCTGGTGTTCCTGGGCGACGGTTACACCGCCGGGGAGATGCCGGAGTTCCGGGCGGACCTCGAACGGCACCTGAACGCCCTGTGGAGCATCGAGCCCTTCGCCTCCTACCGCTCGTACGTCAACGTGTGGGCGGTGGAGGCCCCTTCGGAGCAGTCCGGGGTGGACTGCGACCCGGGGCTCGACGCGCCCGCCCGGGACACCGTCCTCGACATGGGCTTCTGGGGCGGTTGCGACCCGGGCAGCGTGCGGCGGCTGCTGACCGTCGACGGCCGGAAGGCCGCCGCGCTCGCGGACCTCGTCCCGGGCACGAGCGGTTCCAACCGGCAGGTCGTCGCCCTCGCCCACAGCTCCACCTACGGCGGCGCGGGCGGCGGTTACGCGACCGCGTCCGGCGGCAACGCGCTCTCCGCCCTGATCACCCCGCACGAGCTCGGGCACTCGCTCGGCGGTCTCCAGGACGAGTACGACTACTACGCGCGCGGGGTGCCGGGCGGCGCGTACTCCGGCCCGGAACCGGACTCCGCCCACCACACGCTCCTGACCGAGCGGCAGATGCGGGAGCGGAAGGCCAAGTGGTGGCGCTGGCTGGGCGAGGAGAGCGAGTCCGGCGGGGTCATCGGGCGCCACGAGGGCGGCCTGTACAGCACGGAGGGGGTCTGGCGGCCGAGTCGCCACTCCCTGATGAAGACCCTCGGCTACGCCTTCGACCAGGTGGAGCGCGAGGTGATGGTCCGGGCGATCTCGGCGAAGGTGGACCTGGTCCAGGGCCACGCGCCGAACGCGGCGCCGATCGGGGCGGACCGGTCGGTGTGGGTGGACGTCCTGCACCCGGTGGGCGGTGAACTCGCCGTGACCTGGCGGCTGGACGGGCGGACCCTGGACACGCGCGGCGCCCGCACCGTCGACCTGCGCGGGCTCCGGCTCTCCCCCGGCCCGCACGCGCTGACGGCGACGGTCACCGATCCGACGCCGTTCGTCCGCGACCCGGCGGTCCGCGCCTCCGAGGCGCTCACCCGGACCGTGCGCTGGACGGTGGACCCCGCGCTGACCACCGCGCGGGAGCCGTTCGCGGCCGCGTTCACCAGGCACACCCCGACCGGCTCCCCCGTCGGCGCCCGGAGCGTCGTCCACGCGGACACCACCCACGCGGTGGACGGCACCCCGGCCGTGCGCTGGCGGCTCGACGGGCGTCCCGTCGCGACGGGCGACCGCAACGACCGCGACCTGGACCTGGGCGCGCTGCGGATCGCCCCGGGGACCCACACGCTCACGGCCCGGCTCGCGGGAACGGGGCGGGAGTTGCGCTGGACGGTCGACGCGCGCCCGGCCACGGCCGCGTACGAGCTGTCGGAGCCGCTGCGGACGGTGCGGCGGCCGGGGCGGCCGGTGGAGTACGTGTACGACGGGGCGTTCACGATGCGGCTGACCGCGCGGGACGACCGGGAGGGCGCGGTGGTGAACCAGTTCCGGGTCGACGGCGACGGCTGGTACACGTACTACGGCTGGCCGACGGACGCGGACGCGCCGTTCCGCTTCTCGCCGGGCGGCACGGAGATCGACGGCCTGGTGTACGGGAAGCTGGGGCGGAGCCGGGCGGTGCCGTGGGACGACGCGACCCCCGACCACGGCACCCACACCGTCGAGTACCGCACGGTCGACGCGGCCGGGAACACCGGTCCGGCGCGGAGCTTCCTGGTGACGCTGGTGCCGCCGAAGGACTGAGACGGGTCGGCCCCGTGGACCGGTGGGTCCGCGGGGCCGCCGTTCGCGCCGTTCGTACGGGGCCGGGTCAGGGCTTGCGGGCCACGCCGGCCCAGCCCGGGATGGGCTCGTCGCCCGGGACCGGGACGGGCTCGCCCAGCTCCGGGTGCCATTCGGCGGTGAGCGAGACGCCCGGCTCGACGAACTCCAGGCCGTCGAAGAACGCGGCCAGTTCGTCGCGCGAGCGGGGCCGCAGGGTGAGGCCGCGCGCCTTGTACATGGCGGCCGCCTGTGCCGCCCCCTCGGGGTTGAAGTCCCCGGTGACGTGGGAGAGGACGAGGTAGCTGCCCGGCGCGAGCTGGTTGACGAGCTTGGAGACCAGCTCGTACGCGCCGTCCTCGTCCCCGACGAAGTGCAGCAGGGCGAGCATCGAAAGCGCGATGGGCTGGTCGAAGTCAAGGACCTTTCCGGCCCTTTCGAGGATGACCTCGGGCTCGCGGGCGTCCGCCTGGATGTACTCGGTGGCCCCCTCGGGGGTCGAGCGCAGCAGGGCGGCCGCGTGCGCGAGCACGATCGGGTCGTTGTCGCAGTAGACGATGCGGGACTCCGGCGCGGCCTCCTGCGCGATCTGGTGCAGGTTGGGCTCGGTCGGGATGCCCGTGCCGATGTCCAGGTACTGGCGGACGCCGTGGGCGCTGAGCCAGCGGATGGCGCGGTGCATGAAGGCCCGGTTGACGCGGGCCATGTCCCGGCCCCGGGCGTCGACGGTGAGGAGCTGACGGGCCATCGCCTCGTCGACCGGGTAGTTGTCCTTGCCGCCCAGGAACCAGTCGTACATGCGTGCCGGGTGCGGCTTGCTGGTGTCGATGCGTATCTCGGTCCGCGGGGCTGCGGGGTCCTGGGTCATCGGCTCTCCTGGTCGGGGTGAACGGGTGGCGCTGCAGCAAGAGTTACGCGACGGTAGGGGCGGGACGGAAGGGTCAGGTGAGCAGAAAGTCGGCCTGACCGGATTTCGCTCCCCGGATGAAGGCTTCGATCTCCCCGTGGGTGTAGATGAGCGCGGGTCCTTCAGGGTCTGCGGACTGTCGCACGGCGACCCTGCCGTCGGCCAGCTTCATGGCCTCCACGCAGTTGCCCCCGTTCCCGCCGCTCCAGGGCTTGTGCCATCCCTCGGCACCGAGCTCCGCGGCGGGCATGCCGTTGTATATGCGATCCATTCACAGCTCCTTGCGGAGATTCCGGAGAATCTCCTTCGTGCGTTGTGCAGTCGCGGCCTGAGCCGCCATGCGGTCCATGACCTCCAGGTGGGAAGCCACCTCGGGACGCGCGTCGAGGTAGACGGCGCCGGTCAGGTACTCGCTGTAGACCATGTCCGGGAGTTCGGGCACGGCGAAGCGGAAGAGGACGAACGGTCCGTAGGTGCCGGGGTGGTGGCCGGACGCGAACTCCGCGATCTGCAGGGTGACGTTCGGCAGCTCGGACGCTTCGAGCAGCCGGTCGAGCTGGTCGCGCATCACTTCGGGCCCGTCGCCGACCGGCCGGCGGAACACCGTCTCGTCCATGATCACCCAGAACTTGGGGGCGTCCTCCCTGAGCAGCAGGGACTGGCGCTCCATCCGCAGGGCTACATGCCGCTCGGTGTCCTCTTCCCTGGCGGCGTCGCTGCCGCCTCCGACCGCCCCGCTGCGCAGAATGGCACGGGCGTACTCCGCGGTCTGGAGCAGACCGGGGACGAACTGGGGCTCGTACGCCCGGATGAGGCTCGCGGCCCCCTCCAGGCTGACGTACATGGAGAACCAGCCGGGCAGCACGTCGTGGAACCGCTGCCACCAGCCGGGGAGGTTGGCCTCCTCCGCGAGGGCGACGAAGCCCTCGGCCTCGGAGTCCGTGATCCCGTACTCCTTGAGCAGGAGCTGGACGTACGGGATCTTCAGCGCGACCTCGGCGGTCTCCATCCGCCGGACGGTGGCCGGGGCGACCCGGAGGATCTTCGCGGCCTCTTCCCGCTTCATGCCGGCCCGCTCGCGCAGGTCCTGCAACCGCTTTCCGAGGACGACCTGTCCCACCGTGGGGGCGGACCGCGGCTCGCTCACTCCCAGACCTCCCCGACGCGCTGTTTTGGACGAGTGTGCCACGAAGCCGGGCCAGAGAGAACACGGCACTCTGCAATTTTCAGAGTGCCACTTGCCAAGTGTCCGACTCAGGAGGACAGTGTTCCGGTGAACCAGTACACGCTGCCGTCGTGCGCCCCCGCGCCCCGGCGCGGCGCCGTACGGCAACTCCTGCCCACTGTCGTGAGGAACCGGTCGTGGCTTCTGGCAACGCGCAGCCTTCAGGTCTCATGAGTCCCCGCGTCATGGCCCAGCGCCCGCAGCCCCAGACCGATACCGGCGCCGTGCGGCGCTTCGCCTTCGAGCTTCCGGCCCTCACCGCCTCGGTCGCGCGGGCCCGGCGCCTCGCGGAGGAGCGGCTCATCATCTGGGGCTGCGGTCCCGGGATACGCGACACCGTCTCCCTGATCGTCTCGGAGCTGGTCACCAACGCCGTCGTGCACACCGCGAGCGGCCGTTTCGTGTGCGAGCTCCGCGAGGGCGAGGAGAAGCTGCGGATAGCGGTGCGGGACGAGGGCGGCCCGGCGGGGCCGCGGATACGCGACTGCGGCGAGGACGAGCGCGGCCGCGGGCTGATCATCGTCGACGCGCTGTGCAGCGCGTGGGGCGCCGAGCGCACCGGGCACGGCACGTCGCAGACCGTCTGGGCCGAGCTGGCCCACGGCACGGGGGAAGCGTGCTGAGGTCGATGGCGGACCGCATGCTGCCGCGGGCCCGCCGCCACCCCGGACTCGGCCTGGTCCCGGCCGCCGACCGCCCCCTGGCGCTCCGCCTCGAACGGGACGACCGCCGCTCCCCGGACGCCTCCTCCCACGGGGGCCCCGGCCCGGCGGACCCCGCCCGCTCGCGGCACCCGGACGCCGTCACCCGCCTCGCCGTCCCCGCCGACCTGCACCCCGGCCTCGGCCGCGACGCCGTCGGCCTCCCCGCCCGCTTCGGCTTCAAGGTCCTCTCCCGGCTCCCCGCCAACGGCTGCGTCTACGCCGACTCCGACTGGTGGTGGTGGCTCGTCCCGGCCGGGTCGGACCTGGACCTGACCTGGCCGCTGCCCTCCTGCTACGCGCCCGGCGCGGAGATCCCGGACCGCCGGCCCCGGCTGATCCACCACCCCGACGGCACCTCGCCCTACACGCCGCCGATCCCCCTGTACCTGCTGACCTGCCAGCTGACGGGCATCGCGCCGTCCTGGACGGTGCCCCCGGTGCGCAGCGCGCTCTGACGCGCACCGACCGTCACGGCATAGGGTCGGGGCCATGTTCTCTCCGCAGGGTCCCAGCCTCCGCGAGCTGACCGTCCAGGCCCTCTCCTCGGTCGAGCACGGCTACGACCTGCTCGCGGCCAGGTTCGACGCGACCCCCTTCCGCACCTCCGACCGCCTCCTGGACGCGGTGACCCGCGCCCTGGAGCCCCTCGGGCCCTTCGACTCGGGCCTCGACGTCTGCTGCGGCACCGGCGCCGGGCTCGGCGTCCTCCGCGCGGTCTGCGCGGGCCGGATCGCGGGGGTCGACTTCAGTACGGGCATGCTGGCCGAAGCGCGCCGCGCCCACCCCGGAGCCGACCTGGTCCGCGCCGACGCCCTGGCCCTGCCCTTCGGCCCGGCCTTCGACCTGGCGGTCAGCTTCGGCGCCTTCGGCCACTTCCTGCCGGAGGAGCAGCACACCCTCTTCGCCCGGGTCCACGCCTCGCTCCGACCGGGCGGCACCTTCGCCTTCCCCCTCCCGGCCCCGCCCCGCGTCGGCTCGCGCGCCTACTGGACCCTGTGGGGCTTCGACACGGTGATGCGGGTCAGGAACGCGCTCCGGCGCCCGCCCTTCGTCATGTACTACCGCACCTTCCGCCTCGCCGACGTCCGCACCCGCCTGGAGACGGCCGGCTTCGACGTCACCCTCCGCCCGGTGGAACCCCTGGGCCGCCGGGAGGACGGCAGCCCGGCGTGCCGGCTGGTGGTGGCGCGGAAGGGCTGATCGCGGGAAGGCCTGGTCGCGGAAGTGCGGGCGCATACGAGAAGTGCCGGTCGATGCGAGATCGACCGGCACTTCTCCTCTGTGTCCGAGGGGGGACTTGAACCCCCACGCCCGATAAAGGGCACTAGCACCTCAAGCTAGCGCGTCTGCCATTCCGCCACCCGGACCAGGTGTTGTTGTCGCTCCGGGGTTTCCCCCGCGGCGACAGAGATAACTCTACCAGGGGTTTCAGGCGCCTTTCACCAGCGTTTTCCGTGGTCAGTGGGGTGGAGCGGGGGTGAAGAGCTCGATCCGGTCCGAATTGTCCGGGCATGTGTGCGGTGGGTGGCTTTTGCCGTACGGAGAGTGGGGCGGGCGGCGGCCCGGGGAGAGGGGGAGCCCGACGCCCCCCGACGCCGGCTCCGTGGGAGCCACCTTGGCGACCGCGCGCGGTCCGGGCCAACGTTCCGGGGGGAGTCCGTCAGGTCGGGGTGGGGCGGGTCAGGGTTCGGTGCCGAAGGCGGCGTCGAAGGAGGCGGCCGGCGGGTCGAAGTCGTACCGCTTGAGGAAGGCGAGGGCCTCGGGGGCGCCGGTGAGCCGGTCCATGCCCGCGTCCTCCCACTCCACGGAGACCGGTCCGGCGTAACCGATCGAGCGGAGCATCCGGAAGACGTCCTCCCAGGGCACGTCGCCGTGGCCCGCGGAGACGAAGTCCCAGCCGCGCCGGGGGTCGCCCCAGGGGAGGTGGGAGCCGAGCCGTCCGTTGCGCCCGTCGAGCCGCTTGCGGGCCTCCTTGCAATCCACGTGGTAGATCCGGTCGCGGAAGTCCCACAGGAAGCCGACCGGGTCGAGGTCCTGCCACACGAAGTGGCTCGGGTCGAAGTTCAGGCCGAAGGCGGGGCGCCGGCCGACCGCCTCCAGGGCCCGCTGGGTGGTCCAGTAGTCGTAGGCGATCTCGCTGGGGTGCACCTCGTGGGCGAAGCGGACGCCCTCGGCGTCGAAGACGTCCAGGATCGGGTTCCAGCGCTCCGCGAAGTCCTCGAAGCCGCGCTCGACCATGCGCTCGGGGACCGGCGGGAACATCGCCACCAGGTGCCAGACGGAGGAGCCGGTGAAGCCGACGACGGTGTCGACGCCGAGCGCCGCCGCGGCCCGCGCGGTGTCCGCGAGCTCGCGGGCCGCCCGCCGCCGCACCCCCTCGGCGTCGCCGTCGCCCCAGATCCGGGCGGGCACGATCGCCCGGTGGCGCTCGTCGATCGGGTCGTCGCAGACGGCCTGGCCCACCAGGTGGTTGGAGACCGCCCAGCACTTCAGGCCGTACGCGTCGAGCAGTTCCCGCCTGCCCCTGACGTACGCCGGGTCGGCGAGGGCCCGGTCCACCTCGAAGTGGTCGCCCCAGCAGGCGAGTTCGAGGCCGTCGTAGCCGAAGTCGCGGGCGAGCCGGCAGACCTCCTCCAGGGGCAGGTCGGCCCACTGGCCGGTGAAGAGGGTGAAGGGTCGTGGCACGGTCCGGGCCTCCTAGCGGGACGCGGGGGACACAGGGGATACGGGGAGCGAGGGGAGTACGGGGGTGTAGACGGCGGCGTTGCGGGCGCTCTCCTCCACCGCCGCCAGGACCCGCTGGACCTGGAGGCCTTCGGCGAAGGAGGGCGCGGGGGCGGTGCCGGTCGCGACGGCGTGGACCAGGTCGCGGGCCTGGTGGGCGAAGGTGTGCTCGTAGCCGAGCGCGTGGCCGGGCGGCCACCAGCCCTCCAGGTAGGGGTGGCCGGGCTCGGTGACGAGGATGCGGCGGAAGCCGGCCGTGACGGCGGGCTCGGTGTGGTCGTGGAAGGACAGTTCGTTGAGCCGTTCCAGGTCGAAGGCGAGCGAGCCGTGCTCCCCGTTGATCTCCAGGCGCAGCGCGTTCTTGCGGCCGGCGGCCATCCGGGTCGCCTCGAAGGAGGCGAGCGCCCCGGAGGCGAGCCGCCCGGTGAACAGGGCCGCGTCGTCGACCGTGACCCGCCCGTGGGCACCGCGGGCCGGCCCCGGGGAGAGGCCCGCGGCGGCCCCTGCGAGCAGCGGGCGCTCCCGTACGAAGGTCTCGGTGAGCGCCGACACCCCGACCAGCGGCTCCCCCGCCAGGTACTGGGCGAGGTCGACGGCGTGCGCCCCCAGGTCCCCGAGCGCCCCCGATCCCGCGTGCTCGCGCTCCAGGCGCCAGGTCAGCGGGAAGTCCGGGTCGACCAGCCAGTCCTGGAGGTAGGTGACGCGGACGTGCCGCAGGGCGCCGAGTCGGCCCCCGGCGACGAGCCCCCGGGCGTACGCGAGGGCCGGCACCCGGCGGTAGTTGAAGCCGACCATGGCGATCCGGCCCCGGGCTCCGGCGGCCTCGGCGGCGGCCGTCATCGCCTCGGCCTCGGCCACCGAGTTGGCGAGCGGCTTCTCGCACAGCACGTGCTTGCCGGCCTCCAGGGCGGCGATCGCGATCTCCGCGTGGCTGTCGCCCGGGGTGCAGATGTCGACGAGGTCGACGTCGTCGCGGGCGATCAGGGCGCGCCAGTCGGTCTCGGCGGCGGCCCAGCCGTGCCGGCGGGCGGCGGTCCGTACGGCGTCGGCGTCGCGGCCGGCGACGGCGGCGAGGACGGGCCGCAGCGGCAGGTCGAAGACGCGGCCCGCGGTGCGCCAGCCCTGGGAGTGGGCGGCGCCCATGAACGCGTACCCGACCATGCCGATGCCGAGGGCCGGCGGTGCGGTCCCGCTCTCCGTGACCCGTTCCATGCGGTTCCTCCCTCTCGTGGTGTGCGCTGCGGGTGCTTCGGTGCCGGTCGGGCCGGTACCGGCGGGGTCAGTGGAAGCCGGTGGGCAGGTACTCGTCGACGTTCTCCTTGGTGACGACGGCCGAGTAGAGGGTGAGCGAGGCGGGGACCTCCAGTTCGGACAGGCCGCCGATCCCCTTCTTCCGGCCGAGGGCGCGGGCGAGGTCGACCGCGGAGGCGGCCATGGTCGGCGGGTAGAGGACGGTGGCCTTGAGGACCCCGTCGTCGGCCTTGATGGCGTCCATGGCGGACCTGGCCCCGGCGCCGCCGACCATGAGGAAGTCCTTGCGGCCGGCCTGGGCGATGGCGCGGAGCGCGCCGACGCCCTGGTCGTCGTCGTGGTTCCAGAGGGCGTCGAACCTCTGCTGGGCCTGGAGCAGTTGGGCCATCCTGGCCTGGCCGGACTCGACGGTGAAGTCGGCGGCCTGGCGGGCGACCTTGCGGATGTTGGGGTAGTTCCTCAGGGCGTCGTCGAAGCCCTGGGTGCGCTGCTTGGTGAGTTCCAGGCTGTCCATGCCGGCGAGTTCGACGACGGTGGCGTCCGGCTTGTCCTTGAGCCTCTCGCCGATGAAGCGGCCGGCGTTGAGGCCCATGCCGTAGTTGTCGCCGCCGATCCAGCAGCGGTAGGCCTGCGGGGAGGCGAAGATCCGGTCGAGGTTGACGACGGGGATGCCGGCCCGCATGGCCTGGAGGCCGACCTGGGTGAGGGCCTTGCCGTCGGCGGGGAGGACGACGAGGACGTCGACCTTCTTGTTGATGAGGGTCTGGACCTGGCCGATCTGGGCGGCGGTGTCGTTGGAGCCCTCGGTGATCTCCAGGGTGACGTCGGAGTACGCCGCGGCGCGCCGCTTCGCGTTCTCGTTGATGGCGTTGAGCCAGCCGTGGTCGGCCTGCGGGCCTGCGAAGCCGATGGTCACGGGGGTGCCGGGCTCATCGCCGGCGGGGGCGGCGCTCCCGGCGGGGGCCTGGCCCTGGCCCTGGGGTTCGTTGCCGGTGCAGGCGGTGAGCAGGGCGCCGGCGGAGACGGCGGCGCCGCCGAGGAGGAGGTGTCTGCGGCTGGTCGCGGGCATGGCGGTGGATCCCTTCGGGTGCGGTTCTCCGGACGGGGTTCTCAGTGGGGGTCGCGGGCGGTGCGGTGCTGGACCAGGACGGCGGCGACGATGATCGCGCCCTTGGCGATCTGCTGGACGTCGCTCTGGAGGTTGTTGAGGGCGAAGAGGTTGGTGATCGTGGTGAAGACGAGGACGCCGAGGACGGAGCCGGCAATGGTGCCCCGGCCGCCGCTGAGGAGGGTGCCGCCGATGATGGCGGCGGCGATGGCGTCGAGCTCGTACAGGTTGCCGTTGGTGTTCTGGCCGGAGCCGGAGAGCACGATCAGGAGGAAGGCGGCGATGCCGCAGCACAGTCCGGAGAGCAGGTGGAGCAGCAGACGCTGGCGGCGCACGTCGATGCCGGCGAGCCGGGCGGCCTCGGGATTGCCGCCGACGGCGACGGTGCGGCGGCCGAAGGTGGTGCGGTTGAGCAGCAGCCAGCCGGCGGCGGTGACGGCCGCGAAGACGAGGACGAGCGGCGGGACGCCGAGGACGTAGGAGTCGGGCAGGCCCAGGTCGAGGACGGACGGGACGGTGACGATCTGGGTCCTGCCCTCGGTGATCTGGAGGGCGAGTCCGCGGGCGGAGGCGAGCATCGCGAGGGTGGCGATGAAGGGGACCACCCCGCCGTACGCGACGAGGAGGCCGTTCACCAGGCCGCAGCCGAGGCCGACGACCACCGCCGTGAAGAGGATGCCGGCGAAGCCGAACTCCTGGGTGGCGAGGGTGGTGGCCCAGACGGAGGCGAGGGCGACGACCGCGCCGACGGAGAGGTCGATGCCGCCGCCGGTGATGACGAAGGTCATGCCGACGGTGACGACGCCGATGACGGAGGCCTGGGTCAGGACGAGTTGCAGGTTGGAGGCGGCCAGGAACTCGGCGGGCCGGGTGAGGCCGCCGACGAGGACCAGGGCGGCGAGCACGCCGAGCAGGGACAGGTTGCGGACGTCGGGCCGGAGGCCGAGCGCCGGCCGGCGCCCTTCCCGGGGCGGCGTGTCGGCGGGGGTGGTGAGCGTCATGCCGCCGGGCTCCCTTCCATCACGAGATCGAGTACGCGGTGTTCGTCGAGGTCGCGGGCGGGCGCCTCGTGGACGACCCGGCCCTCGCGCAGGACCAGGACGCGATCGGCGAGGCCGAGGACCTCGGGCACCTCGCTGGAGACCAGGAGGACGGCGAGGCCTTCGTCGGCGAGGCGGCGGACGACGGCGTAGAGCTCGGCGCGGGCGCCGACGTCGACGCCCCGGGTGGGTTCGTCGAGGAGGAGGACGCGGCAGCCGCGGAGCAGCCAGCGGGCGAGGACGGCCTTCTGCTGGTTGCCGCCGGAGAGGGTGCGGACGGGGGCCTCGGGGTGGTCGGGGCGGAGGGAGAGCTCCCGGGTGGCGGTCCGGGCGGCGGCGCGTTCGGCGGCGCGGTCGATCCAGCCGGCGCGGGAGAAGCGGCCGAGGGAGGAGACGGAGACGTTGCGGGTGACGGATTCGAGGAGGAGCAGGCCCTGGGCCTTGCGCTCCTCGGGGGCGAGGCCGATGCCGGCGCGGACGGCGGCCGGGACGCTGCCGGGGCGCAGGGGGCGCCCGTCGACGAGGACCCGGCCGGCGGTGGGCCTGCGCGCGCCGTAGACGGTCTCCAGGATCTCGGAGCGGCCGGAGCCGACGAGTCCGGCGAGACCGACGATCTCGCCGGGGCGCAGTGCGAGGTCGAACGCCTCGAACTCGCCGTGCCGGGCCAGGCCTCGGACGGTGAGGACGGGCTCGGGGACGGGTTCGGCACCGGAGGCGCGGTCATGGGGGTCGGGACGGTCCGGGAAGGCGTACGGGACGTCCCGGCCGGTCATCAGGGCGACGACCTCGCGGGTGGGGGTGGTGGCGGCGGGCAGTCCGCGGGCGACGGCCCGGCCGTCCTTGAGGACGGTGACGCGGTCGCCGATCCGGCGGATCTCCTCCAGGCGGTGGGATATGTAGAGGACGGCGACCCCGTCGGCGGTGAGGTCGGCGACGATCCGGAAGAGGTTGTCGACCTCGTCGGGGTCGAGGGCGGCGGAGGGCTCGTCCATGACGATGAGGCGGACGTCGTGGGAGAGCGCGCGGGCCATGGAGACGATCTGCCGCTGGGCGGCGGAGAGTCCGCCGACGCGCCGGGCGGGGTCGATCTCGGGGTGGCCGAGGCGTTCCAGGAGGGCGGCGGTGGCGGTCCGCGCGGCCCGGGCGCGGACGAACCCGGCGGTGGCGGGCTCGTGTCCGAGGTACGCGTTCTCCGCGACGGAGAGCCCTTCGACCAGGTCGAGCTCCTGGTGGATGGTGGCGATGCCGAGGCGTACGGCTCCGCTCGGGGAGCGGAGCCGTACGGGCTCGCCGTTCCAGACGACGCGGCCGCCGTCGGGCTGGTGGGCGCCGGCGAGGACCTTGATGAGGGTGGACTTCCCGGCGCCGTTCTGGCCGAGGAGGCAGTGGACCTCGCCGGGCGCGACCTCCAGGTCGACGCCGTCGAGGGCGCGGACGCCGGGGAACGACTTGGTGATGCCGGACATGGTGAGCAGGGGCGGGCGGGGGTCTGGGGCCATGGCGGAGTTCCCCTCGGCGGATGCGGGCGGACGCGGGGCGAGCGGGTGAGCGGGGTGGGCGTACGGGTGGGTGCGGGCGTACGGGCGGGTGCGGCCCCGGCGGGCGGAACGGCAGGACGCGGGCCGCGGCGCGGGGCCGTGCGGGAGGCAGGACGAGTCGGGTCGGTTCGGGTCGGTTCGGGTCGGTTCGTAAAGACGTACAGGCGTACGAGTGGGGCGGGCGGGCGCCCTTCGTTGCGGCGTCGTGGCGGCGCGGGGCCCTGGTGTTATGCCGGGGAGAAGAGGTGGTCGCTGATGAGGCGGGCCGCGCCGGTCACGCCGGCGGTCTGGCCGAGTTCGCCGAGGACGATGGGGAGGTTGCCGGTGGCCAGGGGCAGGGACTGCCGGTAGACCTGGGTGCGGACACTAGCGAGGAGGTTGTGGCCGAGGCCGGTGACGCCGCCCCCGATCACCACCAGACCGGGGTTGAAGAAGCTGACGAGTCCGGCGATGACCTGCCCGACCCGCCGGCCGCCCTCGCGGATGAGGGCGAGCGAGGTGGCGTCGCCCGCGGCGGCGGCCGCCGCGACGTCGACGGCGGTGAGGCGCCCGGCCGCCGCGAGCCGGGCGGCCAGTTCCTCGGACCGGCCGTCGCGCGCCGCGTCCTCCGCGTCGCGGGCGAGGGCGGCGCCGCCGAAGTGGGCCTCCAGGCAGCCGTGGTTGCCGCAGGCGCAGGGGCGCCCGTCCGGCTCGACCCGGATGTGCCCGATGTCGCCGGCACTGCCCGTGGCCCCCCGGTGGACCCGGCCGCCGACGACGATGCCGCAGCCGATGCCGGTGCCGATCTTGACGCAGAGGAAGTCGTCGACGGAGCGGGCGACTCCGGCGTGCCGCTCCCCCATGGCCATGAGGTTCACGTCGTTGTCGACCATGACGGGACAGCCGAGTTCCTGGCTGAGCGCCTCCCGTACGGGGAAGCCGTCCCAGCCGGGCATGATCGGCGGCGCGACGGGGACGCCCTCGGGGAAGCGGACCGGTCCGGGGACGCCGACGCCGGCACCGTCGAAGCCCTCCGCGAGGCCCGTGGAGCGGAGCTTCGCCGCCATCGACAGGGCCTGTTCGAAGACGGCGACGGGCCCTTCGCGGACGTCCATGGGGTGGTTGAGGTGTCCCAGGACCTCCAACTCGGCGTTGGTGACGGCGACGTCGATCGAGGTGGCGCCGATGTCGATGCCGAGGAAGCGGAGCCCGGGCGCGAGGCGGACGTTGTGGGACCGGCGGCCGCCGCGGGAAGCGGCGAGTCCGTCGGCGACGACGAGCCCGGTCTCCAGGAGCCGGTCGACCTCGACGGCGAGCCTGGAGCGCGAGAGGTCGATCCGGTCGCCCAACTGGGCCCGGGAACTGGGGCCTTCGTCGCGCAGCAGCCGGAGGAGGCGTGCCTGGTGCCGGTTGGCGGGTCGTGCCGTCATGCGTCTCACGCGCTCCTCCCCTCTCCCCCGTGCTCTTCCGCACGCGGTGTCGCCGGGTTCTCCGTCGGCTTCCGGGGGAACGTAGCAGCGGCCCGGTGGGGTGGGAAGAAGTCGTGCGCGAATCCGTCCGACTTTTTCCCGAGACAGGACAAAGAGGGGGCGCACACGGGGAGGAGCGGGGTCAGCGGACCTCGGTCAGGCGGGCCGAGACCACCACGTTGCCCTCGTAGCCGCCCTCCTCCGTGTACGTGCCGCCGCAGGTGATCAGGCGCAGTTCGGGCCGGCCGGAGTCGGCGTAGACCCGCCGGGCGGGGAAGCCCTCCTTGGGGACGACCTCGACCCCGTACACCGTGAAGACGGCGGTCCGCCCGTCGCGGCGCGCGATCTCGACGCGGCTGCCCCGGTGCACGGCGCCGAGGCCGTAGAAGACTGCCGGGCCGGCCGGGGTGTCGACGTGGCCGACGACGACGGCGGTGCCGCGCTCGCCGGGGGTGACCGCACCGGTGAACCAGCCCGCGAGCCGGTCGTCCTCCGGCGGCGGGGCCTCGATCCAGCCGTCGGCGTCGAGTCCGACCGGCGTGACGGGCGCGTCGACGCGGGCGGCCGGGACGCGGACCCGGGACGGGGGCGAGGCGGGCAGCGGGGCGGGGGCGGACCCGGGGGCGAGGAGGGCCGCGTCGGCGCGGGCGGCGCCGGGGGCGGCCGCGGCGAGGGGCTGCGGCGGTCCGGCCGCCCGCAGCTCCTCCGTACCGCCGCGCACGAGGTGCACCCCCACGAGGAGGACGACGGCGACGGCGCCCCAGGCGCCGTGCCGTCCCGTGCTGTCCGCTCGCCCCACGTCCGTTCTCCTCCACGGCCACCGGGTGGCCGCGCGGTCTCGTGCTCGTATGGCGCCCCTCCGTCCCGGTCCTCGTCACACCGGGGCGGAGGGGCCGTTTCGGGTTCTCCCCGGCCCGGCCGTCAGAGACGGCCGTCGGCGGTGCGGCGGCGGGTCAGGACGACGGCGGAGCCGAGGGCGCCGACGATGAGCAGGACGCCCGTCACCACCTCGGCCGTGCCGAGCCCGTCGGCCTCCGTGCCGGAGGCGGCGGTTCCGTAACCCGCCTTCACGCCCTTCTGGGCGCCGGTGGGAGTGTCCGGCCGGGTGCCGGTGGCGTGCTCGCCGCCGATGCCGCCGGTGGTCCCGGTGTCCCCGGTTCCGGTGTCCCCGGTTCCGGTGTCCCCGATGCCGGCGGAGTGCTCCGTCTCCGGGACGTCGCCGGGGCCGACGGGGTGCTCCGTCTCCCCGAGGCCGCCGAGGTCGCCGGTGGCCTCGTGCTCCCGGGCACCGCCTTCGGTGACCGTCAGGCTGGTGGTGCCGCGTTCGCCCGCGCAGTCGAAGGTGATCTCGTACCGGGCGCCGGGCTCGGCGTCGGGGTCCACGGTCGCGGTGCCGGGGCGGCCCTCTTCGAGGGTCACGGCGTCGAACACACCGGAGGTCGCCGTCACGGACGGCACCTCGCAGCCCTCGGACGTGAGGGTGACGGTGCCGCCAGGGGCGACCGTCGCCGGGGTGGCGGAGAAGCCGAACGACGTGACGGCGCCCTCGTCCTCGGCCGCGAGGGCCGCCGGGCCCGCCGTCGTCACGGCGGCGGCGCCGAGCAGGGCGGCGGAGACGGCGACGCGTATCGCACGCATGGCGTTCCTCCGATCGCGCGAGGGCCCGGGCGGGGAGCGGTTCCGCCGCCGGAGGGGACGACCCTCACCGCGTTCGAAGCTAGGTCCGCACCCGGCGCGCCGCCACCGGGCTCCGCCGAACGGGGCACGGGCCCCGAGAGCCCCGGGGCAGCCGTCACGGCCGTGCGCCGGTGCCGTGCGCCCCGGCCGGAGGGTCCCCTACGGGACCCGGATCACCTGACCGGCGTACGAGAGGTTGCCGCCGAAGCCGAAGAGCAGGACCGGGGCGCCGGAGGGCAGCTCGCCGCGCTCGACCAGCTTGGCCAGGGCCAGCGGGATCGAGGCGGCGGAGGTGTTGCCGGAGTCGACGACGTCGCGGGCCACGACCGCGTTGACGGCGCCGATCTTCGTGGCGAGCGGCTCGATGATGCGCAGGTTGGCCTGGTGGAGGACCACGCCCGCGAGCTCCTCGGGAGTGACGCCGGAGCGCTCGCAGGCCTGGCGGGCGAGAGCGGGGAGCTGCTGGGTCGCCCAGCGGTAGACGCTCTGGCCCTCCTGGGCGAAGCGGGGCGGGGTGCCCTCGATGCGAACGGCGTGGCCCATCTCGGGGACCGAGCCCCACAGGACGGGGCCGATGCCCCCGGCGGCCCCGGCCTCGGCGTCCCCCTCCTCGACGGCCTCGACGATGGCGGCGCCCGCGCCGTCGCCGACGAGGACGCAGGTGGTGCGGTCCGTCCAGTCGGTCACGTCGGTCATCTTGTCGGCGCCGATCACCAGGACGCGGCGGGCCCCGCCGGCCCGGACGGCGTGGTCGGCGGTGGCCAGGGCGTGGGTGAAGCCGGCGCAGACCACGTTGAGGTCGAGGGTGGCGGGCGAGGTCATGCCGAGGCGGGCGGCGACGCGGGCGGCCGTGTTCGGGGAGCGGTCGATCGCGGTGGAGGTGGCGACGAGGACCATGTCGACGTCGTCGGGAACGAGGCCGGCGGCGGCCAGGGCCTTGCCGGCGGCGTGCGCGGCGAGCTCGTCCACGGGCTCGTCGGGGCCGGCGACGTGCCGGGTGCGGATGCCGACCCGGCTGGTGATCCACGCGTCGTCGGTGTCGACGAGTGCGGCGAGGTCGTGGTTGGTCAGCACCTTGGCGGGCTGGTAGTGCCCGAGCGCGGCAATGCGAGTGCCCGTCATGCTCAGGGTCCCCCTAGGTGGTTCGTTCGTCCGGCAGGACCACCCAGTCTCGCCAGCGACTGATGGGTAACCAGTGACGTAAACCACCAACATTCACCCGTACCGCTTGGCCGACCGCGACAAGGGCCGTGGGGGGCACGGGCGCCGTCCGGGTCCGTGCCCCGCGGGTTCCGCACGGGCCGTGCGGGGCTCAGTTCTTCGGCGGGTCGACCAGCTGGAGGGCCAGGGTCGCCGGGGGCGGGGCGATGCCGGGGCCGCCGGCCTCGGTCCAGGCGAGGATGTCGTCGAGGCAGTCGTCGTCCAGGGTGAACCCGACCCACGCGGCCCGTCCGCCGCGCCGCCGGCCCTCGGTGGAGGGCTGCACCACGACGATGTTGGCCTGGGCGCAGGGCCCGAGGCAGTCGCTGGTACGGACGAGCAGGCGGCCCCCGGAGGCCGCGGCGGCCGCGCGGAGCCGGGCGAGCTGGGCGTCGTGGTCGGTGCCCGGGTTCTTGCGGGCGTCGCCGCAGCAGCAGCCCCGGCAGACGACGAGGGAGCAGGGGCGGGCCCCGTACCGTATCGGTGGCGGGGTCACTCCGGGCCGTCCAGGGTGATCGCGGAGACGGGGGCGACCGTGCCGAGGCGGGGGAAGTCGAGGGTGACGGAGGCGCGGTGCTCGTCGGCGGTGAGGGCGGACATGGCGTCCTCGGCGAAGACGAGGCCGTAGCCGAGGTCGCAGGCGGCACGGGCGGTGGACTCGACGCCCAGGTTGGTGGCGACGCCGCCGAGGACGAGGGTGTCGGCGCCGAGGCCGGAGAGCAGCTCGTGGAGGCCGGTGTCCTGGAAGCCGCCGATGGTGCGCTTGACGACGACCGGGTCGCCGTCCCGGACGAGGTCGGGGACGAGTTCGCTGCCGGGCGGCTGGGTGGCGGTGTTCGGGCGCTCGACGCGGAGGTGGACGACGGGCGCTCCGGCGTCCCGGAAGGTGTCGGCGAGCCGGGCGGAGGCGGCGAGGACGTCGGCGCCGGGGCGGGGGGCGAGGGGCAGGGCGACGATGCGTTCCATCAGGTCGACGAGGACGAGGGCGGTGCGGCCGGGATCGAGTGCGGGCATGGGAGCACCGTAGCGGCCGTGATGATCGTCGAGGGGTGGCCGGGGGTGTGATCCGGCCTACGGCACCTTCTCCGCCGGGAGGGGGTGCGCGTGGGGTTCCGGGGCGGGCGGTTCGCCGTCGTGGGCGCGGCGCTTCGCGATGACCGCGCAGACCATGAGCTGCATCTGGTGGAAGAGCATCAGCGGGAGGACGGCGAGGGAGGCCTGGGCACCGAAGAGGACGCTGGCCATCGGGAGCCCGGCCGCCAGGCTCTTCTTGGAGCCGGCGAACTGGATCGCGATCCGGTCGGCCCGGTCGAAGCCGAGGCGCCCGGCCCCGTACCAGGTCGCCGTCAGCATCGCCGCGAGCAGGGCGGCCTCGACGGCGAGCAGCAGGCCGAGCCGGGCGGGGGTCACCAGGTGCCAGATGCCCGCGACCATGCCCTGGCTGAAAGCGGTGTAGACGACGAGCAGGATCGAGCCCCGGTCCACATGTCCCAGGACCTTCTTGTGGCGGACCAGGAGGCCGCCGACCCAGCGGCGCAGGAACTGGCCCGCGAGGAACGGCACGAGGAGCTGGAGGACGATCCGCAGGATGCCGTCGGCGGAGAGGCCGCCCGCGCCGCCGCCGAGGAGCAGCGCCGCGAGCAGCGGGGTCAGGACGATGCCGGCGAGCGAGGAGAACGAGCCGGCGCAGATCGCTGCGGGCACGTTGCCCCGGGCGATCGAGGTGAAGGCGATGGAGGACTGGATGGTGGAGGGCACCAGGCAGAGGAAGAGGAGCCCGCCGTAGAGCTGGGGCGTGAGCACGGCGGGGACGAGTCCGCGCGCGGCGAGGCCGAGGAGCGGGAAGAGCAGGAAGGTGCAGCCGAGGACGGTGAGGTGGAGCCGCCAGTGCCTCAGGCCGTCGAGCGCCTCGCGGGTGGAGAGCCGGGCCCCGTAGAGGAAAAAGAGGAGGGCCACGGCCCCGGTCGACGTCCCTTCCACGACGGTCGCGGCGGTCCCGGAGGCGGGCAGGAGCGCGGCGAGGACGACCGTGCCGAGCAGCGCCAGGACGTACGCGTCGACCGGGAGCCGGGAGAGGAGTCGGCGGGTTCGGCCGGTGGTGCGGGGGGTCATGGGCTCCACTGTCTGTGCGGTTCCGGGGGGGCGGGGGCCCGTGCGTGCGCTTCCGGGGTCTGTGCGGGCGCCTCCGGGTCCGTCCGGGCGTTTCCGGGGTCTGTGCGGGCGCCTTCGGGTCTGTCAGGGCGTTTCCGGGGGCGGGCGTCCGGGTCCATCCTGCTCCACGGCCCGGTGATCGGGAATCTCGTACAGTGCTCTGACTGTCATCACGTACCGCGATAACCTCGTGCCGTGTACGAGCCGACCCAGCTGCGCACCTTCCTCGCCGTGGCCCAGACGCTGAGCTTCACGCGGGCCGCGGACCGGCTCGGGCTGCGCCAGTCGACCGTCAGCCAGCACGTGCGGCGCCTGGAGGAGGCGACCGGCCGGGCGCTCTTCAGCCGGGACACGCACCGCGTGGAGCTGACCGAGGACGGCGAGGCGATGCTCGGCTTCGCGCGGACGATCCTCCAGGCGCACGAGCGGGCGGCGGCGTTCTTCGGCGGGACGCGACTGCGCGGGCGGCTGCGGTTCGGGGCGTCGGAGGACTTCGTGACGACCCGGCTGCCGGAGATCCTGGAGTCCTTCCGGCGCGAGCACCCCGAGGTCGACCTGGAGCTGACGGTCGAGCTCTCGGGGACGCTCCAGGCCCGGCTCGCGGCGGGTCGGCTCGATCTGATCCTGGCCAAGCGGCGGGGCACCGAGAGCGGGGGCCGGCTCGTCTGGGAGGACTCCCTGATCTGGATCGGGGCGCCGGGGCTGCGGGTCGAGCCGGACAGGCCGGTGCCGCTCATCCTGTACCCGCCGCCGGGGATCACCCGGGCGCGGGCCCTGGAGGCGTTGGAGGCGCAGGGGCGGGCGTGGCGGATCGCCTGTACGAGTTCCAGCCTGAGTGCGAACGTGGCGGCGGCCCGCGCGGGGCTCGGGGTGATGGCGCACACCCGGGGCCTGGTGCCGCCGGGGCTCGTGCCCGTACCGGCCCGGGCGGGACTGCCGGACCTGGGCGAGGTGGGCTTCGTGCTGCGGCGGGGGCGCCGGGGCGGGGAGGCGCAGGAGGCGGCCGACGCGCTGGCGGAGGCGATCCTGGCGGGCGGCGACCGGCTGCACCGCCCGCGCTGACGGAGCGGCCCCCGGCTCCCGGCATCCCGACCGACGGAGCGGCTCGGCACCGGCGCCCCCGCCGACGGAGCCGCCGGTTCCGCACGGGCGGGCCCGCGTGCGGGGTCCGCCGTGAGCGGCCCGTACAGATTCCGTGGAGATTCGCGCCCGGCGGACGTACCGCTCGGTACGCAATCCCCCCGCCGCGCCCCCGACTTGGCTCCCCCACCCATTCTGACCTGTGCGAACGGTGAATGTCCCGGCTTGGTGAAGGTCCTCCCGCCGGGCAGTCGGGTGGGGTACCGTCACCCGCGCCGTACGGAGAGCGACCAACGGGCTTTTCCAGCCATCGAGCCGTCGAGGAGCAGGTCAGTGCGCGAGTTCACCGTGCCGCCCGTCGAGGCGGCGCCTCAGGTCGGCGGTCTGGCGGACGCCGTGTTCGCGCACGCCCTGGCCGACCCGGACCGGATCGCTTTCGGCCGCAAGGGCCCGGACGGGAAGTGGCGGGACGTGACGGCCGCCCGGTTCCGGGACGAGGTCCTGGGCCTCGCGAAGGGGCTGGTCGCGGAGGGGGTGCGGTTCGGCGACCGGGTCGCGATCATGGCCCGCACCCGGTACGAGTGGACGCTCTTCGACTTCGCCCTGTGGACGCTGGGCGCGCAGCCCGTGCCGGTCTATCCGACCTCCTCCGCCGACCAGGTCCTCTGGATGCTGCACGACGCCGAGGTGACGGCGTGCGTGGTGGAGCACGAGGACCACGCCATGACGATCGGCTCGGTGATCGACCGGCTGCCCCTGCTGCGGCGCCTGTGGCAGCTGGACGCGGGCGCGGTGGAGGAGGTGACGGCGGCGGGGGCAGGCATCGGCGAGGAGGTCGTGCACCGGCACCGGCGGGCGGTGACCCCCGAGACGGTGGCGACGGTCATCTACACGTCGGGGACGACCGGACGGCCCAAGGGCTGTGTGATCACCCACTCCCACCTGATGTTCGAGACGGACATGGTGACGGGCCGCTGGGAGCCGGTCTTCCGCTCCCGCCCCGGGGAGCCGGCCTCGACGCTGCTGTTCCTGCCGCTGGCGCACGTCTTCGGGCGGATGGTGGAGGTGGCGGCGGTCCGGGGCGGGGTGAAGCTGGGGCACCAGCCCGTGATGGCGGCGGCCGAGCTGCTTCCCGACCTGGCGGCCTTCCGGCCGAGCTTCGTCCTGGCGGTGCCGTACGTCTTCGAGAAGGTCTTCCACGCGGCCCGGCGCCGGGCGGAGGCCGAGGGGAAGGCGGGCCCCTTCGACAAGGCCGTGGAGGTGGCGGTGGCGTACGCGGAGGCGCTGGAGCAGAAGGCGTTCGGACGCGGGCCGGGGCCGTCGGCGGCGCTGCGGGTGCAGCACCAGTTCTTCGAGAAGACGGTGTACGGGAAGGTGCGCGGGGCCCTGGGCGGGCGGGTCCGGCACGCCATGTCGGGCGGTTCGGCGATGGACCGCAGGCTGGGCCTCTTCTTCGCGGGGGCGGGGGTCACGGTCTTCGAGGGGTACGGGCTCACCGAGTCCTCGGCGGCCGCCACGGCGAACCCGCCGGAGCGGATCAAGTACGGCACGGTCGGGCAGCCGGTGCCGGGCACGACGGTGCACGTCGCGGAGGACGGGGAGGTGTGGCTGCACGGCGGCCAGGTCTTCTCCGGCTACCTCAACGACCCCGAGGCGACCGCCGCCGTCCTCAGCGACGGCTGGCTGGCCACCGGGGACATCGGCAGCCTCGACGAGGACGGCTATCTGACGATCACCGGGCGGAAGAAGGAGATCCTGGTGACCTCGGGCGGCAAGAGCGTCTCCCCCGGGGCCCTGGAGGAGCGGGTGCGGGCGCATCCGCTGATCGCCCAGTGCATCGTCGTCGGCAACGACCGGCCGTACGTCGCCGCCCTGGTGACGCTCGACCAGGAGGCGGTGGAGCACTGGCTCGCGATCCAGGGGCGGCCGCCGCTCGCCCCGGCCGAGCTGGTGCGCGACCCGGCCCTGGAGACGGAGATCCGGCGGGGCGTGGTCGCGGCGAACACGCTGGTCTCGCAGGCCGAGTCGATCCGCACCTTCCGCATCCTGGCGCACCCCTTCAGCGAGGAGCACGGGCTGCTCACCCCGTCCCTGAAGCTGAAGCGGAGGGCGATCGAGCGGGCGTACGCGACCGAGGTCGCGGCGCTGTACGGCTGACGCGGGGGCACGGGGCCGGAGAACCGGAACGCCCGTCGTGGAATGCGGGGCGGCCCGTGATCGTTGACGCTGGGAGTACCCCCGTACGACCACACGACGTAAGGATCTCCCTCACGTGAGCACGGACAGCAAGGTTCCCCAGGTCACCCTGAACAACGGCGTGCAGATGCCGCAGCTCGGCTTCGGCGTCTGGCAGGTGCCGGACGACGAGGCGGAGAAGGCCGTGGCGACCGCCCTGGAGGCCGGCTACCGCTCGATCGACACCGCCGCGATCTACGAGAACGAGAAGGGCACGGGGCGTGCCGTCGCCGCGTCCGGGATCGCCCGCGAGGACCTGTTTGTCACCACCAAGCTGTGGAACAGCGAGCAGGGCTACGACACGACGCTGCGCGCCTTCGACGCCTCCCTCGACAAGCTGGGCCTCGATCACGTCGACCTGTACCTGATCCACTGGCCGGTCCCGGCGAAGGACGCGTACGTCGACACGTACCGGGCGTTCGAGAAGATCCTCGCGGACGGGCGCGCGAAGGCGATCGGCGTCTCGAACTTCCTCCCGGAGCACCTGGAGCGGCTGATCGGCGAGACGTCGGTCGTGCCCGCCGTCAACCAGATCGAGCTGCACCCGCAGCTCTCCCAGCAGGCCTCGCGCGAGGCGCACGCCCGGTACGGCATCGCGACCGAGGCGTGGTCGCCGCTCGGCCAGGGCAAGGGGCTCCTGGAGGTCCCGGCGATCGTCGCGATCGCGCAGAAGCACGGCCGGACCCCGGCCCAGGTGGTGCTGCGCTGGCACCTCCAGCTGGGGAACGTGGTGATCCCGAAGTCGGTCACCCCCTCGCGGATCGCCGAGAACATCGACGTCTTCGGCTTCGAGCTGGACGACGAGGACCTGGCCGGGATCGCCGCCCTCGACGAGGGCCGGCGCCTCGGCCCGGACCCGGCGGAGTTCAGCGTCGGGGCCTGACCCCGCGCGGGGCGCCGACGGGCGCCGGAGCCGTTCCGACGGCTCCGGCGCCCGTTGTCGTACCCCGGGCATAGGGTCGGTGACGGCCGGTGGGGCCAGTCGGGCGGAGCGTGAGGAGTCGGTACGGTGAGCGGTGCGCCGGGGCCCGTGGAGGAGGGCGTCTACCGGGTGCGGAACGTGGCCAGCGGGCTGCTCCTGGAGGTGTACGAGGGGTCCTCGCGCGCCGGGGCGAAGGTGCAGCAGGGCACCGAGAGCGGAACTCCCGGGCAGCACTGGCACATCGCGCCCGTGCCGAACGGCGGCGGGCTCTACCACCTGGTCAACGCGGCCAGCGGCAAACGGCTCGACGTCGCGAACGCGTCCACGGAGAACGGCGCGCGCATCCAGCAGTGGCGGGCGAACAACTTCGGCGCGCAGGAGTGGATCATCGAGCAGGACCTCCAGTCGCCGGGCACCGTGGCCCTGGTGAGCTTCGTCAGCGGCCTGTTCCTGGAGGTCGCGGACGGCTCGGAGGAGGACGGCGGGGACGTACGGCAGTGGGAGGACACCGACTCCCCGTTCCAGTGGTGGCGGTTGGAGCCGGTGTCCTGAGCCGCGCGGTCCCGGAGTGCCCGGCGCTTCACGCCCCGGCGCGGTGCTCCTGCGGGCTGAGGCCCCGTACCCGCTTGAAGGCGGCGCTCAGGGCGAACGCGCCGCTGTAGCCGACCTGTCGGGCGACGGACTCGACGGTGGCGTCCGTCCCGCGCAGCAGATCGGCGGCGAGCGCGAGCCGCCAGCCGGTGAGGTACGCCATCGGGGGCTCCCCGACGAGGGCGGTGAACCGGCGGGCGAGCGCGGCCCGCGACGCGCCCGTCTTCGCGGCGAGCGAGGCGACGGTCCAGGGGTGGGCGGGGTCGTTCTGGAGCAGCCGGAGCGCCCGGCCGACCACCGGGTCGCCCATCGCCCGGTACCAGGCGGGGGCTTCGGCGCCGGGGCGGGAGAACCAGGCGCGGACGGCGGAGATGAGCAGCAGGTCGAGCACCCGGTCGAGGACGGCGCTCTGGCCCGGCTCGTCGCGGGAGACCTCCTCTTCGAGGAAGGGCATGAGGGGGCAGTGCCACGTGTCGGCGGGCAGGTGGAGGAGGCCGGGCAGGGCGTCGAGGAGCCGGCGGCCGACCTCGCCGTCCATCCGGTAGGTGCCGACGAGCACGGTGGCGGTGCCGTCGGGGGCGTTCCCCCAGGTGCGGACGCCGAGCCGCATGCTCTGGTCGAGCGGTTCCCCGTCGAGGCTGGTGCACTCGCCCCCGGGCCCGGCCAGGGCGTGGGGCGGGGTGCCGGGGGCGTCGGCGACGGTGTACGGCTCGGGCCCCCGGACGACGGCGATGTCCCCGGGCTTCAGCAGGACGGGCGCGCCGGTCCCGGGGACGACCCAGGCCTCGCCGCCGGTGACGCACATCAGGCAGAGCGGGGCGCCGTCCTCGACGCGCACGGACCACGGCGGCTCCATGATCATGCGGAGCAGGAAGGCGCCCTTGGCGCGGGGCCCGTCGAGGAGTCCGGCGAGTGCGTCCATGGTCCGCAAGCCTAGGGCGAGTCCGACGGATCGGGCCCCGCGCGGACGCGTGAGACGCACGCGTAGGGACGTGAGACTGCGCGGCATGGGCCCGGGGGCCGCCGGGCGGGAGCCTTGGGGCATGACGACGCAGACGCAGAACACGCAGAACACGCAGAACACGCAGGCACAGAACAGGCAGAGCACGCGGGCGGGGAACGCACCGGCAGGGAAGACGCGGACGGTTCTGGTGACGAGCGCGTCCGGCAAGACCGGGCGGCGCGTGGCCGAGCGGCTCGCGGCGCGCGGGGTGACGGTCCGCGCCGGGTCCCGTACCGGCACGACCCGCTTCGACTGGGAGGACCGGGCGACCTGGGGCCCGGCGCTGCGGGGCGCGGACGCCGCGTACGTGGCCTACTACCCCGACCTGGCCGCTCCCGGCGCGGTCGGGGCGATGGAGGCGTTCGGCCGGCTGGCCGCGGAGAACGGGGTGCGGCGGATCACGCTGCTCTCGGGGCGCGGGGAGCCCATGGCCCTGGCGGCGGAGGAGGCCCTCCGGACGGCGGCCGCCGGGTCCGGGGAGGGGCCGGGTGCCGAACTCACCCTCGTACGGGCCTCGTTCTTCGCGCAGAACTTCTCCGAGGGGCTGCTCGCGGAAGGGGTCGCGGAGGGCGCGGTCGTCTTCCCGGCCGGGGACACGGCCGAGCCGTTCATCGACGTGGACGACCTGGCGGACGTCGTCGTGGAGACCCTGACGGCGGACGGCCACGCGGGCCTGGTGCACGAGGTGACCGGGCCGCGCCCGCTGGGCTTCGCGGAGGTGGCGGCGGAGATCGCCCGCGCCTCGGGCCGCCCGGTGGTCTACGAGCCGGTGTCGGAGGCCGCGTACGCGGAACTCCTCACCGGCTTCGGGCTCCCGGCCGACGAGGCGGCCTGGCTCGCGGCCCTGTTCGCGACGCTCCTCGACGGCCACAACTCCTCGGTCACGGACGGGGTGAAGCGGGTCCTGGGCCGTGAGCCGCGCTCCTTCGCCGCGTTCGCGTCGGAGACGTGGGGCGGGGAGGCCTGAGGAAAGGGGGAGGCCTGAGGAGAGGGGGCGCGCGTCAGCCCCGGCCGACGAAGGAGGCCAGTCGGTAGCGGGGGTCGGGGCGGCGCCGGTCCTGGTCCGGCAGGGTGGCCAGGGCGGCGGCGAGCGTGTCGACGGTGGCCGGGTCGCCGTGGAACCAGGAGGCGAAGTAGCCCGCGCGCAGCTTCCGTACGGTGTCGCGCGGGGTGCGGCCCTGGCCGTGCCCGGTGAAGCGGGTGTCGGCGGCGGGAACGAGGCCGTGGGCGGCGGCGTACCGGGTGATCAGGTCGGAACGGTCGGAGGCCGCCCCGGCCCGGCGGTGGGGGCGCAGGAGCGCGTCGACGTCGCTGCCGACGTCGTGGGCGGCGTCCTTGTCGACGGTGGCGATCAGGACCCCGCCGGGCCGCAGAACGCGGGCGGCCTCCGCCACGACGTCCGCGGCGAAGGGGACGAGGTGGAGCAGCCAGACGGCGCAGACCGCGTCGAGGGAGGCGTCGGGCAGCGGAAGGCGCCGGGCGTCGGCGCGCACGGCCCGTCCCGGCACCCGTCCGGCGGCGACCCGCAGCATCGCGTGCGCGGCGTCGGCTCCGTACGCGCGCAGGCCGGGGCGGACGAGCCGTTTGGTGACGAGGCCGGTGCCGCAGGCCAGGTCGAGCAGGGTGCGGGCGCCGGGCGGCACGAGCCGCAGGACGGCCTCGGCCGCCGCCTCGGCCCGGGGCACACCTCCCCGGGTCCGGTCGTAGTGCGCTGCCTCGGCCTCGTAGTCGAGCACGGTCTCCGCCACGGCGGCGATCCTACGGATCCCGCCGGACCGGCGGAGGGTCAGCGGGCGCCGTGGCCGGGGGCGATCCGCTGGACGCGCTCGGCGAGTTCGAAGTCCTTCTCCGTGAGGGCGCCGCCCGCGGAGTGGGTGTGCACGGAGAGGGCGACGGAGTCGTAGCCGAGGGTCAGGTCGGAGTGGTGGTTCAGCTCCTGCTGGATCTGGGCCACGTGGACGACGAGGGCGGTCGCCGCGAAGTGGTCGCCGAGCCGGTAGGCGCGGGTGAGGCGGTCGTCCTCGACGGACCAGCCGGGGAGTTCCCTCAGCCGGTCCTCGATCTCCTTCTGGGACAGCGGTTCCGTGGGCACGGCGGTGCTCCCTCCGGTGGGGTGGCGCGGGTGGCGGGCGGTGCGGGTGCGCGGGGTTCCCGGGAAAGGTACCCGGGCTCCCCCTCTGGGATACCGTCTGGCCATGACGACTGTCGTGAGCGACACGGGAGTGGGGCCGCTGCTGCGCGGGTGGCGGGAGCGGCGCCGGTTGAGCCAGTTGGAGCTGGCGCTGCGCGCGGGCTCCTCGGCGCGGCACGTCTCGTTCGTGGAGACGGGCCGCTCCCGGCCGAGCGAGGAGATGGTCCTGCGGCTCGCCGAGCACCTGGAGGTGCCGGTGCGGGAGCGCAACGCGCTGCTGCTCGCGGCCGGTTACGCCCCCCGGTACGCGGAGACACCGCTCGACGCCCCGCGCCTGGAGGCGCTCCGGGAGGGCGTCGAGCGGCTGCTGCGGGGGTACGAGCCGTACCCGGCGCTCGTGGTGGACGGCTCGTACACGGTGGTGGCGGCCAACCGGGGCATCGGGCTGCTGCTCGACGGGCTGCCCGAGCACCTGCTGACCCCGCCGCTGAACACGATGCGGATCGCCCTGCACCCGGAGGGCCTGGCGCCCCGCATCCGGAACCTGCGGGAATGGCGGGGCCATCTTCTGGCCCAGATGGAGCGTCAGATCGCCCTGGCACGCTCGGAGTCGCTGCGGGAGCTGTACGAGGAGGTGGCGGCGTACCCGCTGCCCGCCGGCGCGGAGGGCGAACCGGAGGAGGCGGAGCCGTATCCGTACTTCGCGCTGCCGCTGCGGATCGAGCACGACGGGCGGGTGCTGTCGTTCGTGTCGTCGATCTCGACGTTCAACACCCCGATGGACGTGACGGTCGCCGAGCTGGCCATCGAGACGCTGATCCCGGCCGACCCGGAGACGGCCGCGTACCTGCGGTCGCTCGCGGAGGAGGCTCCTCCTGGGGCCTGACCGGCGGATCAGGGCCGGACAGGCCCTAGGCAGTGTCTTCAAATGATCACCGCTGGTGGATCATGGTGTTGTGATACGTCGCCATGAACTGTCGGACGCCGAGTGGGAGTTCGTCCGGCCGCTG
>JNWL01000019.1 GCA_000716465.1 Streptomyces bikiniensis
AGGAGCGGGAGGGGCGGGAGGGGCGGCCGAGTCTTTCGGGACCGTCGGGGCTGACGGGACGGGGCGGGGGCATGGGTTCGATTATCGGTTCCGGAGGGCGGGGGCGGGGCGGCGGGGCGGGCGCTCCGGACCGGCCGGAGGTGTCGGACCGGCCGCGCCTCGCTCCTCGACCCGGCGCCGCACGGCCACCAGGACGCCCTCCTCGCTCGGCACGCCCGCCTCCCGGTCCGCGTCAGGACGCGGGAGCCGGGGGGAGCCGGCCCGGGGATCAGCCGAGGGGCCTCACGCGGGCGAACTTCGCGGTCATGACGGGGCCGAGCCGGTGGACGATGGCGTGGCCGGGCTCGTGCGGGGCGGGCAGGTCGCCCAGGAAGGAGGTGACGATGACCTCGTCGACGCCGAGGACCCCGCGGCGGCTCTCCTCCTCCAGGAAGGCGAGCGTGCAGCGCCAGTCGGGCGCGGCCGGGTCCTCGCCCAGGAAGGAGCGGACCGTGTCCTGGACGACGTCCCAGAAGAACACGTGCGGCAGCACACCGCCCTGGTGGAGCACGTGGGTCTCGTAGGCCCCGCGGAACTCGGGGATCCGGGCGACGAGGTCACTGACCAACTGCACACCCGGCGTCACGCTCGGCGTCGTCGTCATCCGTCCAGAATGCTCCTGCCCGGCGACCGCGTCCCGTCGCTTTTGCGTTTTCCTGGGAACGACTTTCGGCGGGTTTTCCCCTGGGGGCGTGAAGTGTCCCTCTTCCGTGGACGATTGGGCATACGTACGAGCCGACGGCCCTCGTACGGACGGCTGCCCGGCCGCGAGGGAAGCTGCCACGGAGCCCGTTGGCCGCCTTTGGCCGGGCCGCACCGTCACAGTCACCGCCACTCGCTCAGGGAGTGGCGGCGGGCGGCGTGGTGCGCGGGAAGGAGATCTCGACCCGGCGGTTCTTCTTGCGGCCCTCTTCGGTGGCGTTGTCGGCGATCGGGTAGTCCTCGCTGTAGCCGCGGATGTCGAAGGTGATCCCGGGGCCGAGGGTGCGGGCGAGCACCTGCTGCACGGCCACGGCGCGCTCCTTCGAGAGCTTGAGGCCGTGCTCGTACGTACCGAGGTTGTCGGTGAACCCGAAGACCCGGACCCGTCCGGAGCCCTGCTTGTCGATCTCGGTGGCGATCGCGGCGATCCGGCTCGTGGCGGCGGCCCCGAGCTTGGCGCTGTCCTTCGGGAACAGCACCTCGGCCTGGAGCGCGAACGTCACGTCCACATTGGTGTCCTGACGGCGCTGCGCGCCGCCCTCCTCCTCGACAATCTGCTTGATGTCGAGGACCTTCGGGGCCGCGAGGACGGCTCCTTCGGGCAGCATCAGGCCCGGCGCCTTGTCGTCGATGACGGGCACGGGGGACGCGGTGCCGGCGGAGCCGGGCGGGTCGTCGGCGTGGGCGAGCGGCACGGAGACGGGCCACAGGACCACGGAGACGAGGGCGATTGCGGCGAGGCGGCGGTGGGTCGTCGTCGTCATGGCGTCGCCTCAGGAGAGCTTGAGGGTGGCGGGTTCGAAGGTGGGGAGTTGGAAGGAGACTTCGGTGGTGGAGGTGGGGGGGGCGGGGAACTGGAGGAAGACGGCGGCCGTCGCCTTCGGCGACAAGACACTAATGCCCGTAGTGGTCAGCGGCCGGCCATCAGTGTCGCGAAGCACGTAGTAGCGCTTTTTTCCCACCGCATCCACAAGCGTGGCTCCGCCGAAAGAGCTGCCATGCTTCATCACTTCCGTTTCATCCCCGCTCGTCTGGGACGAAATGGCGGCCGCGGAGTCGGAAGTGTTCTCCAACTGCCCCTTAATGGTGAGAAAACCGCCTGCGTCACGCTCGACAGAACTTACGGTGAACTCCAACCCCTTCTGTCCTCGCACGACAGCCAGCTTCTCCACGGGCTCCTCAGCACTTTGCTGCCCCTGCCCTCCCTGGGTCTGCCGAGGGGTAGAAGTAGTCGCGGCCGGTTTGTCCGCCTTCGGCTTCTCATCGGATCCGCAGCCGACCGCGAGGAGAGCCACCGATGCGACCGTGAAGGAAGCCAGCCCTCTTCGTGCGTACCGAACGTTCATGAAGCGTGCTTCCTTTACTCATCGTCACCGGTCAGTCGAACAGTGAAAAGATCGATGGCACTGGGCAGTTCCGGATCATCGGGGTCGATCGTCCAGGCATCCCCGTCACAGGTCAGGCCAGTGATCGGCTCTGGCTCCGGTTCCTCCTCCGGCTCCGTGGGATCGGGATCCGGTTCCGTTTCTTCCGGCGTCGGTACTTCCGGCGCCTTGAAGCTGCACTTCGGCTCGATCACGGCTTTCGCGGACGCGGTGGCATCCTGCGCTTCCGCTCCCGTCGTCTCTACAGTGACACTGAAACCCTCATGCTCTCCAGACAGGCGCATACAACCATCGCCCGAGATCCTCGCGCCGTTTTTGGCAGCGAAGGTGGTCGCCTGTTGGCACGCGGAAGAGCCAGTGAAGCGTTTCCCCTCAGGGAATCCGTCCCACTGCGCAGGGTCGAGGATCACGTCGAGCCATCCCTCACGCAGTTCGTCCCGTGCGTCCTGGGCAGCTGCGAGCGCCGCTGCGTCAGCGGCGGTCTGGGCGCTGTTGCGAGTGACGGCGGCCTGCCCGAACATGAAGTAGACGAAAGCCAAGAACAGAAGGCCCGCTATCACGGCAATGTAGACGGGGAAAGCCTGACCGACATCGCCACGCGAGTGAACCGCGGCTACTTGCCCCCGGTCAGGTCGGCGATCTTCTGAGTGATCGCGTCCTTGATCGACTTGCCGATGTCCGTCCCAGTGATCGCCACCACGATCGCCACCACCACCACAATGATCCCCAGGTACTCCACCGCCGTCTGCCCGCGGTCCCCCGTCCTGGACATCGCGCGCGTGGTCAGTTCGATCCTGGCCTTCGTCAGGGCCTTCAGCATCGCGTCGTTCATCGTGGTCCCCTCCGCGGTCGGACGCCTGCGCTCCGGAACGGTATGCCCGTGGAGCCGTTGGTGCACAGGGTCCCCGGGCCCATTCGTCAGGTCGGGTCATGGGAGGGACCTCGTGCCCTGCCAGGAGGCTATGGCCTCGGCACCGTCGTGGGTGTGGAGTTCGGCGAAGATTCGGTTGGATCGGTCGAGGTGATTCTTGACCGGTTTCCCCGGGACCAAGCACGTCGCGGCGATCCATCGGCCGTCGAGACCCGTGATCCTCAGGTCCATCGCCCCCTCCTCCCCTCGCTCCCAGTCCGCACTGTGACACACTCCGTTGCATCCGCGAAGCCTTTTGCGCGAACAAGTCCTCGGAAGTGCCCACCCGTTCACTCCCCCGTCACCGAGCCGAAGTCCGTTCCCGTGCCCAGGAACAGGCCCGCGCCGAGGAGGATCATCGTCGCCGGGACCATCAGGGTGGTGATCACCATCGTCGCCTTCGGGACCGCCTTCGCCGCCTTGCGGCGGGCGTTCTGCGCGTCGGTGCGCCGCATGTCGTTCGCGATCTGGATCAGGGTCTCCACGATCGGGGCGCCCAGCTCCTCGCCCTGCTGGAGCGCCGTCACGAACTGCGCCACCTGTTCCGAGTCGTTGCGGCGGCGCAGTTCGTCGAAGGCCTGGCGGCGGCTGACGCCCATGTCCATCTGGCGCAGGGTGATGCGGAGTTCGTCCGACCACGGGCCCTCGTACTTCTCCGCGACCCGTTCGAGCGCCTGCCGGAAGCCGAGGCCCGCCGAGACGACGACGGCGAGGACGTCCAGGAAGTCCGGCAGCGTGCGTTCGATCTGGTCCTTGCGGATGCGCACCGCCGACCAGATCCCCACCTCCGTCCAGAACGCTCCGAAGGCCAGGAGGAGCAACGCCGTGAGGTAGGAGCCCTTCGACAGCATCAGGAGGGCGCCCAGGGCGCCCAGGAAGCCGTACACCGCCCGGCGGGCGCCGTACCGGTCGATCGTCAGGCCCCCCGGGTTCCCCGCCAGGTCGATGCGGCGGCGCACCGCGTTGACCCGCTTCGGGCCCATCAGGCGCAGGACCGCCGGCGACCAGCGCATGCCCAGGCGGTCCACCGCCGAGTCGACCGCGCCGGTACGGGTCGAGCCGACCTCCAGGGCGAGCCGGAGGTCGTCGGGGAGCTTGGCGTCGGCCCGGTAGAGCCTGACGCCGTAGCAGGCGCCGGCGACCGCCAGGCCGGCCAGGAGGGCGAGGAGGAGTTCCACGGCTGCCGTCCCTACACGTCGATCTTCGAGAAGCGGCGGATGACGACGAAGCCGACCGCGTACAGGGCGAACGCCGCGATCACCGCGAACTGCCCCAGGCCCGAACCCGTCATCCGGTCGAGCGCCCCCGGCTGCATGTTGTCGATGAGCAGGAGCGAGCCGACCCCGATGACCGGGACCGAGTACGCCGTCATGCTCACCTGCGAGAGCTGGGTGCGCACCTCGCGCCGGGTCTCCTTGCGCTCCTCCAGGGTCTCGGTGAGGTTCCGCAGGGAGGAGACGACGGTGCCGCCGGCCCGGTTGGCCAGGACCAGGGTGGTGACGAGGACGACCAGCTCCCGGGAGGGGAGGCGTTCGGCCAGCTCGCCCAGGGCGTCGTCCAGGGAGGTGCCGACGGCGAGCTGCTGGGCGACCTTCTCCAGCTCGTCGCCCGCCGGCGCCTCCAGCTCGTCGGCCGCCAGGCTGAGGGCCATCCGGAGCGCGAGGCCCGCCTGGGTGGCGTTGGCCAGGATGCGGGAGAGCTCGGGGAGCTGGTTGATGAACTTCTCGATCCGCTTCTGGCGCTGCCAGTTGAGGTAGCCGAGGGCCACCCAGACGCCGAGGAAGCCGCAGATCGGGCCGAAGAAGGGCGACAGCGCCGCCTGCCCCACGGCCCACAGGACCGCCACCGTCGCCGCGAGGGCGACCGTGAACTCGCCGGGCGTGACGTCCAGGCCGGTGGCCGCGATCCGCAGCTCCAGCTTCCGGCCGAGGGCGGTCCTGCGCACCCGCCGGTCGACGCCCCTGAAGTGGCGCCTGCGGCGGCCGGGGGTCTCGGGCCCGGCCGTCTCGTCGAGGCGGGCGACGAGGGCCGCGTGCCGGCGGGCCCCGCTCGCGTACAGCTGGACGCCGGTCACGCCCAGGACGCAGCAGAGCAGTGCGACGCCGATCGTCAGCCAGAAGGGGTCGGTCATCGTTCCGCCTCCCCGACGGATGCGTGTCTGTCGTACCTGTCGTACCTGTCGTGCCCGTCGGTCGTCACTCCGCCTCCCTGACGGCCAGGTGCGCGTCCGTCGCCGCCACTCCGAAGGCCTGCGGTATCGGCTGCCCGGCCAGGTAGAGGCGTTCGGCGACCCGGCGCGGCAGCGGGTGGTACGTGAACCGCCCGTACACCCGTCCGTCGGCGGCGAGCGGCTGGGCGTGGAAGCGGCAGACCGTGGCGAGCAGGAAGCGTTCCCGGCCGTGCGAGGCGAGGACGGCGATCTCGGTGATCCGGCGGGTGCCGTCCGGGTGCCGGGTCAGCTGCACGAGGACGTCGACCGCGCTGTTGATCTGGTCGCGCAGCGCCTCGAACGGCACCTTCACCTCCGACATCGAGGCGAGGGTCTGGAGCCGCATCAGCGCGTCCTCGGCGGAGTTGGCGTGCACGGTGGCGAGGGAGCCGTCGTGGCCGGTGGACATGGCCTGGAGCATGTCGAGGGTCTCGCCGCCGCGGACCTCTCCGACGATGATGCGGTCGGGGCGCATGCGGAGGGAGTTGCGGACCAGGTCGCGGATGGAGACGGCCCCGCGGCCCTCGATGTTGGGCGGCCGGGCCTCCAGGCGGATCACGTGGGACTGCTGGAGCTGGAGTTCGGCCGAGTCCTCGATGGTGATGATCCGCTCGCCGTCCGGGACGAGCCCGGAGAGGGCGTTGAGGAGGGTGGTCTTCCCGGTGCCGGTGGCGCCGGAGACGATCAGGTTGAACTTGGCCTGCACGAGCCCGGAGAGCAGGAGCAGCATCTGCTCGTCCAGGGAGCCGAGGCCGATCATCTCGTGGAGGGTGTACGCGCGTGGGAAGCGGCGGATGGTGAGGGTCGCGCCGGTGAGGGAGAGCGGCGGGATGATGACGTTGACGCGCTCGCCGGAGGGGAGGCGGGCGTCGACCATCGGGTTCGACTCGTCCACGCGCCGGTTGACGGTCGAGACGATCCGCTCGATGGTCTGCATCAGCTGGTCGTGGGAGGCGAAGCGGAGCGGCAGGAGTTCGACGCGGCCGCCCCGCTCGATGAAGATCTGGTCGGGGCCGTTGACCATGATCTCGGTGATGGAGGCGTCTTCGAGGAGCGGTTCGAGGACGCCGAGGCCGAGGGCCTCGTCCACGACCCGGCGGATCAGGCGGGCGCGCTCGGCGGTGGAGAGGACCGGGCCCTCGCGGCTGATGATGTGCCCGAGGACGCGCTCCAGGCGGGCGCGCCGCTCGGCGGCGGCGAGCGCGGACATCTCCGTGAGGTCGATCTCCTCCAGGAGCTTGGCGCGGAAGGAGGCGACGAGGTGGCCGTCCTCCCTGGCCGCGACCGCGCCCTTCTCCTCGGGGGCGTTGATCCGGGAGCGCAGGCTCATGACTCGTCGTCCCTTCTCATTCGTCCTCCTCGGCGGGCAGGGGCATGGTGGCGGACTTGGTCACGGAGCCGAGGCCGTTCCAGAAGGGCACGACGGAGGGGATCTCCACGGTGACGGTGTAGGTGACCTCGCCGTTCCCCCCGCCGGGGGAGACGGAGGAGCGGCTCGCGACCCAGCCGCTCACGGCCGCCTCGGCGGCCGCGTCCGGACTCGTCGCCTCCTCGTCGTCGCTCGCCGCCCGGGCCGCCGCCCGCGCCGCCGTGCCCGCCTGCTGGGCGGCGTACGCGGCGACGCCGAGCTGGAGGCCGGCGAGGCCGACGAGGAGCAGGATCGGGAGGAAGCCCAGGTACTCGACGGCGGCCTGGCCGCGGTCGCGGGCCCGTCCTCCGGGGCCGGGTACGGATGCGGGACCGGGGTCGGGTCCGCGCCCGGCTCCGGTTGCGGGCCCGTTCCCGTGGCCGTTCCTGTACCCGAACCGTCCCGGAACGCCTCCGTGCCGCCCCGTACCCCCGCGTTCCGCGTTCACGACCGCCTCCCCTCGTACACCGCTCCCGCCCTGCCCTCCACCGGGAACAGCCCCCCGAAGCCCGGGACCAGGGCGGGGACCCGGATCGTGACCGTCACGGTCACCATGCCGCCGGAAGGGGCTCCGCAGCCCGGGCTCGCGCCGGCCGCCCACGCCCCGTCCAGGTGCCGCATCACGGCCCCCTCGCAGTCGCCGTCCACGGCCGCCGCCCGCGCCCCCTCGTCCGCCGCGTTCCCCGCCAGGCTGTACGTGTAACCGACCAGGACGACCTGCCAGAGCAGGGCGAGGGTGAGGAGGATCAGGGGGACCATGCCGAGGAACTCGACCGCCACCTGCCCCCTGTCCCCGTTCCCGTCCCGGTAGCCGCGCATGGGTCAGCGGCCCCCCGTGCGGCGGCGCAGGCCGAGGGAGCCGCGGTCCGCGCCGGAGCGGGCGAGCTGCTTGCCCGGCCGGCCGGCGGCCTGGGCCGCCCGGACCAGGCCCAGTTCACCCGCGAGGGACCAGAGCGCCTGCTTGACGGTCGACTTGGCGTCGAGTTCGTGGAGGCGGCCGGCGTCGACCACGGCCTGGAGCTCCTTGAAGTGCGCGGGGACGGAGACGCCTGCGACGCGCGTCCCGGTGATCTTCTGGACGAGGGGCGGCTGGATCTCGCTGGAGCGGTGCTGCCGGTTGACGAGGGTGATCGTCTCCTCGGCCTTGCGGACCTGGAGCCGTTCCCACATGCGTACGGTCCGTTTGGCGGCCCGTACCGCGACCACGTCCGGGGTGGTGACGAGCAGGGCGGTGTCGGCCATCTCGATCACGGCGGCGTTGGCGCCGTCGAGCCGGGAGCCGCAGTCCACGACGACGACCTCGTGGCGGCCGCGCAGGGCGCTGACGACCTGGCGGGCGGCGCGGTCGGTGACCTCCTCGCCGCGTTCGCCCTCGGCCGGGGAGAGGAGCAGGGAGAGGCCGGTCTCGTGGACGTAGACGGCGTCCTGGAGGACGCGGGGCGAGATGTCGGTAATGGCGGCGAGGTCGGCGACGGAGCGCCGGAACTGGACGTCGAGGTACGAGGCGACGTCGCCGCTCTGGAGGTCCATGTCGACCAGGGCGACGCTCCTGCCCGAGGCGCGGGCGGCGAGGGCGAGGTGGACGGCGGCGACGGTGGTGCCGACGCCGCCCTTGGCGCCGCTGACGGTGACGACGGTGCCGCCGGGCCCGGCGGCCTGGTCGGGGCCGGAGCCGAGGTGGCGGCGGACCCCGGCGGACCACTGGGCGGCGGTCTGGACGCGGCTGGCGAGTTCCTCGTACCCCAGGGGCAGGGTGACGAGGCCGCGGGCGCCGGAGTCCATGGCGGCGGAGAAGAGGACGGGGCTGGCGTCGGCGGTGATGAGGACGACGCCGACGGCGGGGAAGCGGAGGGCGACCTCGCGGACGAGTTCGAGCGCGGGGACGGGCCCGATCCGCTCGTGGACGAGGACGACCTCGGGGAGTTCGTCGAGGGAGGCGGCGGCGAGGCGGGCGAGGGTGTCGACGAGCTGGGTGGAGTCGGCGACCGGCGGGGCGGGTTCGGCGTCGGGCAGCTGGCTGAGCAGCGTGGTGACGGACCGGGCCGCGTCGGGGTCGCCGACGGCCGGCAGGATCCTCGTGGTCATACCGGCCTCACTTGTCCTTGTCGAGGGTGTACGTGCGGTCGCGCTGGTCGACGGGGGCGCCGCCCGTGGAGGGGGCGACGAGGGCGAGGCGCACGTGTTCGGCGAAGGACTCGGCGTACGCGACGCGCTGGGTGTCGAGGGTGGAGAGCGCGAAGGTGATGGGGACGGTGGAGGTGGCCCTGTCGGAGCGGTCGGAGCGTTCGGAGGCCGGGGTGAGCCTGCCGACGTCGAGGACGCGGGCGCCGGAGACGATCATCCGGGACTGGTCGGGGTCGCCCTTCTTCTCGCCCGCGAAGGTGGCGTAGATGTTGACGGTGGCACCGGCGGTGATCTTGCCCGCGACGCCGGTGCCGGCGTCGATCATGATGGCGATCTCCTGCTGGCCCGGCTGGAGCGCGGGCCGGTCCACGATCATGTCCTCCTGGAGGAGGGAGCCGGCCTTGAGGGTGGTGACGGCGATCTTGCCCCTGATCGCGGCGAGGTCGGTGACGGCGGTCTCGGAGAGCCAGCGCTTCGGCATGGTGATCTTCTCGAACTGGCCGGCTTTCAGGGCCTCGTAGGGCTTCACGTTCTCCTTGATCCGGTACGCGGTGGTCTCCGGGCCGACCTTGGAGTTCACGTCGCTGATGACGGCGAGCACTCCGGCGAAGGCGCCGAGGGCACACAGGACGGAGAGCAGCAGCAGGATCACGCCGCGGCGCTGGCGGGAGTTCATGGCCGTACTACCTCGATCGGAGACGTGGGTCCGGACGGACGGAGACGGTGGGCTGGCGGACGCGCCCCCACGAGGGCGGGCGGGTGTACGGGAGCGGGGGCCGGGGCGCCGTTCATGGCAGGGCGCGGGGGGTGTGCGCGCCGGGGCCGAGGGCCCGGGTCGGGTGCGGGACGGCGGGGCCCGGGGCGTGGGGGTCCACGGGCTCCAGGGCGTGCCGCGGGTCGGCGGGGCGGGGGTCGGTGCCTTGCGGGTCCGTGTACGCGCCCGCGTACGAACCGGCGTCTTGCGGGCCCGCGTACGAACCGGCATCCTGCGCGCCCGGGTACGAACCGGCGCTCTGCGGGCCCGCGTACGAACCGGCGTCCTGCGCGCCCGCGTACGCCCCCGTCCCCCGCGCACCCGTGTACGCGCCCCCGCCCGGCTCCGGGACCGTCAGCGGTGCCGCGCAGAAGCCGCAGCGGTCGCCGATGAGGTCCATGCCGCACCAGTGGCAGATCTCGCGGCGTACCGAGGAGACGAGCTGGTGGAGGACGGAGAGGTCGGGGAGGTACGCGGCGAACTCCACGATTTTCCCGGTGCCCCACCAGCCGGGCGAGGAGGCGGGCAGCGCCGTCTCCTGGACGGGGCCGGGGATCCGCCAGCGGGGCACGAGGGCGGTGGCGGGCCAGTCGGTCTGGAGGTGGCCCCGGGCGAGGAGGAGTTCGGTGGCGAACTCGGGTCCGGCGAGGGCCTCTTCCCCGCTGCCGACGCGCACCATCTGCGGAGTGGGTCCCGCGAGGACGGCGAAGTGGGCGCCGGGCAGCCAGCTCTTGAGGTGGGAGCCGAGGCCGACGGGGACGCGGTCGAGCCGGGAGACGGAGCCGAGGACGGCGCCGGCGTAGATGTAGTGGGCGAGCAGCCGGGCGGCGGAGGCGAGGACTCCGGGGGTGAAGTCGCAGCCGGTCAGTCGGCAGAGCTGGCGGACGAGGACGGCCGCGCCGAGCGGTGGCAGGTCGGTCCTGACCAGCGCTATCCGGTCGCTCTCCAGGAGGGAGCGGACGGCGTGGAGGCGGTGCTCGACGGCGGCCGGGACGGAGGTGGGGCAGACGACGACCACGTGTCCGTAGCGGGTGAGGAGCTGCTGCATGTCCGCGACCGAGGCGTCCAGCGGGCGTCCTTCGGGGGGCGGCAGCACGGCGGCGCGCGGGGTTCCGGGGTCGGTCGGCGGCAGCACCAGGTCGGCGCTGGTGACCGCGATCGCTGTCGGCACGTCGGACCCCCCGTCCCCTCCGGCCCCCGGAGTCACGGGGGTCACGGTTTCACTTACCGCGTTCACGACGTCACACCGGGATGCGGCCGCCTCTGCACCTTATCCGCGTCCCCCGGGGTGGTGAACACACAATCCGCCAAGCTCCCTCCATTTATTCGGGCCCACCGCCCGGGCCCGGAGGGGGCAGGCGCGGGGCCCCGGCCCGGGGGCCTTCCGATCGGTGCGTCCCCTCCGTCCGAACACCGTTTGCCGTCAGAGGTCTTGACAACGCGATTGGTCTGGACCAGCTTGTTCGAACAACGGTGGCCACCGTCCGAACCCGCACCTCTCGTACCTTCTTTACCTCCCGTACCCCTCGTACCGCCTCGTACCCCCGTACGAACCCCCTCCGTACGACGACGTACGGCACCTCCACATCCCCAACTCCCCCACGGAGGATGCACGTGGACCGCACCACCACCCGCCCGCACGGACGCAGATGGCTCGGCGGGGCCCTCGCGCTCGCCGTCGGCTCCGGGCTCGTCCTCGTCGGCGGAGCCGGCACCGCCCAGGCCGCGGACGTCAACGTCGCCAGGAACGCGGGCTTCGAGAACGGCCTCGCCAACTGGGCCTGTTCCGCCGGGAGCGGCGCCGCCGTCTCCTCGCCGGCCCGCACCGGCGCCGGCGCCCTGAAGGCCGCCCCGGCCGGTCTCGACAACGCCAAGTGCGTGCAGACCGTGACCGTGAAGCCCAACTCGACGTACACGCTGAGCGCCTGGGTCCAGGGCGGCTACGCCTACCTCGGCGCGAGCGGCACCGGGACCGGCACCGGCTCGGTCTCCACCTGGACGCCGGACTCCCCGTCCTGGAAGCAGCTGACCACCACCTTCACCACGGGCGCCTCCACCACCTCGGTCGAGATCCACACCCACGGCTGGTACGGCACCTCCCCCTACTTCGTCGACGACGTGAGCGTGTACGGGCCCGACGGGGGCGGCGCCCCGGACCCCGACCCGGTCGTCCCGGCCACCCCCGCGGGCCTCGTGGCGGGCGCCACCACCACCTCCTCCGTCGCCCTGAGCTGGGGCGCGGTCTCCGGCGCGACGTCCTACAAGGTGTACCGGGACGGCGCCGCCCCGCAGACCGTGAGCGGCACCTCCGCCACGGTCACCGGGCTCGCCGCCGACACCGCGTACCAGTTCCAGGTCTCCGCGGTGAACTCCGCGGGCGAGTCCGCGAAGTCCGCCGCCGTGACGGCGCGCACCGCCAAGAACCAGACGGGCCCCGGCCCGGCCGTGCCCAAGCACGCCGTGACCGGCTACTGGCAGAACTTCGACAACGGCGCGGCCAAGCAGAAGCTGCGGGACGTGCAGGCGGCGTACGACATCATCGCCGTCTCCTTCGCCGACTCGACGGCCACGCCCGGCCAGATCGTCTTCAACCTCGACCCGGCGGTCGGCTACTCCTCGGTCGCCGAGTTCAAGTCCGACGTGGCGGCCAAGAAGGCGGCCGGCAAGTCCGTGATCATCTCCGTCGGCGGCGAGAAGGGCAACGTCACGATCAACAGTGACGCGAGCGCCACCGCCTTCGCCAACAGCACGTACGCCCTGATGCAGGAGTACGGCTTCAACGGCGTCGACATCGACCTCGAACACGGCATCAACTCCACGTACCTCACCAAGGCGCTGCGCCAGCTCTCCGCGAAGGTGGGTCCGGGCCTGGTCCTGACGATGGCCCCGCAGACCATCGACATGCAGAACACGGGCACGGAGTACTTCAAGACCGCGCTCGCCGTGAAGGACATCCTCACGGTGATCAACACCCAGTACTACAACAGCGGTTCGATGCTGGGCTGCGACGGCAAGGTCTACAGCCAGGGCTCGGTGGACTTCCTCACCGCGCTCGCCTGCATCCAGATCCAGGGCGGTCTCGACCCGTCGCAGGTCGGCCTGGGCGTCCCCGCCTCCACCCGGGGCGCGGGCAGCGGCTACGTCTCCCCGCAGATCGTGAACAACGCGCTGGACTGCCTCACCAGGCTCACCAACTGCGGCACCTTCAAGCCGGCCCAGGCCTGGCCGTCCCTGCGCGGCGCCATGACCTGGTCCACCAACTGGGACGCGACGGCCGGCAACGCCTGGTCGAACGCGGTCGGCCCGCACGTGCACGGCCTCCCGTAACCGGTAGCCCCTCCCGTACGCGTACGGGCTCCGCAGCGCCGCCGCTCCCCCGGCGGCGCTGCGTCGTTCCCGGGTCCGGCCGGGGCGCGTCAGCGGCGGGGCAGGAAGGCGGCCAGGACCGGGTCGAGCCGGGCCACCCACTCCTCGACCCGGGCGGTACGGCGCCCGTCGAGGTCGCAGCTGTACGCGCCGCCCCCGTGGAGCGAGACCACGACGCGCAGGCCCCGGCCGCGGCGGGTCCGCAGGAGGTCCACGCCCGAGATCTCCTCCCAGCCGAAGTCCACCTCCTCGCCGTAGAGCTGGAGGTGCACGCCGGAGCCGTCGACGACGATCCCGGACACCTTGTCGGCGGCCACGAACTCCGGCACGGAGCCGGGCGGTACGGCCCCTGGTGGTACGGGTCCGGGCAGTACGGATCCCGGTGGTACGGCTCCGGGCGGCACGGAGGGCGGTGGCGGTACGGCGAAGGCGCCCGGGGGGCCGAAGCCGGGCCCCGGGGGCGGCACGTGTCCCGGCGGCCCGTAGGCGGGTGCCGTCGGAAGGGCGGAGGGCGGTGCGGAGGGCGGTACGGAAGGCGGTACGGGGGGTGTCGGGGAGCCGTAGGGGTGGACGGGCCCGGGCACGACCACCGTGGCGGGGTGACCCGCCCCCTCCCCCAGCGCGTCCAGGATCTCGTCCGGCGTGGGGCGTTCGGCCGGGTCCTTGGCCAGGCAGCGGGCGACCAGGCCGCGCAGGGACTCCGGGACGGAGGCCAGGTCCGGGGCCTCGTGGACCGAGCGGTACATGAGGCCCATCGGCGTGCCGTCCCCGAAGGGGCGGCCACCGGCGGCGGCGACGAGGACGGCGCCGAGGGCGAAGACGTCGGCGGCGCCCGTCACCTCCTCGCCGAGGGCCTGTTCGGGGGCGAGGTAGCCGGGGGTGCCGAAGGCGGAGCCGGTGGCGGTGAGGCGGGTCGACTCCAGGGCGCGGGCGATCCCGAAGTCGAGGACGCGCGGCCCGTCGGGGGCCATGACGATGTTGCCCGGCTTGAGGTCGCGGTGGACGAGCCCGCAGGCGTGGATGGCCTCCAGGGCCTCGGCGAGCGCGGCGCCGAGGGCGCGCAGCCGCGCCTCGTCCATGGGGCCCTCGGCGGTGACGAGGGCGGCGAGGGTGGGGCCGGGGACGTAGGCGGTGGCGAGCCAGGGCGCCTCGGCCTCGGGGTCGGCGTCGACGACCTGCGCGGTGTGGAAGCCGCCGACCTGACGGGCGGCGGCGACCTCGGCGCGGAAGCGTGCGCGAAAAGAGGGATCGGAGGCGAGTTCCGGCCGCGCCACTTTGACGGCGACGGCGCGTCCGCCGCGCGATCGGGCAAGGTAGACGGTGCCCATGCCGCCTTCGCCCAGCTTGTGCTCGATGACGTATCTGCCGATGAGGGTCCCCACGCGGGACAGTATGGCCGAAGTCCCTCTCTTGACCCGTCCATGACATCACTTCACCATGTCCGGAACACCCCGCACGACCCCGTACAGACCCGCACCCCGCACCCCACACCCCGCACCCCGTACCACTTTGTCGTCTGTCGTTGTCGCACCCCCCACACTCCCCACCCAGGAGACAGCATGCGACGTTCCCTCCGCGCGAGGAGGCCCGGCAGGAGGCCCGCCCTCCTCGCGTCCCTCGTGGCGCTCGCCCTCGCGGCGCCCCTCTCCGCGCTCTCGACGCCCGCCGGGGCCGGTCCGGCGCCGACCGCCGCTCGTTCCGCCGCTTCCGCATCCGCGTCCGGGGAGGTGGTCCGGCAGTACGAGGTCGCCGGCCCCGCCACCCCGGCCGCCCGCACCGTGCTCGCCGCCACCGGGGTCTCGATCGACGAGGTCGACGCCCGCGCGGTCGTGGTCAGCGCGAACGCCGAGCAGCTCCGGCGCGTCAAGGCCCTGGGGTACGAGCCGGTGGCCCTGCCCGGCCCGCCGGACCGGGGCGAGGCCGCCCGGTCGGCGCTCGGCCCGCTGGACTTCCCGTCGGCGGACTCCCGCTACCACAACTACGCCGAGGCGAGCGCGGAGATCGACCAGCGGCTCGCCCAGTACCCCTCGATCATGAGCAAGCGGGTGATCGGGAAGTCGTACGAGGGCCGGGACATCGTCGCGATCAAGGTCAGCGACAACGTGGCCGCCGACGAGAACGAGCCCGAGGTCCTCTTCACCCACCACCAGCACGCCCGCGAGCACCTGACCGTCGAGATGGCGCTCTACCTGCTGCGCGAACTCGGCGCGGGCTACGGCACGGACAGCAGGGTCACCAACGCCGTGAACGGGCGCGAGATCTGGATCGTGCCGGACCTCAACCCGGACGGCGGCGAGTACGACATCGCGTCCGGCTCCTACCGCAGCTGGCGCAAGAACCGGCAGCCCAACTCCGGCTCCTCGTACGTCGGCACGGACCAGAACCGGAACTGGAACTACAAGTGGGGCTGCTGCGGCGGCTCCTCCGGCACCAAGAGCTCCGAGACCTACCGGGGCGCGGCCCCCGAGTCGGCCCCCGAGGTGAAGGTCGTCGCCGACTTCGTCCGCTCCCGGGTGGTCGGCGGGAAGCAGCAGATCAAGGCGTCGATCGACTTCCACACGTACAGCGAGCTGGTCCTCTGGCCGTTCGGCTGGACCACCGCCGACACCGCCCCGGGCATGACCAAGGACGACCGCGACGCCTTCGCGGCCGTGGGGAAGAAGATGGCCGCGAGCAACGGCTACACGCCCGAGCAGTCCAGCGACCTGTACGTCACGGACGGCTCGATCGACGACTACCTGTGGGGCGCGCAGAAGATCTTCGCGTACACCTTCGAGATGTACCCGACGTCCTCCTGGAACGGCGGCTTCTACCCGCCCGACGAGGTCATCGAACGCGAAACCTCCCGCAACCGCGACGCGGTCCTCCAACTCCTGGAGAACGCCGACTGCATGTACCGCTCGATCGGCAAGCAGGGCCAGTACTGCACGACGTGACCCGGCCGGCGGCCCGGTGCGGGCCCGTACCTCCCCCGGAGGAGGTACGGGCCCGCTCCCGTCACCTGGGGCGCGTCGCGTCCGCCGCGCCGGGCGGCTTCGGGGCCACGCCGTCCCGTGGGGTCAGCGACCAGTGGCCGTCCTCCCGGTTCACGGTCTCCACGACCGCGACCGGGCGCTTCCGGTCGCCGGAGGTCCCGGTCAGCCGGACGCTCCGGACGTCCGGGAACTCGGAGGTGCGCTGCCACGTCACGTCCCGGTCCTGGCCGCCGTACGCCGCGATCCGGGCGCGGGCGTCGTCCCCGCCGTTCGGGTGGCCGCGGAGGAGGCCGGCCGGGCCGGGCTCCTCCGCGGCGTTGAGCAGCGTCACGTACCGTCCGAGGAAGCGGTCCTGGTCCGCCGGGTCCGCCTTCTCCTCCGCCCCGCCGCAGCCGGACAGCAGCGCCGCGCACGGCGCGGCCGCGAGCGGTACGCCGATGCCGGGCGGTTTCGTCCTCCCGATGCGCCCCATGCGATGTCCCCCTGTGGCCTCGGGCGTCGACCCTCGCACGGGGAAAGGTTCTTCAGTCGAGGACCGCCAGCGCGTCGATCTCGATGAGGAGGCCGGGTGGGAGGCCGACGTAGACGGTGGTGCGGGCGGAGGCGGGTGCCTTGAGGCCCTGCTCCTCGAAGTACTGGTTGTAGATCTCGTTCATCTCGGCGAAGTGGTCCACGTCGGTCAGGTAGACGCGCATCATCATGACGTCGTCCCAGCTCGCGCCGCCCTCCTCCAGGATCGCCTTGACGTTGGCGAAGGTCTGGAGGGTCTGCTCGCGCAGGGTCGGGCCCGCGACGGTGGGCGCCCGGCCCTCGACGGCGGGCAGGAAGCCGACCTGGCCGGCGACCTGGAGGATGTTGCCCTTCCTCACGCCGTGCGAGAACTTCGCGGGCGGGGCGGTGTGGGTCGCCGGGGTGAGGGCGATCTTCTCGGCGGGCTGTACGGGCTGGGCGGGCGTCTGCGCGGTCGGCTGGTCGCTCATGCGGTGTCCTTGGTCGGGGCGGTGCCGGAGTACTCCCGGCTGATGGCGTCCGCGGTGCGGCGCACCTGCGGGAGGAGGGTGAGGAGTTCCTCGGCCGTGACGACCACGTTGGGCGCCGAGACCGACATGGCGGCGACGACCCGCCCGTCGGCGCCGCGGATGGGGGCGCCGACGCAGTTGATGGACTCCTCGTGGCCGCCGAGGTCGGTGGCCCACCCCTGCTCGCGGACGGTCGCCAGCTCCTTGAGGAAGGCGGCGGCGTTCGGCGTCGAACGGGGCGTGTACGGGGGGTAGTCGAGCTTCATGGCGACCGCGCGCCGCTCGGCCTCGGGCAGGTCGGCCAGGAGCAGCTTGGCGACGGCGGCGACGGTGATCGCGACGGGCCTGCCGATCCGCGAGTACATGCGGACCGGGTACCGGCTCTCGACCTTGTCGATGTAGAGCACCTCCCCCTCCTCGTACACCGCGAGGTGGATCGTGTGCCCGATCCGCTCGTTGAGCGCGGTGAGGTAGGGGTGCGCGATCTCCCGGACGTCGAGGTTCTCGACGGCCTCCTGCGCGAGCGCGAAGAGCCGGGCGCCCAGGCGGTAGCGCTGGTCCTGCTGGCGATGGACGAGGCCGTGCTCGTGGAGGGTGCGCAGCAGCCGCAGGGCCGTGGACTTGTGGACGCCGAGGCTCTCGGCGACCTGCCCGAGGTCGGCGGGGCCCTGCGCGAGCAGCGGCAGGATGCTGAGCGCCCGGTCGACGGTCTGGCTCATGGCGTGCGTACCTCCTGGTCGTCCCCCGCGCGGCCGGGGCCTTCCGGGCCCTCGCCCGTCCGCCCGGGGTCCTTCTCGTCGGCCTCCGTCCAGCCGGGGCCGAGGTGAAGTGTCCCCCAGGCCGCGTCGTCGAGCGCGGCCAGGCGGTCGAGGCGGTCGCGGCGGGGCGGGGCGGCCAGGTCGCCGGGGACGGTGAGCGCGGCGGCGGCCATCAGGTGCCCGTGCCGGAGCCGGGCCCGCAGGTCGAGACCGCGGAGGGTCGCGGAGAGGAACCCGGCGGCGAAGGCGTCCCCGGCACCGATCGGGGAGACGACGTCGACGCGGGGGGCGGGGACGTGGGTCGCGGTCCCGTCGCCGTCCTCCAGGCCCGCGCGGGCCGCGCGGCTCCGGTCGGCGGCGACGGCCCCGCCCCCGCCCAGCTTGACCACGACCACCTCGGGTCCGGAGACGGCGTCGAAGACCTCCCGCGCGCCCCTCAGCCCCCACAGCCGCTCCGCCTCGTCCGCCCCGACGAAGACGACGTCGGCGCGGCGGGCCAGTTCGAGGAGGACGCCGGGGGCGTCGCCGCCGCGCCACAGGGCCGGCCGGTGGTTGACGTCGAAGGAGACCAGCGGGCGGCCGGGGCGCGGGGCGGTCAGCTCCCGCAGCAGGGCCAGGCAGTCCCCGGAGAGCGCGGCGGTGATGCCGGTGAGGTGCAGGATGCGGGCCCCGGCGACGCTCTCGTACGGGACGGTGGCGGGCGACATGGCCGAGGCGGCGGAACCGGCCCGGTAGTAGACGACCTCGTGGGCGTCGGTGGCCCGGTCCTCGTCCGTACGGAAGTAGATCCCGGTCGGCCGGTGCGGGTCGCGGCCCACGGCGGAGACGTCGACGCCGTGACCGCCGACGACCTCGACCAGGTGGTCGCCGAAGCCGTCGCCGCCGACGCGCCCGACCCACTTGGCGCGGTGCCCGGCGGCGGCCAGCGCGCAGGCGACGTTGGTCTCGGCACCGCCGATCGCCCGGGTGAAGGAGGGGACGTCCGCGAGGCGGCCCGGCCGGGAGGGCAGGAAGGTGACCATGGACTCGCCGAGGCAGACGACGTCCACGGGGTTCACGGGTCCTACAAGGCCCGCAGGGTCAACGGCATCCACGGGTCCCACAAGGCCCGCAGAGTCCACGGCATCCACGGGTCCCACAAGGCCCGCAGGGTCCACGGCATCCACGGCATCCACCGCGCGGACGACGTCCGGGATCGTATCCGGGATCGCGTGTCCGCTCACTCTCGTGCTCCCTGCGACTCCCACGGGTCCATTGACCCGGCCTTGGCCCGGATGTTAGACAGCCGTGAGCAAGATGCGCAATGAGCGTTGCGTGATGTGCAACATCCATGAGGAGGAGGCCCCATGCCCGGCCCGGTGAACGAGACGCCCGCGCGGCAGGAGCACGAGGTCCCCGACCTCTCCGCCGAACGCGTCGACCACCGCTTCAAGGCCCTCCCCCCGGACGCCGGGGGCCTGACCGTCGGCGAGCTCTCCGCCCAGCGCCGCAACCTCTTCACCGGCGGCTACACCACCCCCGTCCTCGCCCTCTCCGCCGAGTCCGTCGCGCACAACCTGCGCCTCCTGGAGACGTACGCCGAGCGCCACGGCCTCGCCTTCGCCCCGCACGGCAAGACCTCCATGGCCCCGCAGCTCTTCGAGCGGCAGCTCGCGCACGGCGCCTGGGGCATCACCGCCGCCGTGCCCCACCAGGCCCGCGTCTACCGCGCCCACGGCATCGCCCGGATCTTCCTCGCCAACGAGCTGGTCGACCCCGCCGCCCTGCGCTGGCTCGCCGCCGAGCTCGACGCCGACCCGGACTTCCGCTTCGTCTGCTACGTCGACTCGGTGCGCGGCGTCGAGCTGATGGACGAGGCCCTGCGCGCCGCCGGGGCGGCCCGCCCGGTGGACGTCGTCGTGGAGCTGGGCGCGGGCGAGGGGGCCCGCACCGGCGTCCGCACGGAGGCCGGGTGCGCCGCCGTCGCGGACGCGGTCGCCGCAGCCGCCACCCTGCGGCTCGTCGGCGTCGCCGGGTACGAGGGCGAGGTGCCGGAGGCGGACCCCGAGCGGGTCCGGGCCTGGCTGCTGCGGCTCACCGGCCTCGCCGCCGCCTTCGACGCGGAGGGCCGCTTCGCCGCCGGCATCGGCGAGATCGTGGTGAGCGCGGGCGGCAGCGCCTGGTTCGACGCGGTCGCCGAGGTCTTCGCGGAGCTCCCCGCCCTCTCCCTGCCGGTCCTGAAGCTGCTGCGCTCCGGCGCGTACGTCTCGCACGACGACGGCCACTACCGGCACCTCACCCCCTTCAACCGGGTTCCCGAGGAGGGCGCGCTCCAGCCCGCGTTCCGGCTCTGGTCGCAGGTCGTCTCCCGGCCCACCGGCGAGCAGGCCTTCACCAATGCGGGCAAGCGGGACGCCGCCCACGACCTGCACCTCCCGGAGGCCCAGGTGGTCCGCGACGCCCGCACGGGCGAGATCCGCCCCGCCGAGGGCGTCACCGTGACGGGCCTCTCCGACCAGCACGCCTGGCTGCGCACGGAGCCGGGGGCGGACCTGGAGGTCGGGGACTGGGTGGGGATGGGCCTCTCCCACCCGTGCACGTCGTTCGACAAGTGGCAGCTCATCCCGCTGGTCGAGGCCGACGGCACGGTGGTCGACCACATCCGCACCTTCTTCTAGGCACCGGGGAGCCGGGACAGTGATGGAACTCGTCATCCGCGACGCAGAGGTCGTCGACGGCGGCGGCGGCCCCTCCTACCGGGCCGACGTCGGCGTCGAGGGCGGCCGGATCACCACGATCGTCCGGGAGGCGGCCGCCGCCGGCTGCCAGCGGCCCACCGGCCGCCGGATCCTGGACGCCGAGGGCCTGGTCCTCTCCCCCGGCTTCGTCGACATGCACGCCCACAGCGACCTCGCGCTGCTCCGCGATCCGGACCACTCCGCGAAGGCCGCGCAGGGCGTGACCCTGGAGGTCCTGGGCCAGGACGGACTGTCGTACGCGCCGGTGGACGACCGCACGCTCGCGGAGGTGCGGCGGGCGATCGCCGGCTGGAACGGCGACGGCTCCGACCTGGACCTGGACTGGCGCACGGTCGGCGAGTACCTGGACCGGCTCGACGGCGCGCACGGCGGCCGGGGCATCGCCGTCAACGCCGCCTACCTCGTTCCCCAGGGCACGGTCCGGGCCCTCGCCGTCGGCTGGGAGGACCGCCCGGCGACGGCGGCCGAGCTGGACCGGATGCGGCGGCTGGTCGCCGAGGGCCTGGAACAGGGCGCGGTCGGCATGTCCTCCGGCCTCACGTACACCCCCGGGATGTACGCGCCGGACGCCGAGCTGACCGAGCTGTGCCGGGTCGTCGCGGAGTACGGCGGCTACTACTGCCCGCACCACCGCTCGTACGGCGCCGGGGCCCTCGACGCGTACGCGGAGATGATCGCCCTGACCCGCGCGGCCGGGTGCGCCCTGCACCTGGCGCACGCCACCATGAACTTCGGCGTGAACGAGGGCCGGGCCCCGGAGCTGCTCGCCCTCCTGGACGAGGCCCTGGACGCCGGCGCGGACCTCAGCCTCGACACGTACCCGTACACCCCCGGCTGCACGACCCTGGTGGCCCTGCTGCCGGGCTGGGCGAGCGAGGGCGGCCCGGAGGCGGTGCTCGCGCGGCTCCGGGACGACGCGACGGCCGAGCGGATCCGGCACCACCTGGAGGAGATCGGCTCGGACGGCTGCCACGGCGTGCCGGTCGACTGGTCCACGATCGAGGTCTCGGGGGTGAACGGGCCGGCGCTCGCGGGGTTCGTCGGCCGCCGCGTCGACGGCTGGGCCACGGCCCGCCGGCTCCTCCTGGAGGACCGGCTCGGCACGACGATCCTCCAGCACGTGGGCCACGAGGAGAACGTCCGGGCGATCATGCGCCACCGGACGCACACCGGCGGCTCGGACGGCATCCTCCAGGGCCTCAAGCCGCACCCGCGCGCGTACGGCACGTTCCCCGCGTACCTGGGGCGGTACGTGCGCGAGCTGGGCGTCCTGTCCCTGGAGGAGTGCGTCGCCCACCTGACCTCCCGCCCGGCCGCCCGCCTCCGCCTCCCCGACCGGGGCCTGGTCCGCGAGGGGTACGTGGCCGACCTGGTCCTCTTCGACCCGGCGACGGTCGCCCCGGGCGCGACGTACGAGCACCCGAGGACCCTGCCGACGGGCATCCCGCACGTCCTGGTCGGGGGGAGGTTCGTGATCGAGGACGGCAGGCGGACGGACGTGCTCGCGGGACGCGCGATCAGGCGGACGCCGGTCGCCCGGTAGGAGTGCCCGCGGGCCGGTCGGCGTCCTCCGCGGCACCGGCCCGCCACGGCTCCCGCCGCGCCCACAGCAGCCCGAGCGCGGCCACGGCACCCGCCGCCACGAACCCGTACCAGGGCGTACGCCCCGAAGGCGCCGTCTCGTAGACGAGCGCCGCCGAGAGGACCGCGAGGATCTGCCCCGCCCGGCCGTGCCACGCCACCGACGCGACGACGGCCGTCCCCCACAGCAGGTACCAGGGCTGGACCATCGGCGAGAGCGCGACCAGGGCCACCAGGGAGAGGCCGAGGCCGAGGACCGGGTCGAGGAGCCCCCGCCAGGAGCGCCGCGCGAGGACCGCGATGAGGACGAGCGCGGCGGCGAGGCCCAGCTTCTGCACGAGGTCCTTGACCGGGTCGGGGTCGTCCGCGAGGAGCAGCCCGAGCCCGAGCCCGAGGTCGCTGGTGAGCGACAGGGCGGTGTGGATGGTCCCGGCGACGCTCTGCGTCCGCAGCCACCCGAACCCGGTCCCGGCGAGCACCGTCGCCCCGGCCGCCACGGCCCCCGCGACGGCCCCGGGAAGGACGAGGCCCTTCGCCAGGCCCCGTACCCCGCCCCCGTCCCGGCGGGCGACCGTGATCCCGATGAAGAGCAGGGCGACCGCCGCCGGGGACTTCACCATGACGGCGCAGCCGACGAGGACGGAGCCGAGCACCCACCGCCCCCGCGTCGCGAGCAGGACCCCGCCGAGGACGAGCCCGATCATCAGTCCGTCGTTGTGGGTGCCGCCGACGACGTGGATCAGGAAGAGCGGGTTGAGGACGGCCAGCCACAGCGCGCCCGCCCGGCCGCCGGGCCCGCCGCCGAGCCCCCGCACGGCCCACACGGTGAGCGCGAGCGCGCCGAGGGCGATCAGGCGCATGCCGAGGACGGCGGGCACGACCGCGCCGCCGGTGAGCTTCACGACGGCCGCCGCGAGGAGCAGGAAGGCGGGGCCGTACGGGGCGGGGGTGGCGGTCCAGTGCCCGCCGACGCTCGCCGCCGCCTCGGCGCCGAGGTCGCCGGGGCCGAGGATGGAGGGCCCGGCGCCGTACACGTCGTGCCCTTCGAGGACCATCGCGCCCTGGGCGACGTAGCTGTAGACGTCGGCGCTGTGGAGGGGCGGGGCGAGGAGCAGGGGCGCGGTCCAGCAGGCGAGGGTCGCGAGGACCCCGTCCCGCGCGGCCGCGGCGCCCCGGACGAGCAGCACGCCGTACCGCCACCACGCGGCGACGAGCAGGGTCAGGCCGAGGTACGCGAGGAGGGCCCCGGCGGTGGTGGGCGCCGGGCCGTGCCGCTCCCACAGGCCCCAGCCGCCGCGCAACGGCAGCGTCCCGGCGAACCATCCGCCCACGGCGACGGCGAGCGCCCCGCCCGCACCCAGCCACCGGCATCCGGAGGCGCTGAAGACCCTCATGACGTGCCAACCTATCCGGCCCCGCCCCCGTGCACCGCCCCCGGCCCCGGGCCTCCCCCCTCCCCGACGTGGCCCAAAACACGGAGCGCCCCGGCCGCCCCCGCCGTAAGCTCTCGTCATGCAGGTGATCCAGTCCACGAAGCTCGCCAACGTCTGTTACGAAATCCGGGGTCCGGTGCTCGAAGAGGCGATGCGGCTCGAAGCCGCGGGTCATCGCATCCTCAAGCTCAACACGGGCAATCCGGCCGCGTTCGGCTTCGAGTGCCCGCCCGCCATCCTGGAGGACGTGCTGCGCAACCTGGCCGACGCGCACGGCTACGGGGACGCGAAGGGGCTGCTCTCGGCCCGCCGGGCGATCATGAGCCACTACGAGACCAAGGGCATCCCGCTCTCCGTCGAGGACATCTACCTCGGCAACGGCGTCTCCGAGCTGATCCAGATGGCGATGCAGGCGCTCCTGGACGACGGCGACGAGGTCCTCGTCCCGGCCCCGGACTATCCGCTGTGGACGGCCTCGGTGTCGCTCGCGGGCGGTACGGCCGTGCACTACCGCTGCGACGAGCAGGCCGACTGGATGCCGGACCTCGCGGACATCGAGCGGAAGATCACCGACCGCACCAAGGCGATCGTGATCATCAACCCGAACAACCCGACCGGCGCCGTCTACGACGACGAGATGCTGCGCTCCCTGACGGAGATCGCCCGCCGGCACGGCCTGGTCGTCTGCTCGGACGAGATCTACGACAAGATCCTCTACGACGGCACCACGCACACCCCGACCGCCGCCATCGCGCCCGACCTGCTCTGCCTCACCTTCAACGGGATGAGCAAGAACTACCGGGTGGCCGGCTTCCGCTCCGGCTGGCTCGCGGTCTGCGGCCCGAAGCACCACGCGTCCTCGTACGTCGAGGGCCTGACGATCCTCGCCAACATGCGCCTGTGCGCGAACATGCCGGCGCAGCACGCGGTGGCCGCCGCCCTCCAGGGCCGGCAGTCGATCGAGGACCTGGTGCTGCCGGGCGGGCGGCTCCTGGAGCAGCGGGACACGGCGTACGAGCTGCTCACGCAGATCCCGGGCGTGACGTGCGTGAAGCCGAAGGGGGCGCTGTACCTCTTCCCGAGGCTCGACCCGAACGTCTACAAGATCAAGGACGACCGGCAGATGGTCCTGGACCTGCTGCGGGCCGAGAAGATCATGGTGGTGCACGGGACGGGCTTCAACTGGCACGAGCCGGACCACTTCCGGATCGTGACGCTGCCGGCGGCGGCGGACCTGGCGGACGCGGTGACGCGGATCGGGCGGTTCCTGGACGGCTACGGCCAGCCGTAGCCCGCCACGTGAGACCCGACTCAACTTTAGACATGATCTAAGCTAGGATGGCTCCAGAGCACTCAGGAGGCCGTCCCATGTACGAACCGATCCGCACCAAGTCGGTCCACCGGATGGCCGACGACGCCCACGACGCGTACCCGCACCGCTCCCGCGAGGAGGAGCTGGACATCCAGCTCGCCGGACACCTCGCGGCCCTGCTCGCCGTCACCGACGAGCTGGGCGACACGGAGGCCGGCGAGCTCATCGCCCGGCAGGTGGCGCGGCTGCGCGGCGCACCGCCCGCACGGCACGCCGCCCTCAGCGGCGCGTCCGCGCGGGAGCTGCACGGAAAGGCGCACGCCCTCGCGGGCCGCGCCCTGGTCGTCGCCGCCTCCCGGGCCGACACGACCGCCGCGATCCTCTCCGCCGAGCGGATGGACGCGCACACCGCGGCGCTGGCCGGGGAACCCACCCTGGTCGCCGCCCCCTGACGGCCCCGGTCCGCGCGGCACGAACCGCGCGGACCGGGCGCCAACCACCCCCTTCGGCAAGGGGGTTCGCGGTACCGACCGCTCCGGTTCGGTACCGGGATCGCCCCTTCACCCCTCGTACACCCGGCCCGCCCCGAGGCGAGGAGGCGGTGCGGCGGCTCACCGACCACCTCCGCTCCCCGGAGGGGCGGACGCACACGGTCGACCCGGCAGCCCCGAAGGCGGCGCCGGACGCGCTGCACGGGCAGGCGGCCGGGATCGCCGCCGCGCTCCAGGAGGCGGAGGAGATCCGGCGGACGCACACCCGCCGTCTGGAGGACCGGGGGCGCGGCCGACCGGGGAATGCGCCGGCCCCCGGAGCCTGAGGGGGCTCCGGGGGCCGGGCGGATCGTGGTGGGCCGTCGTGACCCCACTGGTCAGGGCGGAATTTCGGGGCAACCCACCACGAGTTCGGGGGGCGGGATCAGCCCAGGCGCTCCACGAGCGCCCGGTACTCGTCCCACAGCTCCTTCGGCGTGTGGTCGCCGAAGGTGTTCAGGTGGTCGGGGACGAGGGCGGCCTCCTCGCGCCACACATCGCGGTCGACCTTGAGCAGGAACTCCAGGTCCTCGGCCGGCAGGTCCAGGCCGTCGGTGTCGAGGGACTCCGGGGTCGGCAGGATGCCGATCGGGGTCTCGACGCCCTCCGCCTTGCCGTCCAGGCGCTCGACGATCCACTTGAGGACGCGGCTGTTCTCGCCGAAGCCGGGCCAGACGAACTTGCCGGCGTCGTTCTTGCGGAACCAGTTCACGTAGTAGATCTTCGGCAGCTTCGCCTGGTCCGCGCCGGCACCGACCTTGACCCAGTGGGCCATGTAGTCGCCCATGTTGTAGCCGCAGAAGGGCAGCATGGCGAAGGGGTCGCGGCGCAGCTCGCCGACCTTGCCCTCGGCGGCGGCGGTCTTCTCGGAGGCGACGTTGGCGCCGAGGAAGACGCCGTGGTTCCAGTCGAAGGACTCGGTGACCAGCGGGACGGCGGAGGCGCGGCGGCCGCCGAAGAGGATGGCCGAGATCGGCACGCCCTTCGGGTCCTCCCACTCCGGCGCGATGGTCGGGCACTGTCCGGCGGGGACGGTGAAGCGGGCGTTGGGGTGGGCGGCGGGCGTCCCGGACGCGGGCGTCCAGTCGTTGCCCTTCCAGTCCGTGAGGTGGGCCGGGGCCTCCTCGGTCATGCCCTCCCACCACACGTCGCCGTCGTCGGTGAGGGCGACGTTGGTGAAGACGGAGTTGCCCCAGAGGGTCTTCATGGCGTTGGCGTTGGTGTGCTCGCCGGTGCCGGGCGCGACGCCGAAGAAGCCGGCCTCGGGGTTGATCGCGTACAGGCGTCCGTCCTCGCCGAAGCGCATCCAGGCGATGTCGTCGCCGATGGTCTCGACGGTCCAGCCGGAGATCGTGGGCTCCAGCATGGCCAGGTTGGTCTTGCCGCAGGCGGACGGGAAGGCGGCGGCGACGTACTTGGACTCGCCCTGCGGCGGAGTGAGCTTGAGGATCAGCATGTGCTCGGCGAGCCAGCCCTCGTCACGGGCCATGACGGAGGCGATGCGGAGCGCGTAGCACTTCTTGCCGAGCAGGGCGTTGCCGCCGTAGCCCGAGCCGTACGACCAGATCTCGCGGGTCTCGGGGAAGTGCGAGATGTACTTGGTGGTGTTGCAGGGCCACGGCACGTCCTGCTCGCCCTCCGCGAGGGGGGCGCCGAGGGTGTGGACGGCCTTGACGAAGAAGCCGTCGTCGCCCAGCTCGTCGAGGACGGCCCGTCCCATGCGGGTCATGGTGCGCATGGAGACGGCGACGTACGCGGAGTCGGTGATCTCGACGCCGATGGCGGAGAGCGGGGAGCCGACCGGGCCCATGCAGAAGGGCACGACGTACATGGTGCGGCCGCGCATCGAGCCGCGGAAGATGCCCTCTTCACCGGCGAAGACGTCCTTCATCTCCGCGGGGGCCTTCCAGTGGTTGGTCGGGCCCGCGTCCTCCTCCTTCTCGGAGCAGATGAAGGTTCGGTCCTCGACGCGCGCGACGTCGGAGGGGTCGGAGGCGGCGTAGTAGGAGTTCGGGCGCAGGGTCGGGTCGAGCTTCTTGAAGGTCCCCTTGGCGACGAGCTCCTCGCACAGGCGCTCGTACTCGGCCTCGGAGCCGTCGCACCAGACGATGCTGTCCGGCTGGGTGATCTCGGCGATCTCGTTCACCCAGGAGACGAGCTCCCGGTGCTGGGTGGGGACGGTGGTGGGAGCCGCGTTGTCGCGCGCCACGATTGCTCCTTTTGAGGGGTTTTTAGATGTTTGCCCCGTGGGGGCTGCGACCCGGATGCTTCGTAGCTGCTCATCCGGTGCCGACCGCACTCATTTGATCATCCGATGGATCCGCCCATATGTCCAGAGGGGTGCACACGTGAGCATCGCCACTCGTATTCAGGACTTACGGGCCCGTAGGTACGATTCCGTCCATGACTGCAGCCACACCGGAAGTGACCCCGGACGACTCCTCCCCGGCGCTCCCGCTGAAGCCCATGCTGAGAGGCTGGCTGCACGCGGGCATGTTCCCCACCGTGATCGTCGCGGGCCTCGTCCTGGTCGCCCTCTCCGACTCGCCCCGCGCCCGCATCGCCTGTGGGATCTACGTCCTGACCGCGTGCCTCCTCTTCGGCGTCAGCGCGCTCTACCACCGCGGCACCTGGGGCCCGCGCGGCGAGGCCGTGCTCCGGCGCCTCGACCACGCCAACATCTTCCTGATCATCGCGGGCACCTACACCCCGCTCACCCTGCTGCTGCTCCCCGACTCCACGGCGAAGCCGCTCATGTGGGCGGTCTGGGCGGCGGCCCTCGCCGGCATCGCCTTCCGGGTCTTCTGGGTCGGCGCGCCCCGCTGGCTGTACACGCCCTGCTACATCGCGATGGGCTGGGCCGCGGTCTTCTTCCTCCCCGACTTCCTGCGCGCGGGCGGCATCGCCGTCCTCGTCCTGGTCGTCGTCGGCGGCCTGCTCTACAGCGCGGGCGGGATCATCTACGGCATCAAGCGCCCCAACCCGTCCCCGCGTTGGTTCGGCTTCCACGAGGTCTTCCACACGCTGACCCTGGCGGCCTTCATCGTCCACTACGTCGGCATCTCGCTGGTGGCGTACCAGCACGCCTGACCCGGGAGAATGGCGGCATGGCCGCCGACGCCCCCACCCGCCCCAGCCTCCGCGAACGCAAGAAGGCGAAGACCCGCGCGGCGATCCGGAGAGCCACCTACCGGCTCGCCGCCGAGCACGGCTGGGAGGCGGCCACCACCGACCGGATCGCGGCGGCGGCCGAGGTCTCCCCCTCGACCGTCGTCCGCTACTTCCCGGTCCGCGAGGACATCCTCCTCACCGACGAGGACGACGACCTCCTCGAAGCCCGGCTGCGCGCCCGCCCGGCGGGCGAGGACCCCCTGGAGTCCCTGCGCGCGGTCCTCCTCGAAGCGGTCCGCACCGCCCTCGCGCGAGAGCCGGAGGAGACCCGGCTGCGCGCCCGGCTCATGGTGGAGATCCCCGCCGTGCGCGCCCGCCTCACCGAGACCGCCGCCGAGACCGGCCGCCGCCTGACCCGCGTCCTCGCCGACCGCACCGGCCGCGCCCCCGACGCCCTGGAGGTACGGGTCCTCACCGCCGCCGTCCTCGGCGCCTTCCGCGAGACCACCGTGTACTGGGCCGAACGTGGCCGCACCGACGACCTCGTGGCCCTCCTCGACCGCACCCTCGACACCCTCGGGGGCGGCCCGCCCCTCCCCTGACCCCGGTCACCCCGGCAGGTCGCCCTCCCCGCCCGTCACCTCACGGGCGACACGGCTCCACTCGTCCCGCCCGCCGGGCAGCGGCCAGGCCCAGGTGGGCCGCGTCCCCGTGCGCAGCTCCGCGAGACGACGGGCCAGCACGGACCCCGCGATCTCCGCGCCGTCGGGGACGGCGTCGCCGTGCCGGGCCCGCAGCTCCGCGAAACGGGCCAGCTCGGCCTCGTACTCCCGCGCCGCCCGCTCCGTCCCCGCCGCCACCTCGTCGCCGGGCGCGGTGCGGTCCAGGTACAGCAGCGGGGGCGCGACCGACTCGGCGATCGCGGCGGCCAGCCGGGCGTGGCCGTCCAGGACCACGTGGCAGTCCAGACCGCTGACCCACCACAGCAGGACGGGCGGAAGGATCCCGTCACGGGCCTGCTTGCGGTACGCCTTGACCCGCGCGTCGTCGTGGTCCGGCACCGGCCGCAGCGGAAGGACCTCCCACGCCCCGTGGTGGACGAACCAGTCGAGGTACCCGTCGGGATGGCCCTCGACGAGCATCTCGCCCCAGTGCGCGGAGGGCGGCAGGTTCCGGTGGTTCCAGAACGCCGGGACCTCGCGCGAGAGCAGCCACCGCCCGTAGTGCAGCGGCCCGTCCGCCGCCCGCGCCAGGTGCTCCGCGAAGCGGTACGCCCACCGGTCCGGCCGCCCGGCCGCCTCCCGCGCGGCCGCGGCCCGCAGCGGCGGGACGACGGAACGATAGGCGTCCGTACGCCGGAACCCGACCCCGCAGCGATCGTCGTCGACGGCGGCGAGCAGCACCGGCCGCTCCCCCTGCGCGAGCAGGATCCGCCCCTCGGCGGCGAACAGGCGCAGTCCGGGCAGCCGCCGGGACTCCACCTCCAGGGCCAGCCCCGTCCAGGCACCGCCGTCCCCGAAGACATCCGTGCGTCGCATGCCGAGAACGATAGACCGGCGGTCAGGACCGGCCCGGCGCCCCCAGCGCGCCCCTGACCACCCGCGCCGACTCCGGATTGTCCGCGCACTCCCACACCCCGTGCGGGCAGTAGTCCGTCATCGTCTGGTAGACCGGCCGGTGCGCGGCGAACCAGTCGAGCATCCCCCGGACGTACGCCGGGTTGTCGCCGTTCCGGAAGAGGCCCCACTCCGGGTACGAGACGGGCTTGCCGTGCTCCGCCGCGAACCGGACGTGATGGGCGAGGCCGTACTCCTCGTGCACCTGCTCCTGGAAGGAGAGGCCCGCGGGCTGGTCGTAGGCGTCCAGGCCGACGACGTCCACGACGTCGTCCCCGGGGTAGCAGAGCGGCCACGGCACGGCGTCCCGCCCCCGGCTCGCCGTGAAGTCGAAGCGGAACCGCTGTCCCGGCACCGCCCGCAGCACCTCGACCGTCCGCCGCCAGTACGCCTTCCACGCCTCCGGGTCCGGGCCGCAGCGGTGGCTGTACGTGGTGCCGTTCATCTCCCAGCCCAGGACGAGGACCGCGTCCCCGAGCCGGTGCTCCACCAGCCGCTCCCCCAGGGTCCGGAAGTGCCCGTCGAACGCGCCCTCCGCGCCCCGCCGCAGCCCCTCCCGCACCTCCTCGTCGGGCAGACCGGCCTCGCTGCGGTCGAGCAGCGGCACGTTGAGCACGAAGAGCCGCCCCGGCCGCTCCTCCTTCCAGCGCGCCCACGGCCCGAAGAGCGCCGGGTGCCCCTCGATGTTGGACCAGCGGTCCCCCGGCAGGTACGTGTGCCCGACGGTCAGCGCCTCGCCGCCGAGCCAGTCCTGCACCCGGGCGATCCGGCGCACCCCGGCCTCGTCGGAGCCGGTGAAGAACCCCGAGGGCACTCCCGGCGGCGGCCGTTCCCCGGCGGGCCGCCCGTCGGGCGCGAGCCGGTCGTACGACAGGAGGAGGACGAGAACGGCCGCGAGCAGCACGACCGGTGCGGCTCGCGGCCGGAAGGAGGAGCGGCTCACGTCAGCTCGTCCAGAAGTCCCACCACCGGGTCAGGATCAGCATCCCGACGATCCCGAGGTGCAGCAGGGGCGGGGCGAAGGCGAACTCTCCGAAGAAGGTCCGCACCCCCGCCGGCGCGGGCAGCACCCCGGTCCGCACGTTGTGCGCGGTGACGGACCAGAACATCAGGATCGTCGCGGTCCAGGCCAGGCAGCACCACAGGCAGAGCGCGTTGATCTCGTACAGCGACTGGTGCATCAGCCAGGTGCAGAAGCCGACCCCGAAGAGCGTCCCGGCGTTCAGGCCGAGCCAGAACCAGCCCCGGTGGCGGGCCCCGGCGAGCAGCCCGGCCCCGATGGCGACGACGACGGCGTACGTGACGAGCCCGAGCATCGGGTTGGGGAACCCGAACACCGCCGCCTGCTCGCTCTTCATGACGCTGCCGCAGGAGACCACCGGGTTCAGGCTGCACCCCGGGGTGAAGCCCGGGTCCTCCAGGAGCTTGAACTTGTCGAGCGTGATCACCCAGCCGGCCAGGACGCCCGCCGCGCCGGTGACGACCAGGAGCCAGGCGAGGCCCCGGCCCGCGCCGACCGGTCCGCCCGCCTCCCGGGAGGCCTCCTCCCGGCGCTGTCCCGGCACCACGCCCCGTACGTCCACCGTCGCCATGGCGCGACCCCTCTTCCCGGTTCTTCCGCTCAGCCCTGGACGCGGCGGACCGGCATCAGGACGTGGGCGCTGTCCGCGAGCATCTCCTCGTCCGAGACGAAGGCCCGCAGCCGCGCCTCCTCGACGGGCCGCCCGGGAACCGCCTCGGGCCAGGGCCGCACCGAGCAGATCAGATAGACCTTGCCGCTCTCGCGGGCGGCCGCCTGCCACTCGTCCGGCACCGGGCACTGCACCTTCAGGAAGGGCAGGCTGAGCACGGCCGAGCCGCCCTCGACGAGCAGCGAGGCGTTGATCCCGGTGTCCCGCTCCAGGTCGAAGAGCCGGTCGCCGACCGAGAGGCCCATGGCCTCCAGGGCGGCCCGCATCGCCTGCTGACCGGCCTCCGGGCCGTCCCGGCCGTCGCCGAGCGAGTACGCCATGAGGAACGGCGTGCCCGCCGATTCGGCGGAGGGCTCGCTGGACCACGGAATCACCGTGAGGGTTCCCAGCGGAGAGGCGCTGCGCGCGGAGGACACGACGTTGGAAGTGGTCATGAATCGGATGCTAGTGCTCCAACCCCCCTTTCCCCGCGCGCCTTTCACCCGAACGGCCGACATTCACGCCACTGGCATTTCCGCCGCAACGAACCCGGGATTTCATCGTTGTGCTCTGAAGGCTCCCCCTACCTGCGGCGGGGGGACCCCCAGCCGACCCCCTGGAGATCACCGATGATCGTCCCGCGCCGCGTCGCACTGCGGTCCCTCTTCGCCCTGGCCGTCACCGCATTCACGGGCGGCGCCCTCGGGCGCATCGCGCTCCGCGCCCCGGCCGGAGGTCCGGACGGCCCGCGCGCCGACGACCCGCACGCCTTCGACGAGATGTACGGGGGTCGCCGCATCCTCGGCTTCTCCGGCCCCGGCGGCGAACCGGCGGCCCTCGTCGACGGCCGGCCGCTGCACCTGATGCGCTGCGCCGACGGCGGCTACGTCACTCCGATCGACCACTACGAGTCCTGTCCGACGCCCCTGGCGGCGGTCCGCGCGGCCGTGGACGAGATGGGCACCGCCCCGCTCTCCCCCCTCGCGGGCGCCCACGGCACCCCCACGGACCCGACGGGAGGGAGCCCGCGTGGTGTACACGCGTAAGAACCAGCGCGACCTGACCGGCGCCGAGCGCCGCACGTTCGTCGCCGCCGTCCTGGAGCTCAAGCGCACCGGGGCGTACGACCGCTTCGTCCGCACCCACATCGACTACTACGTGGCCGACGGGGAGGGCAGGCTGCGGGTCGCGCACATGACGCCGAGCTTCCTGCCGTGGCACCGGAAGTTCCTCCTGGAGTTCGAGACGGCGCTGCGCCGGATCGACCCCACGGTGACCGTCCCGTACTGGGACTGGACCCGGGACAACAGCCCGGCCTCCTCGATCTGGAACGAGGACTTCATGGGCGGCAACGGGCGCCGGTCCGACCTCCAGGTGATGACCGGCCCCTTCGCGCACTCCTCCGGCCGCTGGAACATCACCCAGTCGATGACCGAGGGCCGCTTCCTGACCAGGGACTTCGGGCGCCCCCGCGACCCGATCACGCTCCCCACCCAGGCCCAGCTGGAGGAGGTGATGAGGGAACGGGTGTACGACGTGACGCCCTGGAACTCGACCAGCCCGTCCGGCTTCCGCAACCGTCTGGAGGGCTGGGCCTCGGGGCAGGGCAACGACCGGTTCCGGATCCACAACCGGGTGCACCGCTGGGTCGGCGGCCTGATGCTCGGCGGCGGCTCCGTGAACGATCCGGTCTTCTGGCTGCACCACGCCTTCGTGGACCTGGTCTGGTCCCGCTGGCAGCAGCGCAACCCCGGGGCCGCCTACCTGCCGGCGGAGCCGCCGCCGCTGGGCGACGGGCAGTACCGCAAGGTGGTCGCCCGGCACCAGCCGATGGCGCCGTGGGGGGTGACCCCGGCCTCGATGTTCGACCACAGCCGGATCTACCGGTACGCCTGAGCCGCCGCGCACGGGCCCGTACGCGCGTGTCCCCCCGGTCCTGTCGGGCCGGGGGGACACGTGCGGGGGAGGCGGAGGGGGTCAGCCGCCGTAGCCGCCCTCGTCCTCGCGGTCCTCGCCGTCGCTGACGTTGGCGCAGGTGTTGCCGAACGCCGGGTTCAGCAGGCCGATGACGTTGACGGTGTTGCCGCAGAGGTTGACCGGGACGTGGACCGGGACCTGGAGGACGTTGCCGGAGGCGACACCGGGCGAGTGGGCGGCGACGGCCTCGGCGCCCGAGTCGGCGACGGCCAGGCCGGCTCCGCTGAGGGCAACGGCACCCGTGCCGGCGAGAACAGCGGCAGCCTTCGCGATGCGAGACATCAAGAACTCCTTGGACGTGGAAAGCGACCGCAGGAATCACGGCCGTCATGTCCGTTCAACGCCGGTCGGGGACACGGGTCACGGGCATTGGGCCGAACGGGAAGAAGGAAAAAAGAAAAAATGGCCCGCGGACCGGAATTCCGTCCGCCGCCGGATACGGCGGAACGGCTCCGGTCCGCGGACCGCGGCCATGCGACAAGCCTTCTTCTGCAACGATCGACGGCCCGCCGGGGTGACGGGTGGGACGGGTGACGGGAAGACCCGTCCCTTCACCCGGCCGGCCGGTGTCCTCCGGGCGCCGGGCCGAGCCGGGAGTCCGGGGTGCCGGTCGGGGTCGGGACGAACAGGCCGCGACCCGCGGCGGGGTGAGGTCCGGCAGCCCCGCGGAGGGTCAGTGGCGGCGTGCGAACCGCCGTCCGGCGCGGACGTAGACCACGGCACCGCCGATGACGAGCGCGGCGCTGACCGCGGCCGCCCCCATGAGCGCGGGCTCGCTACCGGTCTCGGGGAGCTGCGGCGGGGTGGTGGGGGGCTTCGTCGGCGGGGTGGCGGGAGGCGTCGTCGACGGAGGGACCGTGGGCGGGGCGGTCGTGGGAGGTGTGGTCGGCGGCGTCGTCGGCGGCTTGGTGGGAGGCGTCGTCGGCGGCGGCGGCGTGGGACCGCAGCTGGGCTTCGGCTGACCGGGCTTGGGGTGCTCGCAGTCGTCCGGCTTGGGCGGGTACGTCGGCGGAGTGGTGGGAGGCGTCGTCGGCGGGGTCGTCGGCGGCTTGGTCGGTGGCGTGGTGGGAGGCGTCGTCGGCGGAGTGGTGGGGGGCGTCGTCGGCGGCTTGGTCGGCGGCGTCGTCGGCGGAGTGGTGGGAGGCGTCGTGGGCGGCTTGGTGGGAGGCGTCGTCGGCGGAGTGGTGGGAGGCGTCGTGGGCGGCTTGGTGGGAGGCGTCGTCGGCGGGGTCGTCGGCGGCTTGGTCGGTGGCGTGGTCGGCGGCTTGGTGGGGGGCGTCGTCGGCGGGTGCGACGGCTCCTCGCCGTAGCCGCCGTCGTCCTCGCCGTACCCGTCGTCGCCCTGCCCGTAGCCGTCGCCGTGGCCTCCCTGGTGACCGCAGAGGTGGCCGACGGCCGCCGCCGCGGCGGCGCCCTTCCCCGCGATCCGGTCGCAGACGTCCGCCGACAGGGGGCCCTGGACGTGGCCGGCCGCGGCCGGTCCCGGTCCGTCGCCCGCGCCCGGCTGGGAGCCTGCGGCAAGGGCGAATCCGCCGCTCAGCGACAGGATTCCGGTCGCTGCCGCCGCGGTGAGTACTTTCCTGCTGATGATGGACCGCATACCGCTCTTCCTCTGAGAAAAGGAGAGGCCGACGAGGCTCCCCCTCGCTCCGACCGGCCTGGTACCCACCGACGTGCGCGTGGGACTGGCGAGAGAGTAGGAGCCGGAGCGGGGCGTGGAGCATGGGCCACACGGCAGATCATCTGAAAATCATTCGATCAGCCGACCGTGGGGAACGGGGCACGAAGGCCTCCGGAATGCCCGTGGGGGCAGCCCGTACTGATGTGGGGTCAGCCGCCCAGCGGAAGGCCGGCGGGGAGCGGGAGGCCGCCGAGCAGCGGCGCGCCCTTGGTGGTCTCGTTCAGCTGGGTCGCCGTGTCCGTGACGGTCTTCACCGGGGAGCCCTCCGTGGTGCTGCTCAGCACGTCCGTCTTCAGGCCGTTGGCGGCGATGGCCTCCAGGCCGCCGTTCAGGCTGGTGGGGGTGAGCGCCTCCGTGGCCATGGCGGGCGCGGCGGCACCGAGGGCCATCAGCGAACCGGCGACGACCGCGGCGACCTTGGTGGGCTTCATGGGGTGAATCCTTCCTCTGGCTTTACGTCACTTCCCGTACGGACTTCTCGGTCGAATCCCGTACGGCGTTCTGCTTCTGTAACGAGAAGTGCGCTTCCCGGAAACTCCGGGAGGAAGGATTTCTCGGCACTGCACCCGATCGGTGATCCGGCGCCGCATGCCGGCCGCACACGCGTTCCCCTTTCTCGCGAGCCGGGTCGGCGTCACCCGGGGAGGCCTGCGGCTATAGCCCTCCGCGACCGCAGAACTACTGAGCGCCACGCATCCGTTCGGGTGAATCCACCCTTCCGACCTGCTCCGGAAAGGGGCGTACGCCGTTGCACCGGGCGGCGCGCGGAAGTGCGCCCGAGCGAGTGCCGCCCCCCACGACAAGGAAGAAGCCGGTGCGCCCGTCCCTGGCGGGAGCGGGCGCACCGGCCTCGAAAGGACCGAACGGACGTGCCGGATCAGTCGTTGGCGCAGACGTTGCCGAAGGCCGGGTTCAGCAGACCGATCACGTCGACGGTGTTGCCGCAGACGTTGACCGGGATGTGGACCGGGACCTGGGCGACGTTGCCCGAGAGGACGCCGGGGGAGTGCACGGCCGCGGCCTCGGCGCCGGCGTCGGCGACGGCGGCACCCGCGGTACCGGCGACGGCCGCGGCGGCGCTCGCGGTCAGGACAACGGCCTTGGCGATACGGGACATGGAGAAGTGCTCCTCGATCGAATTCATACGGCTCGGACTGCACGGACTGAACGGTCCGACTCCCTCAACAACGCCGCCGATTTCCATCGGTTGCTCTCCCGAACGGGTGACGTCCGGCCGTTCTCCGGGCCGCAAGAGGGCCGGGCGGGCGTCCGGGCGCGGAATGGCGCAACACGCACAACGAGTAACGGGCCACTCGGATACGGGAGTTAGCTTTGCCGGGCATCTCATGCTTAATATCGGTCCGATCCGGGGTTATAACTTTCCCGAACGTTGCTTCCGGGCCTGCCGCGCGTTCACTCCTTTCGTGCGGACGACACCTTCTCCCTTCCCGGCCTTCGCGGGTCTTCCCTTCCTTCTCTCAGCAAAGCGGAGAACCTGTATGCGGAATTCAGCGGTTCTTGCCGTGCCCCGCGGCACGTCGGCCGCCCGGGCGGACGTACGGAGCTGACGTGCTGTCACCACGCACCACGGACCCGGGGTCCGTCACCGTCCTGCACGCGGTCCAGCCCGGCGACGGCGGGGTCGCCCGCGTCGTCGCCGACCTCGTGCGCGCCCAGCGCGCCGCCGGCCTGGGGGTCGCCGTCGCCTGCCCGCCCGACACCGTCCTCTCCGCCGCCGTGCGCGCCGAGGGGGCCGAGGTCCACGACTGGCGGGCCGGCCGCGACCCGGGGCCCGCCCTCGTCCGCGAGACCGCCTCCCTGGCCCGGCTCGTCCGCGCCGTCGGGCCCGACCTCGTCCACGCCCACAGCGCCAAGGCGGGACTGTGCGCCCGGCTCGTCGTGCGGGGCCGGATCCCCACGGTGTACCAGCCGCACGCCTGGTCCTTCGAGGCCGTACGGGGGACGACCGCCGCGCTCGCCCGGCGCTGGGAGCGGTTCGGCGCCCGCTGGACCGACCGGATCCTCTGCGTGAGCGAGGCCGAGCGGCGCACCGGCGAGGCGGCCGGGGTCGAGGCGGACTGGTCGGTCGTCCACAACGGCGTGGACACGGTCCGGTTCGCGAGCGACGGGCCGCCCCGCAACCCGGCCCCCACGGTCGTCTGCGTGGGCCGGCTCTGCCGCCAGAAGGGGCAGGACGTGCTGCTCGCCGCCTGGCCCGCCGTCCTCGCGGAGGTGCCCGCGGCCCGGCTCGTCCTGGTCGGCGACGGCCCGGACGCGGAGCGGCTGCGGGCCGCCGCCGGACCCTCGGTGCGGTTCGCCGGGGACGTCGGGGACACCGCCCCCTGGTACCGGGCCGCCGACGTGGTCGTCCTGCCGTCCCGCTGGGAGGGCATGGCGCTCGCGCCCCTGGAGGCCATGGCCAGCGGCCGGCCCGTCGTCGTCAGCGACGTGGACGGGGCCCGGGAGAGCCTGCCGCCCGCCCACGAACCCCTGTGCCTGGTCCCGCCCGAGGACCCGGCCGCGCTCGCCGCCGCCCTCGGCCGCCTCCTCGGCAGGCCGGAGCTGCGGCACCGCCTGGGCCGGGAGGCCCACGCGCACGTACTCAGCAGTTTCGATGTCCGGCGCACCGGCGCGGCCGTCGCGGACGTCTACCGCGAGCTGGCCGGAGTGCGGGGGGCCGAGCACAGAGAGCCGATCGCACAGTGACCACGGAAAGCACCAGCGTCCCCTCCTCACCGGGCCCCTGGCCCACGGCGGCCCAGGGCCAGGCCTTCGGCCTCGCCTCCCTCGCGCCGCCCCGCGGCGCCCCCGGCCGGGTCGCGACGCCGCACCGACGCCGCCCCCGGCCCCGTACCCGGTCCGGCGCGGCGCCGCTCGTGGCGGTCGACGTCCTGGCGGTCGTCGCGGCCGCCTCGGTCCTGAGCGCGGCGCACCACGACCTCCGGCTCGTCCTGCCGGTCCTGGCGCTCGTCCTGGTCCTCGACGGGCACGCGGGGCTCCACCGGCCCGCCGCGCACGTCCGGGCCCTGGACGAGCTGCCCGCGCTCGCCTCCCGCGCCGGGGTCGCCTGGTGCCTGGCGGCGGCGGGCGTCGCCGCGTACTCCCCGCACCTGGCGATCGGACCGCTGCGGCTCTGCGCCGCGTACGCCGTCCACGTCCTCCTCGTCTGCGCGGTCCGCGCCCTCGTCATCGGCCGGCGGCGCCGGGTGGCGCGGGCCCACCCCCGGTCGGCGCTGGTCGTCGGCGGGACGGGGGACGCGCGCCGGTTCGCGGCGGCGGCCGTCCAGCACCCGGAGTACGGGGTGCGGCCGGTCGGGATCGTCGGCGTGCCCGAGCAGGGCGGCGGCGTCCGGACGTCCGGGGAGGCCGGGCTCCCGGTGCTCACCACGACCGAGGAGATCCACCGGGCCGTCATCCAGAACACCGTGCGCGACGCGGTCTTCCTGGACGACGACCCGGGCCTGGTGACCCTCTTCCAGCAGTACGGCTGCACGACCTGGCGGGTCGGCGGCCGGCACCGGGACGGGCCGATGGGCGAGCACATGTGGGGGTACGCCTGGCACCGGATCGTCCCGCTGGACGAGCGGCGCGGCCTCACCGCCAAGCGGGCCCTGGACATCGCCCTCGCCGCCCCCGCGCTCGTCCTCGCGCTGCCCGTACTGCTGCTCTGCGCGCTCGCCGTGCGCCTCTCGGACGGCCCCGGCGTCCTGTTCCGGCAGGAGCGGGTCGGCCAGCACGGGCGCCACTTCACGCTGCTCAAGTTCCGTACGCTCCGCCCCTCGGACGACACCGAGTCGGCGACCCGCTGGAACGTGGCGGGCGACCGGCGGATGAGCGCGGCCGGGAGCTTCCTGCGGAAGACCTCGCTCGACGAGCTGCCGCAGCTGTGGAACGTGCTGCGCGGGGACATGAGCCTGGTCGGGCCCCGGCCGGAACGCCCGTACTTCGTCGCCCAGTTCAGCAAGATCCACGCCGGGTACGCGGCCCGCCACCGGATGCCGGTGGGGCTCACCGGGCTGGCGCAGGTGCACGGGCTGCGCGGCGACACCTCGATCGAGGACCGCTGCCGCTTCGACAACCACTACATCGACCACTGGTCGCTCTGGCAGGACGTCTGCATCCTGCTTCGCACCGCCGCCGAGCTCGTCCGACCCACGGGGAGCTGAGGATGGCCACGGCCGCGACGCTGCCCGTGGTCGGCCCGGGCGCGCGGGACCTGCTCCGCAGGGCCGGGGCGCTCTCCCCGGTCCTCGCCGTGGTCGCGCTGCTGCTCGTCCCCGGCGGCGGGGGCGCGCAGGGCGGCACCGGCGGCACGGGCACGGTCGCCGACGCGGCCTCCGGGCTCCTCGTGCTGGTCTGCCTGGTACGGGTGGTGCGCGGCGGGGCCCGGCCCCTGACCCGTACGGCGGCCTTCGTCCTCGGCCTCCCGGTCCTCGGGATCTGCCTGGCCGCGATCACCTCGAACGACCCGGCGTCGAGCCTGCCGGGCGTCGCCCGCTACGTGCAGGTCTTCGTCCTGGTCCCGGCGGCCGTGGTCCTGACGGTCCGCGACCGGCGGGACTTCGCCGTGGTCGCCTGGGCCCTGGTCGGGCTCGCGCTGCTCCAGGGCGCGGTGGGCGTCGCCCAGTACCTGACCGGCACGGGCGCCTCGTACCAGGGCGAGGACGTCCGGGCGGTCGGCACGTTCGGGGCGACCGACGTGATGGGCATGGCGACCGTCGTCTCGTACGGGCTCGTCGTCGTCACCGGGATCGCGCTCGGCAGCGGTCCCGGGCGGGCCCGGACGGCGGCCCTGGTCTGCGCGGGGCTGCTGTTCCTCCCGCTGGTCCTCTCCTTCAGCCGGGGCGCGTGGATCGCGACCGCCGTCGCCTGCGCGCTCCAGCTGCTCCTGGCGGGGGCGCGGCGGGCGGTGCGGGTCGGGCTCGCGGCGGGGGCGCTCGGGGTGGTCCTCGTCGGCGGCCTCGGGATCGGCTCGGACCTGGTGGAGGAGCGGGTCGCCAGCATCACGCGGGTGACGGCGGCGCCGGACCAGTCGGTGACGGACCGGTACACGATGTGGGCGGCGGCCGGGGAGATGTGGCGCGCGGAACCGCTCACCGGCGTCGGTCTGAAGGGCTTCCCGCAGTACCGCGACGCGCACGCCTCGGTCGCGCTCTCCTCGGGCAGCGACACGGCGGGCGCGGGCGCGGCCTTCCAGCGGCAGCCGTTGCTCTCCCCGCACAACATGTACCTGCTGGTCCTGAGCGAGCAGGGTCTGGTGGGGCTGCTGGCCCTGGTCGGGAGCTGGACGGCGCTGCTCGTGGGGGCGCTGCGGCGGCGGGGCGGCTTCGGCCCCGGGTCCGGCGCCGGCGCGGACTGCGCGCTCGTCGCGACCGGCCTGCTCGTCTGGCAGTTCACCGACTTCTTCTACGCGGACATCGGCGGCCCCTCGACGGTCCTGATGTCGGTCGTGCTCGGCCTGGCGGCCTGGTGGTCGCTGGTGGAGGCGAGGCGTGCGTGACCCGTGGGCCGCGGAACCGGAGCCCACGGACGCGGGGTGGACGGGGCCGGCGGGGCCGGGGGACGTGAGACCCGTGGACCCGGCGCGGTCCGACGGGCCGCGCCCCGCGCCGTGGCCGGGCCGTTCGCCCCGGCAGCCCTGCGGCGCCCCGCTGACCGACCCCTGGTCGACCCCGCCCCTGAGCCCCACGGACTCCCCGTGGACGCCGGGGGCCGTCGTGCTGCCGGGGGCGGGGGACGCGGCGCCGTGGCCCGGCGGGGCGTCCCCGACGGGCGGGGCGGCGGCGTGGGCTCCCGAAGCCGAGCGCCACCCCGGCGGCGGCCCGTTCGACAGCGCCCCGCCCGCGGGCGGCCTCGCCGGGGCCCGCCGTATCGCCGTACGCCATCGGTCCGAGGGCACGACCACGACCGCGACCGCGACCGCCAAGCCGACCACCGCCCCGCAGCCGACGACGGCACGGCCCCGCACCGGCCGCCGCGCCCACGCACGCGCGCGCGGGGCGCGGGCCGACAGGCCCCAGGGGCGCGGGTTCCTGGCGAAGGCGGCGGCCGTGACGGCGGGGCTCACCGCCGTCGGGGCGGTGCTCGGGCTCGTACGGGACCAGATCCTGGCCGGGTACTTCGGGGCCGGGGCCGCCACCGACGCGTTCCTGGTGGCGTGGACGGTCCCCGAGTTCGCCTCGACGCTGCTCATCGAGGACGCGATGGCCCTGATCCTGGTGCCCGCGTTCTCCCGCGCCCTGGCCCGGCGCGGCGACGGCGCGCTCGGCGACCCGGTACGCGCGCTCGTGCGCGGGACGCTCCCCCGGCTCACCCTCACCGTCGGGCTCGCCGCCGCCGTCCTCGTCGCCGCCGCCCCGCTGCTCGTCGCGGTCCTCGCCCCCGGCCTCCCCGACCCGGCGCTCGCGGTCGACTGCACGCGCCTCACCGCGACCTGCGTGCTCTCGTTCGCCCTGGTCGGCTACTGCTCGGCCGCGCTGCGCGCGCACGGCCGCTTCCTGCCGCCGGCCCTGATCTACACGGCGTACAACGTGGGGATCATCGGCACGATCCTGGTGCTCCGCGAGCCCTGGGGGGTGCGGTCGGCCGCCGCCGGGGTCGCGGTCGGCGGGGTCCTGATGGTCCTGGTCCAGGTGCCCTCCCTCGTACGGGAGCTGCGCTCCGGCCCCGTACCCGCGCCGCCGCGGGCGTCCGCGTCCCGGGGCGGGCAGGACGGGCGGATCCTGGTGCTCGGCCTGATCGCACCGGTCGTCGCGTTCTCGCTGTGCCGCCAGTCGCAGACGCTGATCGAGCGGTTCCTCGCCTCTCCGCTGCCCGCCGGGGCCATCTCGCACCTGAACTACGCGCAGAAGGTCGCGCAGCTGCCGATGATCCTCTCCCTGATGCTGTGCACGGTCAGCTTCCCCGTGGTCGCGCGCGCCCTCGCGGCGGGCGACGAGGAGACGGCCCGCCACCGGGTCGAGCGGGACCTGCTGCTCGCCGCCGTCGTGGTGCTCGCCGGGGCCGCGACGGTGATCGCCGCCGCCCCCAGGATCGTCGAACTGCTCTTCGAGCGGGGCGAGTTCGGGGTCGCCGACACCACCGCGACCGCCGCCGTCATGCGGGTGTACGCCCTCGGACTGCTGGGCCAGACGATGGTCGGCGCCCTGGTCCGCTGCTACTTCTCCGCCGCCCGCCCGCTCTGGTACCCGGCCGCCGCCATGGGCGCGGGGCTCGTCGCGACCGGTGCCGCGGGCATGCCCGGCGCCCAGTACTGGGGCGCGGTCGGCATCGCCGCCGCCAACGCGCTCGGCATCACCCTGACCGCCGTCCTGCTCCTGCGGGGCGCGCACCGCCAGTCCGTCCCGGTCCGGGCCGGCCGGCTCGGCACCCACCTGCTCCGGCTCGCCGCCGCCGGTGCGGGCGCCACCGGGGCCGGCTGGCTCTGCTCGGCCTCGATCGGCCCCGCCGTCCCCGCCGTCGCCGTCGCCGCCCTCGCCGCCACCGGCGTCCTCGTGCTCTTCCTGGCCTGCGCCCCCGAGGCGTCCGGCCTTCCCTCCCTTCCCCGCTCCGCCTATCGGAGGACCCCCCATGCCCGCCGTCACCGCGCTGAGCCGTCTGCTGCCGAAACCGCCCCTGGGAAGGAGCCTGCCCCGGCGGGGAACCCTTTCCCCACGAGGGAGCCTTCCCCCGCGAAGCGCCCTGCCCCCGCGGGGAAGGCCTCCCCTGTGGGTGGCGATGTACCACTCGATCACGGACACCGCCGATGACCCGTACCGGGTGACCGTCTCCCCGGCGCGCTTCGACCGGCAGCTGCGCTGGCTGGGCGACCGGGGGCTGCGCGGGGTGTCGGTGGGCGAGCTGCTGGCCGCCACCGCCCAGGGGCGCGCCAAGGGCCTGGTGGGCCTGACCTTCGACGACGGCTACGCCGACTTCGTCGACTCGGCGCTCCCGCTGCTGCGCCGCCACGGCTTCACGGCCACGGTGTACGTCCTGCCGGGCCGGCTCGGCGGCGAGAACGGCTGGGACACGGCCGGTCCGCGCAAGCGGCTGCTGTCGGGGGAGGAGATCCGGCGGATCTCCGACGCCGGGATGGAGATCGGCTCGCACGGCCTGACGCACGTGGCGCTGCCCGAGGCCGACGACCGGACGCTCGCCGCCGAGACCCTGCGCAGCCGCGAGCTCCTGGAGGAGATGACGGGCCGTCCGGTGGGGGGCTTCTGCTACCCGTACGGGCGGGTCGACCCGCGTGCGATGCGGGCCGTGCGCCGGGCCGGCTACCGCTACGCCTGCGCGATCGACCCGGGCCCGTACACCGGCGCGTACGCCCTGCCCCGCGTCCACATCGGCGAGAACGACACCGCCTGGCGGCTCGCCGCCAAGCGCGTGCTGCACCCGCTGCGCCGCCGCCGGCCCGCCGACCTGGCGGTCCCCGCCGCGCACGCCCCGGCCGTGGTCGGTGCGCGATGAGGGTCCTGCACGTCATCACGGGGCTCGGCATCGGCGGCGCCGAGCAGCAGCTCCGGCTGTTGCTGCGCCACCTGCCCGTCCAGGGCCGGGTGGTGACGCTCACCAACCCGGGCGCGGTCGCCGCGGGCATCGAGGCGGACGGCACCCCCGTCACCCACCTGGGCATGACCGGCAACCGCGACCTCGGCGCCCTCCCCCGGCTCGCCCGGGTCGTCCGGCAGGGCCGCTACGACCTGGTGCACACGCACCTGTACCGGGCGTGCGTGTACGGCAGGGCGGCGGCCCGGATCGCCGGGGTGCGCCGGATCGTCGCCACCGAACACTCGCTCGGCGCGCACCAGATCGAGGGCCGGCCGCTGTCGGCGGGCACCCGCGCCCTGTACCTGGCCTCCGAGCGGCTGGGCACCTCCACGGTCGCCGTCTCGCCCAGCGTGGCCCGGCGGCTCGCGGACTGGGGGGTGCCCGAGGAGCGCATCCGGGTGGTGCCGAACGGCATCGAGACCGGCCGGTTCGCCTTCGACCCGGACGCCCGCCGCCGGACCCGGGCGGCGCTCGGCCTCCCCGAGGACGCGCACGTCGTCGGCGGGGTGGGGCGGCTGGCCCCGGGGAAGCGGTTCGACCTGCTCGTACGGGCGGTGGCGGCGGTCCCGGAGGCCCGGCTGCTGCTCGTCGGGGAGGGCAGCGAGCGGGAGGGGCTGCTGCGGCTCGCCCGGCGACTGGGGGCGGCCGACCGGGTACTGCTCACCGGGGCCTGCGAGGACCCGCCGCCCGCCGGCTCGACCGGGCCCTCGCTGCCCGGACTGCTCGCCGCCATGGACGTCTTCGTGTCCGCCTCCCCCGACGAGGCCTTCGGGCTCGCGGTCGTCGAGGCGCTCGCGGCGGGCCTGCCCGTCCTGTACGCGGCCTGCCCGGCGATCGAGGACCTGCCGGCGGACGCGGCCCCGGGCGCGCGCCGGACCGGCGGGTCCGCGCCCGAACTGGCCGCCGCCCTCCGTGACCTGGCGGCGGCCCGGCCCGCCCGGCTCCCGGTGCCGGAGGCCGCCCGCCACTACGACATCGCGCGCAGCGCCCGGCAGTTGGCGTCCCTCTACGACCAGGCCGTCCCCACTCCGTCGACCCGCTTGAACTGAGAGAAGTCCGACCCATGAAGACCACCACACCGTCCCGCGCCTTCCCGCCCGCCGGGCTCCGCCTCCCCGGCCGCTGGGCGGTGCTGCCCGCCGCCGTCCTCGCCGGAGCCGTGCTCGGCGGCGGCTACGGGGCCCTGAAGACGCCGGAGTACGCGGCGACCAGCTACGTCATCGTCGTACCGGCCGGGAAGTCCGACCCGGCGGGAGCGCTCGGCTTCGCCCAGGCGTACGGGCGGGTCGCCACCGACATCGCGGTGACCGGCGACGCCCAGGTGTGGGCCGGGGTGACCGCCGCGACGCTGCGGAGGCAGGTGACGGCGGAGACCTCACCGGACGCCCCGATGATCTCGATCACCGCACGGGCCGAGCGGCCCGCGAAGGCCGTGTCCATGGCCGACGGGGTGGCCAGGGCGCTCGTCCTCGACAGCTCGCACGTGGCGGCCAGCACGGGCGTGAAGGTCGTGCAGTTCTCCCGGGCGACGAAGCCCCTCGACCCGGTCTCCCCGTCCGCGCCGCTCGCCGCGCTCGTCGGCGGCTGCGCGGGCGGCCTCCTCGGCGGCCTGGCCCTCCTCGTCCGCCCGAAGCGCGCCGCCGCGCGCGGCGAGTCCCGCCACTCCCGCCGGGCCGGGGCCCCGGTCCCCGCCCCGGCCGGCGCGCACCAGCCGGAGACGGTGTGACCGCGGGCGCCCTGCGGACGGAGGTCTGCCGTGACGAGGAGGGGTTCGGGCGGCTCGCGGCCGAGTGGACGGCGTTGTACGGCCGCTGCTCCGCCGCCACCCCCTTCCAGTCCCACTCCTGGCTGCACTCCTGGTGGCTCTCGTACGGGCGGCCCGGTGCGCTGCGGGTGGTGCTCGTACGGCGCGGGGACGGCGCGCTGGTCGCCGCCGCGCCCCTGATGCGGGCCCGGGGCCCGCTGCCCGTCCTCACCCTGCTCGGCGGCTCGATCACCGACTTCACGGACGTGCTCCTCGACGACGGCTGCCCGGAGGCGGTCCCCGCCCTGGCCCGGGCCCTCGCGCGGACCGCCCGGGGCGCGGTGGTCGACCTGCGGGAGGTCCGGCCGGGCGCGGCCGGCGAACGGGTCTTCGCCCACTGGCGGGGGCCGCGCAGGCGGCTGCCCGACTCTCTGTGCCTGGAGCTGCCGGCCGTCCCGATGGAGGGCCTGCTCGAACGGATCCCCTCCGGGAAGGCCCAGCGGGTACGCGCCAAGCTGCGGAAACTGGACGCGCTCGGCATCGACGCGCGCGTGGTGACCGGCGAGGAGGTCCCGGCCGCCCTGGACCGGCTCCTGGCGCTGCACCGGCTCCAGTGGCAGGGCCGGGGCGTCACCGCCGAGCACACCAGCGAGCGGTTCGCCCAGCACCTGAACCGGGCCGTGCGGCCCATGGTGGAGCGGGGGGACGCGATGGTCACCGAGTTCCGGCTGGCCGGGGACGTGGTCGCCGCCGACCTGACCCTGATGTCGCCGCGGCTGGCCGGCGGTTACCTGTACGGGGCCGATCCGGCGCTGCGGGCCCGCAAGGTCGACGTGGCGACGATGCTGCTGCGGCACGGGGCCCGCGAGACCAGCGCGGGCGGGCGGGCCACGCTGAGCATGCTGCGGGGCAGCGAACCGTACAAGCAGCACTGGCGCCCGGAGCCCGTGCGCAACTCCCGGCTGCTCCTCGCCGGGCCCGGTACGGCCCCGCTGCTCTGGCTCCGCGCGGGCGCGGCCGGCGCGCGGAGCTGGGCGGCCCGCCAGGCGCGGGAACGGGCCTGGGCGGGGCGGGCGCTCGACCGGGTCAAGGGTCGCCCGCCCCGGTAAGGGCTGGTCAGAAGGGCCAGACGCCCTTGAGCGCCTCCTTCCAGTCGAGGTCCGCCTCGTCCTTCGAGGAGCCCTGCGACACGCAGACGGGCCCACCGATCCAGCTCTCGATCCAGGAGCCGAGGTCGACGGTCCAGCAGTCCGACTGGGGCACGGGCTGCGTGGGGGTCGGGGTCGGAGTGGGAGTGGGTGTCGGCGTGGGTGTCGTCGGCGCGGGCTTCGGCTCGGGTGCCGTCGGCGTCGGAGTCGGAGTCGGCGTGGGCGTCGGAGTCGGCGTGGGCGTGGGCGTGGGCGTCGGCGTCGGCGTCGTCGGCGCGGGCTTCGGCTCGGGCTGCGTGGGAGTCGGCGTAGGCGTCGGCACCGACTGCGTAGGTGTGGGCGTCGGCGTCGGTACAGGGGTGGGCACCGGCGTCGGCACGGACGTAGGCGTGGGTACCGGCGTAGGTGTGGGCGTGGGCACCGGCGTCGAGGGCTCCGGCTCCTTCCCGTACAGCATCTGGCGGAAGACCAGCGACGACCGCGGGTTGTCGTCGCACTGCCAGACGCCGTGCGGGCAGTAATCGGTGATCGTGTGGTAGAGCGGCTTGTGCAGCTCCATCCATTCGAGCATGCGCCGCATGTATTCCGGATTGTCGCCGTTCCGGAAGAGGCCCCATTCGGGATAGGAGATCAGTTTTCCGTGCTCGGCCGCGAAATCGATCTGCTTCCGCAGGCCGTACGGTTCGTTGACGTGTTCCTCGAAACTGCTCCCCGGCGGCTGGTCGTACGAGTCCATGCCGATGATGTCCACGACGTCGTCGCCCGGGTAGCACTCGGTCCACGGAACGGCGTCGCGCCCGCGGCTCGGGTTGAAGTCGAAGCGGAACTTCTGGCCGGGAACGGAGCGCATCGCGGCGACGATGCGGTTCCAGTACGCCTTCCAGGCCTCCGGGTCGGGCGCGCACCGGTGGGTGTAGGTGATGCCGTTCATCTCCCAGCCGAGGACGACGACGGTGTCGTTCGCCCGCAGCTCGACGAGGCGCCGGGCGAGGGTCCTGAAGTGGTGGTCGTAGTGCCCGGCCGCGCCGAGCCGGAGCAGCCGGCGGACCTCGGCGTCGGGGACGCGGGCCTCGTTGCGCTCCATCATGGGGACGTTGAGGACGAAGAGGCGGTCGGCCTTCTCGTTGCGCCAGCGCGCCCAGGCGTCGAGGAAGCCGGGAGGCCCCTCGATGTTCTTCCAGAGGTCGCCGGGCAGGTAGGTGTGGCCGACGCGGAGTTCGCGGCCGCCGAGCCAGCGTTCGAGCTCGCCGATGCGGGCGACCCCGTACGCGCCCGAGGACAGGAAGGCCCCCATGGCGCCGGCGACCGAGGGAGCGGAGTCCCGCGTCTCCCTCGCGTCCCCTGTCGTCACGGGTTCTTCGGCGTGGGCGGGGGGCGACAGCGCGAGGGAGCCCGAGGCGAGGAGACCGGCGGTGAACACCCCCAGCCATGCTCTCGAACTTCTCCGGCTTGCAGCTTTCATGGCCGCTCCTCCGCGTTGCGCAGTAGGTGACAGTTCGTCAATCGGATGTTCCGAAAGTATTCCTAATACACCGTCCGTGAACTCGGCTTTCCCTCGCTCGTTGGCCCATTAGAGGATTTGATCGCCCGGTTGGTGCACCGAGACGAAGGGCATGCCGTGCCGAGTTTTGACACCCGTGTCCCGGCCGTCCTCGTACGGCTCGACCGGAACCCCTTCCACCACGGCACCCTGGGAGCGGTCCGCTCCCTGGGCCGGGCGGGAATCCCGGTGCACGCCGTCGTCGAATCGCGGACCAGTCCGGTGGCCCGCTCCCGCCACCTCGAATCGGCCCGCCCCGGCCCCGCGGCCGCCACCTCCGCCGAACTGGCCGACTTCCTCCTGCGGGTCGGGGACGAGGTCTCCGAAGGGCCGTCGTCCCCGCTGCTCGCCGTTCCGCTGGACGACGTCACCGCGCTCGCCCTGGCCCGCCGCCGCGCCGAACTCGCCCCGCGCTTCCTGCTGCCCGAGCAGACCGAGGCACAGCTGCTGCGGGTCGCCGACAAGGCGGCGCTCGCCGAGACCTGCGCGGCCCTGGGCCTGCCCCACCCCCGTACCGCGCTCCCCACCGGCGCCGACGAGGCCGCCGCCATGGCCTGGGCGCTGGGCCTCCCGGTGGTCGCCAAGTGGAGCCGGCCGTGGCTGCTGCCGGCCGGTGCCGGGCTGCGCAGCACGTCGATCGTGCGCTCGCTCGCCGAGGTCCGGGAGCTGTACGCCCGCTCCCCGGAGGCCGGCAGCCGGCTGCTGCTCCAGGAACTCCTTCCCGGGGGCCGGGACCTGGACTGGTTCTTCCAGGGGTACGTGGACTCGGCGGGCCGCTGCCCGACCGGGGCGACCGGGCGCAAGGAGCGCTCCTGGCCCACCGGGGCCGGGCTCACCGCCGCGGGCCGCTGGACCGTGAACCCGGCCGTGGACCGCGCCGCCCGGACCCTGCTGGACGCGCTCGGCTACCGGGGCGTGTGCGACCTGGACTTCCGGCTCGACCGGACGACGGGCGCGTACCACCTGCTCGACTTCAACCCCCGGCCGGGCGCGCAGTTCCGGCTCTTCACCGACCAGGACGGCCTGGACGCGGTCCGGGCGCTCCATCTGGACCTCACCGGGCGTCCCGTGCCCCCGCCCTCCCCCGCGTACGGGCGCCGGTTCGTGGCCGAGAACTACGCGCTGCTCTCGCTGCTCGCCGCCCCGCGCCGGCGGTACGCGGCCGAGACCGGCGGGGTGCGGCGGCGGACCGAGTGGGCGTGGTGCGCGGCCGACGACCCGCTGCCCGCGCTCGCGATGGGCCGCGCCTGGCTCGTCCACCTGCTGCGCAAGGCCCTGACGGCACTGCGCCGGCGGTGGACGCCCGCCGGAACGCGGCGCCCGGCGGCCACCGCCCCGCCGGCACCCCGCACCGCTCCGGACACGACCTCCACCGCGACGCCTCCGACGGCGGCGCGGAAGGACACCCGGCCCCGGCCCTGATCCACCGGACGGGCCCCAGGGGCTGCTCGGCCACCGATCCGCCGGACAGGCCCTGGTCTCCCTCCACGACACGGACCGCCCCGCCGCGCCCGCCCGACGTCGAGGCGCTCTCCCCCGGGCCGGCCGCCCACCGGGGCACGACCACCCGTCTGCATCCGCGCCCCGGACGCCCGGACGCGACGGCGAGTTCCGTCGGCGGACCGATGCCGTGGCCGGTGTGCACCGAGGCCCACCCGCACGGGCGCGGACGGCGCCCCGGGGACGTCCACCGGGAGCGGGAGGTCCTCGCCGCGGCACGGGCGCGGGAACCGTACGAGGGCCTGAGGGACCGGATCGACGCCTGGGAGGAGGCCCTGGAGGAGGAGGCCGAACTGCGGGAGGACGAGGAGGACGAGGAGGACGAAGGAGACGGGGAACGGGGGGACGGGGAGTACGGGGAGGACTCCGGGCCCGTCTCCTCCCCGTACGACCTGTCGATCCCGCCGGGCCGGCGCGTGGGCGGGTACGCGTCCTGGAACGTGACCGACCCGTACCCGATGGACTGCGCGGTCCGCGCGACCCCCCTGCGCCTGCTGCTGACCGTCGACACCTCCGAGTGGAACGCCGGAAGCCCGAGTTGGACGCCGGTCGAGGACCGGGGCCTGCGCCCCGCCCCGCACGCCGCGCCCACCGGGGTCGTGGTGGGGAACCACGGCGAGCTCGACGTCTTCGGGTGCCCCGCCGACCCGGGGCGTCCGACCCGCTGGAGCGTGCAGTAGACCGCGGCGGGGTCCGCCCGGAAGAAGGGCCGGCCCCGGGGAGCGGGTGCTCCCCGGGGCCGGCCCCGTGCCTGTCCGCGTACCGCGTCGGGTCAGTCGTTGACGCAGACGTTGCCGAAGGCCGGGTTCAGCAGCGCGATGACGTTCACGCTGTTGCCACAGACGTTGACGGGGATGTGGATCGGGACCTGGATGACGTTGCCGGACAGGACGCCGGGCGAGCCGACGGCCGCACCCTCCGCGTCGGCGTCCGCGAAGGCGGGCGACGCCGCACCCATGGCCATGATGATTCCGGCGACGACGGCCGCAGCCTTCTTACAGTTCATTTCGTCTGGATCCTTTCCTCGGCGGAGGAATTCTCACGGATCTCGTGATGTCCGGGGAGGGGAGTTCCCCGGCCTCCGCTGTACACAACACAACGAACATCCCGCGCAAAGGAAACCGGAATAACGCGGGAGGCGTTCGTTTCACTCCATTGCCCGCACGGAATCGCCCGCACGGAATCGCCCGCACGGAATCGCCCGCACGGAACAGGGCCGGCGGAGAACGGTGACGTTCTCCGCCGGCCCTGCCGCACACGCCGACGATCAGCCGTTGCCGATGCCGTTCCCGGAGAGGACCGGGATGTCGTCCACCAGGTGCGAGAGCGCCTCGTCGCCCTTGGCCTGGGTGGAGTTCTCCGCGCACTGCTGGTTCTGCGGGGAGGACAGCACGTTGACGTCCTGGACGGTGATCGGGACGACACCGACGAGGGAGCCGAGGTTGCCCTTGACCGGAACGCCGAGGCAGAGCTTGTTCAGGGAGCCCTGGACCAGGGTCAGCTGGGGGCTCTGGTCGCCCGCGGTCTCCGAGTTGCCGAACGCCGAGGTGGCGCCGTTGCCGCTGAGCGAGGTGGTGCCGGTGTCGTTGCTGATGGCCAGCGCCGGGGAGGCCGCCGCGGCAGAAGCGCCGACGACGGAGGCCGCAACAGCCGCAGCCGCCACAATCTTCTTGATCACGGTGTTTCCGTTCCTGTTCCCACCAATCGACCTGATTGATGCGACCGGCTCAACTGGCTTCGGAGGGTTAGGTTCCGGTGCTTCACCCGTTCGTAGGGAGCCGTCCTTCGCGCTGCCGCGCGCGCTCCGCCATGAGGGTGACACGGCGGAACCCCCGCCGCCGGGTCCCTGTTGATCAGGTCGCTCCCTGCACGGAGCCGGTTCTAGAAGGGAACTCCCGTGATCAAGAAGGTTATGGCCACCGCGGCCGCGGCCGTCTCCATGGCCGCCGTCGCCTCCCCGGCGCTGGCCATCAGCAACGACACCGGTACCACCTCGTTCAGCGGCAACGGTGCCACCCAGGCGTTCGGCAACTCCGCCACCTACGGCAACATGAGCCCCCAGATGGCTCTGATCCAGGGCTCCCTGAACAAGCCCTGCATCGGCCTGCCGGCCAAGCTCAACGCCGGTTCGCTGATCGGCCTCGTCCCGATCACCGTCCAGGACATCAACGTGCTGTCCTCCCCGCAGAACCAGCAGTGCGTCGAGAACTCCACCCAGGCCAAGGGCGACGAGCCGCTGTCGCACATCCTGGAGGACATCCCGGTCCTGTCGGGCAACGGCGTCGGCAACAACTGACGTTCCCGGTCCGCGCGTCAGGGGCCGCTCCCTCGGGAGCAGCCCCTTTCGTCTTGTCCCCCGCCGTTCAGCGCGGCCAGACCGGGGCCACCATCAGGCGCTCCCACTCCCTGTCCGGCATCCCCGGCACCGTGCGGCCCGCCTGCGTCCACTGCGTCACGAGGGCGGAGTAGAGCGGGAACGGGGTGCGGTCGGCGGGGATCGGGTCGCTCACGTACCGGCTCTTCGGAATGAAGGCCATTCTTTCCCATTTCCCGGGATCCGGCGCCATCTTCGCTCCTTCCGCTGGGATTTCCGCATCATTGCACAAGACCCCCGGGAGAGCTGTCCATCCTCTCCGCGTCGCGTCGCGCACCCCTGTGCGAACGGTTCGAAACGCGGTGCGGGACAGAGCATTTCGCTCATCTGCCCGTAGTCCGTCCGGTGGACTTCCCGGAACCTTCGGCATTCCCGCCGGTTGGTCAGTACGGCTCGGCAATCGGCGAGCCAGTATCCGAAAGGCCTGAACTGATGAAGAAGCTGTTCGCTACGGCTGCCGTGGCCGCGACGGTCCTCGGCGCGACGGCGACGGGTGCCGGGCAGGCGCTCGCGATCGCCGACGACACCGGCACCACCTCGCTCAGCGGCAACGGTGCCAGCCAGGTGTACGGCAACTCCGCCACCCACGGCGACATGAGCCCGCAGCTGGCGCTGGTCCAGGGCTCCCTGAACAAGCCGTGCGTGGGTCTGCCGGCCAAGGTCAACGCCGGTTCGCTGATCGGTCTCGTCCCGATCACCGTCCAGGACATCAACGTGCTGTCCTCCCCGCAGAACCAGCAGTGCGTCGAGAACTCCACCCAGGCCAAGGGCGACGAGGCGCTGTCGCACCTGCTCAGCGACATCCCGGTCCTGTCGGGCAACGGCGCCGGCAACGGCTGAGCGACCGGCTCCGACCACGGCGCGGCCCCGCCGCCCCTCTTCGGAGGGGTGGCGGGGCCGTCCCCGTTCCGGGCCCTGCTCAGAGCTTCCGGCGCAGCGCCTCCGGGTCGGTGACCGGGGCGTCGCAGGTGAAGCGGCGGCAGACGTACGCGGCGGATGACCCGGCCACCAGCGGCCGGCCCTCCAGGAGCGGGAACTCCTCGTCGCCGGGGGCGCCGGTGGCGAGGACCGCGCCGGGGGCGGTGGCGAGGAGGGCGGTGCGGCGCAGCTCCCGGAAGGCCCCGTCGCCGGGGTCGCCCACGACGGCGACCTCCTTGGGGCCGTCGAGGAGCGCTTCGGCGACGGCCAGGCCCCAGCCGATGAAGCGGGGCGCGCGGGGGCCGAGGGCCTTGACGACGCCGAGGGCGCCTTCGGCGGCGGCCCGGTGGGCCTCGGAGCCGGTGTGGGCCGCGTACGAGAGCAGGGCTCCGGCGGCGGCGGTCCAGCCGGACGGGGTGGCGTTGTCGGTGGGGTCCTGGGGGCGCCGAATGAGGGTCTCGGCGTCGTGGGCCGTGTCGTACAGCGCGCCGCCCTCGGCGGTGAAGCGGTCGAGGACGAGGTCCAGGAGGAAGCCGGCGAACTCGAGCCAGGCGCCCTCGCCGGTGACGGCGGCGAGGGCGAGGAAGCCCTCGGCGACGTCGGCGTAGTCCTCCAGGACGCCCGCGTTGGTGCCGGGCCGGCCGTCCTTGGACGTACGGGTGAGGCGGGCGCCCTCGTCCATGTGGACCCGGACGAGCAGGTCGGCGGCCTCGGTGGCGCGCTCGACCAGGTCGGGGCGGTCGAAGAGGGCGCCGGTCTCGGCGAGCGCGGCGATCGCGAGGCCGTTCCAGGCGGCGACGACCTTGTCGTCCCGGCCCGGGCGGGGGCGCTCGTCGCGGGCGGCGCGGAGCCGGTCCGCGATCGACGCGATCCGCTCGGCGTCGGCCACGCCCGCGTCCTGCGGGAGCTGGAGGACGGAGCTGCCCTCCTCGAAGGTGCCGTCCTCGGTGACGCCGTAGTGGGCGGCGGCGACGGCCGCGTCCTCGGGACCGAGGACTCCGGCGAGCTGCTCGGGGGTCCAGACGTAGTAGGCGCCCTCGACGTGCCTGCCGGTGCCGTCGTCGGAGTCGGCGTCGAGCGCGGAGGCGAAACCGCCCTCGGGGGTGCGCAGTTCCCGTACCAGGAAGTCGGCGGTCTCCAGGGCGATCCGGCGGGCGAGGTCGCTGCCGGTGGCCTTCCAGAGGTGCGCGTACACCCGGCAGAGCAGGGCGTTGTCGTACAGCATCTTCTCGAAGTGCGGGACCGTCCAGGTGCGGTCGACGGCGTAGCGGGCGAAGCCGCCGCCGAGCTGGTCGTAGATGCCGCCGCGGGCCATGGCCTCGCAGGTGTCGGAGGCCATCTGGAGGGCGCCCTCGGAGCCCGTGCGGGCGTGGTGGCGGAGCAGGAACTCCAGGACCATCGACGGCGGGAACTTGGGGGCGCCGCCGAAGCCGCCGCGGGTGGCGTCGTACTCGCGGGTGAGGCCGAGGAGGGCCTGGGCGAGGTCCTCCTCGCCGGGAACGCCGTCGCCGCCGTACGCGAGGGAGCGGCCGGCGAGCTCCTTGACGATCCGGTCCGCGACCTCGTCGACCTCCCCGCGCCGCCCGGCCCAGGCGTCCCGGACGCCGGCCAGGACCTCGGTGAAGGAGGGCATGCCGTGGCGGGGCTCGGGCGGGAAGTACGTGCCGAAGTAGAAGGGGGCGGCGTCCGGCGTGAGGAAGACGGTCATCGGCCAGCCGCCCTGCCCGGTGGCGGCCTGGACGGCCTCCATGTAGACGGCGTCGACGTCGGGCCGCTCCTCGCGGTCGACCTTGACGGCCACGAAGTTGTCGTTGACCAGCGCGGCGGTGGCCTCGTCCTCGAAGGACTCGTGGGCCATGACGTGGCACCAGTGGCACGCCGAGTAACCGACCGACAGCAGCACGGGCACGTCGCGCCGACGGGCCTCCTCGAAGGCCTCCGGGCCCCACGGCCACCAGTCGACCGGGTTGTCAGCGTGCTGCAGCAGATACGGGGAGGTCACACCAGCCAGCCGGTTCATGTGATCCAGCCTCTCACAGCGCTCGGCGCGGCCGGCGAAGTCCTTACGGGCCCGTCGGCGTCCGGTGCGGGTGTTCCGAGGCGGAGGGTCGCCCCGATACCGGGTCGGTACGGAGGTATCGGGGCGGTTCCCGCGCCGGGGCGGGTCAGGCGACGTCGGTGAACCTGGTTCCCTCGCCGGCGTACAGGGGCGTCGTCTGGCGGGTGAACGGCGAACTCCACGAGCCCGTCGAGCGGTAGACGTAGGTGCCGGCCGCTCCGTACGCGATCAGGTCGGGGCGGCCGTCGTTGTCGAGGTCGCCCGCGCCGACGAGCCGGGAGAAGGCGTTCCAGCCGCCGCCGACGCGGGCGCGGGGGGCGAAGGTGCCGTCGCCCTTGCCGAGGTGGAGCCAGAGGACGCCGTCCTTGTCGCGGGCGACGAGGTCGCCGGCGGGCCCGCCCGCGATGTTGCCGGTGGCGGTGATCTGGTTGTAGACGCCCCAGCCGGTGGCCACCCTGACGCGGGGCGCGAAGGGCGCGGACCAGCTGCCGGTGCCCTTGTAGAACCAGAGGCCGCCGGCGGCGTCGGTGGCGAGGAGGTCGGACCGGCCGTCGCCGTTCAGATCGCTGCCACCGGTGATCTTGTCGTAGACGCCCCAGCCGGGGCCGACCCGGGTGCGGGGGGCGAAGGTGCCGTCGCCCTTGCCGGGGTAGCTCCAGAGGACGCCGGAGCCGTCGAGGCCGACCAGGTCGCCGTGGGCGGCGCCGCCGATGTTCCCGACGGCCTCGATGTGCTTGTACGTGTTCCAGCCGGCGCCGACCCGGCTCCGCTGGACCGTCCTGACCTGTCCGTTCAGCGGCCGGTCCCGCAGGTCGTCGCGCCACAGCACCCCGGCGGCGTCCCGGGCGAGGAGGTCGGTGGAGCCGTTGTCCGTGAAGTCGTGCGGGTTGGGCGTCCGGCCGAGTTCCATGCGCCGGACGTCCCGGACGGCCCCGCCGACGGCGTCGACCTGCCTGGCCTCCATCGCGACCGTGTACGCGCCGTTCGGCGCGTCGTCCGCGTGGGGCATGTTCGATCCGAAGACCTCCCCGGCCCAGTCGAAGGAGAAGCGGGAGGTGCCGTCCGTGACGGGTGCGAGGTACTGGCGGAAGACCTTGCCCGTCGCGACGTGGGTGAGCGTCACGTCCATGGTGGCGTCGGGGCGCGACAGCGTCCACGCCAGCGTCACCCTGCCGCCGCTCTTGTCGAGGTTCACCGTCGCGGGGACGTCGGACCGCACGACGGCCAGCGGGGTGCCGAGGTCCATGTCCGCGATCTTGGTGACGGTCAGGTCGCCGTCGTCCGCGGTCCCCAGCCGGAACAGGCCGCGGGTGCCGTCGGGCCGCTCGCCGCTGACCACCGAGGTGCCGTCGCCCGCGGCCGCCAGGCCGGTCGTACCGGACGCGTTGGTGACGGGGCGGCTGTCGTTGGAGGACAGGGAGTAGGCCCTGAGGCCCGCCCACGGGTTCCCGTAGATTAGCCAGTCGCCCGCAAGCGTGGTGAGGTCGGTCTGCGCGGAACTGAGGGTCTTCTCGGTCCGCTCCGGGTTCTCGCCGCGCGAGACCGCCGTGAGGGTGATCGCGGTGCCCTCGCGCTCGTACCAGCCCACGTACGACTCGGAGAACAGCAGGTGGCTGAAGTCGATGCCGCCCTCGTCGGCGCCGTACGTGAGGACGACGGACCCGGAGGCGATGTCGATGACGGACCGGCCGCCGGCCGTCGGGTCGCTCTTGCTGGCCATGTGGCCGACGAACACCTGCCCGTTCACGATCGGCGCGTCGCTCCAGAAGCGCTGGGCGTGGGCGGGCAGACCGGTCACCGGCCGGGTTTCGAGCGCGGCTCCGTTCCTGGTCACCACGAGCAACTCCGCCTCGCCGTCGCCCTTCTGCACCTGTGCGAGGACGCTCGTCGGGCCGAGGACGGTCACGTAGGAGGCGTTCAGGGAGGAGAGGTCGAACGTCACGCCCGGGGCGGCCGGAACGGCCATGTTCCGGAGGGTGACCACGCGCATGTCGCGGGCGGACGGCGCGTCGCCGACGGCGAGCACGTCGCCGCCGGCCGAGGCCCATCCGCCACCGGTCGGCACCGCGACCGGGGTCGGCGCCCCGCCGTCGTACGGGGTCCAGAGCAGCGTCGGGGCGCCGGCACCGGACGCGAACCGGTCGTGCGTGAGGAAGCCCGAGGGCCCTGTGGCCACGACCTCGGCACCCGTGGGGAAGGTGGGCAGGGCGCCGGTCTGGGCGGTCTCTCCGGAGGCGGGTGCCGCGAAGGCCGCCGGCGCCGTCGCCAGGCTGCCGGCACCGAGGGCCGTGACGGCGAGGACTGCCGTGACAGCCGAGGCGAGACGGGTGCGGGTGGTGCGGAATTGCAAGGTGAACTCCCACGAGAAGAGCGGGCACGGGAGTGCCGCGCCCGATCGGACTCACGGGTGGGGGGAATGGTTGTGCGAGGTCGCGGCTTCCTCGTCGTCGGACGGGGTGGAGGTGCCGCCGACTGGCGGGACACCGGCCGACCGGTTCGTGCCGGCATCGCCGTACGGGGATCTTCCGGGGTCACGGACCCCTGTGGGTCCGGCTCGCGTCTTCGAGGACGAGTCGTGGGGTGGGGTGGGGGCGGTCGGGGGCGCCCGCGCTGGTCGCCGGGGTCGCGGACGTCGCCGCGGTCGGTGCCGATCCGGCCCTCGGTACGTCGGCGGGGACGGGCGCTCGGCGCGGGCGCCGCGGTGGTGGCCGGGGCGGCCGCGACCGTGCTGAAGGCGACCTCCGGCACCCGGGCGGCGGGCCCGGGGAGCGTCGAGGAGGCGCGGGCCCGGCCCCCGTCGGGGCCTCGCCCCGATCCGTACCGCCTGCCGGTCGCCGGCGCGAAGGTACCGGGCGGGCGAACCACCCGTACGCGCACGCGGACCGCTCGTACGGACGGAGACCGGCCCCGTACGGGAAGAGACACCGGCGGTCACTCCCCGCGCGCGTCCGGACGCGCGGGCGCCCTCCGGGCCGTACCCCTGGGGTACGGCCCGGAGGGCGGGGGCCCGTGGTCCGGGAGCGCCGTCTCCCGGCGGGCCCGGCCGGGAGCCGGTTCTCTGCGGCCCGGCCCGCGGGGGCTACTTCTTCGAGTTCTCCGCCGGTACAGCCGCCGGCGCCGCCGGGTCCGGGGCCTCCTCGAAGGAGACCCGGCCCATGTGGCGGTTCATCGACTTCATCAGCATCCAGACCGCCAGGGCCATGACCGCGAAGACGACGAAGCCGAGGACGCCGGGGGTCACCTTGTTCTTGTCCAGCTCTTCGGCGGCGAAGGGGACAAGCTGGGTCAGTGCCAGGTGTGCGCTCATGTCAGGCATTGTCGCGGATGCCCGCGAAGAGATCTTCCTCGGGGAGGGAGGTCGGCACCAGCGCCTTGCTGAGCTCGTACTCCTCCGTCGGCCAGACCTTCTTCTGGATCTCCATGGGGACGCGGAACCAGCCGCCGTCGGGGTCGATCTGCGTGGCGTGGGCGATCAGCGCCCGGTCCCGGGTCTCGAAGAAGTCGGCGCAGGGCACGAAGGTGGTCAGGGTCCGCTCCTTGCGCTCGAACTCCTTCCAGCGCTCCAGCCACTCCCCGTACGGGGACTCCAGGCCCTGGTCGAGGAGCGCCTGGTGCAGGGCCTCGGTGCGGGGGCGGTTGAAGCCCTGGTTGTAGTAGAGCTTCAGGGGCTGCCAGACCGGGCCGAACTCGTCCTCCGGGAACGCCTCGGGGTCGCCCGCGCCGTCGAAGGCCACCATCGTGATCTTGTGGGTCATGATGTGGTCGGGGTGCGGGTAGCCGCCGTTCTCGTCGTAGGTCGTGATGACCTGCGGACGGAAGGAGCGGATGCTGCGGACCAGTCGGCCGGCCGCCTCGTCGACGTCCTGGAGGGCGAAGCAGCCCTCGGGGAGCGGGGGCAGCGGGTCGCCCTCGGGCAGGCCCGAGTCGACGAAGCCCAGCCACTCCTGGGAGACGCCGAGGATCTCGCGGGCCCGGTCCATCTCCTTGCGGCGCACCTCGTGGATGTTCGCCTCGATCTCGGGGTCGCCCTGGAGCTTGGGGTTGAGGACCGAGCCGCGCTCGCCGCCCGTGCACGTCACCACCAGGACGTCCACCCCCTCGGACACGTACTTGGCCATCGTGGCCGCGCCCTTGCTCGACTCGTCGTCGGGGTGGGCGTGCACGGCCATCAGTCGCAGCTGGTCAGTCAAGACTCGATCCTCAGTGATTGGTCGTGGAGGGGGGTCTCTATAGTGACGGAATCGGGGGGTCGAAAATTCCGCCGCCCCCGGCTTCGAGAGGATCGATCATGAGCGCGGTGCGAGAGCAGCTTCCCGAGGGGCGCTACGGGCGCTCCGCGGACGAGCGGGCCGACCGCAAGCTCAAGATCGTCGGGTCGGTCCTCGGGGTCCTCTTCCTCGGCCTGCTCGGCTGGTTCGGCTGGTACTACGTGGTCGACAGCAGGATCAGCGCCGAGATGATCAAGTTCGACGTGGTGAGCGCCACCGAGGTCCAGGTGCACCTGGAGATCCGCAAGGACGAGGGCGTCGCGGGCGTCTGCACGCTGCGCTCGCGCGCCGAGGACGGGACCGAGGTGGCCCGCAAGGACGTGCGGGTCGACGACCCCGCCGGCCGGGTCGACCAGGTCTTCTCCCTGCGCACCACCGCCCGCGCGACGAGCGCCGAACTGATCGGGTGTACGACCCGGTAGCGGTGGGTAGGGACTCGGTGACGAGTCCCGGCGGGTCACCGCGGTGACCTGGGGTGACGCCATTCCGTGGTTTATGTCCTCCCGCTTTCCGCCACTCATTGTTAGGCTCGTGGTTTCGCCCACCCGGGACAGCACAGCATTCCCGTGTAGGGCGATGCTTTGTATTCCCAGTACCTACGAGGAGCACCTGTGACCCAGACCAGCGACAACGTCACCTGGCTCACCCAGGAGGCGTACAACAAGCTCAAGGACGAGCTTGAGTACCTGTCTGGTCCCGCGCGTACCGAGATCGCCGCCAAGATCGCCGCCGCACGCGAAGAGGGCGATCTGCGCGAGAACGGCGGGTACCACGCGGCCAAGGAGGAGCAGGGTAAGCAGGAGCTCCGGGTCCGTCAGCTCACCCAGCTGCTCCAGCACGCGAAGGTGGGCGAGGCCCCGGCGGACGACGGCGTCGTCGAGCCCGGCATGGTCGTCACGATCGCCTTCGACGGCGACGAGGACGACACCCTGACCTTCCTCCTGGCCTCCCGCGAGTACGCGAGCGGTGACATCGAGACCTACTCGCCGCAGTCCCCGCTGGGCGTCGGCGTCAACGGCAAGAAGGCCGGTGACGACGCCGAGTACGAGCTGCCGAACGGCAAGAAGGCCACGGTGAAGATCCTCAGCGCGAAGCCGTACACCGGCTGAGACCCCCGCTTCTCCACGGAGGGCCGGACCTCGCGGGGTCCGGCCCTCCGTCGTGCGCGCGCCTACGTACGATGAGGCCGCGCTGACGTCACGTCACAGGGGGGCGACGAGATGCTGGGACCGCTGCGCGCGGACGCGCCGCGCCGGATCGGACCGTACGAGGTCCTCGCACGGCTCGGGGCCGGGGGCATGGGTGAGGTGTTCCTCGCCCGGGGGGCGGGGCTCCGGGAGACCTCCCCGGGACCGGGACCGGGCCCCGGATCGGGACCGGGACCGGGCGGCGGTGGCGGGCCCGCCGCCCCCGTCCAGGGCGTCTTCGTCGCCGTCAAGACCGTGCGGCGCGACGTCGCCGGGGAGCCCGCCTTCCGGGACCGGTTCCGGCGGGAGATCAAGGTCGCCTCGCTGGTCGACAGTCCGTACGCCGCCGCGCCCGTCGGCGGGGACGCCGACGCCGGGACGCCCTGGCTGGCGACCGAGTACGTCCCCGGGCCCAGCCTCTCGCAGGCGGTGCGGCGCGGCGGGGCGCTGCCCGTCGCCACCGTGCGCGCGCTCGGCGCCGGGATCGCCCGCGCCCTGGCCGACCTGCACCGGACCGGGGTGCTGCACCGGGACCTCAAGCCGGGGAACGTCATGCTCTCCGTCGACGGCCCCCGCCTCATCGACTTCGGGATCGCCCGCAGCAGCACCGCCACCACCATGACCGCCACCGGCGTGATGGTCGGCACGCCCTCCTTCATGTCCCCCGAGCACGTGGCCGGGGCCCGGCGCGTCACGGCCGCCTCCGACGTCTTCTGCCTCGGCTCGCTGCTCTGCTACGCGGCGACCGGCGAGGACCCCTTCGGCGACGGCCCCCTCGCGGCCGTCCTCTACCGGGTCTCGCAGGCCGAGGCCGACCTGTCCCGGGTGCCGGAGGAGCTGCGCGGGACGCTCGCCGCCTGCCTGGCCGCGGACCCGGCGGCCCGGCCGTCCCCGGAGCGGCTCGCGGAGCTGCTCGGGCCGGCCCCCGCGAAGGCCTTCCCGTGGCCGGAGGGCGTGCGGGAGCACATCGGGGAGTACGGCAGGGAGCTGGCGCAGCTCGTGGCGTCGGGCGGGCCGCTCCTGGAGGCGCCGGCCGGGTTCGGCCCCGTCGTCGTGCCGGACGTCCCGGGCCTCCACTCCGTACCGACGCTCGCCCCCGGCGCCTTCCCCGGGGCCCCGCACTCCCCGTCCCCGCCCACCGTGCCCGCCGGCCGCGACCGGCCGCGCCGGGGGCGGCTGCTCGCCGCCGCCCTGGCCCTGGTGGTCGCGGCCGGCGGCACCGGCGCGTACCTGTTGTGGCCGGAGGGCGGCGACGGCGGGGGGGGCGGCGGGAAGGGCGAGGCGCCCGTGAAGGCCGCCGGGCCCCGGGTGCCGGGCGTCGACGACCGGGGCCCGGCCGACGGGTCCGGGTTCGTCGCGCAGAACGCGGCCCAGCGCCCGGCCGGGTGGAAGCCCTGGCGGGCGGAGCTGGGCGCGCCGGCGTTCGGCTGCTCGGCCGGCGAGGCGGCGCTCGTCTGCCGGACGACGGACGGCCGGTACGAGGCGCTGGACCCGGCGGGCGGGAAGCGGCTGTGGGCCGCCGACCTGGTCGAGGACCCGCGCGACGACCAGAGCTTCATCGGCCCCACCGGCGGCGTCTTCGTCGCGGGCGGCACCGCCGTGCCCGCCGTCCACGGCCCGTACGCCGTCCTGCTCTCCGGCGGACGCCTCCAGGTCCGGGACGCCCGCAGCGGCGCGGTGCGCTGGGAGAAGCAGGGCCCGTCCGGGGGCGGGCTCGCGACCCGGCCCGTCGTGGCCGACGGCACGGTCTTCGTGCCGACCGGCGACGACGCCGGCGGCCGGATGGCGGCCTTCGCCCTGGCCGACGGGCGCGAGCTGTGGTCCAAGGCGCTCACCAACGCCGACCTCGCGCGGGTGGACTTCCGCGACTTCGAGCCGGTCGCCGCCGCGAACGGGCTGGTGTACGCGATGAGCGACGCCGGTTTCGTGGCGTACGACGCGAAGACCGGCGACCAGCGCGGCCAGGTGCCGCCGGAGGCGAAGGAGTGCGACGCCCTGCTCGTCCGGGGCCGGTACGCGTACTGCGCGCCGCTCGACGCGGCGAACGACGCCCCGCTCGTGCTCCACCGCCTGGACGCCGTGACGCTCGCGGCCGCCGGGACGGGGCGGCTCGCGGTGCCCGCCGCGGTCGCGGAGTCGGGCGCCTGGCCGACCGCCGTCTCCGACCGCGCCGCCGTCGTCCTCGACGCGGGCCCCGCGCGCTGGGTGGACAGGAGGGACACGGGCGCGCACGACGGGGTGTACGTCCTGGACCCGGCCACCGGCGGGCGCCTCGGCCACTACCCGATCCCTCCGCTCGCGGCGGACGGGCGGCGGCAGCTCGTCTCCCCTCCGCTGATCACGGGGAGCGCGCTGGTGTACGCGGACTACTCGGCCCTGCGGGTGGTGCCGATCGGCGAGGACGGCAGGCCCGGGAAGGAGCGGGTCGTGCCGGTGCCGGGGGCGCCCGGCCCGCGTGCGGAGGAGGAGTACGACCGCTCGGGCGGGACCCATCTGGGCCGGGAGATCCGGCCGCCGCTGGTGCTGCCGCTGGGCGGGGTGGCCCACGTCGTGTACGACACCGGGGTCGTCGTCTCCGTCGGGCTTCCCCGCGAGGCCCTCGGCACGGCCCCCGACGGGGCGGCCGGCCGGGCCGCCGGCTCGGCCGCCGAAGAGAAGGAGTGAGTCCCTTGCTGGAAGTCCTGCCCCAGGGGCGGCCGCCCCGGTTCGTCGGCCCGTACCGGCTGCTCGCCCGGCTCGGCGCGGGCGGCATGGGCGAGGTGCACCTCGCCTGCCGCGCGGACGCCCCGACGGCCGATCCGCACCGGATGGTGGCGGTGAAGACCGTGCGGGAGGACCTGGAGGTCGACGAGGACTTCCGGACCCGGTTCCGGCGGGAGATCGCGGCGGCGCGGACCGTGGACGGGCCGGGGGTGGCGCGGCTGGTGGACGCCGGCCCGGACGCGCCCTCGCCGTGGCTGGCGACCGAGTACGTGCCGGGCCCCTCGCTCGCGGAGGCCGTCGTACGGACCGGTCCGCTGCCCGTCGGGGCCGTGCGGGCCCTGGGGGCGGCGCTCGCCCGGTCCCTGGCGGCCGTGCACGGCGTGAAGGTGCTGCACCGGGACCTGAAGCCGGCGAACGTGCTGCTCGGCGCGGCCGGGCCGAAGCTGATCGACTTCGGGATCGCCCAGGCCTTCGAGGCGACGGCGCTGACGTCGACCGGTCTGGTGGTGGGCTCGCCGGGGTTCATGTCGCCGGAGCACCTGGTGGGGAGCCGGGCGGTGGTGCCCGCGTCGGACGTGTTCTGCCTGGGGGCGGTGCTCGCGTTCGCGGCGAGCGGCCGGGGGCCGTTCCACGACGACGAGATGGCCGCCGTGATCTACCGGATCAGCCGGGCGGAGGCCGAACTGGACGGTGTTCCGGGGGAGTTGCGGCCCGTACTGGAACGCTGTCTGCGGCTCGACCCGGCGGAGCGGCCCCCGGCGGCGGAGCTGGCGGCGCTCCTCGGCGGCCCCGGCGGCGAAGGGGGCGGCGGGGGCGCTCCGGAGGCCTTCCCGTGGCCGGGCGGGGTCCTCTCGCTGGTCGCGGAGTGCCGGGAGGCGGCCCGGGCGGCCGGGGAGGCGGCGGCCTCGGGCGCGGGCGTGGCGGACCTGCCGACGCTCGGTCCCGTGGTGCCGTACTCCCCCACGGCAGTGACCGGCCGGCCGGCGGTCCCGGCCGCCGCTCCGGCGGGCCGGCCGCGCCGCCGGGGCGCCCTGGTGGCGGGCGCGGTGGCGGTGGCCGTCCTGGCGACGGCGGGCGCGGTGCTCCTGAACCGGACGGGCGGGCAGGAGGGCGGCCCGGGGGCGTCCGGCGGGCCCTCCGCCGGCGCGTCGGCCGCGTCGGCGTCCCCGGGCTCGACCCCGGCCCCGGCCCCCGCCTCGCTGAGCCGGGTCGTCCTGCCGTACGGCGGCACGGGCCGGACCGGCGACTTCGGCGCGGCCGGTACGGACCGGGCCTCCCGCCCGGCCGGCTGGTCGCCCTGGCGGGCCGAGGGGGAGCCGGACGGCGGCGCCTGCGCGCTCTCCCCGGAGGTCCTGGTCTGCCCGGGGAACGGCGGCGCGGTCACCGCCCTGGGCGCGGCGGACGGCAAGGAGCTGTGGAAGGTGCCGGGCCGGGGCGAAGGGCTGCGCAGCGCGCCGCAGTACCCGGCGGTCGTCGGCGACACGGCGTACGTGACGGGGCCCGACGGGATCGTCGCGTACGGGCTCGCGGACGGGAAGGAGCGGCGGCGCGTCCCCCGGCCCGGGGACGACTGGGCCGTGAAGGGCACCGACCTGCGGGAGGGGGTCCTCTACTCCACGTACGTCAACGTGCGCGACGAGCGCACCGGCCTGGTCACGGCCGTGCGCCTGCGCGACGGGAAGGAGCTGTGGCGCTCCCCGCTCGACGGCCTGCCGGAGCAGCCGGTCGCGGGAGCCGGGCGGGTGCTCGTCCCGGTGGGCGCGACGCCGGTGTCCCTGGACGCCGCCACCGGGAAGGAGACGGCGCGCGGGACGGAGTACTGCGGCGGCTTCGTCGTCCACGAGAAGAGCGGCACCGTGCTCTGCTCCACCCGGCAGGACGGCGCCGTCGGAGTCCTCGACCCGCGGACGCTCCGGACGGTGCGGACCCTGGGCTCCGAGGTCGCGGCCGGCCCCGCGGTGAACGCCGCCGGGCTCGTCGCCGTCGTCGACGCGCAGGGCACGCTCTTCGCGTACGACCTGGCGAGCGGCCGGGAGCGGTGGCGAGTGGCGGACACCTCCGCCGACCGCGTCCACCTGGCGGGCGACCGGGTCGTGACCACGAGCGAGGACGAGATCCGGACCTATCCGGCCGCCGGCCCCTTCCTGTCCACCGGCGAGCGGGAGTACGCGTCCTACCGGCTCAGCCTGCCCCCCGGCTTCACCGCCGAGGTAGCCGGGGAGCCGCTGGTCGCCGGGGGCGCCGCCTTCCTGGCGCTCCCCGGCGGCCTCGTCGTCTCGGGCTACCTGCCCTGATCCGGTGTCCCCGGGCCCCTACGGGCCCGGGGGGTCAGGACGCCGCCGAGCGGTACTTGCGGACCGCGAGGGTCCGGAAGAGGGCGATGATCAGGACCGACCAGATGACCGAGGCCCAGACCGGGTGCTGCATCGGCCAGGCGTCCGAGGTCGAGACGCCGGGGTTGCCGAACAGCTCCCGGCAGGCCTGCACGGTGGCGCTGAACGGGTTCCACTCGGCGATGTGCCGCAGCCAGGGCGTCATCTGGTCCGAGTCCACGAACGCGTTCGAGATGAACGTGACCGGGAAGAGCCAGATGATGCCGCCCGAGGTGGCGGCCTCCGGGGTGCGGACCGAGAGGCCGATCAGGGCCCCGATCCAGGTGAAGGCGTACCCGAGGAGGAGCAGCAGGGCGAAGCCGCCCAGGACCTTGCCGGCGTTGGTCGGCTCGGCGGAGCCGGTGCGCCAGCCCACGAGGAGCGCGACGACCGCGAGGACGACCAGCGTGACGGAGGTCTGCACGAGGTCGGCGACGGTGCGGCCGGTGAGGACGGCGCCCCGCGCCATCGGCAGGGAGCGGAAGCGGTCGATGATCCCCTTCTGCATGTCGTCGGCGATGCCGGCCGCCGAGCCCGCCGTGGCGAAGGTGACGGTCTGCGCGAAGATGCCCGCCATCAGGAAGTCCCGGTAGACGTCGGGGTCGAGGGTGCCGCCGATCGCCATGGAGCCGCCGAAGACGTACGTGAAGAGCACCACGAACATCACCGGCTGGATGACCCCGAAGAGGATCATCTCGGGGATCCGGGTCATCCGGATCAGATTGCGCTTGGCGACGACGAGGGAGTCGCCGAGGGACTGGGCGACGCCTCCGCGCGGCCGTGGGGCCCGGGTCGGGGCCCCGGTGGTCACGGTGCTCACTTCGCCTCCTCCTTCGCGTCCTCGGCGGACCCGGAGGCCCCGGCGTCCTCCGTACTCTTGGCCGCCTTCGTGCGGTGCTTGCGGCCCCGGCCGCCCTGCCGGCCCCCGGCGCCGTCCTCCTCCGTCTCCTCCTGCTCGGCCGCGTGGCCGGTGAGGGAGATGAAGACGTCGTCGAGGGTGGGGCGGCGCAGGCCGATGTCGTCGATCTCGACGCCGACGGCGTCCAGGTCGCGGATGACCTCGGCGAGCAGCTTGGCGCCGCCGGTGACGGGGACGGTCAGCATGCGGGTGTGCTCCTCGACGGAGACCTCGCCGCGGCCGGCGCCCCCGGCCCGCTCGGCGCCGTAGCGGCCGAGGACCTCCCGGGCGCCGGTGAGCATCTCCCGCTCGCGGACCACGACCTCGACGCGCTCGCCGCCCGTCCGGGCCTTGAGCTGGTCGGAGGTGCCGCGCGCGATGACCCGGCCGTGGTCGACCACGCAGATGTCGTGGGCGAGGTGGTCGGCCTCCTCCAGGTACTGGGTGGTGAGCAGCAGGGTCGTACCGCCGGCGACCAGCTCCTTGATGACCTCCCAGAGCTCCTGCCGGTTGCGCGGGTCGAGGCCGGTGGTCGGCTCGTCCATGAACATGACCGGCGGGGAGACCACGAGGGCGGCCGCGAGGTCCAGGCGGCGGCGCATGCCGCCCGAGTACGTCTTGGCGGGGCGGTCGGCGGCCTCGGCGAGGTGGAACCGGTCGAGCAGCTCGCCCGCCCGCTCCTTCGCCGCCTTCGCCTTCATCTGGTAGAGCTGCCCGACCATCTGGAGGTTCTCGCGGCCGGTCAGGTACTCGTCGACGGCCGCGAACTGGCCGGAGAGGCCGATCGAGCGGCGCACCTCGTTGGGGTGCGCGAGGACGTCGATCCCGGCGACGACGGCCCGTCCGCTGTCGGGCCGCAGGAGGGTCGTCAGCACGCGCACGGTGGTGGTCTTCCCCGCGCCGTTCGGGCCGAGCAGACCCAGGACGGTGCCCTCGGGCACGTCGAGGTCCACCCCGTCCAGAGCTCGTACGTCACCGAAGGTCTTCACCAGACCTTCGGCGTAGATCGCGCCTGGCATGTGGGTTACTCCCCATGGATCGGGACTTTTTCCCACCGATCCTAGGTTTCGGGGACGGCCCGCGCCCAGTGAATTTGTGACTCGCGCCACAAGCCGAGGTCAGAGGGGGTGCGGCGGTGGCCGGGGCCGGGGCGGGGTCCGGGGCGTACGGAGCCACGGGCGTACGAGGGTCAGCCGAGGACCGTGTAGCCCGCGTCCCGCAGCGCCTCCGTCACCTCCCGGCAGTGCTCCGGGCCCTTCGTCTCCAGGTGGAGCTCGACCTCCGCCTCGGTCAGACCGAGCCTCGGGTCGGTCCGTACGTGGCTGACGTCCAGGACGTTGGCGTCGACCACCGTCAGGGCCGCGAGGAGCGAGGCGAGCACCCCCGGCCGGTCCGTCACGCGCAGCCGCAGGCTCAGGTAGCGGCCCCCGGCGGCCATGCCGTGCCGCAGCACGCGCTGGAGGAGGAGCGGGTCGACATTGCCGCCGGAGAGGACCGCGACCACCGGGCCCCGGAAGGACCCCGGGTCGGAGAGCAGGGCCGCGACCGGGCTGGCGCCGGCCGGTTCCACGACCAGTTTGGCGCGCTCCAGGCAGAGCAGCAGGGCGGAGGAGAGCGCGTCCTCGGAGACCGTGCGGACCTCGTCCACGTACTCCCTGACCAGGTCGAACGGCACGTCGCCGGGGCGGCCCACCCTGATGCCGTCGGCCATCGTGACCGGCGACTCGACGACCACCGGGTGCCCGGCGGCCAGCGAGGGCGGATAGGCGGCGGCGCCCTCGGCCTGCACGCCGATCACCCTCACGTCCGGGCGCAGCGACTTCACCGCGAGACCGATGCCGGCCACGAGACCGCCGCCGCCGACGCCGACCACGATCGTGCGGACCTCGGGGCACTGCTCCAGGATCTCCAGGCCGACCGTGCCCTGTCCGACGATGACGTCGGGGTGGTCGAAGGGGTGGATGAGGACGGCGCCGGTCTCCCGCGCGTACTGCTCCGCCGCCGCGAGGGTCTCGTCCACGACCTGCCCCTGGAGGCGGACCTCGGCACCGTACTCCCGGGTCGCCGCGACCTTCGGCAGCGGGGCGCCGGCCGGCATGAAGACGGTGGCGCGCACGCCGAGCAGCTTGGAGGCGAGCGCGACGCCCTGCGCGTGGTTGCCGGCGGAGGCGGCGACGACCCCGGCGGCCTTCTCCTCGGGCCGCAGCCCGGCGATCCGCACGTACGCCCCGCGCAGTTTGAAGGAGCCGGTCCGCTGGAGGTTCTCGCACTTGAGGTGCACCGGCGCCCCCACCAGGGAGGACAGGTGCCGGCTGCCCTCCACCGCCGTCACGCGGGCCACCCCGGACAGCATCTTCTGCGCACCGCGCACGTCGTCGAGCATCAGCCGGTGCAAGGGGCGTGATGTACGGAAGCTCATGACAGCAAGTCTCGCAGCTCACAGCCCTGCCGACCGCCCGGCGGGCGGGTGTCCGAACGGGTTTGGACGGGCCCGGTACGGACCCCGCCGGGTCCGCGTACTCTGTCCCCCACCGTCCGACCGCTCCCGCACGAGAGAGACCCACAGCCATGCCCCCGTCCCAGGACATGACGACCGCTCTCGACCCCGGTCTCCTCGACGCCCTCCAGCACCAGGTGGCCGTCTTCGCCCGCCGGGCCGAGCAGACCCGCCTCGGCGGGACCGGCCAGCTCCGCAACTCCATGGACCGGGCCGCTTACCTGCTCCTCAACCGGCTCGACCAGGAAGGCCCGATGGGCGTCAAGGCGCTCGCGGCGGGCATGGGCATCGACTCGTCGACGGTCACCCGCCAGGTCGCCCCACTCGTGGACACCGGCCTGGTGAAGCGCACCTCGCACCCGGAGGACGGGCGGGCGGTCGTCCTCCAGCTCTCGCAGCGCGGACTCGCGCGCCTGGAGGAGGTCCGCGCCTCGCGCCGCCAGTTGATGGTGGAGGTCACGGAGGGCTGGACGCCGGAGGAGCGGGAGGCCTTCTGCACCCTGCTCACCCGCTTCAACACCGCCCTGTCCGCACGCCAGTCGGCCCACACGGGGCACGCGCCGGCGGAGTCGGGGGGCACGGGCGGGACCGTTCCCGGTACGGCTCCCGAGGGCGAGCCGTCCCCGGCCTCCTCCTGACCGCCCGCCGCCGCTCGAAGCCCGGCGGGTGCGGTCCTAGGCTGGAGGGGGACGGCACTCGTACGAGGTGCCGAGGAGGCTGTCATGACCAGGAAAGTCGCCGACTGCCGCAGGACGCCGAGCGTCATGAACTGCACCCTCACCATCACCGGTGAGGAGGAGGAAGTGGTGCGGGCCGCCGCCGAGCACGCGGTCTCCGTCCACGGCCACGAGGACACTCCCGAACTGCGGGCCATGGTCCGCGCGGAGCTGGAGGACGAGAAGGTCCCGGCCTGAGCCGGGGAACGGCCGGGCGGGACCGTTCGAGGTCCCGCCCGGCCGTTCCGGACCCCCCTCTAGCCCAGCGCCTGCCGCAGGTCCGCGAGCAGGTCGTCGGCGTTCTCGATGCCCACCGAGAGGCGGACGAGGTCGGCCGGGACCTCCAGGGCGGAGCCCGCGACGCTCGCGTGGGTCATGCGGCCCGGGTGCTCGATGAGGGACTCGACGCCGCCCAGGGACTCGCCGAGGGTGAAGAGCTTCGCGCGGTTGCAGACCTCGACGGCCGCCTCCTCGCCGCCCTGCACGCGGAAGGAGATCATGCCGCCGAAGGACCGCATCTGCTTGGCGGCGATCTCGTGGCCCGGGTGCTCCGGGAGGCCCGGGTAGAGGACCTGGGTCACCTTCGGGTGCTGGGTCAGCATCTCGGTGACCTTCTCGGCGTTCTCGCTGTGCCGGTCCATGCGCACGGCGAGGGTCTTGATGCCGCGCAGCACGATCCACGAGTCGAACGGTCCGGCGACCGCGCCCATCGCGTTCTGGTGGTACGCCAGCTCCTCGCCGAGGGCCGCGTCGGCCGTCACCAGGGCGCCGCCGACGACGTCCGAGTGGCCGCCCATGTACTTGGTGAGCGAGTGCACCACGACGTCCGCGCCGAGCGCCAGCGGCTGCTGGAGGTAGGGCGAGGCGAAGGTGTTGTCCACGACGAGCTTCACGCCGGCCTGGCGGGCCACGCCCGCGACGGCCTCGATGTCGGTGATGCCGAGGAGCGGGTTCGAGGGGGTCTCGACCCAGACCAGCTTCGTGCGGTCGTTGATCGCGTCCCGCACGGCGGCGACGTCGGAGGTGTCCGCGACCGAGAAGTCCACGCCCCAGCGCTCCACGACCTTGGCGAAGAGCCGGAAGGTGCCGCCGTAGGCGTCGTTCGGGATGACGACGTGGTCGCCGGGGACCAGCAGCGCGCGCAGCAGGCAGTCCTCGGCGGCGAGGCCGGAGGCGAAGGCGAGGCCGCGCCGGCCGCCCTCCAGGGCCGCCAGGTTCTCCTCCAGGGCGGTACGGGTCGGGTTGGCGCTGCGGCTGTACTCGTAACCGCCGCGCAGCCCGCCCACGCCGTCCTGCTTGTACGTGGACACCTGGTAGATGGGCGGGACGACCGCGCCGGTCAGCGGGTCGGCGGTGTTGCCCGCGTGGATCGCGCGGGTCTCGAAGCTCTGGTGGATGTGCTGGTCGCTCATGTCCAGGAGCGTAGTGCCGCGGGACCTCCGGCGCCGCGTTCGTCTCATGGGGTGTCCTGGACAATGGACGCATGGAGATTCTCTGGTTCCTCATCGCGCTCGGGCTGCTGTTCGGCGTCCTCGGCCCCTACCTGCTGCGCCGCCGGGGCGGCGGCATCCGGCTGGCCGCGCCGGGATCGCCCGACGCGGCGGACCCGGCGGCGTACGGATTCGTGCCGCAGGAGGACCAGGACGTGCGGCTGCCGGGGGCCGACGAGGACCTGCTCGACGTGCTGAACGTCGTGCAGGCCACCCAGGACTGGAAGGCGGCCTCGCAGCTGCTCGCCGGGACCGGCAAGGACGGCGAGGTGCGCTGGCAGCGCGTGCAGGCGTTCGCGGGCGCGGCCTCCCTGGAGCTCCGGGAGAGGCCGGGCGTCGGCGGGGCGTGGCTGCGGGCCTGGCGGGCGGACGCGCCGAAGGACCCGGGCGGGGCGGCGGTGCACGCCGAGTTCCTGGTGCAGCAGGCGTGGCGGTCCTCGGCGGCCGGGAGCGACGACTTCCGGATCATCCTGGAGGAGGCGCTGAAGGTCACCGAGGAGGCGGCGCTGCTCGCCCCGGGCGACCCCGTCCCGTACATCACGCAGCTGGCGGTGGCGCGCGGCCTGGGCTACGGGCCCGAACAGTTCGACCAGGTGTGGGCGAAGGTGATCGACCGGGCGCCCGCGCACATGGGGGCGCACCTGGCGGCGCTGCACTACTGGTGCGAGAAGTGGCACGGTTCGCGCGAGGAGGCCGACCACTTCGCGACGACGGCCGCGGCGCGCGCCCCGCGCGGCTCGCTGCTCGCCGCGCTGCCGCTGTTCGCGGTGTACGAGCACGTGCCGGACGTGGTCCTGGTGCAGGACTTCTTCCGTACGCAGGTGGTGTCGAAGGCGGTGGAGGGCGCGCTGTACGCGGTGCACTCGGCCCGCCCGGACGACCCGATGCTGGCGCACGTGCGCCATCTGCTGGTCTGGTTCCTGGTGCGGGGCGAGCGCTGGGCGGAGGCCATGCACCAGCTGGTGAAGGTGGACGGGCACGTGGGCGCGGTGCCGTGGACGCTGAGCGCGGACCCGGCGGCGGAGTACACGGTCTTCCGGAACCTGGCGGTGGCGGGATACGAGGCGAACGGCGGCAGCCCGCTGACGCTGCCGCGCTGACGGCCCGACGGGCGGACGGGCGGGGGAATCCCGGCGTCCCCTCCCTTGTTGTGCGGACTGCCGACGACCGTCGAGGAGAGATGCAGCATGTTCCTGTCCCGCACCCCCGTCCTCCCCACCCCCGAGCAGGCCCTGCCCGGCCGCGCCGAGCCGGAGTTCTCCGTGCCCGCGCGCCACACGGTCCTCGGCAACCCGCTCGTCGGCCCGTACCCGGAGGGCCTGGAGGTCGCCGACTTCGCCCTGGGCTGCTTCTGGGGCGCCGAGCGCAAGTTCTGGCAGACCGAGGGCGTCTGGACGACCCTCGTCGGCTACCAGGGCGGCTACACGCGGAACCCCTCCTACGAGGAGGTGTGCTCGGGCCTGACCGGCCACACGGAGGTCGTCCGGGTGGTCTTCGACCCGTCGAAGGTCTCGTACGAGACGCTCCTGAAGCTGTTCTGGGAGTCCCACGACCCGACGCAGGGCTTCCGCCAGGGCAACGACGTGGGCACCCAGTACCGCTCGGCGCTCTACACCCACTCCCCCGCCCAGGCGGCGGCCGCCGAGGCCTCCCGCGAGACCTACCAGAAGGTCCTGACGGCCTCCGGCCACGGCGAGATCACCACCCACGTCCTGCCGGCCGCCGACCGCCCGTTCTACCCGGCGGAGGCGTACCACCAGCAGTACCTGGACAAGAACCCGGCGGGCTACTGCGGCATCGGCGGCACGGGCGTCTCGTGCCCGATCGGGGTGGCGAAGGCGGAGTGACGCCCGCGCGGTGCCCCCGCCGCCCCCGTCACCCCACCGCCGCCCTCAGCGCGGCCGCCGTCGTCGCCGGGTCGTAGTCCTCCGGGACCCCGTCGATCAGGAGGACGTCGCCCGCCATGTGGCGGGTGCGGAGGGGGATCAGGGCCTGGTAGGGGGCGGAGGCGTACCAGGCGCGGGCGTTCTCGTAGGTCGGGAAGGCGATGACCACGAGGGCGCCGGGCCAGGTGCCCTCCGGGACCTCGCGGGTGGGGGCGCCGTGGACGAGGAAGCGGCCGCCGTAGGGGTCCAGGGTGGCCTGGACGCGCTCCATGTACGTGAAGACCTCCTCGTCGAGGACGGGCTTCGGGTGCAGGTTTCCGAGGGCGTATGCGGTCATGGGGACAGCGTGCCGGGGCGTGCCGTACGGGTCGATTACTCCGGACGTCATACCCCGGCCGTCAGGTTCCGGCGGCCGTACGCGGGCGCGTCAGATGGTCGACGCGTCGATCACGAAGCGGTAGCGGACGTCGCTCGCGATCACCCGCTCGTACGCCTCGTTGATCCGGTCCGCGGCGATCACCTCGATCTCCGCGCCCAGGCCGTGCGCGGCGCAGAAGTCGAGCATCTCCTGCGTCTCCGCGATGGAGCCGATCATCGAGCCGGCGAGGGTCTTGCGGCCGCCGATCAGGGAGAACAGGCCGATCTTGACCGGCTCCTCGGGCGCGCCCACGTTCACCAGGGCGCCGTCCGTGCGCACCAGGCCCAGGTAGGCGTCGAAGTCCAGCGGCGCCGAGACGGTGGAGAGCACCAGGTCGAAGGTGCCGGCGAGGGCGGTGAAGGTCTCCGGGTCGCTCGTCGCGCGGTAGTGGTCGGCGCCCAGCCTCAGGGCGTCCTCCCGCTTCTTCTCGGACTGGCTGAGGACGGTCACCTCCGCGCCGAGCGCGTGGGCGATCTTGACGCCCATGTGGCCGAGGCCGCCGAGTCCGACGATCGCGACCTTCTTGCCGGGGCCGGCCTGCCAGTGGGCGAGCGGCGAGTAGAGGGTGATGCCGGCGCAGAGCAGCGGGGCGGCCTCGTCCAGGCCGATGCCCTCGGGGATGCGCAGGGTGTAGTTCTCGTCGACGACGATGTGGGTGGAGTAGCCGCCGTAGGTCGGCTCGCCGTTCTTGTCGAGGGCGTTGTACGTGCCGGTGCCGCCCGTGACGCAGTACTGCTCCAGGCCGCGCAGGCAGTGCTCGCACTCCCGGCAGGAGTCGACGAAGCAGCCGACGCCGACGCGGTCGCCCACCCGGAACTTCGTCACGCCGGGGCCGGTGGCGGCGACGACGCCGGCGATCTCGTGGCCGGGGACCATCGGGTAGATGCCCTCGCCCCAGCCGTCGCGCGCCTGGTGGATGTCGGAGTGGCAGATCCCGGCGTACTTGATCTCGATGAGGACGTCGTGTTCGCCGACCGGGCGGCGCGGCACGGTGGTGCGTTCGAGGGGGGCGTGGGCGGCGGGGGCGGCGTAGGCGGGGACGGTGGTCACGTTCGTGGTCATGCCCCCAGCCTGCTCGGGAACGCCGGTGCCACCCAGGCACCTGTTCTTCGTACGACCGCCGTGCCTACCACTGGCAGGGTCAGGAACGTACGTCCGGCGACCCGGTCCGGCGGCGATAATGGGACGGATGGACCCCAGTGCCGAACTCAGTGAATTCCTGCGCTCCCGCAGAGCCCGGCTGAAGCCGCAGGACGTGGGGCTGCCCGAGTTCGGGCGGCACCGGCGGGTGCCGGGGCTGCGCCGCGAGGAGCTGGCGCAGCTGGCCGGGGTCTCGGTGGCGTACTACACCCGGCTCGAACAGGGCAACGGCCGCAACGTGTCCATGGAGGTCCTGGACGCGATCGCGCGGGCGCTGCGCCTGAGCGACACCGAACGGGCGCATCTGACGCACCTGGCGAAGCCGACGGTGAAGAAGCGGCAGCGGGCGGCGATCTCCCGTCCCCAGCAGGTGCGGCCGGGGCTCTCGTACCTGCTGGACTCGATGGACGGGGTGCCCGCCGTCGTCCTGGGGCGCCGGCTCGACCTGCTCGCCTGGAACCGGACGGCGCGGGCGCTGCTCGGCGACTTCACCGCCTGGGAGCCGCACGAGCGGAACATGGCCCGGATGGTCTTCCTCGACCCGAACGCGCGGTCCCTGTACCTCGACTGGGAGTGCAAGGCGACCGAGGTGGTGAGCGTGCTGCGGCTGTACGCGGGGTGCTACCCGGACGATCCGCAGCTGCTGGCGCTCGTGGGCGAGCTGTCGGTCCGGAGCGAGGAGTTCCGCTCGCTGTGGGCGGCGCACACCGTGGCGGACAAGGGACACGGCACGAAGCGGATGCGGCATCCGCTGGTGGGCGAGATGGAGCTGTCGTACGAGACGCTGAAGGTGTCCGGAGCCGATCCGGACCTGGTGCTCGTGACGTACCACGCGGAGCCGGGCACGCCCTCGGCGGAGGCGCTGCGGCTGCTCGCGCAGTGGGGCGTGGACGAGCCCGTGGACGCGCGGTAGGTCCGGACGCGCGAAAAGGGCCCCGGTACGGCGGTCGGCAGCACGCGCAGCCGTGGGCCGCACGCGCGCGAAAAGGGCCCCTCCTCGTGGAGGGGCCCTTTCGGGTGCGTGCGGGAGGGGCTAGAGGGCCGAGCCGGCCTTCCACTCCGACCAGCTCATGTTCCAGCCGTTGAGGCCGTTGCTGGGGGCGATCGTCTTGTCCTTGGAGTTCTTGACGATCACGACGTCGCCGATGAGCGAGTGGTCGTAGAACCAGGCGGCCGTCTGGTTGGGGTCGCCGGCGCCCTTGACGTCGTTGAGGCCCACGCAGCCGTGGCTGGTGTTCGAGGAGCCGAAGATCGAGTCCGGACCCCAGTAGTTGCCGTGGATGAAGGTGCCCGAGCTGGACAGGCGCATGGCGTGCGGCACGTCCTTGATGTCGTACTCGCCCTTGCCGTCGTCGTCGGTGAAGCCGACGGTGGCGCCGTTCATCCGGGTCTCCTTGAACTTCTCAGAGATCACCATCTGACCGTTGTAGGTCGGGTTCTCCGGGGAGCCGGCGGAGATCGGGATGGTCTTGACCGTCTTGCCGTCCTGCTTGACCGTCATGGTCTTGGTGGCGACGTCGACGGTGGAGACCTGGTTGCGGCCGATCTTGAAGGTGACGGTCTTCTGCTGGACGCCGTAGACGCCCTCGGCGCCCTCGACCCCGTCGAGGTCCAGCTTCAGCGTGACGGTCGAGCCCTCGGTCCAGTACGCGTCGGGGCGGAAGTCGATCCGCTGGGGGCTGAACCAGTGGCCGACGACCTCCTGGCCGGAGCTGGAGGTGACGGTGATGCCGCTCTGGACGGCCTTCTTGTCGGTGATCGCCTTGTTGAAGTTGATCGAGACCGGCATGCCGACGCCGACGGTCGAGCCGTCCTCGGGCGTGAAGTTGCCGATGAAGCTGTTGGCCTGCGAGACGGTGGTGAAGGAGGAGTTCTCGTGGGCCTCCAGGCCGGCCGCGTCCGCCGCGGTGGCGGTGATCCTGTAGACCGTGGCGCGCTTGAGCGGGCCGGTCGGCTTCCAGCTGAGGCCGTCGGCCGCTATCTCGCCCTTGACGGCCGTGCCCTCGGCGGAGGTCATGACGACCTCGGTGAGCTTGCCGTCGGCGACGGTGACCTTGGCGTCGTTGTTGATGGAGGCGTTCTGCGCGCCGTTCTCCGGCGAGATCGTGATCCGGGCCTTGGAGGTCTTCTGCGCCGCCGCCTCGTCGACCTGCTCCTGCGACTGCGGGGTCGCGGTTCCGGAGGCGCCGCTGCCGCCCTTGTCGCCGTCGTCGCACGCCGAGAGCACCAACACACCGCTGAGCAGGGCAGCCGCGGCCGCCAGGCTCCTGCGGCGCTTGCCGTCCGTCATCACACGCTTCTCCATCGTCGCCGATTCCCTGTGCACGCTTGCTTCCCTACCCATGACAACCCGTTCGGTTCGGGAACCGTACGGTTTGTGGGGAACACCACTGATCGACACGCACGGGCGGAGCGTTCGGTTCCCCACCGGGCGCCCGGTGTCGCGGGAAGGCCCCGGGACGGTGTCCCGGGGCCCGCGGGCGGGCAGGACACCGGCCTCAGGGGCGGTCGTCTTCGTCTTCCTCCGCCCCATCTTCCTCCCCGAGGTCCCATTCCAGCGCATCGGGGTCGTACTCGATCTCCTCGCTGCTCCAGGACGCCTGGACCATCTCGATGCCGGGGACGTCGCGGATCAGGTCGAAGGGTTCGACGAGGTACGCGAGGGCCTCGGCGCCGTCCTCGCGCGCGGCGGCGCGGGCGTGCGTCCGCTCCTCCTCGGGCATGAACTCGTCGGCGTCGATCCGGGCCTCGGCGGCCGCGGCCAGTTCGGCCGGTCCGTCGATCTCCAGGACCACATCGACGCGAAGGCGTACATAGCGCGTGGTGTCACGCGTGGTGTCGGAAGTGCTCATGGTGCGGAGCGTAGGGGTCCGGAGGGCCTCGGCTTTCCCGCGACCCGCTGTGTTCATTAGCATCGGCACGCCGACCGATTCACGGTTTCCGCAAGGAGGATCGAAATCTCCGTGTCCGCCGCCCGTCGCCTCCTGCTGACCGCCGCCGTCGCCGGAACGCTGCTGTGCGCCCTGTGGTTCGTACCGTCCGCGAACGCCGCCGACCAGTGGGGCGGTGGGGTGCGGGTCGGGGTGGGCGGGAGCGGTCCCGCCGCGCGCGACGGGCGCCTCGCGGAGACCGGGGAGCGGGACACGGTGCCGTACCTGCTCGGCGGGACGGCGTTCCTGGCGGTCGGCGCGAGCTTCGTGGTCCTGGCGATGCGCCGCCGGGGCCGGGCCTCCTGAACCGCGTTCCCCCGTCGCGTACTTGTGCGTGAGGGCCCGCCCCCGCCGGAAACCTCCGGTGGGGTGGGGCCCTCACGCGCGCTCCAACGCCCTTACGCCAGCGGGCCGGTGACCGGCTCCACGGCGGCGACCACCCTTCCCTCGCGCACGAAGGCGTCGGCGGCGGCCAGGTCGGGGGCGAGGAAGCGGTCCGGGCCGGGGCCCTGGACGCCGGCCTCGCGCAGGGCGGTGATGACGGCCCGCGAGGCGGGGGCCGGGGTGAGGCCCGCACGGAGCTCGACGCCCCGGGTCGCGGCGTACAGCTCGACGGCGATGATCCGGGTGAGGTTGCCGATCGCGGTGCGCAGCTTGCGGGCGGCGGACCAGCCCATGGAGACGTGGTCCTCCTGCATCGCGGAGGACGGGATGGAGTCGGCGGAGGCCGGGACGGCGAGCCGCTTCATCTCGCTGACCAGGGCGGCCTGCGTGTACTGGGCGATCATCAGGCCCGAGTCGACGCCGGCGTCCTCGGCGAGGAAGGGCGGCAGGCCGTGCGAGCGGTTCTTGTCGAGGAGCCGGTCGGTGCGGCGCTCGGCGATGGAGCCGAGGTCGGCGGCGGCGATCGCGAGGAAGTCGAGGACGTACGCGACGGGGGCGCCGTGGAAGTTGCCGTTGGAGCGCACCTCGCCGTTCGGCAGGACCACCGGGTTGTCGACGGCGGCGGCCAGCTCGCGCTCGGCGACGAGCCGGGCGTGGGCCAGGGTGTCGCGGCCGGCCCCGGCGACCTGCGGGGCGCAGCGGATCGAGTAGGCGTCCTGGACGCGGGGGGCCTCGCCGGCCTGGAAGTGGCCGGTGAGTCCGGAGCCCTTGAGCACGGCCAGCATGTTGGCGGCGGAGGCGGCCTGGCCGGGGTGGGGGCGGATGGCGTGCAGCTCGGGTTCGAGGACCTTCTCGGTGCCGAGGAGGGCTTCGAGGGAGAGCGCGGCGGTGACGTCGGCCGACTTGTAGAGGGTGTCGAGGTCGGCGAGGGCCATGACCAGCATGCCCAGCATGCCGTCGGTGCCGTTGAGGAGGGCGAGGCCCTCCTTCTCCTTGAGCTCGACGGGCGCGATGCCGTGCGCGGCGAGCAGCTCGCCGGCCGGGCGGACCTGCCCGTCGGGACCCTCGGCGTCGCCCTCGCCCATGAGCGCGAGGGCGCAGTGGGAGAGCGGGGCGAGGTCGCCGGAGCAGCCGAGGGAGCCGTACTCGTGCACGACCGGGGTGATGCCGGCGTTGAGGACGTCGGCCATGGTGCGGGCGACCTCGGGGCGGACGCCGGTGCGGCCGGAGGCGAGGGTCTTCAGGCGCAGGAACATCAGGGCGCGCACGACCTCGCGCTCGACGCGGGGGCCCATGCCGGCGGCGTGCGAGCGCACGATGTTGCGCTGGAGCCGGGCGCGGAGCTCGTGGCCGATGTGCCGGGTGGCGAGGGCCCCGAAGCCGGTGGAGACCCCGTAGACGGGCTCGGGCTTGGCGGCGAGGGCGTCGACGACCTCCCGGGCGGCGGCGAGGGCCTGCACGGCCTCGGTCGACAGCTCGACGCGGGCGCCGTGGCGGGCGACGTCGACGACGTCCTGCGGGGTCGTGCCGGACGTGCCGAGGACGACTGTCTGCATATCCATATTCAGCACCCTACGGATTGAAGACCGACCTGTCACTAGGGGACCTCGTCACCGGCCCGGCCGGGGGTCGTCCCTTACCGGGCCGGTGCCGCCGGCGCTTCCGCTTCCGGTGCCGCCGGCGCTTCCGCTTCCGGTGCCGCCGGGGCCGCCGCTCCCGTCTCCGGTGCCGGTGCCGCCGGTACCTTCGCTTTCGGCGCCGCCGGTGCCGGCGCTCCCGTCTCCGGTGCCGGTGCCGGTGCCGGTGCGGCTTCCGTTCCCGCCGGGCCGGGTCGCCACGGCCGGGCCCGTCACCCGCCGGGCCCCGTACGGCCCGCTCACCGGTCCGCCGACGGGGGCTCCTCGGGCCGGAGGGCCGTTTCCGTGGGCTCCTCGCCCGGGGGCTCCACGGGCCAGGCCGCGACGGGCCCGGGGGACTCCGGGGCCCGCCCCGGGCCGGGACCGGGGCCGGAGTCGGGGCCCGGGTCCGGGTCCGGTGGTCCGGGCTCCGTCGCCCCCGGCTCCGGCAGTTCCACCGTCGGCGCGTCGCGGAAGCGGCGGCGGTCGCGGGCGCCCGGCGGCGCGTCCGCGAGGCGCACGACCGTGCCGTCGCGCCCCGCCACCACCGGCTTCGCCGAGCGGCCCGCCTTGGCCTGGTACTGGGCGGCGTCCGCGAGCCGGAAGAGGCGGCGGGCCGACTTGAGGGGCCCGATGGGGTCGCCCGTGGACGCCACCCCGCAGGCCACGCCCTCGCCCAGTTCCAGCTCCGCCGCCCGTACGCACAGCTCCTCGGCGACCGCGACCACCTCGTCCGCCGCCGGGCCGACCGTCAGGAGGCAGAACTCGTCGCCGCCGAGGCGGGCCGCGAGCGCGCCGGGGAGCCGGGCGCCGCAGCGGGAGAGGACGGAGCCGAAGCGTTCGAGGAGGCGGTCGCCGACCGCGTGCCCGTGGGTGTCGTTGACCCGCTTGAGGCCGTTGAGGTCGCAGACCACCAGGCTCACCACGGAGCCGTCCGCGCGGTAGCGCTCGACGGCCTCGTCCAGACGGGTGTCGACGGCCCGCCGGTTGGCCAGGCCGGTCAGGGGATCGGTGAAGGCGAGCTTGCGGACCTCCTCCAGGCGCTCGGCCTGGGCGATGCCCGCCGCGACGACCGCCGCGAGGACGGTCGCGAAGCTCGCGTCCGCGCTGGTGAAAGGTTTCGCCTCGGGCGGCCTGGCCACGTACAGCTCGCCCCAGGCCCGCCCGTGGAGCACGATCGGGGCGACCACGCAGCAGCCCCGGCCGCGCCGCCGCAGACCGGTCACGCGGCCGGTCGGCACGGGGTCGGCGGCGGTCTCCACCCAGGCGTCGGGCTCGCCGCCGCCCGCCCACCGCTCGTGCAGGAACTCGGTGATCTCGGGGAACTGGTGGACCGGGTACGTCTCCGCGTCCGGGAACTCCTCCTCCCCCACGGCCCGCTCGCCGGCGTTCACCAGGACCTTGAGCCGTCCGTGGTCCCGCTCCCAGACGGACAGCGCGGCGAAGCTCCCGTCGAGCCCGTCGCGGGCCCCGAGCGCAGCCGCCCGCCAGAACTCCCGTGGAGTGTGCGCCGCCGCCATCGCCTGCGCCAGCGCCACTACGGCCCGCAGCCGCCCGTCCTCACCCATTCCTCCAGCTTAGGGAGGTTTGATCCGTTTTCCCCTCCGGGACGTCACGGAAAGTGACCCGTCGGGCCGATCGGTACCGGGCGAACCGGTACCGGGCGAGCCGGCTCACTCCCCCGGCCACTCCGGCTTCCGCTTCTCGTTGAAGGCCGCCACGCCCTCGGCCCGGTCGCCCGAGAAGGCCACCGAGCGCCAGGCCGCATCCTCGATCTCCAGGCCCGCCCGCAGGTCCAGTCCCTGGCCGAGCCGCATGGCCTTCTTCGCGGCGCGCAGGCCCACCGGCGAGTTCGCCGCGATCCGCCCGGCCAGCTCCAGGGCCTCCGTGCGCGCGTCCTCCGCCAGGAGGTCCACCAGACCGAGCTCGCGGGCCTCGGCGGCCTCCACCCGGCGGGCCGTGAAGACCAGCTCGGCGGCGCGGGCCGCGCCCACCCGGCGCGGAAGGAGCTGCGTACCGCCGCCGCCGGGGATGACGCCCACGGAGACCTCGGGCAGGCCGACGACGGCGGTCGCGTCGGCCACGATCACGTCGCAGGCGAGCGCCAGCTCGAAGCCGCCGCCGAGGGCGAAGCCGTGCACGGCGGCGACGGTCGGCATGGGCAGTTCCAGGACGCCGGTGTAGGCGGCGCGGGCGGTCGGGCGCTGGCGGACCAGCTCGGCGTCGGTGAAGGAGTTGCGCTCCTTGAGGTCGGCGCCGACGCAGAAGGCGCGGTCGTTCGAGGAGGTGAGGACGGTGACGCGGACGGCGGCGTCGGCGGCGAGCGCGTCGCAGGCGGCCGCGAGGGAGCGGGCCATCTCGGAGGAGACGGCGTTCATCGCCCTGGGCCGGTCGAGGACCAGCTCGGCGACGTGCCCCTCCCGCCGGACCACCACGAACTCACCGAAACGCTGCTCGGACATGACCGCACACCCTCCCACCAGCCGGCTCCGCCCGTTAACGGCTGTTAACCGGCGTTCACGGAGGAGATCCTAGGACGGACGGCGGCCCAGGAGCCAGGGTTCGATGACGCCGAGGCCGCGGACCGGGCGCTGCCACATCGGCTGGAGCGCGAAGCGGTACGCGGCGGGCGTGCGGCCCTCCTTCTCGGCGCGGGCCGCCTCCTCGGCCGCCTCCGCCTCCGAGACGGGCGCCTCGCCGGTCCTGGTCAGCTCCTTCGCGAAGGCGCTGTCGACCAGGACGGCGTCCTTCGGGGCTATCGAGGTGAGCCGGCTGGCCAGGTTCACGGTGGTGCCGAAGACGTCGCCCATCCGGGTCGTCACGGTGCCGAAGGCGATGCCGACGCGCAGTGCGGGCATCGTCTCGTCGTGGCCGAGGGTCTCGATCAGGCGCAGCGCGATCTCGGCGGCGATGCCGGCGTCGTCCGCCGCGTAGAGGACCTCGTCCCCGAGGGTCTTGATGAGCCGGCCGCCGTGCGCGGCGACGAGGTCGGCGCAGGTGGTCTCGAAGGCCTCGACCAGCTCGCCCAGCTCCTCCTCCTCCAGGCGGCGGGTGAGCCGGGTGAAGCCGACGAGGTCCGCGAAGCCGACGGCGAGCCGCCGGTCGACCATCTCCTCGTCGTCGGCGGCCTGCACGACCCGGCCGGTGGCGGCGGCGAGCTGCCGGCGCCAGACGTAGATCAGGAACTCCTCCAGCTCGGGCAGGAGCAGCTCGACCAGGGGGTACGTGACCTCGGTGCGGGTCATGCCGGGCTCGGGCGGCTCGGTCAGGCCCTCCAGGAAGGAGTCGATCTGCCACTCGGCGAGCCGGGCGGTGGTCTGCCCGGTGGAGCGGGCGACCTGCACGGCCATCGGCTCGCTGAGCAGCCCGGCCTCGACGAGGCCCGCGAGCCGCCGCAGGGCGAGCACGTCGGCCTCGGTGAGCGCCTTGGCCTGCCCGATGTCCGCGAAGCCCATGGCGCGCCAGAAGCGGGAGGCCAGCTCCATGGAGACGCCGGCCGTGCGGGCGGCCTGGAAGGGGGTGTAGCGGCGGTCCGCGCCGAGGATGAGCTGTTCGAGGCGGATGGCGAGGGGGTCGTCGCTCGGTTCGGCCGTGTGGTCGACCTCGTGATGGGGGGTGGGGTACGCGGGAGGCTCGGGCGCTCCGCCCGAGTCCTCGTCGTCGACGGTCACCGGCCGCCTCCTGCCCGTTCCCTGCCCACTTGCCCTGCCGATCTGTCGCCTGGATCGCGCTCCACGATACGACAGGTGTGGAATGGCTCACGCCCGGAAGGCGAGCCGCTCCGTCCTCCGCAGGGGTGAGGGAGCCGTTCCGGAACGGGTCCCCCGCCCCCTCCGGGCCCGTCAGACGTCCGGCGTCCGTACGTGGACGATGTCGCCCGCGCCCACCGCCTCCGTGCCGCCGCCCTCCGTGGCCACCACCAGGCGCCCGTCGCCGTCCAGGGCGATCGCCTCGCCCTCCAGGGTCCGCTCGCCGGGCAGCTCGGCCCTGATCCGGCGGCCCAGGGTCGCGCAGCCGGCCGCATAGGCCTCCTGGAGCCCGGAGGCGGCGGGGTCGCCGCCCGCCCGCACCCACTCCCCGTACCACTGCGCGAGGGAGCGCAGGACGGACCGCAGGAGGGTGTCGCGGTCGGTGGAGACCGCGCCGGCCAGGAGGAGGGACCCGGCGCCGGGGACGGGGAGTTCGTCCTCGCGGAGGGTGACGTTGAGGCCGAGGCCGACGACGACGCCGTCCGTCCCGGCCCGCTCGGCGAGGATGCCGCCGGCCTTGCGCTCCTCGCCGGCGACGGAAACGAGGAGGTCGTTGGGCCATTTGAGTGACATGTCGACGCCGGCGGCCTTCGCGAGGCCGGTCGCCGCCGCCACGCCCGTGAGCAGCGGGAGCCAGCCCCAGCGGTGGGCGGGCACGTCCGGCTTGAGCAGCACGGAGACGAAGATCCCGGAGCGGGCGGGGGCGGTCCAGGTGCGGTCGAGGCGGCCCCGGCCCGAGGTCTGTTCCTCGGCGACGAGGACCGCGCCCTCGGGCAGGTCGCCGGCCCGGGCGGCGAGGTCGGTGTTGGTGGAACCCGTGGTGGGGACCACGTCGAGCGAGGTCCACAGTCCGTCGGGGAGGACGAGCGCGCGGCGCAGGGCCGTCTCGTTGAGCGGGGGCCGGTCGAGGTCGGACCAGCGTCCGCCGGAGCCTTGGGAGGACGTCATGCAAGCCAGAGTAGGTGTGGCAAAGACCGCAGTGCCGAACCGTATCGGCGTGGATACGCTACGGGTCAGTAGGGCAGCAGTAGCCCATTCGCAGTCAACGAACCCCCCGTGACCAGGCAGGGAGCCGCATCCCGATGTCCGAGCCGGCAGAGCAGCACGAGATCGACATTCACACGACCGCGGGCAAGATCGCGGACCTCAAGCGCCGTATCGACGAGGCCACCCACGCCGGCTCGGAGCGTGCGGTGGAGAAGCAGCACGCGAAGGGGAAGCTGACCGCGCGCGAGCGGATCGACCTCCTCCTCGACGAGGGGTCCTTCGTCGAGCTGGACGAGTTCGCCCGGCACCGCTCCACCAACTTCGGCCTGGAGAAGAACCGTCCGTACGGCGACGGCGTCGTCACCGGCTACGGCACGGTCGACGGGCGCCCGGTGGCGGTGTTCTCGCAGGACTTCACGGTCTTCGGCGGGGCGCTCGGCGAGACGTACGGCCAGAAGATCATCAAGGTGATGGACTTCGCGCTGAAGACCGGCTGCCCGGTCGTCGGCATCAACGACTCCGGCGGCGCCCGCATCCAGGAGGGCGTGAGCGCGCTCGGCATGTACGGCGAGATCTTCCGCCGCAACACCCACGCCTCCGGCGTGATCCCGCAGATCTCGCTGGTCGTCGGCCCGTGCGCGGGCGGCGCGGTGTACTCCCCCGCGATCACCGACTTCACGGTGATGGTGGACCGGACCTCGCACATGTTCATCACGGGCCCCGACGTCATCAAGACGGTGACCGGTGAGGACGTGGGCTTCGAGGAGCTGGGCGGCGCCCGGACGCACAACGCGACCTCGGGCGTGGCGCACCACATGGCGGGGGACGAGAAGGACGCCGTCGAGTACGTGAAGTCCCTGCTCTCCTACCTCCCTTCGAACAACCTGTCGGAGCCGCCGGCCTTCCCGGAGACCGCGGACACCGAGGTGTCGGACGAGGACCGCGAGCTGGACGTGCTGATCCCGGACTCGGCGAACCAGCCGTACGACATGCACAAGGTCATCGAGCACGTCCTGGACGACGGCGAGTTCCTGGAGACGCAGGCGCTGTTCGCGCCGAACATCCTGACCGGCTTCGGCCGCGTCGAGGGCTTCCCGGTCGGCGTGGTCGCCAACCAGCCGATGCAGTTCGCCGGCTGCCTGGACATCGACGCCTCCGAGAAGGCCGCGCGCTTCGTGCGCACCTGCGACGCCTTCAACATCCCGGTCCTGACCTTCGTGGACGTGCCGGGCTTCCTGCCGGGCGTGGACCAGGAGTACGGCGGCATCATCCGGCGCGGCGCGAAGCTGATCTACGCGTACGCGGAGGCCACGGTCCCGCTGATCACGGTCATCACCCGGAAGGCCTTCGGCGGCGCGTACGACGTCATGGGCTCCAAGCACCTGGGCGCGGACCTGAACCTGGCGTGGCCGACGGCGCAGATCGCGGTCATGGGCGCGCAGGGCGCGGTCAACATCCTGCACCGGCGCACGATCGCGGAGGCCGACGACGTCGAGGCCACGCGGGCGCGGCTGATCCAGGAGTACGAGGACACCCTGCTCAACCCGTACACGGCGGCCGAGCGCGGCTACATCGACGGCGTGGTCCTGCCGTCCGACACGCGCCCGCAGATCGTCAAGGGCCTGCGTCAGCTCCGTACGAAGCGGGAATCCCTGCCTCCGAAGAAGCACGGCAACATCCCGCTCTAGCAGCCCCTCCGGACCTTCAAGGAGCCGACATGATCAAGGTCGTACGAGGAAACCCGACTCCGGAGGAGCTGGCCGCCGCACTGGCGGTGGTTCAGGCCCGGGCCGCGGCCACGGCGGCGGCGTCCGCCGAGGGCGGCGGCCCGGCGGTACCGGAGGGGTGGTCGGACCCCTCCCGTATCGCGCGGGCCGTACGGCAGCGCCCGGGTCCGCGGGCCTGGGCGAGGTCGTACCGGCCCGTGTAGACGTCAGGGCCGGAGGGCCGGATCCCTTGTGCGGGGGGTCCGGCCCTTCGCGCGCGTGCACCCGGTTCCGGATACCGGACCGGTTGAGTACCCGTACTCAGGCGCCGCGGCCCTCCCGGCCGCAGGATCGTAGGCATGCTGTGGTCCGACCCGAAGAATCAGCCGCCGAAGTTCATGCGCGAGATGCAGGCGATGCTCCGCCGCGCGGGCGTGCTCCTCGCGGTCGCGATGGTGGTGCTGATGTTCGTGGTCGGCGTGCGCTGACCACGCGCGCGTGCGTACGGCGGCGGGCCGGGTCCCGGTCGGCCACGCACGCGCGTGCCCCGGCCGTCCGGTGGGTCCGGGTCCTCCGTACTGGCTACGCTGCCCCCATGACTGCTGATCCGCGCCGTGTCGTGCTCGCCTCCGCCTCCCCCGCCCGGCTCGGTCTGCTCCGGCAGGCCGGACTCGCCCCCGAGGTGATCGTGAGCGGCGTCGACGAGGACAAGGTCCACGCCCCGACCCCGGCCGAGCTCGCGCTCGCCCTCGCGGAGGCGAAGGCCGCCCACGTGGCCGCGCGGCCCGAGGTGTCCGGCGCGCTGGTCATCGGCTGCGACTCGGTCCTGGAGCTGGACGGGAAGGCGCTGGGCAAGCCGGCCGACGCCGAGGAGGCCGTGGCCCGCTGGAAGGCGATGCGGGGCAGGGTCGGTGTCCTCCAGACGGGTCACTGCGTGTACGACACGGCCGCCAAGCGCTACGAGTCGGCGACCGCCTCCACCGTGGTCCGCTTCGGCGAGCCGACGGACCGTGAGGTGGCGGCGTACGTGGCGAGCGGCGAACCGCTGTACGTGGCGGGCGCGTTCACCCTGGACGGACGCTCGGCACCGTTCATCGACGGCATCGACGGCGACCCGGGCAATGTGATCGGCCTGTCCCTGCCGCTGCTGCGGCGGCTGCTGCGCAAGCTGGACGTCGAGATCACGGACCTCTGGGCCTGAGGCCCGGGGCAGGGGCAGGGCCTACGCGGGCGCCGGCGCCTTCTCCGCGGCCGGCTTCCCGGCCTCCTCCCCGTACGCCACCAGGGTGAGGACGATCAGGCCGAGGACCGCCATCAGGAAGGCGAAGGCCTGCCAGCCGAGGAGGCCGACGGCGACCGCGCCGAGGACGCCGTGCACGATCGCGCAGCCGATGAGCAGGCCCCGGCCGAGGCGGCCCGGGCGGCGGTCGCGGAGGCCCGCGAGGAGGGCGACGAGGGCGCAGAGGACGAGGGCCGCCCCGGAGGCGATGCCGAGGGCCCAGGTGCCGGTGACCACCGCGTCGGGGTCCATGCCGTCGAGGGACATCGACTGGACCTCCACGAAGCGCGCCATGACGGCGTTGACGGCGACGACGCCGGGCGCTTCGAGGAGGAGCACGGCGGCCGTCACGAGAGCTATCGGTCTGCGGGCCACCTCGGCCACCCCCTGGATTCGCCTGTTACCAGCAGTACGATCGACAGCGGGCAGGCTACTGGCCGGTAAACACCCGGACAAGAGTTCGCACACGCCGGGGCACGCCGGAAGGCCGCGCAAAGAAACGCCGAACCGTTCGTAGGGACCCGACAAAGAAACCCGAACGGCGACTGGCTCCATGAACAGAGACCTGCGCCACACCCCGGAGCTACTGTGCCGTAAAGGAACCCTGCGTACCGTGGTGCGACAAGGGAATTCACGATCCGAGCAGGCCCGGGGTCACCCTCCGTGTGGGAAAGCTCACCACTGGGGACGGGTCGAAAGGCCGTGTCGGCAGTCCCTAAACTCAGCTTGTTTCAAGGAGGGAGCCATCGTGCGCAAGGTGCTCATCGCCAACCGTGGCGAAATCGCTGTCCGTGTGGCCCGGGCGTGCCGGGACGCGGGTATCGGCAGCGTGGCCGTGTACGCCGAGCCGGACCGGGACGCGCTGCACGTCCGTGCGGCCGACGAGGCGTTCGCCCTGGGCGGTGACACTCCGGCCACCAGCTACCTGGACATCGCCAAGGTCCTCCAGGCCGCGAAGGACTCGGGCGCGGACGCGGTCCACCCGGGGTACGGCTTCCTCTCGGAGAACGCCGAGTTCGCGCAGGCGGTCCTGGACGCGGGCCTGATCTGGATCGGCCCGCCGCCGCAGGCGATCCGGGACCTGGGCGACAAGGTGGCGGCCCGTCACATCGCGCAGCGCGCCGGCGCCCCCCTCGTGGCCGGCACCCCCGACCCGGTCTCGGGCGCGGAGGAGGTCGTGGCCTTCGCGAAGGAGCACGGCCTGCCGATCGCCATCAAGGCCGCCTTCGGCGGCGGCGGGCGCGGCCTGAAGGTCGCCCGCACCCTCGAAGAGGTGCCGGAGCTGTACGACTCCGCCGTCCGCGAGGCCGTCGCGGCCTTCGGCCGGGGCGAGTGCTTCGTGGAGCGCTACCTGGACAAGCCGCGCCACGTCGAGACCCAGTGCCTGGCCGACACCCACGGCAACGTGGTCGTGGTCTCCACCCGCGACTGCTCGCTCCAGCGCCGCCACCAGAAGCTGGTGGAGGAGGCCCCGGCCCCCTTCCTGACGGAAGAGCAGAACAAGCAGCTGTACGCCGCGTCGAAGGCGATCCTGAAGGAGGCCGGCTACGTCGGCGCCGGCACGGTCGAGTTCCTCGTGGGCCTGGACGGCACGATCTCCTTCCTGGAGGTCAACACCCGCCTCCAGGTCGAGCACCCGGTGACCGAGGAGGTCACGGGCATCGACCTGGTCCGCGAGATGTTCCGGATCGCCGACGGCGAGGAGCTGGGCTACGGCGACCCGGAGATCCGGGGCCACTCCTTCGAGTTCCGCATCAACGGCGAGGACCCGGGCCGCAACTTCCTCCCGGCCCCCGGCACCGTCACCCTCTTCCAGCCCCCGACCGGCCCGGGCGTCCGCCTGGACGCGGGCGTGGAGTCCGGCTCGGTCATCGGCCCGGCCTGGGACTCGCTCCTCGCGAAGCTGGTCATCACCGGCGCCACCCGCGAGCAAGCCCTCCAGCGCGCCGCGCGCGCCCTGGCGGAGTTCAAGGTGGAGGGCATGGCCACGGCCATCCCGTTCCACCGGGCGGTCGTGGTCGACCCGGCGTTCACCGCGGACCCGTTCCGGGTCCACACCCGCTGGATCGAGACGGAGTTCGTCAACGAGATCAAGCCCTTCGCCCCGGCCGGCGCGGACGCCGACGAGGACGAGGCGGGCCGCGAGACGATCGTCGTCGAGGTCGGCGGCAAGCGCCTCGAGGTCTCGCTGCCCTCGTCGCTGGGCATGTCCCTGGCCCGTACGGGTCTGGCGGCCGGCGCCAAGCCGAAGCGCCGCGCGGCGAAGAAGTCCGGTCCGGCGGCCTCGGGCGACACCCTCGCCTCCCCGATGCAGGGCACGATCGTGAAGGTCGCGGTCGAGGAGGGCCAGGCGGTCGAGGAGGGCGACCTGATCGTCGTCCTGGAGGCCATGAAGATGGAGCAGCCGCTGAACGCGCACCGCTCCGGCACGGTCAAGGGCCTCAACGCCGCGATCGGCGCCTCGGTCACCTCCGGCGCCGCCATCTGCGAGATCAAGGACTGATGGCCGCACCCAGTACGGTACGGAGGGCCCGCAGGCAGCAGCCTGCGGGCCCTTCGCCGAGGGGAGGGCCTCCGACCGCCATGCGCGCCGACGCACGCCGCAACCACGCACGCCTGCTCGCCGAGGCCCGCGCCGCCTTCGCCGTCCAGGGCGCCGACGCGCCCCTGGAGGAGATCGCGCGCCGCGCGGGCGTGGGCATCGGCACCCTCTACCGCCACTTCCCCACCCGCGCCGACCTGTTGAACGGCGTCTTCCAGGAGGCCCTGGCGGAGCTCCTGGACCGCTCGCGGGAACTGGCCGGCTCCGACGCGCCGTGCCGGGCGCTCGTGGAGTGGCTGCGGGCCCTGGTCGCCCACGCGGGCGAATACCGGGGCCTCGCGCACGCGCTGATGTCCGCCTCGTACGACCGGAGTTCGGCGCTCTCCCGGTGCAGCGACCCGCTGCGCGCGGCGGGCGAGCGGCTGCTCGGGCGGGCCCGGGAGGTGGGCCAGGTGCGGGCCGACGTGTCGATCGGGGACCTGATGCAGCTGACCAACGCGATCGCGCTCGCGGCGGAGCAGTGCCCGCAGGACACGGAGCTGGCGGACCGTCTGCTCGCGCTGACGCTGCGGGGGATCAAGGCCTGAGGTGCACGGGACCCCTGGGGGAGGGTCCCCTCGGAGACGGGCCGGACGCCGTCCCTCAGCGGCGGCGCAGGTCCGCGACCCGGGCCGTGCGCTCCAGCGTCTCCGCGGCGAGGCCGCCGCCCGGGCCCCGGAACTGCCCCGCCACCATCCGGCCGCGCTGGCCCGGGAGGGGCACGTCACGGCGGGGCCGGGCCCCCGGGGGGAGCTGGTCGCCCCCGGCGGGTCCCGAGCCGGCGCCCGTGCCCGCGACGGCGATCTGCACGCCCTGGTCCGCGAGGGCCTGGAGCTCGGTGGCGGCCCGCTCGTCGTGCGCGGGGGGCTCGTCGGTGACCAGACGGGTGATCACGTCCGTGGGCACCGTCTGGAACATGGTGTCGGAGCCCAGCTTGGTGTGGTCGGCGAGGACCACGACCTCGGCCGCCGCCTGGACGAGGGCCCGGTCCACGCTCGCGGAGAGCATGTTGGAGGTGGACAGGCCGCGCTCGGCGGTCAGGCCGCTCCCGGAGAGGAAGGCCCGGGAGACCCTGAGCCCCTGGAGCGACTGCTCGGCCCCGCTGCCCACGAGCGCGTAGTTGGAGCCGCGCAGGGTGCCGCCGGTCATGACGACCTCGACCCGGTTGGCGTGGGCGAGGGCCTGGGCGACGAGCAGGGAGTTGGTGACCACGGTCAGGCCGGGCACGCGGGCGAGCCGGCGGGCCAGCTCCTGCGTGGTCGTCCCGGCGCCGACGACGATGGCCTCGCCCTCTTCGACGAGGCTCGCCGCGACGTCGGCGATGGCCGTCTTCTCCGCGGTCGCGAGATGGGATTTCTGCGGGAAGCCGGATTCTCGCGTGAATCCGCCCGGCAACACCGCACCGCCGTGCCGGCGGTCGAGGAGTCCTTCTGCCTCCAGGGCCCGTACGTCCCTCCGTACGGTCACCTCCGAGGTCTGGACGACGCGGGCGAGCTCACGGAGCGACACGGCTCCGTTGGCGCGCACCATTTCGAGGATCAACTGGCGACGTTCTGCAGCGAACACGAAACTGACAGTAACGTGGCCGCGCGATGCTTTTCAGCAGTATGCGGCGAATTGCAGAAGTTGCGCACGGACGGGGCCCCCAAGTGGTATGGGAGGCCCCGTCATTGATCGTTCTATGCCCCGGCTTGCCGGGGGTTGTCCGAGTCGGCGAACCGTTCCCGCAGGCGGGAGCCGGGCCGGGCCCGGCGGCTAGGCGTCGCCCGCCGACTTTCGGGTCTGCAACTGCCGTGCCACTTCCGCGATCGAGCCCGACAGGGAGGGGTACACGGTGAAAGCATTTGCGATCTGTTCGACGGTCAGATTGTTGTCGACCGCGATCGAGATCGGATGGATCAGCTCGCTCGCCCGCGGGGCGACGACGCAGCCGCCGACCACGATGCCGGTGCCCGGGCGGCAGAAGATCTTGACGAAGCCGTCCCGGATGCCCTGCATCTTCGCGCGCGGGTTGCGAAGGAGCGGCAGCTTGACGACCTTGGCGTCGATCTTGCCCGCGTCCACGTCGGCCTGGGTGTAGCCGACGGTGGCGATCTCGGGGTCGGTGAAGACGTTCGAGGAGACCGTCTTCAGGTTGAGCGGGGTCACCGCGTCGCCCAGGAAGTGGTACATCGCGATCCGGCCCTGCATGGCGGCGACCGAGGCGAGCGCGAAGACGCCCGTGACGTCGCCGGCCGCGTAGACGCCGGGGGCGGAGGTGCGCGAGACCCGGTCGGTCCAGATGTGCCCGGAGTCCTTGAGGCGGACGCCCGCCTCCTCCAGGCCCATGCCGGCCGAGTTCGGGATCGCGCCGACGGCCATCAGGCAGTGGGTGCCGGAGATGACCCGGCCGTCCGCGAGGGTGACCTCGACCCGGTCGCCGACCCGCTTGGCGGACTCGGCGCGGGAGCGGGCCATGACGTTCATGCCGCGGCGCCGGAAGACGTCCTCCAGGACGGCGGCGGCGTCCGGGTCCTCGCCGGGCAGGACCCGGTCGCGGCTGGAGACCAGGGTGACCCGGGAGCCGAGCGCCTGGTAGGCGCCGGCGAACTCGGCGCCGGTGACGCCGGAGCCGACCACGATGAGCTCCTCGGGGAGCTCCTTGAGGTCGTAGACCTGCGTCCAGTTCAGGATGCGCTCGCCGTCGGGCTTGGCGTCGGGCACCTCGCGCGGGTGGCCGCCGGTCGCGATCAGCACGGCGTCCGCGGTCAGCGTCTCCTCGGTGCCGTCGGCGGCGGTCACGACCACCTGGCGGGAGCCGTCCACGGCCTGCCGGCCGGAGAGCCGGCCGCGGCCGCGCAGCACGCGGGCGCCCGCGCGGGTGACGGAGGCGGTGATGTCGTGCGACTGGGCGAGCGCGAGGCGCTTCACCCGCCGGTTGACCTTGCCGAGGTCGACGCCCACGACCCGGGCGGCCTGGTCGATGTGCGGGGTGTCGTCCGCGACGATGATGCCCAGCTCCTCGTACGAGGAGTCGAAGGTGGTCATCACCTCGGCGGTGGCGATCAGGGTCTTGGAGGGGACGCAGTCGGTCAGGACGGACGCGCCGCCGAGGCCGTCGGTGTCGACGACGGTCACCTCCGCGCCGAGTTGGGCGCCCACCAGGGCCGCCTCGTATCCGCCGGGTCCGCCGCCGATGATCACGATCCGGGTCACTGGGATCTACGCCTCGCGCTCTCGTTCTGCCGGGGGGTCCCCCGCTGGGCTGCAGTGCGTACGCCATTGTCCCGCACGCTTCAAGTGCGTACCCCATTGTCCCGCACGTCCGGCGCGGTCACGCGGCGGGGGCGCCGAAGGGGTCCGGGGACGGTCCGGCGGCGCTCCGGGGAACCCGCCCGCCCCCTCGCCCCCTCCCGTACCCTCGGTCCCATGTCCCTCTACGCCGCTTTCGCCGGCAACCTGGACGCGCGGCTGATGAGCCGCCGCGCACCGCACTCGCCGCTGCGCGGCACCGGCTGGCTGAACGGCTGGCGGCTCACCTTCGGCGGCGAGCACATGGGGTGGGAGGGAGCCCTCGCCACCATCGTGGAGGCCCCCCGCTCCCAGGTCTTCGTGGCGCTGTACGACATCGCGCCGATGGACGAGGACTCCATGGACCGCTGGGAGGGCGTGGGCCTCGACGTCTACCGGCGCATGCGGGTGCGGGTGCACACCCTGGACGGCGAGGAACCCGCCTGGGCGTACGTCCTCAACGGGTACGAGGGCGGCCTTCCGTCGGCCCGCTACCTGGGCGAGGTCGCGGACGCGGCCGAGTCGGCGGGCGCGCCGCACGACTACGTGATGGAGCTGCGCAAGCGCCCCTGCTGAGCGGCCGCGGACCCGCCCGGCCGTGCTTTCGTCGGAAACGACAAGACAACGATCGCATGTCCGTCAGCACCGTCATCTACGCGCGTAGGGATTCTCCGGCTACGCTTCTTCGCGTAGCAAATCGTCCGGGGCCCGCCTCGGACTCCCCTCCCCGAGGCGAGAGAAGTCAGTGAACGCAACTGCCACCCCGTACGAGGCCGCCGAGGCCGCCGCCGCACGTCTTCGCGAGCTGACCGGAGTCGAGAGCCACGACGTCGCCCTGGTCATGGGCTCGGGCTGGGCGCCCGCCGTCGACGCCCTCGGCGCCCCCGAGGCCGAGTTCCCGGTGACCGAACTCCCCGGCTTCCCGCCGCCGGTCGTCGAGGGCCACGGCGGCAAGGTCCGCTCGTACAAGATCGGCGCGAAGCGCGCCCTGGTCTTCCTGGGCCGCACCCACTTCTACGAGGGCCGGGGCGTCGCCTCCGTCGCCCACGGCGTGCGCACCGCCGTCGCCGCCGGCTGCAAGACCGTCGTCCTGACCAACGGCTGCGGCGGTCTGCGCGAGGGCATGCGCCCCGGGCAGCCGGTCCTGATCAGCGACCACATCAACCTGACGGCCGCCTCCCCGATCGTCGGCGCGAACTTCGTGGACCTCACCGACCTGTACTCGCCGCGGCTGCGCGCGCTGTGCAAGGAGGTCGACGAGACCCTCGAAGAGGGCGTGTACGTGCAGTTCCCCGGCCCGCACTACGAGACCCCGGCCGAGATCAACATGGTCCGCGTCATGGGCGGCGACCTCGTCGGCATGTCCACCGTCCTGGAGGCCATCGCGGCCCGCGAGGCCGGCGCCGAGGTCCTGGGCATCTCGCTCGTCACCAACCTGGCGGCGGGGCTCTCGGGCGAGCCGCTGAACCACGAGGAGGTCCTCCAGGCGGGGCGCGACTCGGCGGCCCGGATGGGCGAACTGCTGACGCGGGTCCTGGACCGGATCTAGGGCGTGTGTCGAAAGTCCCGCCTGCCCGGCGGTGCCCGGCACGCACGCTCGCCGCGTTGTCGGGATCACCCCGATACATCCAGTATCGGGGCGACCCTCCGCCTTGCGATCGCACGCACCGGACACCGCCGGCGCCCTCCGGGCGTGTCCTCAAACGCCGGACGGGCTGAAAATCCAGCCCCGCCGGCGTTTGAGGCGCGGGGTCCGGGGCGGAGCCCCGGTTACGGGAAGGGGCGGGGTGGGGAAAGGCTCCGCGCAGCGCCCCGCACACCCACCCGCACCCCATCCACCCACCGGCACCAACCCGGCCCGGTACCCGCACCGTCCCACCCCCGGCCCCGCCCCCGTACAGCGCCCGCC
>JNWL01000020.1 GCA_000716465.1 Streptomyces bikiniensis
GCGGGGGGGGGCGTGGGAGGGGCTTTCGGGGGACGGGCGCGGGCACGACGGCCCGTTCCCGTAACGGGTTTGTGGTCGTCCCCCGGTGTGGCGAGGATGGCGGGAACCATCCGACGAGACGAGAGCGGAGCGACCGACGATGTCAGGACCCGTGACCCTCGACCGGCGCGAAGGACCCCACGGAGAGGTCGTCCTGCGGCGCCGCGACGAGCACTACGAGATCATCGCCAACGGCACCTTCCTGATGGACACCTCCGACGGGCGCTCCGAGCGGCTCCTGGTCGACGCGGCCCTCGACGCGCTCCCCGAGGAGCGCCGGGCCGGCGCCTCCGTCCTCGTCGGCGGGCTCGGCGTCGGCTTCTCCCTCGCCCACGCCGCCGCCGACCCGCGCTGGGGCCGGATCGTGGTCGCCGAGCGCGAGGAGGCGATCATCGACTGGCACCGGCGGGGGCCGCTCGCCGCGATCTCCGGGGCCGCGCTCGCCGATCCCCGGACCGTGATCCTGCACACGGACCTGGTGGAGCACGTGCACACCTCCACCGACACCTACGACGCCCTCTGCCTCGACATCGACAACGGCCCGGACTGGACCGTCACCGAGGACAACGAATCCCTTTACTCCGCCCGGGGGTTGGCGGCCTGCGCCGCCCGTCTCACCCCCGGCGGGATCCTCGCCGTGTGGTCCGCGCGACCCTCCGAGGATTTCGAAGCAACCTTGCGGAATGCCGGATTCAGCGGGGTACGGACGGAAGAGGTGCCCGTTGCCCGGGGCGTCCCGGACGCGGTCCACCTCGCGGTCCGTCCCGGCTGACGCCTGGATAGCCGGGACGCCACCGGTACCTCTAGGCTGCTGCACCGACATCGGCGACGCGAGGCGGGGCAATGGAGCAGACACACACCACTCACCACGGTGCGGCGGCCACTCCGGGGGCCCAGCGGCGCGTCCTGGTGGTCGAGGACGACGCCACGATCGTCGAGGCGATCTCCGCCCGGCTGCGCGCCGAGGGCTTCCTCGTGCAGACCGCGACCGACGGCCCCGCCGCCGTCGACGCCGCCGAGGCCTGGCAGCCCGACCTGATGGTCCTGGACGTCATGCTGCCCGGTTTCGACGGCCTGGAGGTGTGCCGCAGGGTCCAGGCCCAGCGGCCCGTCCCGGTCCTCATGCTGACCGCCCGCGACGACGAGACCGACATGCTGGTCGGGCTCGGCGTCGGCGCGGACGACTACATGACGAAGCCGTTCTCGATGCGCGAGCTGGCCGCCCGGGTGCACGTGCTGCTCCGCCGGGTCGAGCGGGCCGCGCTCGCGGCGGTCACCCCGCGCAGCGGCATCCTGCGCCTGGGCGAGCTGGAGATCGACCACGCGCAGCGGCGGGTCCGGGTCCGGACCGAGGACGTGCACCTGACCCCGACCGAGTTCGACCTGCTCGTCTGTCTGGCGAGCACGCCCCGCGCGGTCCTCTCCCGCGAGCAGTTGCTCGCCGAGGTGTGGGACTGGGCGGACGCCTCGGGCACCCGGACCGTGGACAGCCACATCAAGGCGCTGCGCCGGAAGATCGGGGCCGAGCGCATCCGCACGGTCCACGGCGTCGGCTACGCGCTGGAGACCCCGGCGCCGTGAGCCCCCGGAGGCCCGGAGGACGGGAGCGGCCGGAGGCGGCCGGAGGACGACCGGGGGGACCCGGGAGGCCGGAGAGAGGGCCGGGAGGGCCGCCGGGAGGGTTCGGAGAGCCGGGAGGGCCGGGAGGGCCGCCGGGTGGGCCCGATGGAACGGGCGGGCGCCTGGACGGGCCTGGTGGACCGGGCGGCCCCGGTGGACCGGGAGGGCCTGGTGGACCGGGCGGCCTCAGTGGACCGAGCGGCCCCGGAGAGCCGGGCGGGGAGAGCGTTCCCGGCGGGCGCGACGACCCCGGTGGGCGCGGCGGCCGGTGCCGGCGCCGCCGCCGGATCGTGATCTCCATCAAGACCAAGCTCGGCGCCCTCGTCGTCGGGGCGGTCCTGCTGACCTCCTGCCTCGCCCTGGTGGCGATCCGCACCTCCACCGAGTTCCGGTACATCACGATCTTCGCGATGATCGCGACCCTGCTCATCACCCAGTTCGTGGCCCAGTCCCTGACCGCCCCCCTGGACGAGATGACCACGGTGGCCGGGACGATCTCGCGCGGCGACTTCAGCCGCCGGGTGCGGGGCGCGGACCGGCGGGACGAGCTGGGCGACCTCGCCTCCACGATCAACCGCATGGCGGACGACCTGGAGGCCGTGGACCGGCACCGCAAGGAGCTGGTGGCCAACGTCTCGCACGAGCTGCGGACCCCGATCGCCGCGCTGCGGGCCGTCCTGGAGAATGTCGTGGACGGGGTGTCCGAGGCCGATCCCGAGACGATGCGGTCGGCGCTCAAGCAGACCGAGCGCCTCGGGCGGCTGGTGGAGACGCTGCTCGACCTGTCACGCCTTGACAACGGTGTCGTCGGCCTGCGGGGGCGTCGCTTCGAGGTCTGGCCCTATCTGTCCGGGGTGCTGCGCGAGGCGAACCTCGCCGCGTCCCAGCGCGGCCTGTCGTCCACCTCGGGCCTGCACAACCGTACGGACGTGCACCTGCACCTGGACGTGTCGCCGCCCGAGCTGACCGCCCACGCGGACGCGGAGCGGCTGCACCAGGTGATGGCGAACCTGATCGACAACGCGGTGAAGCACTCCCCGCCGCACGGCCGGGTCACCGTGCGGGCCCGGCGCGGCCCGTATCCGGACTCCCTGGAACTGGAGGTTGAGGACGAGGGTCCCGGCATCCCGGAGTCGGAGCGGCACAAGGTCTTCCAGCGGTTCAACCGGGGTTCGGCCTCGCGCCGGCAGGGTCCGGCCAGCGACGGCGGGACGGGGCTGGGGCTCGCGATCGCCCGCTGGGCGGTCGATCTGCACGGCGGCGAGATCGGTGTGGCCGAATCATCACGCGGGTGCCGCATCAGAGTCACTCTTCCGGGCAGTCGTCCACCGATGGATTGACGTAGGGTTCGAACCGGAAGAACACGTTCTGCGTGTACGGGGGTGAGACCTCCGCGCACGTGAGCGGGGTGCGTTCAGAGGTGCGGCCGAAGGCGGTCGTGCCGATGCCTTTCCGTACCCTCACACCAGCGGAACCACGCTTGTTTCCCGCCATTCACGGCTCCGAAACACCCCGTCAAGTGTGACTTGCGCGACGTTGGAGTGCCCGGCCTGCACCTCCCGGCCGGACAGGCGTAGCCTTTATTTCCGCTGTCCATCACCTTGTGAAGCGGAAGAGGGCGGTTGCCGCCGTGTCGTCTCAGTCCCCCAGTACCCCGAGCTCCCCGACCGACCAAGACGGGCAGGGCCAGAACCCTGCGACCGCCTTCGGTGCCAATGAGTGGCTCGTCGACGAGATCTACCAGCAGTACCTCCAGGACCCGAATTCGGTCGATCGTGCCTGGTGGGACTTCTTCGCCGACTACAAGCCCGGAGCGTCGGAGACCCCGGCCGCCCCGGCGCCCACCCAGAGCACGCCGAGCGCCCCCGCCGCGCCGCAGACGGGCCCCGCACAGGCCGCGCCTGCCGCTCCGGCCTCCGTGCCCGCGCCCGCTTCGGCTCCCGCCGCACAGAAGCCGGCCGCGGCTCCCGCCGCCCCGGCCGCGGTGAAGGCGGCCCCCGCGGCCGCCAAGCCGGCCGCCCAGGCCGCGCCGGCCGCCGCCAAGCCCGCCGCCGCGAAGGCCGACCCGGCCTCCGAGGCCCCGGCCGGTCCCGAGCTGATCACGCTGCGCGGTCCCGCCGCCGCGGTCGCGAAGAACATGAACGCCTCCCTGGAGGTGCCGACGGCCACGTCCGTCCGCGCCGTCCCGGTGAAGCTGCTCTTCGACAACCGGATCGTGATCAACAACCACCTGAAGCGCGCCCGGGGCGGGAAGATCTCCTTCACCCACCTCATCGGCTACGCGATGGTGCAGGCCATCAAGGCCATGCCGTCCATGAACCACTCCTTCGCCGAGAAGGACGGCAAGCCGACCCTGGTCAAGCCGGAGCACGTGAACTTCGGCCTCGCGATCGACCTGGTGAAGCCCAACGGCGACCGCCAGCTCGTCGTCGCGGGCATCAAGAAGGCCGAGACGCTCAACTTCTTCGAGTTCTGGCAGGCGTACGAGGACATCGTCAAGCGCGCCCGCGTGGGCAAGCTGACGATGGAGGACTTCTCCGGCGTCACCGTCTCCCTGACCAACCCCGGCGGCCTCGGCACGGTCCACTCCGTGCCGCGTCTGATGCCCGGTCAGTCGGTCATCATGGGCGTCGGCTCGATGGACTACCCCGCCGAGTTCCAGGGCACCTCCCAGGACACCCTGAACAAGCTGGGCATCTCGAAGGTCATGACCCTGACCTCGACGTACGACCACCGCGTGATCCAGGGCGCCGCCTCCGGCGAGTTCCTGCGGATCGTCGCGAACCTCCTCCTCGGCGAGGAGGGCTTCTACGACGAGATCTTCAAGGCCCTGCGCATCCCCTACGAGCCGGTCCGCTGGCTCCGCGACATCGACGCCTCCCACGACGACGACGTCACCAAGGCCGCGCGCGTCTTCGAGCTGATCCACTCCTACCGGGTCCGCGGCCACGTCATGGCCGACACCGACCCGCTGGAGTACAAGCAGCGCAAGCACCCCGACCTGGACATCACCGAGCACGGCCTCACCCTGTGGGACCTGGAGCGCGAGTTCGCGGTCGGCGGCTTCGCCGGCAAGTCGATGATGAAGCTCCGCGACATCCTCGGCGTGCTCCGCGACTCGTACTGCCGCACCACCGGCGTCGAGTTCATGCACATCCAGGACCCGAAGCAGCGCAAGTGGATCCAGGACCGCGTCGAGCGCCCGCACTCCCGCGTGGAGCGCGAGGAGCAGCTGCGGATCCTGCGCCGCCTGAACGCCGCCGAGGCCTTCGAGACCTTCCTGCAGACCAAGTACGTCGGTCAGAAGCGCTTCTCCCTGGAGGGCGGCGAGTCCGTCATCCCGCTGCTCGACGCGGTCATCGACTCGGCCGCCGAGTCGCGCCTCGACGAGGTCGTCATCGGCATGGCCCACCGCGGCCGCCTGAACGTCCTGGCGAACATCGTCGGCAAGTCGTACGCGCAGATCTTCCGCGAGTTCGAGGGCAACCTCGACCCGAAGTCGATGCACGGCTCCGGCGACGTCAAGTACCACCTGGGCGCCGAGGGCACCTTCACGGGCCTGGACGGCGAGCAGATCAAGGTCTCCCTGGTCGCCAACCCCTCGCACCTGGAGGCGGTCGACCCGGTCCTGGAGGGTGTCGTCCGCGCCAAGCAGGACGTCATCAACAAGGGCGGCACGGACTTCACCGTCCTGCCGATCGCCCTCCACGGCGACGCGGCCTTCGCCGGCCAGGGCGTCGTCGCCGAGACGCTGAACATGTCGCAGCTGCGGGGCTACCGCACCGGCGGCACGGTCCACATCGTCATCAACAACCAGGTCGGCTTCACCGCCGCCCCGGAGTCCTCGCGTTCCTCGATGTACGCGACCGACGTGGCCCGCATGATCGAGGCGCCGATCTTCCACGTGAACGGCGACGACCCGGAGGCCGTGGTCCGCGTCGCGCGGCTCGCCTTCGAGTTCCGCCAGACGTTCAACAAGGACGTCGTGATCGACCTCATCTGCTACCGCCGCCGCGGTCACAACGAGGGCGACAACCCGCAGTTCACCAACCCGCAGATGTACAACCTGATCGACAAGAAGCGCTCGGTGCGCAAGCTGTACACCGAATCGCTCATCGGTCGCGGGGACATCACCCTGGAGGAGGCGGAGCAGGCGCTCCAGGACTTCCAGGGCCAGCTGGAGAAGGTGTTCGCGGAGGTCCGCGAGGCCACCACCGCCTCCTCGGCGCCGGTGCACGTCCCGGACGCCCAGGCCGAGTTCCCGGTCTCCGTCACCACCGCGGTCTCCCAGGAGGTCGTGAAGCGGATCGCCGAGTCCCAGGTCAACGTCCCGGACCGGATCACGGTCCACCCGCGCCTGCTCCCGCAGATGCAGCGCCGCGCCGCGTCCATCGACGACGGCACCATCGACTGGGGCTTCGGCGAGACCCTCGCCATCGGCTCCCTGCTGATGGAGGGCACCCCGGTCCGGCTCTCCGGCCAGGACTCCCGCCGCGGCACCTTCGGCCAGCGCCACGCGGTCCTGGTGGACCAGGAGACCGGCGAGGACCACACCCCGCTGCTCTACCTGGCCGAGGACCAGGCCCACTACAACGTCTACGACTCGCTGCTCAGCGAGTACGCGGCGATGGGCTTCGAGTACGGCTACTCGCTGGCCCGCCCGGACGCCCTGGTCGTCTGGGAGGCCCAGTTCGGCGACTTCGTCAACGGCGCGCAGACCGTCGTCGACGAGTTCATCTCCTCCGCCGAGCAGAAGTGGGGCCAGACCTCCGGCGTCACGCTGCTCCTGCCGCACGGCTACGAGGGCCAGGGCCCGGACCACTCGTCCGCGCGCCCGGAGCGCTTCCTCCAGATGTGCGCCCAGGACAACATGACGGTCGCCATGCCGACGCTGCCGTCGAACTACTTCCACCTCCTGCGCTGGCAGGTGCACAACCCGCACCACAAGCCGCTCATCGTCTTCACCCCGAAGTCGATGCTGCGTCTGAAGGCCGCGGCGTCCAAGGTGGAGGAGTTCACCACCGGCGGCTTCCGCCCGGTGATCGGCGACGACACGGTGAACCCGGCCGACGTCCGCAAGGTCGTCTTCTGCGCGGGCAAGGTCTACTACGACCTGGAGGCCGAGCGTCAGAAGCGCGGTGTCACGGACACGGCGATCATCCGTCTGGAGCGCCTGTACCCGCTGCCGGGTGCCGAGCTGCAGGCCGAGATCGCCAAGTACCCGAACGCCGAGAAGTACCTGTGGGCCCAGGAGGAGCCGGCGAACCAGGGTGCCTGGCCGTTCATCGCGCTCAACCTGATCGACCACCTCGACCTGGCGGTCGGCGCGGACATCCCGGCGGGCGAGCGCCTGCGCCGGATCTCGCGTCCGCACTCCTCCTCCCCGGCGGTCGGTTCGGCCAAGCGCCACCAGGCGGAGCAGCAGCAGCTGGTCAACGAGGTCTTCGAGGCCTGATCCGGACCGCTCGCGCGGGACGGGCGGAGGCCCGGCACCCCTTTCGGGGGTGCCGGGCCTCCGGCGTTTCCGCGTGCGCCCGCCGGGGTGTCAGCCGAGGTAGGCCTCGAAGTCCCAGTAGGGGCGGTTGCGCTGGCGGGCGGAGAGGGTGTGCGGGTGCTGCGCGCCGAGGGTCCTGGTGAGGGCAAGCAGGCCGTCCTCCTCGACCTTCCCCGCCTCCTCGACCTCGCGCACGCCCCGGAGGTCGGCCGCGAGCGCGATCCGGCACGAGAGGGTCAGCGGGTGCTCGTCGCCGAGGACCCGGCGGGCGCGGCGCAGGGTCTCCCGGCTCAGCTCGACGGCGTCGCCGACGCGCCCGTTGAAGTTGCGGGCGGCGGCGGCGTTGAGCGCGCAGCCCAGGACCCAGGGGTGGTCGGGGCCGAGGGTGGCGGTGAAGCCGCCGAGGGCGGACTCCAGGAGGGCGAGGGCGCCGGAGCGGTCGCCCGCGGCCTGCAGGACGAGTCCGGTGTTGGCCACCATGCCGGTGGCGACGGGATGGGCCGGGCCGAGGATCGCGCGGAACCCGGCCTCCGCCTCGGCGGTCAGCTCGCGGGCGTGGTCGAGGTCCCCGTGTTCGCGCAGGTAGTTGGCGTAGTTGTTGATGAAGGTGAGGGTCGTGTGGTGCTCGCGGCCGTGCACCTGCTCGATCTGTTCCAGGAGGCTCGCCATCTGGGCGCCGATGTCCTGCTGGGCGCCTCCCTCGCGGCGCCGGCAGAGCGCGAGCTGGGCGCGGGCCGAGAGGGTCTGCGGGTGCTGCGCGCCGAGGACCTGGACGTGCAGCCGGACACTGGCCTCCTGGCGCACGAGGGCGTCCCGGTAGCGGCCGAGGAGGCGCAGGTCGTGGGCGAGGGCGCTGCCGGAGTTGAGGGTGTTGGCGTGGCGGGCGCGCAGGACGGTCTCGCGGCGGGCGAGGTTCTCGGCGTCGAGGTCGTACGCCTCCTGGTAGCGGCCGAGGAGGCGGAGGCTGACGCCGAGGTTGTGGCGGGCGAGGAGGGTCATGAACTCGTTCTCGCCCAGGATGCGCCGGGACTCGTCGAGGAGGCGGCGCTGGAGCTCCTCGGCCTCGGTGTACTGGCCGAGGTAGCGGAGGTTGCTCGCGGCGGCGCTGTGGGCGATGAGTTCGGCGTGCTCGTTGCGCGGGGTCTGCGCGCGGAGCCGTTCGAGGGCGGCCGAGTCGAGGACGTGGGCCTCGCGGAACCGGCCGGCGGCGCGCAGGATGTTGCCCTCCTGGCTGGTCAGGGTGAGCATCGGCTGGGCCACCGGGTCCATGAACCCGCTCCAGCTGAGCCGGATCCGCTCGGCGAGCCGGGTGCCGGCCTTGAACTCGCCGCTGCGGTAGCAGTAGCGCAGGCAGTTGAGGACGGCGTTCTGGATGCGGGGGCTGCGGCTCTCCAGGGCGCCGGAGGGTTCGAGGTGCGGCAGGAGTTCGGCGTACCGGGGCCAGTTGCGGCTGTCCATGGGGTTGCCGGGGTCGGCCTCGGCGAGCAGGGTGCGGACGGCCTTGCGGTGGGCGGCGCGGTGGGTGCCGTCGGTGAGCCGGGAGACGATGTCGTGCACGAGCCGGTGCATGTGGACCGACTCCTGGTGCGGGCCCATGTCGGTGCTGACGGGGCCGCGGGTCTCCCGGGTGAGGACGGAGTAGTTGACCAGGGTGTCGAGGGCCCGGGTCCAGGCCGGCAGGTCGTTGGCCATCCAGTGCAGGTCCTCGGGGAGTTCGGCCTGCGGGTAGGCGCGGACGAGGCCGAGGGGGATGCGGCCCGGGGCGAAGGAGGCGCAGAAGCTGAGGATCTCGACGGCCTGCGGCTGGGCGCGGCGGAGCCGGTTGATCAGTATCGACCAGGAGGTGAGGGAGGCGTTGGGCACGCCCTCGCCGCCCGTCGGGTCGTCGACGGTGGAGAGCCGGCCCTCGCGGACCATGCGCAGGTACTCGGGCGCCTCCATGCCGGACTCGCCGAGCCAGGCGGCGGCCTGGACGAGGGGCAGGGGGACGTCGCCGAACTCGTGGGCGACCTCGTCGGCCTCGGCGGCGGTGATGTGCGGGGCCCGGCGCATGAGGTAGCCGGTGGACTCGGCGCGGGCGAAGCCGCCGACCTCCAGGAGGTCGGTGTGCTCGGCCCAGAGGCGGTTGCGGGAGGTGATCAGGACGTGGCCGGGGCCGTGCGGGAGCATGACGCCGACGTCCCTGATGTCGTCCCAGCCGTCGAAGACGACCAGCCAGCGGCTCTGCGGGTCGCCGCGGCGCAGGGCCTCGCGGACCGCGCGGATGCGTTCGCCGGGTTCGTTGCCGACGGGGAGGCCCAGTTCGACGGCGAGTTCGCCGAAGCGGTCGCGCTGGACGTTGCGGTCGTCGGAGCTGACCCACCAGACGGTGTCGTAGTCGGGGCTGAAGCGGTGGGCGTACTCGGCGGCGATCTGGGTCTTGCCGATGCCGGACATGCCGAGGAGGGTGCAGGCCGCGTTGCCGCGCTCGGCGTCCATGAGCCGTTCCTGCAGCTCGGTGAGGAGGTCGTCGCGGCCGGTGAAGCGGGGGTTGCGGCGCGGCACCTCGCCCCAGACCTCGGGCGGGGTGTCGGGGTAGCGGACGAGGGCGCCGGGCGGGATGCGGCGGCCGGCCGAGCGGCGGGGTTCGATGCCGAGGCGGCCGAGGAGGCGGGCCTCCGCCTCGTCCTCGCCGACGCCCCAGAGGCCGACCGGTTCCAGAACGGCGGTGGCCGGGAGCAGGGGCCGGTTGGTGAGGTTGACGGCGGCGAACCGGTCGGCGTGGGCGGCGACGAAGCCGCGCAGGACGTCGTTCCACTCCCCGGCGGGGCGCGGGCCGAGTTCGAAGAACCAGTCGTTGAGGACGAGGAGGACCTGGCCGCGGGCGAGCAGCAGGTCGCCGAGGGAGTCCTCCAGGGGCACCTCGCGGGGCGGGTCCCAGCGGTGCGGGGTGGCGCGGACCCCGTGCAGGTCGAGGCGCTGGGCGATCCAGGTGGCCCAGGGCCGGTGGTAGCCGGGGAAGACCACCAGGACGTGTTCGGGTGCCGTGCTTCCGCGCGGGGCTCCGCCCCCGGTCGGCCGCGCCTGTTCCGCCATGTGTACCTCTCCCTGTCCGCTCGCACGCCACGTGGTGTCATCGCGCGCGTGCATAGTGTCACCGAAGTGCTCGGGGCGTGGCACCGAGACGCGCGTGGTGCTGTCGCATGTGGTGGGCGAACTCCCTCCCCGCGTTGGTCAGTTCATCGGATTCAAGCAGGACCGAGAGGGCCCGGCCCACCTGATGGTGGAATCTCTCGAACTGCTGCCCGGCCCTCGTGCGCCAGGAGGCGGGCAGACCGGTCGACCGGGCCGCGCGCCGCCACAGGTCGGTGAGGGCGAGGTGGGCGTAGGCGCCCTGGAGGACGCCGGCGATCGGGCGGGCGTCGGCGCGCCAGCCGACCTTGTGCACGGTGGCCGGTCCGGCGGTGTGGAGCGGTACGAGTTCGTGGACGGCGGCCAGTTTGGTGTGCTGGGTCTCGTGGACGAGGACCTCGGCCATCTCGCGGGGTCCTTCGGGCAGTGTGGCGAGGACGGCGCCGGGGGCGGCGCGGAGGGTGGCGCCGAACGGTCCGGTCCCCCGGTCGGCGTGGGCGACGGGCACCAGGACGCGGACGAGGCGCCGCACCTCCTCGGCGCGGGCGGGGTCGGTGGCGTCGAGGAGGCGGAGGGCCGTCCGCCAGCGATCGGCCCAGACGGCCCGCCCGGCGGGTCCCGCCTCCACGCCGGTACGGGGCGGGTTGCCGATCCCGCCGCGCGGCACCCGGTAGGGGTCCAGGTCGTCGAGGACGGCGGTCCCACCGGGGAGCCGGAGGACGGGGGTCCAGCGGGGGTCCGCGCCGGTCGGGCGCCCGGAGCGGGGGTCGCGCGGGAGCGGGACGGCCCGGGCGGGTCCCGCGCCCTCGGGGGTGATCCGCGCGTGGCGGCCCTCGGTCCGTACGGCGACCCGGTCGGCTCCGGTCAGCAGCCTTCCCAGGCCGGTGAGGGACAGGGTGCCGCGCGGGGTCGCCACGGTGAGGTCCGGGGCGCAGCCGGCGCGCAGTGCGGCGGTGAGGGCGAGGGCGTCGAAGTGGGCGAGCCGCGCGTCGAGTTCCGGGCCGGGCGGCGCGGTGAGCGCGGCGGCGAGCCAGCCGCCGGTGGTGGGGTAGTCGAGGAGGTCGCGGACGGCGGCGGGCGCGCGCTGCTCCGCCCGCTCCAGCAGGCGCCAGGCGGCCTCGAACCGGTCCTCCACGCCGTCACCGAGCTCCGCCCGGTGCCGGCGGACCCGGACGAGCAGCGCCTTGAGCAGGACGAGCCGGCGTGCGTGGAGCGCGGAACGGAGCAGGACGGCCCCGTCGCGCGTGGGCCGCGTCCGGGCGAACAGCCCGAGGAGCGCGGCGGAGGGGGGCGCGGGGGTCATGACGGCCTCCGCGCCGGGGGGTGGGGCGGGGTTCCCGCCGGGGGATGGGGCGGGGTTCCCGCCGGACTCGCCACTCCCGGCGGCCGTGCGGAGGTCCGGTGGACGGGGGCCCGGCGGGCAGGGGTCCGGCAGGCGGGGGCCCGGCGGGCAGAGGTCCGGCGGGCGAGGACCCGGTGAACGACGTCCTGCCGGGCCAGGACTCGACGGGCCACGGCCCGGTGGGCCAGAGACCGGCCGGTCCGGCTCTCGTCGGCCGAGGCCCGGCGGGCCGAGCCCCGGTGGGCCGAGTCCCGACGAACCAAGCCCCGGTGGGCCGAGCCCCGGTGGGCTAAGCCCCGAAGGCCGAAGGTCCCGGCCAGGTCATTCGGCGCCCTCGTCGGAGAACCACGACTCGCCCAGCTCCGACGCGCGTCCGAGGACGCGGTCGACCTCGGCCACGAGCGCCGGGTCCTCCAGGACGCGCAGGGTGCGCAGGTCGACGGCCGCGAGGTCCGGCAGGTGTGCCGCGCGGTCGGGCAGGCGTGCCGTGCGGTCGGCGCCCCGGCCGGCACCACTCGTCCACCCCGTGTGCTCGAACACCCTCGGCTCCTCCTCACCGGCGCCCGTCCCCCGCAGTCGTAGCGGCGGAGCGGTTCTTCCCGAGGCCGGGAAGCCGGAAACACGTTCGACTCAACTGCGCCCATGTGCGCCCCCGTCGTCACGCCGCTCACCCGGCCGCATCGGCCGAGGTCCACCAGGGGGGCGCGATGCTCCGCCGGTCCCGTTCGGACGGTCCGCCGGGCGGCGGGCCGTCCCCGGCCTCGGCCTCCGCCCTCGCGAGCAGTGCCCTGGTCCGCTCCACGTCGGCCCCGTCCACCTCCACCAGGCCGTCCGTGAGCCGCCGCCACCGTTCGGCCGCGGCGCGCAGCGCGGTCCCGGCGCGGCCGGGGCGCCCCATCAGGAGCAGGACGGCACCCTGGCCGTGCAGGGCGCGGGCGGCGGTGACCGAGCCGGGGGCGTCGCCGTGGGCGGCGCGGGCGTCCTCCTCGGCGCTGCGGTAGGCGGTGAGCGCGGAGCCGATCAGACCGTCCCTGGCCACTTCGGACAACTCAAGCCGCACCCGGGCCAGTTGCAGCCACGCCTCGGCCCGTGCGCCGGGCTCGTCGGTGCCGCGGACGGCCTGTTCCAGGAGGTGGCGGCTCTCGAAGAGGTCGGGCAGGAACCCGGCGCGGTGGAAGCGGAGCGCGAGCACGCTGCCGACGAGGGTGCGGGCCCCGGCCCGTTCGGGCGCGTCGGCGGGCAGCCGGGTGAGGGCCTCGCGCAGGACCCCCTCGGCCCGGTCGACGGGGGCCGTCCCGCTGTCGGCGGTGGCGCGGCGCAGCAGGGACCGGCCCCAGGCGAGCAGGGTCAGGCCGCGCTGTTCGCTGTCGGTGGGGGCGAGCAGGGTGGCCTCCTCGTAGGCCGCGTCGGCGGCGGCCCCGTCGCCGGCCGTGTCGTACAGCCGGGCGCGGGCGGTGGTGAAGCGGAGCCGCAGGGCGCGGCCGTCGCCGAGGAGGGGTTCGGCGCGGTCGAGGACGGGGGCGATCCGGCCGGGTCCGGCCCCGGCGAGGTGGAGGGCGTCGGCGAGGTCGAGGAGGACGGCGGCGCTCTCCCGGAGGCCGAGGGCGGTGGTGAGCTCCCCGGCGGCGGCGGTGCCGTCGCCCCGGGCCAGGAGCAGGCGGCCGCGGCGCAGGTGGAGGGTGTGGCGAGTGGTTTCCGGCCAGCGCTCCGGGGGTTCGGCGAGGGCGTCGAGGGCGGCGTCGAGGTGGCCGGGGGCGTCGGTGTCGCGCCACAGGGCGTGGTGGACGACGGCGAGTTCCAGCCGGGCCTCGGCCCACGCCTCGTCGCCGGTCCCGGCCAGTTCCCCGGCGCGTACGAGGGTGTCGACGGCCCGGGCGAGGAGTTCCGCGCGCCGGCCGGAGCGCCGGGCGGCCGCGGTGCCGGCCTCGGCGTGGAGGGCGCGGGCGAGGACGATCCGGGCCTCGACGGGTTCGGCGTCGAGGGCGGCCTCGGCGCGCTCGCGGGCGCCGGCGAGGAGGGCGGGGTCGGACTGGCCGCGGCCCTGGGCGAGGAGGCGGCGGGCCTCGGTGAGCGGGTCGGGGGTGACGAGGTCGGGGTGGTAGAAGCGGAGCACGCGCGCGGGGATGCGGGCGAAGAGTTCCGCCTCCGCGCTGTCGGGCCCGAGGGGTTCGTCGGTCGCGTCGGTCGGGGCGGCGCCGCTCCCCGGCTCACCCCCGCCCCCCGTACCGGTGCCGGCCAGGCGGGCGGCGGCGAGCGCCGGGAAGTTGCGCATGCCCTGGCCGAAATTGCGCTCCACGTAGGCGGAGCAGTGTTTGAGGACGAGGGCGGCGGCGCTGGGGTCGAGCGAGCCGAGGAAGTGCTGCTGGACGCCCGGCGGATAGCTGAAACAGGGGTACGGGGCGGGGCCCGGGAGGCGCCGCAGGAGCCCGCTGAGCAGGACCTCGGCCAGCTCCATGGGGCCGGTGTCGGGGAGCATGGCCCGCTGGACGAGCTGCATGACGGGCAGGGTCAGGGGCGCGGCCGCGAGGTGGACGGCGAGCCGGAGCGCGCCGGGCGAGGCGCCCGCCCGGAAGGCGCGGAGCAGTTCCTCGTCACCGCGCAGGGCGCGGGACGGCCGGGGGGCGTGCGGTCCGGCCGGTCCGGGGGCGAGCCGGGCGGCCCAGCCGCGTACGGCGTCGCCGCCGTGGCCGGTGCGGAGCCGGGCCCAGGAGGCGAAGGCCTCGGGGGTCGGGGTGAGGACGGGGACGGCCTGGTGGCCGGGGACGGGGAGTCCCCAGGGCTCGTCGTCGGAGCGGAAGGCGGTGTGTCCGCCGGGGGCGGCGGACCGCTGGAAGGTGCCGGGTTCGGCGGGGAGCGCGGTGCGGGGCCAGAGGCGCGGCGGCAGGGGCTGGACGAGGGCGAGCGGGGAGTGGCGGGGCCACTGGCGCAGGAAGCGCTGGGCGGCGCCGCGCTGCCAGAGGGGCCCGACGCAGTCGCTGACGACGAGGGTGAGGCGGCGGCCCGTGGGGTCGTGGAGCTGGTCGACGGGGCGCAGCCGGGGCCGGCCGTCGGCGCCGGAGGTGGTGGTGACGAGCGGGGGCCCGTCGCCGGTGTCGTACAGGCGGTGGACCTGGACGTCCCGGAAGGCGCCGGACTGCTGGCAGGCCTGGCGCAGTTCCTCGACCATCCGGCTCCAGACGCCCATGGCGGGGCCCGTGTCCATGAGGAGCTGGATGTCGGGGCGGTGGCCGGAGGCCGGGCGCAGGACGGGGGTGAGGATGCCGGCGGCGGCGCTGCGTTCGGCGGTGGCCTCCTCGTCGAGGACGCCCTCGCCGGGCCGGGGCGGGGCGGGGGCGTAGTCGCGCAGGGGGCGGAGGGCCTTCTGGAGGCCGAGGAGCCCGGGGAGCGCGTTGGCTCCGGGGGCGCGGACGGGCAGCCCGGCGCCCCGCTCCGTGCGCCCCGCGCCGCCGCGCGCGCCGGTGGCTCCGGCGCGCAGGTGGAGGGAGACGGACTCCCGGGCGGCTCCGTCCGCGCCGCGCACGAGCCCGTCCACGTCCCGTACGACTCCGTCCCCGCCCCGTACGACTCCGTCCCCGTCCCGTACGGAACCGTCCTCCGCGCGCGAGGAACCGCCCGTACCCCGATCGTCCCCGCCCCCGTCCCAGTCCCGGGTCCCTTCCCGGTCGTCGGCGCCGTCCCCGGCCGTCCCGGGACGCGGGCCGGTCTCCGGCTCGGGGCCGGGGAGCCAGCGGGCCAGCCAGAGGGCGTCCGCGAGGTCCTCGGCGGTCGGGTCCTGGCCGCCGGCTCTCAGTCTGCGGGCGAGTTCCGCCAGGTGCGGCCGGTCCGGCCGGTGCATCCGGTCCTCACCTCGGCTGGTCGAGCGGTTGCATGAGCATGTCCGCGATGCGCTCCCTGGTGACCCGCTCGGCGCGGGAGGCGTGCTGGGTGAGGTAGAGGGCGTTGAGGAGCTGGTCGGTGGCGATCACCTCGCCGGGCTCGCGGTTCAGGAACCGCTGGACGAGGTCCCGTTCGCCCTCGCCGGTGGCGGCCTCGGCGCCGAGGTGGGCCTCGATCATGGCGCCGAGCTGCTCCTCGCCGGGCGGTTCGAGCTCCAGGCGGATGCAGCGGCGCAGCAGGGCGGCGGGGAAGTCCCGTTCGCCGTTGGAGGTGAGGACGATGAAGGGGAAGGTGGTGCAGCGGACCCGGCCGCCGAGGATCCGCACCTTGCGCCCGTCGTCGCTCAGGACCTCGACGACGGGCTCCCGGTCGGCCAGCCGCTCCAGCTCGGGGATGGCGAACTCGCCCTCCTCCAGGGCGTTCAGGAGGTCGTTCGGCAGGTCGAGGTCGCTCTTGTCGAGCTCGTCGATGAGCAGCACGCGGGGCTGCTCGGAGGGGAGCAGGGCGGTGCCGAGCGGGCCGAGCCGGATGTACGAGCCGATGCCGGCCGGGGTCGCGGCGGCGGAGCCGGTCGAGTCGGGCCGGGCGCGCTCCAGTTGGACGTCCTGGAGGCGTCCGATGGCGTCGTACCGGTAGAGGCCGTCCTGGAGGGTGGTGCGGCTGACGACGGGCCAGCGCAGCACGCGTCCGAGGCCCAGTTCGTGGGCGACGGCGTGGGCGAGGGTGGACTTGCCGGTGCCGGGGTTCCCGGTGACGAGGAGCGGACGCCGCAGGTACAGGGCCGCGTTGACGGCGTCGGTCTCGGCGGGCCGGGGGTGGTGGTTCTGGACGAGCCGGCGGCGGACGCCGAGCCTCCGGTCGGAGCCCGCCAGGGTGTCGTCCGCGCCGCCGGCCGAGAAGTCGCGCCAGGGCGGCGGGGCGGGCAGCCGCCGTATCTCGTCGTGCGGGAGACCGGCACCACGGTAGATCCGCCAATCGCTCACGATGGACTCCTCCTGGCTGTGGTGTCGGTGCCGGGCGCGTCGAAAATACCGCCCGGCGGCGGGGGCTGCCGATGTCCGTTCCGGCCGGATCGCGGCGGTGTCGTCCCGGTGGTCGCTCGGGTCACTGCTCCCCCTCCCCGAGCAGGGGCGGGGCCTCCAGGCGCCCGCCGTGCGGGGGCCGGTCGGGCGGGTCGAGGAGTACGGCGATGGTCTCGGCCCACGCGTAGGCGGCCCGCGCCTCGGGTCCCGCCGCCCGGTCGGGGGCGCGGGTGCGCAGGGAGCGGACCGGGCCGCGCACGCCCCAGGCGGTGGCGGCGTCCGCGAGCAGCCGGTCGGCCCGCTCGTGGAACTCCGCGCAGTCGGTGTGGTCGTGGGCACCGGTCCGCCAGAGGGCCAGCGGGTGGCCGGCGGCGAGGGCGGCGTTCATCGCCATGAGCCCGTCGCCGCTGCCGACCGGGCCGCAGTGGACGGGGACGGCGCCGCCCTCGGCGTCGCGCAGCCGGTCGTAGGCCTCCGCCCAGGTCTCCCGGCGCACGCGCGCGGTGTGGGCGTCCGCGCCCGCGCCGGGCACCTCGGCGCGCAGCGGGACCGCGCGCAGCGGGCCGCGCTCCCCCGCCTCCCAGCGCTCGCGCCACTCGGGGGCCGGTTCGCGGGCGTGGCGGCGGGCGTCGCGGATGACGACGATCCGGCGCTGGCCGAGGGTGGTCCCCCAGGCGTCCTCGGGGCCCTGGGGCGGTTCGAGCCGCCAGGTGTCGAGGGGTTCGTCGAAGAGCTCGCGCGGCAGGACCGCCTCCACGGCGGCGAGGTGCGGTCCGCTGTCGCCGCGCCGCAGGGCGTCCGCGAGCGGTTCGCGCAGGGTCTCCCGGAGCCGGGCCCGCTCGACGCCCCGGTCGTCGCAGTGGAGCGGGCTGACCGTGTGCCCGTCGAGGAGGAGCTTGACCCGCCACGGGTAGCGCCGGTCGTAGCGGGGGGTGTCGATCTCCAGGAGGACGTCGGCACGCGCGCGGGGTTCGCGCACGGAGAGGGACGCGGGCCGGCCGGGGCCGACGAGCCGGTCGATCGCGCGCCTCAGGTGGCGGTCGGCGTCGCCCGACTCGTCGACGATCCAGCGGGTGAGGGCGGCGGTGTCGGCCCGCTCGCCGTACCGCTCGGAGACGTGCCGGACGACGTGGGCCGCGTACAGGAGGACGGCGTCGAGGTCGAGGTCGCGGACGCCGTCCCGGCGGGGCGCGCGCAGGCCCCGGAGGAGCCCGGCGCCCTCGCTCCAGGTGCGCGGGTCGTCCTCCAGGGCGTCCGGCAGGTCGTCGTCCCTGATCCAGGCCTTGACCCGGTCGACGAGGTCCATGACCTCGCCGGGCGCGGTGGGCGCGGGGAGTTCGGCGAAGTGCCCGTACAACTGGGTGCGCAGGCCGGGGCTGACGCCGTGGGAGGCGGGAAGGAGACGCTGGGCGCGGGTCCAGTCGGGCCGGTCGTCGAGGGAGCGGTAGCGGGCGAGGTGGTGGCGGTCGTGGGCGCGCAGCGCCTCGCCCATCGCCGCGCCGCCGGGGAGGTCGTAGAGCCGGCGCAGGGCGGTGACGGGGACGACGGCGCCGCCGTCGCGTCCGCGTCCCTTGTTGAGGCCGACGACGGCCCCCTGGGCGAGGTCGACGACGGGGCCGCCGGAGCAGCCCTCGACGGGCATGACCCAGTCGGTGATCAGGGCCTGTCCGTCGCTGCCGATCAGGTTGCCCCGGACCTGCCGGACGCCGAGCTCGCCGGTCTCGCGGGACCAGCCGTGCAGGCCGACGGCGGTCGGCGGGACGGGCGGGCGCTCGCCGAGGCGTACGCAGGACGCCTTCTGCGTGCCGGGCACGCGCAGGAGGGCGACGTCGGGGAAGCCCCACCGGTCGGGCGGGTCCTCGGGCCGCTCGGGGCGGGGCAGGGCGAGCACGACGGTGCCGGTGGCCTCGCGGGCGGTCTTGCCGTCCTCCCAGGTCACGCCGACGACCGGCTCGCTCCTCCACACCGCGCTTCCCCCCTCGGCCACCACATGGGCGCAGGTCAGCACCCAGCCGGGGGCGATGAAGAACCCGGTGCCCCAGTACCGGTCGCCGTGCGGGTCATACCCGCTGCCGGGAGCGGCGATGCGCACCAGTGCGGGGCGCACGAGAGCGTCGAAGGCGCTCATGCGGCTCCGTCGGCCGCCGGACGCGCGTGGGGGCCGTTCTCGGGGTGCGGCCCGGTGCCTTCCGTGCGCGGGGCGCGTGCCGGGGGGACGGGCGGCGCGGGGGGAACGGGAGGTGCCGGGGGCGTCGGGGGCGCGGCCGGGACCGGCGGGACGGCCGGCGGGTGGTACGCGGGCGCGTGGGCGGGACCCGGGGCGGGGTCCTCGTCCGGTACGGATACGGATCCGGCCCCTGGTGCGGCTTCGAGCCCTGCTTCGGCTTCGGGCCCCGCCTCGGCTTCGGGTCCTGCCCCGGCTTCGAGCCCTGCTTCGGCTTCGGGTCCGGGTCCTGCCCCGGGTCCGGGTCCTGGTTCGGTCCAGGTGAGGGAGACGTTCACGGAGGCCGTGCCCGACCCGTCCGCGAGGATCCCGATCACCTTGCCCGACTGCGCCGTCAGTTCGATGCCGAAGCTGACGGCGACCTCCACGGGCCCCCGGGGATCGAGCCCGGCGCGCAGCGAGCCGACCACCCCGCGCACGACGTCCGTGAGCCCCCCGGCCATGGAGACCACCCGGTCCCTGACGCCGGTGTCCTGGAACCCGCCGCCCCCGCCGAGCTCCTCCGCGTCGCCGACCCGCGCCCACACGGGCGTGCCGTCGTCCAGCCGAATCCGCGCGATCCCCCGTGCCACAGCGGCCCCCGCTCCCCGAAGCGATGTTGGATCCAGAAGGCTAACGGGTGGGACTGACGGGCGACAGGGGACGGGAGAGGACGGCGCAGACGCGGCGGGGCACGGCCTATTCTGATCGCATGTACTTCACCGACCGTGGCATCGAGGAACTGGAGAAGCGGCGCGGCGAGGAGGAGGTCACCTTCGAGTGGCTCGCCGAGCAGCTGCGGACGTTCGTCGACCTCAACCCCGACTTCGAGGTGCCGGTCGAGCGCCTCGCCACCTGGCTGGCCCGTCTGGACGACGAGGACGAGGACGACGAGTAGGGCGCTGCCACGCCACCGGGCGCCGCCCGGTCACCGCTCCCTGAGCCGGTCGTAGGCGAGTCCGAGCGCGCCGTGCGCGACGAGCAGGGCCCCGGCCGTCGCCCAGCCGCCGCTGCGCCGTCCGGCGCCCCAGAGCAGCAGCGGCACCCCCGCCAGGAGCTGCGCCCCGCCCAGCACGCGCGCCCGGGGGCCGCGCAGGTACGGGCCGAGGGGGCCGCCCTCCACCGCGTCGAGCTCGGCGCGCACCGCGTCCCTCCAGGCGGCTCCTTCGATCTGTTCGGCGTCCTGTGCGAGGGCGGCGGCGCGGAGCCGGTCGGCGTCGTCGCCCGGGACGAGGCCGGTGGGCAGTGCGAGGCCGGCGCGGGCGAGGACCGCGACGGTGCCGACGAGCCGGCTGCGGCCGTCGGCCTCCGGGTCGGGCGCGGCGAGCGGTTCGAGGGCCTGGACGTCGAGGACCGGGTCGAGGCCGAGCCGGGCGGCGAAGGTGCGCAGCGCCTCGTCCTCGCCGACGGGGGTGCCGTCCGCGAGCCAGGTGTAGCCGACCGCGCGGCGGAAGCCGGCGGCGAGGGTGAACCCGGCCCGGTCGCGGTCCCACCACAGGGCGACGACGGGCCAGGTGGCGGCCGGGACGGCGAGGGCGGTGGCCCAGCCGGTGACGACCTGTTCGACCGGCTCCCCGTCGTGCAGCCAGGGTTTCCCCTCCGGTACGAGGACGCTCCAGCCGGTGCCGGCGGGGGCGAGGAGCAGGTGTTCCCCGAGCAGCCGGGCCGGCGGCCGGACCGCCGGGGGATCGGAGCGGCAGAGCAGCAGCGCCCCGGCGGGCTTCGGTCCGGATGTCGCGTTCACGACCCCACGCTAGGTCATTTTGTCCACGTAAGGGATCTTTTCACCCCCACCCCGTCAGGGAAGAGTCAGGGTTGACTTCACTCGACCGCGATATATCGTGTTGCTTCGAGAGACGCGATATGTTGCGTTGCCGATACGGGAGGTCAGCACCATGACAGAGTGGTCCGTCACCGAGCCGACGAAACTGGCGCCGGCCGACCCCGTGACGCGCCTGCGGATCCGCATCGTCAACGGCGCGGTGAACGTGGTGGGGACGGACGAGGACGCGGCCCGTGTGGAGATCTCCGAGGTCGACGGCCCGCCGCTGCTCGTGTCGCAGGACGGCTCGACCCTCACCGTGGGCTACGAGGACCTCCAGTGGAAGCACGTCCTCAAGCTGTTCGACCGCAAGGAGTACCGGCGCCGCGCCGTCGTCTCCGTCGCCGTCCCCGCGGGGGTCGACGTCGAGGTGGGCGTGGTCGGCGCCGAGGCCGTCGTCTCCGGCATCAGGGGGCGTACGGAGGTGCGCGGCGTCAGCGGCGACACCACCCTCCTGGGGCTCTCCGGCCCGGTCCGCGCGGAGAGCGTCTCGGGGAGCCTGGAGGCCCAGTCGGTCACGGGCGCCCTGCACGCGAACTCCATGACCGGGGACGTGACGGTGATCGAGGGCGCCGGCGGCTCCGTGCGGGCCGAGACGATCAGCGGCGACATGGTCGTCGACCTCGATCCGGCCGGGCTCGACGGCCCGCCCGCCGACATCCGGCTCTCCAGCGTCTCCGGCGAGGTCGCCATCCGCCTCCCGCACCCGGCCGACGCCCGGGTCGAGGCGAGCACCACGAGCGGCTCCGTGTCGAACGCCTTCGAGGACCTCCGGGTGGGAGGCCAGTGGGGCGCCAAGACCGTCACCGGCACCCTCGGCTCCGGCCGGGGCACGCTCAAGGCCACCACCGTCTCCGGCTCCATCGCCCTGCTCCGCCGCCCCGAGGCGGACGAGGACCCCGGCGCCGGCCCCTCCTCCACCCCCTCCGCGACCGGAAAGGTGCTCTGACATGCCGCCCGTCTTCGCCCACGGCCGCCTCCGCCTCTACCTGCTCAAGCTGCTCGACGAGGCCCCGCGCCACGGATACGAGGTGATCAGACTCCTGGAGGAGCGCTTCCAGGGCCTCTACGCGCCCTCGGCCGGCACGGTCTACCCCCGCCTGGCCAAGCTGGAGGCCGAGGGGCTCGTCACCCACGCCAGCGAGGGGGGCCGGAAGGTCTACTCGATCACCGAGGCGGGCCGCGCCGAACTGGCCGGGCGCGGCGCCGAACTGGACGACCTGGAGCGGGAGATCCGCGAGTCGGTGTCGGAGCTGGCGGCGGAGATACGCGACGACGTGCGCGGCGCGGCCGGCCGGGTCCGCAGCGAGATGCGCGCGGCGGCGGGCCGGGCCCGCACGGCGGAGCCCTCCTCTTTCGCCGACGCCAAGGAGGAGCTGCGCCGGGTCGGGCAGGAGTGGAAGCAGCAGGCCCGCGAGGCCCGCGCGGAGGCCCGGTCGGCGCGCCGCCAGGCGAAGGAGTTCCAGCGGATCGCACAGCAGGTCCAGGAGGAGGTCCAGGACCGCTTCTCGCGGGGCGACTGGCCCAAGGGGGTCTGGGAGGGGATCTCCGGCATCACGGCCCAGCTCGGTGACCTGGTGACGGGCACGACCCATCCGAAGGCCGCCGGCGCCGCCGACCGGGAGCCGCCGTTCACGGCGGCCCCGGCCGACGAGGCGCCGGAGTGGGCGCGGGACGCGGAGGGTTCGGGCGACCCGGCCCGCGACCTCGACCGGCTCCTCGACCGCTTCCGCGACGAGATCCGGGACGCGGCCCGGGACCACGGGGTGACCCCGGAGCAGCTGGCCGAGACCCGCCGCCACCTCTCGACGGCGGCCCACCGCATCACGGGCCTGCTGCACCCCGAGCGGAAGGGGTGAGCGACCGGGAGCGAAGGGCGACGGGGCGGCGGTAGGACGGGGCACCCGGCCGGGCGGGGCGGACTGCCGGCGCGGGACGGGCCGCAGGCACCGGCGGCCCGACGGCACTCACCCGGCGGCACCGGCCCGGCGGCACCGGCCCGACGGCAGCTGCCCGGCGTCAGCGGCGGGTGACCGTGACCGTCACGCGCGCGTCCGGGGCCGCGAGGACCCGGGCCCGGCCACGCTCCTCGCGGAGGACGAGGGCCGCGCCCCGGACCGTCACCCGCCAGTCGCCGGGCGGCAGGGAGAGTTCGGTGACCCGGGGACCACGGCGCCCGGCGGCGTCGTACGTGAGGCGGTAGACCCCGGCCCCTGAGTCGTACGCGGCGGAGCGGACCCGGCCCGCGACCGCCTCCGCGTACGGCTCGGCGGTCAGTTCCTTGTTGGTGCGGAAGGCGCCGGTGCCGTCGACCGCGCAGTAGCCGCCGCCGTAGCACCACACGTATCCCGCCCAGCCGGAGCCGTAGCGGCCGAGGGAGGACATCGCGTCGCGGTAGAAGCGGTTCATGTTCGGCAGGGAGTTGTTGAGCGGCCCCCACTCCCCCACCACCACGGGCACCTCGTACTGCTCGGGGTAGCGGGTGACCGCCCGCTCGTAGCTCTCGATCCAGCCGGCGGCGGGGTCGTAGTCGGCGCCGGCCTCCATGCCGGTGTTGTAGAAGTGCGGGGCGTAGACGACCTTCGGGTCGTGGATCCGGCCGAGCCCGGTAGGCACGCCCTCGCCCACGACGGGCGTCGGCTCGACGAAGATCCAGGCGTCCCGGTCGACCGTGCGGACGGCGTCCGCGAGCCGGTTGTAGAGGGGGGTGAGCTGGTCCCGTTCGATGCGCCGCGCCGCCGTGGCCAGGTCCTCGCCCTCCCGGACCTCACCCATCGGCTCGTTGATCAGGTCGTAGCCGAGGAGGGCCGGGTGGCCGTCGAGGCGGTCGGCGAGCACCCGCCACATGCGGGCCTGGGCGCGCCGCAGGTCCTCGTCCTCGTACAGGTGGGTGAAGGCCCGCTGGACGGCGGGCTCGAAGTACTCGGAGAACCAGTCGTCCGGGCGCGGGGTGAAGGGCAGCCCGTCGGTCCTGGTCGCCCACGCGGGGATGCCCCGGTGGCCGAACGCGGGGCCGAAGACGTCCTGGTGGGCGTCGACGAGGACCTTGACGTCGTGCTTCTCCGCCCAGTCCAGGATGCGTTCGATCTTCCGCAGGTAGGCCTGGCTGTACTGGCCGGGCCGGGGCTCCAGGTCGTCCCAGAAGACCAGGAGGCGGGCGAAGTTGAAGCCCTTGGCCCGCATGTCGCGGAAGTGCTTCTCGGTGACGGCCGAGAGGGCGGCGTCGCCGCGGTTCGCCTTGTCCTCGACGTTCCAGCCGCGCAGGGTGAGGGCGCGGCCGTGCTCGTCGGTGAGGGCGGGGATGCCGGCGCCGGCCGTGCGTCCGGCCCCGTCCCCGGTCTCCGCGCGGGCGGCCGTCGGGGCGAGCAGCGCGGCGGCGACGGCGCTCGCGAGGAGAGCGGTTCGCCAGGTGGTGGACCAGGTGGTTCGCGGCAAGGGGGACCTCCGGCACGTCGGTGTGTTCGGGGTGCGCGTGCCGGAGATCCCATCAGCACGACTGACGAGTCATCAAGAGGTCGTCGGGAGAACTTCAGGAGGTCGTCAGGACGACCTTGCCGAAGAGGTCGCCCGCGGCCATCTTCTCGAAGCCCTCCCGCGCCCGGTCGAGGGGCAGGACGTCGTCGATGACCGGCCGGACGCCGGTGGCCGCGCAGAAGGCCAGCAGGTCCTCCAGCTCGTCCTTGGAGCCCATCGTGGAGCCGACGACCTTCAGTTCCAGGAAGAAGATCCGGGTCAGCTCGGCGTGCGAGGGCCGGTCGCCGCTGGTGGCGCCCGAGATGACGAGCGTGCCGCCCGGCCGCAGCGACTTGACCGAGTGGGACCAGGTCGCGGCGCCGACGGTCTCGATGACCGCGTCCACCCGCCCCGGGAGCCGCGCGCCCGGCTCGTACGCCTCGACGGCGCCCAGTTCGACGGCCCGCTTGCGCTTCTCCTCGTCGCGGCTGGTGGCGAAGACCCGCAGGCCGGCCGCCTTGCCGAGGGCGATCGCGGCGGTGGCCACGCCGCCGCCGGCGCCCTGCACGAGGACCGAGTCCCCGGGCCGTACACCGGCGTTGGTGAAGAGCATGCGGTACGCGGTCAGCCAGGCGGTGGGCAGGCAGGCGGCCTCCTCGAAGGAGAGCTCCTTCGGCTTGGGCAGCACGTTCCAGCGGGGGACGGTGACCCGCTCGGCGAAGGTGCCCTGGTAACGCTCGGTGAGGATGGACCGGGGCTCGTCCGGGCCGACGCCGTGACCCGTCTGGCCGATCACGGAGTGCAGGACGACCTCGTTGCCGTCCTCGTCGATGCCGGCGGCGTCGCAGCCGAGGATCATCGGCAGCTTCTCCTCGGGAAGGCCCACTCCGCGCAGCGACCACAGGTCGTGGTGGTTGAGCGAGGCGGCCTTGACGGTCACGGTGGTCCAGCCGGCCCGCTCCTCGGGTTCGGGGCGTTCGCCCAACTCAAGGCCGTTCAGCGGCTGGTCACGGTCGATTCGGGCGGCGTAGGCAGCGAACATGGCCCCGACCCTAGGGCGCGCGGGCGGGCGGGGGAACCACGCCCCGGTGTGACCCGTGTCGCCCGACGGCCCCTGGACACCGCGGCCCGCTCCGTATGAGCACCTGCGCACCGGGGCCGTCCCCGCGTACACCCGTATACGAACCTGTACATGCGCCCGTATGCGCACCCGTATACGCACCCGCCTACGCGCCTGTATACGCACCCGTATGCACACATACACACCCCCGCACAAACCCGTATACGAGCGCCCGCGCGGCGGGGCCTCCCGTCGTACCCCGAAGGGCCCCGTCCCGGTGTCCGGAACGGGGCCCTTCGGTGGTGCCGGAGGCGCGTCAGCGGCGGGCGACGCCCTCGGCGCGGGCGGCGGCGGCGACCGCGGCGGTGACGGCCGGGGCGACCCGCTCGTCGAACGGCGACGGGATCACGTAGTCGGCGGCGAGCTGGTCGCCGACCACGTCCGCGAGCGCGTTCGCCGCGGCGATCTTCATGCCCTCGGTGATCCGGGAGGCCCGGACCTGGAGCGCGCCGGCGAAGATGCCGGGGAACGCGAGGACGTTGTTGATCTGGTTCGGGTAGTCCGAACGGCCGGTCGCCACGACGGCCGCGTACTTGTGCGCGACGTCGGGGTGCACCTCGGGGTTCGGGTTCGCCATGGCGAACACGAAGGCGTTCGGGGCCATGGTGGCGACGGCCGCCTCGGGGACGGTGCCGCCGGAGACGCCGATGAAGACGTCGGCGCCGGCCAGGGCGTCCTCCAGGGAGCCGGTCAGACCCGCCTTGTTGGTGATCTCGGCCAGCTCGCGCTTGACGTCCGTGAGGTCCTCGCGGTCACGGCTGACGATGCCCTTGCGGTCGGCGACGGCGACGTCGCCGAGGCCGGCCTCCAGGAGGAACTTCGCGATCGCGACACCGGCCGCACCGGCGCCGGAGATGACCGCGCGCAGGTTGCCGAGGTTCCGGTCGGTCAGCTTCGCCGCGTTGCGCAGGGCCGCGAGCGTGACGATCGCGGTGCCGTGCTGGTCGTCGTGGAAGACCGGGATGTCGAGGCGCTCCTGGAGCTTGCGCTCGATCTCGAAGCACCGCGGGGCCGAGATGTCCTCCAGGTTCACGCCGCCGAAGGAGGGGGCGAGCCGGACGACGGTCTCGACGATCTCGTCGGTGTCGGTGGTGGCGAGGGCGATCGGGACCGCGTCCACGCCGCCGAACTGCTTGAAGAGGATGGCCTTCCCCTCCATGACCGGGAGGGAGGCCTCCGGGCCGATGTCGCCGAGGCCGAGCACCGCGGTGCCGTCGGTCACGACCGCGACGACCTGGGACTTCCAGGTGTAGTCGTTGACCAGTTCGGGCTGCTCGGCGATCGCGGTGCACACCTTGGCGACGCCGGGGGTGTACGCGAGGGACAGGTCGTCCTTGTCCCGGACGGGGACGGTGGCCTGCACGGCCATCTTGCCGCCCCGGTGGAGGGCGAAGACAGGATCGAAGGGCTCCTCGGGAGCTTCCGTACCGCTGTCGTTGTGAGGGTTGACGATCTCCGCTGCCATTGGGTTGACCCCTTGAGTCTGTTTCATTTGAGGGTGGCCGCTCCCGGTTCGGGAGGGGTGGGGAGGCACCGCGGCCGCCTGGTCGGGCAGCCGCTCGGGCGCGCCGCACAACGCGCCCTGAGCCCCGGATGAGGGGTGTAAGGATCCTTCTTACCGGACGGACGGCACCGCAGACGAGTCCATACCCGTTCGGTGACACGACTCATACCGAGAGCATCCGGGCACGGTCGAGTGATGACACGTCACACGATGTCCGCATAGATGCCCAGGGCACCCGATTGGCGGCCTTCCCGTCGTCCGAATGGCGAGATCCACCGGAGATTTTCCGGTGTCGCGGAAGGGATTCCGCAGAAGGTGCGGCCCTGATGGAGCGGTCTGTCGTGATTCGGGGGTCACCCGTTACCCGATTTTGACATCCGTGGCCGTCGGTTTGAGGCAGTCCGAATGGCAAGATGCCGTAATCACACGAGGCCGCGACACTCGAAGATGCGTACGTGGCCACCTGGCATCTCCCTGATACGCCGGAGGAACCCGACCATGACCGCACGCTCCACGCGCTGTACGACCGCCGCCAAGACCCGCACCTCCCGTCTTGCCGCGGTCGCCGCCATCGCGGTCGCCGGCTCCATGCTGCTGACCGCCTGTGGCGACCAGACCGAGGGCGGCTCGGCGGAGGGCACCTCGCCCTCCCAGAAGCCCGCCTCCAACGCGCCGCTCTTCTCGAAGCTCCCGGCCGACATCCAGAAGTCCGGCGTCATCAAGGTCGGCACGGACGCCTCGTACGCCCCGATGGAGTTCACCGAGGGCGGCAAGATCGTCGGCGTCGACCCCGACATCGCCCAGGCCCTGAGCAAGCAGCTCGGCGTCAGGCTGGAGTTCGTCTCGGGCACCTTCGACGGCCTGATCACCTCGATCTACAGCGGTCGCCAGGACCTGATCATGTCCTCGATGACGGACAACAAGAAGCGCCAGGAGGGCCTGGACGACGCCGGGAAGAAGATCGGCAAGGGCATCGACTTCGTCGACTACTTCAGCTCCGGCGTCTCCCTCCTGGTCAAGAAGGGCAACCCGCAGGGCATCAACTCCCTCGACGACCTCTGCGGCAAGACCGTGGCCGTCCAGCGCGGCACGATCTACGAGGACACCTTCAAGGCGCAGGCCGCCAAGTGCGGCGACAAGAAGCTGACGATCCAGGCCTTCGACACCGACGCCGAGGCGCAGACCCGCGTCAAGGCCGGCGGCGCGGTCGCCGACCTGAACGACTACCCGGTGGCCGCGTACATCGCGAAGACCTCGGGCGGCGGCAACGACTTCGAGGTCGTCGGCAGCCAGAGCGACGTCGGCCTCTTCGGCATCGGCGTCTCCAAGGACAAGCCCCAGCTGCGTGACGCGATCAAGGAAGCGCTCGACGCCATCATCAAGGACGGCTCCTACGCCGAGGTCCTGAAGAAGTGGGACGTCGAGGACAGCGCGGTCAAGTCGGCCACCGTCAACGCCGGCAAGTGACCTCGTCGCACCACTGAAGGGCAGTCGTCATGACTGACAAGATCCACAAGGACCCGGCCGCCGCTCCGGCCGGGTCCGACCCCGCGGGCTCCACCCCGTACGAGGCGATCAAGGCCGTACCCGTGCGGCACTACGGGCGCTGGGTCAGCGCCGTGGTGGTCGTGGTCCTCCTCGGCTGGCTGGTCTACGCCTTCTCCCAGGGCAACGTCATCTGGGACACGGTGTGGGACAAGGTGTTCGACCCGTCGATCATCAGCGGCCTGTGGAACACCATCCTCATCAGCGTCGCCTCGATGGCGCTCGGCCTCGTCCTCGGCGTCCTCTTCGCCGTGATGCGGCTCTCCAAGAACCCGGTCACCGGCGCGGTGGCCTGGCTCTACATCTGGTTCTTCCGCGGCACGCCGGTCTACGTGCAGCTGCTCGTCTGGTTCAACCTGTCGCTGATCTTCCAGTACATCGACCTCGGGCCGATCTACAAGAACGAGACCGTGGACGTCATGACGCCGTTCATGGTGGCCCTGCTCGGCCTCGGCCTGAACGAGGGCGCCTACATGGCGGAGATCGTCCGGGCCGGCATCCAGTCCGTCGACGAGGGCCAGACCGAGGCGGCGCACGCGCTCGGCATGTCCCAGACGAAGACCATGGGCCGGATCGTCCTCCCGCAGGCCATGCGGGTGATCGTGCCGCCGACGGGCAACGAGTTCATCAACATGCTGAAGACCTCGTCGCTGGTCTCGGCCGTGCAGTACACCGAACTGCTGCGGGCCTCGTCGAACATCGGCAGCACGGCCGGCGCCGTGATGGAGATGCTGTTCGTCGCCTCCATCTGGTACCTGGCGCTGACCAGCGTGTTCAGCGTCGGCCAGTACTACCTGGAGCGTCGCTTCTCCCGCGGTTCGACCCGCAACCTGCCGCCCACCCCCTGGCAGCGGGTCAAGGCGAACCTGACCACCTTCAAGCGATCGGCGGTGTCCGGATGACCGGCGAGCCCATGGTCAAGGCCGAAGGCGTCCACAAGTCCTACGGCGCCGCCCACATCCTCCGGGGCATCGACCTGGAGGTCCGCAACGGCGAGGTCTTCTGCCTGGTCGGCCCGTCCGGCTCCGGCAAGTCGACCTTCCTGCGCTGCATCAACCACCTGGAGCGCATCGACGCCGGCCGGCTCTCGGTCGACGGGCACCTGGTGGGGTACCGGCAGAAGGGCGACAAGCTCTACGAGCTGAAGGACAGCGAGGTCGCGCTCCAGCGCCGCGACATCGGCATGGTCTTCCAGCGCTTCAACCTCTTCCCGCACATGACGGCCCTGGGCAACGTCATGGAGGCGCCCATCCAGGTGAAGGGCGAGTCGAAGGCGGTGGCGCGCGAGCGCGCCGAGCGCCTGCTCGACCGGGTCGGCCTGCGGGACAAGACGGGGAACTACCCGTCGCAGCTCTCCGGCGGCCAGCAGCAGCGCGTGGCGATCGCCCGCGCGCTGGCGATGGAGCCGAAGCTGATGCTCTTCGACGAGCCGACCTCGGCGCTCGACCCGGAGCTGGTCGGTGACGTCCTCGACGTCATGCGGGACCTGGCCGAGTCGGGCATGACGATGGTCGTCGTCACGCACGAGATGGGCTTCGCCCGCGAGGTCGGCGACTCGCTGGTCTTCATGGACGGCGGCGTGGTGGTCGAGTCGGGCAACCCGCGCGACGTCCTGGGCAACCCGCAGCACGACCGGACGAAGGCGTTCCTGTCCAAGGTGCTGTAAGGGCGTACGGGAAGGGGCGGTACGGGATCTCCCGTACCGCCCCTTCCCGCGTACCCGGCGGCTACTTCACGGCGAGGAGCAGGGTGTCGGAGGGCGAGGCCCAGACGGTCCGGGCCTCGCCGAAGCCGGCGGCGCGCAGGGTGTCGGCGTGCCAGCGCGGGGAGGGCATGTCGCCGTCGGCGTGCTCGCCGTAGATCTCGAAGCGGCGGGCGGTGGGCCCGGCCAGGACGGGGTCCTTCGCGGCGAGGGCCCACCAGTCGGCCCAGTCGAGGACGCCGGCGGCCTTCTCGCGGTCCATGCGCGCGTGGCGCCGGGCGCGCTCGGCGGCGTTGATGCGGGGCGTGGATCCGTCGATCATGTGGTCGGCGTTCATGAGGACGCCGCCGTCCCGGACGAGCCCGGCGAGCTGCCCGTAGAGGGTGGCGAGGGGCTCGCTGTGGAGCCAGTGCAGGGCGGTGGCGGTGAGGACGGCGTCGTACGAGTTGTACGGCAGGCCCGCGGCCCACGCGGGGTCCTTGAGGTCGGCGGTCACGAAGGCGACGCGCTCGTCCCCGGCGAAGTACCCCTCGGCGATGGCGAGGAGGGCGGGGTCGAGGTCGACGCCGGTACTGGTCGCCTTCGGGAACCTCTTGAGGAGCCGATCCGTGATACTTCCCGTACCGCACGCGAGGTCGAGGACGCGGGGCTCCGGCCCCACCAGCGCCTCGACCATGTCGAGCATCACGCGGAACCGCTCCTCGCGGTCCGGCATGTACCACTCCTGCTGACGGTCCCAGCTCTGCTGCCAGGCCGCCCAGTCGGTTCCGGTCATCGCCGCACCCTCCCCACTTCGTAATACCCTCGAAGGGGAAACAACCGTTACCCCTTCGACCGAGACACTAGCCCGCCGAAGTAAGGACTACAAGTGGAACTGGCCCATTACTCGGATTTCGCCGTGCGTCTGGTCAACACCGAGGAGCCGACCCGCGGCAAGGACGCCCTGTCCTCGGTCGAGGTGGTGCGGGACCTCTTCGGCGAGGCCTCCCAGATGGCCCGGCGGGTCACCGAGGCGGACGTGCCCCGCTTCCGCGCGATCCGGGCCCGGCTGCGGGCGGTCTTCACGGCGGCCGACGAGGGCGACCACACGGGGGCCGTGGACCTCCTGAACTCCCTGCTCCTGGAGTTCCCGGTCAGCCCCCAGATCTCGGGCCACGACTTCCTGGACGAGGAGGGCCGGCCGCGCTGGCACATGCACCTCGCGGACCACTCCTCGAACGCGACGACGGGGTACGCGGCCATCTGCGCGATGGGCCTCGCCTTCCACCTCACCGAGTTCGGCGCGGACCGGCTCGGCCTCTGCCAGGCGCCGCCCTGCCGCAACGCCTACCTGGACACCTCCACCAACCGCTCACGGCGCTACTGCTCGGACCGCTGCGCGACCCGCGCGAACGTGGCCGCCTACCGGGCCCGCAAGCGCCTGGAGGCCGAGCGGACGGACCACACGGACCGCGCCGACCGCGACCCCACCGGCCTGACCGCCGAGAAGAGCCAGGAGAGCACCACTCCGGCCGAACGCTGACGCCCCGGCGTCACCGGCCGGTACCGCGCCCGGACCCGCCCGAGCACGAGTTCGGGCGGTACGGCTCCGAAGACCCGGCTGTCCCCCTCGGCGTCCGGGTTGTCGCCGAGCACCCACCAGCCGCCGTCGCGTCGCTCGATCAGACGCTTCACGACGAGCAGGTCCTGCTGGAGCGGGTGGCGCAGCACGGCCACGCTCCCGGGCCGCAGCCGCCCGCCGTAGTGCACGAGCAGCCGGTCCCCGTGCAGCAGCGTGGGCACCATCGACACCCCCGTCACCTCGGCGATCCCGAACGGAGCCCCGGCCTCCGCCGCCCGCTCCCGCCCCGACCCGCTCATCCGGCACCTCCCGATCCGCCCGCGCGCGGACCCTCCGGTCCGCTCGTCCGCTCGTCCACTCGTACACGAGTCCCATGGTGACCCTGGACTTTTGACCTAAGCCCCCGGGGGCGCCCGAGAAAACGCCCTTCTCACCGAGTAATGTCCCACCTGAGAAGACGATCACGAGGAAGGACGGCTCAATGCTCTCCCGCCTGTTTGCCCCCAAGGTGAAGGTCAGCGCCCACTGCGACCTCCCGTGCGGCGTGTACGACCCGGCCCAGGCCCGCATCGAGGCCGAGTCCGTCAAGGCTGTCCAGGAGAAGTACCAGGCCAACGAGGACCCGCACTTCCGGGCCCGCGCCACGGTCATCAAGGAGCAGCGCGCGGAGCTCGCCAAGCACCACGTCTCGGTGCTCTGGAGCGACTACTTCAAGGCCCCGCACTTCGAGAAGTACCCCGAGCTCAACCAGCTGGTCAACGACACCCTGAAGGCCCTCTCGGCCGCCAAGGCGTCGACGGACCCGAAGACGGGCGAGAAGGCGCTGGAGCTCATCGCCGAGATCGACCGCATCTTCTGGGAGACGAAGAAGGCCTGATCCGCACACCTCATACCCTGCGCTCCACAGCAGGTCAGAGGGCAAGTGAGGCGGCCCGCTCGGAATGATCGAGCGGGCCGCTTCCAGTTTCGAGATCAACCGGGAGCCGACGGGGAGGCGGTCTTCGAACCGTCACCCCGAGCGCCGGTGCGCCCGGTCGCCACCGACCTCCCGGCCTGTGCGGCCGTACCGCTCACTACGCTGGCAGGCGTGCACACACCGCCGCCCCCACGACTGACCCCGGAAGCCGCCCGCGCCCTGCAGGGGATGCTTCGAACCGAAATCGGTCCGGGCCTCACCGAGCAGGAGCTCGACGCGGTCGAGACACGGTTCGGCTTCACCTTCGCGGCGGACCACCGGGTCTTCCTCGCCGCCGGGCTCCCGCGGGGCTCGTCGGGCTGGCCCGACTGGCGCGACGGCGACCCCGAGGACCTGGCCGGGCGCCTGGCGCGGCCGGTGGAGGGCGTGCTCTTCGACGTGGAGCACAACCGGTTCTGGCATCCTGCCTGGCCGTCGAGGCCGGCGGAGACGTCCGAGGCACTGCGCGCCGCGAGGAACGAACTGGAGAGCGCGCCGCGGCTGGTCCCGGTCTACGGGCACCGTTACCTGCCCGGCACGGCGGGCGAGCACGGCCATCCCGTGCTGTCCGTCCACCAGACCGACATCATCCTGTACGGGAACGACCTCGCCGACTACGTCCACCACGAATTCGCCGGCCGGCCGAGCGGCCTCCGCGCCCACGCGACCGTCGACTTCTGGTCGTACTTCGTGGAGGGCGGGCCGGGTGTCGACGTCACCGCGCCCACGCCGTTCTCTCCGTACGCCGTGACCGCGCAGGAGGCCGTCGACTGCATCCGGATGCTGGCCCTGGAACGCCTGATCGGCCGCCGACACCACCCCGAGCAGCTCGTTGAAGCCGGCCTCACGGCCCTGGTCCTCGACGTCGAGACGGAGTCCCTTCCCCTCCTCGCCGGCCTGTCCCGCTCCGAGCACGAGCAGGCCGACGCCCTTTTCGACCAGGTGCTGGGCGAACTCGGCCTGCTCCAGGAACTCCCGTCCGACACCACCGACCTCCCGTGGGAGGCGGCCCGCTGGGAGCTCGTCCGCTGGTGGCTCCATCTGATCGTGAACGGCAGCCTGGACCCCGGCGCCGGCGGCGACCTGATCGCGTACGAAGGATGGAACGCACTGGCCCGCCCTCGGCAGCTCAAGCCACTGGTCGAGAGGACCGACGCCCACAACGACCCGGCGGCGATCCGGCGGGGAGCCCGGGAACACCTGGCGGAACGGATCGTCGAGGAGGCGGGCCGCCTGCTGGACGGGCCCTGGCCGCCACTGGACTGATCCCAACGGCGGGCGGGGAGCACCACGGGCCGAACCGGTCGGGGAGTACGAGACGCTCGGACGTTCGCCGCCGGGCCGCGCATCCGGTCCGGAGCCGCCACCGGCCACAGGCCGAAGCCGTCGGCGGGGTGGCCCTCCAGGACGGGGTGCAGAACGATCATCCGGCGAGTGTGCGGCGACGCGCGACGGCCGCGCCACGGGACTTCCGGGGCGCGTCGCGGGGCTTTCGAGGCGCATCGCAGGACCCCCGGGGCGCGTCGCAGGGCTGCTGGAGTGTGCCGCAGGGCCTCCGGGGCGCTCCACAGAACCCGCAAAGCTCTCCCCGGACGCTCACACCGCCGTCAGGCACGGGCCCACCCACACCTCCGCCGTCGTCCCCCGGCTCCGTAACCACTCGCGGTACGGGGCCGCCCGCAGGGCCGCCTCGCGGTAGGAAGCGGCGAGTTCCGCGTACAGGACGTCGAGCGGCGCGCCCGGGCGCGCGTACAGGAGGAGGCGTACGGCCAGGGGGTCGCCGCGCAGGGGACGGACGGCCATGTCGTCGCGCGGGCCCGAGGTCGGCTGGCAGGGGGCGACGGCTTCCCCGAGGACGATGAGCGAGGCGGCCGTGTGGTAGTCGCCGTGCAGCAGCGGCGGGTCGATGCCGGCGGCGTGCAGGACCCGCCGCAGGCCGTCCCATTCGCCGTCGACGGTCGGGTCGACCATCCAGTGGTCGTCCGCGAGGTCGGCGAGGTCCACGACGGGCCGGGCTGCGGCCGGGTGGTCGCGGGCCATGGAGACGAACTGCGGTTCGCGGGCGACCAGGACCCGCTCCGTGAGGCCCTCGGGGACCTGTAGGGGACAGCCCTCCACCTCGTGCACGAAGGCGACGTCGAGCTGACCGGCGGCGACCATGCGGAGCAGCGCGTGGGCGGAGACGTCCACCCGCAGGCCGACCTCGGTGCCGGGGAGCCGCTGGCGGAGCCGGCGCAGCCAGCCCGGGAGGGCCCGGCTGGCGGTGGAGCCGACGCGGAGCCCGGGACCGGCCGCGCGGGCGGCCGCGGCCCGGGTCTCGGTGACGAGCGCGGCCATGTCCGCGACCAGGGGGCGGGCCCGGCTGAGCAGCGAGCGGCCGAGCGGGGTGGGGCGGCAGCCGGTGCGGCCGCGCGAGAAGAGCTCGGCGCCCAGGGAGTTCTCGATCCGGCGCAGTTGGGTGGTCAACGAGGGCTGGCTCATGCCCAGTTGCCGCGCCGCCTTGTGCAGGCTGCCCGCGTCCGCGATGGCGCAGAGCGCGCGCAGATGTCTCACCTCCAGCTCCATGCCCCGAGGGTAGGGCGGCTCCCTGAGACGCACCAGATACCCGGAACCCCTCGATCACCTTTCATTCCAAGGCCGTTGACAGGAAGGGGGGCGGTGATGCGGTGGGGCTATCGGTGGTTGGCATCATCCCCGTACGCCCCGGCTCCCTCCAGACTCTCCCCAACCCCACACAGGAGGAGCCCCCCCATGCGTCATCCCAAGGTCCTCGAAGCCGCGCTGACCACCGCCCTCGGCCTCGGTCTCGCCGCCTCGCTCGGCGCGGCCCCGGCCGTCGCCGCGCCCGACGACCGGCCCGCGTCCGCCGGCGCCGCCGCCGTGGCGTACGCCGGTTCGGCCGAGGAGGCCCGGGCCAACCAGGCCTTCTTCGACGCCGTCGTGAAGTCGGTGGCGAAGAAGCGGGCCGCCGCCCCCGGCGCGGCCGCCGTCACCGTCGTCTACAGCGCCGCCAACGCGCCGAGCTTCCGCACCCAGATCGCCCGCTCGACCCAGATATGGAACAGCTCGGTGGTGAACGTCCGGCTCGTCGAGGGCAGCAACCCCGACTTCCGCTACTACGAGGGGAACGACTCCCGCGGCTCGTACGCCAGCACCGACGGCCACGGCAGCGGCTACATCTTCCTCGACTACCGGCAGAACCAGCAGTACGACTCGACCCGGGTGACCGCCCACGAGACCGGGCACGTCCTCGGCCTTCCGGACCGCTACAGCGGTCCGTGCAGCGAGCTGATGTCGGGCGGCGGCCCCGGCCCGTCCTGCCGGAACGCCCAGCCGAACGCGCAGGAGCGGGCGCGCGTCGACCAGTTGTGGCGCTACGGCCTCGCCTCGGCCTTCAAGAACTGACGGAGCCGGGGTACGAGTACGACGGCGGCGTCCCTCCCCGGGCGCCGCCGTTCCCGTTCCCGTTTCCGGCCCTGTTCCCGTTTCCGGTCCCGGCCCTGTTCCCGTTTCCGCAGGCCCTTCGGCCGTCAGGCCGGCTGGAGGAGGGGCCGGCCGAAGTCCGCGCCGGGCGGCAGCTGGCGCCGGACCCGGGCGAGGGCCCCCTCGAAGTCGCCGCCCGCGACGCACGCCTCGAAGGCGGCGCCGCCGTAGTGCAGCGCGAGGCTGAGGTCGGACCGCTCGCCGAGCGTCAGCAGGCAGCTCAGCGTGGCCTGCTGGGAGACGCCGTCCACGACGACGGGGAGCGGCAGGTCCCACTCCAGGACGCAGCCGGTGAGGGCCTGCCCGTCGGCGGCGACGAGCGCGGCGAAGCTCTCGCCCGCGTACTCGGTCCCCCTGATCCGGACGGCTACGCGCCGCCCGTCGGCCGTGATGACGATCGCTTCCGCGCCGCTGCGGTCCCGGTACCAGCCGGTCCAGACTTCTGTCGACTCCGATGACATGCGCGGACTGTAGCGGTATGACCGGCTCCACCGCGCGCCCGGCCACCCGGTGGCCGGACTTCTCCCGATCTCGTCGTTCTTGCCGGTCGCATGCGGGGTCGCGGCTTCCGCGCCCCACGGCCCCCGTCCGCCCCCGCCTCCGTACGCGGGCGCTACCGCTTCCTGGAGTACCGGCGGACGAGCACGCCGTTGTCGAAGGCGCGGACGTCGTCCAGTTCGAAGTCCCGGGGTTCGAACCCGACGCCGAACATCGGCATGCCGCTGCCGTACACCTGCGGGTAGGTCTTGATGATCAGCTCGTCGATCTCGTCGACGAGTGCGCCGGCGACGGTGGAGCCGCCGCAGAGCCAGATGTCCAGCGGGCCCTCCTCGGCCTTGAGTTCGCGGACGCGGCCGACGAGGTCGTCGTGGATCAGCTCGACGTTCGGGTGGGGCGACTCGGCCAGGGAGTGGGTGGCGACGAGCTCGCGCAGGTGGTTGTAGGGGCTGGTGATGCCCACGTCCAGGGCGATCCGGTACGAGCCCATCCCCTGGATCACCGTGTCGAAGCGCTCGTTGGGGCCGTCGATGCCGAGGGCCTCCCGGCCCTGGGTGGGGACGGTCTCCGGGTACGAGGCGTTCATCCACTGGAGGTACGCCTCGTCCACGTACTTGTACATGGACGATGCGTCGCCCTCGGGGTCGCCGATGAAGCCGTCGATCGTACAGGCGATGTAGTAAGTGAGCTTGCGCAAACCGGTCCTCTCGTCGGGGCCCCCTCTTCGGAGAGGCCTGAGGAGCGGGCCACGCCCGCAACCACGCCAGCCATAGTGGTTCAGGTGTAGTGGTTACGCAAGCCCTTTTACCGCCTTCGCGTCCTCACCGCCTCTGCTGCCCCTGCTGCCTGCCTCCGCTGCCTCTACTGCCTCCACTGCCTCCACTGCCTCTACTGCCAGTGGGACGGAGCTCAGCGCGTGCGCCTGGTGACGAACTCCGCCAGGGCCAGCAGGTCCCCCGCGGCCGCCAGGTCCGGGACCGCCCGCGCCAGGTGCTCGACGGCGCGGCCCATGTGCTCGGCCGCCTGCACCTGGGCCCAGTCGCGCCCGCCGGCCCGCTCCACCGCGTCCGCCGCCGCCCGCACCTCCGCCACGTCGTGGAGCGGGCGGGAGTACAGCTCGGCCAGCTCCTCCCCCGCCGGGGTCCCGGAGGTGAGCGCCGCCACCACGGGCAGCGACTTCTTGTGGGCGGTCAGGTCGGCCCCGGCCGGCTTGCCCGTGCGCTCCGGGTCCCCCCAGATGCCGATGAGGTCGTCGATCAGCTGGAAGGCGAGGCCCGCCTCCCGGCCGAAGGCGTCCATCGCCGCGACCTCCTCCTCGTCCGCGCCCGCGTAGAGCGCGCCGAGGGCGCAGGCGCAGCCGAGCAGCGCCCCGGTCTTGGCGACGGCCATGGCCGTGCACTCGTCGAGGGAGATCTCGCGCGGACCGCGCTGCTCGAAGGCGCAGTCCGTCTGCTGCCCCGCGCAGAGTTCGATGACGCAGGCCGCGAGGCGCGCGGAGGCGGCCGCCGATGCGGGATGCGGGTCCTCGGCGAGCAGCCGCAGGGCGAGCGCGCTCATCGCGTCGCCCGCGATCAGCGCGTCCGGGATGCCGAACACCGTCCAGGCGGTGGGCCGGTGGCGCCGGGTCGGGTCCCCGTCGACGATGTCGTCGTGGAGCAGGGTGAAGTTGTGCGCGAGCTCCACCGCGACCGCGGCCTTCACGGCCCCGGCCTCCTCGGCGCCGAGCGCGCGGGCGGCGGCGAGGACGAGGGCGGGCCGGATGGCCTTGCCCGCCTGCTCGGCGGCCGGGGAGCCGTCGGCGTGCTCCCAGCCGAAGTGGTACATCGCGACCCGGCGTATGGAACCGGGCAGGGTCTCGACGGTCGAGCGGAGCTGGGGCTGGACGGCCGTCCGCGTCCGGTCCAGGAGCGCCGCGGCCCCCTGGCCGTCGGTGGCGGCATCCGCGCTGGTCATGGTCACGGTCACTTCCTTCGCGTCCTTCACGGCGGTCGTTCGCCGCGGCGGGCCGGGGACGCCCGGGGGCGGGAGGGTCCACTCCCGCCCCCGGGCGCCGCGGGCTCAGCGCCAGCGGCTGACCTCGACGTTCTCCAGGACGCCGAGCGCGTCCGGGACGAGGACCGCCGCCGAGTAGTAGGCGGTGACCAGGTAGGAGATGATCGCCTGCTCGTCGATGCCCATGAAGCGGACGGAGAGGCTGGGCTCGATCTCGTCGGGGATGCCGGTCTGGTGCAGGCCGATCACGCCCTGGTCGGCCTCGCCCGTACGCATGCAGATGATCGAGGTCGTACGGGCGTCCGAGACCGGGATCTTGTTGCACGGGTAGATGGGCACGCCGCGCCAGGTCGGGATGCGGTTGCCGTTGACGTCGATGGTCTCGGGCACCAGACCGCGCTTGTTGAGCTCGCGCCCGAAGGCGGCGATGGCGCGCGGGTGGGCGAGGAACATCTTGGAGCCCCGGCGGCGGGAGAGCAGCTCGTCCATGTCGTCCGGGCTGGGGGCGCCGTCGTGCGGCTGGATCCGCTGCCCGTAGTCGCAGTTGGAGAGGAGGCCGAACTCCTTGTTGTTGACGAGCTCGTACTCCTGGCGCTCGCGGAGCGCCTCGACCGTGAGCCGCAACTGCTGCTCGGTCTGGTTCATCGGCTGGTTGTAGAGGTCGGCGACGCGGCTGTGGACCTTCAGCACGGTCTGGGCGACGCTCAGCTCGTACTCGCGGGGGGAGGCGTCGTAGTCGACGTACGTGTGCGGGACGACGGCCTCGCCGACGTGGCCGGCGGAGAGGTCGATGGCGGCCTCGCCGTAGTTGTTGGTGCGCTGCTCGGGCAGGGCGGCGACGGTGGCGAGGTGGGCGGCGAGCGAGCCGGCCCGGTCCGCGAGGTTCCGCACGTCGGCCCGGGTGAGCTCCAGGACCGTGCAGGCGGTGGCGGCCCTGGCGGTCCACTCCCAGGTGGCGTCCTCGTGGATCAGGGAGGACTCGCCGAGGTAGGCGCCGTCGGCGAGGACGCCGAGGACCGCCTCGTCGCCGTACGGCCCCTCGCCGATCTGCTCGATCCGGCCGTGGGCGAGGAGGTACACCCGGTCGGTGGGGGCGCCGGCGAGGGCGACGGTCTCGCCCGCCGCGTACTCCCGCTGGGTGCAGCGGGCCGCGAGCTCGGACAGCGCCTCCTCGTCCTCGTAGCCGCGCAGTGCGGGGAGTTCGCCGAGTTCGGCGGGGATCACCGCGACGCGCTCGCCCGTCTGGACGAAGGTGACGCGCCCGTCCCCCACGGAGTAGCTGAGCCTCCGGTTCACCCGGTACGTGCCGCCCTGCACCTGGACCCACGGCAGCGCGCGCAGCAGCCACCGGGAGGTGATCTCCTGCATCTGCGGGGCCGACTTGGTGGTCGTGGCGAGGTTCCGCGCGGCGGCGGTGCCGAGACTCTGCTGCGGCGCCTGCTGCTCCGCGCGGACCTCGTCGCCAACCGAACCTACGGACATGGAACTCCCTCTCGTATGACTGAGTTGCGGGAGAAGCCTTTCAGTACGCAGCGTGTCGGCGCCATTACACAATCGAGTGGGACTGTTCGAAAACCTGCGGGGCATGTCACCGCTTTTCCATCCGGACGGTCGAGCCGCGGCGGCCCCTCGTGCCCCGCCGGGACCGGCTGTCCGGATCGACTGTCCGGATCGGCTCGCACACGGTCCGAACGGATGGCGGCGGAGCGGCGGACTCCGGTACTCCGGAAGTCCATCCGTCCTCCGGAAGGAGTCAGCCATGGCTGCGCCCATGTCCGCGAACAGGTTCCTCACCGCGCTGCGCGCCGAGGGCCTCGCGGTCGTCCAGGTAGGCGACTGGTCCACCCACAACCGCAACCACAAGGGCCCCTGGGGACCTGTGCACGGCGTGATGATCCACCACACCGTGACCCGGGGCACCGCCGGCACCGTCCGCGTCTGCCGGGACGGCTACGCGGGCCTGCCGGGGCCGCTCTGCCACGGCGTGATCGCCAAGGACGGCACGGTCCACCTCGTCGGCTACGGGCGCGCCAACCACGCCGGGCTCGGCGACGACGAGGTGCTCAGGGCGGTCATCGCCGAGCGGCGCCTGCCGCCGGACGACGAGGCCACCACGGACGGCAACCGGCACTTCTACGGCTTCGAGTGCGAGAACCTCGGGGACGGCGTGGACCCGTGGCCGAAGGTCCAGCTGGACGCCATCGCGAAGGCGGCCGCGGCCGTGTGCCGGGTGCACGGCTGGACCCACCGGTCGGTCATCGGGCACCTGGAGTGGCAGCCGGGGAAGTCGGATCCGAGAGGCTTCACGATGGCCTCCATGCGGGAGCGGATCGCGGAGCGGATGCGGTAGCCGGAACGGGCGCGGCAGCGCGGCAGCCGGGACGTGTGCGGCAGCCGGGACGTGCGGTCGCCGGGGCCGGCGGGGGCGGGCGGCACAATGGCCCCGTGAACGCGTTCGACCTCGCCCGGCTGCGGCCCCGGCTCCCCTCGCCCCTGGAACCGGTGGAGGACGAACGTTTCGCCCGGCGCGGCCTCACGCTGCTCCTGAAGCGCGAGGACCTCATCCACCCCGACCTGCCGGGCAACAAGTGGCGCAAGCTCGCGCTCAACCTGGAGGCGGCGGCCGGGCGGCCCGTGCTCACCTTCGGCGGGGCGTACTCCCACCACCTGCGGGCGACGGCGGCCGCCGGCCGGCTGCTCGGCTTCCCCACGGTCGGGGTGGTCCGGGGCGACGAGCTGGCCGGGCGGCCGCTCAACCCGTCCCTGGCGCGGTGCGCCGCGGACGGGATGCGCCTGGAGTTCGTGGACCGGGCCACGTACCGCGCGAAGAGCGACCCCGCCGTCCTCGCGGCGCTCCTGGAACGCGCCCCCGCGGGCGCGTACGTGGTCCCGGAGGGCGGCAGCAACGCGCTCGCCGCGCGCGGCTGCGCGGAGCTGGGCCGGGAGCTCGCGGGGGCGGCGGACGCGGTCGCCGTCGCCTGCGGCACGGGCGGCACCCTGGCGGGCCTCGCGGCCGGTCTCGCCCCCGGGCAGCGGGCCCTCGGCTTCCCGGTCCTCAAGGGGGATTTCCTGGGCGGGGAGGTCCGCGCCCTCCAGGAGGCGGCGTTCGGCGGTCCGCGCGGCGACTGGTCCCTGGACGGGCGCTTCCACGGCGGGGGCTACGCGCGCGTGTCCCCGGCTCTGGAGGCGTTCACACGGGATTTCGAGGAACGGCATGAACTCGCCATCGAGCGACTATATGTGGCCAAAATGCTGCACGGCCTCGTGACCCTGGCGGAGGAGGGCGCGTTCCCCCGGGGCACCCGGATCGCGGCGGTGGTCACGGGCGCCCCGGACGGGCTTCAGCCGTCCGGATCCTCGCGGTAGGCGGCCGCCTCCTCCAGGTCGAGGCGGCGGAGCAGGACGCGCATCATCTCGTCGTCGATCCGGCGCTCGTCGCGGAGCCGCACGAAGACCTCCCGCTCGGCGTCGATCATCTCGCGCGAGAGGCGCCGGTAGGTGTCGTCGGCGGTCTCCCCGGTGGCCTCGTTGACCGCTCCGAGCCGCTCCCAGACCGCGTTGCGGCGCCGGTCGAGGACGGTGCGCAGCCGGTCGGCGAGGGGTGGCGGCAGGGCGTTGCGCCCGTCCGCCAGGAGTGCGTCGAGGCGCTCCTCGGCGGCCCGTGAGGCCTCGCTCTGCGCCTGCGCCTCGGCCAGCGTCTCGGCGTACCGGTCGCGGCCGGGGAGCTTCAGGAACCGGATGAGGGGCGGCAGGGTGAGGCCCTGCACCACCAGGGTGCCGATCACGGTGGTGAAGGTGAGGAAGAGGACGAGGTTGCGGGCCGGGAACTCCTCGCCGTCCACGGCGAGCGGGATGGAGAAGGCGATGGCGAGCGAGACCACTCCGCGCATGCCCGCCCAGCCGACGACGAGCGGCGCCCGCCAGTCCACCCCCGGCTCCCGTTCCCGGACGCGGGCGGAGAGCCACCGGGGCAGGAAGGTCGCCGGGTAGACCCACACGAAGCGGACGAGGACGACGGCGGTGAAGACCCCGACCGCGTACCAGGCCGCCTCGCCCACGCCGTACCGGCCGAGCCCCTGGACGACGTACGGGAGTTGGAGGCCGATCAGGGCGAAGACGGCGGATTCCAGGACGAAGGCGACCATCTTCCAGACGGCCTCCTCCTGGAGGCGCGTCGCGAAGTCGACCTGCCAGGCGCGGTGGCCGAGGAAGAGGCCGACCACGACGACGGCGAGGACCCCGGAGGCGCCGACCTCCTCGGCGGCCGCGTAGGCGGTGAAGGGGATGAGGAGGGAGAGGGTGTTCTGGAGCAGGGAGTCCCGCAGGTGGAGGCGGAGCCAGTGGATGGGGACCATGAGGACCAGACCGACGCCGACGCCGCCGACGGCCGCGAGCGCGAACTCCGCCACCCCGCCGGCCCAGCCGATGCCCTCGCCGACGGCCGCCGCGAGGGCGACCCGGTAGGCGGTGATCGCGGTCGCGTCGTTCACCAGGGACTCGCCCTGGAGGATCGTGGTGATCCGGTGCGGCAGGCCCAGCTTGCGGGCGATGGCGGTGGCGGCGACCGCGTCCGGCGGGGCGATCACCGCGCCGAGCACGAGGGCGGCGGTGAGCGGCAGGTCGGGCACGAGGACGTACGCGAGCCAGCCGACGGCCACGGTGGCGAAGAGGACGTACCCGACGGAGAGCAGGGCGACGGGCCGGACGTTGGCCCGCAGGTCGAGGTAGGAGGAGTCGACGGCGGCCGTGTAGAGGAGCGGGGGCAGGATCAGCGGAAGGACGACGTGCGGGTCGAGCGTGTAGTCGGGGACGCCCGGGACGTACGAGGCGGCGAGGCCCGCGGCGACCAGGAGCAGCGGGGCGGGCACCGGGGTCCGGCGGGCCGCTCCCGCGATCGCGGCGCTCGCCGCCACCAGCCCCACCAGTTGCAGTGCGTCCATGCCGTCGCCCACCCTCTCGTCCGTACCGCGACGTAACCTGGCCATCATGAGCGAGTGCCCGCACCTTGCCGAACTGCCGCGCCCCGAACCGGCGCCGCTGACCGACACCTGTCCCGAGTGCCTGGCGGACGGCACGCATCCGGTCCAGCTGCGGCTCTGCCTGACCTGCGGGCACGTGGGGTGCTGCGACTCCTCGGTGGGGCGGCACGCGACCGCGCACCACTCTTCGACCGGGCACCCGGTGATGCGGACCTTCGAGCCGGGCGAGCGGTGGCGCTGGTGCTTCGTGGACGGTGCGATCGTCTGACGGTTGCGCGGTGCGCGGTTCGACGGGCTCCCGCTTGGGTACGTCACCCCTCCGCCGGTCGCTCGGTTCCGTCGTCCACAGGCCTCCGCCCACCGTCCGCACCCATGGGCCTACCATGGGTGACGGGCCGTGACGGGGTCGGGAAACGCACGGCGACACGGCGGGACGGATCGCGATAGCGTCACGGCGGACTGCGCAGCCCCCTGCGTACCGCCCGGTTCGGGGGCCTCTCCCCCGAGCCCCGAACGAGTTTGTGCCACCTTGGAGGTGAGGGTGTCCCAGATCGCAGGCGAGCCCGGGACCCAGGACTTCGTGGAAGTCCGGCTGCCCGCTGCAGGTGCCTATCTGTCCGTGCTGCGTACGGCCACGGCCGGCCTCGCGGCGCGCTTGGACTTCACCCTCGACGAGATCGAGGACTTGCGGATCGCGGTCGACGAGGCCTGCGCCATCCTGCTCCAGCAGGCCGTACCGGGGTCCGTCCTCAGCTGCGTCTTCCGGCTGGTCGACGACTCGCTGGACGTGACGGTCTCCGCCCCGACGACGGACGGCCGCGCTCCCGAACGGGACACCTTCGCCTGGACGGTGCTGTCGGCGCTGGCCGGGAAGGTGGAGTCGTCGGTGGCCGACGACCGCACGGTCTCGATCAGCCTGTACAAACAGCGCGGCGTGGGGCCAGGCCCGACGTGAGGAGCGGGGACGCGACGGCCGGCATCCCCGGGCAGAAGGCGCGGCCGCATGAGGGCGCTACGGAGCGGGCGGACCAGATGAGCGAGCACGAGCAGCAGCACGAGGGTGCCGGGACACCAGGTGCCCCCGAGGTCCCCGCGGAGGCTTCCGGGTCCCCGAAGCCCGGTGCCGACGGGGTCCGGGGCGACGGCGTCGACGGGATCAACGGAGTCGGCGGTGCCGACGGGGCCGGGGTCAACGGAGTCAACGGAGTCGCTGGAGCCGGAGTCGACGGGTCCGGGGACGCCGGAGCCCGGGGCGGCGACGGGGCCGACGGGGCGTCGGAGGCCCGTGCCGTCCCGGTCCCGCAGGACCGGAGCGGTGCCCGTGCCCTCTTCGTCGAGCTGCGCGAGCTGCCGGAGGGCTCCCCCGAGAAGGCGGAGCTGCGCAACCGGCTGGTGCGGATGCACCTGCCGCTGGTGGAGCACCTGGCCCGGCGCTTCCGCAACCGCGGCGAGCCGCTGGACGACCTGACGCAGGTGGCGACGATCGGCCTGATCAAGTCGGTGGACCGGTTCGACCCGGAGCGCGGGGTCGAGTTCTCGACGTACGCGACCCCCACGGTCGTCGGTGAGATCAAGCGCCACTTCCGGGACAAGGGCTGGGCGGTACGGGTGCCCCGCCGGCTCCAGGAGCTGCGGCTCTCGCTGACCACGGCCACGGCCGAGCTCTCCCAGCAGCACGGCCGCTCCCCGACCGTGCACGAGCTGGCCGAGCGGCTCGGGATCTCGGAGGAGGAGGTCCTGGAGGGCCTGGAGTCGGCGAACGCCTACTCGACGCTCTCGCTGGACGTCCCGGACACCGACGACGAGTCGCCGGCGGTGGCGGACACGCTGGGCGCGGAGGACGAGGCCCTGGAGGGGGTCGAGTACCGCGAGTCGCTCAAGCCGCTCCTGGAGGACCTGCCGCCCCGGGAGAAGCGGATCCTGCTGCTTCGCTTCTTCGGGAACATGACCCAGTCGCAGATCGCACAGGAGGTGGGCATCTCGCAGATGCACGTCTCCCGGCTGCTCGCCCGGACGCTCGCCCAGCTGCGGGAGAAGCTCCTGGTGGAGGAGTAGGACCTGCCGCCGTCCGTTCAAGGAGCGTCGTTCACGGAACGTCGTTCACGGGGTGCCCTGGCCGGGGCGCCGGATGCCGAGCGCCTCGGTCGTGGCGGGGTTCACCAGGAGGACGAGCCCGGTGAGGGCCAGGACGCCGAGGACCGCGCCCGCCGGGATCATGGCGCTGTTCGCCTGGAGCATCTGCCAGGCGACCGGCAGGGCCAGGATCTGGGTGATGACGGCCGGGCCGCGGCTCCAGGAGCGGCACAGCCACAGGCCGCGGGCGGCGGCGAGCGGGATCAGGCCGAGCGCGAGCAGCGTCACGGCGCCCGTCAGCGCGCCGGTGAGGTCGCCGGGCGATCCGGTCAGGGCGTTCACCAGCATGTACACGCCCCCGGCGACGAGCCCGAGCGCCTCGACGCCGGCCACGGCCGCCGCGGCGGTGAGACGGATGGGACGGGGAGTCTGCTCCGTACCGCCGAGGGGGGTCTGCTCCGTACCACCGACCGGGGTCTGCTCCGTACCGCCGAGGGGGGTCTGCTCCGCACTGCTCATGGAAGGCAGGGTAACGGGGCCGCCCCCGGGACCGCCGGGGCCGGGTGCCGGGAAACCGACCGGACTGGGCCCGGTACCGCCGGGTAGGTACGCTGGCGACCATGCGCGCACTTCTCGTGGTCAACCCGGCAGCCACCACCACCAGTGCCCGCACCCGTGACGTCCTCATCCACGCACTGGCCAGCGAGATGAAGCTGGAGGCGGTCACCACCGAGTACCGCGGACACGCGCGCGACCTGGCCCGGCGGGCCGCCGAGACCGGGAGCGTCGACCTGGTCGTGGCCCTCGGCGGGGACGGCACGGTCAACGAGGTGGCCAACGGCCTGCTGCACGACGGGCCCGATCCGGACCGGCTACCGGACCTCGCGGTCGTCCCCGGCGGGTCGACCAACGTCTTCGCCCGCGCGCTCGGACTGCCGAACGACGCCGTGGAGGCGACCGGCGCCCTGCTCGACGCGCTGCGTGAGGAGCGGACACGGACGGTGAGCCTCGGGCTCGCCTCCGGGACGCCGGGCACGGAGGACGAATCGGTGCCGTCCCGCTGGTTCACCTTCTGCGCCGGCCTCGGTTTCGACGCGAGCGTCATCGGCCGGGTCGAACAGCAGCGGGAGCGCGGCAAGAGATCCACGCACGCCCTGTACCTGCGCCAGGTGGTGCGCCAGTTCCTCGGCGAGACGAACCGCCGGCGCGGCACGATCACCCTGGAGCGGCCGGGCGAGGAGCCCGTCGAGGACCTGGTCCTCTCCATAATCTGCAACACCTCCCCCTGGACCTACCTGGGCAATCGCCCGGTGTACGCGTCCCCGGAGGCCTCCTTCGAAACCGCCCTCGACGTGCTCGGACTGCGCCGTCTCTCGACCCCGGCGGTGGCCCGGTACGCCACTCAGCTGCTCACCTCGTCCCCGGAACGCGGGCCCCGCGGCAAGCACGCGGTGTCCCTGCACGATCTGACCGACTTCACCTTGCATTCGAAGGTCCCCCTCCCCCTCCAGATGGACGGAGACCACCTGGGACTGCGCACGAGCGTGACGTTCACAGGCGTTCGCCGTGCACTGCGTGTGATTGTGTGAGTGGAAGGGCCCAAAGTCCTTTCACTCGAACGTTTAGGCGCGCATCCACCCCTAAGAAGTACGGCTGTGACCTAGCCGACACCGAGGAATCAAAAAAAACTTTCCAGAAGGGGTTGTATCCGCTGCCGAGGTTTGCGAGTCTCTTCTTGGCGATCGGGACGGCCCGCAAGACCGGCCTCCACTGAGAGTCAGAACCCCTCCTCAGTCCAAGGACCACACCAGTTCATCTGGCAGTCGGCCCTTCCCTTGCGGAGGGATTCGTGAAAGCGTTCACATTCACAAGCAACCTGCACGTAATACCAAGAGAGGTAGCAGCCATGGACTGGCGTCACAACGCCGTTTGTCGTGAGGAAGACCCCGAGCTGTTCTTCCCCATCGGCAACACCGGTCCTGCGCTGCTGCAGATCGAGGAAGCCAAGGCCGTCTGCCGCCGCTGCCCCGTCATGGAGCAGTGCCTGCAGTGGGCGCTCGAGTCCGGCCAGGACTCCGGCGTCTGGGGTGGCCTCAGCGAGGACGAGCGCCGCGCGATGAAGCGCCGTGCCGCTCGCAACCGGGCGCGCAACGCCAGCGCCTGACGCCCCACTTACAGCCTCAGGCGAGCGGCGCACACATCGCGTGTGCAATCACCGCCCTTGAGTCGCAGCGCGCAGCAGTAACCCACAGCATTCGAGCCCCGGACCGAATTCCCTTCGGTCCGGGGCTCGCTGCCGTGTTCCCCCGCGCTCTCCTTCAGTTCCCCCTGCGCTTCCCCTGCGCTCCCCCGCCGCGATCGCGGCGGGGATCACTTCTGGGACCGCACGGGAATGTCGAGGACCACCTTCGTACCGCGCTCGGTGTCCGGCAGCATGTCGAAGGTTCCCCCCAACTCCCCTTCCACCAGGGTCCGTACGATCTGGAGGCCGAGGTTCCCGGCCCGCTGCGGGTCGAAGCCCTCGGGCAGGCCCCGGCCGTCGTCCTTGACCGTGATGAGGAGGCGGGCGTCGGCCCGGGCCTCGCCGCGGACGGCGGAGACCTCGACCGTGCCCTGCTCCCCCGGCGCATAGGCGTGCTCCAGGGCGTTCTGCAGGACCTCGGTCAGGACCATGGAGAGCGGGGTGGCGACCTCGGCGTCGAGGATGCCGAAGCGACCGTTGCGCCGGCAGGTGACCTTGCCCGGGGAGATCTCCGCCACCATCGCGATGACGCGGTCCGCGATCTCGTCGAACTCCACGCGCTCGTCCAGGTTCTGGGACAGCGTCTCGTGGACGATGGCGATCGAACCGACGCGACGCACGGCCTCGTTGAGGGCCTCGCGCCCCCGGTCGGAGTCCATCCGGCGGGCCTGGAGGCGGAGCAGGGCGGCCACCGTCTGGAGGTTGTTCTTCACCCGGTGGTGGATCTCCCGGATGGTGGCGTCCTTGGTGATCAACTCGCGCTCGCGGCGGCGCAGTTCGGTGACGTCCCGGAGCAGGACGAGCGAACCGATGCGGGTGCCCTTGGGCTTGAGCGGGATCGCCCGCAGCTGGATCACCCCGCCGTTGCCCTCGACCTCGAACTCGCGCGGCGCGTAGCCGGAGGCCAGGGTGACCAGGGCCTCGTCCACCGGGCCGCGGGAGGGCGCGAGTTCTGCGGTGATCTGGCCGAGGTGCTGGCCGACGAGGTCGGCGGCGAGGCCGAGCCGGTGGTAGGCGGAGAGGGCGTTGGGCGAGGCGTACTGGACGACGCCCTCCGCGTCCAGGCGGACGAGGCCGTCGCCGGCGCGGGGCGAGGAGTCCATGTCGACCTGCTCGCCGGAGAAGGGAAACGTTCCGGCGGCGATCATCTGGGCGAGGTCGGAGGCCGACTGGAGATAGGTGAGCTCCAGGCGCGAGGGGGTGCGGACGGTCAGCAGGTTGGTGTTGCGGGCGATGACGCCGAGGACCCGGCCCTCGCGCCGCACGGGGATCGACTCGACCCGCACCGGAACCTCCTCGCGCCACTCCGGGTCGCCCTCGCGGACGATCCGGCCCTCGTCGAGGGCGGCGTCGAGTAGCGGGCGGCGGCCGCGCGGCACCAGATGGCCGACCATGTCGTCCTGGTAGGAGGTGGGGCCGGTGTTCGGCCGCATCTGGGCGACGGAGACGTACCGCGTGTCGTCGAGGGTCGGGACCCAGAGGACGAGGTCGGCGAAGGAGAGGTCGGAGAGCAGCTGCCACTCCGACACCAGCAGGTGGAGCCACTCGAGGTCGGAGTCGCTCAGGGCGGTGTGCTGGCGTACGAGGTCGTTCATGGAGGGCACGGTGCGAGCGTACCCGCGGAATTCAGGGGCGGTGAACCTGGATCTCCGGGGCCGCGTGTTGGAGTATGGGCCAGGAAGGACCGCGTTCCTGTGGATGGACAGACAAGAATGGTCTAGTCCACAATGAACGCAACAGAGCCTCCATCCTCCCCGCACAGGAGGGTGGAACGAGGTACCCGGCGCTCTCTGCCCTGACTGCGTCGAGACCTCCCACACGGCCGAGGGACCGCACACCCCCGGCCGGGCAAACTCCGGGCTGCGGTGCCGGGCGGGCTGAGGGTCCCGCCGGGCGCCGCGGCCCGCGGGTGTTTCCGGGGCCGGTCGGTCTGCGGGTGCTTCCGGGGCCGGTCGGTCTGCGGGTGCTTCCGGGCCGGTCTGCCTACAGGTGCTTCCGGGCCGGTCCGCCTGCGGATGTTTTCGGGTCGGTCCGCCTGCGAGTGCTTCCGGGCCGGTCGGTCTGCGGATGTTTCCGGGCCGGTTCCTCCTCCGGGGCGCCTTCGCCCTCCCGGACCTACTCTCCCGCGCCCCCTGTCGGCCAGGCGCGCATCGCCGCCTCGGCCACGGCCGCGAGCTCCTCCGCCGTCGCCCCGTCGCGGGCCTGCTGGGACATGCCCTGGAGGACGGCGCCGCTGAAGCGGGCGAGGGCGCGCGGGTCGGTGCCGGCCGGAAGCTCGCCGGCCTCCACGTCCCGGCGGATCCGGTCCTCGAAGAAGGCCAGGTTGGCGTTTCTCCGGTCGCGCAGGATCGCCTCGACCTCGGGTGTCGAGCAGTTGACCGCGGCGGAGATCACCAGGCAGCCGGGGGGATGGCCGGACTCGGTGAAGAGGTGGGCGGCCTCGCCCAGCATGCGCCCGACGGCGTCCCGGGCGGTCACCTCCTCGGCGAAGGCGCGGCCGCCGTAGGCCCCGTAGGAGAGGACGTACGTCTCGACGACCTCTTCGAAGAGGGTCTTCTTGTCGCCGAAGGCGGCGTAGAGGCTGGGCGCGCTGATGCCCATGGCACGGGTGAGGTCCGAGACGGAGGTCGTCTCGTAGCCGTGCTCCCAGAAGGCCATCGTGGCCTGCTCCAGGGCCGTGGGCCGGTCGAAGGAGCGGGGGCGGCCGCGCTGTCTCGTCACCATGGAGTGAATTCTATAGCGCACGCTACGGAAGTGGGGTACGGTCTTTATGTAACGACCACTACAGATTTAGGGGGGCGTCGCCATGGGCGTGCTCACGGGGAAGACGGCACTGGTCACGGGTGCGAGCCGGGGCATCGGGCGGGGGATCGCCGAGCGACTGGGGCGCGACGGGGCGCGGGTCGCGGTGCACTACGGGACGAACGAGGCGGCGGCGAAGGAGACGGTCGCGGCGATCGAGGCGGCCGGCGGCGAGGCGTTCGCGCTCGGCCAGGAGCTGGGGGTGCCGGGGGACGCGGCGGCGCTCTGGGCGGCCTTCGACGCACGGGCGGACGGGCTGGACATCCTGGTGAACAACGCGGGGATCGGCGCGTCGAACCCCTTCGCGACGATCGCCGAGGAGGAGTTCGAGCGGGTCTTCGCGGTGAACACGAAGGCCCCGTTCTTCCTGGCGCGGCTCGGCGCGGAGCGGCTGCGGGACGGGGGCCGGATCGTCAACGTGTCGACGGGGCTGACGAGGACGGCGCTGATGCCGGACCTGATCGCCTACTCGATGTCGAAGGGGGCGCTGGACGTCCTCACGCGGGACCTGTCGAAGCTGCTGGGCCCGCGCGGGATCACGGTCAACTCGGTGGCGCCCGGGATCGTGGCGACGGACAACACGGCGTGGCTGGAGGGTGACGAGGAGGCCAGGGCGCGGGCGGCGGGGTACTCGGCGCTGGGCGGGATCGGGAGCACGGCCGAGATAGCCGACGTGGTGGCCTTCCTCGCCTCGGACGACGCGCGGTGGGTGACGGGGGCCTGGATCGACGCCACGGGGGGTTCGCTGACCTGAGCCTCCGGGGCCGCGCACCCGGGGTCCGAGCGGCCGGCGGAGCAGGGGCCGAGTGGCCGGCGGGGCGGGGGCGGCAGACGATGGGAGCGGGGCCGTCCGGGGGGCGGAACGGCATGGGAGGAAGGGCTCTCCTCTGCTAGATTTGCCCTTAGATTGGTCTATACCACCGGACCCCTTCCCAGCCCCTCACCAGATCGGCAGGCACAGCGTGGAAGTTGTCATCGTCAAGGACGCCAAGGCGGGCGGAGAGCTCATCGCGGACGGCATCGCCGACCTCCTGCGCCGCAAGCCCGACGCGCTGCTCGGCGTGGCCACCGGCTCGACTCCGCTGCCCATCTACGACGCCCTGATCGCCCAGGTCAAGGCCGGTTCGGTGGACGCCTCGCGGGCCCGGATCGCCCAGCTGGACGAGTACGTCGGCCTCCCCGCCGGGCACCCGGAGTCGTACCGCTCCACCGTGCTCCGGCAGGTCGTGGAGCCCCTCGGGCTCTCCCCGGAGGCCTTCATGGGGCCCGACGGCTCCGCCGAGGACGTCCAGGCGGCCTGCGAGGACTACGACCGGGCCCTGCGCGAGGCAGGCGGCGTGGACCTCCAGATCCTCGGCATCGGCACCGACGGGCACATCGGCTTCAACGAGCCGTGCTCCTCGCTCGCCTCCCGGACCCGGATCAAGACGCTCACCGAGCAGACCCGGGTGGACAACGCGCGCTTCTTCGACGACGACATCGAGCAGGTGCCGCACCACGTCATCACCCAGGGCATCGGCACCATCCTGGAGGCCCGCCACCTGGTGCTGCTCGCCACCGGCGAGGGCAAGGCCGAGGCCGTGGCGCAGACCGTGGAGGGTCCCGTCGCGGCGCTCGTGCCGGCCTCCGCGCTCCAGCTCCACCCGCACGCCACGGTCGTCGTGGACGAGGCCGCCGCCTCCAAGCTGAAGCTCGCGGACTACTTCCGCCACACCTTCGCGAACAAGCCCGCCTGGCAGGGCATCTGAAACCGCCCGCGTCCTCGGTGACAGCGTGAGAGGGGCCCGGCACCTGCCTCCAGGTGCCGGGCCCCTTCGTACGGGACGGGTACGGGCGGCCGTCAGGCCCCGGTGCCGACCACGGCCTCGGCGGCGGCGCGGCCGCAGACCCGGGCCGCGCCGTGCGTGGCGATGTGCAGGGCCCCGCGGGGCTCCGCCTCGTTGAGGCCCATCTCGACCACGACGGTGTCGGGGCGGGCCGCGAGCAGGGCGTCGAGGGCCCGGATCATCCACGGGTGCCGGTGGAGGTCGCGTACGACCGCCACGACGCGCCGCTCCCCCGCGTCGGCCGGGGCCGAGTCGGCGGAGGTCTCGTCGTACGAGCCGGTCTCCGTGCCGGGCAGCAGGCGCTCCAGCTCCGCGGCGATCCCCCAGGGGGTCTCGTCGCCGACGGCGAAGTTCGCGACCGGAGTGAAGGAGGCCACGTAGGGGGTGCCGGTGACCGGCGTGTACGGCTTCTCCCCCCGGGTCACCTTCAGGGCCCGGCGGGCGGCGACGAGTCCGATGTCGGCGCCGGGCGCGGTCCCCTCCTGCACTGCCGCGCCCGGCACCGATCCAGCCCCCCTGGCCCGGTGCGCCTGGGTCCAGGCCGCCAGGGCGCGCACGCGCGCCGCGGCGTCGGCCAGCCGCTCCTCGGGCAGTTCACCGGTCCGTACCGCGTCGACGAGCGCGTCGCGCAGCCGCAGCACGGTGTCCTCGTCGCACAGCCCGCCGCCGACGCAGATGGCGTCGGCGCCCGCGGCGATGGCGAGGACGGATCCGCGCTCGATGCCGTACGTCGCCGAGACGGCCTGCATCTCCATGCCGTCGGTGACGATCAGCCCCTCGAAGCCCAGCTCCTGGCGCAGCAGACCGGTGAGGATCTGCGGGCTCAGGGTGGCCGGACGGTGCGGGTCGAGCGCGGACAGAAGGATATGCGCGCTCATGACCGCTTTGGTACCCGCGGCGACGGCCGCGCGGAAAGGTACCAGCTCACGGGCGTGCAGTGTGGCGAGGTCCACATCGATCCGGGGCAGCGCATCGTGCGAGTCGACGTTGGTGTCGCCGTGTCCGGGGAAGTGCTTCGTGCAGGCCGCGACCCCGACGCCCTGGAGGCCGTCGACGTACGCCACGGTGTGCCGGGCGACCAGGTCCGGGTCCGGCCCGAAGGACCGGACGCCGATGACCGGGTTCTCGGCGTTGGAGTTGACGTCGGCGGAGGGGGCCCAGTTGAGGTCCACTCCGCACTGTGCGAGCCGGCGGCCGAGCTCGCGGGCCACGGCCCGGGTGAGCTCGACGTCGTCGACGCTGCCGAGGGCGTAGTTGCCGGGGAAGGAGGAGCCCTGCTTGACCTCCAGGCGGGTGACGTCGCCGCCCTCCTCGTCGATGGCGACGAGGACGTCGTCCCGCTCGGCCCGCAGCCGCGCGGTGAGCGCGGTGAGCTGCTCGGGGGTGACGATGTTCCGGCCGAAGAGACCGACCGAGGACAGGCCTTCGCCGATGCGGCGGAGCAGCCAGTCGGGGGCGGTGGTGCCGACGAAGCCGGGCTGGAGGACCGTGAGCGCGTCGCGGGTGAGCGTGTCGGAGCCGTGTACGAGAGTGGTCATGAGACCCGTTATCCCTTCACCGCGCCGGCGGTCATGCCGCCGACGGCCTTGCGCTGGAGGAAGATGAAGACGACGAGCACGGGGAGCGCGAAGAGCGTCGAGGCGGCCATGGTGGCGGCCCAGTCGTTGCCGAAGGCGGTCTGGAACTGGGTCAGCCAGAACGTGAGGGTCTGGTTCGTCTTGTCCTTGTTCAGGACGAGGACCATCGCGAACTCGTTCCAGGCGGTGATGAAGCCGAAGAGCGAGGTCGACATCAGACCGGGGGCGAGCAGCGGGAAGATCACCTTGCGGAAGGCCTGGCCGCGGGTGCAGCCGTCGATCTGGGCGGCCTCCTCCAGCTCGACCGGGACGGCGGCGATGAAGCCGCGCAGGGTCCAGATGGTGAAGGGCAGGACCATCACGAAGTAGATCGCCGTGAGCAGCGGGATGCTGTTCAGCATGTCGTTGTCGCGGGCGATCATGTACATCGCGATGACCATGACCTCCCAGGGGGCCATCTGCGCCATCATCACGATGAGGACGATGCCCTTGCGGCCCTTGAACTTCATGCGGGCGATCGCGAAGCTCGCGGCGAGGGCGACGAGGAGGGCCAGGAGGACGGCGCCGAGGGTGACGATCAGGCTGTTCGTGACGTAGGACCAGAACAGGTCGACGCCGGTGGCCGTCGAGTAGTTCTCGAAGGTCGGCTTGAAGAAGAAGACGGGATCCTTCGTCAGGATCTCGCTCTGCGGCTTCAGCGAGGACGAGAACATCCAGTAGACGGGGAAGACGAAGATCGCCGCGACCACGAGGGCGGTGAGGTTCTTCGCCACCGCGGCCGGCCGGAGGGGCCTGCGGGTCCGCAGCTTCTGGGGGGTCGGGGTGGTGGTGCTCACTGCTCGTCCTCCTGCTTCAGGATCAGGCGGAAGTAGAAGGACATGGCCACGAGCAGCATCACGATGGTGAGGATCGAGATGGCGGCCGCGAGGCCGTAGTGCTGCTGGCCCATGCCCTCGATGTAGGCGAAGACCGGCAGGGTCTCGGAGGAGCGGTCGGGGCCGCCCTGGTTCATGGCGTAGACCTGGGTGAACGCCTTGAAGATCCAGATGATCTCCAGGAACGTGGTGATCATGAAGAACGGCTTCAGGTTCGGGAAGACCACTGACCAGAAGGTGCGCCAGCCGCTCGCGCCGTCCATCTTGGCCGCCTCGTACAGCTCGGTCCCGACCGTGGTCAGGGCGGCGTACATGTTGAGGGCGACGAAGGGGATAGATCCCCAGACGAGCAGGATCGTCACGATGACGAGGGTGGAGAAGCCGGTCTCGAACCAGTTGTGCTGCTCGTAGCCGGAGAAGCCGATGGACCGCATCACCCAGTTGGCGACGCCGAACTGCTCGTCGAAGAGCCACCGGAAGACGGTGACGGAGGCGACGATCGGCATGGCCCAGGCGAACATCAGGGCCAGGGAGAGGACGAGCCGCATCTTCTTGCCGAGGCGGTTGAGCAGCATGCCGACCAGCGTGCCGATCAGCATGACGAGCGCGACGTTGACGGCGGTGACGACGAGCGACCGGACGACGACGCTCCAGAAGTCGGGGTCGCCCAGCAGCTTGGTGTAGTTCTCGAAGCCGACCCAGGGCGTCTCGCGCCGGATCATCTCCCGCTTGTTGACCCCCTGGAAGGAGAGGATCACATTGCGGATCAGCGGGTAGAGGAGCAGCACCGCCATGGAGAGCAGGGCGGGCGTGACGAGCAGGTACGGCAGCAGCCCGCTGGGCAGGGAGCGCCTGCCGCGCGGAGGCCGAAGGGATTCCTTCGCGCCGGAAGGGGGTGGCGGAGTCTGCGACTTCCCTGCCGCCCTCCCGGGCGCGTCCTGAGGAGCGGCGCTGGCCGTCCCCTGGGAGTCCACGGTCATGGTCTTCTTCCTCGCGGTTCTGGGGCTCCCGCGCCCACCGGGGCGCGGCCCGGGGGAGCGGGCCGCTGTTCACTGCAATGGCCGAATGGCGCGGCCGGTACGGTCCGGCCGCGCCACCGGGGTGGTCACCGCTACTGGTTGAGGCGCTCGGCGATGACCTTGTCGGCCTCTTCGCCGGCCTTCTTCGGGTCCTCGCCCTTCAGGACCTTGGTCATGTAGCCCTTGATCGGGTTGGGCTCGGTCTCGACGTTGGCCCAGCCCTCGGTGATCGGGGTGATCCGGCCGCTGCTCGCGGACTTCACCATCGCCTCGGCGAAGGAGCCGGCCTCCGGCTGGACCTGCGCGGACGGGTCGTTCGGGACGATGCCGCCCTTGACGGCGGTGCCGTAGGACTGCATGCCCTTCTTGCTGGTGGCGAGGGCCAGCCACTCCTTCGCGAGGTCCTTGTTCTGCGAACGCTCGGCGATGGCGAGGTTGGAGCCGCCGAAGAAGACGGAGCCCGGCTTGTCGGCGGTCTTGCCCGGGATCGGGAAGTAGCCGAAGTCGGCGGTCTTGCCGGCCTTCTTGATGGCGTCGATCGCGCCGCCGGCCTCCCAGCCGAGGCCGATCCAGGACGCCACGCCGCCCTTGGGGACGATGTCGGTGGACTGCTGCGGGGTCGCCTCGTCCTTGTCCTTCGGAGCGGAGGAGAAGGACTGCAGCTCCTTGTAGAAGTTGATGGCCGAGGCGGCCTCCGCGGTGCCCAGACCGCCCTTCCACTTGTCGCCGTCCTTGGTGGCGAGGTCGCCGCCCTCGTCCCACAGGAAGCCGGCGAAGACGTACCAGCTCTGGCCGGGCAGGTAGATCGGCTGCGACTTCGGGTCGGCGGCCTTGAGCTTCTTCAGGCCCTCGATCCACTCGGCGCGGGTCTTCGGCGGGGTGACGCCGGCCTTCTTGAAGGCGGCCTTGTCGTAGATGACGGCGCGGTTGGCGGCCCACCACGGAGCGGCGTAGAGCTTGCCCTCCAGCTCGGCCGAGGGCTTGATGCCCTCGCTCCAGTTGGCGTAGCCGAACTTGTCCTTGTCACCGGTGAGGTCGGCGAGACCGCCGGAGGCGGCGTAGCCCGTGGTCTGGGTGTTGCCGATCTCCAGGACGTCCGGCGGGGTGTTCTCGGAGAGCGCCGTGGTGACCTTGGTCTGGATGTCGGTCCACTGCTGCGTCTCGACCTTGACCTTGACACCGGGGTGCGAGGCCTCGAACTCCTTGTTGATCCCGTCGATCCACTCCTGGGGAGCGGAACCGTCCATGACCCAGACGGTCAGGGTCTTGTTGCCCCCGGCCGTGCCCTTGTCGCCGTCCTTGGCCTTGTCGCTGTCGGAACCACATGCAGCGATGGAGACCATCATGCCCGCGACGCCGATCGCCGCGATGAGCTTGCGCTTCACGCCACCCTCCTCAGGGATGCCTGCAACCCCCCTGCCCACCGCGCGAAGACATACGTCGGGTCATGCTCGTGGGACTGGGACCTGGTCTTTAATGGTTTAGACCAGTACCCGGAGCTTGGCCTAGACCTTTTTGGGTGTCAAGAGTGCGCAAGACGGGTAAGGGCGTCCGTTATCGGACCGACACCTGGTCCACACCCGGCCACGAGCGCAGGAATCGCGCCACTCGCCACCCTCCGGAACGCGCCGCACCCACCCCGGCGGACCGGAGGCTCCCTCCCGCCCCGCCGGAAGAAGCCTCTCACCTCTCGCCGGAATGGCCTAGACCAACGGGGGATATCACGGTGTATAAGAAGCAGGGGACGACTCCTCCTCGCCGAAGCCTCGCCGACGCCTCACCGAAGCGGCACATATCGGCAGGAGAAACCGTGGCGGCACACGAAGCGTGCCACCATGTGAGCCGCGACAGACGGAGGAGCCGGTGACGGCAGCAGCACAGGAGTCGGGAAGGCAGGCCATGGCCACGGACGCGGGCAGCACGGAGACAGAGAGCGGGACGCCCACCCGTACCGCGCGCGTGCCCAAGTACTACCGACTGAAGCGCCACTTGCTCGACATGACCGAGACCCTGCCGCCCGGCACGCCGGTCCCGCCGGAGCGGACGCTCGCCGCCGAGTTCGACACCTCCCGCACCACCGTGCGCCAGGCCCTCCAGGAGCTGGTCGTCGAGGGGCGCCTGGAGCGCATCCAGGGCAAGGGCACCTTCGTGGCCAAGCCCAAGGTCTCCCAGGCGCTGCAACTCACCTCGTACACCGAGGACATGCGCGCCCAGGGCCTGGAGCCCACCTCACAGCTCCTCGACATCGGCTACGTCACCGCCGACGACACCCTCGCCGGGCTGCTCGACATCTCGGCCGGCGGCCGGGTGCTCCGCATCGAGCGCCTGCGGCTCGCCAGCGGGGAGCCGATGGCGATCGAGACCACCCATCTGTCGGCGAAGCGCTTCCCGGCCCTGCGCCGCTCCCTCGTGAAGTACACCTCCCTCTACACCGCGCTCGCCGAGGTCTACGACGTGCACCTCGCCGAGGCCGAGGAGACCATCGAGACCTCCCTCGCCACCCCGCGCGAGGCCGGGCTGCTCGGCACGGACGTGGGCCTGCCGATGCTGATGCTCTCCCGCCACTCGCTGGACGCGCAGGGCGAGCCGGTGGAGTGGGTGCGGTCGGTCTACCGCGGCGACCGGTACAAGTTCGTGGCCCGGCTCCAGCGCCCCCACGGCTGAGCGCCCGCGAGGCGCCTCCCGGAACGGCCGCACCCCCTCCCGGCGGGTGCGGCCGTTCCGTGTTTCCGGGAATGTCGTATTACCGCCGCGGGGTGCCGCCGGCGATCGAAGAAGGCCGCTTCCGACAAAACACATCCGTTATGCGGACGGGGGTTCCATGAAGCGGACGCGTCCCCTAGATTTCCCCAGCATTACCGAGGTGATCAGCGAGGGGACGGAATCGCCATGTCAGAAGCGGCACAAGGGAAACAACCGACCATCACCCCCCTGCGGGTGGTGATCGCGCTCTGTCTCGTCGCCCCGTTCGTGGCGATGCTCTGGGTGAGCTCCTACGCGAAGGTCGAACCCCTCTTCGCCGGCATCCCCTTCTTCTACTGGTACCAGATGCTCTGGGTGCTGGTCTCCACCCTGCTCACCATGGTCGCGTACAAGCTGTGGCAGCGGGACCAGCGCGCCCGCAAGGGGGGTGACGCGCGATGAAGGACGGCGTGAACGGCGTGGCACTCGCCGTCTTCATCTTCTTCTTCCTGGCCGTCACGGTCATGGGCTTCCTCGCCTCGCGCTGGCGCAGGGCCGAGAACGAGCACAGCCTCGACGAGTGGGGCCTCGGCGGCCGGTCCTTCGGCACCTGGGTGACCTGGTTCCTGCTCGGCGGCGACCTCTACACCGCGTACACCTTCGTCGCCGTCCCGGCGGCCATCTACGCGGCGGGCGCGGCCGGCTTCTTCGCCGTCCCGTACACGATCCTGGTCTACCCGCTGATCTTCACCTTCCTGCCCCGCCTGTGGTCGGTCTCGCACAAACACGGATACGTGACCACCTCCGACTTCGTCCGGGGCCGCTTCGGCTCGAAGGGCCTGTCGCTGGCGGTGGCGCTCACCGGCATCCTCGCCACCATGCCGTACATCGCGCTCCAGCTGGTCGGCATCCAGGCCGTCCTGGACGTGATGGGCGTCGGCGGCGGCGAGAACACCCACTGGTTCGTCAAGGACCTGCCGCTGCTCATCGCCTTCGGCGTCCTCGCGGCCTACACGTACTCCTCGGGCCTGCGCGCCCCCGCGCTCATCGCCTTCGTCAAGGACACCCTGATCTACGTCGTCATCGCGGTGGCGATCATCTACATCCCGATCAAGCTGGGCGGCTTCGACGAGATCTTCAGCAAGGCGGGCGAGGCCTTCGCGCAGACCAACCCGGCGACCGACAAGCCGCGCGGCGCGCTCGTCCCCGGCGAGGCCGGGCAGTGGACGTACGCGACGCTCGCGCTCGGCTCCGCGCTCGCGCTCTTCATGTACCCGCACTCCATCACGGCGACCCTGTCGTCCCGGAGCCGCGAGGTCATCCGCCGCAACACCACGATCCTGCCGCTGTACTCGCTGATGCTGGGCCTGCTGGCGCTACTGGGCTTCATGGCGATCGCCGCCGGGATCCAGGTGAAGAACGGCCAGCTCGCCATCCCGCAGCTCTTCGAGACCATGTTCCCCGACTGGTTCGCGGGCGTCGCGTTCGCCGCGATCGGCATCGGCGCGCTCGTCCCGGCCGCGATCATGTCCATCGCCGCCGCCAACCTCTTCACGAGGAACATCTACAAGGACTTCATCAGGAAGGACGCGACCCCGGCGCAGGAGACCAAGGTCTCCAAGATCGTCTCGCTCCTGGTGAAGGTCGGCGCGCTCGCCTTCGTCCTCACCATGGACAAGACGGTCGCGATCAACTTCCAGCTCCTCGGCGGCATCTGGATCCTGCAGACCTTCCCGGCCCTGGTCGGCGGCCTGTTCACCCGCTGGTTCCACCGCTGGGCGCTGCTCGCAGGCTGGGCCGTCGGCATGGTGTACGGCACGGTCGCCGCGTACGGCGTCGCCAGTCCGACCCAGAAGCACTTCGGCGGCTCCTCCGCCGAGATCCCGGGCATCGGCGAGATCGGCTACATCGGTCTCACCGCCTTCGTCCTCAACGTCCTGGTCACCGTGGTCCTCACCTTCGTCCTCAAGGCCGTCAAGGCCCCCGAGGGCGTCGACGAGACCTCTCCGTCGGACTACACGGCCGACGCCGGCGACCCGGGCGTCCAGGTCGAGATGGAGAAGGCCACCGCGCCCACGCACTGACGCCACCGGCACGGAAGGGGCCCGGGACCTCCGCGAGGAGGCCCCGGGCCCCGGCGCGTTCCCGGCGGGCACACTTCCCCCATGGACTTCACGATCAGGGCGGTACGGCCCGGGGAGTACGAAGTGCTCGGCGAGCTCACCGGACGCGCCTATCTGGACGACGGGCTGCTGGCGTACGGGACGGAGGACTCCTATCTGGAGGTGCTGCGGGACACGGCGCGGCGGGCCCGCGAGAGCGAGGTCCTCGTCGCGGAGGACGCCCGGGACGCGGCGGGCCGGATCGTCGGCGGCGTGACCTTCGCCCGGGGCGGCACCCCGTGGGCCGACATCGCCGTGCCCGGCGAGGCCGAGTTCCGGATGCTCGCGGTCGCCCGGGAGGCCCGGGGCCGGGGCATCGGGGAGGCGCTCGTACGGGCCTGCGTCGACCGGGCGCGGGCCCTGCCGGGGTGCGCCCGGATCGTGCTCTCGACGGGCGCCGGGATGGTCGCGGCGCACCGGATCTACGAGCGGACGGGCTTCGTCCGCACCCAGCACCGGGACTGGGAGCCGATCCCCGATCACTCTCTGCGCACCTACTCCCTGGACTTCTGAGCCCAAGTCCCGTCCAGGGGACGACACAACATGTGGGGGGTGCCACGAGCGGCGCCCCCCACATGTATGCTCGTCCTCGCTGTCGACGCAGGGGAATCCGGCGCGAATCCGGAACTGTCCCGCAACGGTGTACTTCGTGCGGTTTCGTCCGAGGTGAGTCCGAGCACCTGCCGACAGCGCGCCCGGTCCTTCCGTTCCGGGTGCCACAGACGTCCGGGCCTCGCGGAGTGGGCCGGTGGACGCGGTGCGTCGTGCGTGGACGCCCGCCCGTCCGCCTGTCCCCGCCGAGGCCCCGAGCCGAGCGAGGGAGAGCCCCCACGTGACCATCGCGCCCGCCGATCCGGCTTCGGCCGAGGCTTCCGCGGTCGAGAGCGACGGCCCCGGGACCGTACTGCTGCGGACCCTGACCGACCTCACCGCCGATCTCCCCGACACCGACCCCGGCCGGGTCGCCGCCGCCGCGCTCCGCGGCCGCAGCGCCGCCGCGGACGAGGCGGAGCTGCGCGAGCTGGCCACCGAGGCGGCCGCCGGCCTGATCGCCGAGGACCCGGCGTACTCCCGGCTCGCCGCCCGGCTCCTCACGATCACCATCGCGGACGAGGCCGCCTCCCAGGGCTCGGTGAACTTCTCCTCCTCGGTGGCCGTCGGCCACCGCGAGGGCCTGATCGCCGACCGCACCGCCGAGTTCGTGGCGCTGCACGCCGACCGCCTCGACGCCGTGATCGACCGCGCCGGCGACGACCGCTTCGGCTACTTCGGCCTGCGCACCCTCTACTCGCGCTACCTGCTGCGCCACCCGATCACCCGCAAGGTGATCGAGACCCCGCAGCACTTCATGCTGCGCGTCGCCTGCGGCCTGGCCGAGGACGAGAGCGTCCGCGCGCTCGACGAGGTGGCCGCGCTGTACGGCCTGATGAGCCGGCTGGACTACCTGCCGTCCTCCCCCACGCTCTTCAACTCCGGCACCCGCCACCCGCAGATGTCCTCCTGCTACCTCCTGGACTCCCCGCAGGACGAGCTGGACTCCATCTACGACCGCTACCACCAGGTCGCGCGCCTCTCGAAGCACGCGGGCGGCATCGGCCTCTCGTACTCCCGCATCCGCGCCCGCGGTTCGCTGATCCGGGGCACCAACGGGCACTCCAACGGCATCGTGCCGTTCCTCAAGACCCTCGACGCCTCCGTCGCCGCCGTGAACCAGGGCGGCCGCCGCAAGGGCGCCGCCGCCGTCTACCTGGAGACCTGGCACGCGGACATCGAGGAGTTCCTGGAGCTCCGCGACAACACGGGCGAGGACCAGCGCCGCACGCACAACCTGAACCTGGCGCACTGGATCCCGGACGAGTTCATGCGCCGCGTGAACGCCAACGCCGAGTGGTCGCTGTTCTCCCCCTCGGACGTGCCCGAGCTGGTCGACCTGTGGGGCGAGGAGTTCGACGCCGCCTACCGCAGGGCCGAGGCGGCCGGCCTGGCCCGCAAGACGATGCCGGCCCGCGACCTGTACGGCCGGATGATGCGGACCCTGGCCCAGACCGGCAACGGCTGGATGACCTTTAAGGACGCCTCGAACCGTACGGCCAACCAGACCGCCGAGCCCGGCCACACCGTCCACTCCTCCAACCTCTGCACGGAGATCCTGGAGGTCACGGACGACGGCGAGACCGCGGTCTGCAACCTGGGCTCGGTCAACCTCGGCGCGTTCGTGGTCGGTTCGGACATCGACTGGGAGCGTCTGGACGCGACCGTCCGCACGGCCGTGACCTTCCTCGACCGGGTCGTGGACATCAACTTCTACCCGACCGAGCAGGCGGGCCGCTCCAACTCCCGCTGGCGTCCGGTCGGCCTGGGCGCCATGGGCCTCCAGGACGTCTTCTTCCAGCTGAAGCTGCCCTTCGACTCCCCCGAGGCGCAGGCGCTCTCCACCCGCATCGCCGAGCGGATCATGCTCGCCGCGTACGAGGCCTCCGCCGACCTGGCCGAGCGCAACGGCCCGCTGCCGGCCTGGGAGAAGACCCGCGCGGCCCGCGGCGTGCTGCACCCCGACCACTACGACGTCGAGCTGAACTGGCCGGAGCGCTGGACGGCGCTGCGCGAGCGGATCGCCGCCGTCGGCATGCGCAACAGCCTCCTCCTCGCCATCGCGCCGACCGCGACGATCGCCTCGATCGCCGGCGTGTACGAGTGCATCGAGCCGCAGGTCTCCAACCTGTTCAAGCGCGAGACGCTGTCGGGCGAGTTCCTCCAGGTCAACTCGTACCTGGTCGACGAGCTGAAGAAGCTCGGCGTGTGGGACGCGCAGACCCGCGAGGCGCTGCGCGACTCCAACGGCTCGGTGCAGGGCTTCACCTGGGTGCCGGCCGAGGTCCGCGCGCTGTACCGCACGGCCTGGGAGATCCCGCAGCGCGGCCTGATCGACATGGCCGCCGCCCGCACCCCGTTCCTGGACCAGTCGCAGTCGCTGAACCTGTTCCTGGAGACGCCCACCATCGGCAAGCTGTCGTCGATGTACGCGTACGCCTGGAAGCAGGGCCTCAAGACGACGTACTACCTGCGCTCCCGCCCGGCCACCCGGATCGCCCGCGCCGCCCAGGCGTCGACGGCCGCCGCCGCGCCCATCCCCGTCCAGCAGGTCGCCGACCCCGACGCGGTCGCCTGCTCCCTGGAAAACCCCGAATCCTGCGAGGCCTGCCAGTAATGTCCACCCCGAACACCGAGAAGAACCTGCTCGACCCGGGCTTCGAACTCACCCTCCGTCCCATGCGCTACCCGGACTTCTACGAGCGCTACCGGGACGCCATCAAGAACACCTGGACCGTCGAGGAGGTCGACCTCCACTCGGACGTCGCCGACCTCGCCAAGCTCACCCCCGGTGAGCAGCACATGATCGGCCGCCTGGTCGCCTTCTTCGCGACCGGCGACTCGATCGTGGCGAACAACCTGGTCCTGACGCTCTACAAGCACATCAACTCCCCCGAGGCGCGGCTCTACCTGAGCCGGCAGCTCTTCGAGGAGGCCGTGCACGTCCAGTTCTACCTGACGCTGCTCGACACCTACCTGCCCGACCCGGAGGACCGCGCCGCCGCGTTCGCCGCCGTCGAGAACATCCCCTCCATCCGCGAGAAGGCGCAGTTCTGCTTCCGCTGGATGGACTCGGTCGAGAAGATCGAGCGCCTGGAGACCCAGGCCGACCGGCGCCGCTTCCTGCTGAACCTGATCTGCTTCGCGGCGTGCATCGAGGGCCTGTTCTTCTACGGCGCCTTCGCCTACGTGTACTGGTTCCGGTCCCGGGGCCTGCTGCACGGTCTGGCGACCGGCACCAACTGGGTCTTCCGCGACGAGACGATGCACATGAACTTCGCCTTCGAGGTCGTGGACACCGTCCGCAAGGAGGAGCCCGAGCTCTTCGACGACGCGCTCCAGCAGCAGGTCACCGACATGCTGAAGGAGGCCGTCGAGGCGGAGCTCCAGTTCGGCCGCGACCTGTGCGGCGACGGCCTGCCGGGCATGAACACCGAGTCGATGCGCGAGTACCTCCAGTGCGTCGCCGACCAGCGCCTCCAGCGCCTCGGCTTCGCCCCGGTGTACGGCTCGGAGAACCCGTTCTCCTTCATGGAGCTCCAGGGCGTCCAGGAACTGACCAACTTCTTCGAGCGCCGCCCGTCCGCCTACCAGGTGGCGGTCGAGGGCTCGGTGGACCTGGACGAGGACTTCTAGTCCGTACGTCCGTGCTTCCGTACGGGGAAGGGCCCCGCACTCCGACGAGTGCGGGGCCCTGAAGCTGCCGAGCGACCGGGGTGCGGAGGGATCCGGTCTCTCAGGTCCCGGTCGACTTCGAGAAAGGCGTGGAGCGATGGCGTCGGGCTCCGGCACGGAGGATCGTGTGCGGACGCGCCTCTGGGCGGGCGGTGCGGCCCTGGTGGTCGTCGCCGTGGGACTCGGAGTCCGTTCCACGGGGTCCGGGGCCGTCGCCGAGTACCCGGGAGACGCGCTTTACACGGTGCTGGTCCTGGCCCTCGTGGTGCTTCTCGCACCCCGCGTCAGGGCAGGGGTGGCGGCAGGAACCGCGCTCGGGTTCAGCTGCGCCGTGGAGCTGTTCCAGCTGAGCGGCGTCCCGGCGGAGCTGGCCGCGCACAGCGTGCTCGCGCGGCTCGTGTTCGGCACGTCGTTCAACGCGCCGGACCTGTTCTGGTACGCGGTCGGCGCGGTGTTCGGCTGGGCCGTCCACCGCGCCGTACGGACGCGGAAAGGCGTGGATCAGGCGTTCGGGACCGTCTCGTAGCGCGGGGTGCCCTCCTCCATCTGGCGCAGGGCGTCCTTGCGGTCCCGCTTGGAGAGGCGGTCGATGTAGAGGCGGCCGTACAGGTGGTCCGTCTCGTGCTGGAGGCAGCGGGCGAAGTAGCCGGTGCCGCGCACCTTGACCGGGTTGCCCCGGGCGTCCTGCCCGTGGACCTCGGCGTAGTCCGGGCGGGCGAGGGAGGCGTACGCGGTCGGGACCGAGAGGCAGCCCTCGTTGGAGTCGTCGAGGAAGCGGCGGTCCGCCGGCAGCTCCTGGAGCACCGGGTTGACCACGACGCCGGTGTGCCGGACGCCCTCGTCGTCCGGGCAGTCGTAGACGAAGACCTTGAGGTCCACGCCGATCTGGTTCGCGGCCAGGCCCACGCCCTCGGCGGCCTTCTGGCTGGCGAACATGTCGTCGATCAGCGCCGCGAGCTCGTCCCCGAACTCGGTGACGTCCTTGCACTCCCTGTGCAGCACGGGGTTGCCGACGACCGTGATCGGGCGGGCCTTGCCGCGCTCACGGTGGGCGAGCTCACGCGCCTCGCAGTCCTCCGTGTCCACGACGAAGCCCTCGTCGTCGATCTGCGTCTGCTCGTCCGTCTCCTGCTGCGCCATGTCCGGCCGCGCCTTCCTGAAAACCCGATTCCGTCGGAGGACAGCCTACGGGGAAGGGACGGGACGCTCAGCAGACCTCTTCGAGATCCCGCCACTCGCGGCTGTCCGGGCTGTCCGCCACCCAGCCGTCCAGGAGCCCGCGCACCAGACCGGCCGGGGCCGCGATGCCGCACTCCCGCTCCGGCACCCACAGCTCGCCGGGCGAGCGGTGTCCGAGCGGCCCGGGATGCCCCGGCTCGCTGTGGTCGTGCGGGTCGGAGTGCTCGCCCTCGCCCTCGGCGCTCGGCATGGTCGACTCCGAGCAGGCCCGGCAGAGCAGCCGCACGGAGGACGACCAGTCCTCGGCGGCGAAGCCCGCCTCGGCGGCCAGCTGCTCCAGGGCGTCCCGGTCGGCCTCGGTGGCGGCCTCCAGGAGGACCACCCAGGTGGGAACGGGCGAGGGAGCCCACAGCTCGATCTCGTCGAAGACCGGGTAGGAGGGCCCGGCGGTGGTGGTCCGCTCGCCGTTCGGCACGCCGTCGTGGAGGACGACCTCGCCCCAGCGGCGCCCGGAGGACGGCAGCGGGATGGAGAGCACCTCTATCCGGGCCGGGTCGAGCCGGCGGCCCCACACGACCTCGGCCTCGCCCTCGGGCGAGAGCCGGACGGCGGCGCTGCCCAGGTCCATGCCGGCGGGCTCGCCCGTGCCGGAGGCGGCCCCGGGCACCCGCAGCCCGTACGCCTGCCAGGCGCGGCGGGCCAGCGGCCAGTCCTGCAGGGCGGTGGCGGCGATGCCGACGTTCCACCAGTCGGGGGCGCCGGTCTCCTTGTCGAGCAGGGCGACCGCGCGCAGTCCGGCGGCCCGCGCCTGCTCCCAGTCGTGGCGGAACTTGTGCAGCAGCGCCAGGTTGAACCAGGACTCGGAGAGCCAGGGCTCCAGATCCGCCGCGCGCGTGAGGAGCGCGCCCGCGTCCTCGTACCGGCCGTCGCCGATCAGCGTGAACGCGCGGTCGGTGGCCTGCCGCCACGAGGCGGAGGGCCGATGCCGTACCTTCCCGAAGATCTTCACGATTCCCGCCTGCCGGTCGCTTCACCCTCTTGTTCGCATCCAACCATGCCCGGTCGGACGCGCGCTCATTACCCATGGGTTACCCGGGGACGACCGGGGTCATCCCGACCGCCCCGTCCCGGGCCAGGACCCTGGCCAGGCCCTCCACGACGTCCGGGTGGTGGTCGCGCGCGGTGCCGAGCCGGAGCCGTTCCAGGGCGTCGAGGGCGGCGCCCGGACCCCCTCCTACCCCGGTTCCCCGCCCGGCATCCGCCCCGGCGCCCGTGAGGTCGTCGTAGGCGTTCACGGTCCGGATGATCCGGGCGGGCAGCGGCTGCTCGCGGTACGGGTCGGCCTGCCGCTCGACGATCACGGCGACGGCCGGCGGGACCCCGGTCCTGCGGACGACCTCGCCGCCGAGGAGGGCGATCCGGCGCTGCTCCTCGGCCGGCAGGAGGGCGGTGGCGCCGCCCTCGACCGGGTCCGCCAGGGAGAGTTGACCGATGTCGTGCATGAGCGCCGCGTGTTCGAGGACGGTCAGCTCGGCCCCGGAGAGGCCCAGCTCGCGTCCCACGGCCGCGCTGAGGGCGGCGACCCGGTGGGCGTGGCCGGGCGGGGTGCAGCCGGCGACCTCGGTCGCCCGGGCGAGGGAGGCGATGGTCTGCCGGTTGACGGTGCGGACGGCCTCGTACCGCCGGTAGGAGACCTGGGTGAGCAGCAGCGGGACGGCGAGCACGGGCAGGGCCCACAGTCCGGCGGCGGCGACGCCGAGCGCCATGACGGCGCCGGTGGCGCAGACGGCTGAGCCGATGCCGAGGAGGGCGCGCAGTTCGTCGCGGAGGAGGGAGCCGTAGGGGAATCCCGTAAGGGCGCGGAGCAGCAGGGCCGCGAGGACCGCGTCGCACAGGGCGGTGAGGACGAGCAGCAGCCCGAGGAAGAGGGCGTACGGCGGGCCCTCGCCGAGGTGCCGGACGACGGCGCCCGAGTTGTAGAGGGGCTGGAAGCAGAGCGCGGCGAAACCGACGGTGAGGACGCGACGGGCCAGGTGGTCGGGGCCGGGGCCCCGGCCCCGGGCGAGGTGGGGGACGATCCCGGCGAGGCCGGCGGCGGTGACGACGGCGACGGTCTGGAGCACGCCGTGGGTGGTGCCGCTCCCGGCGCTCTCCCCGAGCAGGGCGTACGCGAGGGCTCCGGCGGCGGCGAGCGGCGCGGGTTCCCGCTCGCCGGGGGCGGCGCCCCAGCGGGCCAGCTCGCCGAGGGCCACGAGGGCGCCGAAGGCGAGGGCGTTGCCGGGCTGGTCGAGGCCGTTCCGGAGGGTGGCGCCGAGGGCGGTGAGGCCGAGCAGCAGGGCGGCCGCGCGGACGGCGCCGACGGTGAGCACGCCGGGCCTCACGCGCGCTCCCCGGACGGCGCGGAGGACGACGGGGAGGGCGCGGAGGACGACGGGGAGGGCGCGGAGGACGAGGGCGGGGTGGAGGGCCTGGGCGGGGACGGGGCGGAGGCCTCCCGGGCCCTGGGCACGTTCCCGCCGGGCGGGGCCGCGGTCTCGTCCGCGGTGACGGCGGGCCGCCACCCGTGCCGGTCCAGGGCCCGGACGAGGGCGTCGACCATCCGGGGGTCGAAGTGGGTGCCGGCGCACCGCTCCAGTTCGGCGACGGCGACCGGGACCGGCCGGGCGCGGCTGTAGGACCGGTTGGAGGTCATGGCGTCGAAGGCGTCGGCGACGGCGACCATCCGGGCGAACTCGGGGATCTGCTCGCCGCGCAGCCCGTAGGGGTAGCCGCTGCCGTCCATGCGTTCGTGGTGGTGGAGGATCGCGTCCCTGGCCTCGTCGAGGAAGCCGATGCCCCGGACGATCTCGTGCCCGTACTCGGGGTGCAGCTCGATGACCCGGCGCTCCTCGGGGGTGAGGGGCCCGTCCTTGCGGAGCACCCGGGTGGGCACGCCCAGCTTCCCGACGTCGTGCAGGATGCCGGCGAAGCGGACGGCGTCGAGCCGCTCCTCGGGCATGCCGAGTTCGCGGGCGATGAGGACGGAGGCGTGGCCGACGCGCTCGCTGTGGCCGCGGGTGTAGCGGTCCTTGAGGTCGACGGCCTGGACGAGGGCGCGGATGGTGGCCCGGTGGGCGGCGCGCTCGCGGTGGTACTGGGCGAAGACCCAGCAGGAGATGTACATGGGGAGGAGCACGAAGAGGCCCGCGACCGGTCCGTGGCCGCTGCGCCACAGGACGCCCATCATCAGCCCGGCGAGGCCGTGCACGAGGTGCGGGGCGAGCGCCCGGCCGAGAAGCCCGCGCCAGGCGGCCCGCGGGGGCGGTCCCTCGACGGTGGCGCGGATGCCGCCGTCGAGGGCGGTCAGGACCAGGCAGAGGGCGAGGGCGGCGGCGCCGGCGGGCAGCAGCGCGTACGGGAGGTCGGGGGCGTCCCGGTCGTTCCCGAGGGCGGCCGGGCCGCCCAGGGCCCCGGCGGCGTGGGCGGCGGCCCAGACGGCGAGGGCGGTCGCGGCGGCCCGCCAGGCGCGGCGGGGCGCGGCCGGTGGTTCCTCGACGCGGGCGAGGAGGCTGCCGGGCACGGCGGCGAGCGCGGCGGCGGCGGGCGGCAGGAGCAGCGCGGCGGCGAGGAGGACGGGGAAGAAGGAGCCGGTGCCCAGGGGGACGGAGCCGCCGAGCGCGCGCCCCGGGAGGGGACAGCGGGCGGGCAGCTCGCAGAGCGCGTACAGGGCGGCGAGGAGCGCGATCGTCCCCCAGGGCGCGCCGGGGCGCAGCGCGGGCAGGACGCACGCGCCGGCGGCGAGCAGGGCACAGCCGATGTACGCGCGGGCCGCCGGGGGAATGGTCTTCACGCCCATCATCCCCGTCACGCTAGCGAGTCGGGCGGCCCGCGACGGCGCGCCGGGAGCGATTCGCACCTTCGGGTGATACAAGCCGACTTACGCCGGAGGCCGCCGCGATCGCGTCGCGGCGGCCTCCGTTCCCGTCGGTCGCGGGGATGGCTCCCCGGCCCTACTCCTGCGGGGTGGACGTCACGGGCGCGCCCGCCGTGACGTCCTCCTCGGGCGCCGGCTGCCCGGAGCGGATCAGCTCGATCCGGCCCATGACCTTGGCCCGCAGGTCGGTGGGGACGTCGTCACTGCCGCAGCAGCGCTTGACCAGTTTCTTCACGGCCTGCTCCAGGCCGTACTTCTCCAGGCACGGGGAGCACTCCTCGAAGTGCACCTCGAACTTGGTGCAGTCGCTGTCGGGCATCTCGTTGTCGAGGAACTCGTAGAGGTGGTCCAGGACCTCCGAGCAGTCCGTCTCGTGCGGCTCTCCGCAGCTCATGAGCCCGAGCCTTTCAGATCGTTCGACGACTCTCCGGCACCCGCGGGGACCAGCCCGCGGTCGCGGGCGTAGTCCTCGAGCATGCCGCGCAGCTGGCGGCGGCCCCGGTGCAGTCGGGACATCACCGTACCGATGGGTGTCCCCATGATGTCCGCGATCTCCTTGTACGCAAAGCCCTCGACGTCGGCGAGGTAGACGGCGATGCGGAACTCCTCGGGGATCGCCTGCAGCGCTTCCTTCACGTCGGAGTCGGGAAGGTGGTCGAGGGCCTGGGACTCGGCGGAGCGCAGACCGGTCGACATGTGCGACTCGGCGCGGGCGAGCTGCCAGTCCTCGATCTCCTCGGCGGCGCTGCGCTGGGGTTCGCGCTGCTTCTTGCGGTACGAGTTGATGAAGGTGTTCGTGAGGATGCGGTACAGCCACGCCTTGAGGTTGGTGCCCTCGCGGAACTGGTGGAAGGACCCGTACGCCTTGGCGTAGGTCTCCTGCACCAGGTCCTCCGCGTCCGCGGGGTTGCGCGTCATCCGCAGCGCGGCCGAGTACATCTGGTCGAGGTAGCCGAGGGCGTCCCGCTCGAAGCGCGCGTTGCGCTCCTCGGTCGTCTCCTCGGGGCCGTCGTCGGTCCCTGTGTCGGTCCCAGTGACCGGACCCACCTCCTCCAGCGCGGCGGCGAGCCCGAGGGCGGACCCGCTCGTTTCGGAGGATAGACGAGGAACCGCTCCGCCCGCCGCCCGAATCGGGGCGCCCTTGGGCGCGGGCAGCACCGTCCAGTCGAGGTCAGCGCCCTGCGCGCGCTCCGGGCAGATGGTCGAACCCATGCGACGGACTCCCTCTCCTTGCTCTTCCCTGCTGTCGTACGACGTACGGAACAACAGCGGTCCTCCGTTCGGCATTCCCGGGCCGGGGAGGGGACGGACGGGGCGTCAGCGCAGGGCGTCCAGCCAGTCGGCGACGCCGTCCACGAGGAGGGCGAGGGCCTCCTCCTGTCCGAGGGGCGCGCGCTTGGGCAGGGCGAGGCCGTGGTCCCCGTACGGGACGGCGACGAGGCGGTACGGGCCGTCCGGGTACTCCTCGGGGCGGCCGAAGGGGTCGTTGCCGCCCTGGACCACGAGGGTGGGCAGGCCGGTGCCGAGGAGTTCGCCGGCGCGGGACTTCTCGGGCCTGCCCGGCGGGTGCAGCGGGAAGGCCAGGGCGAGGACGGCGAGGGCGCCCAGTTCGCGTCCGGTGCGGCAGGCGACCCGGGCGCCGGCGCTGCGGCCGCCCGCGACCACGGGGAGGCCGGGCTTCGCGAGGGCGGGCCAGAGGCCGCGCCAGGCGGTGTCGAGGGTCTTCGGAGCGGGCGCGAGCTTCTTGCCCGCGACCCGCCAGGGCTGCTCCACGAGGGCGACGGTCACGCCCCGGGCGGGCAGCGCCCCGGCCAGGGCCCGGAGGTCGCGGGCCTCGATCCCGCCGCCGGCGCCGTGGCCGAGGGCGAGGACGGCCCACGGCTCCGGGCCCGCGTCCGGCTCGTACCAGGTGACGCGGGCGTCTCCGGCGTCGGTGGGGACGGTCTCGCGGCGCGCCGCTCCGTCGGTCACGTCGGCGGTCACGGCGCCGGTGGCTTCATCGGTCACGTCCCCATCCTGCCGCGCGGCGGCGGTTCAGAAGAGCGTGCCCTCCTCCGGGCCCTCCAGCTCCGTCAGGAGTTCGGGGCCGTTGTTGCGCACGTTGCTGACGGCCGTCGGCACCGGGTAGGCCCGCATCAGGCCCTCCGGCGGCGGGGCGAGCAGTCCGCGCAGCTCTTCGAGCTCGCCGTTCTCCGGGGAGAGCCAGGCGTCCCAGCGGTCCTCCGTCAGCATCAGCGGCATCCGGGGGTGGATCTCGGCGAGCGAGCGGGGGCCCTCGGCCGGGGCCACGCCCAGCGGCCCGGTCTCCGCCTCCGTGGTGATCACCGAGCAGGTCACCCACCAGGAGGAGGGGTGGTCGTCGGGGAGGGTCTTGTCGCGCCAGAACTCGTACAGTCCCGCCATCGCGAAGACCGAGCCGTCCGCCGGGGTCACGAAGTACGGCTGCTTCCGCGGCCGCTTCTTCTTCCCCTCGACCTCCAGGTCCCGCTCGGCGGTCCCGGTCACCCATTCGTAGTAGCCGTCGGCGGGAATGATGCAGCGGCGGGAGGCGAAGGCGCGCTTGAAGGAGGGCTTCTCGTGGAGGGTCTCGGCCCGTGCGTTGATCATCCGGGCGGCGCCGTCCGGGTTCTTCGACCAGGAGGGGACGAGTCCCCACTTCAGGGTGCGGAGCTGGCGAACCGGCTCCTTGGAATCCGCGTCCTTCAGAGGACGCTCCAGAACGGCCCAGACCCGTTTGGTGGGGGCCACGTTCCAGTCGGGGGCCAGGGTCTCCTCCGGGTCCCACTGCTCCACCCCGAAGGTCTCCACGAGGTCCTCGGGCCGTCGACTCGATGCAAAGCGTCCGCACATACGTGCCACACTGCCACGATCCCGCCCGCTACCGAGGAGCCTTCCGCCGAATGAACGACATCCTCGGCACCCAGCCCGCCCCGGACGAGTGGATCGTCTGGGCCACCGCCGGCTGCGCGCTGGTCCTCGTCGTGGTCCGCGGGCTCTGGCTGCCGGCCCGCAACGCGATCACCATCGCCCACGAGGGCGGTCACGGCATCGTCGCCCTGGCCACCGGCCGCCGCCTCGAAGGGATCAGGCTGCACTCGGACACCAGCGGTCTGACCGTGTCCCGGGGCCGCCCGACCGGCCTCGGGATAGTTCTCACGCTGGCCGCCGGCTATCCGGCGGCCCCGCTGCTCGGCCTCGGTGGCGCGGCCCTGATCGGCACCCACCGGACCACGCTGCTGCTGTGGGCCGCGACCGCGCTGCTCCTCGCGCTGCTCGTGATGGTCCGCAACGCGTACGGGATCCTCACCGTCCTGCTGACGGGCGCCGCGTTCCTCCTCGTCTCCCTGTTCACCGGGCCCGACGTGCAGGGCGCCTTCGCCTGCGCGGCGGTCTGGTTCCTCCTTCTGGGCGGTGTCCGGCCGGCCTTCGAGCTCCAGGCGAAGCGGCGCCGGGGCGGCACCCCGGACTCGGACGCGGACCAGCTCGCGCGGCTCACCCACGTGCCCGCCGGAGTGTGGCTGGCCTTCTTCCACACGGTGTCGATCTGCTGCCTGATCGGCGGCGGGCGCTGGCTTCTGCGCCTCTGACACCCCCGTACAGTGAGGAGCATGACCGCAGCAGCTTCCCCGCACACCGACCCGTCCACCGACCTCTGGCCCGCTCCGTACGCGCGCGGCGCCGTCGACGCGACCGTCACCGTGCCCGGGTCGAAGTCGGTCACCAACCGCGCCCTGGTGCTCGCCGCGCTGGCCGCCGAGCCCGGCTGGCTGCGCCGCCCCCTGCGCTCCCGGGACACCCTCCTGATGGCCGAGGCCCTGCGCACCCTCGGCGTGAGGATCGAGGAGGGGGTGGGCCCGGACGGGTCCGGCGAGGCCTGGCGGATCATCCCCGCGCCGCTGCGCGGCCCCGCGACCGTCGACGTCGGCAACGCGGGCACGGTCATGCGCTTCCTGCCGCCGGTCGCGGCGCTCGCCGAAGGGCCGGTGCGCTTCGACGGCGACCCGCGCTCCCACGAGCGTCCGCTGCACGGCGTGATCGACGCGCTGCGCGCGCTCGGCGCCCGGATCGACGACGAGGGCCGGGGCGCACTGCCGATGACCGTGCACGGCACCGGGGGCCTGGACGGCGGCACGGTCGAGATCGACGCCTCCTCGTCCTCCCAGTTCGTCAGCGCCCTGCTGCTCTCGGCGCCCCGCTTCAACCAGGGCGTGGAGGTGCGGCACGTGGGGTCGCGGCTGCCCTCGATGCCGCACATCCGGATGACGGTCGACATGCTGCGCGCGGTCGGCGCCCGGGTGGACGAGCCGGAGCACGGCGGCGAGCCGGACGTGTGGCGGGTGGCCTCCTCCGCGCTGCGCGGCCGCGACCTGGTCGTGGAGCCAGACCTGTCGAACGCCCAGCCGTTCCTGGCCGCCGCCCTGGTGACCGGCGGCCGGGTGACGGTCCGGGACTGGCCCGCGCGGACCACCCAGCCCGGTGACGCGCTGCGGGAGATCTTCACCGGGATGGGTGGTTCCTGCGAGCTGACGGACGGGGGTCTGACCTTCACCGGCACGGGCCGGATCCACGGCATCGACGTGGACCTCGGCGAGGTCGGTGAGCTGACCCCGGGCATCGCGGCGGTCGCGGCCCTCGCCGACTCCCCCTCCACCCTGCGCGGGGTCGCCCATCTGCGGCTGCACGAGACGGACCGGCTCGCGGCGCTCACCAAGGAGATCAACGAGCTGGGCGGGGACGTGACGGAGACCGAGGACGGTCTGCACATCCGCCCGCGCCCGCTCCACGGCGGCGTCTTCCGCACGTACCACGACCACCGGATGGCGACGGCGGGCGCGGTCATCGGCCTGGCGGTCGAGGGCGTGGAGATCGAGGACGTGGCGACGACGGCCAAGACCTTGCCCGACTTCCCGACGATGTGGACCGAAATGCTCGGGGTCTGAGCCATGCGGCGCTACGGCAAGCACACCGACGAGGACGACATCCGCCAGCGGCCCAACCGCAAGGGGACCCGCCCCCGGACCAGCATCCGGCCGAAGCACGAGGACGCCGTCGAGGGCATGGTCCTCACCGTCGACCGGGGCCGGCTGACCTGTCTGGTGGACGACCGGCCCGTGACGGCGATGAAGGCGCGCGAGCTGGGCCGCAAGGCCGCCGTGGTCGGCGACCGGGTCTCGCTCGTCGGTGACCTGTCCGGCGAGAAGGACACCCTGGCCCGGATCGTGCGCATCGGGGAGCGCTCCTCGGTGCTCCGCCGCACCGCCGACGACGACGACCCGTACGAGCGGGTGGTCGTCGCCAACGCCGACCAGCTGGCGATCGTCACCGCGCTCGCCGACCCCGAGCCGCGGCCCCGGCTGATCGACCGCTGCCTGGTCGCCGCGTACGACGGCGGCCTCTCCCCGCTGCTCGTGCTCACCAAGTCGGACCTGGCGCCGCCGGACGCGCTCCTGGAGATGTACGGGGCGCTCGGCGTGCCGTACGTGGTGACCACCCGGGACGAGTTCGTCGACGGGGCCGCCGCCGAGCGGGTGCGCGCGCACCTCAAGGGCAGGACCACCGCGTTCGTGGGGCACTCCGGTGTCGGCAAGACGACCCTGGTCAACGCACTGGTGCCGCCGGAACGGCGGCGCACCACCGGCGTGGTGAACGCGGTCACGGGTCGCGGTCGGCACACCACGACCTCGGCGCTCGCCCTGCCGCTCGACGACGAGGAGGGCGGCTGGGTGATCGACACCCCGGGCGTGCGCTCCTTCGGCCTGAACCACGTGGACCCGTCCCGGGTGATCCTCGCGTTCCCCGACCTCGTACCGGGTACGGAGAACTGCCCGCGCGCGTGCAGCCACGACGAGCCGGACTGCGCCCTCGACGCGTACGTGGCGGAGGGGCACGCCGATCCGGCGCGGCTCGTCTCGCTGCGGCGGCTCCTCGCGACCCGGGAGCGGCGCGAGGGCGACTGACCCGCCCGTGTTCACCGGCGCCTCCGTTCACCGGTGACCCGCCCGCGCTTACCGCCCGTTCGGTACAGGTAAGTGCATAATCGCACCAAGTGCGACGAAGCGGTCACCGACGGCGTGGGAGGCACTGACGATGGCGTGGCTGCTGGTGGTGGTGGCGGGGTTCCTGGAGACGGGTTTCGCGGTCTGCCTCAAGCTCTCGCACGGCTTCACCCGTCTGTGGCCGACGATCGCCTTCGCGGCCTTCGCCCTGGGCAGCTTCGGTCTGCTCACGCTGGCGCTGCGGAAGCTCGACGTGGGGCCGGCGTACGCGGTGTGGACGGGGATCGGCGCGGCCGGGACCGCGATCTACGGCATGATCTTCCTGGGTGACGTGGTCTCCACCCTCAAGATCGTCTCGATCACCCTGGTGATCGCGGGCGTGATCGGGCTCCAGCTCTCCGGCTCCGCGCACTGAGCCCCCGCGCTCCGGGTCCCCGCGCTCCGGACTTCTCCGGCCGTCCCGCCGCCCGGCACCGGGGGCGCGACGACGTGGCTGAGGGCGATCCTGACGGCGAGTTCGCAGCCGGCCGCCCAGCTCTCGTCCGCGCAGGCCGCGGCCGCCGCCACCAGCTCCCCCGGCGCGGGCGGCCCGGCGTCGGCGCGGCGCTGGGCGGGGACGGCGGCGGGCCGGGCGCCCGGCCTGGCCGGGCGGGGCGCCGGGAGCCGCGCGTCCCAGGCGCCGGTGAGCAGGGCCCGCAGGACCGGCCGGGCGGCGGCCCGGGCCACGATCCACTCGGCGAGGACGGCGAGGGTCCGGGCGGGCGGCCCCGGGGCGGCGAGCAGCTTCCGGACCCCTTGGAGATAGGTGTCGGCCTCCCTGCGCACGAGGGCGCGGGCGAGCCCTTCCTTGCTGCCGAACTCGTTGTAGAGGGTCTGCCGGGAGACCCGGGCGGCGGCGGCGAGGTCGGCCATCCGCACGGCGGACCAGGGCCGGTGCGCGAGCGCGGCGAGCGCCGCGTCGAGCAGGACCTCGCGGGCAGTCGGCATCGGCGCCTCCCGGGCCGTACGTTTCGGTGCGGGGACCGGCACGCTCCGCGCACGGTCCCGTACACAGCGTCGGCAGGCGTCCGCGCCCTGTCAAGGAGCCCGGGGCCGCGGTGGACGGTCCGGCCGGCCGGGATCGCCCGGGGATAGAGTGCCGACCATGGCCGATTACCACGATGACCTGCGTCTCGCCCACGTCCTCGCCGATGCCGCCGACGCGGCCACCACGGCCCGTTTCCAGGCGCTCGACCTCAAGGTCGAGACGAAGCCGGACATGACGCCGGTGAGCGAGGCCGACAAGGCGGCGGAGGAGCTGATCCGCGGTCAGCTCCAGCGGGCCAGGCCGCGCGACGCGATCCTGGGCGAGGAGTACGGCGTGGAGGGCTCGGGCCCGCGCCGCTGGGTGATCGACCCGATCGACGGGACGAAGAACTACGTGCGCGGGGTGCCGGTCTGGGCGACCCTGATCGCGCTGATGGAGGCCGGGGAGACCGGTTTCCAGCCGGTGGTGGGCGTGGTGTCGGCCCCGGCGCTCGGCCGCCGCTGGTGGGCGGCGAAGGGCCTCGGGGCGTACACGGGCCGCAGCCTGGCCTCGGCGACCCGGATCGGGGTCTCGAAGGTCTCCTCCCTGGCGGACGCCTCGTTCGCGTACTCCTCGCTGAGCGGCTGGGAGGAGCGGGGGCGGCTCGACGGCTTCCTGGACCTCACGCGCGCGTGCTGGCGGACGCGGGCGTACGGCGACTTCTGGCCGTACATGATGGTCGCGGAGGGCTCCGTGGACATCTGCGCGGAGCCGGAGCTGTCGCTGTGGGACACGGCGGCGGTGTCGATCGTGGTCCAGGAGGCGGGCGGCACGTACACGGGCCTGGACGGGCGGCACGGGCCGCACAGCGGGAACGCGGCGGCGTCCAACGGACTGCTCCACGGCGAGCTGCTGGCGTACCTGAACCAGCGGGCGCCCGAGGAGGGCTGACCGGCCCTCGGGCGAGAAGGCGGGGAGCCGGGAAGGCGAGAAGCCGGGAAGAGCCGGGCCGGGCCGGGTCAGGTCGGGTCAGGTCGGGCCGGGTCAGGTCGGGTCGGGTCGGGCCTCAAGAGGTTCCGCGCCCCCGACGCTCCCGGGGGCGCCTCGCGCGCCCCCTTGTCGGCCCCCTCCCCCGGTGCCACTCTGAGACTCCCCCCACTTGTGAACTTGTGAAAAAGTTCTCGAACAGGAGGTGGTCCCTTCCATGCTCGTCCGCGACGCCATGAGCCCCGTGACCCTGACCATCGGCCCGGCCCACACCCTCCGCCAGGCGGCGAGACTGATGTCGGCGCGCCGCGTCGGCGCCGCCGTCGTCCAGGACGGGGATTCCGGCGGCATCGGCATCCTCACCGAGCGCGACATCCTCGACGCCGTCGGCGCCGACCGGAACCCCGACCACGAGACCGCCGACGCCCACACCACCCGGGACGTCGTCTTCGCCGCGCCCACCTGGACCCTGGCGGAGGCGGCCGAGGCGATGACCCGCGGCGGCTTCCGCCATCTGGTCGTCCTCGACGACCACGGGCCGGTCGGCATCGTCTCCGTCCGCGACATCGTCCGCTGCTGGATCCCGGTGCACAGCGCCGCCGCCTGAGCACGTGCGGAGGGGCCGGTCCCCCGCCCGTACGGATACGGGTGGGGGGCCGGCCCCTCCTTCCTCGGCAGGCCGCCGTCAGCCGCGCAGGGCCTGGACCGCGGTCTCCAGCCGCTTGCCGAAGTCTCCGTCCGCCCTGCGGAAGTTGTCGATCGCCCGCTCGGCGATGTCGTCGCGCGAGACCTTGGCGATGAAGCCCGCCAGGTTCTCCACGAGACGCCCCTTCTCGTCCTCGGACATCAGGCGGTAGAGGTTCCCGGCCTGGACGAAGTCGTCGTCCTCGGCGTGGAGCGGGGCGGGGTGGTCGCCGGTGGCGCCCGCGACCGGGACCGGCTGCCACAGGGGGCGGCCGGTCTGGTGCGGTCCGCCGAAGCTGTTCGGCTCGTAGTTCTTCGCGCCGCCGTGGCGGCCGTCGTAGAGGAACCCGTCACGCGCGTGCGTGCGCGCCTCGGTGGCGCGCGGACGGTTCACCGGCAGGTGGCCGGCGTTGATGCCGACGCGGTAGCGGTGGGCGTCGCCGTAGGCGAAGAGGCGCCCCTGGAGCATCTTGTCGGGGGACGGGCCGATGCCCGGCACGAAGTGCGCGGGGCTGAAGACCGACTGCTCGACCTCGGCGAAGACGTTCTCCGGGTTGCGGTTGAGCTCCAGCTTGCCGATCTCGATCGGCGGGTAGTCCTCGTGCGGCCACACCTTGGTGAGGTCGAAGGGGTTGAAGCGGTAGGCCGCCGCCTCGGCCGCGGGCATGATCTGGACCTGCACGGTCCAGCTCGGGAAGTCGCCGCGCTCGATGGCCTCGCGCAGGTCGCGCTGGTGCGAGTCGGGGTCCTCGCCGGCCAGCCGGTTCGCCTCGGCCTGGGTGAGGTTCTTGATGCCCTGGTCGGTCTTGAAGTGGTACTTGACCCAGAAGACCTCGCCGGCCTCGTTGTTCCACTGGTACGTGTGCGAGCCGTAGCCGTTCATGTGGCGGTACGAGGCGGGGATGCCGCGGTCGCCGAAGAGCCAGGTGACCTGGTGCGTCGACTCCGGGGAGAGGCCCCAGAAGTCCCAGACGTTGTCCGCCTCCTGGGAGCCGGTGTACGGGTCGCGCTTCTGGGTGTGGATGAAGTCGGGGAACTTGACGGCGTCCCTGACGAAGAACACCGGGGTGTTGTTGCCGACGAGGTCGTAGTTGCCCTCCTCGGTGTAGAACTTCAGCGCCCAGCCGCGCGGGTCGCGGACCGCGTCGGCCGAGCCGAGGCTGCCCGCCACCGTGGAGAAGCGCAGGAAGGTCTCGGTCTCCTTGCCGACCTCGGAGAGGAAGGCGGCGCACGTCCACCGCGAGACGTCCCGGGTCACGGTGAAGGTGCCGTAGGCGCCCGCCCCGCGCGCGTGGACCACGCGCTCCGGAATCCGCTCGCGGTTGAAGTGGGCGAGCTTCTCCAGGAGGAGCTGGTCCTGGACGAGGACCGGCCCGCCGACGCCCGCGGTCTCGCTGTTCTGGTTGTCGGTGACCGGAGCCCCGGCCTCCGTGGTGAGCGGTCCCTGCGTCACGTGCGCCTCCTGCGTCATGCCTGTGTCCTGTCTCCGGCCCGCCCCTCACGGGCCGTGGCCAGTGCCGAGCACGATCCTACATTGGACTAAGTCCAAGTCAAGCAGAGATATAAACCGAGGAGGACTCCAAACTCACACTCGTTCGCGATCTTGTCACCGACTGTTAGGCTGACCCTCATGAGCGACCTGTTGGAACGACTGCGCGGACGTGGCTGGCGCATGACCGCGCAGCGGCGCGTCGTGGCCGAAGTCCTCGACGGGGACCATGTGCACCTGACCGCCGACGAGGTGCACGCGCGCGCCGTGACGCGGCTGCCCGAGATCTCGCGCGCGACCGTCTACAACACGCTGGGCGAGATGGTCACCCTCGGCGAGGTCATCGAGGTGGCCACCGACGGACGCGCCAAGCGGTACGACCCGAACGCCCACCGTCCGCACCAGCACCTGGTCTGCGGCCGCTGCGGCGCGATCCGCGACGTGCAGCCGGGCGGCGACCCGCTGGCGGACCTGCCGGACAGCGAGCGCTTCGGCTTCACGATCTCCGAGGTCGAGGTCACGTACCGGGGCATCTGCCCGAGCTGCGCCACGACGGCCTGAGCCGCGCACGAGAAGGCCCCCGCTCCGGCGGGGGCCCTTTTCCGCACACGTATACGCCTGTACGACGAAGGCCCGGATCCGAGCGAATCGGATCCGGGCCTTCGTTTGCCACTGAGTAGCGGGGACAGGATTTGAACCTGCGACCTCTGGGTTATGAGCCCAGCGAGCTACCGAGCTGCTCCACCCCGCGTCGGTGAACCCAACCTTACGGGCCCTCCGTCACCAGCGCAAATCCGTTAACGCCCGCCACCCCCTGGACCGGCCGTCACCCCCTGGACCGGCCGTCACGCGGTGAGCTCCTGGTGCAGCGCCTCGCTCAGCCGCGCCGCCCGCTCGGCCACCTCCGCCGGGCCCAGCTCCACCGCGCGGGCGCACCAGCGGCGCCCCTCGGTCAGCTCGCCCCGGCGCGCCGCGAGCAGTGCGAGCCGGAGCGCGGCGCGGCCGTGACCGGCCCGGGCGGCCCGGGTCCACCAGAGGGAGGCCTCGCGCTCGCTGCCCTCGCGGGCGAGCAGCAGCCCCAGGTTGAAGGCGCCGTTGCGGCTGCCCGCCTCGGCGGCCTCGCGGTACCAGCGGTCGGCCTCGGCCAGGTCGCCGCGCGCGGCGGCGAGCATCCCGACCCGCACCTGGGCGCGCCGGTGGCCCTGCCGGGCGGCCCGCTCGTACCACTCCTCGCACTCGCTCCTCTCCTCGCGGGGCGCGCCGAGCACGGCGGGGCCGGGCTCGGGGCGGCGCGCGTCGAGGACCGAGGCGAGCCGGAAGGCGGCCTCGGCGCTGCCGCCGCCCGCCGCGCACCGCAGGTGCCGCTCGGCGGTCTGCTCGTCGCCGTCGCGCAGGGCGGCGATGCCGACCTGGAGGGCGGCCTCGGTGTGCCCGGCGGCGGCGGCCCGCTCGTACCAGACGAGGGCCGTGCGGTCGTCGTCGCGCCCGGCGTGCAGGATGCCCAGGTTGAAGGCGGCGTCCACGCTGCCGGCCTCGGCGGCCTTGGAGAACCACGGCTCGGCGCCGTTCGCGTCACCGGCCTGGAGGAGCAGGACGGCCAGCGCGTTGGCGGCCTCGCGGTGGCCCGCGTAGGCGGCCCGCCGGTACCACTGCTCGGCCTGGGGGATGCGGTCCTGGGCGGCGCAGAGCAGCCCGAGGTTGTAGGCGCCGTTGACGTCGCCGGCGTCCATGGCGGCCCGGTACCAGCGCTCGGCGGTCTGCTGCTCGCCCCGGGCCGCGTGCAGGGCCCCCAGGGCGTTGGCGGCGTTGCCGTCGCCGTCCTGGGCGGCCCGCAGCCACCACACGGCGGCGCTCTCCTCGTCGCCCGCGTCGCGGAGCAGGAAGCCGAGCGCGCAGGCGGCCCTGGCCTCGCCCTCCTTGGCGGAGCTGAGGTACCAGCGGCCGGCCTCCTTGAGGTCGCCGCGCTGCTCCAGGATGGCGCCGAGGTGGAGCGCGGCCCGCCGGTGGCCGCGCGCGGCGGCCTGCCGGAACCACTGCTCGGCCTCGGCGAGTTCGCCTCCGGGCTCGGCGGCCGGGGGGCCGTCGGGCAGCAGGGCGCCGGGGGCCGCGGCGCTCCTGGCGGCGCCGGGGACCGGGAGCCGGGTGCCGGTGGCGTGCGGACCGCGGGTGGTCTCGGTGGCGCGCCGCTCCAGGGCCATGGCGAGGCGGTAGGCGGCCTCGCGGTGGCCCTGCTCGGCGGCGGCGCGCAGCCAGCGCTCGGCGCCGACGTCGCCGCGGTGCTCCAGGAGGTCGGCGAGGGCGTACGCGCCGAGGGCGTGGCCCTGCTCGGCGGCCTGGCGCAGCCAGTACTCGGCGGCGGGCTCGTCGCCGCGCTCGCGGTGGTGGCGGCCGAGGGCGTGGGCGGCGGGGGCGGAGCCGGCGACGGCGGCGACCCGCCACCAGCCGGCGGCCTCGTCGGCGTAGCCGCGCTGGTGCAGCAGGACGCCCAGGTTGTTGGCGGCGGCGCGGTCCCCCTCGGCGGTGGCGGCGCGCAGGTAGGGCTCGGCGCCGTCGAGGTCGCCGCGGCGCAGCAGCAGCGCGCCGAGGGCGCTCGTGGAGGCGAGGTCGCCGCGCTCGGCGGCGCGGCGGTGCCGGGCCTCCGTCTCGGTCTCGGTCTCGTTCTCGGTGACGGCATCGGTCGCGGCGGTGGTGCCGGGGAGCGCGTCGAGCACCCCCGCCGCCTCGATGATCTCGTCCGCGGCGTTCCTGGCATGCCGCTGCACAAACCGCCCTGTCTCCAACAGAGTTGCCCTGTCCCCCATAAATACCATCGTCGCACCACCCGCCACCCGAGCACACCTGGTAAACCGCAGCCAGTGAGGTCACTCAGCGTTTTGTCGACATGCCCACAGAGAGACAAGTCAAACACGACTCACGCCAACTCGCCCCTTCCCTACCGCTCTTCGGTACCCCCTGGCACGTCGACACACGACGAGGGCCCGGATCCTTATGGATCCGGGCCCTCGTTTGCCACAGAGTAGCGGGGACAGGATTTGAACCTGCGACCTCTGGGTTATGAGCCCAGCGAGCTACCGAGCTGCTCCACCCCGCGTCGGTGACGTAACAGTATCACGACGCGGAGGTGGAAAACCTCAGGTCAGCCGCCTGCTCACGGTGACTTGAGCTTCGCCCCGGCCTCCGCGGCCCGCTGGAGGGCCGCCTGGAGGTCCTCCTGGGCCCTGCCGTACGCGCCCCAGTCCTGCTTCTGCAGGGCGGCCTCGCCGGCGTCGTACGCCTTCTGGGCGTCGGCGATCGCCTGCTTCAGCGCGGCGTCGTTCGACGCCGGCGGCGGAGGCGTGGTGCCCGGCTGCTCGGGCGTGGGCTGCTCCGGCGTCGGCTGCGTCGGCGCGTCCACCCCGAAGACCGCGTTGAGCGCCTCGGTGAGGTTGTCCTCGAACACCGTGGTGTCCTTGGTCGTGTCACCCGCGGGCTGGTCCGCGTCCACGTACGACACGGCGACCTTCTTCAGGAGCGGGTAGAGCGCGTTCCGTCCCTGGGCGTAGACCGGCTCGACGTACAGGAACCCGCCGTCGAGCGGCACGGTCAGCAGGTTGCCGTACTGGATGTCGGAGTCGGCGCCCTTCAGGTCCCGGACGAACTGGGCCACGGACGGCAGGCCGTTGAGCTTGCTCTGCACCTGGGCCGGGCCGGGCACGTCCTGGGTGACCCGCAGCAGTCTCAGCCGGCCGTACTCCTTGCTGGTGGCGTCGGCGTCGACCGCCATGAAGCCGCCCAGGTTGGGCCGCCCGTTCGGCGTGAACGTCGTCGTCAGCGAGAAGCGCTGCGCCGTGTCCCCGGGCATCTTCATGCTCAGGTAGTACGGCGGGACCGCGTTGCCGTCCTTGTTGGTCGGGTCGTCCGGCACCTGCCAGGCGTCCGAGCCGCTGTAGAACTGCGCCGGGTCGGTGACGTGGTAGCGGGTCAGCAGCTCGCGCTGGACCTTGAACATGTCCTGCGGGTAGCGCAGGTGCTCCAGGAGGTCGCCCTTGATCGAGGACTTCGGCTCGACCGTGTCCGGGAAGGCCTTCATCCAGGTCTTGAGGACCGGGTCCTGGGTGTCCCACTGGTACAGCTTCACCGTGCCGTCGAAGGCGTCGACGGTGGCCTTCACCGAGTTGCGGATGTAGTTGACCTGGTTCTGCTGGGCGACGACCGTGCGCTGCTGGTTGCCGACGGTCAGCGAGTCGGCCGTGCTGTCGCCGAGCGTGGTGCGCGAAGCGTACGGGTAGCCGTTGGTCGTCGTGTACGCGTCGACGATCCACTGGATCCGGCCGCCGACGACCGCCGGGTAGGCGTCGCCGTCGATGGTCAGCCAGGGCGCGACGGCCTCGACGCGCTCCTTGGGCGTGCGGTTGTAGAGGATCCGCGAGCCGTCGCCGATGGCCCCCGAGTAGAGGATCTGCGGCTCGCTGAAGGCCACCGCGTACGCGGCGCGGTTGAAGGCGCTGGAGAGGCTGACGCCGCTCTTCCCCGTGTAGCTGGTGGTCTTCTCGCCGTTCTCCTCGTAGTCGAGCTCCCGCTGGGGCCCGCCCACGATCGAGTACTGGTCGGTCTTCTCGCCGTAGTAGATCCGCTGCTCGTACTTCGGGAGCTGGCCGGTGGTCGGCAGACCGGACTCGGTGAAGACCGGGGAGCCGTTGGCGTCGGTCTGCGTGCCCGTGGCCATGATCGCGCCGTAGCCGTGGGTGTAGGTGAAGTGGTCGTTGATCCAGTTCCGCTTCGGGATGCCCCGGATGTTGAGCTCGCGGAGACCGATGACGGTGTCCTTGCCCTGGTAGCGGTCCACGTCCAGGGTGGTCGGGAACTGGTAGTACTTCCGCTTCTGCTCCAGCTGCTGGAACGTGGGCGAGACGATGTTCGGGTCGAGGATCCGGTAGCTGGCCGCCGTCTCGGCGTCCGTCCGCAGCCGGTCCTTGTCCTTGACCGTCGACTTGCCCGAGTAGTTCTCGGGCTTCGTCCCGTCGATCGCGTACGCCTTGCGGGTCGCGTCGATGTTCTTCTGGATGTACGGCGCTTCCTTGGCCTGCTCGTTCGGCTGGACCTGGAACTTCTGCACGATGGCCGGGTATAGGCCGCCGATCAGGACCGCGGAGAGCACCATCAGGCCGAAGCCGATCACCGGGAGCTGCCAGGTGCGGCGCCAGAGCGTCGCGAAGAACAGCACGGCGCAGATCGCGGCGATGCAGAAGAGGATGGTCTTCGCCGGCAGGTACGCGTTGGCGTCGACGTACCGCAGGCCCGTCCAGTTGCCGGTGGCCTTGAAGTCGCTGGACTTCACGGCCAGGCCGTACCGGTCGAGCCAGTACGCCACGGCCTTCAGCGACACGAAGACGCCGAGGAGCACCGAGAGGTGGCCCGTGGCGGCGGCGGTGGCGCGGGCGCCCGGGCTGGTGACCCGCAGCCCGCCGTACAGGTAGTGGGTGAGCGCGGCGGCGATCAGCGACAGGACGGCGGCGGCGAAGCCGAACGCGAGCAGGAAGCGGTACCAGGGCAGGTCGAAGGCGTAGAACGACACGTCGAGCCCGAACTGCGGGTCCTTCTGGCCGAACTTCACGCCGTTGATCCACATCAGCCAGGTGCGCCACTGGCCGGAGGCGGAGGCGCCGGCGATCAGGGCCACCAGGGCCGTGACCGCGAGCAGCACCCACTTCTTGAAGGGCGCCAGGCCCATCCGGTACCGGTCGAGGCTCTGCTGCTCCAGGGACATCGCGCTGAGCGGCGGCCGCAGCCGGTGCGCCAGCCAGATGTTGAAGCCGACGGCCAGGCCCATCAGGAGGCCGAAGACCGCGAAGAGGCCGATCTTGGTCCACAGTGTGGTGGTGAACACGGACGAGTAGTGGACCGAGCGGTACCAGAGCCAGTCCGTCCAGAACCCGGCGAACATCACGAACGCCATGGCCAGGACGGCCAGGACCCCGAGTGTCATGAGCAGGGTACGGGCCCGCCGGGACGGCCGGCCGACTCTCATCCTTGGCCCTGACGGGCCTCCGCCGCGGTCCGGCATCTGGAAAGCCAACGTGCGCCCCTCGATGTTGATGCGTCTCGGTGTCGACGTGTGTCGATGCGTGTCGATGCGTGCTTGGTGGGTCTGAAAGCAGGCCCCGCGATCGTAGGGCCCACTGATGCAACTTACCGAGGCTTTACCTAGTTCCCGGCTTCGGGGGAAGAGGAGGCAGGATGTTGGTCATGTCCAACGTTTCCCCCTCCGGCCCGGCGATGGCCGCGAGCCCCCTCACCCGCGCGGTGCTCGAGATCGACGAGTACGCGGCGGGCCTCGGCTGGGACCAGCCCGCCCGCCTGTTCGCCCTGGTCGACACCGCCCGCCTGCGCGCCCAGGAGCCCCGGCTGGCCTCCCAGCTCGGCCTGGGCGACGACGCCGCCTCCTACACCCCGATCGAGCAGGACAAGCTGCCGCGCGGGAAGCCGCTCGACGAGTTCCTCGGCACGGTCGCCTGGCCCGACGCCGTCGCCGGCTGCGCCATGACGGTGGAGCGGCTGATGCTGCCCCCGTCGGCGGAGGCCCAGGTTCCGCAGGGGCTGAGCGAGAAGCAGCTCGCCACGTGGGTGGCCGGCCACCCGGACCGCCAGGAGGTCCGGATGACCGTGGCGGTGCTGCGGGGCGGGGCGCGCGAGGCGGCGATCCGGCTGCGCGAGAAGGACTCGGCGACCGAGGTCCTGACGGGCCCGGACCTGGTGCCGGGGCTCGCGGAGGCGCTGGCGGCCACCTTCGAGGGCTGAGGGCCGTACGCACGGAGGAGGGGGCGCCCGACCGGTCCGGTCGGGCGCCCCTCCGTTTCCGCGTGGTCTCAGTCCTTCGAGCAGCTCGGCAGGGACGCCGTGTCGCCCTTGCGGAGCTTCTCCAGGGACTTCGTGGCGTCGTCGATGGTGTCGACCTTGACGAGGGTGAGTCCGTCGGGGATGTCGGAGGCGGCCGTGGCGCAGTTGTCGGCCGGGGTGAGGAAGTACTCGGCGCCCGCGTTGCGCGCGCCGACCAGCTTCATCTCGATGCCGCCGATCGGGCCGACCTTCCCCTTGTCGTCGATGGTGCCGGTGCCGGCGACGAACCGGCCGCCCGTGAGGCTCTCCGGGGTGAGCTTGTCGATGATGCCGAGCGCGAACATCAGCCCGGCGCTGGGGCCGCCGACGTCGGCCAGCTTGATGTCGATCGTGAACGGGAAGACGTGGTCGGTGCCGGCCTGGATGCCGACGACCGCCCGGTCGCCCTCCTCGGAGGTGGTGGTCGTGATGACCACCTTCCGCGTGGCGGTCGGCTCCTTGCCCGCCTTCTCGGCGGCGGCCGCCTCCTTGGCGGGGACGATCGTGAACTCGACCTTCTGGCCGGGCTTCCGCTTCGTCACCTGCGCCGCGACGCCGCTCTGGTCGGTGATCGGCACGCCGTCGACGGCCTTGACGACGTCCCCGGCGTGCAGCTTGCCCTCGGCCGGGGCGCCCTTGACCACCATGGCGACGACGACCCGGGAGACCACCGGGATGCCCAGCTCCCCGAGGGCCGCCACCTTGGCGCTCTCCTGGGACTGGCTGAACTCCTCGGCGTTCTCCTGGCTCGACTGCTCCTCGGTCTTGCCGTCCGGGTAGAGCGTGTCGTGCGGCACCACCACGTTGTCGTGGGCGAGCCAGCCGTAGACGGCCTCGACGGCGTTCATCTTGTAGTCCGCGCTGGTGACCCGGACCGTCGTCATGTTGAGGTGGCCGTCGGTCGGGTACGTCTTGCGTCCGGAGATCTGGAGGACGGGCTCCCCCCTGGCCTCACCGAGGGTGTTGACCGTCGGGCCGGGGCTCATCTCCGCGTACGGCACCGGGATCAGAACGCCGGCGATGAGCAGGCAGATCAGGACCAGGGTGGAGGCGAGCATCGTCGCGGTGCGGCGTGGCATGGAACGACAGTACGGGACTCGCCCATGGGTGCACCCTCGGGGCGGGTCCGTACGGGGCGGCCCGCGTCAGCCGGAGGAGGAGGGGGTGACGGCGGTGGCGGCCGCGGCCGGTTCGCGCTCGTGGCGGGCGGAATCGGAGAGCGCGGGACGGGCGGAGTCTTCGCGTTCGGGGCGGACGGATTCGGGGGGCGTGGGGTGGGCGCGTTCCATCGCGTCCCGGAAGCGGGCGTAACCGGCGAGTTCGGCCACGTCGCCTATGGTCTTGTTCCTCGAAGCCCAGCTTCCCCATATCGCCGCGCCGACGACTGCGAAAAGCGGAATCAGCAACCAGGCCAGCGCTGCCATTCCGACCTCCCATCCCCAGTGAGTTGATCAGCAGACTGTTTCATCCGTGTCGTCAACGCTCGCGCGCGGGGGTCGGTTACGCAAATCGGGCGTTCGGCTACGCCCTGTCGGCGCGTCGCCTTGCTTCCCGGTGCTCCCTAGCAGGAACCCACCCACTCCTCGGTCCCGTCCGAGAAGGTCTGGTGCTTCCAAATGGGTACTTCGTGCTTGAGGTCGTCGATGAGCCTGCGGCAGGCCTCGAAGGCCTCTGCGCGGTGGGGGCAGGAGACGGCCACGACGACCGCGATGTCGCCGACCTCCAGGTCGCCCACGCGGTGGACGGCGGCCAGGGCGCGGACCGGGTGGTTCGCGACGACCTTCTCGGCGACGCGGCGCAGCTCCGCCTCGGCCGTGGGGTGGCAGGAGTAGCCGAGCGCGTCGACGTCGGCGCCGCCGTCGTGGTTGCGCACGGTGCCGACGAAGAGGGTCGTGCCGCCGGAGGCATCGTCCCCGACGGCCCGGAAGACCTCGTCGACGGAGAGCGGGGTCTCCCGGATCGCGAGGAGCTTGATGGGGTCGGCCGCGGCCCGCTCGCCGGGGTGGTCAAACGTCAGTGCCATGGCCCCATCGTGCCGTACGCCGCCGACAACCCGGAAGAGAGGTTTCGACCGGCGCTCCGGACCCTCCGTAGGAGGGTCCTACAGACGGCCGTACGGCAGCGGTGAGGGGATCAGATCCCGCGCCGCTTCCGCATCTGCCGGACGAGCGCCGCCGTGCCGAGCAGCGCCACCGTCGCGCCGGCCGCGCCGGCCGCCGTCGCGTCCTTGCGGCCCAGGCGGCGGCCCGCGACCGTGTGGCGGCCCTCGACCTCCTCCAGGAGCGCGGCGAGGACCTCCTCGTTCGTCCACTTCGGGCGCCAGCCCGCGTCGTGCAGGCGTCCGACGCTCACCACCCAGGGGTGCATGGTGTACGCGAGGTCGCCCGCCGGGGACGGGGTGAGGCCGATCCGGTGGAGGCGGGCGGCCGTGCCCAGGGCGACGGTGGAGGGCAGCTCCATGCGCCGGATCCCGGAGAGCTCCTCGACCTCCTCCTGCTCCAGCCAGCCGTCGCAGCCGACCGCGAACTCCCCCTCGACCTTCTCCAGGGCCGCGTACTCCAGGGCGCTCACCAGGTCCTCGACGTGACAGAACTGCCAGGTCGGCCGGGAGCCGGCCACGACGAGCAGCCGGGGCGACTCGAAGTAGCGGGTCAGCGCCGTGTCCGTGCCGCCGACCAGGACGGCCGGGCGGACCACGGTGACGTGGAGGCCGGGGTGCGCGCGGGGCGCCCGGCGGCCCAGGCGCTCGATCTCCAGCAGGTCGCCGACGCCGGTGGCCTCCGCCGTGGCCTTCAGCTCGGCGTCCTCGGAGAGCGGGACGTCGTTGTCGGGCAGGGCGCCGTAGACCATCGCGGAGGTGCAGAGCACCACCCGGTGGACCCCGGCGGCCGCGGCGGCGGTCAGCACGGTCTGCGTGCCGCGCACGTTGTAGGCCGTCCGGGCGGCGGGGTCGGTCTCCAGGTCGAGGTCGACGGCGAGGTGCACGACGACGTCGGCGCCGCGCAGCTTCTCCGCGATGGCCGGGTCGCGCACGTCGAGGACGTGCCAGTGCGCCTCGGGGACCTCGCCCCGGCGCTCGTCGATGGCGACGACCCGCCCGACCTCGTCGGAGGCGGCGAGCCGCCTGGTCAGCAGGTCGCCGACGCCGGACGCGGCACCGGTGACCGCGACGACGGGCCCGCGCGCGGTGGACCGGGTCGAGTGGTTTCGCGCTCCGCGAACCTGTGGATCTGGGGAACTCACCGGGCGTCTCCAGCGGTTGTCTTCAGTACGTACGCCGCACGACGTACGGACCAGGTGGCGTCCATCCTGCCGCAGGGCACGCCCCGGCGGAGCACCGAGCCCGTTTCCGGCCCGGATGTCTACGCTGGTGGTGTGCGGAGCCTGTCGTGGGCAGGCTCTGGTCGGGCAGTCGCCGTCGGCAGGAGGCCGGCGGCCCTACGAGCCGAGGAAACCTGTGAGTGACACCCCATTCGGATTCGGCCTTCCGCCGGAGGAGCCGGAGGACGGCGACGAAGGCAAGAAGAAGGACCCCGCCGGAGGTGGCCAGGGGTCCGGTGGCCAGGGCGGCAACCCCTTCGGGGCGAACCCGTTCGGCTTCGGCGCGCTGCCGGGCATGGGCGGGATCGGCGGACCGGGCGGCGCGGACAATCCGTTCGCGGCGATGTTCGGCTCGCTGAACCCCAACGACCTGGGCGCGGCCTTCCAGCAGCTCGGGCAGATGCTGAGCTACGAGGGCGGCCCCGTCAACTGGGACATGGCCAAGCAGATCGCGCGCCAGGTGGTGGCCCAGGGCACCCCCGACGGCACCAAGGACGCCAGCGTGGGCCCGGCCGAGAAGTCCGCGGTCCAGGAGGCCCTGCGCCTGGCCGACCTGTGGCTGGACCAGGCGACCTCGCTGCCCTCGGGCACGAACGTCGCCGTGGCGTGGAGCCGCGCGGAGTGGGTCGAGGCGACGCTGCCGGCGTGGCAGCAGCTCGTGGACCCGGTCGCCGAGCGGGTCGGCACGGCGATGGGCGACGTCCTGCCGGAGGAGATGCAGGCCATGGCGGGCCCGCTGATCGGCATGATGCGCTCCATGGGCGGCGCCATGTTCGGCCAGCAGATCGGGCAGGCCGTGGGCGCGCTCGCCGGCGAGGTCGTCGGCTCGACCGACGTCGGCCTGCCGCTGGGCCCGGCCGGGCGCGCCGCGCTGCTCCCGCTGAACGTCGAGGCCTTCGGCAAGGACCTGGGCGTGCCCTCGGACGAGGTGCGGCTCTACCTGGCCCTGCGCGAGGCGGCCCACCAGCGCCTCTTCGCGCACGTGCCGTGGCTGCGGGCGCACCTGTTCGGCGCGGTCGAGGGGTACGCGCGCGGGATCAAGGTCGACACCTCGAAGCTGGAGGAGGCGGTGGGCCAGCTCGACCCGACGCACCCCGAGCAGCTTCAGGAGGCGCTCCAGCAGGGCATGTTCCAGCCGGAGGACACCCCGGAGCAGAAGGCGGCCCTGGCCCGTCTGGAGACGGCGCTCGCGCTGGTCGAGGGCTGGGTGGACGCGGTGGTCCACGAGGCCGCCAAGTCCCGTCTGACCTCGGCGGACGCGCTGCGCGAGACGCTGCGCCGGCGCCGGGCCTCGGGCGGTCCCGCCGAGCAGACCTTCGCGACCCTGATCGGTCTGGAGCTGCGTCCGCGGCGGCTGCGGGACGCGGCGCGCCTGTGGGCCTCGCTCACCGACGCGCGCGGGGTCGACGGCCGGGACGGCCTGTGGGAGCACCCGGACATGCTGCCGACGGCGACCGACCTGGACGACCCGGACGGCTTCGTGCACCGGGAGCACCTGGACTTCTCCGAGCTGGACAAGATGCTCGGCGAGGCGGCGCGGGGCGACGCCCCGAAGGGTGACTCCCCGGAGGACGACGGCCGGGACGGGACCGGCGGCGGGGACGGCAAGGAGTGACCCTGCACGACGACGCGGTCCTCGTACTGAAGGAGTACGGGGGCCAGGAAGAGCTGCGGCAGGTCTACCTGGACCACCTGGACGCGCACCCGGACGGCATGTACAAGCCCTGCTCGGCCGGTCATCTGACGTCCAGCGCGCTGGTGGTCGACCCCGCGCGGGGCCGGGTGCTGCTGACCCTGCACAGGAAGCTGGGCATGTGGCTGCAGATGGGCGGCCACTGCGAGCCCGGCGACACGACGGTCGAGGGCGCCGCGCTGCGGGAGGCGACGGAGGAGTCCGGAATCCCCGGACTCGTCCTGCTGCCCGGCGGTCCGGTGCGGCTCGACCGGCACCCGATCCCGGCGCCCTGCCACTGGCACCTGGACGTGCAGTACGCGGCCCTGGCCCCGGCGGAGGCGGTGGAGCGGATCAGTGAGGAGTCGCTGGACCTGCGCTGGTTCGCGTACGAGGACGTGGCGGGCGTGGCGGACACGTCGGTGGTCCGCCTCCTGGAGGGCACGCTGGCGCGGCTGTGAGGACGGAGGAAGGGGGCGGGCGCCACGACCGGCACCCGCCCCCTTCCCGTACCCCCGTCTCCGTACCCCTGCCTAGTTCCAGGCGTTGTTCTGGTTCTGGCCGTGGGCGCCGTGCTGTCCGGCCCCGTACTGGGCGGCGATGCCCTGGCCGATGGCCGCGTGCTGCGGGGGCATGACCTCGCTGGGCTGGACGAGCGCGAAGCCCTGTCCGAGGAAGCTCAGCTCCCAGCCCTCGCCGGTGTCGCCGCGCCGGCGGCGGACGCTGGAGTTGTGCGTCTGCGCCTGCATCTGGACGCGCAGGCCGGTGGACCAGGCGACGATCGCGTCCGCGTCGACGCTGACGTACTTCTCGGGCGTGACCTGCATCATCAGCGGCTGCCCTGAGGTCATCAGGGCGACCTTGCCGCGGCCGGAGATGTTGAGCTGGTACTTGCCGGAGCCGGAGATGCCGTACTGGCTGTCGACGGCGATGACCTCGGTGTGGAGGGTCGAGTCGAGCGCCAGGACGTAGGCGCTGTCGACGGTGAGGCCCTCCTGCTCGACCTCCACGACGTGGACGTACTGGGCGAGGTTGGCGAAGTAGACCGTGCCCTGCCCGGAGCAGCGCATCAGGTCGAGGCCCTCCCCGGTGCGGGCGCGGGCCCGGCGCTGGTTCGCGGTCTGGTACTCGCCGTCGAAGTCGACGAGGCCCTGGTACGCGACCATGGCGCCCTTGCGGGCGAGGACGTCGTCCTGCCCGGTCAGGCTGACCCGCAGGAGCTGCGGGTTCTGGATGACGTACCGCTCCTGGCTCTGCTGCTCGGCGTGGTTGAAAAGCGGGCTCTGCATGGTGTGTTCTCGCTCCCCCTCAGCCCCGGACCCGCAGGCGGTCGGTGCTGTCCTCGCTCGGCTGTACGACGACGATGCCCTGGCCCGAGAAGGCCATCTGGTAGGCCTCGCCGCTGCCCCGTCCGATGAGGGAGGAGGCCTTGAAGCTGCGCTTGCCCTTGACCTTGAGCGCGGGCGACCAGGCGACGAGCGCGTCGGGGTCGACGTACGTCTCGTCCTCGCCGCGGCCGCAGTCGACGACGATCGGGGTGCCGCGCGAGGTCAGCGCGACCCAGCCGGTGCCGGCGATCGTCACGTTGAACAGGCCCTGCCCCGCGAACTTGGCGAGGCCCTTGACCCGCTCGACGCCCCACTGGAGGTGCGCGTCGAAGGCGAGCAGGTTGGTGCCGTTGACCGACAGGGAGTCGTTGTTCAGGTTGATCACGACGACGTCGGCGCCGTAGTCGGCGAGGTAGAGCAGTCCGTCGCCGGAGCACTTCATGATCGGCGCGCCCTCGCCGGTGACCCACTGCTGCGCGTACTGGCGGACGGCGGGCGGGTTGGGCTCGTAGGTGATGAAGCCCTCGTAGGCGACCATCGAGCCGGTCCGGGCGTAGAGGTCCTGGCCGCTCGCCATGGCGACCTTGAGCATGGTGCTGCCGTGGTTCTCCATCCGGGCCGCGACGGGGGTCGGGGCGTAGCCCGCGAGTTGCTGGTTCATGGCTTCGGGCTCCCTCAGACCTCGTAGGGCTGGACGACGATGAAGTTGCCGGGGGCGCCCCGGAACTGCAGGTTGACGGTCTCGCCGCTGTGGCCCGGGTAGGCGTTGCGGCGCAGGCGCACCTGGCTGGAGAGGACGACCTGGGACGCGGACGACCAGGCGACGACCGCGTTGCAGTCGGCGAAGGTCGTGGGCGTGACCGGGAGGACCACGGGGATGCCGCGGGTCTTCACGACGACGGTGCCGCTGCCCTGGAACTGCATGGTGAAGAGGGCGCCGCCGGGGATGCCGTGGCCCTCGATGCGGCGGACCTCGTACTGGAGGGTCTCGTCGAACGCGAGGACGTTCTCGGCGGAGACGCAGATGCCGTCGCCCTGGAGCTCGATCGGGTGCAGCTGGGCGCCCTCCTCGGCGAGGAAGACCTGGCCGCGGCCGGTGCAGCGCATCAGCTGCATCTCCTGGCCGGTGGCGTTGCCGACGATCCGGCCGGCGAAGCCCGCGCCCTTGTAGCCGAAGTCGACCTTGCCCTGGTACATGACCATGGAGCCCTGCCGGGCCAGGACGGGCGTGCCGCCCATGGCGAGGTCGACCCGCATGAGCTGCTGGTTCTGCGGGGTCCAGCGGGAGCCGGTGGCGGTCTCCTTGTACGGCGCGAGCGCGGCGGCGAGGCCCGCGCCGGTGGCGGGGACGCCCTGGGGCACGCCCGCGTGCTGCTGCCCGAAGGCGGGCGGCTGCTGACCGTACGGGGGTGGGGTCTGCCCGTAGGGGGGCTGCTGGCCGTACGGCTGCTGCTGGCCGTGGGCCGGGGTGTGCGGCGGCTGGCCGTGGCCGGGGGGCTGCCCGGGGACCTGCCCGTACGGGGGCGGGGTCTGCCCGTAGGGGGCGGGGGCCGGGGCG
>JNWL01000021.1 GCA_000716465.1 Streptomyces bikiniensis
CCCGGCCCCGCCCCCGTACAGCGCCCGCCCCCTCCGAAAGGCACACCGTGACGCAGGACGACGACCTCCTCACCCGGGCCCAGGCCTGGCTCGACGAGGACCCCGACCAGGAGACCCGCGAGGAGCTCGCGCGGCTCATCGAGGCCGGCAGGACCGGTACGGCGGACGAGCTCGCCGTCCGCTTCGCCGGCACGCTCCAGTTCGGCACGGCCGGACTCCGGGGCGAGCTGGGCGCCGGGCCCATGCGGATGAACCGCTCGGTGGTCATCCGCGCCGCCGCCGGCCTCGCCGCGTACCTGAAGGGCAAGGGCCGGGACGGCGGCCTCGTCGTCATCGGCTACGACGCCCGCCACAAGTCGGCCGACTTCGCCCGCGACACCGCCGCCGTGATGACCGGCGCCGGGCTGCGCGCCGCGCTGCTCCCCCGCCCGCTGCCGACGCCCGTCCTCGCGTACGCCATAAGGCACCTGGGGGCCGTCGCCGGCGTCGAGGTGACCGCGAGCCACAACCCGCCGCGCGACAACGGCTACAAGGTCTACCTGGGCGACGGCTCGCAGATCGTGCCGCCCGCCGACGCGGAGATCGCCGCCGAGATCGCCGCCGTCCGCTCGCTGCACGACGTGCCGCGCCCGGAGGACGGCTGGGAGACCCTGGGCGACGAGGTGCTCGACGCCTACCTGGAGCGTACGGACGCGGTCCTGACGCCCGGCTCGCCCCGTACCGCGCGGACCGTCTACACGGCCATGCACGGCGTCGGCAAGGACGTCCTGACGGCCGCGTTCGCGCGCGCCGGCTTCCCGCCGCCCGCCCTGGTGGCCGAGCAGGCCGACCCGGACCCGGACTTCCCGACGGTCGCCTTCCCCAACCCGGAGGAGCCGGGCGCGATGGACCTCGCCTTCGAGGCGGCCCGCGCCGTGGCCCCGGACCTGGTGATCGCCAACGACCCGGACGCCGACCGCTGTGCGGTGGCCGTGCCGGACCCGGCCGCCGAGGGCGGCTGGCGGATGCTCCGGGGCGACGAGGTGGGCGCGCTGCTCGCCGCGCACCTGGTGCGCCGGGGCGTCACGGGCGTCTTCGCCGAGTCGATCGTCTCGTCCTCGCTGCTCGGCCGGATCGCGGAGGCGGCGGGCGTCGGGTACGAGGAGACGCTGACCGGCTTCAAGTGGATCGCCCGCGTCGAGGGCCTGCGGTACGGCTACGAGGAGGCGCTCGGCTACTGCGTCGACCCGGAGGGCGTCCGCGACAAGGACGGCGTCACGGCCGCGCTGCTCGTCACCGAGCTGGCCTCGGTGCTCAAGGAGGAGGGCCGGTCCCTGACCGACCTCCTGGACGACCTAGCCGTGGAGCACGGGCTGCACGCCACGGACCAGCTGTCGGTGCGGGTCGAGGACCTGGGGATCATCGCGCACGCGATGGCCGCGTTGCGCGAGCGCCCGCCGGTCGCCCTCGCCGGTCTGACGGTGGTCTCGGCCGAGGACCTGACGAAGGGCACGGAGGCGCTGCCGCCCACGGACGGGCTGCGCTACCACCTGGAGGGCGACCACCGGGCCCGGGTGATCGTGCGCCCCAGCGGCACCGAGCCCAAGCTCAAGTGCTACCTGGAGGTCGTGGTCCCGGTGGACGGCGCGGACGCGCTGCCGGCGGCCCGCGCCACGGCCGCGGAGCTGCTCGGCGCGCTCAAGCGGGACCTGGCGGAGGCGGCGGGGCTGTAAGCCGCCGACACACGGGCCGGGGCCGGTACGGAATCCGCTTCCGTACCGGCCCCGACCCGTCTCCGGGCGTCCGTCCGCTCAGCCCGTCGCCGCCAGGACCACCAGGAGCAGCAGTCCGGCGACGGCGGGCGCGATGATCTCGTACGCCCAGCGCACCTGCGGCCCGCCCTGCGCCTCCGGGCTGCTCGCGTGGCGCTCGGCGAGCTCGCGCAGGTCGGCGACGGTCTGGTCGGTGGGCGCGGTGCGCGAGGCGCTCTGCCGTACGTCGGCGGTGACGGAGGTACGGCCGTGGGGGTCGTCCTGGGAGGCGCGGGCGGCCCGGCGGGCGGCCTTCTTGCGCTGGCGCAGCGAGACGGGGACGGCCCAGAGCTGGTACTTCTCGCCCTCCTGGGTGAAGGCCTCGCTGGAGTACCCGGCGCGGACGTCGGCGACGGAGGCCCAGGGCAGCGTGATCGTGCGGAACGGGTTGCGGATCCGCAGCCGCCGGTCGTCGGCGTACACGGCGGGCCGGATCGTGAAGGCGACGATCAGCGGCACGGCGAGGACGAGCCCCGCGAGCGCGAGCCAGGGGGCGCGGCCCTCGCCGCGGAGCATCGCGTCACCGGCGAACACGGCCGCGAGCACCAGCAGGAACACCCCGCTCGCGATCCCGAGGGGCGACCGGAAGACCCGGTCGGCGTAGGACTGCTCAGGTGTCGACCCGGAGCTCGGCTCGTGGCGCGGCTCGGGGGTCGGCTCAGGGGTCGTCATGCCGCCGATTCTGCCTCAGCGACCGTGCGGGAGCTCGGGCGGCCCGCACGGCCACGGGGCCGGCGCACAGGACGGTGCCGCCGGTCCGGCGCCCGCCGGCCGGCTCCCCGACGCGTGGAACGGCTCCCCCCGCGCCGTCCTCCGCCTGTGACCTCGCGCTCCGAAGCCCCTCTCCCCTGTACAGGTCGCTACGCGCGTAGATATGCTCGACTGGTGACCATGCCCACCACTGCACCCGCAGCTCTCGCATTCGCCGACGTGACCGCGTCCGACAGTGCGCTGCGCCGCTTCCTCCACGGGCTGCCCGGCGTCGACGCCGTCGGCCTGGAGGCGCGCGCCGCGTCCCTCGGCACCCGCTCGATCAAGACCACGGCCAAGGCGTACGCCATCGACCTGGCCATCTCCATGATCGACCTGACGACGCTCGAAGGCGCGGACACCCCGGGCAAGGTCCGGGCGCTCGCCGCCAAGGCCGTCAACCCCGATCCGACCGACCGCACGACCCCGACGACCGCCGCCGTCTGCGTCTACCCCGACATGGTGGCCGCCGCCAAGGCCGCCCTCGCGGGCTCGGACGTCAAGGTCGCCTCGGTCGCCACCGCCTTCCCGGCCGGCCGCGCCGCGCTCCCCGTGAAGCTCGCGGACACCGCCGACGCCATCGCCGCCGGGGCCGACGAGATCGACATGGTCATCGACCGTGGCGCCTTCCTCGCCGGCCGCTACCTGGAGGTGTACGAGCAGATCGCCGCGATCAGGGCGGAGTGCGGCGACCGCGCCCGCCTGAAGGTGATCTTCGAGACCGGCGAGCTGTCCACGTACGACAACATCCGCCGCGCCTCCTGGCTCGGCATGATGGCCGGCGCGGACTTCATCAAGACCTCGACCGGCAAGGTCGCGGTCAACGCCACCCCGGCCAACACGCTCCTCATGCTGGAGGCCGTGCGCGACTTCCGCGCCCAGACCGGCGTGCAGATCGGCGTGAAGCCGGCCGGCGGCATCCGCAACACCAAGGAAGCGATCAAGTTCCTGGTGCTCGTCAACGAGACCGTGGGCGAGGACTGGCTGGACAACCACTGGTTCCGCTTCGGCGCCTCCAGCCTGCTCAACGACCTGCTGATGCAGCGCCAGAAGCTGGCGACCGGCCGCTACTCCGGCCCCGATTACGTGACGGTGGACTGATCAACATGGCATCTGCATTCGAGTACGCGCCGGCGCCCGAGTCCCGGTCCGTCGTCGACATCGCCCCCTCCTACGGCCTGTTCATCGACGGCGAGTTCGTCGACGCGGCCGGGGGCAAGGTCTTCAAGACCGTCTCCCCCTCCACCGAGGAGGTCCTGTCCGAGGTCGCCCGCGCGGGCGCCGAGGACGTGGACCGCGCGGTGAGGGCGGCCCGCAAGGCCTTCGAGAAGTGGTCCGCGCTGCCCGGTTCCGAGCGCGCCAAGTACCTCTTCCGGATCGCCCGGATCATCCAGGAGCGCAGCCGCGAGCTGGCCGTCCTGGAGACCCTGGACAACGGCAAGCCGATCAAGGAGACCCGCGACGCGGACCTCCCCCTGGTCGCCGCGCACTTCTTCTACTACGCGGGCTGGGCCGACAAGCTCGACCACGCCGGCCACGGAGCGAACCCGCGTCCACTGGGCGTGGCCGGCCAGGTCATCCCGTGGAACTTCCCGCTGCTCATGCTGGCGTGGAAGATCGCCCCGGCGCTCGCGACCGGCAACACGGTCGTCCTGAAGCCGGCCGAGACGACCCCGCTCTCCGCCCTGTTCTTCGCGGACATCTGCCGCCAGGCCGGACTGCCGAAGGGCGTCGTCAACATCCTCCCCGGGTACGGGGACGCGGGCGCCGCCCTGGTCGAGCACCCGGACGTGAACAAGGTCGCCTTCACCGGCTCGACCGCCGTCGGCAAGGCCATCGCGCGCTCGGTCGCGGGCACGGACAAGAAGCTGACCCTGGAGCTGGGCGGCAAGGGCGCCAACATCGTCTTCGACGACGCCCCGATCGACCAGGCCGTCGAGGGCATCGTCAACGGCATCTTCTTCAACCAGGGCCAGGTCTGCTGCGCGGGCTCGCGCCTCCTGGTCCAGGAGTCGGTCCAGGACGAGCTGCTCGACGCGCTCAAGCGCCGCCTGTCCACGCTCCGCCTCGGCGACCCGCTGGACAAGAACACCGACATCGGCGCCATCAACTCCTCGGAGCAGCTGGCCCGCATCACCACCCTGGTCGAGCAGGGCGAGGCGGAGGGCGCCGAGCGCTGGTCGCCCGCCTGCGAACTCCCCTCCTCCGGTTACTGGTTCGCGCCGACGCTCTTCACGGGCGTCACGCAGGCGCACACCATCGCCCGCGACGAGATCTTCGGCCCGGTCCTGTCGGTGCTCTCCTTCCGTACGCCCGACGAGGCCGTGGCGAAGGCCAACAACAGCCAGTACGGCCTGTCGGCGGGCATCTGGACGGAGAAGGGCTCCCGCATCCTCGCGGTGGCGAACAAGCTCCGGGCCGGCGTCGTCTGGGCCAACACGTTCAACAAGTTCGACCCGACCTCGCCCTTCGGCGGCTACAAGGAGTCGGGCTTCGGCCGCGAGGGCGGCCGTCACGGTCTGGAGGCCTACCTCGATGTCTGACGCGAACCGTCTGAGCGTCTTCAAGACCTACAAGCTGTACGTCGGGGGCAAGTTCCCCCGCTCCGAGAGCGGCCGGGTGTACGAGGTGACCGACTCCAAGGGCAAGTGGCTGGCGAACGCGCCCCTCTCCTCCCGCAAGGACGCCCGTGACGCGGTCGTCGCCGCCCGCAAGGCCTTCGGCGGCTGGGCGGGCGCGACCGCGTACAACCGCGGCCAGATCCTCTACCGCGTCGCCGAGATGCTGGAGGGCCGCAAGGGCCAGTTCGTGCACGAGGTCGCGGACGCCGAGGGCCTGTCCAGGAACAAGGCGGCCGTCCTCGTCGAGGCCGCGATCGACCGGTGGGTCTGGTACGCGGGCTGGACCGACAAGATCGCCCAGGTCACGGGCGGCGCCAACCCGGTCGCGGGCCCGTACTTCAACCTCTCCACCCCCGAACCGACCGGTGTCGTCACGGTCCTGGCCCCGCAGGACTCGTCCTTCCTGGGCCTGGTCTCGGTGATCGCGCCGGTGATCGCGACGGGCAACACGGCCGTGGTGGTCGCGAGCGAGAGGGCCCCGCTCCCCGCGCTCTCCCTGGGCGAGGTGCTCGCCACCTCCGACCTGCCGGGCGGCGTGGTCAACATCCTCTCCGGCAAGGCCTCCGAGATGGGTCCGCACCTCGCGGCCCACCAGGACGTCAACGCGATCGACCTGACGGGCGCGTCCGACGACGACCTCGCCCGCGAGCTCGAGATCGCGGCGGCGGACAACCTGAAGCGCGTCCTGCGCCGCCGCACCGAGGACTTCGCGGAGTCCCCGGGCACGGACCGCATGACCGCGTTCCTGGAGACGAAGACGGTCTGGCACCCGACGGGTAGCCTGGGCGCCTCCGGCTCCTCGTACTGAAAGACGCGTGGGGAAGGGCCCCCGGGACGACCCCGGGGGCCCTTCCCCGCGTCCGCGTTACGGGAGCAGCCCCTGCGTCAGCGGTCCGACCACCGGCAGGTCCGCCACGGCCCCGCCCCTGGTGACGTGGTCGGTGACCAGGTTCGTGCCGACCGGCTTGAAGTCGGCGACCTGGGTGCCGAGTCCGTTGTCGAGGGGGTCGACCCCGGTGCCGGCCAGCGGGTTGAGCTTGAGCTGGGTCAGCGGGCCCAGGGCGTAGCCGACCCCGTCGAGCGCGCCCGTGCCGGCCGCGCCCGTGTCCGTCCTGGTCAGGCCGTCGAGCGGCAGCGGCACCGGGGCGGCGGCCTGGGCCCCGGCCCCCGCGCCGACCAGCGCGGCGCCCGCCGCCGTGACGGTCAGTCCGGCCTTGAGCAGGGCGCTGCGACGGGAGGTGCTGGGGGCTGCGTGACGCGCCATGGCGTTCCTTCCAGGGGGTGTTCGGGCGGACACCGACAGTAGTGGAGGTGTGACGCCCGATACCAACGCCCTCCCTGGGGGTCCCCTGCACGGGGGAATGCCTCACACTGGTGTTCCGTGAGTTCCCAACCGATCCCGACCCGGGTCGTCCTGCTGACGGGCCCCTCCGGCTCCGGCAAGTCGTCCCTCGCCGCCGTCACCGGCCTCCCGGTCCTGCGCCTCGACGACTTCTACAAGGAGCACGACGACCCGTCGCTCCCGCTCGTCGCCGGCAGTTCGGACATCGACTGGGACTCGCCGCAGTCCTGGGACGCGGACGCCGCCGTCTCCGCCGTCGTCGAGCTGTGCCGCACGGGGCGGACCGACGTCCCCGTGTACGACATCGCCACCAGCTCCCGGACGGGCCGGGAGGGTCTGGACATCGGGCGGACCCCGCTGTTCGTGGCGGAGGGGATCTTCGCGGCCGAGATCGTGGCCCGCTGCCGCGACCTCGGCGTCCTGGCCGACGCGATCTGTCTGCGCGGCCGCCCCTCGACCACGTTCCGCCGCCGGCTCGCCCGGGACCTCAGGGAGGGCCGCAAGTCGGTGCCGTTCCTGCTGCGCCGGGGCTGGCGCCTGATGCGGGCCGAACGCGCGATCGTGGCCCGCCAGGCGGAGCTGGGCGCCCACCCCTGTGCCAAGCCGGAGGCCCTGGGCCGGCTGGCCGCCGCCGCGGCGGGCCGCCACCGCACCCCGGCCGCCCGCCCGTAGGGGCTCCCCCGACACGCGAGGACGCGCGAGAACACGCAAGAAGCGGACCGTACGAGACCCCCGGGCCCGTACGATCCGCTTCTTCCTTTTCCCCCGTACCCCCGTACGGTTCCCCCGTGCTTCCCCCGCGAGCCCCGTTTCCCCCGTGGGCTCCCGTGGGTCCCCCCCCTGCTTTCCCCCGTGTTTCCCCCCGGCCTTCAGGCCACCAGCTCGCCGAAGGACTCCTCCTCGTCACGGCCGAAGCTCAGCACCTCGTCCTCGCGCAGTCGCCGCAGCGAGCGCCAGATGCTCGACTTCACCGTGCCGACACTGATGTCCAGGATCTCCGCGATCTCCGGATCGGTCCGGCCCTCGTAGTACCGCAGCACCAGCATCGTGCGCTGGAGCTCGGGCAGTCGGGCCAGCGCCTGCCACAGGACCGCGCGCAGTTCGGTGCCCCGCATCGCGTCCGTCTCGCCGACCGTCTCCGGCAGCTCCTCGGTGGGGTACTCGTTGAGCTTGCGGCGGCGCCAGGCGCTGATGTGCAGATTGGTCATGGTCCGGCGGAGGTACCCTCCGACCGCGGCCTTGTCGCTGATCCGGTCCCAGGCGCGGTACGTGGAGAACAGCGCGCTCTGGAGCAGGTCCTCGGCCTCGAAACGGTCACCGGTGAGGTGGTAGGCGGTGGCGTACAGGGAGGCCCGACGCTCCTGGACGTAGGCCGTGAACTCGGCCTCCGAACAACCGGGGCGTTCCCCCGTGGCCTCCCCGTACACCGCTCCCCCGTCAGCGACGGCCACCATGTACGGCGCCTTGCGCTGACGTCCGACGCTGCGAACGCACCCCCGTCCGTTCTGCGCGCCGGACTTCTCCGTGCTCCTGACGACATCGTGGAGACGCGTGACAACTGCGCCGGAGTTCGTGCTGTGCAGTGCGTTCATCTCGCGCCCCCCGTCGGCTGGAGTGTGTTTCGGTCCGTGTGCCAAGAAGCTTGCCCCGGGGACTTCATGGCGCTGTCCGCCGACTGTCACAGGCGTGTCACAGGGCCTGTCGCGGACAGCGTGCTTCCCGACGGTCGAACTCGGACGGCCGCATGGGACAGAATGCTGCCGTGCCTTTTCTGTTGCTGATCGAGGACGACGACGCCATCCGTACGGCCCTTGAGCTGTCCCTGTCCCGGCAGGGCCACCGGGTGGCCACCGCCGCCACGGGCGAGGACGGCCTCCAGCTGCTGCGCGAGCAGCGGCCGGACCTGGTCGTGCTCGACGTCATGCTGCCCGGCATCGACGGCTTCGAGGTGTGCCGGCGGATCCGCCGGACCGATCAGCTGCCGATCATCCTGCTGACCGCGCGCAGCGACGACATCGACGTGGTCGTGGGCCTGGAGTCCGGGGCGGACGACTACGTCGTCAAGCCCGTGCAGGGCCGGGTCCTGGACGCCCGCATCCGGGCCGTGCTGCGGCGCGGGGAGCGGGAGTCGACGGACTCGGCGACGTACGGCTCGCTGGTCATCGACCGGTCCGCGATGACGGTCACCAAGAACGGCGAGGACCTCCAGCTGACCCCGACCGAGCTGCGGCTGCTCCTGGAGCTGAGCCGGCGGCCCGGACAGGCGCTGTCCCGGCAGCAGTTGCTGCGGCTGGTGTGGGAGCACGACTACCTGGGCGACTCGCGGCTCGTGGACGCCTGTGTGCAGCGGCTGCGGGCCAAGGTGGAGGACGTGCCGTCCTCCCCGACCCTGATCCGCACCGTGCGCGGCGTCGGCTACCGGCTGGACGTCCCTGCGTGAGCAGAGGGATCCTCGCGCGGCTGCGCCTCTCCAGTCTGCGCCTGCGGCTCGTGGTCGTCTTCGCCCTGGTCGCGCTCACCGCCGCCGTCGCCGCCTCCGGCATCGCGTACTGGCTCAACCGCGAGGCGGTGCTCACCCGCACCCAGGACGGGGCGCTCAACGACTTCCGGCAGGAGATGCAGAACAGGGTGGCGACGCTGCCGCTGCGGCCCGGCCAGGAGGACCTGGGGCGGACCGCCGAGCAGATGGCGAGCGGCAGCGCGGGCTACCAGGTGCTGCTGCTCGGGGAGCGTGACGAGGGCAAGCCGGTCGTGGGCGCCTCGGACCCGGACGACTTCACCCTGGCCGACGTGCCGCTCTCGCTGCGCGAGGCCGTGGACACCCGGCGGCCGGTGACGGACGCCAACCCGTATCCGTACCACCTGTTCTGGCAGCGTACGGAGCGGGGCGGGACGCCGTACCTGGTCGGCGGGACGCGGATCGACGGCGGCGGGCCCGCCGGCTACATGTTCAAGTCGCTGGCGGCGGAGAAGGCCGACCTGAACTCGCTGGCCTGGTCGCTGGGGATCGCCACCGCGCTCGCGGTGGCCGGTTCGGTGCTGCTCGCGCAGGTCGCGGCGACGACCGTGCTGCGTCCGGTGCACCGGCTCGGGGAGGCGGCCCGGCAGCTCGGCGAGGGCAAGCTGGACACCCGGCTGCGGGTGACCGGCGCGGACGAACTGGCCGATCTCACCCGGACGTTCAACGGCGCGGCCGAGTCGCTGCAGAAGAAGGTCGCGGACATGAGCGCGCGGGAGGAGTCCAGCCGCCGCTTCGTGGCCGACATGTCGCACGAGCTGCGGACCCCGCTGACCGCCCTGACGGCCGTCACGGAGGTCCTGGAGGACGAGCAGGACGCCCTCGACCCGATGATCGCGCCCGCGGTGGCGCTCGTGGTGAGCGAGACCCGGCGCCTGAACGACCTGGTGGAGAACCTGATGGAGGTGACCCGCTTCGACGCGGGCACCGCCCGGCTCGTCCTGGACGACGTGGACATCGCCGACCAGATCACGGCGTGCGTGGACGCGCGCGCGTGGCTGGACGCGGTGGAGCTCGACGCCGAGCGCGGGATCGTGGTGCCGCTCGACCCGCGCCGGCTCGACGTGATCCTGGCGAACCTGATCGGGAACGCGCTCAAGCACGGCGGTTCGCCGGTGCGGGTGTCGGTGCGCACGGAGGACGGGGAGCTGGTGATCGCGGTCCGCGACCACGGCCCCGGCATCCCCGAGGAGGTGCTGCCGCACGTCTTCGACCGCTTCTACAAGGCGAGCGCGTCCCGGCCCCGGTCGGACGGCAGCGGTCTCGGCCTGTCGATCGCCATGGAGAACGCCCTGATCCACGGCGGTTCGATCACGGCCTCGAACTCGGTGGGCGAGGACGGGGAGGTCGACGGCGCGGTGTTCGTGCTGCGGCTGCCCCTGGACGCCTCCGGGATCACCAGCGAGGTGAAGACCCGCAGCGGCCGGGGCGAGGTGGAGGAAGCGTGAGGCTCCGTACCCGCGGGGGCACGGCCCTCGGGAGCGCGGTCGGCGCGGTCGCGCTCGCCGCCCTGGTCGCCGGCTGCGGGATCAGGACGACGTCGGTCCCGGTGGACGCGGGCGCGGCCCCGTCCCGGGTGCCGTGCAGCGTGGCCGAGGACGGTACGGCGGGGACCCCGGCCGGAAGCGTGCCGGTCCGGGTGTTCCTGGTCTGCGGCTCGCAGCTGGAGACGGTGGACCGCCGGTCGCCGCTGCCGGAGGGGGAGGCGGACGCCGATCCGGTGCGGACGGCCCGGCTGCTGCTCTCGCAGCTCCTCGCCGTGCCCTCGGAGGCCGAGCAGGAGGCCGGTTTCACGACCGCGGTGCGCGGTCCGCTGACGGTGGGCGGCGGGCGCCGGGGCGATCCGGCGGGCACGCTGCGGCTGAGCCGGCAGCCGGAGGACCTGGCGCCGGTCGCGCTTTCGCAGCTCGTCTGCTCCTTCGGGGAGGGCGCGGCGGGGGCGGGCGACCGCACGGCCCTGCTCGGCGGCCCCGGTCCGTACGCGCCGAAGCGCTACCGCTGTACGGCGGAGCTGCGCGAGCGCCCGGAGTCCGTGCCGCCGACGGCCCCGCCGCCGACCGCGACGGCCTCGCCCTCGGGGCCGGTCCCGGGGTCGCCCCCGGCGGTCCCGACCGGCTGAGTCGTCGCGCGGCGGAACCGATTCCGCTCCCGGGCACGTCTTGGGGGGCGTGCAGCGTCAGGGTTCGGGCGGCAGTGCCGCCGTGGTCGTCCGCGCGACGGGGTTCGTCCTCCTCGTCGCGCATCTGCTGCTCGTCGCCTGGATCAGTCTGCGCCCACGGGACGTGGCCTGGGTGACCGCGCCGAACACGGTCCCCCTGGACGGGCTGCGGGCCGATCTCGCGCTGGGGTCCGCCGAGGCGGCCCGGCTGATCGGTGAGGGCCTGCTGCTGCTCGCCCCGCTCGGGGTGCTGCTCCCGATGGCCGACGGGCGGCTCGACGTCCCCGGCTGGGCCTCCCTGGTGCGGACGACCGCCGCCGGGGCCCTGGTGTCGCTCGCGGTGGAGCTGCTGCAGACCGCGGTGCCGGGGCAGGTCGTGGACGTGGACTCGGTCCTCCTGAACACGGCGGGCGTGGCGCTCGCGCACCTCCTCCTCGTCCCGGCCGGGCGCAGCCGACTGCGCCGCAGGTCGGAGACGGGCCGGTCGGAGACGGATCGCTCCAAGGGGGGCCGGTCGGGGGCGTCCGGAGGGGCGGGGCGGGGCCGGGGTTCCGCCCCCCTGCGGAACGAGGGTTCTCAGGGTGCGACCCCGACGATTTCCAGGGTCCCGATCGCCCCGTAGACCGACGCTTCGTCCCGCTTTCCGGCGGCAGCATGGAGTCATCGGGAGCCCGACGGAGCGGCTCCCGGACCGACTCCGAAGGAGCCCACCATGGCCGCACTGATCCGCCCCCGTGACGGACGCGTGATCGGCGGGGTGTGCGCGGCGCTCGCCCGGCGCTTCGGCACCTCCGCGACGACGATGCGCGTGATCTTCCTGGCGTCCTGTCTGCTGCCGGGCCCGCAGTTCCTGCTGTACCTGGCGCTGTGGCTGCTGCTGCCGTCGGAGCGGAAGGCGGCGGCGGGCGCGGCCTGGTAAGTCGCCCGTACGCGCCGGAAGGGGCGCGCACCCGGGAAGGTTCCGGGTGCGCGCCCCTTCGGCACGCGTCCTCCGTACGGAGCCGTACGGGGCCGGGTCAGCCGAGCGGCAGGCCGTTGAGCGGGAGGCCGTTCAGCGGCAGGCCGCCGAGGAGTCCGCCGAGCGGGGTGGCGCCGAGGCCGCCGGCGGCGGCGTCGAGCGGCAGGTTCTGGGTGACCTGGCCGGCGGCGGCCGGGAGGGTCCGGGTGGCCTGGTCCAGGCCCTGGCCGAGGACGCCCTGCCCGACGTGGAGTCCCTCGGCGGCGTCGGCGGGGAGCTCGCCGAGGCCGTCGCCCAGCGGAACGGTCTGGCTCACCAGGCCGAGCGCGTCGGGGGCGGCGGGCGCGACCGGGGCGGCGGAGGCCGTGCCGGCGGCGGCAGCGGCGAAAGCGGCACCGAGGGCGGCGACACCGAGCTTCTTGGCGGACTGCTTCATCTGAGAATCTTCCTTGGGGGAATCCGGGGGCTTCGGGAAAGCCGTGCGGGGAAATCCGGGGAACGGGAGTGCAGAGCGGCTCTGCAACCTAACCAGCGGGGGACCCCGCCGCAAACACCGGAAAGCGGCCGGGTGTCGCGCCGACCCGGCCGCCCGCGCTCCTCACCGGAGCCGCTTTTCAGCCCTCCGTACGGGAAGATCCGCTGGTCGCAGCGGTCTGCTGGAACAGCCATTCGGACCGGAGCTCGGCGTATCCGGGCTTGATGACCTCATTGATCATGGCCAGTCGTTCATCGAAAGGAATGAACGCCGACTTCATCGCATTGACAGAAAACCATTGCATGTCGTCAAGCGTGTAATCGAACGCCTCGGTCAGCAGCTCGAATTCCCGGCTCATGCTCGTACCGCTCATCAAGCGGTTGTCGGTGTTGACGGTGGCACGGAAATGAAGCTTCCGGAGCAGTCCGATGGGGTGCTCGGCGATCGAGGCGGCGGCGCCGGTCTGGAGGTTGGAGGAGGGGCACATCTCCAGCGGGATCCGCTTGTCCCGGACGTAGGCGGCGAGCCGGCCCAGCTCCACCGAGCCGTCGTCCGCGACCTCGATGTCGTCGATGATCCGGACGCCGTGGCCGAGGCGGTCGGCGCCGCACCACTGGAGCGCCTGCCAGATGGAGGGCAGCCCGAAGGCCTCGCCGGCGTGGATCGTGAAGTGGTTGTTCTCCCGCTTGAGGTACTCGAAGGCGTCGAGGTGGCGGGTGGGCGGGTAGCCGGCCTCGGCGCCCGCGATGTCGAAGCCGACGACGCCGGAGTCGCGGTAGGCGTTGGCGAGTTCGGCGATCTCCAGGGAGCGGGCGGCGTGCCGCATGGCGGTGAGCAGGGCGCCGACCCGGATGCGGTGGCCGTTCGCCCTGGCCTGCCGCTCGCCCTCGCGGAAGCCCGCGTTGACGGCCTCCACGACCTCTTCGAGGGTGAGTCCGCCCTCCAGGTGCTGCTCGGGGGCGTAGCGGACCTCCGCGTACACGACGCCGTCCTCGGCGAGGTCGGCGGCGCACTCGGCGGCGACGCGGAAGAGGGCCTCCCGGGTCTGCATGACGGCGCAGGTGTGCGCGAAGGTCTCCAGGTACCGCTCCAGGGAACCGGAGTCGGCGGCCTCCCTGAACCAGGCGCCGAGCTTGTCGGGTTCGGTCTCGGGAAGGTTCTCGTAGCCCTGCTCGCGGGCGAGTTCGACGATCGTGCCGGGGCGCAGCCCGCCGTCGAGGTGGTCGTGGAGCAGCACCTTCGGGGCGCGGCGGATCTGGTCCGCGGTGGGGACGCTGTGGGTCTGGCTCGTCATTGCCGCACTCTAGCCCCTACGCGCGTAGAGCGCCCCTCGTGACGCCCGGCTTCCGTCCGGTGCCGGTCTCCGGACTCCGCCGCACGGCCCCGGGCCATGACCGTGACCGCGCTCGGCGCCGAACTGCCGCGCGTCCACCGCTTCCCGTCCGCCTTCCACCGCCGCCGGGCGGCCCGTACCGCCGACTTCCCGGGCGGCTTCGCCGTGTCCGCCGTCGTGGGGGGACGACCACGTGCCGGTCGGCGGGGAGGCCGGCTCCGGGGCGCTGCCCGCTGCGGGGCGCGGCGGACGTCCGGTTCCTCGCCTCGTACGGTTCGGGACGGTCGGCCGCGCGTCCTGCTGCGACCGGGACCGAGCGGGGCCGAACGGGAACGGGGGCACGGGCGTTCGCCACGGGCGGTCGCTTCCGGACGATACGCAACAGAGACCGCGCGTACGGCTGGCGTACACCTCCGCTTCTGAGACTGTTCTGCCATGGCGCACTTCGCACTCGTGGGGCCGCCCGACGCCCGGAGACCCCGGCTCGGACGGTCCGTCGCAGGTTCCGGCAGGTCGGCGGTGGGCGGCGTGGTGCTGCTGCTCCCGGACGGCGAGCCGTCGTCGAGGCGGCGGGCCTCCGCGCGGGCCCACGCGGCGGTGCTGCCGCTCGGGCGCGCCCTGGTGCGGGCGGGCCGGGACGAGGGGCTCGTCGCGCACGTGGTGCGCTACCGGGCGCGCGGCTGGAACGGCGCGGACGCGGACCTCGCGGCGGACGCCGCCTGGGCGGTCGCGGAGGCGGTACGGCGGTACGGCGACGTCCCGGTCTGCCTGGCCGGGCACGGGTTCGGCGGGCGGGCCGCGCTGCGGGCCGCCGGGGAGGAGGCGGTCGGCGCGGTCCTGGCGCTCGCCCCCTGGCTCCCGGAGGACGACGTGGCGGCCGAACCGGAGCCGGTGCGGCAGCTGGTGGGGCGCCGGGTGCTGCTCGTGCACGGCACCAACGACGCCCGTACGGACCCGGAGCTGTCGTTCCGCTTCGCCCAGCGGGCGAAGAAGGCGAACCGGGAGACCTGCCGCTTCGAGGTGCACTCGGACGGGCACGCGCTGCGCCAGTACGCGGACGAGGTCCGGGCCCTGGCCGCCGACTTCGTCCTCGGCGCCCTCTTCTCGCGGCCGGTCGCCCGCCCGCTGACCGACGCCTTCGCCGCGCCCCCGCCGCTGGGGCTTCGGATGCCGCTGGCGGCGGGGTTCGGGGGCGCGCGGCGGCGTTAGGGGCTGTCCGGCGGATCATGGCCGGGACCGCGACCCTGATCCGCCGGACAGGCCCAAGGCCCGGGGGCAGGCTCCTGGAGGACCGCCTCACGCCGGGGGTGCGGGCTCCTTCGGGAGCAGGTGGCCGCGGCGGCTCAGGAGGAACTTCTTGAAGGCGGCCACCGGGGCCGTGTCCGGGTGCCCGTCGAGCCAGGCGACCCCGATCTCGCGGACCGCGCGCGGGGCGGTGACGGTCAGTTCGACGACGCCGGGCCGGGGCACGGCCGGCGGGGGCAGCAGGGCGACGCCGAGCCCGGCGGCGACCAGTCCGCGCAGGGTCTCGGCCTCCTCGCCCTCGAAGGCCACCCGGGGCTTGAACCCGGCCTCGGCGCACAGGTCGTCGGTGATGCGGCGCAGCCCGTACCCCGGCTCCAGGGTCACGAAGGTCTCGTCGGCGGCCTCCGCGAGCCGCACCCGCTTGCGGCCCGCGAGCCGGTGGTCGTCCGGGACGACGAGCCGCAGCCGCTGCTCGTCCAGGCGCCGGGCCACCAGGTCGGGCGCGTCCGGCACCGGCGAGGTCAGACAGAGGTCGAGGTCCCCGGCCCGCAGCCGCTCGATCATGGCCTCGCCGTAGTTCTGGACCAGGGTGAAGCGGACCCGGGGGTGGTCGACCCGGAAGGCGCGGAGGAGCCCGGGGACGGTCTCGGAGCCCATGGTGTGCAGGAACCCGAAGGCGACCCGTCCGGCGGCCGGGTCGGCGTCGGCGCGTACGGTGTCGGCGGCCCGCTCCACCTCGGCGAGCGCCCGCTCGGCGGCGGTGAGGAAGCGGCGGCCCGCCGGGGTGAGGGAGACCGTGCGGCCCCGGCGGGCGAAGAGGGCCACGCCGAGGTCCTGTTCGAGCCGGACCATCGCCCGCGAGAGCGTGGACTGCGGGACGCCCATCTCGGCCGCGGCGCGGGTCACGTGCTCGTGCCGGGCGACGGCCGCGAAGTACGCGAGCCGGGGCGCGAGCAGCAGCCCCATGTCTTCTTCGTTACTGTTCGGTGACAGCCGGGGCTGTGACCTGTACTCATGCGCCATGGGAACGATTACAGCAGTTCCGTGCATTGGACGCATGAAAGCGGCCGTCCTACGTTCGTGGCATGCCTTCCGCCAGTACCAGGGCGGCCGCCACCCACGCGTCCGCCGACACCCGCCTCGCCCCCGGCGCCCCCGGCCACCGCCGCATGAGCCTCGCGCTCTTCGCCGCCGGGCTCGCCGCCTTCACCCTCCTCTACTCCACGCAGGCCCTCCTCCCGGCGATCTCCGCCGGGTTCGGCGCCACCGCCTCCGCCGCCTCGTGGACGGTCTCCGCCGCGACCGGCGCGCTCGCCCTGTGCGTCCTGCCGCTCAGCGCCCTCTCGGAGCGCTTCGGCCGGCGCACCCTGATGACCGCCTCCCTGTCGGTCGCGGTCGCCCTGGCGCTCCTGGTGCCGCTCGCCCCGAACCTGGAGTCCCTGGTCGTGCTGCGCGCGCTCCAGGGCGCGGCGCTCGCCGGGCTCCCGGCCTCCGCGATGGCGTACCTGGCCGAGGAGGTGCGGCCCAAGGCGCTGGTCGGCGCGATCGGCCTCTTCGTGGCGGGCAACTCCATCGGCGGCATGAGCGGCCGGATCGTGTCCGGCTGGGTCGCCCAGCTGTGGGGCTGGCGCGCGGGCCTGGCCGCCGTGGGCCTGCTCTCCCTGGCGTGCGCGGTCGCCTTCCGGGCGCTGCTGCCGAGGGCCCGGCACTTCACGCCGGGCACGCTGAACCCGAAGGCGCTGGCGCGCACCGTCCGCACGCACCTCTCCGATCCGCTCCTGATGCGGCTGTACGCGATCGGCGCGCTGTTCATGACGGTGTTCGGCGCGGTGTACACCGTGATCGGCTACCGCCTGGTGGAGGCCCCGTTCTCGCTGCCGCAGGGCGTGATCGGCTCGGTCTTCCTGGTGTACCTGGTCGGCACGGTCTCCTCGGCGGCGGCCGGGAAGCTGGTCGGCCGGCTCGGCCGGCGCGGGGCGCTCTACCTGGCGGTCTCCACCACGGCCGCGGGCCTGCTGCTCTCGCTCTCCGACGCGCTCCCGGCGGTCCTGGCGGGCCTCGTCCTGATCACGGCCGGCTTCTTCGCGGGCCACGCGGTCGCGTCCTCCTCGGTGAGCCGCACGGCGAGGACGGGCCGGGCGCAGGCCTCGGCGCTGTACCAGTCGGCGTACTACCTGGGCTCCAGCGCGGGCGGCACGCTCGGCGCGGTCGCCTTCCACGCGGGCGGCTGGACGGGCACGGTCCTGATCGGTCTCGTCGCGGTCCTCGGGGTCGTCTCGATCACCCTGTACGGCACGCACAGCGCGCGCGTGGAGGCGCGGCGGCTCCGTCCGGCGACCGCCTGAGCCGCCCGTCCTCCCGGCCGCGCACTTCCCGGAACGGCCCGCAACCGCCAGACTCCCCCGTACGTCTTCGGGGACAGGACTCCAGGGGGTGCAGAGGACATGAGGGAAGTCATACGGCGGACGGGCCGCAGGGCGGCGGTCACGGCGGGTCTGACGGCGCTGGTGGTGCCGCTGACGGTCGCGCTGGGCACGGGGACGGCGGAGGCCGCGTCCTGCAACGTGACCACCGGCCCGTACCAGAAGCAGGTGGAGAAGTTCCTGGGACTGAAGGTCGACGGGCGCCAGTCGTCCGCCGACTGCAAGTCCATCCAGGCCTTCCAGAAGAAGCACGGGATCACGCCGACCGCCGGGTACGCGGGGGAGATCACCTGGCGCACCATGAACACGATGCTCCAGCAGCGGGCGGCCGGGAAGAACCCGAACAAGGACCGCAGGTGTCCGACCGACAAGGGCCGGATCGCCTGCGTGGACCTGACCCGGCAGCTGAGCTGGATCCAGGACGGCGCCACGCTGAAGTACGGTCCGGTGCCGGTGCGCACGGGCAAGGACGGGACGGAGACCCGTACCGGCCTCAAGAAGGTCTACTGGCGGAGCATCAACCACTGGTCGACGCTCTACAACGTCTCCATGCCGTACTCGCAGTTCTTCGACGGCGGCCAGGCCTTCCACTCGACCACCAAGTCGATGTGGAACCCGCCGGGCTCGGGCGGCTGCGTGAACATGACGCCGGCCGACGCGAAGGCGTACTGGAACCTGCTGCGCAACGGCGACGACGTCTACGTGTACGGGCGCAAGCCGGGAACCTGACCCCGGCTGTCAGTGGCCTGCGGTAGCTTCGCTCTCATCGGCACCGGACGGGTGCCGGTGAGGGTGAGCGGGGTGTGGACCGATGAGCGACACCGTGGTCGCGACGACCGAGGAACTCGACAAGTACCGCCGTGAGCTGACCGGTTACTGCTACCGGATGCTCGGGTCCTCCTTCGAGGCGGAGGACGCGGTGCAGGACACGATGGTGCGGGCCTGGAAGGCGCTCGACTCCTTCGAGGGCCGCTCCTCGCTGCGGTCCTGGCTGTACCGGATCGCGACCAACGTCTGCCTGGACGCGCTGAACGCGGGGAACAGGCGGGCGCGGCCGATGGACCTGACCTCCCCGACGCCCGTGGACCGGGCGCAGCTGGTGAAGCAGCCCGAGATCACCTGGCTGGAGCCGGTGCCGGACGGGCGCGTCCTGCCCTCGGTGGCGGACCCGGCGGAGGCGGCCGTCTCCCGTGAGACCGTGCGGCTCGCGTTCGTGGCCGCGCTCCAGCACCTGCCGCCCAAGCAGCGGGCGGTCCTCATCCTGCGCGAGGTGCTGGCGTGGAGGGCGAGCGAGGTCGCGGAACTGCTCGACACCTCCGTGGCCTCGGTGAACAGCGCGCTCCAGCGGGCCCGCGCGACCCTGGCCGAGCAGGCGCCGGCCGCCTCTGACCCGGCGGACCCGCTGGACGAGGAGCAGAAGGCGCTCCTGGAGCGGTACGTGGCGGCCTTCGAGGGCTACGACATGAAGGCGCTGACCGCGCTCCTCCACGAGGACGCGACGATGTCCATGCCGCCGTACGACCTGTGGCTCCAGGGACACGAGAACATCGTGGGCTGGATGCTGGGCGTGGGCGACGTCTGCCGCGGCTCGAAGCTGGTGCCGACGGTCGCCAACGGCTCGCCGGCCTTCGCGCACTACCACCCGGACCCGGAGGGCGGTTACAGCCCGTGGGCCCTGATCGTCCTGGAGCTGCGGGACGGCAAGGTGGCGGGGATGGACTTCTTCCTGGACACCCCGCGCTGGTTCCCGCTCTTCGACCTGCCGGCGAGGCTAGAGGCCTAGCGTTTCGTCCAGTCCGGTGAGCCGGAGCAGGGCCCGCAGCTCGGGCCCCGCTCCCTCGACGCGGAGGCGGTGGCCGTGCCGGGTGGCCGCGAGCTTCAGCCGGGCGAGGGCGTCGACGGCGGCGAGCCCGGCGGGCGCGAGCGCGGCGGCCTCGCAGACGACCTCGGCGGGCGGGGCGGCGGCGAGCCGCGCGCAGAGGCGTTCGACCTCCTCCCGCCCGGGCCGGGCGGTCAGGGTCACGACGAGGGGCCGACGGGTGCCCGGCTGGCTGGTGTCCACGTCCGATGAGACCGGCCGGGGGCCGGGAACTCATCGGAGGCCCCTCCGGCCAGGGCCTGTCCGACCCTGATCCGCCGGACAGGCCCTAGGCTCCCGATCATGACTCTCGAACCTGTCGAACTGGTGATCTTCGACTGTGACGGCGTTCTGGTGGACAGCGAGCGGATCTACTGCCGGGTGGACCGGGAGGTGTTCGCCGGGCTCGGGGCGGAGTTCACCGAGGCGGAGATGGTGGAGCGGTTCGTGGGCTCCTCCCACGAGGTGCTGACGGCGATCCTGGAGGAGCGCATCGGCCGCCCCCTGGAGCCCGGCTGGAACGAGCCCTTCCGGCAGCGGTACGAGGACGCGCTCGACGCCGAGCTGACCGCCGTCGAGGGCGTCACCGAAGTCCTGGACGCGTTGTCCGTCCCGTACTGCCTCGCCTCCAACGGCAGCCACCCCACGATCCGGCGGAACCTCGGCCGCACCGGGCTCCTGGAGCGCTTCGAGGGCCGGATCTTCAGCGCCCGCGACGTCGCCCGGGGCAAGCCCGCCCCGGACCTCTTCCTGCACGCCGCCGCCACGACGGGCGTCCCGCCCGAGCGGTGCGCGGTGGTCGAGGACAGCCCGTACGGCGTCGAGGCGGCCCGCGCCGCCGGCATGCGCGCCTTCGGCTACTGCGGCGGCCTGACCCGCGCCCACCGCCTGACGGGCCCGGGCACGGTGGTCTTCGAGGACATGCGGGCACTGCCGGGGCTGCTGTCGGGGACGGGGCTCTAGCCGAGAGGAAAGGTACTGGTGTCGATCGTCAGGTCGAAGGGGGCGGGGAGGTGGAGGTCCCGGCCGAACTCGACCGCGTCGAGGACCCGGTACAGGCCGTTCTGCGGCTCGCCGTAGAGGGTGGCGGTGGGGCGGCCGGAGTGCCAGCGGTCGACGAGCAGGTAGAGGGGGACGGCGGCGGTGGCGTAGGCCTGGAGCTTCACGATCCGGTCGTGGTTCGCGTTCCACTTCGAGGTGATTTCCACGACGAGCTCGGCCACCGCTGCCGGAACGAAATTGCCCGGTTCCTCGTCCACGACCGCCTCGGGCGCGACAACCAGGTCCGGCATGTACATCCCGGCCCGGTCAGGAAGAGCGAGCCCGAGCGTTTGGTAGACGTTCCACTCTTCGGGAATCTCACGGATCAGGACCCGGTGAACCTTCGCGGCAATGCTGTTGTGCTGGTTGGCAGGCGGTGGCGCCACGGTGACGATCCCCTCGATGATCTCCACCTTGCAGCCCTCGGGGGCGTCCGTCTCTTCCCAGATCCGGACGAGCTCGTCCCACCCGTCACCCCTGGCAGGCTCGGGCTCGACGGCGAGTGCGCTCATGGTGTGCTCCTCAGTCGGTCGTCACCGATCCCAGCATGCCGAACGGGACCGGTGGGGTTCCACCGGTCCCGTTCGCCCGAAAGTGTCAGGCGCATATGCCAGAACGTCAGGCGATGCGGTCCAGGACGATCGGGGAGGGCGTGAAGGCCGTGCCCGTCGGGGCGATGTCCCAGGTGTTCTCCAGGGAGCCCAGGGCGTAGTCGAACTTCTCCGGGGTGTCCGTGTGGAGGGTCAGGAGGGGCTGGCCCGCCGTGACCGTGTCGCCCGGCTTGGCGTGGAGTTCGACGCCCGCGCCCGCCTGTACCGCGTCCTCCTTGCGGGCGCGGCCCGCGCCCAGGCGCCAGGCGGCGATGCCGATGTCGTAGGCGTCGAGGCGGGTCAGGACGCCGGAGGACGGGGCCGTCACGACGTGCTGCTCGCGGGCGACCGGCAGGTTCGCGTCCGGGTCGCCGCCCTGGGCCGCGATCATCCGGCGCCAGACGTCCATCGCGGAGCCGTCGGCGAGGGCCTTCGCCGGGTCGGCGTCCTTGATCCCGGCCGCGTCGAGCATCTCGCGGGCCAGGGCGATCGTCAGCTCGACGACGTCCGCCGGGCCGCCGCCCGCGAGGACCTCGACGGACTCGCGGACCTCCAGGGCGTTGCCCGCGGTGAGGCCGAGCGGGGTCGACATGTCGGTGAGGAGCGCGACCGTCTTCACGCCGCTGTCGGTGCCGAGCCGGACCATGGTGGAGGCCAGCTCGCGGGCGTCCTCGATGTTCTTCATGAAGGCGCCGGTGCCGACCTTGACGTCCAGGACGAGCGAGCCCGTGCCCTCGGCGATCTTCTTGGACATGATCGAGGAGGCGATCAGCGGGATCGCCTCGACCGTGCCCGTCACGTCGCGGAGCGCGTACAGCTTCTTGTCCGCCGGGGCGAGGCCGTCGCCCGCCGCGCAGATGACCGCGCCGGTGGTGTCGAGGACGTGCAGCATCTCCTCGTTGGAGAGCAGCGCGCGCCAGCCGGGGATCGACTCCAGCTTGTCGAGGGTGCCGCCGGTGTGGCCGAGGCCCCGGCCGGAGAGCTGCGGCACGGCCGCGCCGCAGGCGGCGACGAGCGGGGCCAGCGGGAGGGTGATCTTGTCGCCGACTCCGCCGGTGGAGTGCTTGTCGGCGGTGGGGCGGGAGAGCGAGGAGAAGTCCATGCGCTCGCCGGAGGCGATCATGGCCGCGGTCCAGCGGGCGATCTCGTCGCGGTTCATGCCGTTCAGCAGGATCGCCATGGCCAGGGCCGACATCTGCTCGTCGGCGACCGCGCCCCGGGTGTACGCGTCGATGACCCAGTCGATCTGCTCGGGGCTCAGCTCGCCCTTGTCCCGCTTCGTACGGATGACGGAGATGACGTCCATGGGGTGGTGCCTCTTTCTACGCGCATAGAGGGTGAAAGGAGGAGCGGCCCTCCCATCGTGCCGGAAGGGCCGCTCCGAAGTGCTACTTGGACAGGTGGTCCGGGCCGAAGGCCTGCGGGAGCATGTCGGCCAGGGGCAGCAGCCCGGCCGGGGTCTCCAGGACGAGGTCGGGGCCCCCGAACTCGTACAGGAGCTGCCGGCAGCGCCCGCAGGGGACCAGGGGCTCGCCCCGGCCGTCCACGCAGACGAAGTGGGTCAGCCGGCCGCCGCCGGTCGCCTGGAGCTGCGAGACGAGCCCGCACTCGGCGCACAGGCCGAGGCCGAAGGAGGCGTTCTCCACGTTGCAGCCGGAGACCGTCCGCCCGTCGTCCACGAGGGCCGCCGCGCCGACCGGGTAGCCCGAGTACGGGGCGTACGCGCGGGACATCGCCTCGCGCGCCGTGACCCGCAGGGCCTCCCAGTCGGCCTCGGAGAGCTCCGCGGTCACTTGCCCTGGCCCTTCCGGTAGGGCAGTCCGTCCGCCTTCGGCATCCTCAGGCGCTGCGCCGACAGGGCGAGCACGAGCAGGGTGGTGACGTACGGGGCGGCGTCGACGAACTGGCTCGGGACCTCGTCGGTCAGCGCGTACCAGAGGAAGAACCCGGCGGCGAAGACGGCGGAGACCACCCCGACCACGTACTTCTTCCGGTACAGCTGCCAGAGGGCGGCGATCACCAGGAGCAGCGCGACCAGGAGCAGCAGCGCGTGGACGTTCTCGGCGCCGCCGCGCAGCTTGAGGCTGTCGGTGAAGCCGAAGAGTCCGGCGCCGAGCGCCATGCCGCCGGGCATCCAGTTGCCGAAGATCATCGCGGCGAGGCCGATGTAGCCGCGGCCGCCGGTCTGGCCCTCCTGGTAGATGCCGGTGGCGACGATCGCGAGGAAGGCGCCGCCGAGGCCGGCGAGGGCGCCGGAGACGGTGACGGCGATGTACTTGTACTTGTAGACGTTGACGCCCAGGGACTCGGCGGCGACCGGGTTCTCGCCGCAGGAGCGCAGCCGCAGGCCGAAGGCCGTGCGCCACAGCACCCACCAGGTGGCCGGGATCAGCAGGATCGCGACGACGGTGAGCAGCGACAGGTTGGTGACCAGGCCGCCGAGGATGCCCGCGAGGTCGGAGACCAGGAACCAGTGCTTGGCCTGGAGGTCCTGCAACCAGTCGGAGAGCCCCGGAATGGTGATCTTGGTGATCTGCTCGATGCGGGGGGACTGCTTGGAGGAGCCGCCCGGGGCCTCGGCGAACGTGAAGTTCGACAGGTACTGGGTGAAGCCGACCGCAAGGATGTTGATCGCCACACCGGAGACGATGTGGTTCACGTTGAACGTGACGGTGATGACGGCGTGGAGCAGACCGCCGATCGCACCGCCGACGAGGCCGAAGAGGACGCCCGTCCAGGGGCCCCACTGGTAGCCGGCCCAGGCGCCGAACCAGGTGCCGAGGACCATCATGCCTTCGAGGCCGATGTTGACGACGCCCGCGCGCTCGGCCCACAGACCGCCGAGACCGGCGAGGCCGATCGGGACGGCGAGCTGGAGGGCGCCGGAGACCTGGCCCACGGAGGTGAGGTCGTCGGCCCCGGAGACGACCCGGACCAGCGAGAAGAGCACGAGGCCGGCCGCGACGATCAGCATGATCCACGGCAGGGTGAGCTTGCGGCGTCCGCCGCCCTTGGGCGCGGCGCTCGGCTTGGTGGCAGCGGCGGTGCTCATGCCGAGACCTCCTTGTCGGTCTTGAGGGCGCCGCCGGCGGCGAGTTCCTCGCCGACCTTCTGCTGCTGGCGGCGGAGGCCGTAACGGCGGACGAGCTCGTAGGAGACGACCACGGCGATCACGATGATGCCCTGCATGATCTTGGTGATCTCCTTCGGGTAACCGAAGGTGTCGAGCGACGAGGACGCCTTGTCGAGGAAGGCGAAGAGGAGGGCGGCGAAGAGGATGCCGACCGGGTGGTTGCGGCCGAGCAGCGCGATGGTGATGGCGGTGAAGCCGACGCCGACCGGGAAGTCGAGGCTGTACGTGTGGGACTCGCCGAGCAGCGTCGGCATGCCGGAGAGGCCGGCGAGCGCGCCCGAGAGCAGCATCGAGGTGAGGATCATCCGCTTGGCGTCGACGCCGCTGGCCTGGGCGGCGGACTCGCTGGCGCCGGTGGCGCGCAGGTCGAAGCCGAACCGGGTGCGGTTGAGGACGAACCAGTAGACGACGCCGAGCGCGAGCGCGACGAACGTGAAGCCGTAGACGACGCCGTTGCCCTGGCCCATGTCGATGCCGGGGAACCAGCCGGACTCGGCGATCTCACCGGTGGTGAGGTTGTTGGAGCCCTCGGGCTGGACGCCGAAGTTCTTCGGCAGGATCAGCCAGGCCACCAGGGAGGTCGCGATGGCGTTGAGCATGATCGTCGAGACGACCTCGGAGACGCCTCGGGTCGTCTTGAGGATGCCGGCGATGCCGGACCAGAAGGCGCCGGTCAGCATCGCGACGAGCACGATCAGGAGGATGTGCAGCGGGCCCGGCAGCTCGACGGAGGCGCCCACGAGGGCGGAGACCATCGCGGCGAGCCGGTACTGGCCGTCGACGCCGATGTTGAAGAGGTTCATCCGGAAGCCGACCGCCACGGCGAGGGCCGCGAGGTAGTAGATCCCGGTCTGGTTGACGATCAGGACCTGGATGTCGGAGTACCCGGCGTTCTCGATCATGATCCGGATCGGCTCGATCGGGTCGAGTCCGGTCGCGAGCAGCACCAGCACGGTGAGCACGAACGAGGAGACCAGCGCGAGCACCGGTCCCGCCGCGCCCAGGATCAGCCGGTCCTTGTCGAATTTCATCATCGGGCGTCACCGTCTTCGGACTGCTCTTCGGTGCCTTCGAGGTGGCCGGAGGCCGCGCCGGTCATGGCGGAGCCCAGCTCCTCGGGCGTGATGGTGGCAGGGTCGGCGTCGGCGACCAGCTTGCCGCGGTACATGACCCGGAGGGTGTCGGAGAGGCCGATCAGCTCGTCGAGGTCGGCGGAGATCAGCAGCACCGCCAGGCCCTCGCGGCGGGCGTCCCGGATCGCGTCCCAGATCTGCGCCTGCGCGCCGACGTCCACGCCGCGGGTGGGGTGGGCGGCGATCAGGAACTTGGGGGCGTGGCTCATCTCGCGGCCGACGATCAGCTTCTGCTGGTTGCCGCCGGAGAGGGAGGCCGCGGTGACGTCGATGCCGGGGGTGCGCACGTCGTACTCGCGGACGATCCGCTCGGTGTCCTTGCGGGCGGCCTTGGGGTCGAGGACGCCGCGCTTGGAGTTGGGGGCCTCGGTGACGTGGCCGAGAATGCGGTTCTCCCAGAGGGGGGCCTCCAGGAGCAGGCCGTGGCGGTGCCGGTCCTCGGGGATGTAGCCGATGCCGCCCTCGCGGCGCTTGCGCACCGAGACCCTGGAGATGTCCCGGCCGTCGAGGGTGATCACTCCGGAGTCCGGGGTGGCCATGCCCATGAGGGCCTCGATGAGCTCGGTCTGGCCGTTGCCCTCGACGCCCGCGATGCCGAGGATCTCGCCCTTGTGGATGGTGAGGGAGACGTCGTCGAGGAGCTTGCGGCCCTCGGTGCTCTCCTCCAGGACGGTGGTGGCCCTGGCCGGGTCCGGCGGGGCCGCGCTGGTCAGCGGGGCCGCGGCGACGGCGCCGGCCTCGGACAGGGTCAGGTTGCGGACCTGGAGCATCGGCACGTCGGTGACGGTCGACTCGCGGGTCTCCGGGGAGGGCAGCTCGCTGCCGACCATCAGCTCGGCGAGCTGCTTGGTGGTGGCGGTCCTCGGGTCGGCGGTGCCGACCGTGGTGCCCCGGCGGATGACGGTGATGTCGTCGGCGACCTTCAGGACCTCGCCCAGCTTGTGCGAGATGAAGATGACGGTCAGGCCCTCGGACTTGAGCTCGCGCAGGTTGTCGAAGAGCGCGTCGACCTCCTGCGGGACGAGCACGGCGGTCGGCTCGTCGAGGATGAGGATGCGGGCGCCGCGGTAGAGGACCTTGAGGATCTCCACGCGCTGCCGGTCGGCGACGCCGAGGTCCTCGACCAGGGCGTCCGGGCGGACCCCGAGGCCGTACTGGTCGGAGATCTCCAGGATCTTCTTCCGGGCCTTGGCGCCGATGCCGTGGAGCTTCTCGCCGCCGAGGACGACGTTCTCCAGGACGGTGAGGTTGTCGGCGAGCATGAAGTGCTGGTGCACCATGCCGATGCCGCGCGCGATGGCGTCACCGGGGCTGGAGAAGGTGACCTGCTCGCCGTCGACGGCGATGGTGCCCTCGTCCGGCTTCTGCATGCCGTAGAGGATCTTCATGAGGGTCGACTTGCCGGCGCCGTTCTCGCCGATGAGGGCGTGCACGGTGCCCTTGCGGACCGTGATGGCGATGTCCTTGTTGGCGACGACGCCGGGGAATCGCTTGGTGATGCCGTGCAGTTCTACGGCAGGGGGGCTGGACGCGTTGATGACGCACTCTCCTTGGCCGGAAGGAGTGGGAGCGGGAGGGCAGGGCGGGGCGAAGTTATCGTGCCAGGGAGACATCTACACGCGTAGCGCTGCCGAAAGATGAAAATCCGTACGGGAACGGGGCCCGGCTCCGGTGGGGGTCCCACCGTCGCCGGGCCCTGAGGTCGTTGACCTGCGGTTCCTTACGGAGCGGTCTTGACCGTGATCTTGCCGTCGACGATGTTCTTCTTCGCCTCGTTCACGGCGGCGATGACGTCGGTCATCTTCTTGTACGCCGGGTTGGACTCGGACAGGCCGACGCCGTCCTGGGCCAGGCCGTAGCGGATCTCGCCGCTCTGCGGCTTGCCGTCCTTGACCGACTTGATCAGGTTGAAGACGGAGTCCGAGACGTCCTTGGTGACCGAGGTCAGGATGTGGTCCTTGTAGGAGGCCAGACCCGCCTGGTTGTACTGGTCGGAGTCGACGCCGATGGCCCACTTGTCCGCGGCGGCGGCGGCCTCGATGGAGCCCGAACCGGCCAGACCGGCGGCGGCGTAGATCACGTCGGCGCCCTTGTCGAGCTGGCCCTGCGCGGCGGCCTTGCCGAGGTCGGGCTTGGAGAAGCCGTCGAAGTTCGGCGGCTGGGTCAGGTACTGGACGAGCACCTTCGCCTTGGGGTTGGTGTCCTTGACGCCCTGCGCGAAGCCCGCCTCGAACTTCTTGATCAGCGGGACCTCGACGCCGCCGATGAAGCCGACCGTGCCGGTCTTCGACGTCTTGGCGGCGGCGACGCCGGCCAGGTAGGAGCCCTGCTCCTCGTTGAAGACGAGGTTGGCGATGTTCGGGGCGGTCACCGAGGTGTCGTCGATGAGGCCGAAGGTGGTCTTCGGGTAGGCCTTGGCGACCTTGGCGATCGCCGGGGCGTAGGCGAAGCCGACGCCGATGACCGGGTTGTTCCCGGCGCGGGCGAGGGCGGTGAGGCGCTGCACCTTGTCGGCGTCGCCCTCGCCCTCCGAGGGCTCGGCCTCGGTGCCCTTGACACCGAGCTCGTCCTCGGCCTTCTTCAGACCCGCGTAGGCGGCGTCGTTGAAGGACTGGTCGCCGCGGCCGCCGATGTCGTACGCGATGGCGGCCGTGATGTTCTTCGAGTCCGAGGCGGAGCTGGAACCGGCGTCCGTCGAGGACTTGCCACACGCGGTGGCGGAGAGGGCGAGCGCCGCGGAGGCGATGCCCACGGTCGTGATCCTGGTGATCCGGCGCAAGAGGAGGGTCCCTTCAAGACTGACCGAAAGCGCCTCTTCCGGCGCTGGTTTCGCGGCGATCGTAACGCGCGTAGATGTCAGTTAAAGACCCGTTCATGAGTCGTTATCGGATCGTCGCGAACCGGCCGCGCGGGGCGACCGAGGGCGTTCGGTCCGGTACCGGCGGTTATACCGGCGGGGGCGCCCGGCGCGACAGGGGGCGTACGGGGACACGCCGGGCGCTGAGCCGTCCGGGGGAACGGGTGGGCCGGACGGATGAGGGTCCGTCCGGCCGGAAAGCATCGCTCGGGTGTGTACGGGGTCGGGCGTGCGGGTCGGGGCCTGTCCGGGGCCTGGGGCCGGGGTCCGGGCGGGCCGGGGTCCGGGCGGGCCGAGGTCCCGGCGGGCCGAGGTCCCGGCGGGCCGAGGTCCGGGCGGGCCGGGGTCCGGGCGGGCCGGGATCAGGGCAGGCCGGGGTCCGGGCGGGCCGGGGCCGGGGTCAGGTCTCCTGGGTGCCGTTCAGGAGGGCCGCCGCCGTGAAGAGCTCCACGGCCGCCTCGATGGCGCTCTCGTCCACGTCGAAGTCGCCGGCGTGCAGGTCGCGGACGCGGGTGTCGCCGGGGACGCGGACGCCGAGGCGGGCCATGGCGCCGGGGACGTGCTCCAGGTACCAGGAGAAGTCCTCGCCGCCGAGGCTCTGCTCGGTGTCCTCGATCGCGTGCGGGCCGCGCCGGGCGGCCATGGCGTCGCGGAGCAGTTCGGCGACGGCCGCGTCGTTGACGACCGGCGGGACGCCCCGGACGTAGGTCACGGTCGACTTGGCCCGGTGCAGGGACGCGACCTCGTCGATGGCCGCGTGCACCAGGTCGGGCGCGTCGCGCCAGGCCGGCAGGTCGAGGCAGCGGACGGTGCCGGAGAGCTCGGCGTGCTGCGGGATGACGTTGGGGGCGTGGCCGGACTCGATGCGGCCCCAGGTGACGGAGAGGCCCGAGCGGGCGTCGACGCGGCGGGCCAGGACGGCGGGGACGTCGGTGGCGACGCGGGCGGCGGCGGTGACCAGGTCGGTGGTGAGGTGCGGCCGGGCGGTGTGGCCGCCGGGGCCGTCCAGGGTGATCTCCAGCCGGTCGCAGGCGGAGGTGATGGGCCCGGCGCGCAGGCCGATCCTCCCCGCGTCGACCCTCGGGTCGCAGTGGACGGCGATGATCCGGCCGACGCCGTTCAGGGCGCCGGCTTCGACGACGTCCACGGCACCGCCGGGCAGGACCTCCTCGGCGGGCTGGAAGATCAGCCGCACGGCGTTGGGGAGGAGCCCCTGCCGGTCCAGCTCGGCGAGGACAAGGCCCGCGCCGAGGACGGAGGTGGTGTGGACGTCGTGTCCGCACGCGTGGGCGCGGTTGGCCACGGTGGAGCGGTAGGCGACGGTCTTGACGTCCGGGATGGGCAGCGCGTCGAGGTCGGCGCGGATCGCCAGCATGGGCCGCTCGGGGTCCGGCGTGCCGATGTCACAGATGAGTCCGGTGCCGGCCGGAAGGACCTCCGGCGCGAGCCCGGCCGCCTCCAGGCGGGCCTTGAGCGCGGCGGTCGTGCGGAACTCCTGCTTCCCGAGCTCGGGGTGCATGTGCAAGTCCCTGCGGAACATGATCAGTTCGTCGCGCAGGGTTGCGGGCAGCTTTCCGGGCAGAGTGACGGAGCCTGGCTCACGGGACTTCAACTGGTTCACCTTTTGAAGGGTAGGCCTTCAGGGTGGTCAACTGCCCGTTGATCACGAAAAGTTCAGTCCGTTAGGGGAAAGAACCCCGGTTTTCCGGGCTTAGGGACCACCCCATGTGGGTATCCTCACCCGATTGCCCCGCACCGGCGAGGGGAAACATCACCCGAATTCGAGCCTGTCGGTGGGGTGGACCGGCCGGGCGGTGAGCCGGTCGACCTCGTGGGCCGCCGTGCCCGTCACCCCGGACAGGAAGCCCTGCGCGCGCGGGGAGGCGGTCGCCCGCAGCCACTCGGGCGCGATCTCGCAGACGGCGACCTTCACGCCCGTGCCGGCCAGGGCCAGCGGCAGGGTGTGCACCACCGTGGACGGGAAGCTGACGATCGTGCGGCCGACCGGGCCGCGCCGGGCGATCAGCTCCAGGGGCAGCTCGGGCCGGACCACCTGGAGGCCCGTCTCGACCGCGATCCGGTGCAGCTTCCCGGCGCTCTCCCTGCGGTGCGCGAAGTAGCGGGTGGCGCCGTGGGTGCGGGCGAGCTCGCCGACCACGCGCGCGTAGTGGCCGGCGTCGACCACCCCCGTCTCCACCAGCGAGGTGCCGACCAGGTCCGCGCCGCCGGTGAGCAGCGGCGGGCCGAAGCGGGAGCGGGTCCAGGCGTAGGCGTTCGCGGTGACCCCGACGCCCGCCGGGGCCTCCACGGGCAGCGAGGTGAAGATCTCGACGGTACGGCCCCGGGCCGGGGCGAGCCGGCGGCGGGCCAGGGTGGTCACGGGGGCGAGGACCAGTTCGCGCGGGCCCAGGCTGCCCTTGCGGTGCCAGCGGACCAGGCGCTCGCCCCGGCCGAGCTGGGCGGCGAACTCCATGGTCGCGGTGCCGTCGTCGACCACGGTCAGGTGCCGGGGGCCGAAGAGGGTCAGGAGGAGCTGGACGTACCGGGAGAACGGGTCCCCGATGATCACCCGCTCCGCCGAGCGCAGCGGCCCGGCGAGCCGCCGCAGGGTGCGCAGGAGGGCGCCCCGGCCGTCGCGGGCCTCCTGCCAGTGGACGGTGAGGCCCTCGTCGCGGGCCAGCTGGGCCATCCGGCGCAGCTGGCCCCGCGACATGGGGTCGGTCGGCGAGAGGACGACGACCGTGAGGGGGGCTGGCGTGGTGCCGGGTGCCGTGACGGGTGCGGGGGCTCCCGGAGCGGGCTTCCCGGCGGCGGGGGCTCCCGTGGCGGGCGCCCCGGTGCCGGGGGCCGTGTCGGCGGCGGGCTCCCCGGTACCGAAGCCCGTGCCCGTACCCGTACCCGTACCCGTGTCCACACCCGTGTCCGTGGCGGGTGCCCCCGTGCCGGGGGCCGTGCCTATGCCCGTGCCGGGGGCCCGGGTGTGCGCCCATTCCAGGACGTTGAGGAGCTGGACCGGGCTCTCGACGAACGCCAGCTGCCCGGTCATGAGGCAACGGCGCCCTGGACCCGGCGGAGCTTCTTCATCGGGCCGAGCTCCGACTCGTACACCTTCTTGACCCCGTCGCCGAGGGCCGTCTCGATGGTGCGAATGTCGCGGACCAGGCGCGTCAGGCCCTGGGGCTCGACGGAGGCGGCCTGGTCGGAGCCCCACATGGCGCGGTCGAGGGTGATGTGGCGCTCGACGAAGACGGCGCCGAGGGCGACGGCGGCCAGGGTGGTCTGGAGGCCGGTCTCGTGGCCGGAGTAGCCGATCGGGACGTTCGGGTACTCCTCCCGGAGCGTCTGGATGACGCGCAGGTTCAGCTCCTCGGCCTTGGCCGGGTAGGTGGAGGTGGCGTGGCAGAGCAGGATGTTGTCGCTGCCCAGGACCTCGACGGCGTGCCGGATCTGCTTCGGCGTCGACATGCCGGTGGAGAGGATCACCGTGCGGCCGGTGGAGCGCAGCTCGCGCAGCAGCTCGTCGTCCGTGAGGGAGGCGGAGGCCACCTTGTGGGCGGGGACGTCGAACTTCTCCAGGAAGGCGACGGCCTCGGTGTCCCACGGGGAGGCGAACCAGTCGATGCCGCGCTCCCTGCAGTGCGCGTCGATGGCCCGGTACTCCTCCTCGCCGAACTCCACGCGGTGGCGGTAGTCGATGTACGTCATGCGGCCCCAGGGGGTGTCCCGCTCGATGTCCCACTGGTCGCGCGGGGTGCAGATCTCCGGGGTGCGCTTCTGGAACTTGACCGCGTCGCAGCCGGCCTCGGCGGCGACGTCGATCAGGGCGAGGGCGTTGGCGAGCTCGCCGTTGTGGTTGATGCCGATCTCGCCGGTGACGTAGACGGGCTGCCCGGGGCCGGCGGTCTTGGCGCCGAGGGTGCGGAGGCGGGTGCTCATGGTGCGGGTCCTTAGGGTTCGGTGGTGGTGCGTGCGGGGGTCGTGCGTGCGGCGTCGGCACGTACGGGGGTGTCGAGTTCGGGTCCGAGGAGCCAGGCGGCGATCTCGCGGACCGCTCCGGCGCCGCCCGGGGTGGCGGTGACCGCGCGGGCGGCGGCCCGTACGGAGTCGTGGGCGCTGCCCACCGCGACGGGCCAGCCGACGAGGTGGAAGCAGGGCAGGTCGTTGACGTCGTTGCCGGCGTAGAGGACGCGCTGCGGGTCGATGCCCTCGGTCTCGCACCACTCCTTGAGGGCCCGGTCCTTGCGGTCGATGCCGTGCAGGACGGGGATGCGGAGCTTGCGGGCGCGGGCGGCGACGACGGCGTTCTGCTCGGTGGAGAGGATGAGGACGGGGAGTCCGGCGCGGCGCAGGGCGGCGATGCCGAGGCCGTCGCCGCGGTGCGCGGAGACGAACTCGCGCCCCTCCGCGTCGAGGTGGACCCGGTCGTCGGTCTGGGTGCCGTCGAAGTCCAGGACCACCGCGTCCACGTCGGCGAAGCGGGGGGTGACGGGTGCGTCGAGGAGCGGGGCGAGGGCCTTGGCGCGGGCCAGGTCGTGCGGGTCGTCGATCTCCAGGACCCGGGCCGGGTCGGTGGCGACGAGGGCGGTGCGGCCGAAGAAGCGGTGCCGGTGGGTGCGGAAGCCGGGCGCGGCCATGGCGTAGACGGCGCCGGTCTCCAGGTACTCGGGCTCCCGGTCCTGGCGGCGGGGGCGGTGCGCCTTGTCGTGGTTGACGCCCTCGGCGCCCCGCTCCGTCTCGCGCCAGAGGAAGCCGTGCGACGGGGCGGCCGTGAAGGCCGTGTCGGCGGCGCCGGTCAGGATCCGGTCGGCGGTCTCGGCGACCTCTGCGGAGGTGAGGAAGGGGCTGGTGCACTGGACGAGGAGGACCACGTCGGCGGTGCGGCCGTGGGTGGCCTCGAAGGCGTCCATGGCGTGCAGGACGGCGGCCTCGCTGGTGGCGGTGTCGCCCGCGATCGCGGCGGGGCGGTGCACGGCCTCGGCACCGGCGGCGCGGGCCGCGGCCGCGATGGCGGGGTCGTCGGTGGAGACCACGACGTGGGTGACGGAGCGGGCGCCGAGGCAGGCGTGGACGGCCCGGCCGACCAGGGGGACCCCGGCCACCGGGGCGAGGTTCTTGGCGGGCACGCCCTTGGAACCGCCCCGGGCGGGGATCACGGCGAGGACGACGGCCGCGGGGCCCGCGGGGGCGGAGGACGCGGTGCCGGGTGTCGCGACGGGCCCGGAAGCCGGAGCGGCGGCCCCTGGTGCGGCGGCCCCGGTCGTGGCGGGCCCGGAAGCGGGTGTGGTGGTCATCAGAGTTCTCCCAGGCGGCGGATGACGGGGGCCACGCGCTGCACGCCGTGGCGGTACGCGCCCCGCGCGGCCTCCCGGACGATCCGGCGCAGGCCGCTCTCGCGGGGCTCCGGCGCGGTGACGTCCAGGCGGTGGCGGGCGAGGATCCCGGGCAGGTAGCCGGGGGCCGTCTCCGCGGTGTAGTAGGGGCTGATCGGGGGGAGCCCGGGCTGCGCGAGGAGCGCGGCGACCCGGTCGCGGGCCGCGTCGAAGGCCTCCTCGTACGAGCCGTCGGAGGCGACCCCCTGACGGGCGAGCCAGGTCGCGTCGGGCGCCGGCACGGCCCCCTTGTCGAGCCGGTCGAAGGAGGTCAGCAGGCCGGAGCCGACGAAGTGGTGGTTGCCGAGCGCCTCGCGGATCCCGAGGTCGGTGAGGATCGCGGTGGGGATCCGCCGGTGCAGCGCTTCGAGGGCGGCCGTCGAGGAGACGGTGACGAGGAGGTCGGTGCGGTCCAGGACCTCGCCCATGTGCCCGTACACCAGGCGGAAGTTGTCCGGCGGCGCGAGCTCGCGGACCAGCTTCTGGAAGGGGAACTCCTCCAGGTGCGTGGTGTGTTCGCCCGGCTTGGAGCGCAGCTTGAGGAGCACCTCGCGGCCCGGGTGGAGCCGGGCGTGCCCGATCAGCCGCCGCAGCACGTAGGCGCGTTCGGCGCGGGTGACGGGCACGGAGGGCTGCGCGGCGAAGACCAGGGCGTCCCGGCCGGCGGCGGGGGCGTACGGGGCGCCGCCGAGGAAGGGCAGCGCCGCCTCCACGACCGGCTCGGCATCCGCGCCCACCCCTTCGTACACCGCGCGGAAGCGCTCCGCGTCGTGGCGGGAGTTGGCGAGGACGACGTCGGCGCCGTGGCGCAGCAGGAGCCCGTCGGTCAGCTTCTCGTAGACGACGCCGACGTACCCGGTGACGATCACGGGCCGCCGTTCCAGGCCCAGGTCGGCCAGGCCCTGGAGGACGGCCCGGACGGTGCCGCCGACGAGGGCGAGGACGAGGACGTCGTACCCCTCGCCGCGCGCCTCCGCGTCCCGTACGGCGCGCAGGAACTCCGCGCCCGTCACCTCGCGCGGGGCGGCCGCGGACACCCCCGTCTCGGCGAGCTGGCGGGCGGTGGGGGTGGCGCGTCCGCGCAGGACGAAGCCGGTGGGTTCGGCGCTCGCCGCCGTGATGCGGCGCGCGGTGAGGGCGCCCCATTTCCACCGGGTGTCGGAGTCGGCGAGTACGGCGGTCCGTATCGCTTCTCGGGTACGTGATGGCACGTCGAGGACGCTAGAAGGGCATTCCGCTTTCCGGCCCAACTGAGCCACAACAACCGGTGAACAGAGCCTCACCGACGCCTGAAGCGGGACGCCTTCCGGCCGTGCGCGGCCTGATTCCCCCTTTTCGGAAAAGGCGGTTAATCGGCTCGCCGCTTGGTGTTCACCGAACATCCCCCCGCCGGTCGGAGGGAATGCCGGGCCGGCGCCTAGCGTCGGCCGCGTGGTCAAGCTCTCCGTCGTCGTGCCGTTCTTCAACGTGCAGACATACGCCCCCGACACCCTCACGAGCCTGCGGGCCAACGCCCGGGAGGACTTCGAGTTCCTGCTTGTCGACGACTGCTCGTCGGACGGGACCCCGGAGCTCCTCGAACGGGCCGCGCGCGAGATCCCGGGCGCCGTCCTGCTCCGGCACGCGCGCAACGAGGGCCTCGCCACGGCCCGGAACACCGGGCTGGACGCCGCCCGCGGCGAGTACGTCGCCTTCCTCGACGGGGACGACTGGATCGCCCCCGGTTACTACGGCCGCCTCGTCGCCGCCGCCGAGGAGCTGGGCTGCGACTTCCTGCGCACCGACCACGTCTCGGTGACCGGTCGCGAGCGCGGGCTGCGCCGGGCGCCGGTCCCCCGGCGGGGCGAGGTGCTGCGCCCGAGGGACGCGATCCTGCCGGCGCACCGGACGACCTCCGTCGACTACCCGTACGCCTGGGCCGGGATCCACCACCGGCGGCTCCTGGACCGGGGCCTGCTGCACTTCACGCCGGGGCTGCGGACGGCGGAGGACCGGCCGTGGATCTGGCGGCTGCACCGCGAGGCGGAATCGTTCGCGGCGGTCGGCGAACTCGGCGTGTTCTACCGGCGCGGAGTGGCGACCTCCCTCACCCAGATCGGCGACGTCCGGCAATTGGATTTCATCCGCGCTTTCGACCAGGTGATCGCGGAAACGGCGCGGGACCGGGACGCGGATCTCCTTCTTCCGAAAGCCGTGCGCACCTATTGCGCGGTGATCTCCCACCACGTCGGTTCGATCGGGAGGTTCGAGCCGGAAGTGGCGCGGCAGTTGCGGGCGATGAGCGCGGGGGCGCTGCGGCGGATGCCGCAGGACGTCCTCGACGAGGCCCTGACGGCGATGGGCGGGGACCGCGCGACGCTGCTGCGGAGGCTGCGGAGGCGGAGGCCGGCACCGCCGCCGTCCGGGCCCGGCGCCCCCTCGTCCTCCGCCGCGCCGGAGGTGGCCGCGTGAGCCCCCGCCGCACCACCCAGGTCTTCTGCGCCTCCACCCTCTACGGGGCGGTGACGCTCGCCGCCGCGATCGACAGCGGCTGCTTCGGCGCCGCCGACCGCCGCGTCCTCCTGGTCACCAACAACGCGCCCGTACCGGAGACGACCCCCGCGCTCGACGAGGCCGAGGGCTTCACGCGGCTGCGCGGCCGCTTCGACTCCGTCCTCTCCTGGAACGAGGTGATCTCCCCGCTCCACCCGGGCGGCTGGACCCCCCGCGCGAGCGACCTCCCCCTCCTCCAGCGCCATCTGCGCACGCTCTGGGAGCTCGGGGACGACCGGGTCGAACTGGCCCTGGAGTCGATCCAGGTGACGCCCGCGCTCGCCATCGCCCAGCTCCTCCCCGAGGCCTCGATCACGGTGTACGCGGACGGGCTGATGAGCTACGGGCCGACCCGCAACAAGATCGACCCGCTGATCGGCGGCCGGGTGTCCCGGCTGCTCCACCTGGACCTGGTCCCGGGGCTCGCGCCGCTGCTGCTCGGGGAGTTCGGGGCGGTTCCGGAGGCCGTACCGGTCGAGGCGTTCACCAAGTGCGTCGAGGAGCTGGCGGGCCCGGCCCCGGCGGAGGGCCCGGCGTCGCAGGACGGCCCGGCGCTGCTCCTGGGCCAGTACCTGGCGGCCCTGAACCTGCTGACCGCCGCCGAGGAGGAGGAGCTGCACCTGAGGATGGTGCGGGGCGCGGTCGCCCGGGGCCACCGGCGGCTGGTCTTCAAGCCGCACCCGACGGCCCCGGACGCCTGGTCGCGGTCCCTGGTGCGCGCGGCGGAGGAGCTGGGCGCGGAGCTGACGATCGAGGACCGGCCGGTCCTCGCGGAGGTGCTCTACCGCGAGTTGCGGCCCGCCCTGGTGGTCGGCTGCTTCTCGACGGCGCTGCTCACCGCGCGCACCTTCTACGGCCTGCCGGTCGCCCGGGTCGGCACCCGTCCCCTCCTGGAGCGGCTCACCCCGTTCCAGAACAGCAACCGGATCCCGCTCACGGTGGTGGACGCGGTCGTCCCGCCCCTCGACGGCCCGGCGGACGACGGCCCCGGGACCGGTACGGAGGAGCTGAACGACCTGGTCGCGGCGGTCGGCTTCGCGATGCAGCCGAAGATCCGGCCGGACCTGCGGACGGCGGCGGTACGGCACCTGTCGGGGCCGCTCGCGGAGCGCACCCGGCGCCACTTCACCCGCCGCCGCCTCACCGTCCTGGGCCTCCCCGGCGGCCTGCCCCTCCCCCGGCACCCGGGGGTCCGCCGCCTGGCCCGGCGGGCGCTGCGGCTGCGCAGGGCGCTGAAGAGGTAGCCGCCGGGGCCCGGGGCCGGCCGGGGCCCCGGGCTTCGCGCGTACGCGCCCGCGTGCTCAGGCGCGGACGACCGGCTCCTGGAGCTCGGTCACCCACCGCTCCGGGTCCTCCGGGCACTCCAGGTACAGCTCGCGGGCGTACCCGGCGGAGGCGTAGCCGTTGGCGTCGATCCAGGTCGCCAGGGTCTGCGCGGTGGGCAGCACGTCGTCCATCGAGCCGTGGTGGACGACGGTCGCCGCCTCCTCGACGCCGGGCAGGACGTGCACGAGGACGCCTTCCGCCTCCGTCCCCTCCGGGACGGTCATGCCCGCGTGGACGACGACCGAGCCGTCGCCCCGGCCCGCGTCCTCGTAGTACGCGACGCCCGGGCCGAAGCCGGTGACGCCCGCGCCTCCGAGCCGGCAGCACAGCTCGTCGTACAGCGGGCCGATGACGGGGCCGACGTCCTGCGGGCCGAAGCTCGCGGCGACCGCGCTCAGTTCGGCGATCCGGACGGCGGGGATCTGCTTGACGACGACTTCCTGGGTGGACATGCGTCCCTCGCTCTCGATGGCCCGGAGCCGCGCGCCGACCCGGTCGAGCCGGGCCCGCGCCTCCGCCAGGGCCGTCTCCAGCTCGGCCTGGCGCAGGCGCAGCATGCCCCGCAGCTCGTCCGCGTCGATCCGCTCGTCGAGGACGGCCCCCACCTGTTCCAGGGTGAAGCCGAGGTCCTTGAGCGCGATGACGCGGTTGAGCCGGGCCAGCTGGTCCGCCGCGTAGAAGCGGTAGCCCGTGTGCGGGTCGACCCGGGCCGGGCGCAGCAGTCCGATCGCGTCGTAGTGACGCGGCATCCGGACCGACACCCGCCCGTGCCGGGCGAAGTCTCCGATGGTGAACATGACGCCCCCTACGGAACGGCCTCACACGGTGTGAGGGTCAACCGGTGTCCGCCAGGGGGTCAGGCGGCGCTGCTGAGGGAGAGCTTCGCGGCGAAGCCGAGGAAGAGGGCGCCGGCCGCCGAGGTCGCGCCGGCGGAGAGGCGCCGGCGGCGGTGGAAGGCGGCGGCGAGGCGGGTGCCGCCGAAGATGAGGGTCGTGAGGTAGAGGAAGCTGCCCAGCTGGAGCAGGGCGCCGAGGACCAGGAAGGAGAGCGCCGGGTAGGCGTAGCCGGGGTCCACGAACTGCACGAAGAAGGAGATCAGGAAGAGGATCGCCTTCGGGTTGAAGAGGCTGATGATCAGCGCGCGCCGGTACGGGCGCTCGGCGGGGGTCGCCGGGGCGCCCGGGGTCTCCTCCGCGGCCCCCTCCCCGTGCTCCTCGCGCGAGCGCCACGTCGACCAGGCCGCCCGCAGCATCCCGTACGCCATCCAGGCCAGGTATCCGGCGCCCGCGTACTTCACGACCATGAAGAGGACCGGGGTCGTCCGGAGGAGGGAGGCCGCGCCGAGGGCGGCCAGGGTCATGAGGACCGCGTCGCCGGTGAAGACGCCTGCGGCGGCCTTGTAGCCGGTCCGGGTGCCCTTGCGGGCGGCGACGGACAGCACGTAGAGCGAGTTCGGTCCGGGCAGGAGGATGATGAGGACGAGCCCGGCGAGGTAGGTCGGCAGATCGGTGACACCCAGCATGGGCGGAGTGTCGCACGTGAGGACGACGTCCCGCCCCTCTGTTTCGCATCGCGGAAGACCGGGGCGCGCCATCCGGGACGGGCCCCGTCCGACCCGGGAGAAGCGGTGTCCGCGCCTCCGCGAGGGGTCTTTTCCGGCCGTGGTGCGCAACCACTCGGGCGTGGGAAGCATCCCACTACGTACACACGGGTTTTCGGTTTTCGGGGGGGCAAGGATGAAGCGGTCTTCGACCGTCGCGCGCGGCGGCGTCGTGCGCAGAGCGGTGCTGGCGGCGGTCTCGGTGGCGCTCGTCGCGGGGTGTACGGCCCAGGCGGCCGGGACGGGGAGCGGTACCGCGGGGCCCTCGGGCCGCGCCGCGGCGCGGCCGTCCGGATCGGCGTCGGCCCCGGCGTCCGCGTCGCCCTCCGCCTCGGAGTCGGAGTCGGGGTCCGCCACCCCCGGGGCCTCCCCCACGGACGACGGCAAGGCGCCGTCCTCCTCCGCCACCTTCCCCACGCCGGAGCCCTCGGGCTCGGCCTCGGCCTCGGCCTCGGAGGGGGCGTCGGCGTCTCCGGTCCTCATGAAGGACGGGGACGAGAACGAGCAGGTGCGCGAGCTCCAGGCGCGGCTGCGGCAGCTGAAGTTCTTCGACCGCGCGCCCACCGGCTTCTACGGGTCGATGACGGCGCGTTCGGTGAAGTCCTTCCAGAAGAAGCAGGGGCTGACCGGGACCGGCTCGGTGGACGGGACCACCTGGCAGCGGCTGCTCGGCGCGAGCCGGAAGCCGACCGCCGACGAGCTGAAGCCGTCGACCACCAACGCCCTGGACACCCCGGCGCCGGCCTGCATGACCGGCCGGGTGCTCTGCATCAGCAAGGAGAGCCGGACCCTCGCCTGGATGATCGACGGCAAGGTCGTCTCCTCGATGGACGTCCGCTTCGGCTCGGAGAACACCCCGACCCGCGAGGGCACGTTCAGCGTGGGCTGGAAGGCCCGTGAGTGGACGTCGACGATCTACCACACGCCCATGCCGTACGCGATGTTCTTCAGCGGCGGCCAGGCCGTGCACTACTCGTCGGACTTCGCGGCCCGCGGGTACGCCGGGGCCTCGCACGGCTGCGTGAACGTCCGGGACCGGGCCAAGCTCGCGGTCCTCTTCGACCAGGTGAAGGTCGGGGACAAGGTCGTCGTCCACTGGTAGACGCGGAGGAGCGTCGGCAGGGGAGGGGAAAGGGCGCGGGTGGGACCGGGGGAACGTGTCCCACCCGCGCCGGGTGCGCAGAGCCGCAGGTACGGGGGGAACCCCGGCTCGTCGCGCGGCCGATGACCAGTCGGCATTACGTACTGCGCCGACGGGCCGGAAAGTGTTACACCGCGACCGGGAGGCGGGGCGTCGCGCCCGTCTCCGGGGGTCCGGCGGGGCGCACGGGGGCCGGTGCGGTGCGGAGGAGCACCGCCGAGGAGCGGACGGTGCCGTGGCCGTCCCCGCTCCTGTTCCAGGAGTTCCCGTCCGTGCCGCCGTAGTGGCCGCCGTTCTTCGGGCCGTCCTTGGACCCGCTGCCCGGACGGCTTTCGGAGCCGCCCCCGGAGCCGTCGCCCGAGCCCTTCCCGGGGCCGCTTCCGGGTGCGCCGGTGGCGCCGGAGAGGAGGCGGTCGCAGTAGCGGCGCAGGGTGTCGCCGTCGCGCAGGGTCTCCGTGATCCGGCGGCGGCTGCCGTCGTCGAGCTTCCCCGAGCGGTACGCCCGGCAGGCCTCGACGGCCTTCTCCCGGAAGTTCGCGCCGCCGTTCCAGTCTTCGTTCCCGCTCCCGTTTCCGTCCCCGCTTCCTTCGCGGCCGCGGTCGTGGCCGCCCGTGCGGTCCGGGGCCGGGGTCCCGTCCGTGCCCGCCGTGCTCCGGCCGGGCTTCGGGGCGTCCCGCTCGGGCCGGTCCGCGCCGTCGCCGTCACCGCCGTCGCCTCCGGGGGCCGGGGTGGTCGGTGCCGCGGGGTCGTCCGTCCCGGCGGAGGGGGACGAGCCGGGCGTACGGTCGCCGCCGGGGGTCGGCGGCCCGGGTATGCCGAGGTCCTCGCGTATGTCCTCGGGCTCCGGCGAGACGAGCGGGCGGGCGGTGTCCCCGGCCGAGACGGAGCTGGCGGGCGCGGGGCCCACCAGCGGCAGGGCGCCGGTGCCCGCGGCGACGGCGACCCCGCCGACGGCGACGGCGGCGACCGCGGCGGCGAGGCCGTACCGCGTGGAGCGGCCCCAGCGGCGCGGCGCGGCGCCGGGGCGCGCGAGCCGCACCCGACCCAGGTCGGCGGCGCTTCCGGCGGGCGGGCCGGCGGACACGGCGCTGCCGGCGACCGGGCTTCCGGGGGCGGTGCTGCCGGCGGCCGGGCCTCCGGGGACAGTGCTACCGACGACCGGACCTCCGGACGTGCTCCCCGACGCGGAGGCGGCGGCGCGGGCGGCCCTGGCCTCGCGGAAGGCGGCGAGGGCGGCGGCCTCCCCCGGCAGTTCGCCGGCTCCGGCCGATCCGGCACTTCCAGTCGGCCTGGCGCCTCCGGCCGACCCGCCGCCTCCGGCCGACCCGGCGCTTCCAGCCGGTCCGGCGCCTCCAGCCAGTCCGGCGCCTCCGGCCGATCCGCCGTCTCCGGTCGGCCCGGTGGCTCCGGTCGACCCGGTGGCTCCGGCGGTCGGGGTGCGGAGTGCGTCGAGGGCGTCCGCGAGACGCGCGGCCCGCCGGCGCGCGAGGTCGTCGGCGGGGCCGACGGGGTCGACGGGCTCGCCGCGGAGCAGTCGCTCCGCGGTCTCCTCGTCGAGCCACTGGTACCGCTCGTCGGCCATCACATGTCCTTCTGCGTACGCGGACGCCATTGCGTCACACTGCCGGGCGCCACCGCTCCCGGTGTCCGGCCGCGCTGCGGGGGCACGCCGTCCAGGGGGATGACGGTCCCGCCGGGGCCGTCCGGGGCGCCGTCGACCCCGAGGAGTTCGGCGAGCCGCTTGAGGCCCCGGTGCGCGGCGGTGCGCACCGCGCCGGGGCGCTTGCCCAGGGTGTCGGCGGCGCTCTTGGCGTCCAGGCCGACGACGACGCGCAGCACGACGGCCTCGGCCTGGTCCTGCGGGAGCTGGGCGATCAGGTCCATGGTGTGGCCGGTGGCCAGGGCCTCCAGGGCCTCGCTCGCGGTGTCGGACTCGGCGGGCTTCTCGGTGAGTTCGGTCTCGTCGGCGCCGACGACGGGGCGCCGGCCGCGCATCCGTATGTGGTCGAGGGCGCGGTTGCGGGCGATCCGGGCGGCCCAGCCGCGGAAGCGGTCCGCGTCGCCGCCGAAGCGGTCGAGGTCGCGCGCGATCTGGAGCCAGGCCTCGGAGGCCACGTCCTCCGCGTCGGTGTCGCCGACCAGTGTGCGTATGTAGCCGAGCAGCCGGGGGTGCACGGCGCGATACACAGCACGGAAGGCGTCCTCGTCCCCCTGCTGTGCGGCGAGCACCGCGGCCGTCAGCTCCGCGTCGTCCCCCAGCACTCCCCAAACCCTGTTCGTCGGTCGCGTCGTCCCGTCGCGGCTGGTCACCGCCGCGGCCCCGGCCATGGTCCGCCGGACGGGCCCTGACGCACCAGCACGGTACGTGGTGCTCCGGCGCCGCGTCCACGCGGTGTCCGCCCTTTGTACAACTTGCAACCTTCCAGTGCCCGGACGCGGTGTGACAGAAAGCGCACCCCCGGCGCTGATAGGAGTACGGAGCCGTGCTGCGGCTCCGTGGAGGACGACCGGGGCCTCTCCTGTGGGGGGTGGCGGCCCCGGTCGTCTCTCCTTCTCCTCTCTCCTTCCCTTTTTCACGGCCTCCGGACCGTCGGCTCGCCATGCCCTCGCGCATGTCAACCGACGGTTGACACTCCAGGGGTGTCAACCTAGGGTTGCCTCATGACGAATCCAGTCGTTCCGACCGTCCCCGTCCGCCTCGACGAACTCATCGAAGCCATCAAGAAGGTCCACCCGAACGCGCTGGAGCAGCTCTCCGGTGCGGTCATGGCGGCGGACCACCTCGGTGACGTCGCCGACCACCTCATCGGGCACTTCGTGGACCAGGCCCGGCGCTCCGGCGCCTCCTGGACCGACATCGGCCGCAGCATGGGCGTCACCCGCCAGGCGGCCCAGAAGCGGTTCGTGCCCAAGGACCCCGACGCCGAGAAGACGGACCCGAACGCCGGGTTCAGCCGCTTCACGCCCCGCGCGCGGAACGTGGTCATGGCCTCCCAGAACGAGGCCACGGCCGTCGGCAACGCCGAGATCACCCCCTCCCACCTGGTCCTGGGGCTGCTCGCCGAGCCCGAGGGGCTCGCGGCGCACTGGATCGCCTCGCGGGGCGTGCCCCTGGAGCGGGTGCGCGAGGCGGCGGCCGCGACCCTGCCGCCGGGCGTCGAGGAGCCGCCCGCGCTCGTGCCGTACGACGCGGCGGCGAAGAAGGTCCTGGAGCTGACGTTCCGCGAGGCCCTGCGCCTCGGACACCCCTACGTGGGCACCGAGCACGTCCTGCTCGCGCTCCTGGAGCACGAGGACGGGGAAGGCGTCCTGAGCGGGCTCGGCCTCGACAAGGCGACGGCGGAGCGGGAGATCGCCGAGGCGGTCGCCTCGCTCACGATCGAGGCCCCGGAGCAGAAGCCGGAAGCCTGACCGTCCCCTCAGGCCGTGGTGCGGGCCCGGCGGGAGACGACCGCGCGGAGCACCCGGCCGCCCTCGACGGAGAGCTCGCGGGCCCGGCGCAGACCGGTCGGGCCGTGGGCGGCCGATTCGAGGACGGCCCGCTGGCGGCGGAGCTCCCCGGCGAGCAGCGGGCCCGCGCCGTCCGCGTCCCCGGCGCGGCAGCGCTCGACGAGGTCCGCGTCGGCGCCTGCCGCGTCGTACCGCCCGTGCAGCGCGAGGGCGGTGCCGGAGCAGGTGCCGACCCAGGCGCGCAGGGCCTCCGGCGACCACTCCCCGGGGGCGGACGCCAGCATGCCGCGCACGGCCTCCGCCGCGTCCCCGCCGCCCTCGGCGTCCAACTCCACGCGGGCCTTGGCGACGGCCTCGCCCCACGCGCCGCCGTCGGCGCGCGCGACGGCCGCCCAGACGGGCCGCAGGACCTCGCCCCGGTCGGCGGCGAGCAGCGGGAGGCAGCGGTCGAGGCAGGCGAGGCCGGCCGCGGCCAGGCCCCGCTCGTCGGCCCCGTCGATCAGCTCCCGCAGGCTCCGGTCGTTCTCCGGCTTCCCCGACGTCATGGACGCCTCCTCGCCACCCGATACGGACGCGGCGCTTCCCCTTACGTCGCGGGGGGTCGCCTCTTCGTCACTGTGTGGCCGGAATCATGCCAGTGGCTTTCGTGTGCTGCATAGAGGTGAGGCGCCGGACGAAGAGGATCGCGAGGACGGCGGCGATGATGTCGAGCAGACAGCCCGCGAGGGACCAGGAGGCCGCGGTGATGTGGGCGTCGGCGGTCTCGGCCCGCTTGTAGAGCTGCGAGGCGATCCCGCCCACGACCATGCTGGAGACCCAGAACGTCCACCAGGCGTTGAGGAGCGTCAGCTCCCGGGCCTCGTCGGCGGCGTACGGCTGCCACCTGCTGGCCCGCCAGATGTCGGCGGCGATCCCCCTCGGCATCCACAGGTTGACGAAGGGAACGAGCCAGCCGGCGATGGCCCAGCCGGGCTTCCGGCCCTGTAGGTCACCGGCCCAGACCTCGGCGTTCTTCCGCAGCCGGTAGAACCAGACGAGGAAGACGATCCCGGTCGCCACGTACACCATGTACGCGAAGCTGTAGGCCACGTTCAGGTCGAAGGCGCCGAACACGGCCGGGTCGAAGAAGTCGGTGGCGGCGTCGGCCAGCAGGAAGCGGATCTCGAACGTGGCGAGCAGGACGTCGAAGACGGCGTTGCCCGCCAGCAGGGCCACGACGGCGTACGAAAGTCCGTTCGGATTACGGAGCATCAAGACAGGGGTCCCCCAGGGAAGGTCGGCGCCCCTCCCCGAGGCGCCGGCGGCGGCCGTGCGACCGCCGCCGGGGGAACGTACGCGATGCGAAGTCGGTACGTCCATGCCAAAAGCCCTGCTCAGCCGCGCACCCGCTCCGCCAGCGCCCGGAACCGGTCCCAGCTCTCCGTCGGCTTCGCCGGGTTCCAGACCTTCTGGGAGAGGGCCGCCAGGGGGAGCCGGATGCCGGCCGCGACCTGGGCCGGGGTCTGGGAGTTCGCCAGGTCGCACCAGACGGCGAAGCGGGCGCCGAGGATCTGGGGGTCGTACTTCGCCGGGACGGGGCCGGTGCCGCGCACGACGAGCGGGGTCCACTGCTCGTAGATGCGGCGGCCGGTGGGGTACGCGAAGTCGTTGGGCTCGCCGAGGACGTAGTAGAGGTACTCGTCGTTGAGGTTGACCATCCTCCGGCCCTGGCTCAGGTACGAGACGGGCGACCGGGCGCCGATCTCCTTGCCCGTCCAGTACTCGACCTCCAGGTCCTTCGCCGCGTTCACGACCCCGCCCGTGAAGAAGCCGTCGTTCCAGGCCTTGAGGATCTTGCCGGTGGGACGGACGACGGCGGCGCGGTCGTTGAGCCAGCCGGTGGCCAGGTCCTGGACGCGGGCCGAGGGCCCGTACTTCGCCTTCGCCGCCCGCGCCAGCTCCGGGTACGTGGCCTCGGGGTCCTTCGCCATGAGGGCCACGTACTCGTCGGCGCCGAGGTGCCAGTACGCGCCGGGGAAGAGCTGGGCGTACTCGCGCAGCAGGTCGTCGACGATCCTCGCGGACTCCGGGTTCGCGATGTCGACGGCGCCGCGCGGGGCCCGGCCGGTCGCGCTGCGGAGCTGGAGGTCCGGGTGGGCGGCGATGACCGCGCCGAGGTGCCCCGGGGAGTCGATCTCGGGGACGACGGTCACGTGCCGCTCGGCGGCGAGCGCGAGGATCCGCCGCACCTCCGCCTTGGTGAGGTGCTGGGCGGAGACCACCTCGGGGTGGCTGTCGGACGCGATCCGGAAGCCCTGGTCGTCGGAGAAGTGCAGTCCGAGCTGGTTGAGCTTGAGGTCGCCCATCTCCCGGATGCGGTCCTCGATCCAGGCGGCCGTGAAGTGCTTGCGGGCGGTGTCCACGTTCAGCCCGCGCTGCGGCTTGGCCGGCCGGTCGTTCACCGTCCCCTCGGGCATCGCGCCGGTCGCCTTCACCGACTGCTTGAGGGTCCGGGTGCCGTAGAAGACCCCGGCCTCGTCGGGCCCGCTGATCCGCACCCGCCCGTCGCGGACGGCGAGGGTGTACGACTCCGGGGCGCCCGTCCCGCCCAGGGCCAGCTCGACGTCCCCGGGTCCGGCGGCGACGGCGCCCCGGTACGGGATGCCCAGCTCGCCCGCGATCAGCTTCCCCTCGTCGGCGAGGCCGCCGCTGTTCGCGGCTATGACCACCCCGCCGGCGGGCGCCGGCTTCCAGCCGGGGCCGCGGGCGGGCTCGTGGGAGCGGACGGCCGGAACCGTGCGGGGCGCGCTGGAGAGCGGGTACGTACGGGTCGGTGTCGGCGTCGGCGAGGGCTGCGCGCTCGTGGCCGGGCCGGGGGACGGGGCGGAGGGCGAGCCGGCCGGCCCCGCCGCGGAGCCGCCGGAGCAGGCCGCCACGGTGGCCAGCGCCACCGCGGTCGCCAGGAGCGCGGGGCCCCGCCGGGGCCCTCGTATGGAGTACCGCATCAATCGGAATCCTCTCCTACGGATCCGGGTCCGGCCAATCGGGCGACGGTCCGGGACGGACCGGACGGCGGGATCGGAACCCCCGCATCCGGGACGGAGGGAACGCCGGAACCCCGGATGCCGTCACCCAGTGCGGCGGCAACCGCGTCGGCGGAGCCGATCGACGCCCCGTGTTCACCCGCGGGCCGGCGACCGGAACCCCAGCGTCCATCAGGTGTTCCGAAACTCTCCCTTCCGGGTGAAAATCGCGCACTCGTCGGACACTTCCCCCGTCCCGTCGATAACGTTCCGTCACGCCCACCCCATCCGTCCCGGAGTAACCGGAGCCCACGCTGACCAGCGACACGCACGCCCCCTGCCGGAAACCGGGCTCCACGGACGCGTCCGCCATACCGGGCCCGCAGCCCCCCGCGCCCCGGCGCGCCGGCGGTCTCGTCGGCTTCAACGCCACGTCCCACGCCGAGGCCGTGACCCTGCTGCTCTCCTGCTGCCACAGCCTCCGCTGGGCCGAACGGGTGGCGGCGCACCGCCCCTACCCCACGGTGGACGCCCTGCTCGCCGCCGCCGACGAGGCCGGTTACGACCTGTCCCGCGCCGACCTCGACGGCGCCCTGGCCGCCGAGTCCTCCCTGCCGCCGCACCCCGGCGCCCCGCCGGCCGCCCGGACCGCGCTGCGGGCCGCGCACGCCGCGTACGAAAGCAGCTTCGGGCACGCGTTCGTGATCAGCCTCGACGGGGTGCGGCCCGAGGAGCGACTCGACCAGGTTCTGGCCGGAATCCGGTCACGTCTCGGCAACGAACCGGAGGAGGAGCGGGTGATCGCGGCCGAGGAGCTGCGCCGGCTCGCCCGCGCCCGGCTGGCCCTCCGGCTGACCGAAGGGCTCACCGCCCGACACTCCGAGCTGTGATTTCGTCCGGAACGCGGTGTTTCCGGCTCGTACGATAGCCCGTCCGTGCCTGTTTGATCACACCTATGGACCCCGCGCGAGCGAACCGACGACTCGTCGCTACGATGACCGGGGCCGGTGGACCGTACCCGGCCGGGCCAGACCGACAGAGAAGCCGGCCGGCCCCGATCCCCGCTCCCGGAGGGTTTTTCCGTGCCGGCTGGAACGCTGTACCGCGGCCGGGAAGGAATGTGGTCCTGGGTGGCTCACCGAGTCACCGGCGTCCTCATCTTCTTCTTCCTGTTCGTACACGTCCTTGACACCGCTCTCGTCCGCGTCTCCCCCGAGGCCTACGACGAGGTCGTCGCGACCTACAAGACGCCGATCGTCGCTCTCCTCGAGTACGGCCTGGTCGCCGCCATCCTCTTCCACGCGCTGAACGGCCTCCGCGTCATCGCCGTGGACTTCTGGTCGAAGGGCCCGCGCTACCAGAAGCAGATGCTCTGGACCGTCGTGGGCATCTGGGTCGTCCTGATGGCGGGCTCGCTGTACCCCGTCCTCGGGCACGCCGCACGCGAACTGTTCGGGAGCTGACGCCAGACATGTCGACTGACACCACCTCCGCGATCGGCCCCGTCGAGGGCGGCGGCTACGACGTGGACAACCCCGCGCCGTACATCGAGGCCCCCCGCAAGCGCACCGGCAGGACCCCGCGCGCGACCCGCGGCAACTTCGAGATGGCCGCGTGGCTCTTCATGCGCCTCTCCGGCGTGGTCCTCGTCGTGCTGGTCCTCGGCCACCTGCTGATCCAGCTCTTCCTGGACGGCGGCGTCTCCAAGATCGGCTTCGCCTTCGTGGCCGGCCGCTGGGCGTCCCCGTTCTGGCAGGTCTGGGACCTGCTGATGCTCTGGCTCGCCATGCTGCACGGCGCCAACGGCCTCCGCACGGTCATCAACGACTACGCGGAGCGGGCCAACACGCGCCTGTGGCTCAAGGGCCTGCTGTACACCGCCACGGTGTTCACCATCCTTCTGGGCACGCTGGTGATCTTCACCTTCGACCCGAACATCCGCTAGGCACGGGGCTGAGGTAATCCACCCATGAAGATCCACAAGTACGACACCGTCATCGTCGGGGCCGGCGGCGCCGGCATGCGCGCCGCCATCGAGGCGACGAAGCGCAGCCGCACCGCCGTGCTCACCAAGCTCTACCCCACCCGCTCCCACACGGGCGCCGCGCAGGGCGGCATGGCCGCCGCGCTCGCCAACGTGGAGGAGGACAACTGGGAGTGGCACACCTTCGACACGGTCAAGGGCGGTGACTACCTGGTCGACCAGGACGCCGCCGAGATCCTGGCGAAGGAGGCCATCGACGCCGTCCTCGACCTGGAGAAGATGGGCCTGCCGTTCAACCGCACCCCGAACGGCACCATCGACCAGCGCCGCTTCGGCGGTCACTCCCGCAACCACGGCGAGGCCCCGGTCCGCCGGTCCTGCTACGCCGCGGACCGCACCGGCCACATGATCCTCCAGACGCTGTACCAGAACTGCGTCAAGGAGGGCGTGGAGTTCTTCAACGAGTTCTACGTCCTGGACCAGCTGATCACCGAGGTCGACGGGGTCAAGCACTCCGCGGGCGTCGTCGCCTACGAGCTGGCCACCGGCGAGATCCACGTCTTCCAGGCCAAGGCCGTGATCTACGCGTCCGGCGGCACCGGCAAGTTCTTCAAGGTGACCTCCAACGCGCACACCCTCACCGGTGACGGCCAGGCCGCCTGCTACCGGCGCGGCCTGCCCCTGGAGGACATGGAGTTCTTCCAGTTCCACCCAACGGGCATCTGGCGCATGGGCATCCTGCTCACGGAGGGCGCCCGCGGCGAGGGCGGCATCCTGCGCAACAAGGACGGCGAGCGCTTCATGGAGAAGTACGCGCCCGTCATGAAGGACCTCGCGTCCCGCGACGTCGTCTCCCGCTCCATCTACACGGAGATCCGCGAGGGCCGCGGCTGCGGTCCCGAGGGCGACCACGTCTACCTGGACCTGACGCACCTCCCGCCGGAGCAGCTGGACGCCAAGCTGCCGGACATCACCGAGTTCGCCCGTACGTACCTCGGCATCGAGCCGTACACGGACCCGATCCCGATCCAGCCCACCGCGCACTACGCCATGGGCGGCATCCCGACCAACGTCGAGGGCGAGGTCCTCGCGGACAACACCACCGTCGTCCCGGGCCTGTACGCGGCCGGCGAGGTCGCCTGCGTGTCGGTGCACGGCGCCAACCGCCTCGGCACCAACTCGCTGCTCGACATCAACGTCTTCGGCAAGCGGTCCGGCATCGCCGCGGCGGAGTACTCGGCCAGGGCCGACTACGTCGAGCTGCCCGAGAACCCCGAGGCGTTCGTCGTCGGGCAGATCGAGAAGCTGCGCAACTCCACGGGCAGCGAGCGGGTCGCCGACCTGCGCCGCGAGCTCCAGGAGACGATGGACGCCAACGTGATGGTGTTCCGCACGGAGCAGACCATCAAGACGGCCGTCGAGAAGATCGCCGAGCTGCGCGAGCGCTACGAGAACGTGTCCATCCAGGACAAGGGCAAGCGCTTCAACACCGACCTCCTGGAGGCCATCGAGCTGGGCAACCTGCTCGAACTGGCCGAGGTCATGGCCGTCTCGGCCCTGGCGCGCAAGGAGTCCCGCGGCGGTCACTACCGCGAGGACTACCCCAACCGCGACGACGTCAACTTCATGCGTCACACGATGGCGTACCGCGAGGTCGGCAAGGACGGCTCCGAGACCGTGCGTCTCGACTACAAGCCGGTCGTCCAGACCCGCTACCAGCCGATGGAGCGTAAGTACTGATGGCTACCCCCGTACTGGACAAGGTCGAGAAGGACTCCGCCGCCTCGCCGTACATCACGGTCACGATGCGGATCCGCCGCTTCAACCCCGAGATCTCGGACGCGGCGGTCTGGGAGGACTTCCGGATCGAGATCGACCCCAAGGAGCGCGTGCTCGACGCCCTCCACAAGATCAAGTGGGACGTCGACGGCACGCTGACCTTCCGCCGGTCGTGCGCCCACGGCATCTGCGGCTCGGACGCGATGCGGATCAACGGCAAGAACAGGCTCGCCTGCAAGACGCTGATCAAGGACATCAACCCCGAGAAGCCGATCACGGTCGAGGCCATCAAGGGCCTGACGGTCCTCAAGGACCTGGTCGTGGACATGGAGCCGTTCTTCCAGGCGTACCGGGACGTCATGCCGTTCCTGGTCACCAAGGGGAACGAGCCGACCCGCGAGCGCCTGCAGTCCGCCGAGGACCGCGAGCGCTTCGACGACACCACCAAGTGCATCCTGTGCGCCGCGTGCACGTCGTCCTGCCCGGTCTTCTGGAACGACGGCCAGTACTTCGGTCCGGCCGCGATCGTCAACGCGCACCGCTTCATCTTCGACTCGCGCGACGAGGCCGGCGAGCAGCGCCTGGAGATCCTGAACGACAAGGACGGCGTGTGGCGCTGCCGCACCACGTTCAACTGCACGGACGCCTGCCCGCGCGGCATCGAGGTCACCAAGGCGATCCAGGAAGTGAAGCGCGCGCTGATCACGCGCCGTTTCTGAACCACCGCACGGCGGTTGAGCCCGCTTCTGTACGCTCGGCGTGCGGGGGCGGGCTTTCCCGTCCGCACGCGCACGTGTGTCGTTGTGGAGAGCGGGGACTGGACTGATGAGCGAGCCGAACCCTTACGCGGACGGCGAGTACAAGTGGGGTCCGGGGCAGGGCCCCGGGCAGGCACCGGGCCGGGGCGGCGCGCCCGGGACGCCGGGGTACGGCTACCCGCAGGACGCGGCCCCCGGGTACGGGTACCCGCAGCCCCCCGCGTACCCGCAGAACCCGGCGTACCAGCCGACCCTCGCCGAGGGCGTGCCCGTGCCGCAGCAGTTCCCGCCGGCGCCGGCCGGGGCCGCGCCGGTGCTCGCGCTCGGGGACATCACGGTCGTCGGGGACCAGATCATCACTCCGGCCGGGTCGATGCCGCTGAAGGGCGCGGTGTGGAACGCGATGGACATGTCGCGGACCGAGGAGAAGATCCCGACGGTCGCGATCGTGCTCGCGATCGTCTTCGCGCTGCTGTGCCTGGTGGGTCTGCTGTTCCTCCTGATGAAGGAGAAGAAGACCACGGGCTTCATCCAGGTCACCGTGACCAGCGGGGGCCGGCACCACGCGACGATGATCCCGGCGACGGGTCCGGACACCATCCACTGGGTGATGGGCCAGCTGAACTTCGCGCGCTCGCTGAGCGTGTGACCGCGTGAACCCCCGACCGAGCGGCCCCGGGCGCGGGGCCGGGGTCAGTGGTGCCGGGCGTCGGGGGCGGGGTCAGTGAGGCCGGGCGTCGGGGGCGTCGTCCGCCTCCGCCGCCACCATCACCCGGCGCAGCATGTCGTTGAGCAGGGTGCGCTCCTCGGGGGTGAGGACGCCGAGGAGCCGGTACTCCTCGTGGCCGAGGACGTCCATCGCGCCGAGCCAGGTCTCGCGGCCGGAGACCGTGAGCTCCACGACGACCCGGCGCCGGTCGGCGGTCGACTGGGTGCGCCGGACGAAACCGCGCTTCTCCAGGACGTCGAGGCGGCCCGAGACGGAGGCGGGGGCCAGGTCGAGGTCCTGCGCCAGCTCGGAGGGGGCGGCGCTGCCGCCGCGGCCGGCCAGCTTGTGGAGCGTGTCGAACTCGTGGCGCTCCAGGTCGAAGTCCACGAGCGACTGCTCCCTGACCCGGCGCAGATGGACCGAGAGCTTCTTCATCCGGGTGACCGCGCCCTCGACCACGGGGTCGAGGCCGGGCAGGACGGGCTGCCAGCGGGCGACGTGACCGTCGGTCCAGTCGCGCCGTTCCGAGGGGGCGGGGGGCGCGGGGGTCGGGTCCATGGGGCGATCGTACGTCGGGGGCGGGCACACCTCCCCTCCAGGCCTTTCGGAAGCTGATATTTCGCTGACGAATCATTCGTTTCCGAAATGCTCCGCGGCCCATGCCCGCCGTCCCAGCCACCACGGCGCCCGCACCCGTCCGCCACTCCCTGCGCACCCGCTCCTTCCGCCTGCCCTTCGGCGGCTCCCCCGGGCCCGGCACTCGCGGGCACGCTGCTCCTGACCGCCGTCCGGGTGAAGCGGGTGCCGATCCCCGCCGTTCGCTCCGCGCCGACCTCACCGAGGGCCGGCGGGAGGTCCGCTCCCGCGACTGGTACCGGTACCGGCACTGGTACTGGTACTGGACCAGCCTCGTCGGCCACAGCGCCCGGGTCGGCCCGCTCCGGACCGGAGCCGTCGGCTTCCTCCTCGGGGTGCTGCTCGCGGACCGCGTCAGCCCCCGGCGCCCGGTCCTGGCCGCGAACCCCGGCCTCGCCACGTACGCGCTGCCGCCACTCCTGCTCGCCGCCGCCGCGGCGGTGGCGGTGGGCGGCCGCTGCCCGGGGACGGCGCCGGTCCCGGGCGTACGGAGGTTCACCCGGGGCCCGGCCGGCCGACGGGCCCGGGGTTTCCGCTCAGGGCGCGGTCGGCACCAGGACCTCCGCCAGGAAGTCCACGAGGAGACGGGCGGTCTCCTCCGGGCGCTCCAGGGCGGGCAGGTGGCCGGCCCAGTCGAGGTCGAGGCGGCGGGCGGCGGGCAGCAGGCGGGCCAGCTCGTCGGCGACCGCCCGGAAGTCGGGGAGGTCGTGGGCGCCGACGGCCACCAGGGCGGGGGCCGCGATGCGGGCGAGCTCGTCCCGGGTGACTTCGGGGTCGACCGGGCCGTGCTCGTCGGGGACGGGGAGCTGCACCTCGAAGACGTGCCGCTGCGCCCGCCGGACGAGGGCGCGGGCCTCCTCCCCGGCCTCGGGGCCGAGCCAGGTGTCGACGTTCAGCTCGACGGCGGCGTCGAGGTCGCCGGCCTCCAGGAGCGCGCCCTCGCGCTCGCCCCAGGCCCGCAGCTCCGCGCTCGGCTCCATGCCGGGCATGCCGGAGCCGAGCAGGGTGAGGGCCGAGACCCGCTCGGGGTGGCGGGCGGCGAACTCCAGGGCGACCTCGCCGCCGAAGGAGGAGCCGACGACGGAGGCGCGGTCGGCGCCGAGGTGGTCGAGCAGGTCCCGGACGTCCTCCGCGTGGGTGTGCGGGGCGTCGATCGGGGTCTCGCCGAAGCCACGGAGGTCGCAGCGGACGACACGGTGCCCCGCCTGGGCGAGCGCGGAGAACTGCGCGTCCCACATCCGGCGGTCGCAGACCCCGGAGTGCAGCAGGACGACGGTCGAGGGGCCGGTACCGGCCAGGTCATGAGAGAGCGTCACCCGCGCGACCCTAGGCGGCGGGAGGGCCGGGGACCACCTCTTTCCCTCCCGCCCCCTCCCACGCCCCCCTCTCCACTTGAACACGTTCAAGAAGAGGTCTACAGTCAGGGACACCAGCTTTTGAACGCGTTCAAGGGAGGGTGGGGCATGGACCTCACTGTCGTCGCGTACATCGTCTACCTGCTGATCAGCGTGGCCCTGACCATCTGGGTCGCCCGCACGCTCAGCCGCAACGGAAGGATCTTCCTGGCGGACGTCCTGCACGGGAACGAGAAGCTCGCGGAGGCGGTCAACCACCTCCTCGTGGTCGGCTTCTACCTCGTCAACTTCGGCTTCGTCGCCCTCTACCTGAGCCAGGACGACGCCGTCCTCGACGCCCGGGCGCTCTTCGAGGCCCTCTCCGTCAAGCTCGGGGTCGTGCTGCTCGTCCTCGGCGTGATGCACCTCGGGAACGTGTACGTGCTCAACAAGATCCGCCGGCGCGGGGTCATGGAGCGCGAGCAGGTGCCGCCGGTCGGCCCGCAGGGCTGGACCACGCCCCCCAAGGCCGGCCCCTGGGCCCCGCCCGCACCGCAGCAGGGCTGAACCGCCGTGTCGACCGCACCCGGGCGGGGCGCCCCGGTACCGGCCCCCGCACCGGGGGCCCCCGCCCCGCGGACGCCCGTGAAGCGCCTGACCGTGCTGTACGACGCCGACTGTCCGCTCTGCGTGCACCTGCGGCACTGGCTGCTGCGGCAGCGGCAGCTCGTCCCGCTCGATCTGGTGCCGGCCGGGTCCGAGGAGGCCCGGCGCCGGTTCCCGGCCCTCGACCACGCCACCACCCTGCGGGAGATCACCGCGGTCGGGGACCGGGGCCAGGTCTACCGGGCGACCGCCGCCTGGATCGTCTGCCTCTGGGCCCTCGCCGAACACCGGCCGAAGGCCCACTGGCTCGCCACCCCGGCCGGACAGCCCTTCGCCCGGATGACCGTCCTGGCCGCCGCGAAGTGGCGCGAGGCGCTCAAGGGTCCCGGAGAGGGGCCCGGGGAGGGCCCCGGCGGAACCCCCGGGCCGGGCGGCTGCGGGGACGGACGCTGCGAAGTGCCCGGTCCGCCCGGTTAGGCTCGGCTCCGTGAAGGACGTGAAGGAAGAGAAGAAGGCCCCCAAGAGCGAGCAGACCCGCACGCTCATCCTCGAAACCGCGCTCCGGCTGTTCAAGGAGCGCGGTTACGACAAGACGACGATGCGGGCCATCGCCCAGGAGGCCGGGGTCTCCGTCGGCAACGCGTACTACTACTTCTCCTCCAAGGAGCACCTGGTCCAGGGCTTCTACGACCGGATCGCCGAGGAGCACCAGGCGGCCGTCGAGCCCGTCCTGGCCGGCGGCGAGAAGGACCTGACGGCCCGCATCCGGGGGGTGTACCTCGGCTGGCTGGACATCGCGGAGCCGTACCACGAGTTCGCCGCCCAGTTCTTCAAGAACGCCGCCGACCCGGACAGCCCGCTCAGCCCGTTCTCGCCCGAGTCGGAGGGGCCGCGCGAGGCCGCGATCGACGTGCACCGGCGCGTCCTCTCCGGGGCCTCGGTGAAGGTCGACCCGGAACTGTCCGAGGCGCTGCCGCAGTTGCTGTGGCTCCAGCAGATGGGCCTGGTGCTCTTCTGGGTGTACGACCGGTCGGAGGGGGCCGCCAACAGCCGGCGGCTCGTGGAGCGGCTCGCACCGGTCACCGCCCGCGCCATCTCGCTCTCCCGCTTCCGGGTCCTGCGCCCGCTGGTCAAGGAGACCCACGAACTGCTGGCCGACTTCATGCCGACGGCGGCCGGGATGGCGGCCTCGGGCAAGCCGAAGCGGACGGGCGGGAAGCAGTAGGAACGCCGTGGGGCCGTACTCGTGCGAGTACGGCCCCACGGCGGTCCGGTCAGATCCAGCTCAGTTCCCACAGGCGCCAGATGCCGGTGCCGTCCGTCAGGTACTGGGAGCCCGCGACCGCGTCCGTGGAGAGGACGTAGTCCTTCTTCTGCCACAGCGGCACGAGCGGGACGTCGGTGGCGACCTCGGTCTGGATGGCCTTGAAGTCGCCCGTCGCCTTGGACCGGTCGCTGTACCTCTGCGTCGAGGCGATCAGGGAGTCGATCCGCTTGTGGGAGAACCCGTTGTGCAGGGTGTTCCCGGTGCCGACGAGCGGCGCGGTGAAGCTGTCGGAGTCGGGGAAGTCGGGGAGCCAGCCGACGGTGTACGCGTCGAAGTCGCCCTTCGCGTACTGCTTCTGGAAGTCCTCCCACTTGACCTCGACGGTCTCGACGCGGAAGAGGCCGGTCTCCTCCAGCTGCCGCTTGATCTCGGCGGTCTCGGCGGCGTAGGTGGCGTCCTTGCGGAAGCCGAAGGTGAACGTCACCGGCGTCCTGACCCCGGCCGCCTTCAGGATCTGCTCCGCCTTCCCGGCGCTCGGCTCCGGGTAGAGGTCGTAGAACGCGGTGCTGTGGCCGACGAAGCCCTGCGGGATGAGGGAGTACAGCGGCTCGACCGTGTCCTTGTAGGCGCCGGTGGTGATCGCCGGACGGTCGAGGACCGCCGCGACGGCCTGCCGCACGGCCTTGTCCGCCATGGGCGAGCCGGGCCGGACGTTGAAGTTGATGTTGCGGATCTCGGCGCTCTCCGCCTCGGTGACCCGGGTGCCGTCCGAGGTCTCCAGCGTGGAGACGAACTCCGGCGGGAGCTGCCGGTGCGTCACCTGGACGTCCTTCGCCTTCCAGGCGCCGGCGAGGTCCTCGGACTTGGCGTAGTACTTCACGAGGACCGGGCGGCCGGCCTTGGTGACGGAGCCCTTGTACCTCGGGTTGGGCTCCAGGAGGGCGGACTCGCCCGGCTTGTACTCCTTGAGGACGTACGGCCCCGAGCCGTCGACCGCCTGGTCGGGGCGGAGGCTCTTCTCCGGGTAGCGCTCGCGGTCCACGATCGAACCGGCGCCGGTGGCCAGCTTCAGCGGGAACGTGACGTCCTTGGCGCTGAGGTGGAAGGTGACGGTGCGGCCCTCGGAGTCGACGCTCTTCAGGGTCGGGAAGAGGGGCTGCGGGCCGACGTCCGTCTTGATGCCCAGCATCCGCTCGAAGGAGTACTCGACGTCCTCGGCGGTCACCTTGCGCCCGCTGGAGAAGGTGAGGTCGTCGCGGAGCGTGCACCGGTACGTGGTGAGCCCGGAGCCCGCGAACCCGCAGCTCTCGGCGGCGTCCGGCACCGGCTCGGTGAAGCCCGGCTTGAAGGTCAGGAGGGACTGGTAGACGTTGCTGTAGATCGCCCAGGAGCCGGCGTCGTAGGCACCGGCCGGATCCAGTGAAGTGATCTCGTCGGTGGTGCCGACGGTGATCGGATCGGTCCGGACGCCGTCGGAGGGCAGGAGTTGCCAGCCCCCCGCTCCGGCCGCCACCAGTACTCCACAAGTGATGAGGATCCGCAGACGGACCGTCGACCGCATTGCCGTGCTTCCTTTTTTTGGTACCACCCCAGCTGCGGCGCCCCCGGAATTGCCGCGATGCGGTCATCCCATCACACGTATTTCACATGCGGAAGAGAAAACCTTCACATCACAGGTATATGTCCGGGATATGAGACTTTAAGTCGATGAGCAGCACGTATCACTCTCGGTGCAGGGAGTGACGAATCCCTTTTAGGCCTGTTTCGAGGCGAGTTGGACGACCGTGATGTCGGAGGGCGCGCCGACCCGGACCGGGGGTCCCCAGGCTCCCGCGCCCCGCGAGACGTAGAGCTGGGTGTCGCCGTACCGCTCCAGCCCGGCGACGGTCGGGTTGGCCAGTTCCGCGAGGAGGTTGCCGGGCCAGAGCTGGCCGCCGTGGGTGTGGCCGGAGAGCTGGAGGTCCACGCCGTGGCGCACGGCGTCGTGGACGACGATCGGCTGGTGCGCGAGGAGGACGGCGGCGCGGGCCCGGTCGCGGTCGCCGAGGGCGCGGACGAAGTCGGGCCCCCGGCCCTCGCTCTCGCCCGCGACGTCGTCGACGCCCGCGAGGTCGAAACCGGCCGCGATCTCCAGGCGCTCGTTGCGCAGCGGGCGCAGGCCGAGCTCGCGCACGTGGTCGACCCAGGCGTCGGCGCCCGAGAAGTACTCGTGGTTGCCGGTCACGAAGAAGGAGCCGTGGCGGGCGCGGAGCCGGGCGAGCGGCTCGGCGGCGGAGCCGAGGTTCTCGACGGTGCCGTCGACCAGGTCCCCGACGACCGCGATCAGGTCGGGCTGGGCGGAGTTGACGGCGTCCACGATGCGCTGGGTGTGGGCGCGGCCCAGGATCGGGCCCAGGTGGACGTCGGACACGACGGCGATCCGGTAGCCGTGCGCGGCGCGCGGGAGCTTGGCGAGCGGCACGGTGACCCGCTTGACGCGGGGCCCGCGCAGCACGCCGTACGTGCCGTACCCGACGGTCCCGAGCGCGACGGCGGCGGCGGTGCCGCCGACGACCCGGGAGACGAAGAGACGACGGGAGACGTCGGCGGGGGTTTCCGGGGCGGCCGCTGCGGCCGGGGCCTCGGGACCGTCCGGGACGGGGGTCCCCACGACGGTCTCCGCCCGGGGCTCGGCGGCCGCCGCGGCCGGCACCGGCGCGGCCTCGGGAACCACCGGAGCGGGCGCGGGCGCGGCCGTGGCGGCGGGCGCCCGGCGGGCGAGCCGGGCGCGCAGGAGCGGGCGGACGGCCTCGCCCACCACCAGGGCCAGGACGAGGTACAGGAGGACGGCGAGCCACATCTGCCCCGGCCAGGCGATCACCTGCTGGAGCCGGAAGGGCACGCCCGCCCGGGCGGAGACCAGGGCCGCGAGCGAGAGCAGCGGCAGGACCACGACGGCGGCCGTGCCCAGCCGGCGCGGCAGACCGCCGGGCGCCGTCACGTCCCGGACGAGCCGCCGCCACACGTACCAGTGGACGCCGCCGAGCAGCGCGAGGACCACGACCAGGACCAGCAGGAAGACGACCACGCCCCGGAACTCCTTCTTCTTCTAGGCGCCGGTGCGGCGCGCACCCCGTACGGCCCGAGGACGGCTGCCGCCGGACCGCCCGCGCCATCGGGGGCGAGACCGCTCCCGTCACCCCGGGGGTGCTCGATGGAGCCGATCCGTGTGCGGCCGGGCCCCAGCGTACAGAGACCCGCCTCCGGGGCCCGGCGGGGGCGGTTCGATACTGGCGGGGAACGACTCGCCCTCCCGAAGGACATCCCATGAAGCTCAGCCGCCGCGTCTCCTGGTTCCTGCTCGCGTTCGGCGTCTGGTCCTGGGTGATCTGGGTGACCTTCGCGAAGAACCTCTGGAAGGACGGGAGCGGTCTCGCCTTCGACGACGCGGGAGACCCGACGGCCTACTTCTGGGTCCACCTCGCCCTCGCCGTCACGTCGTTCCTCCTGGGGACGGCCGTGGGCGTGATCGGCCTGAGGGGCGTGCGAGCGAACGCGGGCAAGTAGCCCCGCCCGCGCGGCTCGGGGGAGACCGCTTGGACGGGGTGAACGGGAGAGCGGCTACGGCCTGGTGGCGCGAGCGATCAGGGTTCCGATGTGTCCGGGCGTGGGAGCGTCGAGGACCTGTACGTCAGGGTTCGTGAACCCGGCTTTGAGCAGAAAGCTGGTCCACCTGCGGGGGGTGTAGCTGTACCGGTACGTGTACATGGCCTTTCCGGCGAACCCGCCTTTGTACATGCCCTGCGGGCCGTACGCCCCAGGGATGGCCGGCGGGTGGGAGAACGCGAAGACCCCGCCTGGGTTGAGTCGCTGCGCGACCAGCGGCAGGAGCTTGGCAGGGTCGGTGAACCAGACCGCGCCGAAGACGGAGTAAATGGCGTCGTACGTCTCGGTGCTCCCGCTGAGGTGGTTCAGGACTTCGGCGCAGACGAACTGCGCTCCCAGGGGCCCCCACCGCTCGGTGGTGTTGGCGACCATGACAGGCGAGAGGTCCAGGCCGGTCATCTTGACCCCCTGCTGTGCCAAGTAGGCGAGTGCCCGCCCGGTGCCGCATCCGATTTCGAGGGCGGTTGTCGGCGTACCGAGGATTTCGGGTCCGGGGCCGTGGCTGGAGTACTGGGTCCAGCAGAACACCGGATCAGACTCGAACACCTTGCTTTTCGTGCTCTCGGCGAAGGTGTCCCACAGTTCGCGTTCGGCGTCGATGTCATGTCGTGCGGGCAACGGGCTTTCCTCGCTGTGGTGGTGGGGAACGCAGCGGTGCCCCCCGCCCTCAGGTAAGAGAGCGGGGGCAGGCACTCTAGTGCCGGATCAGTGGCTGTCGGGGACCTTGTTGTCACACGGCGAGCAGTCGGACGCGTCGACCGACCACAGCTCCTCGTCGACCGCGAACCCGTTCTGCCGGATCAGCTCGGCGGTACGCGTCACCGTGCCGTCGCGACGCCGCTCGATGAGCGGGGCGTGGTGCTTGTAGTTCCCGCCGTTGTACTCCTCGCAGAGCGCGAAGTAGAGCGGCGTGTCCAGGATGAGCTGGTGCACGCCGATGTCGACGGTGTACCCGACCCCCATGTCCACGCCGGGGTTCTCCATAGCGGTGATCAGGTACGCGATGCCCTGGCCCAGGGTGCGTTCGGCAAGGCTCCGGACAGCCACGCTGTCGCGCAGCAGCAGCCGGACTTCACGCTCCCAGAGGTCGGACACGCCCACGTCGGCGACCAGATGGGGCACCCGGGACGCGAGCGTGTTTAGGATGATGCGCGGATCACGGGTCCGCGTCTGAACGACGGTACTCATCGTGCGGTTTCCTCCTGTGGTCGGAGTTGCTGCACTTGCCCACCCATCCGTCTTTCTTGCTGTCACTCGACGGACGGGAGTTGCACCCGCTCTCCTCCCGGACGGAAGACGGTGGAGCTTCCGATGTGAGTTCACGGGAGGAGAGCGGAGTTCGCAGAGCCGTGCGGTGAGCCGGCCTATGCGGCGAGCCCGGCACAGCGCGTGCAGTGAAGTTTCGCGAGGGCGGCAAGCTGCCGCTTCTCCCGGTCGGTGGCGGGGCGCACACGCGTCCAGGGAACCGACCACTGGTAGCCGGTCGGCCGGACGAGGTGAACCATCCCGCCCGGCGCGAAACCGGAAACGACGCCCACCATGTCATGAGAGGACTCGTAGACCTTGAGCCCCACCATGAGACCGGTGTTCCCATAGGGCTTGGGCCGGGGTTTCACTCCGCCCGGGGTCCGCATTCCCGGCCGAGCCGATTCGCTTCGGCCACGCGTTCCGTAAGCGCATCCGACTGCCGCGCCGGGGCCATCTCTGCCGGGTCGGCTTCCCATTCCCTACCCCCATTCAGTGGGCGAAGCTGGTAGCGCGGGCCGACGTGGCCCATCACGCCCCCACACGCCCCGTTCTCGTGTCCTGGACAACTTCTCCCGGCTCCCACACCCGCGGGTGCGCGCGGGCTCTCAGGTGCATTCACGGCGCCCCTTTCGTTCCAACCCGTCACGCACCCGGAGCAGTACGGGCCGCATAGGCAACGCGTAGCCGCTCCGAGGCACCCACTCCGGCGCGAGTCGCCAGAACCCGCCCGCCTCTATCAGGGCGGCCAACTCGTCCACGTCTTCGATCTCGCGGGCGGGCTTGTGATCCATGTCCGGGGTCCTTCGTTGCGGCGTCGTCCCTTGCGGTGACCTCTGCTCGCACTAGGCAACCGTGCGACTACGCACAGCGGTACCGTTGCAACAGGGGCAGGACTTAAGAGCTTTAAGCGGCTTGATGGCTCGGGGAGTTGAGGACCGGTGGGCAACCCGGAACCGAACGTGGGGCTTGAGCGGCTGTACCGGGAAACCGGGTGGACGCTGCGACAGTTCGCGCAGGAGATCAACCGCTTGGGGACGGAGCGCGGCACACCCCTGCGATACCGAGAGCCGTCGGTGCACCAGTGGCTCAAGGGCCACATGCCGAAGGAGGATGCACGGCCGTTGATCCTGGAAGCCCTCTCCCGCAAGCTCCGGCGCCCGGTGACGCACAACGAGGCCGGGTTCCGCAGAACTCCGACAGATCAGCTTCCCTCCCAGCCCAGTACGGTGGAGGGGCTGTTGGACCTGGGAAGGCAAGACATGGACCCGTCCCGCCGAAGCATCCTCGGCGTCGGCCTCTTCTCCATTGCGCTGACCATTCCCAACTGGCCGGACGTGGTCGGCAGGATGGAAGCCGTCCAGAAAGGCGACGTCCAGCGCATAGGGATGGCCGATGTCCACACCGTTTCCGCGATGACCGAGCGAATCTCTGAGCTGGACGACCAGTTCGGAGGGCGCACCGCCCGGCCCATGGCTGCCGCATTCCTGGTGAACACAGCAGCTCCATATCTGCGGATGGAATCCCCGGAATCCGTCCGCAAAGCCATGATGGGCGCGGTCTCGGACCTCTGCTACCTCACGGGCTATATGGCAGTGGACGAGGGGCTCCACGGATTGGCGCAGAAGTACTATCTAAAGGCACTTGAACTTGCCGGAGCGTCTGAGGATCACTTGACGTTCTGCACCACCCTGCGAGGGATGAGCGTTCAAGCAGTCGACTTGGGGCACGGCGCCCAGGCAATGCGTCTCGCGGACGCCGCGGCGGCTGCCTCACCGCAAGCCGGCCCGCGAATGCGCGCCTTCCTTGTGGGGCAGCAAGCCCATGCGGCAGCGCAGACGGGCGCCCGCGTCCAGGCGCAGCGCTACCTGCGGGAAGCCGAAGTGGCCATGGAAAAGGCGGAGTCGCAGTCCAAGGCTTTCGGCTCTTACGACCCGTCGTCGCTCCTGTACCACACGAGCCAAGTACGATACGAACTCGGAGACATCGCCGGATCAATCGAAGCCATGGAACAGTCCGATCGGATTCGGCAGAGCGTCTATCGCCGTGCCAGGGTCCGGCACCGCTGCACCCTGGCCGAGAGGCAGCTGGAACTAGGCCACCTTGAAGCCGCGTGCCAGACATGGACTCTCGCCCTGGAGGACTACCCCAGTCTCCAGTCCGGAAGGGCGGACGAGCGGATTAGAACCATGCATAGCCGGATTCGCCCGTTCATGAAGAATCACGCAGCCCGTGACCTTTTCGAGCGGGCTCGCCTGGTGACCCCGGAAAGAATGTTGCCCCGATAACGCGAAACAGCCCGCACCCATGGCGCCAGATAGGCGCCATGGGTGCGGGCTTCGGCTCCACGAAAACGCCCAAATGGGCCATGCGCGTTTTTTGCCTCCCTGCCGTGCTTCCAGGGCGCGGAAAGGGGGTCACGCTCTGGTCGAGGGCTCGGGCAAGCGAGGGCGGACACTCTCGGCAGCCCGTCCGCCGGGCTGATGCTTCGCGGTCTCGCGGTTGTGGCACGGCGTACACGGCGGATGCAGACGCGACCACGCGTCGGGATCGGTGACGCCACGTGCGAGCAGCGAGCGGCGCGAGTCGGGGAAGTGGTCGGCCACTGTCGCCGGCTTCGTGCACAGCACGCACCACGGATGGGCGTAGAGGTAGCGGCGCCGGATGTTCGGCCACCGTCGCCCGTACGCGCTCGTCCCCCGGTGTCTCCCGCAGTGCGTTCGCCTGACGCTCGTGAGCGACACAACGGCCACCACGGGCAGTCAGTTCAGGGCACCCGGATACCGAGCACGGGGGGGCGGGGTCGTCGGGGCAAGGAAGGTACCCCCTTCAGCGAGTGGGCGCGAAAGTTGACGCGTACTTCGGGATGCTGTGTTCTGCCCCTATGTCTGAACTCACCGGTCCCGATGACTCGGAGACTGCCGTCAAGAGCAAGTTCGAACTAGCGCTTGGGAAAGTTCACTTGCGCATGGAAAACGTGTCGGAGCGTGTGCAACTAGCCGTTGTCTACGGGGCGACTGCTTGCGCCCTCGGTTTGATCGCTCGCAGCGCGCTAAACGGCAAGGGCGATCAGAGCGACCAGGACGACCTCTAGGCAGCGGGCCCGAACTCCGTCCTGGTCTTGAGCCGGTGGCGTCTCCGGCACAGCACTTGAACGTTGCCGTCCGTGTCGGTCCCTCCCATCGAGAGGGGCCGCACGTGGTCCACGTCTACCGCGTCGGCGGGGAAGTCGTCCAGGCACCAGTCACACCACGCGGCCCCCTTCCGCTCGATGATCCGGCGGAGCCTCGCAGCAGCATCGTTCCGGGCCGCTCGTCGTCGGCTCCGTGCTCGGCGGTTCCGGACGGTCGGTCGTCGCTCGTACGTGCCATGGCGGGTCTTGCAGCGGCCCCGATGGGCCGCCGGCCCCGTGCAGTTCGCCGACGGTTACGAGACGATCGCCAGGCCCGGCCCTGGCACCGAGGTGCACGCGGACTCCGCAGAGAACGCGTAGCCCTCGGGCGCCCTCGCCGGCGGGACCGGTCCGGACTCGGCGAGGGATCGCACGCGCTTACAACCCCTTTCGGCGCCCCCGGTCAAGGGGCGGTCACTCATGGGCGGTGCGATCCCCGCGCCCTGCCTCACGCCCCCTGCGGCCACCCCCGTAACGGTGGGGTGCGTGGTGCACGGGCAGAGCTGGTGTGAGGGCGGGCACTCGGTCCGCCGAGATCTTCCTTGGGGTGAGTGTGCGGTAGTCCCGCTCTCTTCCGGAAGTAGGAGGGACGGACAGATTCCCGCCCCCATGACGGAATGGCGTTCCGACGGACGGTTTGGTTTTCTCCTTATTTTTTCTTGTACATACGAAAAACACTCTGAACCGTCATACCGCCATGGCTCCGCCCGCTGGTCGGCCCCGCTGCGGGCACAGCAAAGCCCCGGCGGTCCGCGAGGGACTACCGGGGCTTCGGCGAGTGCCCGAGTGTCAGAGAGCGGCCAGCGTCTCTTCGTCGTCTTCGTGGTCCTCATCCGTCCCAAGGGTCCGCCAGTGGAGCGTCACGCGTTCCTCGATCGCGATGTACTTGCGGGACACCGGGTCCCGGCCGGGGCCGATGGAGACGCCTGAGAGGAAGAGGTCCAGGAACTCGCGTCGCTTGAACACGTCCCACGCTGCCCAGGGCGAGCCTGCGCCCAAGGGGTCCTCGCCCGGTTCGAACCAGTCCGAGGGGACCTGAATCGCTGCCGTGGTCTGCTCGTCCAGCGCTTCCAACCTGGCCGTGCACTGGTCCTCGAACGTCCGGTACTGCGTCATCGTCGCGCGCCACATGGCCAGCTCGTCCCGCCCCCGGTAGAGCCCCGCCTTGCGGTCGGCCTGGAGTTCGGCGATGGAGTTCCGGACGTGCTCAAGGTGCGCCGCCGTCTCGCGCCGCTCCTCCTGGACTCCGGACAGGTCGCGCTGGAGCGCGAATCGGAGTGCCGCCTCCGCCAACCATTCCCTGTCCTCGTTGTCGTCGACGTCCGCAGCGGCAAGACGTGCCCAGACGCGCCCGGCCACGTAGTCGTCGGCGTCTTTGCGCTTGATGCTCAAGCCGCCGTGGCCCTTGGGGTTGGCGCACATGTAGTAGTCCTGCCCGCCGTTGTTCTTGCTCTGTCCCATGGACCCCGTGCAGATTTCACAGGTGGTGAAGCGCCAGCCGCTCAGGAGCGTGGGTGTGGCCTCTCCGCCCGGTTGCCTGTTGGTCTTGTTGCGCTTGCTGCGCTGCTCCTGGAGTTCCAACCACTTGGCCCCCGCGACGACGCCCCGGTGGGGAGTCAGGGGCGCCCCGCCCTCATCCCTGGCGATCACGTTCACGTACGCCTTGCCGCGCTTCACGCGCTCGCTGGCGAAGCCTCCGATGGCCGGGTGAGAAAGGATCCAGCGGACTGTCTGTGCGCGCCAGCGGATCGGTCTGTCCTCCTTCGACACGCGGCGCTCCCTGATGGACTCCCTCCGCTTCTCGGTGGCACGTCGCCCGGCCTCACCGGGCACCGGTACGTCCTCCGATTCCAGCGTCGTCGCGATCTTGTTGTCGGAGATTCCGGCGAACGACATCTCCACCATGCGCTCGACGATCGCGACGTGGTCGGGGTTGTCCTCGTCCGGCTCCAGGACGGAGACGACGAGGTTGCCGATCTTCTCGCGCACCGCCCTCATGCCGTACGGCGCGGAGCCGGAGTGCCGGCCACCGACGGCCCTGATCTCGTCCTTGGCTCCGCGCAGGCGCTCCGCCTTGATGTCGCTATCCTGCTTCGCGAGTGCCGCGATCAGCGCGAAGATCGCGACGCCGATCGGGTTCGAGGTGTCGAGGAAGGGTTCGAGCACCGAGACGAAGCGGACGCCGTGCTTCTTGAACTCCTTGTCGATCTCCAGGGCATCGTGTGCACCCTTGCGAGTCAGCCGGGACAGTTCGTTGACCACCACTACGTCCACCTCGCCCGCGCGGACAGCGGACATGAGGTCTTCGAACCCCGGGCGGATGGCATTGGGATCCCAACCGGACCGACCGACGTCTTTGAACGTGTGAACCACCTCCCACCCCCGGCTGACGGCCAGCGCCTCGCCGGCCGCCACCTGCGCTTCCGGCGACGCTTCGGACGAGTCGGGGCGCGCCTTGGACTGCCGGGCGTAGACGGCAACCCGCACCGTGTCCAGATGCTCGGCTTCCACGGGCGAAACGAAGGGGGTCAAAGTCCCTCACCTGCTCTTTTCTGTCATTGAAGCTCTAATGGTTAGTTATATAGAGAAAGTAATCCAGATGAACCAGTTCCACACCCCGAACGCGAGCAGGAACCAGGAGACGCGACGGCCGAGCTTCATGGCCCCCGTATCACCGTCGGCCCCCCGGTGGCCGCGTCCGGGTGGACAGGTTGGTTCGAACGGCCTGCCCGGGTTCGGATCTCTGTTCCGTACCTGTACGTTCACGACCGTGTCTGCTTCGAAGAAGACCGCTTGGGCGGTCGCCGCTGCCGTGTTCCTTCCGCTCACCCTCGCCGCGCCGCCGGCCCACGCGGACGGGAAGGACGAGAAGGTCGGGAAGGCCGTCCAGGACACGCAGCCCAAGCCCCCCGCCGTCATGTCCACGGTCGGCGGTGAGCTGCTCGGCAGGCCCGGTACGCAGGTGCGGCTCGGGGCCGGGGCGCCCGTGCTGCCCAAGGAGCTGTCGGCCCGGTCCTGGATCGTCGCGGACGCGGAGAACGGCCAGGTGCTCGCCGCGCACAACGCGCACTGGCCGCTCGCCCCGGCGTCCACCCTGAAGATGCTCTTCGCGGACACCCTGCTGCCGAAGTTCCCCAAGACGCGGAACCACCTGGTCACCAACCGGGACCTGGCGGGCATGGGCGAGGGCTCCAGCCTGGTCGGCGTCAAGGAGAAGCAGACCTACAGCGTCCACGACCTGTGGCTCGGCGTCTTCCTGCGCTCCGGCAACGACGCCGTGCACGTCCTGACCCAGATGAACAACGGCCTCCAGCAGACCGTGAAGGACATGAACGCCCAGGCGGCCGAGCTCCAGGCGCTCGACACCAAGGTGGTCTCCCCGGACGGCTACGACGCCCCGGGCCAGGTCTCCTCCGCGTACGACCTCACGCTCATCGCCCGCAGCGGCATGACGAAGCCGGACTTCCGCGAGTACGCCGCCACGGTCCGCGCCCCCTTCCCCGGCATACAGAAGCCCGGCGAGAAGAAGCGCGAGACCTTCGAGATCCAGAACACCAACCGGCTGCTCACGGGTGACTTCGGCGTTCCGCCGTACCAGGGCATCGCCGGGGTCAAGAACGGCAACACCACGCACGCGGGCGCGACCTTCACCGGGGTCGCCGAGCGGAACGGCAGGGTCCTGCTCGTCACCGTGATGAACCCCTCCTCGAAGGAGCAGCACGCGGTCTACCGGGAGACCGCCCGGCTGTTCGACTGGGGCTTCGCCGCGCTCGGCAAGGTGCAGCCGGTGGGCGAGCTGGTGCCGCCGCTCTCGGCCCGCACGAAGTCGCCCGCGCCCGACGGCACGGTGGGGTCGGCGGGCGGCGGGAACGCCCCCGGACAGCCCGTCCAGGCGGTCGCGGCCGGGCGGTCCGGCGGGGTCGGCACCGCGCTGGCCGTGGTGGGCGGGGCGCTCGTGCTCCTCGCCGGCGCCGTGTTCCTGGTCAACCGCCGCTGGCCGTCGGCCGTGTCGGCGGCACGTCGTCGCGACCGGGGCCGGGGTCCGGAGCCCGAGTCGCCCCGGAAGCCGGAGGCCGGGTCGGAGCAGAAGCCGGAGCCCGAGTCGCCCCGGAAGCCGGAGGCCGGGTCGGAGCGGAAGCCGGAGGCCGGGTCGGGGCGGAAGCCGGGTTCGGCTCAGTAGGCCCGTCCGGATCCGGGGCCGGCTTCTCGCGGGACGAGGCCGCCGCCGTCCACGCCGCGCAGAACAGCAGCAGCTTCGCGGTGAGGTTGATCCAGAGGAGCAGGGCGACGGGGACGCCGAACGCCCCGTACATCGACTTCGCCGCGACCCCCTTCATGTAGCCGCCGAGCAGCAGCTTGAGGAGTTCGAAGCCGACCGCGCCCATCAGCGAGGCCACCACCAGGTCCCGGCGGGGCGGTTCGACGCCGGGCAGCAGGGTCAGGACGTACAGCAGGATCAGGAAGTCGGCGACGACGCCGACGAGGACGGCGGCGGTCTGGAGCAGGACTCCGCCCGCCCCGCCCTCGGAGACGCCGACCTGTTCGGCGCTCCAGCCGACGGCGGTGGAGCCGAGCCAGGAGGCGGCGAGCGAGGCGAGGGCGACGCCGCCGAGGCCGACGAGGATCAGCGCGTCCTTGCCCTTGAGCAGGACCGGGTTGCCCTCGATGTCGTCCAGGCCCCACACCGCGCGCAGGCACTCCCGCATGGAGCCGATCCAGCTGATGCCGGTGAAGAGGAGCAGGGCGCCGGCCACGATCCCGACCGTGCCGGCGTTGTCGACCAGTCCGCCGATGTTCAGCTGGTCGGAGATGCCGGGGACCTGCTCGCCGATCTTCTCCTCGATCCGGTCGAGCTGCTCGTCGCTGAGGAGCGCGGCGCCGACCGCGGCGGCGACGGTGATGAGCGGGAAGAGGGCGAGGAAGGAGAGGAAGGTGATGGCCGCGGCGAGCCGGCTCCAGTGGGCCCGGTCGAGGGTCTCGTACGCGCGCCAGGCGTGGGTGCGCATGAGGCGGACGACCCAGGGGCCGATGACGGGGAGCTTGGTCAGCCAGTCCATGTCGTGCGTGTACCCCTCGATGCGTGCGCTGCGCGGGTGACCGGAGTACGAGAATCCCCCCGTCGGGCCGGTGTGTGTGCGAGCGACATGGTCCCGGGTGCCGGGATCGCCTTCCGGCCCTCCCTTCCGACCTTCCGACCTTGCGACCTTCCTCCTGTCGGATCATCACCCTTTTCGACGAACCACCAAGCCATACACACCAATACCGGCATAAGCAGCATTCCTGCCTATACGGTCGGCTCCATGGCTGTCGAGACCCGCGTCCCGGACGACGACTGCGAAGCCCTCACCGGCTGGGGCCGCACCGCCCCCACCCTCGCGCGCGTGTACCGGCCCCGCAGCCCCGCCGAGGTGGCCGCCGCCCTGCGCGCCCCGGGGGCCAGGGGCGCGATCGCCCGCGGGCTGGGGCGCGCCCACGGCGACGCCGCCCGGAACGCCGGCGGTACCGTCCTCGACATGACCGGCCTCGACCGGATCCGCGCCGTCGACGCGCGCGCGGGGCTCGTGGACTGCGAGGCCGGCGTCAGCCTGCACCGGCTGATGGAGCTGCTGCTGCCGCTCGGCCGGTTCGTCCCCGTCGTGCCCGCCACCCGGTACGTGACGGTCGGCGGCGCGATCGCCGGTGACGTCCACGGCGGGAACCAGCACACCGCCGGCTCCTTCGGCCGGCACGTGGTCTCGCTCGAACTCCTCACCCCCGACGGGGAGGTCAGGACCGTCCGGCCCGGCACCCCGCTCTTCGACGCCACCACCGGCGGCCTGGGCCTGACCGGCGTGATCCTCTCCGCCGTCCTGCGGCTGCCGGCCGTCGAGACCTCCCTGATGCGCGTGGACACCGAGCGGGCCCGCGACCTGGACGACCTCCTCGGCCGGCTCGCCGGGGGCGACCACCGGTACGCGTACTCCACCGCCCGGATCGACCTGCTCGCCCGGGGCGCCGCCACCGGCCGGGCCGTCCTCACGCGCGGCGACCACGCCCCGTACGACGCGCTGCCCCGCCGCCATCCGGCCCGCCGCGCGCCGCTCGCCTTCCGGCCCGTCCGGCTGCCCGCCCCGCCGCCGTACGTCCCCGGCGGGCTGCTCGGCGGCGCCTCCGCCGGGCTCTTCCACGCGCTCTGGCACCGGGCGTCGCCCCGCGCGGCCGCCGGCCGGTTCCGGCCGCTGTCCGGCTTCTTCCACCCGCTCGACGCCGTCCCGCACTGGAACCGGCTGTACGGGCCCGGGGGCGCCGTCCCGTACCGCTTCGTCCTGCCGTACGGGCGGGAGGAGGTGCTGCGGGGGATCGTGCGGCGGATCGCGGGGCGGCGGTTCGTGCCGCCCGCCGTCCTCCAGCGGTTCGGTCCGGGCGGTCCCGGGCCGCTCTCCTTCGCCCTGCCCGGCTGGTCCCTGGCCCTGGACCTGCCGGCCGGGCTCCCCGGGCTCGGGGCCCTCCTCGACGCGCTCGACGAGGAGGTCGCGGAGGCGGGCGGCCGGGTGCAGCCGGTCGGGGACGCGCGGGTGCGGCCGGAGGTCCTGGCCGCGATGTATCCGCGGCTGGACGAGTTCCGGGCGCTGCGGGCCGCGCTCGACCCCCGGTCCGTGCTCGTCTCGGACCTCTCCCGCCGTCTCGGTCTCTGAGCCCTCCAGGAGTCGCCATGAAAGACGCCCTCGGCGCACCGCAGTCCCTGCTCGTCCTCGGCGGCACCTCCGCGATCGGGCTGGCCACGGCCCGCCGGATGATCGCCCGGCGCACCCGTACGGTCCACCTGGCCGGCCGCCCCTCCCCCGCCCTCGACGCCTCCGCCGCGTCGCTGCGGGCGCTGGGGGCCGAGGTGCGGACGGTCGCCTTCGACGCGCTCGACCCCGGGTCGCACGAGGAGCGGCTGGGGGCGGTCTTCGCGGCGGGCGACGTGGACGTGGTGCTGCTCGCCTTCGGGGTGCCGGGCGACCAGGCGCGCGACGAGTCCGATCCGGTCGCCGCCGCCCGGGTCGCCGGGACGAACTACACCGGCGCCGTCTCGGCGGGCCTGGTGTGCGCGGGCGCGCTCCAGGCGCAGGGGCACGGCTCGCTCGTGGTGCTCTCCTCGACGGCGGCCGAGCGGGCCCGCCGCGCCGACTTCATCTACGGCTCCTCGAAGGCGGGCCTGGACGTCTTCGCCCAGGGGCTCGGGGACGCGCTGTACGGCACCGGGGTGCACGTGATGGTGGTGCGGCCCGGGTTCGTGCGCTCGCGGGCGACGGCGGGGCGCCCGGAGGAGCCGTTCGCGACCACCCCGGAGGAGGTCGCGGCCTCGATCGAGCGGGGGCTGCGGCGCCGCTCGGAGACGGTGTGGGTGCCGGGGGCGCTGCGGATGGTGACGGCGGCGGTGCGGCACGTGCCGAGGCCGCTGTACCGGCGGCTGCCGGTGTGAGACGTGCGGTGGCCGGCCGGGCACTCGGCGTGCCGGTGGGGCTGCCGGTGTGAGACGTCCGGCGACCGGCCGGGCACTCGGCGCGCCGGTGCGAGCCGGGCGGCGGCCGGTGCGAGCCGGGCGGCGGCCGGTGTGAGACGCCCGCCCCGGGCTCAGGCGGTCGGCGTCGTGGTCGGCGTGTCGACCGGGCTGCCGCCCTGGGCCGGGACGGCGCGGGTCGGGTGGCCGCTGCCGAACTCGTAGTCGCACAGCTTGCGCCATACCTGGTCCGCGCCCTGCTCGTACAGCGCGAAGGAGCGGCAGGTCCAGGCCGCCTCGTAGCCGGCGAGCTCCTCGTACGCCCGGTCCATCCCCTCCTCGGAGATGCCGTGCGCCACGGTGACGTGCGGGTGGTACGGGAACTGGAGCTCGCGCACGAGCGGCCCGGCCTCGTCCCTGATCCGCTGCTGGAGCCGGTCGCAGGGGGCGACGCCCTCCGCCAGCTTCACGTAGACCACCGGGGAGAGCGGCCGGAAGGTGCCGGTGCCCTTCAGACGTACGGGGAAGGGCTGGTAGCCGGTGGCCACGCGCGCGAGGTGGGCCTCGATCTCCGGCAGCCGCTCCCGGGGGACCTCGGTCGGCGGGACGAGGGTGACGTGGGTGGGGATGCCGTGCGCGGCCTGGTCCCCGAAGCCGGCGCGCCGCTCCTGGAGCAGGCTGCCGTAGGGCTCCGGGACCGCGATCGAAACGCCGAGCGTTACGGTCCCCACGTCGTTCTCCTCCGTCGTTCTCGTTGCGTGCCGGTGCGTGTCGGTGCGTCGCGTGCGTGGGTGGCACGCGGGTGGTGCAGCCGCCAGTGTGCGGCCTGCACCACCCTCGTGGCCAGGGTCCCGGGACTCAGTGCTTGGCGGGCAGGAAGCCCATCCGCTCGTACGTCTGCGCGAGGGTCTCGGCGGCGACCGCGCGGGCCTTCTCCGCGCCCTTGGCCAGGACAGAGTCCAGCGTCTCCGGGTCGTCCAGGTATTCCTGGGTGCGGGTCCGGAACGGCGTGACGAAGTCCACCATCACCTCGGCGAGGTCCGTCTTGAGCGCGCCGTACATCTTGCCCTCGTAGTCCTTCTCCAGCTCGGGGACGCTCTTCCCGGTGAGGGTGGAGAGGATGGTGAGGAGGTTGGAGACGCCGGCCTTGTGCTCCGGGTCGAAGCGGATCACCGTGTCGGTGTCGGTGACGGCGCTCCTGACCTTCTTCGCGGTGACCTTGGGGTCGTCCAGGAGGTTGATGAGGCCCTTCGGCGTGGAGGCCGACTTGCTCATCTTGACCGAGGGGTCCTGGAGGTCGTAGATCTTCGCCGTCTCCTTCAGGATGTACGGCGAGGGGATCGTGAAGGTGTCGCCGAAGCGCCCGTTGAACCGCTCCGCGAGGTCGCGGGTCAGCTCGATGTGCTGGCGCTGGTCCTCGCCGACCGGGACCTCGTTCGCCTGGTAGAGCAGGATGTCCGCGACCTGGAGGATCGGGTACGTGAAGAGGCCGACGGTGGCGCGGTCGGCGCCCTGCTTGGCGGACTTGTCCTTGAACTGGGTCATGCGGGAGGCCTCGCCGAAGCCGGTGAGGCAGTTCATGACCCAGCCGAGCTGGGCGTGCTCGGGGACGTGGCTCTGGACGAAGAGGGTGCAGCGGTCCGGGTCGAGGCCGGCGGCGAGCAGCTGGGCGGCGGCGAGCCGGGTGTTGGCGCGCAGCTCGGCCGGGTCCTGCGGGACCGTGATCGCGTGCAGGTCCACGACCATGTAGAAGGCGTCGTGGGTCTCCTGGAGGGCGACCCACTGGCGGACGGCGCCGAGGTAGTTGCCGAGGTGGAACGAGCCGGCGGTGGGCTGGATTCCGGAGAGCACACGGGGACTGTCGAAGGCCATGCACATCATTCTCTCAGGTGCGGGACGGGTCCCCGCCCGACCGGTGGGACGGGTCCTGTCCGGCGGATGTGACAGGGGGGCCCGGCTCCGGTCGGGGCGGTCGCGGCCCGCGGCGGGTGAGACCGGGAACACAGTGCGCGGGCCGGGCGGGGCGGCCGGACGGCAGGCGTGCCGTGTCGGAGGTTTCCCCGTCCGGTGCGCGAGCGACGATAGGAAAAGGGGCCGCATCCGCCCCGGGCCGCAGGACGAACGGAGACCCCGTGTCGAGGACAGAAGACGCCATCGCTTCGGCGGAGGCCCACAGCGCCCACAACTACCACCCCCTTCCGGTCGTCGTCGCCTCGGCGGACGGCGCCTGGATGACCGACGTCGAGGGGCGCCGGTACCTCGATCTGCTCGCCGGGTACTCGGCGCTCAACTTCGGGCACGGCAACCGGCGGCTGATCGACGCGGCGAAGGCCCAGCTGGAGCGGGTGACGCTGACCTCGCGGGCCTTCCACCACGACCGGTTCGCAGACTTCTGCACGCGGCTCGCGGAGCTGTGCGGCAAGGAGGCGGTGCTACCGATGAACACGGGGGCGGAGGCGGTGGAGACGGCCGTGAAGACGGCCCGGAAGTGGGGGTACGAGGTGAAGGGCGTGCCGGACGGGCACGCGAAGATCGTGGTGGCGGCGAACAACTTCCACGGCCGGACGACGACGGTCGTGAGCTTCTCCACGGACCACGAGGCGCGGGACCACTTCGGGCCGTACACGCCGGGGTTCGAGATCGTTCCGTACGGGGACCTGACGGCCCTGGAGGCGGCGGTCACGGAGAACACGGTGGCGGTGCTCCTGGAGCCGATCCAGGGCGAGGCGGGGGTCCTGGTGCCGCCGGCCGGCTATCTGCCGGGGGTGCGGGAGCTGACCCGGCGGCGGAACGTGCTGTTCGTGGCGGACGAGATCCAGTCGGGCCTGGGGCGTACGGGGAGGACGTTCGCGTGCGACCACGAGGGCGTGGTGCCGGACGTGTACCTCCTCGGGAAGGCGCTGGGCGGCGGGGTGGTGCCGGTGTCGGCGGTGGTGGCCGACCGGGACGTGCTCGGGGTCTTCCGGCCGGGCGAGCACGGGTCGACCTTCGGCGGGAACCCGCTGGCGTGCGCGGTGGCCCTGGAGGTGGTCGCGATGCTGCGGACGGGCGAGTACCAGGAGCGGGCGGCGGAGCTGGGCGACCACCTCCACGCGGAGCTGGGGCTGCTGGTGGGCGGCGGCGCGGTGGAGGCGGTGCGGGGGCGCGGGCTGTGGGCGGGCGTGGACATCGCCCCGTCCCGGGGCACGGGCCGGGAGGTCTCGGAGCGGCTGCTCGACCGGGGCGTCCTGGTGAAGGACACCCACGGCTCGACGATCCGGATCGCCCCGCCCCTGGTCATCTCGAAGGAGGACCTGGACTGGGGGCTCGAGCAGTTGCGGGGGGTGCTGGCGGACTGAGGGACGGCCGTCCGGTTCCGGGGCGGGGCGCGTACGGGAGCGCCGCGCCCCGGCGGCCGGTTTCCGCTCCGAGCCGTGCCTCGGGGACCGCACGGTCCTCGCCTTCGTCCGGGCCGCCACGGAGGAGGGCGTGCGCGTCGCCGCCACGGTGATGACGCGCCTGGAGGCCGGCCACGACCGCGTCCACCCGGCCCGGGTCCGGTGGGTCCTGTCGCGGATCGACGTCCGTCCCGTCACCAGGGAGGTCTCCGACGAGGCGGCCCGCCTGCTCCGCGAACACCGGCTGCGCGGTCGCGAGTACGCGATCGACCCCGTTCTCGCCGCCGTCGCCCGCACCGCCCGGGGTCCCGTCACCGTGCTGACCCCGGACCCGGAGGACCTGACGCCGCTGTGCGGGCCGGCGGTCCGGGTCCTCAAGGCCTGACCGTTACAAGGTCTGACCGTTACGAGGTCTGGCTGTTACGAGGCCCGACCGTCACGGGACCCCGCACGGTCACAGGATCACGTGCGGCAGGAAGCGGGCGTACTCGTCGGTGACGGGCCCCGCCGACTCCCGGATGCCGAGGCCCGCCGCCTCGTCCCGGACGACCCACGCGCCGAGGACCACCCGGTTGCCGTCGAAGTCGGGCAGCGGGGCGAGGCCCTGGTAGCAGCAGGGCTCCCCGTCCCGTACGGAGGGCTCCGTCCCGGCCTCGTGCAGGGTGACGCCCTCGCCCTCGCGGCCGAGCAGCGGCTTGGCGGCCCAGCCGGTGGTGGCGGCGAGTTCGCGCGGTCCGTCGAGGTAGGCGGGCAGCAGGTTGGGGTGGTCCGGGTACAGCTCCCACAGGATCGCGAGCAGCGCCTTGTTGGAGAGGAGCATCTTCCAGGCGGGCTCGATCCAGCAGGTGGTGCCGGTGCCGCCGCCGTTGTCGAGGGTGTCCAGGACGTACGGGCCGAAGCGGTCGGTGGTCAGCCACTCCCACGGGTAGAGCTTGAAGCAGCTGCGGAGGAAGCGGAGCCGGTCGTCCACGAAGCGGCCCGAGAGCCGGTCCCAGCCGATCCGCTCGACGGAGAGCGCCTCGGTCTCCAGGCCGGCCTGCTGGGCGGTCTCGCGCAGGTACGCGACCGTCATCAGGTCCTCGCCGAGCTCGTCGCCCTCCGAGTGCGCGAAGTGGACGGGGCCGGGCGGCAGCAGGTGGGCCTGGCTCCGCCAGGCCTCCACGAGGCGTTCGTGGAGGGAGTTCCACTGGTCGGCGCCGGGGAACCGCTCCTCCATCCAGAACCACTGCGGGCTCGCGGCCTCCACGAGGGAGGTGGGGGTGTCGGCGTTGTACTCCAGCATCTTGGCCGGCCCGGTGCCGTCGTAGCGGAGGTCGAACCGCCCGTATACGGAGGGGAGTTCGTCACGCCGCCGCCAGGACTCGGCGATCAGCCCGGCCAGCCGGGGGTCGGTGACGCCGAGCTCCGCGAAACGGTCCTTCTCCACGATGTGCGCGGCCGCCGCGAGGGACATCGCGTGCAGTTCCTCGACGACCTCCTCCAGCGCCTCGACCTCGGGCAGGGTGAAGGAGTAGTACGCGCTCTCGTCCCAGTACGGGCGCAGCGAACCGTCCGGGTAGCGGGTCAGCGGATAGACGAGCCCCTGCTCCTCGACCGTCCGCTGCCAGTCCGGGCGGGGTTCGATGGTGTGGCGTTCCACGGTCCGGCCGCCTCAGCCGCCGCCGGTGCGGGAGCAGCCGAAGCCGCCGCTGTCGACGGCGGACTTGTTGAAGCTGCCGCCGCTCACCTTGTTGTCGCTGACGGAGCCACCGTAGTAGTAGGAGCCCCGGGGGGTGGCGACGGTGGTGCCGCTCCCGCTGGTACCGCTGCCGCTGCCGCTGCTTCCGCTGCCGCTGCCGCACTCGTAACGGGGCAGCTGCTCCCGGGTCAGCGGGTCGACGCACCGCTTGTCCGGTTCGGAACCGCACGCCGTGATCGTCGCCGCCAGGACGCCCATCCCGCCGAGCACCACCGTGCTCGACCTCAGCCTCCGCATGCCTGTCACCCTCCCCCTTCGCGGTCGCGATCCTCACCGCCGCGCACCTCACGGTCACACATGCCGCGGCCGTCAGTCTAGGCGGGTGCTTTCCGGTCCCAGGACCTAGAGTCATTTCGTGCTCCTCGGGATGATTTGTGCGTTTGCTTCAGCCATCTGCTACGGCACGGCTTCCGTCCTCCAGGCGGTGGCGGCCCGTGCCGCGGAGCCGGGCACGGGCGGCGGCGTGGACGTCGCGCTGCTGTGGCGGGCGGTGCGGCAGTGGCGCTATCTCGCCGGTCTCTGCCTCGACGGGCTGGGGTTCGTCCTCCAGGTCGTGGCCCTGCGGACGCTGCCGGTCTACGTGGTGGGCGCGGCCCTCGCGGCGAGCCTGGCGGTGACGGCGGTGGTCGCCTCGCGGGTCCTGCGGGTGCGGCTGAGCCGGGTGGAGTGGACGGCGGTGGCGGTGGTCTGCGCGGGGCTCGCGATGCTGGCGCTCGCCTCGGGCAGGGAGGGCCACCGGGCGGGGCCGGCGGGCCTGGACTGGGCGCTCCTGGGCGTCGTGGGCGGGATCCTGCTGCTCGGCGCGGCGGCCGGCCGGCTGCCGGAGCGCCCGCGCGCGCTCGTCCTCGGCCTGGGCGCGGGCTTCGGCTTCGGGGTGGTGGAGGTGGCGGTCCGCCTGGTCGACGGGGTGGACCTGACGGACCCGGCCCTGTACGCCCTCCTGACGGGCGGCGGGACGGCCTTCCTGCTCCTGACGTCGGCGCTCCAGCGGGGTTCGGTGACGACGGCGACGGCGGGGATGGTGCTCGGCGAGACGATCGGCCCGGCGGTGGTCGGGGTGGCCTGGCTCGGGGACACCACCCACCCGGGCCTCGGCCGGCTCGCGGTCACCGGCTTCGCGGTGGCGGTGGTGGGCTCCCTGATCCTGGCCCGCTTCGGCGAGGCGCCGGACCCGGGGCGGGAGGGCGGGCGCTCGCACCGGCCCGGATAGCCGGACGGGAGCGGCCGCGTGCGAGGATCCGGCCGGCTGACGGGCTCCGGCGCGCCGGGGGTGTGCGGGTACGGCCCCCCTCAGGCCCGCGGGCTCAATCCGCCCCGCACGGATCGGACTCCGACTCGGCTTCGGCCTCGGCGGCGAAGTCGGCGGGTCGTCCGTCGGTGCCGGGAAGCGCCGACGGGTCGCAGGGAGGGGGCGTCGTGACGGATTCCCAGACGAGGGGAGGCCCCGGCCGGGTGCTCCCTTCGAGCACCTCGGTGGCGACGGCACCGGCGACGCCCACCAGCACCGCCCCCGCCACCAGCCACCGCCCGACACGACTCACCGCCACCACCCCGCATCCCTCGCACGACGCCACCCGGCCGAACGCCCGTACACCGTAGCCCCGTACGGCATCAGCGCCCATGTCTCCGGGCCCCACGCCCCGTGGGGGGCGCCGGCGGTGTCTGGCAGAGTGCGGACCATGTTGCAGGTGTGCCTGAACGGAGTACGGAGCCGGGACGAGGGCCGTCACATCCCGCTGAGTCCGGCCGAGTTGGCGGCCGAGGCGGTACGGGCGGTGGAGGCCGGAGCGGAGGACGTGCACCTCCACCCCCGAGGGGCCGACGGGCTCGACTCGCTGGAGCCCGGGGCGGTCGGTGAAGCGGTGGGGGCGGTGCGGGCCGCCCTACCGGCAGGGGTACGGGTCGGGGTCACCACCGGGGCCTGGGCGGCGCCGGACCCGGAGAGGCGGGTCGAGCTGGTCCGGGCCTGGACGGTGCTGCCCGACCACGCCTCGGTGAACTGGCACGAGGAGGGCGCCGAGGCGGTGGCGGACGCGCTGCTGGAGCGCGGGATCGGGGTCGAGGCCGGCGTCTGGTCGGGGACCGACGGCGCCCGCCGGTTCCGTGCCTGGCCGTCGGCCCACCGGGTGCTGCGGGTCCTGGCCGAGGTGACCGACACCGACCCGGCCACGGCGGCGGCCACCGCCACGGCCCTGCTGCGGGAACTGGGCGACGACCTCCCGGCCCCCCTGCTCCTGCACGGCGAGGACGGCGGCGCCTGGCCCGTGCTGCACGTGGCGGCCGCCCTGGGCCTGCCCACCAGGATCGGCCTGGAGGACGCCCTGACCCTGCCGGACGGCTCCCCCGCGCCGGGCAACGCCCACCTCGTGCGGGCGGCCCGGGGGATCCTCGACGAGCACCGCACCCGACGTCCTTGAGCCCACCCGGGACACCCGCACCCGCACCCGCACCCGCACCCGCACCCGCACCCGCACCCGCACCCGCACCCGCACCCGCACCCGCACCCCGAACGATCGCGGCACCGCTAAGCGGACCGCACTTCGGACATCAACAGGCGCAGGGTCAGCGAGTGCTTCTCCGGAGGCAGGGCGTCGAGCGCCGCGCGGGCGTACGCGACTCCGCCGGCTCGGTCGCCGGACCGGGCGAGCATCAGCCCCCGGTGCATTTCGAGGTGGGTGGCGAACCTCGGGAGGGAGCCGGGAAGTTCCCGGCGAGCGGTGTCCTGCGCGTCGACGGCCGTCGACTCGTCTCCGAGGCGTGCGGCGAGGAGGGACGTGAAGACGTTCATGCGCCACCACGGCACCGCGTAGTCCGAGGTCTGCTCGTACGACCCCGCGGAGTCGAAGATGCGCCGCCCCTGGTCCATGAGGCGCCGAGCGGTGTCCCGGTCTCCACGGAGAGCCGCCGCGTGGGCCTTGCCCATGATCGCGTTCAGGAGCCCGAGCGAGGGCTTGTCGCTGATTCCCATGGCCTGGTCGGCGAACAGGTCCGCCATCCCGAGGGACGCCCCCTCGTACCCGAGCGCGATCGCGGCGCGCCCCCGGACCCATACGCGGGCCTGGTCGTCCCCCGACCGGTCGGCGGCCTCCGCCGCGAGCCGGTACCAGGTGACCGCGCGGCTGCCGTCGGATCCCGGGAACGTCTTCGCGTACAGCGTCATCAACCTGGCTCCGACCGACCACAGTCGTGGATGCTCAAGCTGCTGCTGCACGACGACGAGTTCGCCGGACACGCGGCGCTGGATGTCGGCCGCACCCAGGCTCATGTACTCGGTGCCGTACGTGGCGAGCTTCTCCTCCCAGCCCTCGATCGTCGGCCCGCCGTGCAGCCGGGCCCCGAAACCGGCCGCCAGCAGGTCCGATGCCACGATCGGCGCTATGGCCGTGGCGGCCACGTCCGACAGAAAGGTACGACGCTTCATCTCGCCCTCAAGGACAGCCAGGGGTACGTCCAGGACAGCGGAGAGACACCGAAGGTAGAAGCCGCCCGGCCGCACCTTCGAACGCTCCCACCGACTGATGTACTCCCGATCGACATTCGTCCGGAACGCTTCGTTGATCTCCTGCGCGAGCCGCCCCTGCGACCACCCTCGGGCCGTACGCAGATCTCGGATCAAGGCACCGACGCTCATGCGGACATCTTGCCCTTACTTTTGCCCTGAGGGTGTGAACGGACTGTGTCCAGGGCCGACTTGCCCCTAGCAATGCCCCTAGTCACTCTGCGTGAGAACCGAAACGCTCTGTGCCATCACGACGTGAGGGACGGTGAGACGTGTCGGACGACGAGTGGACGCCGATCGCGAGGTGCTACGTGGTCGATACCAGTTCGAGCCCACCCCGATTCGGTAAGGTGACGCGCTGCCACGGAGGAAGCGTGTTCCTGCGGCCTCCGGGTGGCGGTGCCGAGTGGGCGGCGTCGCCCGAGGAGGTGCGGCGGCCCACCGAGGCCGAGTGGGCGCGCATCCGTGTCGTCACCACTCCCGTACGGGTGGTGGGTCCGTGACCGGAGAACAGCCCCTCCTCGGCGCCGCGCCGCTCGTCCTCTCCGCAGACCACGAGTTGCGCCCCCGCCCCGAGCCGGCCCCCGGGTGCACCCCGTGCGCGTACCTGGCGAACTGGTTCGACCACTACATGCGCGGGGGCCCGCAGCACGACGAGTCCGCCGCCGTGGACTGCGTGGTGGAGATCCGGAACCATCCGCACGATCCGCCGAAGATGACGCTGAAGGACACCGGCCCGACCGGCGAACAAAGCCGGGAGGCGGTGCAGTGAGCAGGATCTTCGACCTGGTCGACTGGACCCTGCGGCCCGACCGGGAGCGTTCGAAGGCGCCCGCCCGTCTCCGGGGGCCGCCTCGGCGACGGGCGGGCGGAACCGGATTGGACCGGTGTCCCGCCGACTCCCGAAGCGGTACACCCGCCCTGGTGGGGCTCACGTGGGACACGAGACCACCCGGCGGGCTCTCAGGAAGTTCGGACCGAGGAAAGGATCGACATCATGGGTTGGGGAACGGGCAAGGGCGGAAGCGGCGGAAGTGGACAGCACTCCGGCAACAAGGACCCCGGCGAGTCCAAGCCGTCGCCCGACACCGCCAAGCCGAAGGACCCGCCGAAGCACAAGAAGGACGAGTAGGCGATCGCGATGAACGACAGTTCGACGGACATCGCCCTGCGCGCACTGCTCGGTGAGGTGAGCGCCGACCTGGGCGACCTGGAACCGCGTCTGGTGCAGGCCGCGTGGGCGGTGAGGCGCCACCGCTTCCTGCCCGACCGGTTATGGATCGGGGACGGCCTGGAACCGTGTGATCGTGCGGCTTCGCCGGAGGCCTGGCTGCGTGCCGCGTACGCCGACGAGCCGGCTGTGACACAGGTCAACGACGGGGGAAGCCCGGACGGAGAACGGTGGCCGTCGAGTTCCGCGAGTGCCCCGAGCATCGTGTTCCGCATGCTCCGCATGCTGGACGCGGGGCCGAACCACAGGGTCCTGGAGATCGGCACGGGGACCGGATGGAACGCGGGGCTCCTGACCCATGTCGTCGGCCCGGGCAACGTGACGAGCGTCGAGGTGGACCCCGTACTGGCGGCGGAGGCCCGGGACCGGCTGCGTGAGGAAGGGCTCGACGCGACGGTCGTCACCGGGGACGGGGCGGAGGGGTGCACGGGCAACGCTCCGTACGACCGCCTCGTGGCCACGTGCTCCGTACGTTCCGTGCCGCGTCCGTGGCTCGCCCAGGTGAAGCCCGGCGGTGTGATCCTCGCACCGTGGGAATCGCCCTGGCTCTGCTTCGGGTTGCTCCGCCTGATCGTGAACGGCGGGGTCGCGGAAGGACCGTTCTCGCCTCACTCCGCGTTCATGCTCATGCGGGGGCAGCGGACCGACCTCCGGATCTTCCGGGACGTCGTACGTGACGACCACCGGCCCGACGAATCGGCCACCACCCTTTCGCCCCGAAAGGTGGCCGGGAGCGACTTCGACGCACAGTTCGCCATCGGCCTTCAGCTCCGGGACGTATGGCGGGCATGGCACGAGAATCCTGTAGAAGGGGTCGAGACCCGACTGTGGGTGGCGACGACGGACGCCACGTCGTGGGCGGCCATCGACTGGGACGGGAAGTCCGAGGACCGTTTCACGGTATGGCAGTACGGGCCCCGCCGTCTGTGGAACGAGGTGGAAGCGGCCTACGCCTGGTGGACGCTGCACAACCGTCCGGGCCCGGACCGATTCGGCCTGACCGTGACTCCTGAGGGGCAAACCGCGTGGCTGGACACGTCACGTCGGCCCGTTCCCGCGTCCGGCTGATCGCAAGGCCGGCCCCGTCCGTGCACTGCTCCATGGCGCGCGGACGGGGCTCCCCTGTTGTGCAGAGCGGATCCGTGTCACGGCGCACGGTCATGCACTGCCGGATCCCGCTCCGGACTGGGAAGAGACGTCCGGAACGGACATGATCGTCCGCCCTGCGAAGTACGGACTGCCTTCCTTCGCGGGAGGCCACCTAACCGTTCCGGCGCTCGTCCTCACCAGTCCGGTCGGCAGGCTCGGTCACGTACGAGCCCCGACCCGTCACGGTATAGATGAGCCCTTGCTCGCGGAGTACCGAGAGAGCACGGCGAGCGGTTTCCCGCGCGACGCCGTACAACTCCGTCAGCGCCTTCTCCGACGGAAGCGGACGCCCCGGGGGCAGGTCACCGCGCTCGATCTCGGTGGCCAGATCGGCAGCGATCTGCCGGTAGGGAGGCTCCGGGGCCCGGTGATCAATTTCTCTCGCTGACATAGCGAAAGCGTAGACAACGCGCTACTCCCTGCTCGACTTCTAGGCAAGACCAGACAGGGCTAGACGCACCTAGACAGGTTGGCTCAATATGACTCCGCACACAGAGGTGCCCCGGAGGGCCGCTTAGGACCGGTCCTCCGGGGCTTCGCCGATCAGCTGATAGGAGCTGAAACGACATGCGCGATGTTATCGCCCGTGCGCTTTCCTGGGCGTTCTCGATCCTGGCCCCTCGCCGTCCTGGACGTCACACCGCCGCTTTCCTCGCCCGCCAGGCCGAGCCCGTACGCACTGAGCCCGTACGTATCGACCCGTGGCCCAAGTCGTGGCCCACCCCGACCCCCGAGCACGTCCGGGCCCGGTACGCCCCGCTGCGCGGTGAGGACGTAGCGCTCACCCGTCCGTACTGCCGCGCGGGCGGCACGGCGGACCTCGGTCTGGTCTGCGAGCGTCGGCGCGCCGCCGCACTCGCCACGCTCGGCATGGACTGGCCCTACACGTACGAGGGCGCTCCGTTCCCCGCGTCCGCCTTCGCCGCGGTGGGGGTGCCCGCGTGACCCGTAACGGGCCGACCGCCCCTGTGCCCGTCTCCTCGCGGGCGGTGGACCGGCATCCCCGTGGAGGTGAGGCACCACGAGCGCCAGAGCACGCCGTGGCCGTGGCCGCCGGGCCCGTACCCGGCGAACCGGGGCCGGACGCCCGGCCTCACGGCAGCACCCCGCACAGCGCCTCCAGTGCCCCCGGCCACGCGCTGTCCGAGGGAGTGGCGTAGCCGACGACCAGGGCGTCCGGGAACGGGGCGGCGGCGGTGGGGCGGCGGTAGTGGGAGACGCCCTGGACGGCGAGGCCGTGGCGGGCGGCGGCACGCAGGGTGGCGCGTTCGGTGCCGGGCGGGAGGGTCAGGACGGCGTGCAGGCCCGCCGCGATGCCACCGACCCGGGTCGCCGGCGCGTGCGCGGCCACCGCCGCCACGAGCTGGTCGCGGCGCCGCCGGTAGCGCAGCCGCATCGCCCGCACGTGCCGGTCGTACGCCCCCGAGCGCAGGAACTCCGCGAACGCCAGCTGGTCCGGCGCGCTCGACGCCCCGTGCACGGTCCCCTTCGCCGCCGCCACCTCGTCCACCAGGCCCTCCGGCAGGACCATCCAGGCCAGGCGCAGGCCGGGGGCGAGGGACTTGCTCGCGGTGCCGAGGTACGCGACCCGCTCCGGGTCGAGACCCTGGAGCGCCCCCACGGGCTGCCGGTCGTAGCGGAACTCCCCGTCGTAGTCGTCCTCCAGGACCAGGCCGCCCGAGGCCCGCGCCCAGTCCACGACGGCCGTCCGCCGGTCCGGGGGCAGCGCGCCGCCGAGCGGGAACTGGTGGGCCGCCGTCATGAGGACCGCCCCGCAGCCGGTCAGGGACGGCAACTCCTCGACCCTCGTGCCCCGTTCGTCCAGGAGCAGGGCCGGGGTGTCCAGGCCCGCCCGGGCCAGCACGTCGGCGTGCAGCTCCAGGCCGTACGGCTCCACCGCCGCGGCCCGCACGCCGCGGTCCCGCAGCACCTGCCCGAGCAGCGTCAGACCGTGCGCGAACCCGGCGCAGACCACGATCCGTCCGGGCCGGGCGTGCACGCCCCGCGCGCGGGCCAGGTACTCGGCGAGCGCGGCACGCAGTTCGGGGCGGCCGCGCGGGTCCCCGTACCCGAAGGCCTCGTCGGGGGCGGTGGTGAGCGCCCGCCGGTACGCCTTGAGCCAGTCGGCGCGCGGGAAGGCGGCGAGGTCGGGGGTGCCCGCCTTGAGGTTGTGGACGGGGGTGGCCGTGGCCGGAGGGGTGGGGGCCCGGTGGCGCGGCCGGTCCCGGGGCTCCGCGCGGCGGGCCACCCGGGTGCCGGAGCCCTGCCGGGCGGTCAGCCAACCCTCGGCAACCAGTTCGGCGTACGCGTCGGCGACCGTGTTGCGGGCCGTGCCCAGGTCGGCGGCGAGCGAGCGGGAGGACGGCAGCCGGGTCCCCGCCTCCAGGCGCCCGCTGCGCACCGCCTCCCGCAGGGCGTCCGTGAGCCCCGCGCGCAGGCGCGTCCCGCGGAGTTCCAGATGGAGGTCGGCCCCGAAAGTGGCCCAGTCGTTCGGCATGGAAATGGACCATACCCTTGCGCCACCCGGCTCCTACGGTGGACGCCATGACCAGTACCCACACCACCGTCGAGCGCGCCCACGAGCACGCGCCCCGGATGCCCTTCGCCGAGCGGGTCCCCGAGTTCTACCGGGCGATGGTCCGCCTGGAGACGGCCGCCGCCAAGGACGTCGACCCCGTCCTCTACCACCTGATCAAGATCCGGGCCTCGCAGATCAACCACTGCGCGTTCTGCGTCGACATGCACAGCAAGGACGCCCTCGCGGAGGGCGAGAGCGTCGAGCGGATCGTGCAGCTCTCCGCCTGGGAGGAGTCCCGGCACTTCTACACCGAGCGGGAGCTCGCGGCGCTCGCCCTGACCGAGGCCGTCACCGTCCTCACGGACGGGTTCGTGCCCGACGAGGTGTACGCGCTCGCCGCCGCGCACTTCGAGGAGACCGAGCTGGCCCGGGTGATCGCCGCGATCGTCACCATCAACGCCTGGAACCGGATCGGCGTCACCACCCGGATGACGCCCGGCCACTACGAGCCGGGCGCCCCGTAGGCCCCCGGGGCCAGTACGGGCCGGGTCAGTACGGGCCGGATCAGTACGGGCCCGGTCAGTACGGGCCCGGTTCGAAGAACTCCAGGGCCACCCGGAGCACTTCGCGCTGCTTCGGCCACTCCTCCTCCGGGCCCGCCGCCAGGATCGCGTAGTGGTTGCCGTCCGGCGCCGTGAACGCCCGGTCGACCACCTTGCGGCGGCCCCCGTCGCGGTCGTACGCGTACACCAGCTCGGCGGTGTCGGCCGGGGCGTCCGGCTCGCCGGTGATCCGTTCGAGGCTGATCTCCTCGTACCCGGGCTTGGTGGCCCTCCCGTCCTGCGAGGTGCCGCGCAGGGCCTCGTACGGCGTCAGGCCGCCCTCGGTGACCACGAAGACCTGGAGGAGGCTCCGGCCGTCCGGGGCGTTGTAGAAGACGCCCTGGTCGGACTCGGTGCGGTTCCAGCCCTCGGGGATCGCGATCGTGAAGCTCTTGAGGTCCTTCACCGCCCGGTAGCCGGGCGGCGGCACGTCGTCCGAGGGGGTGGCGGAGGTGGTGGGTGCCGGGGTCGGGGCGCCGGGGGGCGTCTCCGTCGTCTCCGGTGTCCCCTCCGGGGCCGACACCGAGCCCGGCGGGGCCGCCGCCGGGTTCTTCCCGTCGCCGTCCCCGCCCCAGAGCAGCCAGCCGCCGACGGAGCCCGCCGCCAGGACGGCCGCGGCCACCCCGGCCGCGACCGCCGTCCGCGCGGGGGACCTGGGCGGCGGGGGCGGGGGCGGCGCGTACCGCCATTCGCCCGTCTCCGGTACGTACTGGGGTCCGTGCCCCGATGCGTACGGGGGGCCGTGACCCGGGCCGTACTCCGATCCGTCCTCCGGGCCGTACCCCGGGCTGTGTCCCGGGCCCGGGCCGTACTCCGGTGCGGTCGGCGGCGGGGGCGGCGGCAGCGGCGGGAGGAGGGGGCCGCCCCCGCCCGTGGGGACGGGTGCGGGTGCCGGGGCACCCGTGCCCGCGATCGTCTCCCAGCTCTGCGTCTCGTCGTTCCAGCGGGCCCCGCCGCCCCCGTACCCGCTCATCTCATCCTCCGAGGAGGGCGGCGACGGCCTGCCCCACGGCCACGCCCGAGGCGAGGATGCCGGTCACGGCGCCGGCGTCCGTGAGGGCGCGGCGCAGGCGGGTGAGGCGGCCGGTGTCCGCGCGGCCGGTGCCCTCGATCTCGTCCTCGGCGTCCGAGAGTTCGGCGTCCAGGGCGGCCGTCTGCTCGGAGGGGACGACACCGGCCAGGTCGGAGCGCAGGCGGCGGATCGCCCGGAGCAGCTCCTCCTGGAGGGGGTCGCGGGCGGGGCCGCTCCCGGTCACGGTGTTGGTGACGGTGTTGTGGTCGCCGATGGTGACGTTGCCTCCGGTGTTGGAGACCTGGATGCCGTCGCGGCGGGGGGAGTTGTCGGGGTCAGCCACGGTCGCCTCCGGGCGTCGAGGTGGTGAAGGTCTTGTTGGTGACGGTGTTGTGGTTGCCGAGGGTCACGTTGCCCCGGGTGTTCTCGATGAACGTGCCGCCCTCGGCGACGTGCACGATCTTCTGCTCGAACTCGGCGGTCTCGTAGCCGGCTTCGCGGAGGGCGACCGTCACGCCGTTCGCGACCCGGTCCTGGATGCTCTTGAGGTAGCGGCTGACGTCCATCTCCTGGAACAGGGAGGCCTCGTCGTCGGAGGCGAGCTCGCGGACCGAGACCCCGGGCCCCTCGGGCAGGGCGTGGGCGTGGCCCGCGGTGAGCAGTCGCCAGGCGTGGCCGAGCGCGCGCCAGAGGGTGACGAGGGCCTGCCCGGCGGAGCGCGGGGTCTGCCCGAGGGCCCAGACGGCCTTGCCGAAGTGGTGGTTGTGCCGGTAGCGGTGGGCGATCCGGTCGGCGTACCGGTAGAGCGGCTTCACCGGCCGCAGGACGTGCGGGGCGACCTCCAGCATCAGCATGCCGCCCTGCGTGTGGACGCGGACGAAGACGGTGGTGACGATCTCCTCGCCCCAGCCGCCGACCCGGATGCGCAGGAAGTGGCGGCGGGTCTCGCCGCCCTCCTCGATGGAGCCCGAGCGGTGCGCCTCGAAGCCCTCCGGGGTGTACGGGGCGGCGGTGCGGGCCGGGAGGCCGTCGACGGGCAGGAAGACCACCTCGTCGATCTCCAGCTCGCGCAGCCGGTCCCGTACGGCCGCCCGGAGCTGCGGCGAACCGTGCGGGGAGGGCACGCGCAGCGCCTCCACGAGCGGGACGACGTGCCGCATGACGGCGCTGTTGTCGAGCGGTTCGGGCGCCTTGCCGTCGAGGTTCTTGCGGGGGCGCAGTTCGACGGAGAGCGACCAGGGCTCGTACGGTTCGCCGGCGCCGCAGAACGGGTCGTCGGCGCCGTACATGACGAGCCGCGCGTGCTGCTCGATCCGGATGCGGTCGCGCAGCCGGCGGGAGCGGGCGCCGTCGGCCTGCTCGGCCGGGTCGGCGCGCTGGTCGGGGAAGCGCTCCCGGGAGAGCTCCTGGGTGAGCGCGCGGGCGAACTGGCCGCGCTGGACGGCCACCGCCCAGGCCACGAGCAGCGGCACGGCGAGGGCGATCCACGCCTCCAGCCGGCCGACGCCCCACACCTCCTCGGCGGCGAGCTGGGTCAGGGCGCCGACGAACTCGCCCGTCTCGGAGAGGTCGCCGAGCAGTTCCCAGCGGTCCTCCTCGTCGCCGAGGGCGAGGAAGAGGAGGAACAGGGCGCCCTGGAGGAGCATGAGCCGCCCGTACCAGCGCAGGAGGAAGGCGGGGACGAGGCGGTACACCGGGGTGGCGGCGGTGGTGGCCCGGCCGCGGATCCAGCGGGCGATCCCGAGCATCAGGAAGGGTGCGACCAGGAGGACGACGAGGCCCTTGGTGAGCGGGAACGCGACGATCCAGAGGGCCAGGACGCCCGCGGCCCAGCCGAGTTCGACGCGGCGGGCGCGCAGCGCGTGGGCGAGGACGCGGCTCGCGTCGTAGCCGAGGGAGGGGGCGGCGAAGCGCTCCTCGTGGACGTACAGCTGGTCGATGACCGCGTCGCGGAAGCCGTCGTCGAGGTACGTCCCGGCGCAGAGCAGCCGGGTCGCCTCGCTGGCGGACGGGTGGGTGCCCGGCGGCCGGGTGCCGGGTGGCGGGGTGCCGTGCGGCGGGGTGCCGGGTGGCGGGGTGCCGTGCGGCGGGGTGCCGGGTGGTTCTCCGGGCTGCTGGGGTACGAACGACTGCGCCAAGACTCCCCCGATGGTGTGGAACTGTCCTTCGCTCCCGAAGAGTTGACCGGGAGCCGGTGGCACAGCATAGGCGAGGGGGAAGCTCCCCGCCGGTGGAAAAACGGCGCCCCCGGTCCGTACGGGCGTCGTACGGGCCGGGGGCGCCGGAGGTGCGGGAGGAGCCGGCTCAGATGAGGCCGAGCTCGCGGACCGCGTCGCGCTCCTCGGCGAGCTCCTGCACGGAGGCGTCGATGCGGGCGCGGGAGAAGTCGTTGATCTCCAGGCCCTGGACGATCTCGTACTTCCCGTCCTTGGTGGTGACGGGGAAGGAGGAGATGAGGCCCTCGGGGACGCCGTAGGAGCCGTCCGACGGGACGCCCATGGAGGTCCAGTCGCCCTCGGCGGTGCCGTTGACCCAGGTGTGGACGTGGTCGATGGCGGCGTTCGCGGCGGAGGCGGCGGAGGAGGCGCCACGGGCCTCGATGATCGCGGCGCCGCGCTTGGCGACGGTCGGGATGAAGGTGTCGGCCAGCCACGCCTGGTCGTCGACGACCTCGGCGGCGTTCTTGCCGGCGATCTCCGCGTGGAAGACGTCCGGGTACTGGGTGGCGGAGTGGTTGCCCCAGATGGTGAGGCGCTTGATGTCCTCGACGGAGGTGCCGGTCTTCGCGGCGAGCTGCGACAGCGCGCGGTTGTGGTCCAGGCGGGTCATCGCGGTGAAGCGCTCGGCCGGGACGTCCGGGGCGGCGGCCTGGGCGATCAGGGCGTTGGTGTTGGCCGGGTTGCCGACGACGAGGACCTTGATGTCGTCCGCGGCGTGGTCGTTGATGGCCTTGCCCTGCGGCTTGAAGATGCCGCCGTTGGCCGCGAGCAGGTCGCCGCGCTCCATGCCCTTGGTACGGGGGCGGGCGCCGACGAGCAGCGCGACGTTGGCGCCCTCGAAGCCCTGGTTCGGGTCGTCGAAGATGTCGATGCCCTTGAGCAGCGGGAACGCGCAGTCGTCGAGCTCCATGGCGGTGCCCTCGGCGGCCTTGACGCCCTGCGGGATCTCGAGGAGGCGCAGCTTGACCGGCACGTCCGCGCCGAGCAGGTGGCCGGAGGCGATGCGGAAGAGCAGCGCGTAGCCGATCTGGCCGGCCGCGCCGGTCACGGTGACATTCACGGGAGTGCGGGTCATGGCGATCTCCGTAAGACAGCTGGCGGTGGGGGTCCCTGCCCCTGGTGCGGGATACCCCTCTTGATCGATCGGTGTCTCGACGTGAAGAGATATCCAGCGGTCAGGCTATCCGACCCGGGCCCTCCTGAATCCCCACCCCCTTGTGGTCCGGCTCACTGCCACCCGTCCGCGCGGACCGTTCCGCCCGCCCGCCGCGCGGGTCCCACCGGCCCGTCGCGCAGGCCCTGGTGCCGTCCGCGAGGGTGCCGCAGGCGCGCGCGGCCGCGCGCGGGGCGACGGCCAGCATCGGGGTGTACGCGTCGGTCTCCGTCGCCGCCGTGTCGGCGCCCTCCGGGACGGTGGCGCGCTCGGTCGCGCCCGCGACCTCGACGGAGACGGTGTCGCCGGGGGCGGCGCCGGTGATCCGGGCCCAGGAGGCCGAACAGGCGGCGCTGTGGCGGACCTCGACGCCGACGGTGCCGACGCGGACGCGTGCGACGGTGACGGCGAGGGGGCCGCCGCACCCCATGGCCTCGGGGTCCCGCCCGGCGCAGTCGGCCCCGGAGCACTTCACCCCCGCGGGGAGGCCGGTACGGGGCGGGGGGCTGGGGGCGGGGGTGGTGGGCGGTGCGGACGCGCGCCCGTCCGCGCCGGCGTCCGCCCCTTCGCCGACGCCGCCCAGGTCGACGAGGAGCAGGGCGGCGGTGACGACGAGCAGGGCGCCGAGGACCCCGGCGAGGTAGAGGAGGAGGGGCGCCCTGCGGGGGGAGGGGCTGGGGGCCCGGTCCTGATCCGGGATCGGGGCCTGGTCCTGATCCGGGGGCAGGGCCGGGCGCGGGTCCGGGGACTCGGCCGAGTACGGGTCCGGGGACCTGGCCGGGCGCAGGTCCGGGGACTTGACCGGGCGCGGGTCCGGGGACCCGGCCGGGCGCGGGTCCGGAGACCCGGCCGGGCGCAGGTCCGGTGTCTTCGCCGGGCGCTCCGGGGCGAGGCGCCGGATCCGCGTGGTGCCGTCGTCGCCGGGGCCGTCGGGAAGGTCGGCCCGGCCGGAACCGGAGCCGTCCCCCTCGGGGCCACCGGGCGCCGTCCCCTCGGGCACGACGCGTCCCCGTGTGCGCTCCCAGCGGGCCACGAGGTCGGCGGGGTCCGCGCCCGTCACCTCCGCGAGGGCGGTCACCGCGCCCCGCGGCACCGGCCGGCGTGCGTTCAGGTACGCGTCCCAGGAGGCCCGTTCGTGCCCGGTGCGTTCGGCGAGGGCCGTCACTCCGAAGCCGCTGCGGTCGATCAGGCGACGGATCCGTTCCGTGAACGCGCGCACCTCCGGGTCGAGTTCCTCCGGAAGCGCCTTCCAGCCGGGCATGCGCGGCCCCCTCGTCCCTGCTCTCGTCCCCTGTCCCGTCCGTGCACGTCGAAGGATGGCAGCTCCGGGAGCGGCGTGGGCCCCGTGCGGGGACGACGTACCGGAATGGTCACTTCCGTGCCACAGCGCGCCGACGGGCCTTGAACCGGCGTCGGCATGCACACGACCCTTGATCACGACGGCGCCCGCCCTCCCACGGGGGAGAGGGCGGGCGCCGCACCCGTCACAAGAGGCCTACGTCACCGTCAGGTGGAGGACGTCCTCCAGGAACGGGATCCGCAGCCAGGGCTTCGGCTGCACCATGAGCGCGAGCAGCACGATCAGACCGCCCATCACCCCGTACGTGATCATGTCCGTGAAGCGGGACCGGACCGCCAGCATGCCCACGGACGGCACCGCCCGCCGCATCACGGCGCCGAGCAGGAGCGCGGCCCCGACCAGGATCGTCCCCACCCGGAAGGACTGGGGGAACGGCTCCGTGCCCACCACGAGCAGCCCGGCCCCGGCCACGCAGAGGACCGTGAGCAGCGGCCACTGGCGCGCGGGCGCCGGGGCGGCGCCGGGCGCGGCGCGCCCGCCGCCCTCGGGGCGCGCGGTGTCGGTGGTGACGGTGGGCGGCCGTCGGCGCGGTCCGCGTCGCATCAGGGAGCTCCCGGGGCTCACGTCAGAGCGCCGCGGCCGCGCGCTCGGCGGCCTCGACGACGTTGACGAGGAGCTGGGCGCGGGTCATCGGGCCCACGCCGCCCGGGTTCGGGGAGATCCAGCCGGCGACCTCGGCGACGCCCGGGTGCACGTCGCCGACGATCTTCCCCTCGGCGTTGCGCGAGACGCCGACGTCGAGGACGGCCGCGCCCGGCTTCACGTCCTCGGGCCCGATCAGGTGCGGCACGCCGGCCGCCGCCACGATGATGTCGGCGTTCCGCAGGTGCGCCGCGAGGTCCCGGGTGCCGGTGTGGCACTGGGTCACGGTCGCGTTCTCGGAGCGGCGGGTGAGCAGCAGCGGCATCGAGCGCCCGATGGTGACGCCGCGCCCGACCACCACGACCTCGGCGCCGTCGATCTCCACGCCGTGGCGGCGCAGCAGGGTGATGACGCCGTTGGGGGTGCAGGGCAGCGGGGCGGGCTCGTTGAGCACCAGGCGGCCGAGGTTGGTCGGGTGCAGTCCGTCCGCGTCCTTCTCCGGGTCCATCAGCTCCAGGACGCGGTTCTCGTCGATGCCCTTGGGCAGCGGGAGCTGCACGATGTAGCCCGTGCAGGCCGGGTCCTCGTTGAGTTCCCGTACGACCGCCTCGACCTCCTCCTGGGTGGCGGTGGCCGGCAGCGTGCGCTGGATGGAGGCGATGCCGACCTCCGCGCAGTCGCGGTGCTTGCCGGCCACGTACTTCTGGCTGGCCGGGTCGTCGCCGACGAGGAGGGTGCCGAGGCCGGGCGTGACGCCCTTCTCCCCGAGGGCCGCCACACGGGCGGTCAGATCGGACTTGATCGCGGCTGCGGTGGCCTTGCCGTCGAGAATCTGGGCGCTCATGGAGCCATCTTCCCGGATGCCCCCCGCCTTCTTCCAATTCGCCCGTGCGGAGGGGGACCGGCCGCGGAACGGAAGGTTGCACTTGCACAACTCCGCGACGTATCGACTGGACAAAAAGTCGGCCTTGCGACGACGATGATCCGCGAAGTGCCGCGGAAAGTGCCGGGGGGAAATCCGCTCAAATGCCGTGAAGGTCCTCCGCGCGGGCCGCGTCGTCCCCGCACAGAGAAATTCACGGAGGAATCCCGCGATGAGCTTCGGCGACCCGAACAACCCCTACGGCCAGCCCCAGGGGCAGGGACAGCAGCCCGGTTACGGCTACCCGCAGCAGGCCCCGCAGGGCGTCCCGCAGCAGGGCTACGGCTACCCGGCGGCCCCGCCGGTCTCGCCGTACGGCGGCGGCTACCCGGGCGCGACCATGGAGATGCCCGGCGGTGTGAAGGCCGCGCGCGTGATGCTGTGGATCCTGAGCGCCCTCAACCTGCTCGGCGGCCTCGTGGTGATCGGCATGTCCTTCGCCCTCGAGGGCGAGCTGGAGAAGTCGGGCGCGAACTCCGCCGACGCGCAGGTCTTCGCCGACCTGGGCCAGGGCGTCCTGATCGTCGTGGGCGTCATCTCGCTCGTCTTCGCCGTCTTCGGCATGGTGCTGGCCGCCAAGTTCAAGTCGGGCGGCAGCGGCGTCCGCGTCGGCTCCATCGTCTGGGCCTCGATCAGCACGCTGTTCAGCCTCTTCTCGCTGCCCCTCGGCATCGTGAGCCTCGTCCTCAGCATCCTGATCATCGTCTTCGTGGCGAAGTCGGACGGCGCGGCCTGGTTCAACCGCAACAAGCAGCAGTACTGATCCGCAGACGGACGGCGGGGGGCCCGGTCCTTCTCGACACCGGGCCCCCCCCCCCGCCCTGCGCCCCGCGGTAGTCGGGGTCGACGTCCTGGGAGGTCCCGGCCCAGTAGACCCGGTGGTCCGCCGTGAGGTGGGCGAGGAGCGAGACGTCCGTCTCCACGCTCACCCCCTTCGGCACCGTCGCCAGCGCCGCCCGCGCCTGCGCGACCCGCGCGTCCGCCCGGTACGTCTCCGGCTTCGTCAGCTCCCGCAGCGGCAGGTGCGCGGCGAGCGCGAGCGCGACCGCCGTCGCCACCGGGACGACGACCCTCCCGTACGAGACGAGCCAGGCGCGCGGCGAGGTGCGCACCGCGCGGGCGCCGTCCACCAGGGCCAGGAAGACGACCGGCATGAGGATCGCGCTGTAGTGCCAGAGCATGCCCCAGTGGTTGGGGTCCTGGGAGAGGAAGCGCCAGCCCAGGGTCGGCAGGACGAGCAGGACCAGCGGGGAGCGCAGGGCGAGGAAGCCGGTGATCGCGAAGAGGTGGAGGACCATCTCCCAGCGGTCGCCGGAGGCGAGGGCGTCGCCGACGATCTGCCCGAAGGAGGTGTCGGCCCCCTCGCCGGTCTTCTCGATCTTGGACCAGTAGTCGTACTGGCCGAGGCTGCTCGCCGCCGGGATCAGGACGAGGACCGTGAGGGCGAAGGCGGCGACGCCGAAGGCGGCCAGGGCGGCGCCGAGCCGCCGGCTCCCCTTGAGGAAGAGGACCGCGCCGACCATGGCGACGGTGAGCCCCATGTCCTCCTTGACCAGGATCAGCGGGACCGCCCAGGAGGCGGCCAGGGACCAGCGGCCGAGGATCAGGGCCCGGCAGGTCAGGGCGAGCAGCGGGACGGCGAAGGCGATCTCGTGGAAGTCGGACTTCACCGCCTCCTGGAGCCCCCAGGAGAGCCCGTACGCGATCGCGAGCCCGAGGCCGGCGGCCCGGCTGCCGAGCACCTGCTGCGCGGTGCGGCCGACGACGACGGACGAGGCGGCGAAGAGCGCGGCCTGCGCGAAGAGCAGGGCGACCGGCGAGGGCCAGATCCAGTACAGCGGCGCGAGCAGGGCGGTGACCGGGCTGAAGTGGTCCCCGAGGATCGGGAAGCCGGGCCCCTTTATGTCGACGATCGGGGCCCGGAACTCGGCGTACGCGCGGACGGACTGCCCGAAGATCCCGAGGTCCCAGGAGGGGGTGCGGAAGTGCGCGTACTGCACCCAGGAGTAGAGGAAGTAGAGCGCGCAGAGGACGCCCGCGACGATCAGGTACGGGCGGAGGGGGGCGGGCGCGAGGCCGGTCGGCGCCCCGGCACCGGCCGCGTCCGGGGCCTCCGCGGCCTCCGGGGCGCTCGCCGGGGCGGGAATGCCGGCGGCGGGGGCGCCGGCGCCGACGGCCTCCTCGGGGGACTTGTTCCCTACGTCCAACATCACGCCCTCATTACCGGCGGCCGACAGAAGAGCAACCCATTAGAACAGAGACCGCCCGATCGACTGATCCACCGACGCGACGCGGACGGCCCGCCGCCCCGGGGAGGGACGGCGGGCCGTTCGCGTCACGCGGACGCGGGTCAGTGGAAGAAGTGGCGGGTGCCCGTGAAGTACATCGTCACGCCGGCCTTGGCCGCCGCCTCGACGACCAGCTCGTCGCGGACCGAGCCGCCGGGCTGCACGACCGCCTTCACGCCGGCCGCGGTGAGGATCTCCAGGCCGTCCGGGAAGGGGAAGAAGGCGTCGGAGGCGGCGTACGAGCCGCGCGCCCGCTCCTCACCCGCCCGCTCGACGGCCAGCTTGGCGGAGTCGACGCGGTTGACCTGGCCCATGCCGACGCCGACCGAGGCGCCGCCCTTGGCGAGCAGGATCGCGTTGGACTTGACCGCGCGGCAGGCCTTCCAGGCGAAGGACAGCTCGGCCAGCTCCTCGGCGGAGAGGGCGTCGCCGGTGGCGAGGGTCCAGTTCGCCGGGTCGTCGCCGTCGGCCTGGAGGCGGTCGGTGACCTGGAGCAGCGCGCCGCCGTCGACCGGCTTGACCTCGACCGGGTTGGCCGGGGCGCCCTCGGCGCGCAGCACGCGGATGTTCTTCTTCCTGGCCAGGACCTCGACCGCGCCGTCCTCGTAGGCCGGGGCGACGATGACCTCGGTGAAGATCTCCGCGACCTGCTCGGCCAGCTCGACCGTCACCGGACGGTTGACGGCGATGACGCCGCCGAACGCGGACAGCGGGTCGCAGGCGTGCGCCTTGCGGTGGGCCTCGGCGACGTCGGCGCCGATCGCGATGCCGCACGGGTTGGCGTGCTTGATGATCGCGACGCAGGGCTCGTCGTGGTCGTACGCGGCCCGGCGCGCGGCGTCGGTGTCCGTGTAGTTGTTGTACGACATCTCCTTGCCGTGCAGCTGCTCCGCCTCGGCGAGGCCGCCCGTGCCGTCGACGTAGAGGGCGGCGCCCTGGTGCGGGTTCTCGCCGTACCGCAGGACGTTCTTCCGCTCGTACGTGGCGCCCAGGAAGCCCGGGAAGCCGCTGTCGTCGGCCGCCGCATAGTCGTCCGCGAACCAGGAGGCGACGGCCACGTCGTAGGCGGCCGTGTGCCGGAAGGCCTCGCCCGCGAGCCGCTTGCGGGCGGTCAGGTCGAAGCCGCCGGACCGGACGGCGGCGAGCACGTCGCCGTACCGCTCCGGGCTGGTGACGATGGCCACGGACGGGTGGTTCTTCGCGGCGGCGCGGACCATGGAGGGGCCGCCGATGTCGATCTGCTCGACGCACTCGTCCGGGGTGGCGCCGGAGGCGACCGTCTCGCGGAACGGGTAGAGGTTCACGACGACCAGGTCGAACGGCTCCACGCCGAGCTCCGCGAGCTGCTCGCGGTGCGACTCCAGGCGCAGGTCGGCGAGGATGCCGGCGTGCACGCGCGGGTGGAGGGTCTTGACGCGCCCGTCCAGGCACTCGGGGAAGCCGGTCAGCTCCTCGACCTTGGTGACGGGAACGCCGGCCGCGGCGATCTTCCCGGCGGTGGAGCCGGTGGAGACGAGCTCGACACCGGCCTCGTGCAGGCCGCGGGCCAGGTCTTCGAGCCCCGTCTTGTCGTAGACGCTGACCAGCGCGCGGCGGATGGGCTTAACGGTGTCCGTGTTCACCGACATGAACCTTTCGTCCCTCAATGCGGTAGCCGTGCCGGGCGAGACGCCCCACGACGTCGACGAGCAGCGAGCGCTCGACTTCCTTGATGCGCTCGTGCAGAGCGGCTTCATCGTCCGTCTCCCGCACCTCGACCACGCCCTGGGCGATGATCGGGCCGGTGTCGACGCCGTCGTCGACGAAGTGGACGGTGCACCCGGTGACCTTCGCGCCGTACGCGAGGGCGTCGCGCACCCCGTGGGCACCGGGAAAACTGGGGAGCAGGGCCGGGTGGGTGTTGACGACCCGGCCGTCGAAGCGGGCGAGGAACTCCTTGCCGACGATCTTCATGAAGCCGGCCGAGACGACGAGGTCCGGCTCGTACGCGGCGGTGGCCTCCGTCAGGGCGCGGTCCCACTCCTCGCGGCTCGCGTGGTCCTTCACCCGGCACACGAAGGTCGGGAGCCCGGCGCGCTCGGCGCGCTCCAGACCGGCGATCCCGTCGCGGTCGGCGCCGACGGCGACGATCTCGGCGCCGTACCCCTCGGGGTCGGCGGCGACGGCGTCGAGGAGGGCCTGCAGGTTGGTACCGGAACCGGAGACCAGGACGACGAGGCGGGCGGCAGCCACTGGGTCACTCTTTCCGTGGTGTTTGTGCGGTCGTACGAACGAATCGTGTCGCTCGATACGGGGAACCCTACGAATGGCTCGACCGTCAGCAACGATACCGGCACACCGGACGGCCCCCACGGGACGGGGGCGAGGCAGGGCGGTAGCGTCAGGGTCCGACGCCGGACGCGCACCGGGCCGGTCGGGGGCCGGGACGGGGCCGGGCGGCGTGCAGACAGACGCAGACAGACGCAGACAGACGCAGACAGCAGTCGAGACACAGCGGAGACCACGGGTGCGGCCGTGGTCGAGACGACAGAGGGAAGACGTTCAGCAGATGCCGGAACGCCAGTCCACGGACGACAACAACCCGTTCGCGCCGCCGCCCGAGGGCCGGCCGGACCAGCCGTGGCAGCCGCGGCGACCGGAGGGCTCGGGCGGCGACGCGTCCGGGACTCCCGACCCGCCGGGCCCCTCGGACCCGTCCGGCGCGTCCGGCGCGTCCGACGGGCGCTGGAGCCCGCGCCAGCCGGGGCCCTCGGGGGACGGCTTCGGCCGCGGACCCGAGCGCCAGGGCGGCCAGGGGGGTCAGGGCGGGTCGGGACAGGGCGGGTCCGGGCGCGGCCCGGGGCTCCGCTGGGACCCGACGGACCCGGCGCAGCGGCGGGCGCGGTACGCGATCCTCGCCGGCATGTGGGGGTTCTTCTTCGCCCTCTTCGAGATCCCGGAGCTGGCCCTGCTCCTCGGCTCCCTCGGCCTCTATTGGGCGATCAGCTCGCTGCGCGCCAAGCCGAAGGGGGACGGACGGCAGGCGGCGGAGGGGACCGGCGGGGCCGCCGGGGTGTCGTCGGCGTCACAGCCGGCGTCCCAGCCCTCGCGGACTCCGGGGCGGGGCGCCTCCCCGGCGCCCGCCCCGCTGCGGGCGATGCGGACGGCCGCGATCAGCGGCCTGGTCGCGTCGAGCGTGGCCCTGGCGATCGTGGCGGGCGGCTTCACGATGCAGCTCGTCTACCGGGACTTCTACGAGTGCCGGGACGACGCCCTCACCCAGGCGGGCCGGCTGGCCTGCAACGACCTCCTGCCGAAGCCGCTGCGGGCGGGCTTCGGGGTCCGGGAGTAGCGGGACTCACGCGGCGCCGGGGCCCTCGGAGTCCTGCTCCGGCCGTGGCTCCGGTTTCGACTCCGGCTCCGGCTCCGGCTGTGGCTGCGGGTGCGGCTGTGGCTGCGGGTGCGGCTGTGGCTGCGGGTGCGGCTGTGGCTGCGGCTCCGGTTTCGTGGCGGGCTCCCAGGCCGCCGGGAGGAAGTCGTACGGCTCGTAGCCGGTGTCCCCGAAGGGATCCCCGTACAGGTCGTCGTACGGATCGCTGTCGTACGGACCCCTGCCGTACGGACCCCTGCCGTACGGGTCGGCGCCGGGCCCCGGGAGCCCCGGGGCCGCTCCGGTCCGCTGGGCCAGGAGCCGGAACCGGTTCCGGGCCCGGCCACGGTCCCGGTCACGGAGCCGCACCCACTTCAGGGAGGGCATCCGGGAGGGCTTCCCGCCGACGGTGGCGCCCTCCCCCGTCTCCGGCTCCGGCTCCATGGGGTCCGGGGCGGCCGGGACGGGGGCCGGTACGCGCTTCGGCCGCGGGGAGCGGCGGCCCCAGGCCCGTACCCCCAGCGCCGTCGGAACGCCCGCGCAGGCCCCCCACAGCAGCGCCGCGGCACCCGCCTGCCACCACACCGGGCCGAACGCGGCCAGCCGGCCGGAGCCCAGCGGGCCGCCCGCCGCCCCCGCGAGGGCGGCGACGGCCGCCGCGCACGCCCCGGCCGCGCCCAGGGCCGTCAGCACCGTGTCCCGGACGGTCCAGGTCCGCGCCGAGCGGCCCACCCGGCGCCCCAGGAGCAGGGCCGCGGCCAGCGGGACCGCCGCGGCCGACCAGTGGAGCCAGGTGCCGCGCCCCTCGGCGGGCACCGCCGCCAGGAGCGGGAAGGGCGGTACGGCCGGGTCCCCGGCGAGGCCCAGCGGGGTCGCGAGGGCGCCCGTGCCGAGGGAGAAGCCGGGCCCGAGGCCGTACGCGGCCCCCCACACGGCGGCGTTCGGCAGCAGTGCCAGGACGAGCAGCAGAACGGCCGCCCGGCCCGACCACTCCCCCGCCAGGCCCAGGAACAGGGCCTGTGCCCGGTCCGCGCGCAGGGCCAGCGAGATCGCCGCGGCCGCCGCGCCGCCGACGAGCAGCGTCACGAGGCCGAGCCCGGCCGCGCTCGGGAGGACCGCCCACCGCTGCCCGGGGAACGGGCGGCCGAGCGCCGTCCAGGCCCCCGCCGCCGCCGCGCAGGCGACGACGGCCGGCGGCCAGAGACCGGCCGTGACCAGGTCGGCGGGCAGCGGTCCGCCCTCGCTGTGGAGCACCACCGCCGCCGTGACCAGCAGGTATCCCCCGGCCACGGCGCCGATCGCGCCGCTCGGGGAGGGGCGCGGCCGGTTCCGGCCGCCGGCGCCCGGGTCGAGGGTGTCGCGGGCCGCCCGGTGGACGAGCCAGACGGGCAGGGCGGTGAGGAGGAGCGGGACGACGCCGAGGGGCGCGGGCAGGTCGGAGAGGGTGTCCGTACGGATCAGGTCCACGCCGTGGGCGAGCAGCCAGAGCCCGGCGGCGGCGTGCAGGACGTCGTGGGGGCCGCCGTCGGGGAACGGGGAGCTGATCCAGGCCGCGATCACCAGGACCGCGAGGGCGCCGAGGCCCAGTCCGGCGGCGACCCCGCCCCGGACGCAGGCGGCGGCGAGCGCGGCGGAGCGGCCGCCCTGGACCAGGGGATGCTCGGTCACGTGGGTCACGGGGCCATGCTCCCAACGACACGCGCTTTCGCCGCGTAACGGGCAAACATCCGTTGTGTCGCCCAAGATACGTTTATGTACTTTTCCGCCCAGAGAAGCTCTGCGGGAGGTCGACGCCCATGAGCCGGAGCACCGCGGATTCCACCCCCTCCGCCACCCTGCCGACCCCCAAGGAGCGGCGCCGGTTGCGCGAGGCCCTCGCCCTGAGCGAGGAGCAGGTCGCCGAGGCCTTGGGCGTCACGAAAGCCACGGTCAAGGCGTGGGAGAACGGGCGCTCGGCGCCCCGCGGACGCAAGCGCGAGGCGTACGCGAAGCTGCTGCTCGGCACGGGCGGCCCGTCCCCTGCGCCCGCCCCCGCCGGGGGGACCGGGACACGACGGCCGGAAGCGCGGCCCCCCGTGCCCGGGACGAAAGCGACGCCCGAGCCGGCCACGGCCCCCGGCCCGGGAGCGGCCCCTGGCCCGGGAGCGGCGTCCGAACCGGGAGCCGCGTCCGGATCCGGCGCCGCGTCCGAGCCCGGAGCCACGTCCGAACCCGAAACCGCGTCCGAACCCGGAGCCGCGTCCGAGCCCGGAGCCGCGTCCGGGCCGGAAACGGCCGTCGCAAGCGCCGGGGTCACTCCTTCGGCCCCCTCCTCCCCTGTCTCTTCCCGGCGCCCCGCCGGCGACCGGGTCCGGGGCGCGGACGGGCGGGACGCCGAGCCGACCCGGGTCCTTCCTCCCGTACCGGCCGGTGACGGGGTCTCCATGCCGGCGGAGCGCCTGAAACCGGGCGCGCCGGAGGAGGCGGACGCCGCGCCGGGCCTCACCCCCGAAGAGGCGTTCGACGCGCTCTACGCGCACGCCGCGCCCGGCCTCGTCCATCAGACGTTCTTGCTCACCGGCCGCCGGGCGCTCTCCCGGGAGAGCGTCGAGCGCGCCTTCCAGCAGGCGTGGCAGCGCTGGCCCGAGGTCGCGGTCGACGCGGACCCGGTGGGCTGGGTGCGGGCGGCGGCGTACGAGTACGCCCTCTCCCCCTGGCACCGGCTGCGCCGCGCCCACAAGCACCCCGACGCCCCTTCGGCCGAGGCGGGCCGGCGGGGACAGGAGCTGCTCTCCGCGCTGCTCGAACTGCCGCCGCCGTACCGCCGCACCGTGCTGCTCTACGACGGCCTCGGCCTCGACCTGCCGGACACGGCGGCCGAGACGGAGGCGAGCACCCCCGCCGCCGCCAACCGGCTGCTGCACGCGCGCACGGTCCTCGGCCGGAAGGACCCCGACCTCGCCGAGCCCGAGGAGCTGCGCCGGCGGCTGGACGCGCTGGTCGCGGAGGAGCCGGTGGCGGACCTCCCGGCGGCCCGCGCGGTCCGGACCGGCAGCGAGCACCGGATCCGCACCTGGACGCGGGCGGTGGTCGGCGTGACGGCGGTCCTCGTCGCGATGACCGGTTTCACGGCCGTGACCGCGCCGACCCGGTACGTCCCGGTGAACGCGCCGGGCGAGACCGTCAACGGGGTGCCGGTGCGCGGCGGCCCGGAGAAGCTCAGGCCCGAGGACCTGGAGCTCCGCGACCGGCTGCGCTCCGAACCGAACCCGGGCCCCGAGCGCCTGGTCCCGGTGGCCGGGTGACCACCCGTTCGCGAACAAGCCCGTACGCGAGTGGCTCCGTACGCCAGTGGGCCCGTACGCGCATGGGCCCGTACACGCGTGGGCCCCGCCCCCGCCCGGTTTCCCGGGAGGGGCGGGGCCCACGCGCTGTGCGGTGGCGGCGGCGTCAGCCCGCGAGGATCGCGCGCGCCAGCTTGGCCGTCTCGGTCGGGGTCTTGCCGACCTTGACGCCCGCGGCCTCCAGGGCCTCCTTCTTCGCCTGGGCGGTGCCGGAGGAGCCGGAGACGATGGCGCCGGCGTGGCCCATGGTCTTGCCCTCGGGCGCGGTGAAGCCCGCGACGTAGCCGACGACCGGCTTGGTGACGTTGGCCTTGATGAAGTCGGCCGCACGCTCCTCGGCGTCGCCGCCGATCTCGCCGATCATGACGATCAGGTCGGTCTCCGGGTCGGCCTCGAAGGCCGCCAGGGCGTCGATGTGCGTGGTGCCGATGACCGGGTCGCCACCGATGCCGACGGCGGACGAGAAGCCGATGTCACGGAGCTCGTACATCATCTGGTACGTCAGCGTGCCGGACTTCGAGACCAGGCCGATGCGGCCCGGCTTCGTGATGTCGCCCGGGATGATGCCGGCGTTGGACTGGCCCGGCGTGATGAGACCGGGGCAGTTCGGGCCGATGAGGCGGGTCTTGTTGCCCTTCTCCACGGCGTACGCGTAGAACGCGGCGGAGTCGTGGACGGCGATGCCCTCGGTGATGACGACCGCGAGGGGGATCTCGGCGTCGATGGCCTCGACGACGGCGGCCTTCGCGAAGGCCGGCGGCACGAAGAGGACCGAGACGTCGGCGCCGGTCTCCTTGATGGCCTCGGCGACGGTGCCGAAGACCGGCACCTCGGTGCCGTCGAAGTCGACCTTGGTGCCGGCCTTGCGCGGGTTCACGCCGCCGACGATGTTGGTGCCGTCACCCAGCATGAGCTTGGTGTGCTTCATGCCCGTGGCACCGGTCATGCCCTGGACGATGACCTTGCTGTCCTTGTTGAGGAAGATAGCCATGGCTCTGGTGTCCCTCGTCCCTTACTTCGCAGCCGCGAGCTCGGCGGCCTTGTCGGCCGCTCCGTCCATGGTGTCCACGCGCTGCACCAGCGGGTGGTTGGCGTCCGACAGGATCTTGCGACCCAGCTCGGCGTTGTTGCCGTCGAGGCGCACGACCAGCGGCTTGGTGACCTCCTCGCCCTTGGAGGCGAGGAGCTCCAGGGCCTGGACGATGCCGTTGGCGACCTCGTCGCAGGCGGTGATGCCGCCGAAGACGTTGACGAACACGGACTTGACGTCCGGGTCGCCCAGGATGATCTCCAGGCCGTTCGCCATGACCTCGGCGGAGGCGCCGCCGCCGATGTCGAGGAAGTTGGCGGGCTTCACGCCGCCGTGGTTCTCACCGGCGTACGCGACGACGTCCAGGGTCGACATGACCAGGCCGGCGCCGTTGCCGATGATGCCGACCTCGCCGTCGAGCTTGACGTAGTTGAGGCCCTTGGCCTTGGCCGCGGCCTCGAGCGGGTTGGCCGCCGCCTTGTCCTCCAGGGCCTCGTGCCCGGGCTGGCGGAAGTCGGCGTTCTCGTCGAGGGAGACCTTGCCGTCGAGGGCCAGGATGTCGCCGGAGGCGACCTTGGCCAGCGGGTTCACCTCGACGAGGAGCGCGTCCTCGGCGACGAAGGTGTCCCACAGGGTCACGAGGACCTCGGCGACCTTCTCGGCCACGTCGGCCGGGAACTGCGCCAGGGCCACGATCTCGCGGGCCTTCTCGATGTCGACGCCCTTGTTGGAGTCGACCGGCACCTTGGCGAGCTTCTCGGGGGTCGTCGCGGCGACCTCCTCGATGTCCATGCCGCCGGCGACGGAGGCCATCGCCAGGAAGGTGCGGTTGGTGCGGTCGAGGAGGTACGAGACGTAGTACTCCTCGACGATCTCCGGAGCGGTCTCCGCGATCATCACCTTGTGGACCGTGTGGCCCTTGATGTCCATCCCGAGGATGTCCGTCGCGCGGGCGACGGCCTCGTCCGGGGTGGCGGCCAGCTTCACGCCGCCGGCCTTGCCGCGGCCGCCGACCTTCACCTGCGCCTTGACGACCGACTTGCCGCCAAGACGCTCGGTGGCCTCGCGCGCCGCCTCAGGCGTGTCGATGACTTCACCGGCCAGCACCGGTACACCGTGCTTGGCGAAGAGGTCCCTCGCCTGGTACTCGAACAGGTCCACGCGCGTCCGTCCCTTTTCTGATGATCGCGGTTCGTTGTCTGCGTGGGCGTGCCGCGGAGGGCAACGTGACTGCTCTGTCACAAGGGAGGCGTACACGGTGTCCGTGGACGCGGCATGTCCGTCTCGCAGGTTATCGCCGTGTGCCGTGGGTCCCTAAATCGCAGATCACAGGAGAGCGGTGATACGGGTCACAGGGCGTGAGGGCGGCGGGACCGTCCGCGGGGGTCGCGGGAGGGCGGCCCGCGGCGGTCGTGGCAGGCGGGGCCCGGGGTTCCGGCTGCTCACGGCGCGCGGGGCGGCGGAGTGAGGGGCGCCTCGAGGCCGCTGTGATATGGGACTCAGTCGCTCTCCGTCCACCCGTGCGAGTGGCCCGCGACGACGGATTCCGCACTCCGGGTCGCCCCGCGGAGGTCAGCCGGCGGGTATCGGCAGGGGGCGCTTCTCCAGGGCGGCGGCCATGATCTCCGGAAAGAGGTCGGGGGTGCAGGCGAAGGCCGGGACGCCCAGCGCGGCGAGCTCTGCGGCCCGGTCGCGGTCGTAGGCGGGGGTGCCCTCGTCGGAGAGCGCGAGCAGGGCCACGAACTGCGTGCCGGCGGCCTTCATCGCCGCGATCCGCTTCGTCAGTCCGCCGCGGATGCCGCCCTCGTACAGGTCGCTGACGAGGACGACGACGGTGTCGGCGGGGCGGGTGATGCCCGCCTGGCAGTGGGCGAGGGCCCGGTCGATGTCGGTGCCGCCGCCGAGCCGGGTTCCGAAGAGGACGTCGACGGGGTCGTCCAGCCGGTCGGTCAGGTCGACGACGGAGGTGTCGAAGACGACGAGCCGGGTGGCGAGCGTCCGCAGGGAGGCGAGGACCGCGGCGAAGACGGCGGCGTGGACGACGGAGGCCGCCATGGAGCCGGACTGGTCGACGCAGAGCACGACCTCCTTCCGTACGCCCCGGGCGGCGCGGGCGTGGCCGACGAGCCGCTCGGGGACGACCGTGCGGTGCTCGGGCAGGTGGTTCTTGAGGTTGGCGCGGATCGTGCGGTTCCAGTCGACGTCCCGGTGGCGGGGCCGGCTGGTGCGGGCGGAGCGGTCGAGCGCGCCGGTGAGGGTGGCGCGGGTGCGGGCGGCGAGGCGCTCCGTCAGGTCGTCGGCGACCTTGCGGACGACGGCGCGTGCGGTCTCCCTGGTGGTCTCGGGCATGGCCTCGCGGAGGGAGAGGAGGGTGCCGACGAGGTGCACGTCGGGCTCGACGGCCGCCAGCATCTCCGGCTCCAGGAGGAGGGTGGCGAGGCCGAGCCGGTCGATCGCGTCGCGCTGCATGACCTGGACGACGGGGGCGGGGAAGTACGTGCGGATGTCGCCGAGCCAGCGGACGACGGAGGGCGCGGAGGCGCCGAGCCCTGCCGTACGGCTCCGCCCGGGGCCGGTGACGGTGCCGGGGCCGGTGCTCGTGCGGTCGCGGTTGTGGCCGTGGTCGTCCGGGTGCCGGTCGTAGAGGGCGGCGAGGGCTCCGTCCACGGCGGCGTCGGTCCCGGTGAGCGTCCGCCCGGTGCCGTCGGCACCGTCCCCGCCGAGGACGAGCCGCCAGCGACGCAGCCGCTCGTCGGCGGGGTCGGGGGCCGCGGGGGTTGTGGGGGCCGCGGGGGTTTTGGGGGGTGCGG
>JNWL01000022.1 GCA_000716465.1 Streptomyces bikiniensis
CACCAGGTGGGGGCGGGTCCGGCGCCGGGAGGGGCGGGGAGGCCGACGCCCGGCCCGGGAGCGGCGGGGGACCCGGAGGACGGGGTGGCCGTGGGGCGGGCGCCGGGCCCGGCGCCGCGACCGGGGGCGGCGGGGGAGCTGCGCCCGGGCACGGCGGAGGAACAGCATCCGGGGGCGGCGGGGTCGCCGGGGGCGGGGGCCGCCCCCGGGCCGGGGGCTGGACGCGGTTCGTGACCGCGCGGCCCCGGCTCACGCTGTTCGCGGCGCTCGTGCTCACCGTCCTCGCCGTCCTGGCCGGCGGCGGGGTCGCCGACCGCATGGGCAGCGGCGGCTGGGAGGACCCGGCCGCCGAGTCCACGTACGCGTCCGAGGCCCTGGAGCGGCACTTCCCCGGCTCCCGGCCGAACCTGCTCCTCCTCGTCGACTCCGGCACGGCCGGGACCGACGCCCCGGCCGTCGCCGCCGAGGCCCGGCGGCTCGCCGAGCGGCTCGGCGCCGAACCGGGCGTCGAGGGCGTCGGCTCCTACTGGTCCACCGGCTCGCCCGCCCTCCGCTCCGAGGACGGCCGCAAGGCCGTGATCGCCGCCCGGATCACCGGCGAGGAGAAGGACGCCGCGGCCGTCCTCGACCGGATCGCCCCCTCCTACCGGGGCGCCCACGGCCCCGTGGAGGTCGCGCTCGGCGGCGAGCTCGCCGTCCGCCACGAGATGCAGACGCTCATCGAGGAGGACCTGCTGCGGGCCGAGCTCATCGCCCTGCCGCTCACCCTCGTCCTGCTCGTCATGGTCTTCGGCAGCGCCGTCGCCGCCCTGCTGCCCCTGGGCGTCGGCATCGTCGCCGTCCTCGGCACCAACGCGATCCTGCGCGGGCTCACCGAGTTCACCGACGTCTCCGTCTTCGCGCAGAACCTGACCACCGCGCTCGGCCTCGGACTCGCCATCGACTACGCCCTGTTCGTCGTCCGCCGCTACCGCGAGGAGCTGGCCGCCGGCGCCGACACGCACACCGCCGTCCGCACCACCCTGCGCACGGCCGGGCGGACCGTGCTCTTCTCCGCCCTGACCGTCGCCGTCTCGCTCGCCGCGATGCTGGTCTTCCCGCAGTACTTCCTGCGCTCCTTCGCGTACGCCGGGATCGCGGTCGTCCTCCTCGCCGCCACCGCCGCGCTCACCCTGCTCCCGGCGGCCCTCGTGCTCCTCGGGCACCGGGTCGACGCCCTGGACCTGCGGCGCCTGGTCCGGCGCGGCCGGGAGCCCCGCGAGGACGCCTCCGGCGCCGGCTGGGCGCGCGCCGCGGGCCTGGTGATGCGCAGGGCGCCCGTCTTCGCCGTCCTCACCACCGCCGGACTCGTCCTGCTCGGACTGCCCTTCCTCGGCGTGGAGTTCGGCACGGCCGACGACCGCCAGCTCCCCGCCACCGCCTCCTCCCGGATCGTCCAGGACGAGCTGAGGGACGGCTTCCCCGGCGACCCCGGCGGCGGGATCACCGTCCTCGCCGAGGGCCCGGCCACCCCCGCCCAGTACGCGGCCTACCGCGAGCGGATCGAGGTCGTCGACGGCGTCGGCCGGGTCGACGGGCCGGTCACCACGGGCGGCGGCGACACCGCGCGCGCCTACTTCACCGTCGTGCCCGACGGCGAGGCCGTCGGCGCCGGGGCCCAGCGGGTCGTCGGCGGACTGCGCGCCGCCGAAGCGCCGTTCGACACCTCCGTCACCGGACCGGCCGCCGTCCTGGTCGACTCCAAGGACGCCATAGCCGAGCGGCTGCCCTGGGCGGCGGGCGCCATCGTCCTCGTCACCCTGCTCCTGGTCTTCCTGCTCACCGGAAGCGTCGTCGTCCCCGTGCAGGCCGTCGTCCTCAACGCCCTGAGCCTCACGGCCATGTTCGGCGCCGTCGTCTGGGTCTTCCAGGACGGACACCTCGCCGGGCTCCTCGGCTTCACGCCCACCGGCGACATCGAGACCACCCTGCCCGTGCTCATGTTCTGCGTGGCCTTCGGGCTCTCCATGGACTACGGGGTGTTCCTGCTCTCCCGGATCAAGGAGGAGCACGACGCCACCGGCGACCACGAGCACTCCGTCCGCTTCGGCCTGAGCCGCACCGGCGGCCTGATCACCGCCGCCGCCGTCATCCTCGCCGTCGTCATGGTCGCCATCGGCACCTCCCGCGTCACCAACACCAAGATGCTGGGCCTGGGGGTCGCCCTCGCCGTCCTCATGGACGCGATGGTGGTCCGCAGCCTCCTGGTCCCCTCCGTGATGAAGCTGACCGGCCGCCTCACCTGGTGGGCCCCGGGACCGCTGCGCCGCTTCCACGACCGCTTCGGCCTCAGCGAGTCGGACGGCCCGGCCCGGACCCCGGCCGGTCCCGCCACCCCGGAGGAGACCGCCGACGGCAGGGAGACCAGGGACAAGGAGTACAGCGCCGCCCGCTGACGGCGTCAGGACGCCCGCCCGCCGGCCTCGTCACGAAAGACGGGACGCCGGGCCCGGAAGGAGGATCCGGGACCCGGCGTCGGACGGGACGGGGGACGGGGACGGGGAACAGGTCGGGCGGGTCGTGGCGGGCCCGGGTCGGTCCTGGCGGACCCGGTTCAGTCGCGGCGGGCCCGGTTGCCGGGGCGGCTCGCGACCCAGGCGCGGATCGTGTCCGCGTACCAGAAGGGCTTGCCCGACTCGACGTGGTCGGGCGGCGGAAGCAGCCCGTGCTTCCGGTAGGAGCGGACGGTGTCCGGCTGCACCCGGATGTGCGCCGCGATGTCCTTGTACGACCAGAGCCTCTTGTCCGTCATGCCTGGCACCTCCCTGCGCACCGCGCAGCGGCGGCGGGGGTGCCGTTCGGGGGCGCTGCGGGTGGGCGTTGGCGATCACTGAGTCTGTGCCCCCTGCAACGACCCCCTCAGACAGGAGGAGAGCGCCTGTCACGCGCCTGTGACGGGAAACCCGCGTAACGGAGAAAAGCGTGACGAAGGAGGGACGCGCGTGACGGAAGTGATGCATCGGACCGGCGGTGTGTCCGCGTGCGCCGGCCCGGCCCGTGACGGTACGCGCGCGGTACGGGCCCGGTCACACCCCGCAGGAGCGGAGGAAGCGCCGGGTGCGCAGGGCGATCGGGTACGGGACGTCCGGGGCGCACGGGTACATGTCCTGCTCGACGATGGCGAAGAGGTCCACGTCCAGGGCGCGGGCGGCGGCGAGCACCGGTTCCAGGGCGGGCACCCCGGACGGCGGCTCGCACATCACGCCCCGCGCCACCGCCGGGCCGAACGGCGTCCCCTCGGCCACCACCTCCGCCAGGACCGCCGGATCGACCTGCTTCAGGTGCAGATAGCCGATCCGCTCGCCGTAGGTCTCGATCAGCTCGACGCTGTCCCCGCCGGCGTACGCGTAGTGCCCGGTGTCCAGGCAGAGCGAGACCGCCTCCGGGTCGGTGGCGTCGAGGAAGCGCGTCACGCTCTCCTCGCCGTCCAGGTGCGTGTCCGCGTGCGGGTGGACGACGGTCCGCAGCCCGTACCGCTCGCGCACCTCCCGGCCCAGACGCTCCGTCAGGCGGGTCAGGTCCCGCCACTGCCCGGCGGTCAGGACGGGGTCCTCCAGGACCTCGCCCGTCCGGTCGTCCCGCCAGAACGACGGGATGACCACCAGGTGGCCCGCCCCCATCGCCTGTGCCAGGGCCGCGTTCTCGGCGACGTGCACCCAGGTCCGGTCCCAGACGTCCGAGCCGTGGTGCAGGCCGGTGAAGACCGTCCCCGCCGAGACCCGCAGACCGCGCCGGGCGGTCTCCTCCGCGAGCACCGCCGGATCGGTGGGCAGATAGCCGTACGGGCCGAGCTCGATCCACTCGTACCCCGCGCCCGCCACCTCGTCGAGGAAGCGCTGCCAGGGCACCTGCCGGGGATCCTCGGGGAACCACACCCCCCACGAGTCCGGGGCGGAACCGACGCGGATGCGGGTCGGCGCGGAAGGGGGGGAAGGCGTCGAGGACGGGGACGACCGGGACGACCGGGACGACGGCTGTGGCGACGGCTTCGTCATGACAGCCACCCTGACCGGGGCCGGGACCACCGTCAAGCGCGCTCGGAGGCCCGTATGTCCGGACATGTCGTTGACACGCCTCCGGGCGGACGACTAGACCTGGGGACGGGGCCGAGGGCGAAGGGTGGCACGTGGAGACGGAGCCGTACGACCTGATCACCATGGGGCGCCTCGGCGTGGACCTCTATCCGCTCCGGACCGGCGTCGGGCTCGACCAGGTCGAGAGCTTCGGCAGGTTCCTCGGCGGCTCCCCGGCCAACGTGGCCGTCGCCGCCGCCCGGCTCGGCCTGCGCACCGCGCTCGTCTCCCGTACCGGCGCCGACCCCTTCGGCACCTTCCTGCACCGGGAGCTCAAGGGCTTCGGGGTGGACGACCGCTGGGTGACCGAGGTCGCCGCGTACCCCACCCCCCTCACCTTCTGCGAGGTCTTCCCGCCCGACGACTTCCCGCTCTACTTCTACCGGCTGCCCAAGGCCCCCGACCTGGAGATCCACCCGCACGAGCTGGACCTCGGCGCGATCCGTTCCGCCCGGGTCTTCTGGGCCACCGGCACCGGACTGTGCGCCGAGCCGAGCCGTGCCGCGACCCTGGAGGCGCTGCGGGCCAGAGCCGGCACCGGGGGGACCACCGTGTTCGACCTGGACTGGCGGCCGGTGTTCTGGACGGACCCGGACGAGGCCCGCCCGTACTACGCCGAGGCCCTGCGCCACGCCACCGTCGCCGTCGGCAACCTCGACGAGTGCGAGGTCGCGACGGGGGAGCGGGACCCGGAGGCCGCCGCCCGCGCCCTGCTCGCCTCCGACGGCGGCACCGTCCGGCTCGCCGTCGTCAAACAGGGCCCGAAGGGCGTCCTCGCGCTGGCCTCCGACGGCACCCGCGCCGAGGTGCCGCCGCTGCCGGTGGAGGTCGTCAACGGCCTGGGGGCGGGCGACGCGTTCGGCGGGGCGCTCGTCCACGGCCTCCTCACCGGCCGGGACCTCGAAGAGGCCCTGCGCCGCGCCAACGCCGCCGGCGCGATCGTCGCGGGCCGGCTCGCCTGCTCCTCCGCCATGCCGGACCCGGCGGAGATCGCCGAAGCCCTCGCCCGGGGGACGGGAACGACCAGTGCGGGAACGACCGGTACGGGAACGCTTCCGGAAAGGGGGTAGGGATGACCGCCATGAGCCCGAGCCCCGACCACTCCGCACCCCTCCACCCCGCGTCCCTCCACCACCCCGCGTCCCTCCACCTCCCCGCCGGGACCGCCGCCCGGGGCCCGTACGCCGTCGACATCGACCCCGCGCGGGCCGGATGGGCGTACTCCGCGCTCCGCGTCCTCACCCTCCGGCCGGGAGAGGTCCACTCCTTCGCGAGCGGGGATTCCGAATGGACCGTGCTTCCCCTCTCCGGTGCCTGTAGCGTGCGCGTCGACGGCGGGATCTTCGAACTCCGGGGCCGCGCGAGCGTGTTCGACGGGGTGACCGACTTCGCCTACGTACCGCGCGACGCCCACGCCCAGATCGCCTCCGGCGCGGGGGGCCGCTTCGCTTTGGCAGGAGCGAGGTGCGGGCGACGACTCCCCGCCCGCTACGGTCCCGCGCCGGAGGTTCCCGTGGAGACCCGGGGCAGCGGCGACCGCGCCCGCGAGGTGCGGAACTTCGCCTCCGCCGACGCCTTCGACTGCGACCGGCTCATCGCCGTCGAGGTCGTCACGCCCGGCGGCCACTGGTCCTCCTACCCGCCGCACAAGCACGACGAGCACCTGCCCGGCGCCGAATCCGTCCTGGAGGAGATCTACTACTACGAGGTCCAGGGCCCGCACGGCCTCGCCTACCAGCGGATCTCGCCCTCCCGGCCCGGCGGCGCCGACCTGCTCGCCGAGGTCCGCGACGGCGACGCGGTCCTCGTCCCCGACGGCTGGCACGGCCCCTCGATCGCCCAGCCGGGTCACGACCTGTACTACCTCAACGTGATGGCGGGCCCCGGTACCGAACGCGAGTGGAAGATCCGCTTCCACCCGGAGTACGCGGAGGGGTACGCGTGAGCACCGCCCGACCCGCCCCGCAGGACGCGAGGAGGCCCGCATGAGCACCGTCCGGCTCACCACCGCCCAGGCCCTCGTCCGCTTCCTCGCCGCCCAGTACACCGAGCGCGACGGCGAGCGCCGCCGCCTGATCGCCGCCACCTGGGGGATCTTCGGGCACGGGAACGTCGCCGGGACCGGGCAGGCGCTCGTTGAGGACCGCGCGCTCATGCCCTTCCACCAGGGCCGCAACGAACAGGCCATGGTCCACGCCGCCGTCGGCTACGCCCGCCAGTCGAACCGCCTCTCCGCGCACGCCGTCACCACCTCCATCGGCCCCGGCGCCACCAACCTCGTCACCGGCGCCGCCCTCGCCACCGTCAACCGCCTGCCCGTCCTGCTCCTCCCCGGCGACACCTTCGCGACCCGGCCCGCCGACCCCGTCCTCCAGCAGCTCCAACTCCCGTCCGCGGGCGACGTGTCCGTCAACGACTGCCTGCGGCCCGTCTCGGTGTACTTCGACCGGGTCGGCCGCCCCGAGGCCCTGGTCCCGGCCGCCCTCGAAGCCGCCCGGGTCCTCACCGACCCCGCCGCGACCGGCGCCGTGACCCTCGCCCTGCCCCAGGACGTGCAGGCGGAGGCGTACGACTGGCCCGAGGAGTTCTTCGCCGAGCGGACCTGGCGCGTCCGCCGCCCCCGCCCCGACGCGGCCGAACTCGACGCGGCCGTACGGGCGGTGAGGGCCGCCGAGCGGCCCCTGGTCGTCGCGGGCGGCGGCGTGCGGTACAGCGGAGCCGAGGAGGCCCTGCGGACCTTCGCCGAGTGCGCCGGTCTGCCCGTCGCCACCACCCAGGCCGGCAAGGGTGCCCTGCCGTACGACCACCCCTGCGACGTGGGCGGTGTCGGCCACACCGGCACGGAGACCGCCGCCGCCCTGGCCCGTACCGCCGACCTCGTCATCGGCGTCGGCACCCGCTACACCGACTTCACCACCGCCTCCGGCACCCTCTTCCCCGGGGGCGCCCGCTTCCTCAACCTCAACGTCACCGGCTTCGACGCCCACAAGCAGGCCGCGCTGCCGCTCGTCGCCGACGCCCGCGAGGGCCTGACCGCCCTCACGGAGGCCCTGGGCGACAGCCGACGGGACACGGGGAGGTGGGCCGCGTCCAAACGGCGGTGGCAGGAGCGGGTCGACGCCGCCTACGCCGCCCCCGACGAGGACGCCCGCCCCACCCAGACCCAGGTCCTCGGCGCACTCGACACCCTGGTCGACGCGAGCGACATCCTGATCAACGCCGCCGGATCGCTCCCGGGCGACCTCCACAAGCTGTGGCGGCCCCGCTCGGCCGACCAGTACCACGTCGAGTACGGCTACTCCTGCATGGGATACGAGATCCCCGCCGCGATCGGCGTCCTCCTCGCCGCCCCCGGCCGGCCCGTCTGGGCGCTCGTCGGGGACGGGACGTACCTGATGAATCCCACCGAGATCGTCACCGCCGTGCAGGAGCGCCTGCCGCTGAGGCTGGTCGTCCTCCAGAACCACGGGTACGCCTCCATCGGCGGCCTCTCGGAGGCCGTCGGCGCCGAGCGGTACGGCACCGACTACCGGTACCGGGACGCGGACGGCGGGTTCACCGGGCCGCCGCTCCCCGTCGACCTCGGAGCCAACGCCGCCTCCCTCGGCATGCGGGTGCTGCGCCCCCGCACCGTCCGTGGCCTGCGGGAAGCCCTCCGGGAGGCGCGGGCGGCGACGGTTCCCACATGTGTCTACGTCGAGACCGAAACGCCCGACACAGTGTCGGGCCCGCCCCCGGCCCCGGCGTGGTGGGATGTGCCCGTGGCCGAGACCGCGACCCGCAAGGCGGCGGTCGAGGCCCGGGAGGAGTACGACCGGCACGTCACCGCCCGACGCCGCCATCTCTAAGGAGCATTTCGTCATGACGAACACCGTCAAGACCGTCGACCACTGGATCGGTGGCAAGACCGTCGAGGGCACGTCGGGCAACTGGGGTCCGGTCACCGACCCGGCCACCGGCGCCGTGACCACCCGGGTCGCGCTCGCCTCCGTCGAGGAGGTCGACGCGGCGGTGGCCGCCGCCAAGACCGCCTTCGCCACCTGGGGCACCTCCTCGCTGGCCCAGCGCACCACGATCCTCTTCAAGTTCCGCGCGCTGCTCGACGCCAACCGCGACGCCATCGCCGAGCTGATCGTCGCCGAGCACGGCAAGGTGCACTCCGACGCGCTCGGCGAGGTCGCGCGCGGCCTGGAGATCGTCGACCTGGCCTGCGGCATCACCACCCAGCTCAAGGGCGAGCTCTCCACCCAGGTCTCCAACCGCGTGGACGTGGCCTCGATCCGCCAGCCGGTGGGCGTCGTCGCGGGCATCACGCCCTTCAACTTCCCGGCCATGGTGCCGATGTGGATGTTCCCGATCGCCATCGCGACCGGCAACACGTTCGTCCTCAAGCCGAGCGAGAAGGACCCCTCCCCGTCCCTGAAGATCGCCGAGCTGCTCGCCGAGGCCGGTCTGCCGGACGGCGTCTTCAACGTCCTGCACGGTGACAAGGTGGCCGTGGACCGGCTGCTGGAGCACCCGGACGTCTCCGCGATCTCCTTCGTCGGCTCCACCCCGATCGCCCGGTACATCCACACCACCGCCTCCGCCAACGGCAAGCGCGTCCAGGCGCTCGGCGGCGCCAAGAACCACATGCTGGTCCTCCCGGACGCCGACCTCGACGCGGCGGCCGACGCGGCCGTCTCGGCGGCGTACGGCTCCGCCGGCGAGCGCTGCATGGCGATCTCGGCCGTCGTGGCCGTCGGCTCGATCGCGGACGAGCTCGTGGACAAGATCCGCGAGCGCGCCGAGAAGATCAAGATCGGCCCCGGCACCGACCCCACCTCCGAGATGGGCCCGCTCATCACGGCCGCCCACCGCGACAAGGTCGCCTCCTACGTCCACGGCGCGGCGGACGAGGGCTGCGAGGTCGTCCTCGACGGCACCGGGTACACCGTCGACGGCCACGAGGACGGGCACTGGATCGGCCTCTCCCTCCTGGACCGCGTCCCCACCACGGCCAAGGCCTACCAGGACGAGATCTTCGGCCCGGTGCTCTGCGTGCTGCGCGCCGAGACGTACGAGGAGGGCCTCGCCCTCATCAACGCCTCGCCGTTCGGCAACGGCACCGCGATCTTCACCCGCGACGGCGGCGCGGCCCGCCGCTTCCAGCTGGAGGTCGAGGCCGGCATGGTCGGCGTCAACGTCCCGATCCCGGTCCCGGTGGGCTACCACTCCTTCGGCGGCTGGAAGGACTCGCTCTTCGGCGACCACCACATCTACGGCAACGACGGCGTGCACTTCTACACCCGCGGCAAGGTCGTCACCACCCGCTGGCCCGACCCCTCCGAGGCCCCGGCCGGCGTCGACCTGGGCTTCCCGCGCAACCACTGACGGGACGGGCACGGCCCCCGGAGCGCACCCGCGCCCCGGGGGCCTTCGGCCTTCCCGGGCACGACGCCGGCCGCCTTCCCCGGCAGGGGCACACGTGGCCCCGGCCGGCGGTTCCGGCGATCGGAAGCACCGGAGACGATCACGTGCGCGAGCGGCCGGCGGCCGCGGGGCGCCCGTACAGGGGGAGACGGACGAGGGCGGTCGCGTTCAAGGAGACCGGCGGACCGGAGGCCCTGCGCCCGGTGGAGCCGCCCGTTCAGGCAGGAGGCGCCGCCTCTCCGTCCGGCAGGGTCCAGCCCAGCATCGCGAAGACCCCCTCGTCCGCCGCCCCGGTCGCGCGGTAGGTCGCCAGGGCGGGGGCGTTGTCCGTGTCCACGCCCACCCAGGCGCCGCGGCAGCCGCGCTCCCGGGCCGCCGCGAGCAGGGCCTCCGTCAGGGCCCGGCCCGTGCCGCGCCGCCGGTGCGCCTCGTCCACCGACAGCTCGTAGAGGCACATCTCCGTGCCCTTGTCCGGGTGGACCATCTCGACCCCGGACACGAAGCCGGCCGGGAAGCCGTCCTCCGTGTAGGCGACGAGCATCAGGTGCCCCGGCGCCGCCAGGAAGCGGGCCGCCCACTCCTCCCGCGCCGGGCCGTCGTAGAGGTGCTCCGCCGCGACCAGTTCGGCCACCGTCGTCGCCCGCCGGATCTCGATCACGTGCCCTCCAGGGTCCCTCGTACCGCGCCTGCGGTACGCGGACCGTACCCCGTACGACCCCAGGAGGTGCGGGACCTCCGCCTTCGGGTCACCGCGGTCCCCAGGGGTGCCGCTTAGGCTCGGGACCATGCGACTCCGACTTCCCCGGTGGGCCGCGGTCACCGCCGCGCTCACCGTCCTCGCGGGTGCCGGCACCTGGACCGCCGTCGCCTCGGACGATCCACCGCCCGTGCACCGCGCGGACCGGACGCTCGACGTCGACGGCGTACGGCTCGACACCTCGTACTTCACCGGCGACGGCGACGGGCGCAGGCCCGCCGTCCTGCTCGGCCACGGCTTCGGCGGCTCCAAGGAGGACGTGCGCGCCCAGGCCGAGGGCCTGGCCCGCGAGGGCTACGCCGTCCTGACCTGGTCCGCCCGCGGCTTCGGCGCCTCCACCGGCGAGATCGGCCTCAACGACCCCGACCACGAGGTGAAGGACGTCAGCCGGCTGATCGACTGGCTCGCCGCGCGGCCCGAGGTCCTCCTCGACGAGGCGGGCGACCCGCGCGTCGGCGTCAGCGGCGCCTCCTACGGCGGCGCGATCTCCCTGCTCGCCGCCGGGCACGACCCGCGCGTCGACGCGATCGCCCCCCGGATCACGTACTGGAACCTCGCCGACGCCCTCTTCCCGAACGGCGTCTTCAAGAAGCTCTGGGCCGGCATCTTCTTCTCGGCCGGGAACGGGGCCGGTGCCGGCGCCGGGATCGGCCCGGGCACGGGGACCGGCTCCGGTACGGGGGACGGGCCCGCCACCGGTGAGGCCCCGGCCGCCGGGAAGGCCCCCGCCGGGGCCGGGAGGGCCGCCCCCGCCAAGCCCCCCGCCTGCGGCCGTTTCACCGCCGAGCTGTGCGCGCTCTACCAGCGCGTCGCCGTCTCCGGGAAGCCCGACGACGCCGCCCGCGCGCTGCTCGAAGCCCGCAGTCCGTCCGCCGTCGGCGGCCGGATCAAGGTGCCCGCGCTCCTCGTGCAGGGCCAGTCCGACTCGCTGTTCACCCTGGCCCAGTCCGACGCCATGGCCCGGGCCCTCGCCGCCAACGGCGCCCCCGTCGCCGTCGACTGGACCTCCGGCGGCCACGACGGCGGCGACCAGGAGGCCGAACGCGTCGAGCGGCGCGTCGGCGCCTGGTTCGACCGCTGGCTGAAGCGCGACGCCTCCGTGGACACCGGCCCCGCCTTCCGCGTCAGCCGCACCGGCGGCGTCGACTCCACCAACGGCCGGGCCACCCTCCGCGCCGCGACCGCCGACCGCTACCCGGGCCTCGCCTCCGGCACCACGGCCCTCGCCCTCTCCGGCGCCCCGCAGACCTTCGCCAACCCGCCGGGCGGCGCCCCGCCCGCCGTCTCCGCCGTCCCCGGCCTCGGCGGCGGACTCTCCGGCCTCTCCTCCCTCGGCGTCGGCCTCTCCCTCGACTTCCCCGGCCAGCACGCCCGCTTCGACGCGAAGCCGCAGGCGGAGACGCTGCGGATCACCGGCGCGCCGACCGTCCGCGTCAAGGTCACCTCGACCGCCGCCGACGGCTCCGCCGTCCTCTTCGCCAAGGTGTACGACGTCGGCCCCGACGGGCGGCAGCAGGTGCTGCCCGCCCAGCTCGTCGCCCCCGTCCGCGTCGAGGACGCCCGGGACGGCAGGAGCGTCACCCTGACGCTGCCCGCGATCGACCACGAGGTGGAGGCCGGGCACCGGCTGCGCCTCGTCGTCGCCGCCACCGACCTCGGCTACGCCTCCCCGGCCGCCCCCGCCTCCTACACCGTCGCCGTCGAGGGCCCCCTCGCCGTGCCCGCCGCACCCGGCCTCACCACCCGGGCCGCCGCCCTGCCCTGGTGGGTGTGGGGCCTCCCGCTGATCGGCCTGGCCGTCGCCGCCGTCCTGCTCCTGACGGCCCGGCGCAGGACCGCCGCCCCCGCCCCCGACCCGGCACTCGCCGCCGTACCGCTCCGGATCACCGGCCTGTCCAAGAAGTACAAGGGCGGCGAACGGTACAGCGTCAAGGACCTGTCCTTCCGGGTCGAGCAGGGCCAGGTCCTCGGGCTCCTCGGCCCGAACGGCGCCGGCAAGACCACCACCCTGCGCATGCTGATGGGCCTCATCGCCCCCGACGAGGGCGAGATCCGGGTCTTCGGCCAGGCGATCCGGCCCGGCGCCCCGGTCCTCTCCCGCGTCGGCGCCTTCGTCGAGGGCGCCGGCTTCCTGCCGCACCTGTCGGGCCGGGAGAACCTCGACCTGTACTGGAAGGCCACCGGCCGCCCCGCCGAGGACGCGCACGTGGACGAGGCCCTGCGGATCGCGAACCTGGGCGGCGCCCTGGAACGCGCCGTGCGCACCTACTCGCAGGGCATGCGCCAGCGCCTCGCCCTCGCCCAGGCCATGCTCGGCCTGCCGGACCTGCTGATCCTGGACGAGCCGACCAACGGCCTCGACCCGCCGCAGATCCGGGAGATGCGGGAGGTGATGATCCGGTACGCGGCCGGGGGCCGCACCGTCATCGTCTCCAGCCACCTCCTGGCGGAGGTCGAGCAGTCCTGCACCCACCTCGTCGTCATGGACCGGGGGCAACTGGTGCAGGCCGGTCCGGTCGCGGAGATCACCGGCTCCGGCGACACCCTCCTCGTGACCCTCGCCGAACGCACCCCCGAGGGCGAGCCCGTCCCGCCCGTCCCCGACGCCCTCGTCGAGAAGATCGGCGCCCTGCCGGGCGTCGGCTCGGCCGCCCGCGCCGACGGCGGACTCCTGGTCCGGCTCGACGGCGCCGACGCGACCGCCCTCATCGGCGAACTCGTCCGCCTGGACGTGCCGCTGACCGGGGTCGGGCCGCACCGGCGCCTGGAGGACGCGTTCCTGACCCTGATCGGAGGAGGAGCCGCATGAGCACCCCGAGCACCCTCACCCCGCCCGGGAGCGCGGCCGAGTCCGCCCCCGGCTACCGGCCCGGCCGCACCCTGCCGCTGCGCGTGGAGGCCCTGCGCCAGTGGAAGCGGCGCCGCACCCTGGTGATGGGCGGCATCCTGGTCGCCCTGCCGTTCGTCCTGATCGCGGCCTTCGCGATCGGCGGCACCGGGGACGGCGACCGGGACGGCCGCGTCTCCCTGATCGACACGGCGACGACCTCCGGCGCCAACTTCGCGGCCACCTGCCTCTTCGTCTCGGCCGGGTTCCTCCTCGTCGTCCCCGTGGCGCTGTTCTGCGGGGACACGGTCGCCTCCGAGGCCAGCTGGTCCTCGCTGCGCTACCTGCTCGCCGCGCCCGTGCCCCGGTCCCGGCTCCTCGCCTCCAAGCTGGCGGTCGCGCTCGGCTACAGCGCGGCCGCGATGCTCCTCCTCCCGCTGGTGGCCCTGGCGGCGGGCACGGTCGCCTACGGCTGGGGCCCGCTCCAGCTCCCGACCGGCGGCTCGGTCCCGGCCGGGGACGCCCTGCTCAGGATCGGGATCGCCACCGCCTTCGTCTTCGCCTCCCAACTGGTCACCGCCGGGCTCGCCTTCTGGCTGTCCACCCGCACCGACGCCCCGCTCGGCGCGGTGGGCGGAGCCGTCGGCCTCACCATCGTCGGCAACGTCCTGGACGCCGTCACCGCACTCGGCGACTGGCGCGACTTCCTGCCCGCGCACTGGCAGTTCGCCTGGATCGACGCGCTCCAGCCCCAGCTGGAGTGGGGCGGCATGGTGAAGGGCACGGCGATCTCCCTGACGTACGCCCTGGTCCTCTTCGCCCTCGCCTTCCGGGGCTTCGCCCGCAAGGACATCGTGTCCTGACCGGGTGAACGGTCCTCACAACCACCCCCTCCGAGCCGCTTCCGCGCCCGCGCGGAAGCGGCTCGTCGTGCCGAGGGCCGCCATCAGTTCGCCGACCCGCCGGCTGTAGGTCCGCGCGGACATGCCGAGCCGGGCCGCCGCCGTCTCGTCCGTGAGCCCCGCGAGCAGGGCGTCGAGCACCGGGCGCAGCTGGGGCGGCAGGTCGTCCGGCGGCGGCGAGGGGGACGGCACCGCGTACGCCGCGGGGTCCTCGGCCATCGCCCAGCAGACCTGGTGGACCCGGACGAGGGCCCGGACCACCACCGGGTCCCGGACCAGCAGCATCCCGTTGTAGAGCAGTTCCAGGTCGAGCGGGATCGCCGCCACCGCCCGGTCGACCAGGATCATCTTGAACGGGATCGCCTCCACCAGCCGGGCCTGCCCGGGGAGCCGGAGTCCTCCCTCGATCCGGGCCAGCGCGTGCCGCGGCACGATCCTGCGCACCTCGTCGGCCCGCTCCGCCGCGGCCCGCATGCACGCTCCCGCCAGCTCCAGGAACGGCCCGGGGATCGCGTAGCCCGCGGACGCGACCGGGTCGTCGAAGGTCAGCAGCTCGTGCCGGGTGGAGGCGGCCAGCCCGGCGAGCGCGGCGCTGATGCGCCGCGCGCCCCGGACCGGACGCCCCGCGGGCCGCTGTCCCTCGGTCGCGGCCCGGTTCATCGCCGAACGGGCGAGCATCACGGAGCCCACGCTCTCTGCCACCGCTGACCACCCCCGCCGATCGATGTCCACTCAATGTACGCATGCGACTTCACACGGTGACAACCCCTGTTGAGAAGGATGGCGAATCCATGCCACCGAGGTTCACCCGTGTCGCCGTTGCCGCATCGAGATCCATCCGCAACTCCTTCGCATGCTCCTTCCGGGACCTTCGTTCGTCACATTCACAAATGGCCTACGAAGAGGGGGAGATGACGTGGAGCGGAACGAGGAGAGAGGGAACCGGCCCCGCCGGACCCGGGTTCCGGCCGTGCTCGCGGGGTTGCTCGCCGCCGGGATCGCCCTCACGGGCTGCGGCGCGGCCGGCGGCGGAGGCGGCGCCGACCGGAGCGCGAAGGAGGACGGGCGCACCGCACCGGCCGTCCCCGACGGCGGCCGCACCGGGACGGCCGCACCCCGCGAGGGCGAGCAGCGGTCCCCCTCGCCCGCGCCCGACTACCTGTCCACCTTCGCCCTGGACGTGGACACCGCCTCGTACGGCTACGCCCGCCGCGCCCTCGCCGAGGGGCGGCTGCCCGATCCGGCGACCGTGCGCCCCGAGGAGTTCGTCAACAGCTTCCGCCCGAACTACGAGCGCCCCGCCGACAACGGCTTCGGCGTCACCCTCGACGGCGCCCGCACCGGCCGTGACGGCTGGTCCCTGGTCAGGGTCGGGCTCGCCACCCGGGGCGCGGACCGGAGCGGCGAACGCCCGCCCGCCGCGCTCACCTTCGTCGTGGACGTCTCCGGCTCCATGGACGAGCCGGGGCGGCTCGACCTCGTCAAGGAGTCCCTGGGGCTCCTCGTCGGCGAGCTGCGCGACGACGACTCGATCGCGCTCGTCACCTTCAGCTCCGAGGCCGAGACCCGGCTGCCCATGACCCGCGTCGGAGAGGCCCGGGACCGGATCCGCGAGGTGGTGGGCTCCCTGGAGACCGCCGCGTCCACCAACGTGGAGGCCGGTGTCCGCACCGGCTACGACACCGCCGTCGCCGGCCACCGCGAGGGCGCCACCAACCGGGTCGTGCTGCTCTCCGACGCGCTCGCCAACACCGGCTCCACCGAGGCGGAGACGATCCTCGCCCGCATCGACGAGGAGCGCAGGGAGTACGGGATCACCCTCTTCGGCGTCGGCGTCGGCAGCGAGTTCGGCGACGCGCTCATGGAGAGGCTCGCCGACAGGGGCGACGGCCAGACGACGTACGTCTCCGACTCGGCGCAGGCCCGCAAGGTCTTCGTGGACCAGCTGCCCGCCCACGTCGAGCTGCGCGCCCGTGATGCCAGGGCGCAGGTCGCCTTCGACCGGCGGACCGTCGAGAAGTTCCGGCTGATCGGGTACGAGAACCGGGAGGTCGCGGACGAGGACTTCCGGAACGACCGGGTGGACGGCGGCGAGATCGGGGCCGGTCACACGGTCACCGCGCTGTACGCGGTGCGGACCAGGCCCGGGGCGTCCGGGACCGTCGCCACCGCCACCGTCCGCTGGCTCGACCCCGTCACCCGGGCCCCGCGCGAGCGCTCCGGCACCGTCGCGACCGGCGCGCTGACCGCCGACATCTGGGGCGGCGGCCACGACAGCCTCCAGCTGACCGCGATCGCCGCCTACTTCGCGGACGCCCTGCGGGGCGGGGCGCTGCCGGGGGCGCCGGGGCTCGGGACGCTCGCGGGACACGCCGACGCGATCGCCGGGCGGTCCGGCTCGGCGGTGGTGCGGGAGCTCGCCGAGGCGGTACGGAAGGCGGAGTCCCTGCGCGGCCCGGCGGAGGAGCCGTCGGAGCCCGGCGGGCCGGGGGAGGGGGAGCTGCGGTCGGGCGACCCGTACAGCTGACGGACGGCCGGGGGCGCGCCCCCGGCGTACGCCCGGCACACGCTCGGTCCGGCACACGCTCGGTCCGGCACACGCTCGGTCCGGCACACGCTCGGTCCGGCACACGCTCGGTCCGATACACGCTCGGTCCGGCACACGCTCGGTCCGGCATCGCGCGGCGGGCGGCGGGACGGAACGGCCCACGGGCCGCCCCCGCCGCCCGCCGCCTTTTCGTCTCTCCTCGCCGCCCCCGCGTCGCCCCTTCGTCTCCCCTCGCGGCCCGCTCGTCCCCCCTTGCCGCCTCCCCGGGCCGCGCCGAGCCGGGACCGCGCCGGTCTTCGAACCGTACCGAGCCGTCTGTTTATGGCGCGAAGTCGTGGGTCGAAGGCCCTCGGCCTCCCCCGGAGGACCCCCGAAAGCGTACCCCCTAGTCCGGAAACAGCCTTTCGCCACGGGTGACTTCTCAGCCAGTGGCGAAAAACCGATGCGCGGATAACCGGACAAAGGGGGTGAATCACCCCGATATCCCAGGAGGTGATTCCGTACCCTACGGTTTCTTATTGACATGCCTACGGGGGTCTTTTCTAATCATCGAGAGTCATCCCGCGCGCAGACACCGCACAGGCACTGAGGGGGCAAGGTGGACGTCCGGATCCTGGGGGGACTGTCGGTACGTGAGAACGGGGTGTCGATCACCCCGACGGCGGCCGTGCCCCGGCAGCTCCTCGCCCTGCTCACGGCCAGCGCCGACCAGGTCGTCCCCGTGACGGTCCTGACCGAGGAGCTGTGGCCGTCCGGCGCGCCGCGCGGCGCCCGCGCCGAGCTCCAGGCCCACATAGCCGGGCTGCGCGCCCTCATCGCGGACGCCCTGCGCGGCACCGGTCCCGCCGACCCGCGGGCCGGCTGGTCCGACCGGCGCACCGCCGACGCGGTCCTCGTCTCCCAGCCCGGCGGCTACCGGCTCGACACCGGAGGCGGCGCCCACGACGTCTGGCAGTTCGAGCGCGCGGCCGGCGCCGGCTACCGGGCCATGGAGGCCGGCGACCTCCCGCGCGCCGCGCTCCGCCTCGGCGAGGCCCTGGCCCTGTGGCGCGGCGACCCCTACGCGGGCGTCGCCGCCGGGCCCCGCCTCCGCAGGGAGATCGAGCGCCTCGAAACCTCCCGGCTCAGCGTCCTCGACCAGTGGCTCGAAGCACAGCTCGGCCTCGGCCGGCACGCCGAACTCGTCCCGGAGCTCACCGGACTCGTCGCCCGCCACCGCACCAACGAGCCCCTGCACGCCCACCTCATGGCCGCCCTGCTGCGCTGCGGCCAGCACGACCAGGCCCTCGTCGTCTACGAACGGCTGCGCCTCGCCCTCAAGGCGGAGAGCGGCATGGAGCCCTCGGCGCGGCTGCGGCGCCTCCAGCGCTCGGTCCTGGCCGGACGGCACACCGGCGGGCGGCCCGTCCCCGGTCTCCGGGTCCCCGCCCAGTACGCCCCGGCCCGCCCCCGCCTCGTCCCGGCGGGCTCCGTCGGCTGACGGCCCGTCGGCCCCGGACCCGGGTGAGAACCCCTCGGCCGCCCCGGCGGGGACCCCTCCGGCGCCCCGGCGGGAACTACGTGCCGCAGTTCACCGTTGACCGGTTCCCGAAGCCGAATTAGTTTCGGCGGACAGGACGGGTTTCCTCCCAGGTGCCCGATTTTGCTCGACATACGGGAGCTCGGACCATGACCACGCACGGCGCGGACGGAGCCGGTGGTGCGGACCCGCTGCTCACGGTCCTCGAACTCCTCGCCCGGCAGGCCCCGTCCGCCCGCTTCGACGCCCTCCTCGACGAGGCCCGCCGCGACGGCCTCGGCCCCGAGAAGCTCGGCCGCCTGGAGCGGGCCGTCGTCCTCGCCGGCCAGGTCCACGCCGAACGCGCCCACGAAGCGCGCCGCGAGGCCGGGCTCGAGGCCCTCGCCGACACCGCCCGCGACCTGACCCTCTCCTACGACCTCGACGGACTGCTGCACGTCATCACCCGCCGCGCCCGCCGGCTCCTCGGCCTCGACCTGGCGTACGTCACCCTGCGCGGCCCGCACGGCTCCTGCTACGTCCACACCACCGAGGGCACGCGCCCCGGCCGCGCCGAGGGCCCCCGCCTCGCCCCCGGCCTCAGGATCGCCGAGGGGTACGGGCTCGGCGGCGCCGTCCAGCTCCACGGCGTGCCCGTCTGGACCCCGGACTACCTCGCCGACGAGCGGTTCGCCCCCTCCGGCTCCCTCGACGCGGGCGTCCACGCCCCCGCCTTCGACGAGGCCGCCGAGGCGGCCCTGCGCGCCGAGGGGCTGCACGCGATCGTGGCCGCCCCGCTGCGCAGCGGCGACACCGTCGTCGGCACCCTCTTCGGGGCGGACCGGCGCGTCCGCCACCACACCTCCGAGGAGATCGGGCTCCTGGCCGCGCTCGCGGACCTGGCCGCCCTCGCCGTCGAGAAGGCCGGCCTCCTCGACCGGACCCGGGCCGAGGTCTCCGAACTGGAGCGGGACAGCGCCCGGGTGCGCACCCGGCTCACCCGGATGCGGCACGTCAGCGAGGCCCACGGCCGCATCATGAACCTGGTCCTCGCGGGCGGCGACCTGCGCAGCGTGGCCAAGGCCGCCGCCGACGCCCTCGACGCGAGCGTCCTGATCCGGGACCCCGGCGGCCGGTCCCTCGCCCTGGTCGGGGAGGTCCCCGGCCTCGACGAGGAGGCCGCCGAGGAGGCGGTCGAGAAGGCCTCGCTCGACGCCCACGCCCGCCGCCGCCCGGTCCTCGCCGCCGACGACATCTGGGTCGCGCCGGTCATCGCGGGCTCCGAGGACCTCGGCGGCCTCGTGGTCCACGCCGCCGGCGGACTCACCGGGGAGGACGAACGGCTCCTCGAACTCGCCGCCCAGTCCGTCGCCTTCCTCCTCCTCATGCGGCGCTCCACGGCCGTCGCGGAGGGCCCCGTCCGCGACGAACTCCTCGACGACCTCATCGCGGACCCGCCGCACGCGCCGCAGCAGATCGCCCAGCGGGCCGGCCGCCTCGGCGTCGACCTGCGCCGGCCGCACGTCCTCGTGCTCGCCCGGCCCGAGGGCGGCGAGCAGGGCCGGGCGGTCGTGTGGGCGTCCTCGTACGCGTACCGCCTCTCCGGGCTGAAGACCGTGCAGGGCGGCTGCATCGTGCTGCTGCTGCCGGGGGACGACGCCTCGGCCGCCGCCCGGGCCGTCGCCGCCGAGCTGTCCCCGCTGCTCGGGCACCCCGTCTCCGTCGCCTCCGCCGGGCCCGGCTGGAGCCCGGACGCCGTCGGGCGGATGCACCGGGAGGCCTGGCGCTGCCTCGACGCGATGAGCGCCCTCGGCGGCACCGGCTCCGCCGCCTCCGTGCGGGACCTGGGCTTCCTGGGGCTGCTGCTCTCCGACGACAACGACGTGGACGGCTTCGTGGAGTCCGCGATCGGGCCCGTGCTCGACTACGACGCCGAGCGGTTCACCGACCTCACGCACACCCTGGAGGCGTACTTCGCCTCGGGCGGCAGTCCGACGAACGCCGCCGAGGCGCTGCACGTGCACCCCAACACGGTCTCCCGCCGCCTGGAGCGGATCGGTGACCTCCTCGGGCCCGAGTGGCAGAAGCCCGGCCAGGTCCTGGAGGTGCAGCTGGCGCTCCGGCTCCAGCGCACCCGGGAGGCCCTGGCCCGCGGCCGCGTCACCCCCGAACCGCCCTGCCCCCGGGAGCGCGGCGCCTGAACGGGGGCCGGACCGGGGCCTGATCGGGAGGCCTGAATGGAAGGCCTGAGCGGGAGGCTTGATCGGGAAGCCTGATCGGGGGGCCCGAATGGAAGGCCCGAGCAGGAGGCTTGACGGGAAGCCCGGACGGGGCCGGTCGTCGCCCGGTGGGCCTCCGGTCCTCAGCTCGCCGTCCGCCGCGCGCCGTAGCCGGGGCCGTACCCCCGCGCCGAGCCGTAACCCGACTCCCACTGCCCGGACAGGACCGTCGCCGCGTGCGCCGCCGACGCCAGGGTGATGTGGCGGTGCCAGCCGCGGAACGAACGGCCCACGAAGTCCCGGAGGCCCGCCTCCTCCCCGACCTCGGCGAAGTCCCGCTCCACCCGGCGGACGAGCTTGGTCAGGCGCAGCAGGGTGCCCGCCTGCGAACCGGTCAGGTCGCTGATCCACACCCGGGACGGGGCCCGCCGCGGGTCGTCCCACTCGCCGAGCAGCACCAGCGGGCGCATCCGCTCCCCGCCCGGCGTCGGCAGCGCCACCCGGACGGCCGTGGCGAGCGAGGTGCGCGAGGTCCGCACGCCCCCCACCGTGTCCACCCAGCTCACCGGCCGGCGCAGTCCCTTGAGGGACTCCAGTATCTGCACGGCGGACAGCGGGCCCGCCCCGAAGCCGGGCAGCGAGCGGTCCGCGATCGCGAGCCGGGAGCCCGGGCCGATCCGGGCCACGACCGGCACCCCGGCCCCGGCGAGCCGGGCGAGCGCCGACCGGCCCGCGCCGCCCCGGATGTCGATGAGGACCGGCTTGCGGCTGATGTCGGGCCAGCGGGCGGTGTCGAGCGCCGCTGAGACCGCGCACTCCTCCATGGTCTCCTCGCCGGCCTCCTCGGGGACCTCCGCGCGGTCGCGCCGCTTCCGGTCGTTCACCCAGGGGTCCGGCAGGAAGAGGCGCCAGTTGACCGGGACGCTCAGGTCCTCGCCCGCGAACCACACGCCGAAGGCCTGCTGCCCGTGGAAGACCTGCCCGCGCTCCGGGTCGAAGCGCCGGTCCACGCCCACCGAGTGCTCCCCGGCCTTCGGGATCGGCATCGGCCGCACCACCCACGCCTGCGGGCAGCCGTTCCGCTCCAGGTGGCGGCCGAGCGCCGCCCGCATGGGCTGCCAGTCCCAGGTGGAGCTGGAGACGAAGTGGTGCAGGCTCTGCTCGGCGGCGGGACCGCCGATCTGCGCGGCGATGTTGCGGATCGACTTGCGGCCCTGCGCGGTGAGCAGGCCGTGCAGGTACTGCTCGGCCTTCAGGCGCTGGTCGCGGCGGGCGAAGTTGGAGAAGAGCGCGGCACACAGCTCGGCGTAGACGCCCTCGCGCGCGGCGGCCGCGCCGGCGGACCCGAAGGCGCCCAGGGAGACGGCCGGGGCGACGGTCCCGATGGCGGCCCTGCGCTTGGTTGCGACGGATGTACTCACGACACTCCTGCCCGAAGGTTGCGCAGCTCCTTCCCGCTGCACCACCACCGTCGCCCGTCACCGCCCCCGGGGACGAGGTGTACCCGGCACCCGATTCGGCCGCCGGATGGTGGCCGGACCACCGCCCCCTCCTTCCGCGCAGGTCACAGCCCTCCCGGCGATCCCGCGACGGGCCTTCCGGCAAGGCCCCGCGGGGCCTCCGCGAGGCCTTCGGGGAGGCCTCGCGGAGAACTGACAGACTCACCGGCCGGACTTTGACCCGTCGCGCTGCGTGGCCGGACCATCGCGGAGCGGGGCGGCACGGGCCGGTCCGGTCAAGGCCCCAGGCCGGGAACCGGACCCGTGCGCCCCGCCTTCCGCCGGAGGCTCCCGGCTCAGGCGGTGATCCAGTCGCTCGTCGCGATCACCGGCTGGACGCCCTGGCGGTGGACGGTGCCCTCGATGAGGCCGTACATCCGGTCGGCCGCGAAGTACACCTCGTTGTCGTTCTTCAGGCCGAACGGCTCCAGGTCCACCAGGAAGTGGTGCTTGTTCGGCAGGTTGAGCCGCACCTCGTTGACCGTGGCGACGTGGTCCAGGACCCGGTCCGCCATCGCGTGCAGCGTCTGCTGGAGCGAGTAGCTGTACGTCTCCGCGAACGCCTCCAGCATGTGCCGGCGCACCTTCTCGTACGAGCGGTCCCAGTCGTGCTCCGGGTCGGCCGCCGCCGTGGCCGAGTGCGCCCATCGGGCGGTGACCTTGGTGGCCAGGATCCGGTCGTACGCCTCCTGGAGCGTCGTGTACCGGTCCTTGATGAAGCCGTGGAACTCGGAGTTGGTCGAGTTCATCACCGTCAGCTCCTTCAGGCCCGAGAGGACCTGGAGGCCGGTGGTGTCCGAGTACGTGACCTGCGCGGTGCGGACCTCCTGGCCCTTGCGGACGAAGGAGTGCTGCTCCTTGCGCGTCGGGACCGGGATCCGCTCCCAGGCGAACTCCTCGACCCGGACCTGCGCCTCGTGGACGACCGGCTGCGAGGTCACGAAGTGCCGGGCGAGGTGGATCGCGAAGGCCTCGGGGGAGGCGACGCCGTGCTCCTTGGCGAAGGCGTAGACCGTGTTCTTGGTGGTGTCGGTCGGCAGGCAGTTTCCGTTGTCGCCGGTCAGGTGCACGTCGCGGTACTCGCCGCGCAGCGCCACCGACACGTTCAGGTCGCGGATCTCGTGCCAGGCCCCGTCGTCGCCCTTGCGGGTCACGGTGACGATGCGGTTCTCGGCCTTGCCGTACTGGTTCTGTGCCAGGACGTGCTTGCTCATGTGCTGCTCAGCTCCCGCGGGTACGTGGATACGGATATCCCGTACGCCCGGCGTCCAGCGTCCCCGTCGTCCCGAGGGTCCGCTCCCCGCCGTCCGGCCCGTGAACGGCGGACCGCCCCGGGACTGACGAGCATCCCGGTCCGTAGGTGTGGCCTCGAAGATATGTGCACTTCCGGCGGCTTGCAATGGGTGCGTGACGGCGGGGCCCGGGCGTCAGGAGGGCGTCAAGGAGCGTACGGGAGGCGTCGAGAAGGAGACGTACGGCGTCAGGGGGCCGTCGACGGGGGCGGTGGACGGCCCGGGCGGGGTTTTCCTCGTCCCGTCCGAGAACCTCCGTCCCGCGCCCCGCGGCCGGGACCCTCTCCACCCGGGGGTCACGATGGCCGACGCGGCCTTCGCCGCCACCACGATCGCGGTCCTCGCGCCGGTGGCCCTCGTCGCCAAGGGGGTGGCCAGGCAGTGAGCGCCGAGAGCATCGCCGGTCTCCTGGTGGCCGCCGGCCTCCTGGGCCACCTCGTCCTCGCCCTCTCCGCCGTCGGCGTCCTCCTCCACCTGCTCCAGCGGGCGCAGGGCGTCCTCGACGCCGATCCGCTTGCGGCCGAGGAGCAACTGCCGGGCGAGGGTGGAGCGGTTGAGGGCGCGCGGGGTGATCACCGTGGGGCGATTCTCCCGCGCGGGGAGGGAGTTCGAACGTGTCTCCGTTTTGGTGGGGGATCTGCGCGTTCACTCGGGGGTCACCCCGGTGTCGTGCACGCGTCGCTCCGTGTTGTGGCCGGAAACAGACCATGGGCCCGCCGTCACCGGCGCCGTTCCCCATGTCCGCAGTTCCGTGTGCTCCGAGGGAGTTCCCCCAGATGATTCCGCGCCTCCTGCGCCGCCGGCCCGCCGCCGTGGTCCTGCCGCTGTCCGCCGCGCTCGCCCTCACGGTGGTCGGGGGGACGGCGGACGGGGCGTCGGCGCACCGCGGCCACGGCGGCTCCGCCGGCCGCGTCGTCTCCACCTCGACCCTGCCCGACGTCCCGCTGGCCGCGTTCAGCAACGGCATGCTGCCGGGCGGCGTCGCGGACGACCGGGGCGTGGACCTGGGCGGCATCGGCAGCGACCTGTTCCCGGCGGAGCGGCGCGGCGAGTACTGGACCGTCACCGACCGGGGCCCCAACGGCCAGATCGAGGTCGGCAAGGACAAGCGCCGCACCTTCCCCGTGCCCGGCTTCGACCCGGCCATCGTGAAGGTCCGCGCGGTCGGCGGCCGGATCCAGGTCCTGAGGACCATCCCGCTCACCACCTCGCACGGCGCCCCCGTGACCGGCCTGTCCAACCAGCTCGGCCGCGACGAGGCCCCGTACACGTACGACGCCTCGACCCCGCTCCCGTACAACCCGAACGGCCTGGACACCGAGGGCATCGTGCGGGACCGGAACGGCGGCTTCTGGCTGGTGGACGAGTACGGTCCTTCCCTCGTCCACGTCTCCGCGAAGGGCCGGGTGCTCGCCCGCCACGTGCCCGAGGGGCTCAGGCTGACCGGCGCCGACTACCCGGTGGTCGAGTCGCTGCCCGCGGTCTTCCTCAAGCGCAAGACCAACCGCGGCTTCGAAGGCCTCGCGCTCCTCCCCGACGGCGACCTCGTCCTCGGCCTCCAGAGCCCGCTGCTCCACCCCGACGAGGCCGCCGGCAAGGACTCCCGCACCACCCGGCTGCTGCGCTTCTCGCCGCGCGCGAACCGGGTCACCGCCGAGTACGCCTACCGCTTCGACCCGGTCGGCACGGTCGAGCCCGGCCAGACCAAGACCTCCGAGCTGAAGCTCTCCGCGCTCGTCGCGCTCGGCGGCGACCGCCTCCTCGTCCAGGAGCGCACCGACAAGTCCGCCCGTTTCCACGAGGTCCGCCTCCGCCGCTCCGACGACATCCTCGGCTCCGCCTGGGACACCGGCGCGCGGCCCACCCTGGAGCAGCTGGACGACCCGGCGGCGGCGGGCGTGCCGGTCCTGCGGAAGAGGCTGGTCGTCGACCTCAACACGGTGAAGGGCGTTCCCGGCAAGATCGAGGGCGCCGCCGTCGAGGGCTCCTCGACGCTCGTCCTCCTCAACGACAACGACTTCGGCATGACGGACGGCCCCGGCGCCTTCGACGCGCGGGGCCGCCTGGTCGACAGCGGCGTGGAGACCACCCTCGTCAAGATGCGCCTCGACCGCCCGGTCCGCTGAGGTCCCGCCCCCCTCACCGCAGGGTGAGGGGGGTCTCCGCCGTGACGCGGGTCGGCTTCTCGGGGTTGCGGACGTGGTGGAGGCCGGTGATGCGGCCGTCCACGACCCGGAGCGCCGTGACCCCGTCGAACGCGCCGTCCGGGGACACGGCGAGCGCCGGATCGGCGTGGACTCACAGGCGATCGCGGCCCCGGCCTTCGCGGAGCCGCCCAGGTGGAAGCGGGCCGCCTTCCCGGCCCCGGCCACCGGCCGGACGCGCGCGCCCAGCACGTCCGGCGCCTCGTGACGCGCATCGCTCCGCGTGGGCGGCCGGAGCGGCCCGTGTTCACGCTCCCGTCAGCGCGTGCGCCAGGTGGTCGGCGAGCCGGGGCAGCCAGTCGGGCCGCGCGTTCCCGAGGAGGTGGTCGCCGTGCGGGACGGAGAGGTGGGTGCCGTGCGGGGCCGACCGGGCCAGCGGCTCGCCGTTCGTCACGCCGGGGATGACGTCCTGCCCACCGTCCACGACGAGCAGCGGCGCCGTGACGCGGGGCGCCAGGCCGGTGAGGTCCACGTGCCGGGTGAACTCCCGTGCCGCGTCGGCCCCTCCCGTACGCCGGGCCACCATGTCCCTGATCGGCTGCGGGAGTTCATTCCAGTCGAGGCGGAACGGGCCGCTGACGGTGGCGACCGCCGCCACGCGCGGTTCGAGCGCCGCGGCCCGGGCCGCGAAGTAACCGCCCAGGCTGAGGCCGACGAGACCGGCGCGCGGGACGCCGAGGGCGTCGAGGACCCGGCCCACGACCTTCTCGTACTCGGGTACGAGGACCGACGTCGCCGCGAGCACGCCCTGCCCGGGCCCGTCCATCGCGAACACCGCGAGGCCCCGGGCGAGGAGCGCGGACACCAGGTCGAGGAACTCCTCCTTGGCGGAGTCGAGCCCGGGGACGACGATCACGGTCCCGACCGCGTCGGCACCGGGTACGTCGGCACCGGAGGCATCGGCGCCGGGTACGTCGGCACCGACCGCATCGGCGCCGGGTACGTCGGCACCGGAGGCACCGGACACGGCGGAAGCGACGGAAGCACGGGAGGCACCGGGCGCGGCGGAGGGAAACCGCAGCCATCCCGTGAACCCCTCCCCGCTCACCCGCCGCGCCCCCGGCTCCAGGACGGCGAGCGCCCGGCCCAGGGCGTCGTCCGCCGCGGCCGCGGCACGGGCCGCCTCCGCGTACGGCGCCAGCGTCGCGACGTGGAAGCACCGGGCCGCCGCCAGCAGGTGCGTACCCGCCGAGCGGGGCGATCCGGCTCCCTCGGCGCGCCCCAGGTGCTCCTGCCCGGCGCGCAGGAAGGCCGGCCCCCAGTCGGCGACGGAGGCGAGGCCGCCGGTGACGCGCCGGTACTCGTGCGGGTCGACACCCGCGCCCGTGACGCGGGTCCACTGCGCGTCGGCGAAGCCGGCCATGTCGTCGTATGCGTTCACCGTGCTTCTCCCGTCAGCAGGACGGCCTTGCCGCGTATACGGCGTTCCCGCAGGTCGACAAGGGTGTCGGCGGTCAGTTCCCAGGAGGCGGTCCGGCCGATCTCCGGGTGCAGCCGGCCCTGGTCCACCAGGCGCACCAGCGTCGCGAGATCGGGCCCGTAGGGGGCGCCGGCGTAGTGGAAGTGCCGGATCGTGACGCGTTCGGGCCCGCCGAGGAGCGCGAAGAAGTCGAGGGTCGCCGGGACGCGGCCGGCCTGGCCGAACCAGACGAGCGTGCCGCCCGGCCGCACCTTCGTGAGGGCGAGGGGCAGGTCGGGCCCGCCCGTGGACTCCAGGACGACGTCGAACGGCCCCGCCGCTTCCGCGACGCCGTGCACCACGCGCGCGCCCAGCTCCGCGAGCCGCGCACCGCGCTCCGGAGTGGCCGTCACCGCGGTCACCTCGGCCCCGGCCGCGACCGCCAGTTCGGTGACGTAGTGTCCGACCCCGCCCGAGGCGCCGGTGAGCAGCATCCGCAGGCCGGCCGGCGCGCCGACCGCGCGCAGCAGCCGCAGGGCCGTGATCCCGGCCAGGGGCAGGGCCGCCGCCCGTACGCCGTCGACGCCGTCCGGGAGGACCGCGAGGGAGTGGACGGGCACGGCGGCGTACTCGGCCCAGCCGCCCCGCGCCGGATGCCCGACCACGCGGGTGCCGACGGCGGGCCCGGAGCCGTCCGCCGCCTCCTGGACGACGAGCCCGGCGACGTCCTTGCCGGGCAGGAACCCCGGCTCGGGGGCTTCGAGGAGGAACGTCTCGCCGCGGTTCGGCGCGAACGCCTCCACCTTGACCAGTACCTCCCCCGGTTCCGGTACGGGCTGGGGGACCTCGGCGAAGGCGACCGGACGCGCCGCCTCCCCGGTGGGAATCAGTCTCTGCATGCCGAGCATGGAAACCCGGCGCCCGGCCGCCCCTCCAACAACGGAAGGGAGGGACCGACAACCACGGGTTGTCGCCCGGGGCCAGGGCTACGGTGGGGACCGTGGATCTCGACGTGGCGCAGGTGCGCGCCTTCGTACGCACCGCGGAGGAGCTGCACTTCGGGCGGGCGGCCGCGACGCTCGGCATCTCCCAGCAGGCCCTGTCCAAACGGATCGCGCGCCTCGAATCCCTCCTCCGCACCCCGCTGTTCCTGCGCGACGGCCGGGGCGTGTCCCTCACCGGCGCCGGGCAGCGCTTCCTCCGGCCGGCCCGGCGGACGCTGGAGGCCGCCGACGCGGCGGTCGCCTCGGTGACCCGCGAGGAACGCCCGCTCCGCGTGGACGTCTGGGGCCACCTGTACGCCCCGACCCGCACCCTGGCCCAAGTGGCGGGGAGAGCGGGCACGTGGGTACTGGGCCACGGCCGCGACCTGCCGTCGGTGACGGACGCGCTCCTCGACGGCGGGGTGGACGTGGCCTTCGGCCGGGTCCACCCTCCGCTGCGCGCGGGCCTGACCCATCGCCTGGTCCGCCTCGAACCGGTGGACACCGTACTGGGCGCCGACCACCCCCTCGCCTCCGAACCGTCCCTCCGCCCGGACCGGTTGAGCTCCGGCGTGCTGTGGGCGCCCGGCCCGCTGGACCGGCTCGACTTCCTCCACCGGTTCGCGGACCGGTTCGGCGTGCGCGCGAGGGCCGCGAGCGTCAACCTGGGCCTGGGGCACTTCCTCGCCGGGATCGCGGAGGACCCGCGCCGCTTCGCCCTGCTGCCCGCCGACGTCCCCCTGCCGGAGGTCCCCGGCCTCCGCTCCGTACCCCTGGTCGATCCCACCCCGCTGTACGCCTGGTCCCTGCTCTGGCGCACCGGCGACGGCCACCCCGGCCTGGACCGCCTCACCGCGGCCTGCGCCGCCGAGGCGCGGCGGAGCAGATGGCTGGAGTACGACCCGGCCCGCGACTGGCTCCCGGAACCACCCCCGGGGAGTACCGCACAGGTTTACCCGGGATCAACTCCTGGTGGGACGCGCGCGGATGTGCCCGCCCCCTAACGTCTTCCCTGTCCACGATCGACCTTCCGAACACCGGGGGCCGGACCGCGGGGGCCGGATCCGTTCCGTACGGGACGGGGAGGGCGGCATGGGGCTGGGGGGCCGCATGCCGCCCCGACCGTACGGGCCGGATCCGCACGGCTCGACCCGTCCGGGCCGCTCCCGGTGCGCCCCGCGTGCGCGGTACGGGGGTCCGCGCACGCGGGGCGCTCCCCTCCCGACCGGAAGGAGCCTTCCGGGGACGAGTGCACGAGGGACGAAACCGATGGTCTCCGGCCGCGAGGCGATACGGCGACGAGGCGACACGGCGAACCATCACCCGCCCCCGCACAGCACGCCCGCACCGGACGCCCGCACCGGACGCCCGCACCGGACGCCCGCACCGGACGCCCGCTCCGACAGCAGCGCGGGACGGAGGAAGGACCGCTCGCCGTCCGAGCACCCCGCGTCGGCTACTTCACTGCTCCACTACTCCACGTCGACGCCGTATCCCTGTACGAGAGCCTCCAGGCCGTGGTCGTACCCCTGGCCGACGGCGCGGAAGCGCCACCGCGGGCCCCGGCGGTAGATCTCGGCGAGGAGCAGGGTGCGTTCGCTGGTGGCGGCGTCCAGGGTGGCCTGGGCCGTGGCCGGAGCGTCGACGCCCGGGGCGAGGACGAGTTGGACCGCTCCGATGTCCCCGAAGGTGGCGGCGCCGTCGACGGCGGCGGCGATCGCGACCCTGCGGGCGGCCGGAGGCAGCGCCGCGAGGTCGACGGCGACGGTCTGCTCGGTCGGGCCGTCGCAGAGGAGGCGGACGGATCCGCCGGGGCTCTCCGGTGCACCGTAGAAGACGAAGTCCCCGTCGCAGGAGACCTGCTCGTCCTCGTCCAGGACGAAGGCGACGACGTCGATCTCGCAGGTGGTCTGCTGCGCCCAGGAGGCGCTCACGTGCCAGTGGCCGGCGGTGGACGGTGCGGGGAGGTCGAGGACCCCGCCGCGCGGCAGGACGTCGGTCGCCGCGCCGGCCGGGGCGAGGGCCCCGGCCGGCTCGGAGACGGGGGCTCCGAGCCAGGCGGGTTCACGGACCGGCAGCCCCAGCGAGGTGACGCGGGCCATGCGGCGGTCGCGCTCGCCCCCGGGGAGGAGGACGACGTCGGTGACGCCCGCCGAGAGGTTGATCGCGGCGGCACCGCCCATGTCGACGATCCGGGCCCGGGCGGCGGACGCCTCCTCGTGGGTACCGCCCAGGACCAGGACCCGCCGCCGCCCGAACGGCTTGACGGGGCGCGCGGGCGGCGGCGGGACCAGGACGGGAGACGACGCCGCCCCGGGGACCGCTTCCGGGGCCGTCCCCGGGGCCGCCTTCGGCGTCCGGTCCTCGTGCGGCGTCCCGGGGCGCACCTCGCCCAGCAGCTTCAGGAAGGCGTGCTCGTCGAGGACCGGGACGCCTTCGGCGATCGCCCGCCGCGCCTTTGCCGAGCCCGAGGCCGCGTCGTTGGTGACGAGGGCGCTGGTGTGCCGGCTGACCGACGACATGATGTTCAGCCCGGCGGCGACGGCCCGGGCCACCAGCTCGGCCCGGGAGGTCGCCGTCTCGCCCGTGACGGCGATCTTCATGCCCTGGACGAGCGGTCCGCCGGGCGCCGGACGGCCGGGGTTCCGGTAGGCGCACGGGGTCTTCGGCGGATTCGGCGCGAACCGCGGGTCCTGCCGGGGCGGGCAGGGCACCAGCGGCAGCGGGACGTCCAGCCGCGCGGCTTCGGAGAGGGAGGACCGGAAGATCCCGGCGAGGACGCGGGCGTCGTCCAGCGCGTCATGGGCGCGGGTCCGGGGCACGCCGTAGTGGGCGGCCAGCGACGCCAGGCCGAGGTCCGCGGCGGGCGGCTCCACGCGCCGGTTCAGGGCCAGGGTGCACAGCCGCTGGGAGACCGGGAGGTGGAGCCGGGCGCGGGCGAACTCGTGGGCCAGGAAGTCGTAGTCGAACTGCGCGTTGTGGGCCACCATGACGCGGTCCTGCAGGAGCGCGCCGATCCGCCCGGCCACTTGCTCGAAGGTCGGGGCGCCGCTCAACCGCTCCGCGGTCAGACCGTGGACGTGCACGGGGCCGGGATCGCAGCCGGGGTTCAGCAGGGTGGAGAACTCACCGTTCTGGACCCCGTCCGGCCCGAAGGTGAGCACCGCGACGGAGAGGACCCGATCGCGCCGGGCGACCAGACCGGACGTCTCGACGTCGACCAGGGCCCAGTCGTACGCGTAGTCGGGCAGGCGGGACACGTCGAGCGTGGTGACGAGGGACACGGCAGCAAGAATGATCCGGACACGGTCCCCACTTCAACCAGAATGCTGTTTTGTCTCCTTTGTCCCCGGGGGCCGCTCCCGAACTTCGGGCCGCTTTCGGGAGAAGCGGTTGGCGGAAGGCGTCCGCGCCCGGTCGCCGTCGGACGGATCCGGCCTTCCCGCCCTCTGCCCGGCCGTTCCACCGATGGCTGGAAGACGCTCTTGACCAGCAGAAAGCCCTCCCGAAGGAGGGCCTGGTCGTACAGGAAAAGCGCCCCCGGCAGGACTCGAACCTGCGGCCAAGTGCTTAGAAGGCACCTGCTCTATCCGCTGAGCTACGGGGGCCGGTCGGTGGCCGTGTGGCCAGGAGCCCCTGGTGGGTGGGGTGTGACCTGCCGGGACAAGGATAGGGCTCCGATCGCCTTGGCCCGGTTGCTTCGCCTGCGTGGCACGATGTGGAGGTTCGGTGAAGCGGAACGATAATCGCAGGCAGGTGCGATTCGCGCAGCGCTTTTCGCATCGCTCGGGGCGGGTGTTGTGCACTCGTTATGCCCCGTCTTCCGGTCACCGCCCTTTTCTTCGGCGCGCAGGGCCCCCATACGCTTCAAAAACACTCATAAATTGGGCATTCTTCGCATGTGGTGACCTTGGACGAACGGCCTCAGCTGATCGACGCACTCTCCGCCCTGCGCGACCGTGTCGCCGCCGTGCGTCTCCCACTGCCCCTCCCGGGCGCGGACCGCGCCCGCCAGAACCGGGTCGAGCTGCTCGCCCAGCTCGACGACTACCTGGTGCCCCGGCTGAAGGACCCCGACGCCCCGCTCCTCGCCGTCGTCGGCGGCTCCACCGGCGCCGGGAAGTCCACGCTCGTCAACTCCCTTGTGGGGCGGCGCGTCAGCGAGGCCGGCGTGCTCAGGCCCACCACCCGCACCCCCGTCCTCGTCTGCCACCCCGAGGACCACCACTGGTTCGCCGGGATGCGCGTCCTGCCGCAGCTCACCCGCGTCTGGCTGCCCCAGGCCGACGACGACCACCCCGTGGACGAGCCCGCCCCCGAGGAGAACGCCCTCCGCGTCGAGACCGCCTCCTCCCTGCCCCGGGGCCTCGCCCTGCTCGACGCCCCCGACATCGACTCCCTCGTGGTCGAGAACCGCCTCCTCGCCGCCGAGTTGATCTGCGCCGCCGACATCTGGGTCATGGTCACCACCGCCTCCCGGTACGCCGACGCCGTCCCCTGGCACCTCCTCCGTACCGCCAAGGAGTACGACGCCACCCTCGTCACCGTCCTCGACCGCGTCCCCCACCAGGTCATCGGCGAGGTCTCCCGCCAGTACGGCGCCCTGCTCGACCGGGCCGGGCTCGGCGACGTGCCCCGCTTCACCATCCCCGAACTCCCCGAGTCCACCGGCGGCGGCAGCGGACTGCTGCCCGACAGCGCCGTCACCGCCCTCCGCGGCTGGCTCGCCCACCGCGCCGAGGACCCGGCCGCCCACCAGCAGGCCGCCGACCGCACCGCCTTCGGCGTCATCGACTCCCTCGACGCCCGGCTCCCCGAACTCGCCGGCGCGGTCTCCGCCCAGTACGCCGCCGCCGTCCGCCTCGGCGGCGTCGTCGAGGCCGCCTACCACGAGCAGGGCCGGCGGGTGCGCAAGCAGCTCGGCCGCGGCGCCGTCCTCGCCGGCGACGCCCGCACCCGCTGGCGCGCCTACCCCCGCGACAGCACCGCCGAGGAACTCCTGGACGCCCTCGCCGAATCCCTCGCCGCCCTCCTCCACTGCGCGGTCTCCGCCGCCGAGGAGCGGGTGCGGGACGGCTGGCGCCACGAACCCGCCGCCGAAGCCCTGGGCCCGGTGCGGACCTGCGCCGACCGGGAGACCGGCGAGCGGATCGGCGTCGAGGTGCGCCGCTGGCGCCGCGTACTCGAAGAGCTGGCCGAGGAGGAGGTACGGGACGTGGAGCGCCCCGCCGGCTCCCGCGGCGCCCTGCCCGATGCCGACACCGTCGCCGCCCTCCTCGCCGCCTCCCTCCTCGGCGGCCGCCGGACCCGGCCCGCCGGCGAACGCCTCGCCGAACTCCTCGGCGCCCAGGTCGCCCTGCGCCTCCGCGACAAGGGCGGCGAACTCGTCGTCTCGTACGTCGACCGTGTCCTGCACGCCGAACGCGACCGGCGCCTCGCCCCCCTCGACGCGCTCGACGTGACCCCCGAGCCGCAGGCGGAGCTGATCGCCGCGCTCTCCGTACTCCAGAAGGAGAAGTGACGTGCAGCTGGAAGACGGCCGCAAGCGCGACCAGGGGCGGGAGCGCCGCCCCGGCGACCCCGGCCAGGACCGTCGCTCCGGCGACTTCGGCCTCGGCCGGGACCTGGGTCGGGGTCCGGGCCGGGACCCGGACCTGGGCCGGGACCGGGGCCGGAGTGGCGACCGGAACCGTGACCAGGGCCGTCGGTCCGGCGACCTCGGTCGTGGTCAGGACGGGGGCCGGGGCCGTCACCCAGGGGGCCTCGACCAGGACCGTGGCCGTGACCCCGGCCTCGACCGGGACCGTGGCCGTCGCCCCGGTGACCCCGGCCAGGACCGCGATCGTGACCGCGACCTCGGGCGCTGGGACGACGGTCTGATCGCCCGCCGCGCGAGCGAGCGCGCCACCCTCAAGGAGGAGGCCGGGAAAGGCCTCGAAGGGGGAGGCCCCGGGGCGGGGGCCGAGGACGTGCCGACCCCCTTCGGCGGGCACTACGGCCGCCCCCTCCGCAACCGCCTCGACGCCCTCCACGAACTCGTCGGCCTCTCACGCGCGCGCGTGGAGAGCGACGCCCTCGCCGAGGCCGGGCGCGTCCTGGACGAGGCCGCCGCCCGCCAGCGGCTCTCCTCCCGGCACACCGTCATCGCCGTCGCGGGACCCACCGGAAGCGGCAAGTCCACGCTCTTCAACGCCCTCGCCGGCGTCGCCGTCTCCGAGACCGGCCTGCGCCGCCCCACCACCGCCGCGCCCATCGCGCTCAGCTGGTCCGAGGGCGCCGCCGGACTGCTCGACCGGCTCGCCATCCCCAACCGGCTGCGCCGCAGGCCCCTCGCGGGCGGCACGGGTGACACCGAGCTCCAGGGCCTCGTCCTCGTGGACCTGCCCGACCACGACTCGGCCGTCACCGCCCACCGCGACCAGGTCGACCGGGTCCTCGGCCTGGTCGACGCCGTCATCTGGGTCGTGGACCCCGAGAAGTACGCCGACGCCGCCCTCCACGAGCGCTACCTCCGCCCCCTCGCCGGGCACGCCGAGGTCACCTTCGTCGTCCTCAACCAGATCGACCGGCTCGGCACCGACGCCGCCGACCTCGTCCTCGACGACCTGCGCCGCCTCCTGGACGAGGACGGCGTGGCCCTCGGCGAGCACGGCGAACCCGGCGCCACCGTCCTCGCCCTCTCCGCCCTGACCGGCGAGGGCGTCCCCGAACTGCGCGAACTCCTCGCCCGCTTCGTCCAGGAGAAGACCGCCCCCGAGCGGCGCCTCTCCGCCGACATCGACGCCGCCGCCGCCAAACTGCGCCCCGCGTACGTCGCCGAGGGGCGCGCCGGTCTCGACGAGCGTTCCCGGGACGCCTTCACGGACCGCCTCGCCGCCGCCGTCGGCGCCCAGGCCGCCGGCGAGGCCGCCGAGCGGGTCTGGCGCCGGGGCGCCATCCGCGCCTGCGGCACCCCCTGGCTGCGGCTGTACCGCTGGTACGAGCGCAAGCGCGCGCACGGCTCCACCGACCCGCACCCCGCGCCTCCGGCCGAGGAGGAGCTGACGGCACGCCAGCGCGTGGAGCAGGCCGTGCGGATCGTCGCCGACGACGCCTCGTACGGGCTCCCCGCCCCGTGGGCGCAGGCCGTCCGCGAGGCGGCGGCGCGCGGGGCGGACGGCCTCCCCGAGGCCCTGGACGAATTGGCCGTCTCCCTCGGCGACCCGGCCGCCCGGCCGCCCCGGCCCGCCTGGTGGCCCGCGGCCGTCCTCGCCCAGGTCGTGATGACGCTCCTCCAGGTCTTCGGCGCGCTCTGGCTGATGGGGCAGATCATCGGCGTCCTGGAGCCCGGACTGCTCCCGCCGGTTCTCGTGATGCTCGCCGGGATTGTGGGCGGTCCGCTCGTCGAATGGGCCTGCGAGGGCGCGGTGAAGGGCCCGGCGCGCCGGTACGGGCAGGAGGCCGAGCGCCGGCTGCGCGAGGCGGCCGCCGCCTGCGGCCGGGCCCGGGTGCTGGACCCGGTGGCGGCCGAGCTGGTGCGCTACCGGGAGGTGCGCGAGCAGTACGCGACGGTGGTGGGCACCCGCCCGCCGGTCCGCGCCCTGGGCGCGCCGGCCCGCGTTGTGGGCGGGTACCGCTCCGGTACGAGGCGCCTGGGCGCCACCCGCGCGGGGGCCCGGGCGAGATAGCCGGGCGAGGTGTCCGGGCGGGGGCCCGGACGAGGTGGCCGGGCGAGACAGCCGGGCGGGGGCCCGGACGAGACAGCCGGACGAGGCAGCCGGGCGGCGGGCCTCCCGCCGTTCGGCCCCCGGGCCTCCCGCCGTTCGGCCCCCGGGCCTCCCGCCGTTCGGCCCCCGGGCCTCCCGCCGTTCGGCCCCCGGTTCGCTTTGCCTGCTTTCACCCTTCCGGGTAAGGGAGTTGTGCACCGTTACGGGGTTTTCCACAGGCTCCGGCGGGATTCCCGGCTTCGCCCCACCATGGGACCGGAAGGGCGCCCGACCGAAGGGCGTCCGGCGGAGACGGATGGGGGCGGGACCATGAACGACACGACCGTGACGCTCGTCGGCAACGTGGCGACGGCGGTGGAGTACCGGGAGACGGCGACGGGCGGGGTGGCCCGGTTCCGGTTCGCGGTGACCGCGCGCCGCTGGGACCGGGAGCGGGGCCTCTGGTCCGACGGGAACACCAGCTTCTACACGGTGTCGGCCTGGCGCTCCCTGGGGGCCAACCTCGCGGCCTCGGTCTCGGTCGGGGAACCGCTCGTGGTGCACGGCCGGTTGAGGGTCCGGGAGGACGAGCGCGACGGGCAGCGCAAGACCTTCGTGGACGTGGACGCGCTGGCCGTGGGGCACGACCTGACCCGGGGGACGGCGGCCTTCCGGCGTGCGGCGCGGACCGAGCCCCGGGCGCGGACCGACGGGCAGCCGTACGCCGGGACCGGGACCGAAACCGGGGCCGGCCCCGTGCTCGGGCCGGCGCCGGAGGGGGATCCGTGGACGGAGGCGATGGCGGAAGCGGTGGCGGTGGCGGTGGAGGGAATCGCGGTGGGAACAGGGGACTCCGAGAAGGGAAACGGAGGAAAAGGCGAGGAAGCGAACACCGAACACCGGCTGGTGACCGTGCCCTGACCTTGTGTCGTGGCGATTTGTCGACCAACTCGCGGTACGTGGTAACGATTCCGAGACGGAATGGTTGTCCGACCGTATGGCCGGGTACCCGCGGCTTCCGCGTCCCTAGGATTCCCGGGTACTCATGTGGCACGTGAGCCCATCGAGTCTGTGAGTCTGTTGGCGTGCGCCCCTCCCACGCGGAACAAGGCCGTTCGCGGAGTGGCTCGCCCGGAGGGGAATCCGATGTTTTCAGTTCGTGGGCGGGGCACGGCGCGCCGCCTCGCCGCTGCCACCCTGGTCTCGGGGCTCGTCGCCGCCGGTGCGATGGGCATCGCAGGACCCGCCGCCGCCGAAGAGGGGCCGGGTGACAACGGCGGCGCCTCCGCCGTGCTCGGCCAGCTGAAGGTCTCCGCCCAGGTGAAGGTCACCGAGAAGGCCGACGGCGAAGAACACGTCCGGGAAGAGAGCGGCGGCCTCTTCGAGATGAAGGTCGAGAACGGCGGAACCCTGCAGACCTACTGCATCGACTTCCGGACCAACGCGCTCGACGGCAAGAAGTACAAGGAGGTCGGCTGGGACCAGTCGTCCCTCCACGACAACCCCGACGCGGGCAAGATCCTCTGGATCCTGGAGAACTCCTACCCGAACGTCTCGGTCGCAGCCCTCGGCGACAAGGCCGGCGTCAAGGGCCTGACCAAGGAGACCGCCGCCGCCGCCACGCAGGCCGCGATCTGGCGCTACTCGGACAAGGTCGACGCGACGCCGGTCGACGAGAACGCGCAGCGGCTGACCGAGTACCTGTTCGGCAGCGCCGCCAAGGTCGAGGAGCCCAAGGCCTCCCTCAGCCTGTCCCCGTCCTCGGTCGCCGGCAAGGCCGGCGACAGGCTCGGCCCGATCAAGGTCTCCACCAACGCCGCCGAGACCACCCTCTCCGTGGTTCCGGGCGCCCCGGCCGGCACCGGCGTCGTCGGCAAGGACGGCAAGGCGGTCACGAAGGCCAAGGACGGCGACGAGGTCTTCGTCGACGTGCCGAAGGGCACCGAGGACGGCACGGCCGAGATCAAGGCCGAGGCCACCACGAAGGTTCCGCTCGGCCGCGCCTTCGTGAGCGTCGAGGAGAAGAGCCAGACCATGATCCTGGCCGGCTCCAGCAGCTCCACCGTCACCGCCGAGGCCGCCGCGGCCTGGGCCAAGAAGGGCGCCGTCCCGGCCGTCACGGTCGCCAAGGACTGCGCCGGGGGCGGCCTTGAGGTCGTCGCCTCCAACGAGGGCGACGAGGACTGGACCTTCGAGCTGAAGGGCACCTCCCACACCGTCGCCGGTGGCGAGACCAAGACCATTCCGGTCGAGCTCGCCGAGGACGAGGCCTACAAGTTCACCATCACCGGCCCGAACGACTTCGAGCAGACCTTCGAGGGCGTCCTGGACTGCGAGACGGCCCCTCCCGGCCCGAATCCCTCCGCGACCACCCCCGGCACCGGGCCCACCACCCCGGCCCCCTCTCCGTCCGCCGCGGACGGCACCACCGGCGGTGACACCGCGGGCGGCTCCACCGGCACCACCGGAGGCGGTGACCTCGCCGAGACCGGCAGCTCCAACGCCACCCCGGTGATCGCCGGCATCGCCGCCGTGCTCGTCGTGGTCGGCGGCGGCGCGGTGTTCCTCCTCAGCAAGAAGAAGACCACCGACCACTGAGCCGGGGCCCCGGCGCCGGACCCCGCGTCCGGCACCGGACCCGAGCACGACCCGCGGAGTGAGGTGCGTCACACGACGTCCTCCCCGTGATCCCCGCACGACCCCGGGCCGCACCCGCGTCCGGGGTCGTCGCGCGTCCGGACCGCGTGGCCGCCCCCGGAAAACCCCGCGCGCCCGGCCCGCATGCCCGGCCCGCGCGCCCGGCCTCCGGTCCTACCGGTTTCCGCCCGGGGGTGGCGGTCAGGCAAGATGGGGTGTATCTGCCCACTCACTCTTTGCCGGACGGTTTCTCTTGGCTGAGTACATCTACACCATGCGCAAGACGCGCAAGGCGCACGGCGACAAGGTCATCCTCGATGACGTGACGCTGAGCTTCCTGCCCGGTGCGAAGATCGGTGTGGTCGGCCCGAACGGCGCCGGTAAGTCCACCGTGCTGAAGATCATGGCCGGCCTGGAGCAGCCCTCCAACGGCGACGCCTTCCTGTCGCCCGGCTACTCCGTCGGCATCCTCATGCAGGAGCCGAAGCTCGACGAGTCCAAGACGGTCCTGGAGAACGTCGAGGACGGCGTCGCCGAGATCAAGGGCAAGCTCAACCGGTTCAACGCGATCGCCGAGGAGATGGCGACGAACTACACCGACGAGCTCATGGAGGAGATGGGCAAGCTCCAGGACGACCTGGACCACGCCAACGCGTGGGACCTCGACGCCCAGCTGGAGCAGGCCATGGACGCCCTGGGCTGCCCGCCCGGCGACTGGCCGGTCAACAACCTCTCCGGTGGCGAGAAGCGCCGCGTCGCGCTCTGCAAGCTGCTCCTGGAGGCCCCCGACCTCCTGCTGCTCGACGAGCCCACCAACCACCTCGACGCCGAGTCCGTGAACTGGCTGGAGCAGCACCTCGCCCAGTACAAGGGCACCGTCGTGGCCATCACCCACGACCGGTACTTCCTCGACAACGTCGCCGAGTGGATCCTGGAGCTCGACCGCGGCCGCGCCCACCCGTACGAGGGCAACTACTCGACCTACCTCCAGAAGAAGGCCGAGCGCCTCAAGGTCGAGGGCCGCAAGGACGAGAAGCGCCAGAAGCGCCTCAAGGAAGAGCTGGAGTGGGTCCGCTCCAACGCCAAGGGCCGCCAGGCCAAGTCCAAGGCCCGCCTCGCCCGCTACGAGGAGATGGCCGCCGAGGCCGACAAGATGCGGAAGCTGGACTTCGAGGAGATCCAGATCCCGCCGGGCCCGCGCCTGGGCTCCGTCGTCGTCGAGGTCAACAACCTCTCCAAGGCCTTCGGCGACAAGGTCCTCATCGACGACCTCAGCTTCACCCTGCCGCGCAACGGCATCGTCGGCATCATCGGCCCCAACGGCGCCGGCAAGACCACGCTCTTCAAGATGATCCAGGGCTTCGAGAAGCCCGACTCCGGCGAGATCAAGATCGGTGAGACGGTCAAGATCTCGTACGTCGACCAGGGCCGCTCCAACATCGACCCGAAGAAGACGCTGTGGGCCGTCGTCTCCGACGAGCTGGACTACATCAACGTCGGCCAGGTCGAGATGCCGTCCCGCGCCTACGTCTCCGCGTTCGGCTTCAAGGGCCCGGACCAGCAGAAGCCGGCCGGCGTGCTCTCCGGCGGCGAGCGCAACCGCCTCAACCTGGCGCTCACCCTCAAGCAGGGCGGCAACCTGCTGCTCCTCGACGAGCCCACCAACGACCTCGACGTCGAGACCCTGTCCTCCCTGGAGAACGCGCTCCTCGACTTCCCCGGCTGCGCCGTGGTCGTCTCCCACGACCGCTGGTTCCTCGACCGGGTCGCCACGCACATCCTGGCGTACGAGGGCGACTCCAAGTGGTTCTGGTTCGAGGGCAACTTCGAGTCGTACGAGAAGAACAAGATCGAGCGGCTCGGCCCGGACGCGACCCGTCCGCACCGCGCCACCCACAAGAAGCTGACCCGGGGCTGACGGACCCATGGCGAGGCACCTCTACAGCTGCCCCCTGCGCTGGTCGGACATGGACGCCTTCGGGCACGTCAACAACGTCGTCTTCCTGCGGTACCTGGAAGAGGCGCGGATCGACTTCATGTTCCGCCTGGCGCCGGGGAACGGCTCCCCCTCGTTCTCCGGCGGGTCCGTCGTGGCCCGCCACGAGATCGACTACGTGCGGCCGCTGGTCCACCGGCACGAGCCGGTGACCGTCGAGTCGTGGGTCACGAAGATAGGCGCGGCGTCGCTGACGATCGCGTACGAGATCAAGGACCCCGACACCGTCTACGTACGGGCGTCCACGGTCGTCGTGCCCTTCGACCTGGAGGCGCAGCGGCCCCGGCGGATCACCGCCGAGGAGCGCTCCTTCCTGGAGGAGTACGTGGACGACGGGATGACCTCCGCCGCATGACCGTCCTCGCGCCGCTGCACTTCGCCGACGCCCGGGAGGCGGCGGCCCTCGCCGCCTTCCTGACCCGGCTCGTCCACTACGACCGGGCCGCCGCCGTCCGCCTCCAGGCGGGCGGCGGGGCGCTGGCCGTCTTCGGACGTCCGCCGTCGTTCGAGGTGCTCGCGATCCGCACGGCCCGGCTCGTCGACGCCGTGGACCTCGACGTCACCGTCTCCGCCGGCGAACTCCTCGACGGCATCGAGGAGACGGCGGGCAAGGCGGTCGTCCCCGGTACCGTGACCGGGCCGCCCTGGGCGGGCGTCCTGCCGCCGCGCTCCGGCTGGCGGCCGGTCGCGGGCCTGCCGGGCGCCACCGAGATGCGGGGCGCGGTCGCGGCGGCCGTCGCCGAGTTCCGCACGCGGGACGAGGAGCTGCCCGAGGAGCGGCGCACCCGGGCCGAGCGCGAGCGGATCGGCCGCGAGATCTGGTCCAGGACCCTCGGCGGCACCGGACTGCCCCTGCGGGCCGTCCACGCCGCCCAGTCCCTCGGCTTCCTGCCGCCCGCCGGGGCGGAGGAGGGCCCGGTCGCGCTGTTCGCCTCGGGCCCGTGGCTGCGGCTGCGCACGCCGTACGGCTCCGTCGCCCTCCGTACCGTACCGATGGCGCTGCCGGTGGCCCCGGGGCGCTGACCCCGGCCGCCCGCCCCGCGGGGCCTGTCGGCGGTCCGCGTCGGCGGGGCCTATCAGCAGTCCGCGTCGGCGGGGCCTATCGGCGGTCCGCGTCGTCCGGCCAGACCCCGATGTGGTCCTGCTCCAGCTCCAGGGCCACCCGGTGCTCCATGCCGAGCGCCTGCGTGTACTCCGCCGGGAGCTGGAGGCGGCCCGCGCGGTCGAGCATCGCGTACTCCCGGGCCACCAGGGACTCCCGGCCCTGCTCGTCGACCTCCGTGCGGCGCAGCACCTCCGAGGAGGTCCGGCCGTCCCGGATGGCGACCGTGCGGCGCACCTCGGAGGCCACCGCCTGGTCGTGGGTGACGATCACGATCGTCGTGCCCAGCTCCTCGTTCGCGCGGCGGAAGGCCGCGAAGACCTGCTCGCCGGTGGCCGAGTCCAGCTCGCCCGTCGGTTCGTCGGCGAGGAGCACGGCCGGGTCGTTGGCCAGGGCGACCGCGATGGCCACCCGCTGCTGCTGGCCGCCGGAGAGCTGGTGCGGCCGCCGGTCGCGGATCTCCGTGATGCCCAGCATCGCCAGCAGCTCCTCCGCCCGCTCCGTCTTCCGCCGCGCCTTCGACCGGCCCCGCAACTGCATGGGCAGCGCCACGTTCTGGGCGGCCGTCAGATAGGGGAGGAGGTTGCGGGCGGTCTGCTGCCAGACGAAGCCGACGACCTCGCGCCGGTAGCGCAGCCGCGCCCCGCCGTCCATCGCGAGCAGGTCGCGGCCCGCGACCCGGGCCGCGCCGGCGGTCGGCACGTCCAGGCCCGCCAGGATGTTCATCAGCGTCGACTTGCCGGAGCCCGACGCGCCGACCAGGGCCATCAGCTCGCCCTCCTTCACGAGGAGGTCGAGCCCCTGGAGCGCCTGCACCTCCACCCCGTCCGTGGTGAAGACGCGGACGAGCCGGTCGCAGGCGATGAGCGCGTCGTGCCCGTACGAGGGCCGGTCCCGCCGCGCCGTCGCCCGCCGCTCCAGCTCCTCGAGGGTGGCGTCCCCCGAGGCCCCGGTGTTCCCGGGGCCTGCGGTCCCGGCCCCGCCCTGGATCCCGGTCTTCGTCATCGTGCGTCTCCCGCCCTGAGTTCCTTGATCGAGCCCCTGCGCCCCGCCCACCAGGCCTGCCCGGCCGCCGCGAGCGCCGTCAGGAGCACGACGGCGAGCGCGGGCACGAGCAGCGACCACGGGTCCGCCCGCAGCGGGGCGCCGTCGATCCGGGCGAGCCCCGGGGCCGTCGCCAGCGCCAGCCGGAACAGGTCGACGCCCGGCGCGAGCAGCGGCACCGTCGCCCAGCCCGCCAGCACGCCGCCGAGCGCCGCGAGGACGGCCTGCGGCAGCGCCTCAAGACCGAGCAGCCGCCGCCCCTGCTTCCTGGTCAGGCCCATCGTCCGCAGCCGGGCGAGCAGCGCGTTCCGCTCCGGTGCGCTCTGCGCGAGGGAGAGCAGCACGGCCACCACGGCGTAACCGGCGCCCGTGCCGATCGCGCCCAGATAGATCCGCTCGGCGCCCGTCTGGAGCGGCGAGTCCACGTAACCGGCCCGCTCCTCGCTCCGCAGCGTCACCCGGAAGGCGTCCGTCCGGGCCCGCACGGCGCTCCGCAGCGCGGTCCCGTCCACCGGGCCCGCGACGAGCAGCGTGGTGGCCGCCCTGCGGGTGAGGTCGGTGCCGTTGACGAGGAGGAAGTCCGCGCCGGGCACGGCCGGGGTGGCCGCCCGGACGCCGACCACCTTCACCCGGAACGTCCCGGCCGCCGCCACGACCTCCAGCGGCTCGCGGCCGATCCGCTCGGCCACCGACGGCGAGGCGATCGCGGGCAGCACCCGGCCGGTGTCGGCCGTGGCGCCCGGCCCGCCCTTCCCCGTCGAGGCCAGCAGCTCCGCGGGGAACGGGCCGAAGCCGGTCCGCTGTGCCAGCCGGGTGTACGAGGCGGGGTCGACGCCCACGAGCGGGGCGCTCATCGCCCGGGCGGAGGAGCCCCGGTGGGACGGCAGGGCCACCCCGTACTCGATCTGCACCGGCGCCAGGTCCCGCACCCCCGCCGTACCGCGCACGGCCTCGGCCAGGCCCGCGGGCAGCGGGGTCCACTCGACCGAGCCGTCGATCCGGGCGTCCCCGCCGGTCGACAGGAGCGCGGCCCGGTCGCGGGCGTCGGCGACGCCGGCGAGGACGGAACCGCCGAAGGCCGCCGTGGTCAGGGCGAGGACGAGGGCGAGCAGCGGGAGCGCGCCGGTCGAGGACGAGCGGCCGGCGCGGGCCAGGGCCAGCGGGCCGACCGCCCCGCGCAGCCGGCGGGCCGGGCGGCCCAGCCACCGCAGCGGCAGCGGATGGACCCGTACGAGCACCATGGCGGCGATCAGGCCGACCAGGACGGGGGCGGCGCTCACCAGGTGGTCGCCGGGGTCGCCCGCGCCGCGCAGCCGCAGCGAGACGACGGCGCCCACGGCCAGGGCGAGCAGGGTGAGTTCGAGGACGGTGCGGCGCCGGGAGGGGCGTGCGGTCAGCAGGTCGTCGCGGCCGCCGTGCAGGCGCGGGTGCCGGTGCAGCACGACCGCCCGCAGCGGCAGGACGAGCATCGCGACCAGGGCGACGGCGGAGGCGGCGAGGAGGGAGGGGGTGAGGGGGATCCCGCCGAGCCAACCGGGTCCGCCCGGCCCGCCGGCCGCCCCGTAGGTGCCGCCGGGCGGGCGGACCGTCGCGACCGCGAGGCCGAGGGCGAGCGCGGCGGCGGGCACGGCGACCGCCGACGTCTCGCCGAGCAGCCGCAGGCCGATGCCGGTGAGGGAGGCGCCCCGGGAGCGCAGCAGCGCCAGCTCGGCGTCGCGGCGGGCGGCGAAGAGGCCGCCGGTCATGGCGAGGACGACGGCCGCGACCGCGCCGATCCCGAAGACGGCGACGGCCACGACCGGGTCGATCGCGTCGCGCATCGAGCGGTACGCGTCGACGATCTCGTCGAGCCCGGTGGTGACGGTGGCGTTGCCGCCCACGGCCCTGGTCATTCTGACCAGGTCGGGGCCGCCGCCGACCGAGTGGAGGGCGGCGGAGAGCCGGTCGGTGTCCCGCGCGGTGAGGTGGCCGGCGGTCGGCGCGTACCGGAAGAAGACCTCCGGCTCGCCGGCGGTGGCGAGCAGCGAGGCGGCCGAGCCGGGGGAGAGGAGCAGGGCCGCCTGCCAGAAGTGCTTCACCTCGTCGCCCACCAGCGGGGCGAGCGCCGGGGCCCGCAGCAGCGGCTCCACCGCCCAGTAGGGGGTCTCGGGGCCGTGCGGCTCCACGACGCCGGTGACCGTGACGGCCACCCGCTCGCCGTTCCGGCTCGGCACGTGCACGACCGCGCCGGGCTTCAGGCGCAGGGCCTCGGCGGTCTTCACGGTCACCACCGCCTCCGGGCGGAGGGGGCCGCCCGCTGCGGGCCTGCCCTGCCGGAGCGTCGCGTGGCGGTCCAGGCCGGACGGGGAGGAGAGCACGAACCGGGGGGAGATCCCGTCGGGCCGGGGCAGCCAGGGGTCGAGCCCTTCGAGCCGGGCGACCGTGCGGACGCCGTGGGCGGTCTGCGCCGGGTCGGTACGGATCGGGTCGGGCAGCAGGGCCCGCAGCTCGTCGCTCCGCTTCCGGAGGGTCTCGGGGGACAGGGCCGCCGCGTACTGGGACGGGGTGGCGACGGGCAGCGGCGAGGTCAGTTCGAGGACGCTGTCGCGGGGCGCGGCGGACGCGACGTCGTGCCGGAGGCCCTCCGTCTCGTACCGGTCGACGGCGCGCGGCAGCGCCGCCGCGAGGTAGGCGGTGACCAGGACGAGCAGCGCGAGCGCCGCGGCGGCCCGGGGCGCGGTCCGCAGCCGGGTCCGCACCCAGGGCGCGGATGCGCTGCGCGCGGAGACCGGGGAGGGCGCGGGGGGCCGGCCGCCGGGTCGGGTGGACCGGTCGCCGGTCCCGGATGGCCGGTGCTTGGGCCCGGTGGGCCGGTCGCCGGTCCCGGAAGGCCGGTTGTCGGAACCGGAAGACCGGTGCTTGGGTCCGGAAGGCCGGTCGCCGGGTCCGGTGGACCGGTCGCCGGTCCCGGAAGGCCGATCCTCGGGTCCGGTGGGCCGGTCGCCGGCTCCGGAGGGACGGTCGGGGCCGGAAGGCTGGTCGGGCCGGGAGGACCGGGGCCGGGGCATGTCGGGTGCCTTCCTGCGTACGTCGGGCTGGTCGGTGCTGTCGCCGCCGGGGGCGGAGGGGCCCCGGCCCGGGGCGGCGACCCTGTCCGGGGACCGGCCGAAGGGCCCGTTCGTGCCCGGGGCGTCGCCCGGCATCCGGCCGGAGGAGCGGTCCGGGGTTCGGCTCGCGATCCGGGTCGGTGCCCCGTCTGGGCCGGGGGCTTCGTCCGGGATCCGGCCGGAGGACCGGTCCGGGGTTCGGCTCGCGATCCGGGTCGGTGCCCCGTCTGCGCCGGGGGCCTCGTCCGGGGCCCGGCCTGAGGACCCGTCCGGGGTTCGGCTCGTGTCCGGGGCCGGTGTCCCGCCCGTGGTCGGGGCCTCGTTCGGGGCCTGGCCGGAGGTCCGGTTCGGACCGGGGGCGGGCATGCCGCCCGTGCCCGGGGGCTCGGCTTCCGGGGACCCGCCCGGCACCCCGCCCCCGTGTTCGTCGGTCGGTGGCATCAGTTCGCCCCCTGGTGGCGCAGGGTCACGGCCGGGTCCGTGCGGCGCAGGGCGATCGTGGCGACGATGGCCAGGGGGAGGGCGGCGACCCCGGCGATCAGCAGGGCGACCCGGCCGACGGGCAGTTCGACCAGCACCGGGGGGACGGGGCGGGCGGCCTGGCCGGTGAGGACGACGAGGGGGACGACGGCCCGGGCCAGGACGGTGCCGAGTCCGGTGCCGACGAGCAGTCCGATGCCGATGAGCAGCCCCTGTTCGGCGGCGATCAGGCGGGCCAGGCGCCGCTGCGGCGTGCCGAGCGCCCGCAGCACCCCGAACTCGGCGGACCGCTCCCGCAGCGCGCCGGCCGAGCCGACCGCGAAGCCGACGGCGGCGAGCGCGGCGGCGGCCGCCGCCACCGCCGTCAGGGCCGCGTCGGGGCCCGCGCCGAGCGGGTCGCCGAGGAGCTCGGCGGCGATCTCGTCGCGTACGAGGACCTGCGCCGGGTCCGCGTCGGGGCGGGCCCGCAGGGCCGCGGCGACCTCGGCCGTCCGCCCGGGGGCGGTGGTCAGCCACCACTCGGTGGCCGGCAGGGACGCGGTCCCGTCGCCGGTCCCGGCCAGGTAGCCGTTGACGGCGGCCAGGTCGAGGAGGACCGCGCCGCCGTCCGCGGACGCGGCGGCGGACGGGTCGGCGGCCGTCCGGGCGCCCGGCCCGGTGGTCGGCAGCTCCTCGACGACCCGGTCGACGGAGACGGGGACGCGCAGGCCGCCGACGGTGACCGCGACGGTGTCGCCGGGCTTGGCGCCGGTCGCCGCCATGAAGGCCCCGGTGGCCACGGCGGGCAGCCGCTCGGGCGGCTTCGACGCGGGGGCCCCGAGGCGCAGGGCGTACTCCTCCGGCACCGCGTGGAGATCGCCGGCCGCCGGACCCCGCGCCTCGAACGAGACGGAGTACGGCGCGGGGCCGCCGCCGGGTGCGGGCCGACCGGGCCCGCCGGCCGCCGCGCGGCTCGTCCCGCCCTCGCCGCTCTCGGTCTGCTCGATCTCGGACGACCAGCCGGCCAGGACCTCCGCGGGCGCGTGCGTCCGCGTCCCGCCGTCCGCCCCGGTGGCGGTCAGCCCCTCGACGCGGACGGTCCGGTTGTGGCGCGGGCCCTTGGCGATCCCGCCGTCGAACTCCAGGCCGGTGAGCGTGAGCAGCCCGCCGGAGCCCCGGCCGCCGTCGGCGCCGGGCGCGGCGGTGAGGGCGCCGAGGTCGAGGGACAGCCGGTGGACGCGGTCGTCGGAGGGCAGCGAGCCCAGGGCCTGCCGGTACGGGACGCCGCTCGGGTCCTCCAGGACGGCCGTGACCCGGGAGGGCCCGCTGCCCGCCGGCGCGGCGGCCCGCAGGTCGGCGGCGAGCGCCCGGCTCCCGGCGGGCAGCGCGAGCCCGGGGCGCGGCCCGGGCTTCGGGGCCAGCGGGGCGAGCAGCGACGGGGCCGTGGTCCCGGCGAGGTCGGGGCGCAGCAGCATCCCGCCCGCGGCGTCGCGGGTGTCCACGGCGAGGACGGTGGCGCTCCGGCCGGACGCGTCCGTGTCGGTGCGGTGCACGGGCGCCACGGCCGTGACGCCCGGCACGGCGCCCAGACGCTCGGTCCGCGTGGGCTCGCCGGGACCGGGACTCAGGACCCGGATGTCCGTACCGGCCCGGAAGTCGGCCTGGTCGTGCTGCGAGCGCTCCCACGAACCGCTCTGCCCGACGGCCAGCATGCCCATCGCCACGGCGAGCACGAGCAGGAGGACGGGGCCCGCGCCCCGCAGCGGGCGGCGGCTGAACTGCCAGCCCGCGAGGGCGGCGGAGAGCCCGCGCCCGCCGGCCGCCCGCCGCTCGGCCAGCCGGGCGGCGGGCGGCAGCAGCCGCAGCGTCAGGACGGTCCCGGCGAGCAGGGCGAGGGCGGGCGCGGCGACGAGCACCGGATCGACGGAGCCCCCGCCGCCCCCGTCCGCGCCGAGGGTGCCGCCCGCCGCGGCCGGCCGCTGGAGCTGCCAGTACGCGACGGCGGCGACGGCGAGCAGCCCGAGGTCCGCCCCGGCCCGCACCGCGCCGGGCAGCGACGCCGAGCGGGCCTCGCGCAACGGGACGGCCGCGCCGTCCCCGGCGGCGAGCGCGGGCGCCACGACGGCCGCCGCGCAGCACAGCGCCACCACGGCGGCGACCAGCCACACCCCGGGCGAGGGCGAGGTGTCGAGCCGCACGCCCAGCGAGGAGAGCGCGGACCGCTCGGCGAAGAGCCGGGTCAGCGGCCCGGACAGGAGCGGGGCCGCGACCGCCGCGGGCAGGGCGAGCAGCAGCGCCTCGGCGGCGGCGAGGCCGGCGATCCGGCGCCGCGAGGCACCGCGCGCCCGCAGCAGGGCCGTCTCGCCGGAGCGCTCGGTGCTGAGCAGCCGGGCGACGAGCAGCAGCGCGTACGCGGCGAGCAGCACCAGCTGCACGGCGACGATCAGGAGGGTGGAGCGGGAGACGAGCAGCGCCCGCCCGGTCTGGTCGAGGACGGCCGGCAGCCCGGTGGAGGCCGAGACCGTCGCGCCGAACGCGGCCCGGTTCTCGGCCAGGGCCTTCGGGCCCTCGGTCGCGGCGGCGCGCAGCGCGTCCATCCGGTCCGTGGTGAAGCCGGTGAAGTCGGCGGTGCCGAGCCAGGAGGTGTCGCCGGGCGCCAGGGCACCGGAGGCGAGGACGGCCGGGTCGGTGAGCAGCGGCCCGTACGTCGTGAACGACACCGTCCGCACGCCGCGGCCGCCGGCCGGGTCGAGCCGCCAGTACGGGTCGGTGGTGTCGACGGGCCGGTAGACGCCGGTGATCCGGGCCCTCACCCGCCGTTCGGTGAGCCGGTCGGTGAGGTCGAGCAGGGTGCCGGGGCCGGCCTTCAGGCGCCGGGCCGCCTCCTCGGGCAGCGCCGTCTCGACCACGCCGCCGGTCCGGGCGGCCGAGGGCCAGGAGCCCCGGACGAGGGAGAGCCGCGAGCGGTCGAGCGCCGCGAAGTGGGTGAGGTCGGGCTCGCCCTCGCGGGCGGCGGCCGGCCGGAGGCTCCGGGGCAGGGCGTACGGCCCCGAGCTTTCGAGCCGCCGCACGGTCACCGGCAGCCCGTCGAAGGACGCCCGCGTCCCGTCGCGCACGGCGGCGTCGGCGCCGGCCCGCTTCTCGGCGGGCACCCGGCCGCTCACGAGCAGCGAGGCGGCGGCCGCGGACCGGCCCCGCAGGCCCGCCTGGAGCGCGGCGTCCCCGATGGAACCGGAGAAGGCGGCGAGGGTGGCGAGGACGGTGGTGGTCAGGAGCACGGCGAGCAGCGCGGCGGCGAGCAGCAGCCGGTGCGCCCCGACACGCAGAAATACGAACCCCGTCACCCGTCCCCCTGGCCGCCCTGATCGCGGTGCGCGCGTCGAACGCTCTCCGAACGCCCCTGAAACTCCCCCCCCGGATGCTTTCAGAACGCACGTACGGCTGGAAACCGCTTGCGGGCCCACCTTGACGCGATCGTGACCGTTATCCGGTGCCCCGACTCCGGAATGTGCCCTTCCGTACGCGGGGGCTGCCCGGACGTGCCCCCGGCGCTGCCCGTACGCACCTGGCGCCCGCCCCGCCGCGCGGACAGGCGCGCAGCGGCCCGAGCGCGGCGAGCGCCCGGCAGGTGCCGACGAGCACGGGGGCCGGGCGGCGGCGGGCCCGCCGGGGGACGCGGCGGTGCGACCGCCCGTACGGCCGTCCGTACGACCGTCCCCGTGCCCGGTTTCCACGATCCTCAGGGTGAGGTCGTCCGGGCCGAGGCCCGCCAGGAAGCGGGTCGCCCCGGCGGGGCGGGGCACGCCGCCGCCCTGCTGACCGGAACATGCCGCCGTACGACGCGAATCGTGCGGACCGGAGGGCGGGGGGGAGGGGGGGAGGGGCGGGGTCAGCCCGCCGTGTTCACCATCGAGGCGGCGGCGTAGGTGAAGTACCGCCAGAGTTCCGCCTCGTACGCGGGCGCGAGGTCCAGCTCGTCCAGGGCGGTCCGCATGTGGCGGAGCCAGGCGTCGTGGGCGGCCCGGTCGACGGCGAACGGGGCGTGGCGCATGCGGAGGCGGGGGTGGCCCCGGCGGTCGCTGTAGGTGCGGGGCCCGCCCCAGTACTGGATCAGGAAGAGGGCGAAGCGCTCCTCGGCGGGGCCGAGGTCCTCCTCGGGGTACATCGGGCGCAGCAGCGGGTCCTCCGCGACGCCTTCGTAGAAGCGGCGGACGAGACGGCGGAACGTCTCCTCGCCGCCGACCTGCTCGTAGAAGGTCCGCTCCTGTGCCGTTTCCCCGGGAATCTCGCTCACCGCTCCATCGTCTCAGATGCCCCGACCGAGGACCGGAGGCCTAAGACCCCCGGCCCCCGCCCCTCCGCGGGGTCAGCCCCGGCGGATCGTGATCGTGGTCCAGGCGCCGACGTGCACCCGGTCGCCGTCCTGGAGCTGGACGGGGACGTAGGGCTGGATCGGCTCCTCACCGCCGTTGATCGTGGTGCCGTTGGTGGAGTTCTGGTCCACCACCGCCCACGAGCCGTCCGGCTGCTGCACCAGGACCGCGTGCTGGTGCGAGACGCCCGGGTCCTCCGGCGGCACCGACAGGTCGATGTCGGGGGACTCGCCGGTGGAGTGCCGGCGGCGGCCGATGGAGACCTGGTTGCCCTGGAGCGGCAGGTGCTTGTCCGGGGAGTACGCGGGCAGGTTCAGGCCCGTGGCCTCCGGGCCGCTGCGCTGCATCATCGCCATGAAGTACGCGCGGTCCGGACCGATGACCGCGCTCCAGCTCCGGGGCGCCTCCGGCGCATGGAACTGCTGCGGCGGCCCCTGGTGCTGCTGCGGGGGCGGCTGGGGTGCCTGGTGCTGCTGCGGCGGGGGCCCCTGGTGTGCGGGGGGCTGCGGCGGGCCCTGGTGCGCGGGAGCCTGCGGGGGCTGGTGCTGCGACGGCGGCGGCAGGAGCCAGTCGTCGTCCGCGCGCGGCTGCGGCGGCGCGGGGGGCGCCGGGGCCTGGGCGGGCGCCTGGGCCGGTGCCTGGAGGTACGCGGGGGGCGCCGACTGGTGCTGCTGGGGGGCCTGGTGCTGCTGCTGCCCCGGCGGCTGCTGGGGCGCCTGCTGCTGTCCCGGCGGCTGCGGCGGCCCCTGGTGCTGCTGCGGGCGCTGCGGCGGGGACTGGTGGTGGGTGGGCTCGGCGCCGAGCGGCTCCGCCGGCCGGTTCACCTGCGAGGGCCGCGAGCCCTGGTACCCGAACGGGTCCTGCTGCTGCGGCGCCTGCGGGGCGCCCGGCGGCGGGGTCTGGAAGCCCGGCGGCAGGTTCAGGCCGGGCGGGGGCCCGGGCTGCCGCGGCGGAAGGTTGGCCGGGGCCACCGGCGTGTACGAGGTCGCCGTGTTCGTGAGGAAGTTCCAGCGGCACTCCTCGCAGAACGGCGCCATGTGCTCACGCGGCGTGCGGCACTGCGGGCAGAGCTCCGCCTGGGCCGTGGCGTTCGGGTCGCCACCGGGACCGAAGCCGCCGGGAGCGCTCGGCGGGGGACCGGCCGGAGGCAGGCCGGGACCGCCGGGACCGCCCGGGCCGCCAGGGCCATGGGGTCCACCCGGGCCGCCGGGGCCGGGGTATCCGTACGCGGGGGGCGGCGGCGGGGGAGACGGCGGTACGGCACCCGTCGGCGCGCCCGCCGCGGCCATGCGATGGCCGCAGACCTCGCACCAGTCGTCGGAGACCGACTGGTGTCCGTTCGGGCAGGTCGGCATGTCGGTGCTTCCCCCTCTCGTCGTCCGGCCCGGTGACCGGGCTACCTCTTGACGCGAACGGTCTTCGTGGAGCGGGTCTCGAGTGTCATCTCGTCCGCTTCGGCGACCTTCGCCTTCAAACGCACAGTACCCGCCACCGCGTCGACCACGTCGACCACCTTCGAAAGCAGTTTCGCCGTATCGGCATTGCCGGAGGCCGCCGCGAGCTGCACGGCACGGCCCAGTTTGGCCGTCGCGCCGTCGTGATCGCCCGATTTGCGGGCATCCAGACCCGCCTGGATGGCGTCCGCCAGTTCGGCCTGACCCGTGTAGTGCGCCACCTGCGGGTTGATCGACGTCGACATCGACAGGTCGTCCGTCCACACCGCCCGTACCAGCCCTTGAGACAGCGGGCGCGGATCGCCGCCCGCCGGGTCCGGGGCGATCAGGGAGACCCGGGCGGCCAGCATCTCCTGGCCGACCGCGGCCCGCGGCACCCGCACGCTCACGTGGTAGTCGCGGGACTCGTCGCCCCACGAGCCCGTCGGATAGTCCCCGGCGCGCGGCCCCGCCTCCGTGCGCCGCCCGGTGAGGTCCTCGACCGTCGGCGCCACCTGCTTCACGAAGGCGATCTCCACCCCGACCGGGGTCCACAGGCGCAGCGCCACGTCCGCCACGCCCTTGCCCATCACCTGCTCCATCATCGCCGTGAAGTCGGCCGTGAGGCCGGCCGGGTCGGCGACGATGTCGGCGGTGCCCAGGAGCGCCGAGGCGATCCCGGTGACCTCCTTGACCTCCCAGTCGGTGCCGACCCCGCGCGCGTCGCAGGTGAACCGGCCCGCGCAGGCGTCGAGCGCGGCCCGCAGCGCCCCCGGGGACTCGTGCTCGTTGCGCCCGTCGGTGAGCAGGACGCCGTGCCGGATGGCGAGGTCGGTGGAGGAGAGCAGCCGGTCCGCGAGGCGCAGCCAGGTGCCGATCGCCGTGCCGCCGCTCGCGGTGAGCCGGCGCAGCGCCTCCTTGGCCTCGGCCCGGGTGCGGGCGTCGGCGACGGCGAGCCGCCCGTTCCCCGGGTAGACCTCCTTCGCCACGTGCGTGCCGGCGACGACGGCGAAGGAGGTGCCGTCGCGCAGGGTGTCGACGGCGGCGGCCGTCGCCTCCCGCGCCCCGCGCATCTTGGCGGCCGGGTAGTCCATCGAGCCGGAGCAGTCGACCATGATCACCACGCCGGCCGCGCCGTGGGCGCCCGCGCCGACGGCGCCGCCGCCGGTCGAGGTGACCGTGACGATCGCGTTGACGTCCCGGCCGCCCTCCGGCAGGAACTCGTTCTGGTACACGTCCACCGAGAACCGGGGCACGCTCGGCTTGGAGAAGTTCGCCATCAGTTCGGCTCCTCGGGCAACGGCGACGGGACAACGGCGGTGCAACAGCTACTGGGCGACGGCGACGGCGACGGCGACGGCGAGGGGGAAGGACGGGGCCGGTGAACGCTCAGGCGGATCCTGCCCCTTGCGGGGGGACGGCGAACGGGACGAGCGCGACCGTGATGTTGTCGTGCCCCCCGCCGTCGAGGGCGTGCCCGACCAGGACCCGGGCGCCGTGCAGCGGGTGGTCCGCCGCGTCGGCCGGGACGACCCGCGCCATGTCCGCGGGGTCCTCCGCGTAGTTCCACAGGCCGTCCGTGCAGACCACCACCACGCCGGAGCGGTCCGGCTTGAACGCGACCGTGTGCGGGTCCAGTTCGTACGCGTCGGCGCCGAGCCAGCCGGTGATCGCGTGGGCGCGCTCGTCCGCGTACGCCTCGGCCTCGTTCATCAGGCCCGCCGCGACCATCTGCGCGGCCCACGAGTCGTCCTCGGTGAGCCGGGCGGCCGGGGCGGTCCGGTCGTCGGGCACCCAGTAGGCGCGGCTGTCGCCGACCCAGCCGACGACGAGCAGGCCATCCGCGACGACGGAGCCGACGATGGTGCACGCGGGCGCGTTGCGCTGGGGCTCACCGTCGGCCGCCTTCTCCGCGAGGGAGTTGACGGCCTCGGAGGCGGCGACGATCGCCTCGTGCATGGCCTGCTGCGGGTGCGTGCCGCGGGGCAGCGCGGCGCACAGCGCGGCCCCGGCCGCCTCCGCGGCGGCGGCGGAGGCCTCGTCGGGGCGGGTCGCCGAGGAGACGCCGTCGCAGACGACGGCCAGGGTGGCGGGGGAGCCGTCGGGCAGGGTGGTCGCGGAGACCGCGAACGCGTCCTCGTTGCGGTGGTGGCGCAGCCCCCGGTCGCTGACGGCGGCCACGCCGCCGAACTCCCGCTCCATGTGGTCGCGCTCGCGGGGCTGCGCGTGCCCGCAGTTCTCGCAGTAACCGTCGGTGTCCACCCGCCCGGCCCGGCAGGCCACGCAGAGCCCGGCACCGTGCGCCGCCCCCGTCACCGCCTCGGGAACCGGTACGGAAGCCGGAGCCGGCACCGGGTCGTCGACCCGTACGGCCGCCCGGGGATCGGGCGCCGCCAGCTCGAAGTCCCCGGTGGCGGCGGGGCCGGGAGCGGCGGGACCGGGGTCGGCGGGACCGGCGGCGGGGGCGGCGGGAGCCGCGCCGTCCGCCGGCAGGTCGTGGCCGCCCGAGTCGGTGCCCGGCAGGTCGCCGGGGTGCTGGGTCATGGTCGAGAGCGAACCGGGCTCGCGCGGCGGGGCGTCCGGCCAGTTCACGGGCGTGCCGATCGCCACGGTCGGGCGGTCGGGGCCCTCCCCGGCGGCCGGTGCGGCCGACAGGTCGTAACCGCACGCCCCGCAGAACCGGTCACCCGAATCCAGCGGCTCCGCGCAGCCCGGGCAGGCGGCGAGTCCGTGCGACGGCTTCGGCTTCTGGGACATCCTCACACCCACGTCCGGGGGCGGAAGCGGTTGGCCCGCTCCACCAGTTCGATCCTTTCCCCGCCCTGCTGGGCGAGCCGGGCCAGCACCCGGTACGCGCGTTCGAGGCCGAAGCGCAGTCCGCGCTCGTCCAGTTCGCTCCCGAGCAGCAGCGCGCCGCCGCCCGGTGCCGCACCGGGACTCCCGGAGAGTACCCAGTCGAGGGCCGTTCCGAGGACCTCCGTCGCCAACCGCTCCCGGCGCACCGCGTCCAGGCCGAAGCCCTGGAGCGCCGAGACCTGTGCCGCGGCGGCCGTCAGGTCGGCGCCGAGCGGCTCGGACGGCGGGCGCCGCCGCAGCCGCGCCCGCACGGCCGCGACCCGGGCCGCCGTGTAGTGGATCGACGCCTCCGGCACGGACTCCAGGGTCCGTACGGCCCCGGCGCGGTCGCCCGCCGCGAGCCGCACCCGGGCGAGCCCGAAGGCCGCGCTGACGAAACCGGGGTCGGTCGTCCACACCAGGCGGTAGTACTCGGCGGCGTTGTCCAACTGGCCGAGGACCTCGGCGCAGACGCCCAGGGCCAGCTTCGGCGCCGGCTCGCCGGGGAAGGCGTCGTACACCGCGTCGAAGGCGAGGGCCGCGTGCTCGTGGTCCCCGGTCACAAGCGAGGCGACGCCCCGGTACCAGACGACCCGCCAGTCGTCCGGGTCCCGCTCCTCCAGACCGGCGAGCGTCCGGGCGGCGGCCGGCAGGTCGCGCAGCTCCAGCTGGGCCCGCAGGGTGCGCAGGCGCAGCTCGACGGAGGGCGCGGGCGCGGCCTGGAGCGCCCCGAGCAGCTCGCCCGGCGCGGCGGCCGCCAGACCGGCCAGGAAACCGGCGTTGGGGTCGGCCGGGGAGACGTGCGGCACGGGCAGCGCGAGCGCGACGGCGGGCGTGTCCAGCGGCGCGAGCAGCCCCCCGAGCCCGGCCCCGGGCGGAACCACGGCCCCGGCACCGGTCTGCGGCGGAACCACGGCACCGGCACCGGTGGCGCCCCCCGTCCCCGGGCGCGCCTTCCGGCCCCCCCGGACCCGCCGCGCCCCCAGCAGGGACACGTCCTCCGTCGGTTCCGCGAACAGCTCCGTGTCCGTGACCCGCACCTCCGTGCCGAACAGCGTCGAGAGCGCCGGCCGGGGCCGCCCCGACTGGACCGCCACCACCTCCCGCAGCACGCCCGTCAACTGCTCGGCCATCTCCTGCGCGGAGGCGAACCGGCGCGCCGGGTCCGGGTCGGTGGCCCGTACCAGGAAGCGGTAGAACGACTCGTACGTCCGGAAGACCGCGATGTTCTCCGGGTCGGGCAGCGAGTCCACGAAGACGTTCGTGTAGCCCTGGAAGTCGAAGGTCAGCACGGCGAGCGTGCGCGCCACCGTGTACAGGTCGCTCGCCACCGAGGGGCCGACCTCGGCCACCTCCGGCGCCTGGTAGCCGACCGTGCCGTAGATCGCGGACTCGTCGTCGTCCATCCGCCGGACCGCGCCCATGTCGATGAGCTTCAGCTGGTCCTCGGTCTGTATGGCGTTGTCGACCTTGAAGTCGCAGTACAGCAGGTTCCGGCTGTGCAGGTGCCCGAGCGCCTCCAGGGCCTCGATGCCGTACGCGCAGGCCTGCTCCACCGGCAGCGGGTCGCGCCGCCCGTCGGGCGTCCGGCGCCCGTTGGCGATCTCCTTGAGCGACTTGCCGCCGACGTACTCCATGACGATGTAGCCGTCCAGGGAGCCGGTCCGCTGGTCGAGGTGCTCGACGAAGTTGTAGATCCGGACGATGTTGGAGTGCTCGATCTCGGCGAGGAAGCGGCGCTCGGAGATCGCCGCTGCCATGGCGTCCTGGTCGCCGGTGTCCAGCAGGCCCTTGAGGACGACCCAGCGGTCCGAGACGGCCCGGTCGACGGCGAGGTAGACCCAGCCCAGACCGCCGTGCGCCAGGCAGCCCGCCACCTCGTACTGGCCGTGGACGATGTCCCCGGCCCGCAGCTTCGGCACGAAGGAGTACGGGTGCCCGCAGCTGGTGCAGAAGCCCTCCGTGCGGCCCGGCCGGTCGCCCCGCGCGCGGCCCACCGGGGCCCCGCAGTCGGAGCGGGAGCAGAACCGCTTCCGCTCGGGGACCTCGGGGTTCTCCATCACCGCGGCCCGCGGGTCGGGGCGCGGCACCTCCGGGACCGCGACCAGGCCCGCGCCGAGCCGGTTCCGGGCGGACTGCCCGGTCGACGGGCCCGAGCTGCGCACCGACACCGAACGGCCCGTGGACGTCCCGGACAGCGAGCGCGAGAGGCGCCCCGAGACCGACCGGCGCGAAGTCGAGGAGCGGGACGAGGCCCGCGAACCGCTGCGCGCGGAGCGGGAGTCCAGCCCGCCGATCCCCGCGCCCGCTCCTGTCCCCGTGCCCGTGCCCGTCTCCGTGCCCGTACCCGACCCCGCGCCCGTTCCCGTGCGGGTGGACCGGCCGGGCACGGCCAGCCCGGTCCGCGTCGGGCCGATCATCCCGCCGGGCGCGACGACCGGCGCGAGCCCGCAGGTGTCGCAGTACAGCTCGCCGCCGCCCATGTCCTCGTACGAGCCCTCGCACGAGGGGCGCTGGCAGGTCCCCGCGCCCGTCTCCCCGCTCACCACTGTCGCCCTCCCGCGCCTTCCGCGTTCCCCGCGCCTTCCGCCCCCGGGCCCTCCGCGCCCCCGGAGGCGGACAGCACCTCGGCCGCCGCCCGCTGGTAGCGCAGCACCGCCTCCTCCGCGACCCGCAGGTCGCAGGGCGCGCTCCACAGCATCCGCCGGGCCGTGTCGTACCGCTCGATCAGGAGCGGGTCCTCCGCCGCCCCGAGCCGTGCCACCTTCGCCCGGTACGCGTCGAGCCGGCCGCGCAGCTCCGCCCGGACCGCGAGCGGCGCGGTCACCGCCGTCAACGACTCGCGGGCCCGCAGCAGTTCGTCCTCCGCCTCCCGCTCCAGGGAGTCCAGGAGCGGGGAGAGCCGGTGCCACTGGGCGTGCCTGCGGTACTCGGCGGCGGCCACCAGCCGCTCCTGGAGCGCCGTCGGCGGCCCGCTCACGGCCGGCACCTCGGAGGCGGCGATCTTCGCGAGGACCTCGCCGCGCGCGGCCCGCGCCTCGGCGAGCGTCCGGTCCGCCCGCGACAGCACGTCCCGCAGCCGGAGCAGCCGGTCCTCGGAGTCCTGCCGGACCGCGAGGACGGCCTCGATCTCGCGCCGCACGTCCTCCAGGGCCAGGGCGGCCCGGTCGTACCGCCCGGTGTCGGGGCGGCCCCCGCCGGGCGTCGAACTCCCCGCCGCGGGACGCCAGAAGGCCAGCGGGTCCGTGATCACCTGGGAGCGCAGCAGGGACAGCTCGGCCGTGATCTCCTCCAGCTCATCCCCGGCCGGGTGCTCGCCCGGCCGCACGCCCACCGAGTGCGCGAGGGACCGCGTCCGGCCCAGCTCGGCGGCGAGCAGGTCTATCCGGGCGGGCAGCGCCGACCAGACGGCGTCGGCGGTGACGACCAGGTCGAGCGAGGAGGCGTACAGCTCGTTCATCCGCCGCACCAGGCCCTCCAGCGTGAAGCGCTCGGACAGCAGCGCCTCCTCGCCCGCCCCGCCCGGCACGACGACGCTCTCGCCGCGCAGCCGGTCGGTCAGCTCCACCAGCTCCTCCCGGCCGGGCCAGCGGCGCCGCGCCCGCACCTCACGCGCCTCCCGCAGGGCGCCGGTGTACACGTCGAAGCAGGTCCAGAGCAGGGTGATGGTCCGCTCGGCCGCCGCCCAGCGCTCCCGGGTCGTGCCGGTCAGCTCGGCCCCTTCGAGGAGCCTGCGGCCCGCGTGGTCCTGGAGCGCGAGGAGCGAGTCCTCGACCGCCTTGTGCTCGGCGCCGAGCCGCGCCAGCGCACGGTCCACCTCGTCCCGGTCCATCACCGGCCCAGGGGGCCCCGTGACGCCCATCGGTCACCTCTTCCGCCATGTGTACGAGGACTCGTGTCGTGCAGGGGCCGCACGCGGCGGCTGCGTGTGCGGCTACTTGTACAGGGGAGCGGGCGGCCCGGATATCCCGGGCAGGTCCTTCTCCAGCCACTGCCCGTACGCCGCCTGCCAGGGCCCCTGCCGGTACCCCACCAGGACGTGGTTGACCCGGCGGACCAGGTCGTCGTTGCCCAGCTTGGCCGCCACTCCGTAGTACTCCTTCGTGAACGGCTTCCCCTTGAGCTCGACCGCCGGGTCCTGCGCGGCCTGGCCGGCCGCGAGGGCGTTGTCGGTGACGACGGCGTCCACCTCGCCCAGCTGGAGCCGGGCCAGGCAGTCCAGCTGGTTGGGGACGGTCAGCAGGTCCCTGTCGTCCTTGGTGCCGTCGCCCTCGTCCTTGAAGACGGCGCCGAAGGAGTTCTCCTCCAGGGCCTCGTGGGCCGTGGAGCCCTCGGCGGTGCAGACCCGCTTGCCGCGCAGCGAGGGGTCGTAGCCGGTGATGTCGGAGCGCTTGGGCGCCAGGACCTGCTGCCCGGCCTGGAAGTAGGCGGTGGAGAAGGCGACCTGCTCGATCCGCTTGCAGTTGATCGTCATGGTGCGCACGACGAGGTCGACCTTGCCGCTGTCCAGGGCGGCGATCCGCTGGTTGGTGGGGATCGCGCGGAAGATGACGGCGTTCTCGTCGCCGAGGACGCCCTTGGCTATGGCCCGGGCGAGGGCGATGTCGAACCCCTCCAGGACGCCCTTCTCCGGGTTCCGGTAGCCCCAGCGGTAGCTGGACTGGTCGACGCCGACGATCAGCTTCCCGCGCTCCTTGACGGCGCGGACCGCCGGCCCGTCCTCCGTGGAGGGCGTGAGGGAGGCCTCCGGGTTCCGGCAGGTGTCGGCCTTGACCTGGACGCCGACTCCCGCGCCGGTCCCCGTCCCGCCGCCCGCACCGGCACCGCTGTTCGCGCCCGTACCGCCGCCCACGCCGGTACCGGCGCCCGTCCCGGGCGCGGCCGCCGCGCCGCTCCCCTCCCGGGCCAGCGGGAGCAGGGTGACCGAGGCGGTGAGCCCGCAGGCCACGGCCATGGCCGCCACTCCGCCCCAGCCGCGCAGCCGCTTCGCCGCCCGCCGCACCAGCGGCTCCGTGTCCTCGGACATCCTTCCCCCTCTCACCGGTACTCCGACAGTCTGCGGTTGACGCCGAGCACGGCGCCCGCCGCCCCCAGGATCCCGAGGGCCGCCGCGCCCAGGGGCAGCGCCGAGAGGGCGTCCCCGGCGTCCCCGGCGGAGCGGGTGAACTCGGCCTGCTCGTGCGCGAGGGCCCGCTCCAGGGCCGCGTCGACCCGGTCGAAGGACTCCCCGGTGGACCCCTTCGCGCCGACGATCCGGTCCAGGGCGCCCTCGTAGTCCCCGGCGTCGTCCTTCGCCCGCGCGTCCTTGTGGCGCTGCCGCCACTCGCCCGCGTGGGCGGTGGCCGCGTCGACCGGCTTCCGGCCGGCGTCGTCGTCGGCCAGCCCCCGCGCCGAGGCCAGCGCCTCCGACAGGGCGCCCATGCTCGCCGTGTAGTCGGCCTCGTACTTGTCGCCCTTGCCGTCCTCGGTGAGGACGGCGCCCCGGGCGACCACGGTCAGGTTCTCGCTGGCGCGGGCGGTGAGCGAGCTGATCCGGGCCGTGTTGAGGACCTGGAGGGACTCCTGCCCGTGCGCCCGCGCGTCGTCGAGGCCGGCCCGGGCGACGGTGTGCGCGGCCAGGAGCCAGAGCAGGGCGGCGCCCGTGGCGGCGGTGGCGGCGAGCAGCCCGTGGTTGAAGACCCGGTGGGTGCGGACGTAGGTCCGGCGCTGGGCCCGTCCGAGGGCGGCGAGCGCGACCAGGCCGAGCGCGAGCGACGCGTACGGCCAGGCGCGGGCCGCGTCGTCGTCCCGCCGGAGCCGCTCCGTCTCCGCCCCGTACAGCCGCTCGGCGGCGGGCAGCAGGACGGTGGCCATCTGCTGGTTGGCGTACCGCAGATAGGCGCCGCCCAGCGGCAGGCCCTGCCGGTTGGCGGCCCGGGCGCGCTCCACGAGGCCCGTGTAGCGCGGGAGCTGCTGGCTCAGGACCGTGATCTCGCGGGCCGACTCCGGCGAACCGTCCGTGTGCGCCGCGGCCTTGACGAGGAGCCGGGAGGCGGTGGCGACGTCCTCCGCGTACCGCTCGCGCGATCCGGCCGGCTCCAGGGTGCCCGCCAGGAAGCCGCTGGCGGCGGTGGTGTCGGCGTCGGCCAGGGAGCGGTAGATCGCGGCGGCGTCGGCGCTCAGCGGCTGGCTGCGGCCCACGACGTCGTCGGCGGCGGAGGCCCGGCCGGTGACCTCCAGGGCGGTGACGGCCCCGAACGCGACGACGAGCAGCGCCAGTACGGCTCCGAGGATCCGGAGCCGGCCGGGCTCGGTCGTCGCGGCCGCCCGCAGCAGCTCCCGGCCCACGGCCCAGGCCCCGCGCCCCGCGGGCGGCGCGGCGGGGGGCAGGGGCGCCGGGCGTGCCGGCGACGGCTGCGCGGGCACGCCGGCCGGGCGCGCGGGCGCCGGGGCCGTGCTCCGCGCCGCCGGTTCGGCGGGCGGGATCGGCGGGTGTGCCACGTGACCTCCCCCTCGGTCGCTGACGGTCCGGTCCGCCCCGGAGCGCCGGTGGACCGGCTCCGGTGGAGGACCACCCCGGCGAGCAGTATGGCCGCACGGGCCGTTCCGCACACCGGGATTGACTGGATCTTGTTCCTGACGGCCCCTATCGTGCCCCATGCCTCCCACGTGTCCGCGGGAGAACCCCCTCACCTTGAATACGTCCCCGGCCCGGAATCGGTTCCGGGCCGGATGTCGCTCGAACAGGTGAACATGCGTGCGGGGCGCCCCCGCCGGACCGGCGACGACGCCCCGCACCCGCACCCTTCACGCCCCGGAGCGCACCCGCACCCCTCACGCTCCGGAGCGCACCCGCACCCCTCACGCCCCGGAGCGCACCCGGGTCCGCTCACACCCCGTAGTGCTCCCGCAGCCGGGCCGCCGCCGAGGGGTCCGCCGCCGTCTCGTCCAGGGCGAGGAGCCCCGCCCCGAGGACCGGCGGCGCCGTCACGAAGCCGACCGCGGCCTTCGGCGCCCGTACCGCCAGGAGGGCGCGGATACGTTCCTCCAACTGCGGGTGGCGGGCGGCCAGCACGCTGCCGCCGAGCAGCACCGGCGCCGGCTCGTCGAGCAGCCCCAGCCGCCCGAGCGCCACCGACGCCATGGCCACGACCTCCTCCGCCAGCCGGTGCACCAGCGACAGCGCGACCGGGTCGCCCGCCGCGCTCACCCGGAAGAGCACGGGCGCCAGTTCGTGCCGCCGCTCCATCGGGATCCGGCCCAGGTGCAGCGCCTCGATCAGCGCGTACATCGTCTCCAGGCCGAAGTGCGCGGGCAGCGCCCGCGACAGCCCGGTCGGCTCGCCGCGTCCGTCCTCGCCGCGCGCCGCGCACCACAGCGCCTCCTCGGCCAGTCCGCCGCCGCCGCCCCAGTCCCCGGAGAGCTTCCCGATCGCCGGGAAGCGCGCGGTCCGCCCGTCCGGGGTCATCCCGACGCAGTTGATCCCGGCCCCGCACACCACCGCCACGCCCCGGGGCTCGTCGATCCCGGCCCGCAGGACGGCGAAGGTGTCGTTGTGCACGCGGACCGACCCGCTCAGCCGCCGCGCGTGCAGGGCCTGTTCGAGTTCCCGTTCCTCCACGGGCAGGTCGGCGTTGGCGAGACAGGCGGTGACGTGGGCGAACACCGGCGGGCTGTCCACCGGCCCGCCGGCCGCCGCCCAGGCCCGCCCCACGATCTCCACGAGCCCGTCCACCGCCGCCGCCACCCCCACCAGCGGGGGCTGGAACCCGCCGCCACGGGCCGCCCCGAGGACGCGGCCGTCCCCGGAGAGGACCGCGACGTCGGTCTTGCTGTTCCCCGCGTCGACCGCGAGGAGCGTCCCCGCCGCGAGGGGCGTTCCCGCCCCCGCCGCGGGGAAGGTCCCGTTCACGCCCACGCGAGGTGCTCCCGGTTGTGCGCGATCAGCCGGTCCGTGAGCCCGTCGGCGTACGCGTACTGCCCGATCAGCGGGTGCGCGAGCAGCGCCTTGAAGACCCGGTCCCGGCCGCCGCGCAGCGCCGCCTCCAGGGCCAGGTCCTCGTAGGCCGTCACGTTCGCGACCAGACCGGCGTACAGCGGGTCGACCGGCGCGACCGGCAGCGGCACCGCGCCCTCGCGGCCGACCGCCGCCTGCGTCTCGATCACGGCGTCGTCCGGCAGGAACGGCAGCGTGCCGTTGTTGTACGTGTTCACCACCTGGTACGGCGAACCGCCCCCGCCCAGGAGGGCGGCCGCCAGGTCCACGGCCGCCTCCGAGTAGAAGGCGCCGCCGCGCTTGGCGAGCAGGGCCGGCTTCTCGTCGAGCGCCGGGTCCCCGTACATCTCCAGGAGCTCCTTCTCCATCGCGGCGACCTCGGCGGCCCGCGAGGGTTTGGTCCCCAGCTCCCGCACGACCTCGTCGTGCGCGTAGAAGTAGCGCAGGTAGTACGAGGGCACGACGCCGAGCCGGTCCAGGACCGGGCGCGGCAGCCGCAGGTCGTCCGCGATCGCGTCGCCGTGCCCGGCGAGCAGCCGGGGCAGCACGTCCTCGCCGCCGGGGCCCCCGATCCGTACCGCCCGCTCCCAGGTCAGGTGGTTGAGCCCGACGTGGTCCAGGTGCACGTCCGCCGGGGCCACGTCCAGGAGCGCGGCGAACTTGCGCTGGAAGCCGATGGCCACGTTGCACAGGCCGACGGCCTTGTGCCCGGCCTGGAGCAGCGCCCGCGTCACGATGCCGACGGGGTTGGTGAAGTCGATGATCCAGGCGTCCGGGTTGGTCCGCCGGACCCGCTCGGCGATGTCCAGGACCACCGGGACCGTGCGCAGCGCCTTGGCGAGGCCGCCGGCGCCGGTGGTCTCCTGGCCGACGCAGCCGCACTCCAGCGGCCAGGTCTCGTCCTTCTCGCGGGCGGCCTGCCCGCCGACCCGCAGCTGGAGCAGGACGGCGTCGGCGCCCTCGACCCCGGCGTCCAGGTCGGAGGTGGTGGTGATCCTGCCGTCGTGCCCCTGCCTGGCGAAGATCCGGCGGGCGAGCCCGCCGACCAGGTCGAGCCGGTCGGCCGCGGGGTCGACGAGGACGAGTTCGGTGATCGGCAGGGTGTCGCGCAGGCGCGCGAATCCGTCGATCAGTTCGGGGGTGTAGGTGGAACCGCCCCCCACGACAGTGAGCTTCATCTGTGGCTCAGCCCTTCACTCCGGTCAGTGTGACTCCCTCGACGAACGCCTTCTGGGCGAAGAAGAAGACGAGGATCACGGGGGCCATGACCAGGACGGTCGCGGCCATGGTCAGATTCCAGTCGGTGTGGTGCGCGCCCTTGAAGGACTCCAGGCCGTAGCTCAGGGTCCAGGCGCCGGGGTTCTCGGAGGCGTAGATCTGCGGCCCGAAGTAGTCGTTCCAGCAGAAGAAGAACTGGAAGAGGGCCACGGCCGCGATCCCCGGCTTGGCCATCGGGACCACGACCTTGAGCAGGGTGCGCAGTTCGCCGCACCCGTCGATCCGGGCCGCCTCCACGTACTCGTCGGGGATCGTGAGGAGGAACTGGCGCAGCAGGAAGACGGCGAAGGCGTCCCCGAACGCCATCGGGACGATCAGCGGCCACAGGGTGCCGGAGAGGTCCATCTGCTTCGCCCAGAACAGGTACATGGGGATGATCACGACCTGCGGCGGCAGCATCATCATCGCGATGACGAGCAGCAGCGACAGGTGCCGGCCCCGGAAGCGGAACTTGGCGAGCGCGTACGCGACGGGGACCGAGGACACCACGACGAGGACGGTGCCGAGCCCGGCGTACAGCAGGGAGTTGCGCCACCAGGTGAGGAAGCCCTCGGTCTCGAAGACCCGGACGTAGTTCTCCCAGTGCCAGGAGTTCGGGGTCAGGTCCCGGGTGAGCGCCTGCTGGTCGCTCATCAGGGAGGTCAGGAAGACGAAGACGAACGGCAGGACGAAGAACAGGGCGGCGGCGACGCCGAGCGCGTGCACGGCGATCCAGTGCAGCAGCGCCTTGCGCCGGGCCCGCCTCCCCGCGGGGGTCGTGGCGGTGGCGGTGAGGGTCGTCAAGGTCGGTCACCCGGGCCGATCAGGCCGCCGCGCCGGCGCATCAGGAGCGCGGTGAAGGCCATGGAGAGGGCGAAGAGCACCAGGGCCACCACACAGGAGGCGCCGTAGTTGAACTGGCTGAAGCCGAGGCTCTGGACGAGCTGCGGCAGGGTGAGCGTGGAGTCGTCCGGGTAACCGGGGACGAAGGTGACGCCGGAGCCGCCCATCACGCCCGAGGCGACCTTGGAGGCCACGATCGGCTGCGTGTAGTACTGCATCGCGCCGATGATCCCGGTGACCACCGCGAAGAGGACGATCGGCGCGATGGTGGGCAGTGTGATGTGGCGGAACCGCTGCCACGGCGAGGCGCCGTCCAGTGCGGCGGCCTCGTACTGCTCCTTGGGCACGTCGAGCAGCGCGGCCATGAAGATGACCATGAGGTCGCCGACGCCCCACACGGCGAGGACCGTGAGGGCCGGCTTGGACCAGGACGCGTCGTTGAACCAGGAGGGGGCGGGCAGACCGGCCGCCTCCAGGAGCGAGTTGACCGGTCCGGTGCCGGGGTTGAGCAGGAAGACGAAGGCGAGCGTGGCGGCCACCGGCGGGGCCAGGTAGGGCAGGTAGAAGAGGGTCCGGAAGATCCCGGTGCCCGTCTTGATCTTCGTGATCAGCAGGCCGGTGCCGAGGCCGAAGAGGACCCGGCAGGCGACCATGACGACGCAGAGCCAGAGGGTGTTGCGCAGGGCCGGCCAGAACTGCGGGAAGTCGGTGAAGACGTACGCCCAGTTGGCGAGGCCCCGCCACTCGGGCGGGTTGAGGCCGTCGTACTTCATGAAGGAGAAGTAGACGGTGGAGACCAGCGGATAGGCGAAGAAGACGCCGCATCCGATCAGCCAGGGCGACAGGAACGCGAGGGTGCGCAGCGCGTCGCGGCGGCGCCTGGACCGCAGCGTGTTCCGTCCCCCGGGGGAGGCGGCGGCCGGGGTGGCCGCCGCCTGCGCGGGCAGGGTGTCCGTGCTCATGGGCGGTGTCCGGCCGTCACTTCGCCGCGGCGATGTCGCGGTCGATCTGGGCGGCGGTGTCGGCGAGCCCCTTCTGCAGGTCGGTGACCTGCCCCTTCTCGTACCGCTGGGAGAACTTCTGGAGGGTGTCCTGGTAGGCGGAGCCGTTGACGGCGCCGTCCGAGGTGGTGGAGGCGGGATGCCGGGCGATGTCCAGGAAGGTCTTGAAGCGCGGGTCGAAGTTCAGCTTCGGGGACTTCAGCGCCTCCAGGGTGGAGGGCACGTTGCCGATGTCGTGGGCGAAGGCCAGCACGGCCTCGGTGTCCGTGGTCATGAACTTCACCAGCTCCCAGGCCGCGTTCTGCTTCCGGCTCTGCGGCGCGATGCCCATGATCGTGCCGGAGAGGTAGCCCTTGCCGTACTCGGCCACCTCGTCGTCCGCGACCGGCAGCGGCGCGACGCCGATCTCGAAGCCGGGCTTCGCCTCCTCGGCGAACTTCAGCCGCCACTCGCCGTCGAGCTGCATGGCGACCTGGCCGGTGTGGAAGGGGTGCTTGGGTCCCCACTCGTCACCGAAGGTGGTGCGGTACCTGTCGAGCCTCTGGAAGCCGCCGAGCGCGTCCACCAGGGACTTCTGGTAGGTCATCATCTCGGCGAACGCCGGGTCCTTCGCGACGGTCGACTTCCCGTCCGCGTCGAAGTACCCGCCGTGCTTCCACTGCGACATGTAGTGCGAGACGACCGTCTCGTAGCCCAGGTAGGTCGGCATGAAGCCGAGCCGCTCGTACGAGTCGCCCCTGGGCTTCGTCAGCTTCCTGGCGACCTCGGTGAACTCGGACCAGGTCTTCGGCGGGGCCTCGGGGTCGAGCCCGGCCTGCCGGAAGGCGTCCTTGTTGTAGTAGAGCCCGTACGCGTCGGAGAGCAGCGGCAGGCTGCACCGCCGGCCCTCGAACTGGGTGTAGTCCTGGAGCACCTTCGGGAAGATCCTGTCCAGGTCCAGCTTCGACTTCTCTATGAAGGGCTTGAGGTCCGCGAGGGCGCCGGAGGCGCAGAACTTGCCGACGTTGGACGTGGTGAACGAGGAGACGACGTCCGGCCCGTTCGAGCCGCCCGCGCGCAGGGCCTGGCCGAGCTTGTCGTCGTTGATGTTGCCGACGAGCTTCACCTCGATGTTCGGGTGGGCCTTCTCGAAGCGGGCGACGTTGGCCTCGATCGCCTTGACCTCGGCGGGCGCCGACCAGCCGTGCCAGAAGGTGATCGTCGTCTCCGCCTTCGGGTCGTCGGCGGCCGCGTCGTGCGTGGAGCCGGTACAGGCGGAGGAGAGGAGGGCGAGCGCGGCGGTGGCGGCGAGCGCCGCGGCGACTCTGCGCGGACGTACGGGCATGGCGGGTTCTCCCTGGGGCGGGCAGAGGGTGAACGGGGTCACGGGCGGAGGGGAAGCGGGGTCATGGACGGGGGAGCGGGGTCACGGGCGGAGAGGAAGCGGGGTCAGCGGGCGGAGGGGGAGCGGGGTCACGGGCGGAGGGGAAGCGGGGTCAGCGGGCGGAGGGGGAGCGGGGTCAGCGGGACGTGTCGAAGACCTCGTCGCGCGTGGCGGCGAGGGCGCTTTCGAGGGCCCCGCGCAGGACGGGGCGCCGGGGCACGGCGGCGAGGACGAGGCGCGGCCGGGAGGCGGCGAGATCGGCGAGCGCGGACTGCGTACGGGCGCGCAGGGGTTCGCCGCCGGCGAGGAGGACCTCGCCGGAGAGCACGATCAGCTCGGGGTCGAGGACGGCGACGACGGAGGAGAGGCCGATGGCGACCCGCTCGGCGTACTGGTCGAGGAGGGCCGTGTACCGGGGGTCCCCGGCCCCGTCCCCGGCGGCGTGCGCGAGCAGTCCGGACGCCACCGGCACGTACGGCTGCTCGGGGGTGTCGATGCCGAGGGCGCGGGCGATCCGGGGCACGGACTGGACTCCGGCGAGCTCCTGGTAGCCGCCGGAGTTGGCCTGGGCGACCCGGCGCACGAGCGGGGTGCCGGGCACGGGCATGAAGCCGACCTCGCCGGCGCCGCCGGTGAAGCCCCGGTGCAGCCGCCCGCCGAGGACGAGGGCGGCGCCGATGCCCTCCTCGTTCCAGAGCAGGGCGAAGTCGGAGTGGCCCCGGGCGGCGCCCAGGCGCTGCTCGGCCAGGGCGACGAGGTTGACGTCGTTCTCGTACTCGAACGGCATCGGCAGGGCGGCGGCCAGCTCCTCCAGGAGGGTGGGGGAGTGCCAGCCGGGCAGGTGGGAGGCGTACCGCAGGCGCCCGGTGGCCGGGTCGAAGGCGCCGGGGGTGCCGATGACCAGGCGCCGCACGTCCGCGCGGGCGATCCCGGCCGCCTTCACGGCCCCGTCCAGGACCTCGGTGACCTGGTCGGCGACCCCGGTGGCGGAACGGCCGGGGGTGGGCAGCTCGGACTCGCCGACGATCGCGCCGGTGACGTCGGCGACGGCGGCGCGGATGCGGCGGGTGGTGACGTCGAGCCCGGCGGCGTACGCGGCGCGCGCGTTCACCGCGTAGAGCTGGGCGTTCGGCCCGGGGCGGCCCTCGGTGGTGCCGGTGGCGACGACGAGGCCGGCCGCTTCGAGGCGGGCGAGCAGCTGGGAGGCGGTCGGCTTGGAGAGCCCGGTGAGCTTGCCGATGCGGGTCCGGGAGAGCGGCCCGTGCTCCAGGAGCAGGTCCAGGGCAGCCCGGTCGTTCATGGCCCGCAGCACGCGCGGCGTGCCGGGGGTTCCCGGGGTCGTACCGGCCATGGGGTGCGCACCTGCCCTTGCACTGTCGGGATGCACTGCCGGGAACGTGCTGCCGGGAATGCACTGTTAGGAAAGTTTCCTATTGAGTGGAAGGAAAATAAGTCGCCCGTCACCGGCCCGTCAAGACCCGTGAACGCACGAAGCCCCCGAAGGCGACGAAAGCGTCACCCGCGGGGGCTTCGGACGGACAGGGGCGGAATCTACTTGGAGAGGTCCTTCGGCAGCGGGGTCGCCGCCGCCGACTGCGGCGAGGTCGTGCTGGCGAAGACCGAGGGGGCCGCCATGCCCGCCGTCGGATCGGCCGCCGCCTCCTCGGCCGGGGCCGGGAGCCCGCCCACGATCCGGATGCCGGCCTCGTCCAGACCCCGCTTGATCCGCCAGCGCAGCTCGCGCTCCACGCCGAGCGCCTTGCCCGGCATCGTCTTCGCCGCGACCCGGACCGTCATCGAGTCGAGCAGCACCTCGTTCAGACCGAGGATCTCCACCGGGCCCCACAGGCGCTCGTTCCACGGCTCCTCCTTGGCCATGGCCTCCGCCGCCTCGGTGATCACCGACCGCACCCGGTCCAGGTCCTCCGTCGGCCGGACCGTCACGTCCACGGCCGCCGTCGCCCAGCCCTGGCTGAGGTTCCCTATCCGCTTGATCTCGCCGTTGCGCACGTACCAGATCTCGCCGTCCACGCCGCGCAGCTTGGTCACCCGCAGACCCACCTCGACGACCTCGCCGGAGGCCACGCCCGCGTCGATCGAGTCGCCGACGCCGTACTGGTCCTCCAGGATCATGAAGACGCCGGACAGGAAGTCGGTCACCAGGTTCCGCGCGCCGAAGCCGATCGCGACACCTGCCACACCGGCCGACGCCAGCAGCGGTGCCAGGTCGATCTTGAAGGCGCCCAGGATCATCAGGCCCGCCGTGCCCAGGATCAGGAAGGACGCCACCGAGCGCAGCACCGAACCGATCGCCTCCGAGCGCTGCCGCCGCCGCTCGGTGTTGACGAGGAGACCGCCCAGGGCCGTCCCCTCCACCGCCTGCGCCGAGCGGTTCATCCGCTCGATCAGCTTCGTCAGGGCCCGGCGGACGGCCATCCGCAGGAGCAGCGCGACGATCAGGATCAGCAGGATGCGCAGGCCGGTGTTCAGCCAGGTGGACCAGTTCTCCTCCACCCAGGTGGCGGCGTTCGTGGCCCGCTCCGCCGCCTCGTCCAGGGTCACCGGCATGGGTTCGGGTTCGGTGGCAGCCGCCAGGGCGGACCAGGACACGGGACAACCTCCAGGCATCGCGTACGCAGGCCATCCACAGTAACGGGGCGCCGGACGTGGTCCCGTGGTCCCGCCGGAGGGAGAGACGGACCTCACCGGGGGAATCACCAGGGGGAAGGGGCGGGGAGGAAGAGGGGGGACCGGTGCGGCCGGTGTGGTCGAGAACACTCCGGGCCCTCACCCCGATCTCGATACGTGGTGGCGCTCCGACCAGGCATGAGGAGAGACTGAGAGCAGTTCGTCCCGGCGCGAGCCACGCGCCGCCGGCGCCATAGGAGGCATCCGTGCCGCATGTCCTGGTCCTCAACGCGTCGTACGAGCCGCTCGGCGTCGTACCGCTCCGCCGCGCACTCGTCCTCGTCCTGGAGAACAAGGCTCTCTGCCTCGAGGAGTCCGGCGCCTTCCTGCACAGCGAGACCCAAGTCGTCCCCGCGCCCAGCGTGGTGCGACTGAAGCGCTTCGTGCGGGTCCCCTACCGGGGGCCCGTTCCCTTGACCCGCCGGGCCCTCTTCGCCCGCGATGGCGGGCGCTGCGCGTACTGCGGGGGCGTCGCCACCAGCGTCGACCACGTCGTCCCGCGCAGCCGCGGGGGCACGCACGCCTGGGACAACGTGGTGGCGGCCTGCCGCCGCTGCAACCACGTCAAGGCCGACCGGCACCTGCGCGAACTCGGCTGGCGGCTGCGCCACCAACCGGCCCCGCCGACCGGCCTGGCCTGGCGGATCATCGGGACCGGACACCGGGACCCCCGCTGGCTGCCGTACTTGCGGCCCTACGGCGCCGAGGACGTGATGGCCCGGATCGACTCCGTCGCGGAGACCCCTGTGGGGGCGCTCACGACGGGTTGAGCCGGGCCTTTCGCGTACGCGGTTCCGCATGCGCGGTTTCGCGTGCGCGGGAGCCTTCCGCACGGCCTGCGGCACGGAGCGGCGCGCACCTCAGGGGGCGGGCCGCTCCTCCGGCGCGCCCGGAGGAGCGGTCGCGAGGGCGTCCGGAGCCGTCACGGGCTTCTCCGGCGGCGCCTTCCCGGGCTCCTCGGACGTCTTCGGCTTCTCCGGCGGCGCCACCGCATACGTCTCCACCGACCAGAGCGAGTAGCCGAAGCGGGTCGCCCGCTTCTCGCCCTGGACGCGCAGGAAGCGCGTGTCCGCCGCGTCCATCCGGACCGACTCCCGGCCGCCCCTGCCCTCCGCGACCGTCGCCGCCGTGCGCCACACCCGGCCGTCCGCCGAGACCTGGACGCGGTAGCGGGAGGCGTACGCGTCCTGCCAGTGCAGCACCACCTGCCCTATCCGGGCCGGCGCGGGCAGCTCCAGCTGCCACCAGGCCCCGTCCTCCGCCGGTGAGGACCAGCGGGTGGCCGGATCGCCGTCCGCCGCCGAGGAGGCCGGGAAGTCGGGGGTCTCGTCGCCCGACGAGGAGGCCTTCGCCGTCCGCGCCAGATCGGGTCCCGCCGTACGGGGGAAGGCCCGGACCGTCAGGACCCGCTCCTCGCCCGCGAAGGACACCGGCACCCGGTACGCGCCGACCGGCACGTCCGGCGCCACCGACACCTCCAGGGGGACGCGGGTCCGGGCGCCGCGCTCCACCGCCGCCCGCTCCGGCAGCCGGACCGCGATCCCCTTCGGGGCCCTCGCCGCCAGCGGCCCGCGCACCCCGCCCGCGCGCCGGCCCGTCAGCTCCACGTCCACCCGCTGCGCCGGGCCGCCGATCACCACGTCCGCCTCCGTACGGGTCAGGGACACGTCGGCGCGCGGCCCGTCCGCGAACCACGGCACCAGGGAGCGCACCCCGGGCGCCGGTCCGTCCTCGCTCCACGCGACCCGCAGCGCCTCGGCCCGCAGCCCCTTCAGCTCCGTCTGCGTCCATCCCGACGACGCCAGCGGGCCGAGCGGCCGCCAGCCCTCGCCGGGGACGTACGCCTCCACGCGCGCGTCCGTGCCCGCGCGGCCGCCCTCGGGGCCCGGTGCGGCGAGGACCGTCAGGGCCTCCACGGGCCGTGCCCGGTCGAGCCGCACGGTGTACGAGCCGGCGGCCCGCTCGGCCCGCGCCGCCGGGGTCCGGTCGGCGCCGGTCCAGGCCGCCGCCTCCTTCAGCGCGCGCGTGAGGAAGGGGTCGAGGACCCCCGCGCCGACCGTCACCCGGCTCGCTTCCAGTTCCTTCCGCAGCCCTTCGAGCTCCAGCTGCGCCCGCCAGGCCGCAGCGCCGTCGCCGCGTCCCTGGGCGAGGAGCATGTCGACCGCCGTCCCGCCCGCCCGGCCGTACCGGGAGAGCTGTTCGAGCCACGGCCCCGTCTCGGCGCCGAGGGCGCCGCCCGCGGTGTCCGCCAGCCGCTCGGGGGCCTGCCGCATCACGGTGAACGCGTCCCGGAGGCCGCGCGCCGCCTCCTCACGCGCGCGCGTGTCCGTGCCGCCGCGCGCCTCCCAGAAGGCGGCCAGGAGCGGCTTCAGATAGGCCGATTCGCCCGCCGGGGCGAGGATCGAGGAGGCGTCGTTCCCGGCGAGCGCCCGCAGCGCCTCGCGGGCGGCCGGGTCCGGGCCCGCGAGGTCGTCGACGGCGGCCCGCCAGGACTCCTCGGGCCGGTAGCCCTTCGGGTTCCAGGCGTAGTCGGCGGTGGTGAACAGCGGGACGCGGGAGGCCGCCGCCTGCTCCATGGCGTGGGCGAGGAAGGCGGCGGACCCGGCGGCCACGGCCGGCTCCCGGCCCGTCGCGGGGCCGAGGAACAGCCGGTCCTGCGCGTAGTCGTTGACCGGGTAGTTGTCCATGGTGACCAGCGGGTGGCCCAGCGCCTTCCGGGCACCGGCCAGTTCGCCGCCGGTGATCGTGCGCGGCACGACGCCGACCCCGGTCCACGCCACCCGCACGTCCGCGTCGAGCGCCTCGGCGAGCCTCGCCCGGTACGCGGTCGAACCGTCCTGGTAGTACTCCGTCGGCATCACCGTCAGCGGCTCGCCGTCCGGGTGCCGTTCGGCCAGGTGCCGGGCGACCGTGTTCGCCACGCGCGCGTGGGCGGCGGCAGCGGCCTCGGGACCGCGCCCGAAGGCGTCGGCGTCCCGGGAGCAGTGCCACTCGTCGTAGGAGGCGTCCTGGAACTGGAGCTGGAAGGAGCGCACCCCGAGCGCCCACATGTCGTCGAGCTTCCGGGTCAGCGCGGCCACGTCGGCGGACGAGGCCAGGCACATGGACTGGGCGGGCGACACGGCCCAGCCGAGCGTCACGTGGTTGGCACGGGCCCGCTCCGCGAGCGCGCGGAACTCCGCCCGCTGCGCGGCCGGGTAGGGCTCCCGCCACTGGAGCTGCCGGTACGGGTCGTCCCCGGGCGCGTACAGATAGCGGTTCTGCTTGGTCCGGCCCAGGAAGTCGAGCTGCCCGAGCCGTTCGTCCAGGGTCCACGGGCGCCCGTAGAAGCCCTCGGTGACGCCGCGTTCGGCTGTGCCGGGCCAGTCCCGGACGACGACCCCGGGCACCTCCCGGCCGGAGCCGAGGAGCTGGCGCAGCGTCTGCACGGCGTGGAACAGGCCGTCCTCGCCGACCCCGTCCAGGACGACGGTCTCCCGCCCCTGGAACCGGCCCGTGGCGAGCCGGTAGCCGCCGCGCGGCAGGTCGAAGCGCTCGGGGACGCCCAGGGCGGTCAGCGCCTCCTCGGCGCCCTCCCCGGCGGGCCCGGCGGCCCGGACCACCGGACCCCGGCCCGGGAGCCCGGTGTGGACGGTCCGCACCCCGGCCGCCCGCAGCAGCCCGCGCAGCGCGTCGAGGGCGTACGGATCGGCGTCGGCGTCCGCGAGCAGCGTCACCTCGTCCCCGAGCCGTACGGAGGGCCCGGCGCCCTCCAGGGACTGCGGCCGGGGCCAGACGGCGGGCACGCGCGCGAGGGTCTGCCGGACGGGGGTCCGGACGGCGTCCGCCGGGGCCGTCGGCGTCGCGGGGGTCCGCGAAGGCACGGGGGTCGTCGGCGGCGCGGGGGCCGCCGGCACCCTCGGGAGCGCCTGCGCCGCGCCCGGGACCGTGCCGCCGAGGAAACCGCCGATGACCGCGGCGGCGACGGCCGTCGCGGTGCGCTTCCTGCGCCCGAGGTGCACGGGGGTCTCCCTTCGGCGGGGCCGGCCGCTCCGCCGGTTGGTCACGAGTCGGTCACGAGCCCACCACCCGTCGCACGCGAGTGTCAATGCACATGGCCGATGTGTCGGCTTTGCCCGGCAGGGCGTCGGCGGGGTGACGTCACTTCGTCACTTTCCGCCGGTAAAACGAGGTGCGGTGGGTATGGCTCAGTCGTTGTCCAGGTCCCACCTGTCGAGACGAACCGGGAGACCCCCGTGACCACGACCGCCCGCCACGAACGGATACGCGTTCCGCAGCAGTCGGCACCCGCCGGCGCGCCGCTGACCAGTGAGCCGCTGACCAGCGAGCCGCCCCTGCCCGAAGCGTCCCCCCTCACCAGCGAGCCCCCGCTGACCGCGGAGGCCCATCTGACCAGCGAACCCACCGCCCCCGTCCACGCGGGCGGCCCGGAGTCCCCCGGAGTGTGAAGTGACCCTGGCCCGTCTCGCCGCCCGTCACGGCGTCGCCACCGTCCACAGCCCCGCCGACGGCGGCGACGTGCCCGTGCCGGAGGCCACGGTGGTGGCCGTCCTCGCCGCCCTGGGCGTGGACGCGTCCACGCCGGAGGCGGTCACGGCCGCCCTCGAAGCGGCGGAACGCGCCGACCGGGAGCGCCTGCTGCCCCCGACCCTGGTCCACTGGCGGACCGGGGACGGGGGTGACGGGCCCGGCGCGAGCCCCCGCGAGGACGCGGCCCCGTACAGGGGTACGAACCCGTACGGAGACGCAAACCCGTACGGAGACGCAAACCCGTACGGAGACGCGGTCCCGCACGGAGACGCGGTCCCGCACGGAGACGCGGCCCCATACGCAGACTCTGCCCCGTACGCAGACTCTGCCCCGTACGGGGAACCCCCCGCGCACCCCCGGGACGCCCCCCTCCGCCCCCCGTCCCACCTCCCGCCCGGCACCCGGCTCCAGGTCACCACCGAGGACGGTGCCGTCGTCCTCGGTGACGACTGGTCGGGGCTGCCCCTCGGCGTCCACACCGTCGAGGCCGAGGCCCCCGACGGGCGCACGGCCACCGCCACCCTGATCGTGAGCCCCGCGCGCGTCCCCGGGCCCGCCCGGCGCACGTACGGCCTCCTCGTCCAGCTCTACTCGCTGCTCTCCCAGCGCTCCTGGGGCATGGGCGACCTCGGTGACCTGCGCGAGCTCGCCACCTGGGCCGGACGGCGGCACGGTGCCGGGTTCGTCCAGGTCAACCCGCTCCACGCGGGCGTGCCCGGCGCCCCCGCCGACCCCTCCCCGTACCGCCCCTCCTCGCGCCGCTTCCCGGACCCCGTCCACCTGCGGATCGAGGAGATCCCCGAGTACGCCCTGATCGGCCCCGAGCGCCGCGAGGAGCTGGACCGAATCCTCGCCGACGCGGCCGAGCTGCGCGAACGGGTCCTCGGCAAGGGCGCCCTGATCGACCGGGACGCGGTCTGGGAGGTCAAGCGGCGGGCCCTGGAACTGCTCCTCACGACCGTGGAGCTCGGCCCCGGCAGGCGCGCCGACTTCCACGACTTCCTGGCCGGGCGGGGCCGCGCCCTGGAGGACCACGCCACCTACCAGGCCCTCGCCGAACGGCACGGCCCCCACTGGCGCTCCTGGCCCGAGGCGCTGCGCACCCCGCGCGCGGCGGAGGCGGCCGTGCGCGCCGATCCCGCCCTGGCCGCCCGGGTCGACTTCCACTGCCGGCTCGCCTGGCTGACGGACCGGCAGCTCGCGGCCGCCGCCGGGGCCGCCCGCGAGGCCGGGATGGAGGTCGGGATCGTCCACGACCTGGCGGTCGGGGTCCACCCGGAGGGGTCGGACGCCTGGGCCGGCCAGGAGGCCTTCGCCGCCGGCATGTCGGTCGGCGCCCCGCCCGACGCCTTCAACGCCCGGGGCCAGGACTGGGGTCTGCCGCCCTGGCGGCCCGACGCCCTCGCCGCCGCGGGCTACGCCCCGTACCGGGGGCTCCTGCGCGAACTCCTGCGCCACGCGGGCGCGCTGCGCATCGACCACGTGATGGGCCTCTTCCGGCTCTGGTGGGTGCCGGAGGGCCGCGAGCCCACCGAGGGCACGTACGTCCGGTACGACGCCGACGCGATGCTCGCCGTCCTCGTCCTGGAGGCGCACCGCGCCGGGGCCCTGGTCATCGGCGAGGACCTGGGCACGGTCGAGCCGGGGGTGCGGGAGGAGCTGGCCCGGCGCGGGGTGTTCGGGACCTCCGTGCTCTGGTTCGAGCGGGACTGGGCGGGCACCGGGCGCCCGCTGCCCCCGGAGGAGTGGCGCGCGGAGTGCGTGGCCACCGCCACCACCCACGACCTGCCGTCCACCGCCGCCCGGCTCTCCGGCGACCACGTCGTGCTGCGGCACCGGCTCGGGCTGCTCCCCGGCGACCTGGAGCGCGAGCGGTCGGCGGACCGGGCCGAGACCGCCGAGTGGCGGGGTCTGTTCGAGCGCCTCGGGCTGCTCCCGGAGGGGCCGGGGGAGGAGGCCGAGATCCGGGCCGTCCACCGGTACCTGCTCGCCACCCCGGCCCGGATGGTCGGGGTCTGGCTCCCGGACGCCGTGGGCGACCGCAGACCGCAGAACCTGCCGGGCACCTGGGACGAGTACCCCAACTGGCGGCTGCCGGTCGCGGGCCCCGACGGGCAGCCGCTCACCCTGGAGCAACTGGCCGCCTCGCCCCGGGCGCACGCCCTCCTGAGCGAGCTGCACGCCCGTACGGCACCCCCGGGCGCGCGGCGGGTTTAGGCGTTCGCTACGTTTGCACCGTGGACAAGAAGAACGCCCTGCGCGCCGGCGCCGTCGCGGCCGGTACGACGCTGATGATGCTGCTCATGTCGTCCCCCGCGCTCGCGCTCACCCGCGACGACGGTGACGACCCGGCCCCCAAGCTGGAGGTCGTCGAGACCCTCGGCCTGTTCGTGGCCGCCCCGCTGGTGCTGTTCCTGGTCATCACCGGCCTGGTGATGGTGCTCGACAAGTCCAAGAAGGCGTAACTCCTTCCCCCGGGCTCCTTCCTTCGGGCTTCTTCCTCCGGCTCCGTCGAAGGCGCCGCACGGCACCGACGTGCCGTGCGGCGCCTTCGCGCGCCCGCGTGCCCGCGCCCCGTCAGGCCGTGGTCGCGAGCAGTCTGCGCAGCAGCCCGGCCAGCTGCTCCGCCTCCTCCGCGTCGAGCGCGGCCTCCAGGGCCGCCCGCTGCTCCGCGAGGCCGTCCGCGACGGCCAGGTCCACCAGCTCCCGGCCGCGCTCGCTGAGGGTGACCCGCAGCCCGCGCCGGTCGTTCGGGTCGGGGCTGCGGCTGAGCAGCCCGGCCTTCTCCAGGCGGTCGAGGCGGCCCGTCATGCCCCCCGTGGTGATCATCAGCGTGGCGGACAGCTCGCGCGGCGAGAGCGTGTACGGCTCCCCGGACCTGCGCAGGGTCGCGAGCACGTCGAACTCCCCGCGCGCCACGCCGTGCGGCAGGTACGCCCTGGCCATCCTGTCGCCCATGGCGTCGGCCAGCCGGTAGATCCGGCCGAAGACGGCCATCGGCACCGTGTCCAGGTCGGGCCGGACGACCGCCCACTGGTCGGTGATGGCGTCGACGGCGTCGCGGGTGGGCCCCGGGCCTGGGGTTTTCGTGTCCATGTTCCCAGTCTCCCCTTCTGTGCGACTCGACGGCAAGAAAGACACTTGCGCGAAAGTAGCTTAGTGTTAAGTTAATTAGTAACAAGTTTAACCGGTCGGTCCGGGACCCCGCCCCGGCACACCGGCACCCGCCACCAGGGGGAGCCCATGTCCCACACGGCCCACACGCCCCACAAGGCCGCCTTCGTCGCGTTGACCGCCCTCGCCCCGATCTCATGGGGCTCCACCTACTACGTCACCACCGAGTTCCTACCGCCCGACCGGCCCCTCTTCACCGGTCTGATGCGCGCCCTGCCCGCCGGACTCCTGCTCCTGGCGCTCACCCGCAAGCTCCCGACGGGCGCCTGGTGGGGGAAGGCCGCCGTCCTCGGCGCCCTCAACATCGGCGCCTTCTTCCCGCTGCTCTTCCTCGCCGCCTACCGGCTCCCCGGCGGCGTCGCCGCCGTCGTCGGCTCCGTCGGCCCGCTCTTCGTCGTCGGCCTCGCCGCCCTCCTCCTGGGCGACCGGCCCACCGTCCGGGCCCTGGTCACCGCCGTCGCCGCCGCCTTCGGCGTCAGCCTCGTCGTCCTCAAGGCCGGGGCCGCGCTCGACCTCGTCGGCGTGGTCGCCGGACTGCTCTCCGCCCTCTCCATGTCGGCGGGCGTCGTCCTCACCAAGCGCTGGGGCCGCCCCGAGGGCGTCGGCGCCCTCGCCGCCACCGGCTGGCAGCTCACCGCGGGCGGCCTCGTCATCCTGCCGATCGCCTTCCTCGTCGAGGGCGCCCCGCCGGCCCTGAACGGCACGAACCTGGCCGGTTACGCGTACCTCGCCTTCGGCAACACCGCGATCTCGTACGTCCTCTGGTTCCGCGGCATCGAGCGGCTGAGCGCCTCCTCGGTCACCATCCTCGGCCCCCTCTCGCCGGTCACCGCCGCGATCATCGGCTGGGCGGCCCTCGGCCAGGCGCTCGGCCCGGTCCAGCTCCTCGGCATGGTGATCGCCCTCGGCGCCACCGTGGCGGGCCAGCTGAACCCGCGCAGGCCCAAGACCCCGGCGGAGGAGGAGACCGGGGCGGAAGCGGTCCAGGCCCAGGGGGGAGCGGTCCGGGCCGAAGCGGAAGCGCCCCGGGCCCAAACGGAAGCGCTCCGGGCCCAAGCGGAAGGGCCCCGGCTCCGGGAGGAAGCGCCCCGAGCGGAAGCCCCCGTCGAGAAGGAGGCCTCGGAGGCGCCCCGATAGGTTGCGCCCATGACCGAGTGGGACATCAAGAAGCTCCGGATCCTCCGCACCCTCCGCGACCGCGGCACCGTCACCGCGACCGCGGAGGCCCTGCTCATGACCCCCTCGGCCGTCTCGCAGCAGCTCACCAACCTCGCCAAGCAGCTCGGGGTCACGCTCCTGGAGGCCCAGGGCCGCCGGGTCCGGCTCACCGACGCCGCCCACCTGGTGCTGCGGCACGCGGAGGCGGTCTTCGCCCAGCTGGAGCGCGCCGACGCCGAACTCGACGGCTATCTGCGCGGCGAGGCCGGGCGGGTGCGGATCGCGGCCTTCCCCACCTCCGTGCCCGCGCTCGTCGTCCCCGCCGTGCGGCACCTGCGGACCGCCCACCCCCGGCTCGACGTCCGGGTCCGGGAGGCCGAGGCGGCGGAGGCGTACGAACTGCTCACGGCCGGCGAGGTCGACCTCGCCCTCTCGCTGGCCGCCCACGCGCCCACCGCCCGCGACCCCAAGTTCAGCCGGATGCCGCTGCTCGCCGACCCGCTCGACGTCGCCCTGTCCGCCGGGCACCCGCTCGCCGGCGCCCCCGGCCTGCGGCTCGCCGACCTCGCCGCCGAGCCCTGGATCTACGGCGGCTCCGGACCCTGGTCCGAGATCACCACCGCCGCCTGCGAGGCCGCCGGCTTCGTGCCCGAGCAGGCCCACAGCGCCTCGGGGTGGACCGCGATCCTCGCCATGGTCGAGGCCGGGATGGGTGTCGCGCTCGTGCCCCGCATGGCCTCCGCCGAACGCCGGGGCGGCACCGGGGTCGTCATGCGCGTCCTCTCCGCCGACCAGCCGCGCCGCCACGTCGTCGCGGCGGTGCGCGGCGGGGCGGAGGAGGGGCCGGCGGTGGCCCGGGTCCTGGCCGCGCTGCGCCGGGCGGCGACGGAACGCGAAACCGTTCAGCGGAACTGAACGACACCGTCGAAAACATTCGATGGACCTGGAAGGCCGTGGTGCGTGACAGTCGGTCCATGAGCGAACTCGACACCCACCAGGACCCGCACGCCAACGACGCCGCCCCCTACTCCGGCGGGGACCCCTACGCCGACTACCGCGCCGGGGACTTCCCCTTCACCGAGCTGGTCGACCTCGCCGACCGCCGCCTCGGCGCCGGGGTCGTCGCCGCCAACGACGAGTTCTTCGCCGAGCGGGAGAACCTCCTGGTCCGCGAGCGCGCCGTCTTCGACCCCGAGCGCTTCGGCCACAAGGGCAAGATCATGGACGGCTGGGAGACCCGCCGCCGCCGGGGCGCCGACGCCGACCACGTCTTCCCCGCCCCCGAGGACCACGACTGGGCGGTCGTCCGCCTCGGCGCCCCCGGCGTCGTCCGGGGGATCGTCGTCGACACCGCCCACTTCCGGGGCAACTACCCGCAGAAGGTGTCGGTCCAGGCCGCCGCCGTCGAGGGCACCCCGAGCCCGGCCGAACTCCTCGACGCGAAGTGGGAGGAGCTGGTCCCGCCCACCCCCGTCCGCGGCCACGCCGCCAACGGCTTCGCGATCGACGTGGAGCGCCGCTTCACCCACGTCCGCCTCTGCCAGCACCCCGACGGCGGCGTCGCCCGCCTCCGCGTCCACGGCGAGGTCGTGCCCGACCCCGAGTGGCTGGAACTCCTCGGCACCCTCGACCTGGTCTCCGTACTGAACGGCGGCACGTACGAGGACGCCTCGGACCGGTTCTACTCCTCGCCCACCCAGATCATCCTGCCCGGCACCTCCCGCAAGATGGACGACGGCTGGGAGAACCGCCGCCGCCGGGTCCGCGGCACCAACGACTGGGTGCGCTTCCGGCTCGCCGCCCAGGGCGCCGTCCGCGCCGTCGAGATCGACACCGCCTACCTCAAGGGCAACTCGGCGGGCTGGATCGCCCTCCAGGGCCGCAACGGCGAGAGCGGCGAGTGGTTCGAGGTCATCCCCAGGACCCGGCTCCAGCCCGACACCCCGCACCGCTTCAAGCTGCCCGCCCAGGCCGTCGTCACCCATGTGCGCCTGGACGCCTTCCCGGACGGCGGCGTCGCCCGGATGCGCCTCCACGGCACGCTCACGGAGCAGGGCGCGGCCGACCTGCGCGCCCGGTACGCGGCCCTCGGCGGCTGACCGCCAGGACACGGAGAAGGGGCACCCCCCAGGGGAGGGCGCCCCTTCTCCCGTACGGCCCTACCGGCGGTCTCAGACGGCCGCCGCCGCGTCCGCCGCCCGCGCCCTCAGGGCGCGCTCGACGCCCGCGCGGCACTCCGTCACCAGACGCCGCAGCGCCGGAGCGGGCTTGTGCTCCTCCAGCCACGCGTCCGTCGCGTCCAGGGTCTCCCGGGAGACCTGGAGCGCCGGGTAGAGGCCGACCACGATCTGCTGGATCATCTCGTGGCTGCGGGTCTCCGACACGCCCTTGATCGCCCCGAAGTACTTCGCGGTGTACGGGGCGAGCAGCTCGCGCTGGTCGGACTGGACGAAGCCGCCGATCACCGCCTCCTGCACGGCGTTCGCCAGCTTGTCGTCCTCGACGACCGACGCCCAGGCCTCGGCCTTGGCCTCCTCCGTCGGACGGGCCGCCCGCGCGGTCGCCGCGTGCCGCTCGCCCGCCGCCGTGCGGTCGCGCTCCAGCTCGGCCGCGATCTCCGCCTCGTCGTAGACCCCGGTCGCCGCGAGCCGCTGCACGAACGCCCAGCGCAGCTCGGTGTCCACCGCCAGGCCCTCGATCGTCTCGCGCCCCTCCAGGAGGGCCGCGAGCAGGTCGAGCTGCTGCGGGGTGCGGGCGGTCGCCGCGAAGGCGCGCGCCCACGCCAGCTGGTGGTCGCTCGCCGGCTCGGCCGCGCGCAGGTGCGCGAGCGTCGCCTCGGTCCAGCGGGAGAGCCCGGCCTCGCGCCACTCCGGCGCCGCGTACAGGTCGAGGGCCGCCTTGACCTGGCCCTGGAGCGACTGCACCACGCCGATGTCGGACTCCTTGGCGATGCCCGAGAGCACCAGCTCCAGGTAGTCGCGGGTGGCCAGCTCGCCGTCGCGGGTCATGTCCCAGGCCGAGGCCCAGCACAGCGCGCGCGGCAGCGACTCGGCGAAGTCGCCCAGGTGCGCGGTGACGTTGGCCAGGGACACGTCGTCGAGCCGGACCTTGGCGTACGACAGGTCGTCGTCGTTGAGGAGGACGACCGCCGGGCGCTTCTTGCCGACCAGCTGCGGCACCTCGGTCCGCGCGTCCGCCGCGACGTCCAGCTCCAGGCGGTCGGTGCGCACCAGGCGGCCGGTCTCGTCGAGGTCGTAGAAGCCGATCGCGATCCGGTGCGGACGCAGCACGGCCTCGCCCTTGGCACCGGCGGGCAGCGCCGGGGCCTCCTGGAGGACCGCGAAGGCGGTGACGGTGCCGTCCTCGCCGGTCTCGATCTCCGGGCGGAGGACGTTGATGCCGGCCGTCTCCAGCCACGCCTTCGACCAGGCCGTCAGGTCGCGGCCCGAGGTCTCCTCCAGGGCGCCGAGCAGGTCCGACAGGCGCGTGTTGCCGAAGGCGTGCGCCTTGAAGTACGCCTGCACGCCCTTGAAGAACTCGTCCTGGCCGACGTAGGCGACGAGCTGCTTGAGGACCGAGGCGCCCTTGGCGTACGTGATCCCGTCGAAGTTGACGAGCACGTCCTCCAGGTCGTTGATGTCGGCCATGATCGGGTGCGTGGACGGCAGCTGGTCCTGGCGGTAGGCCCAGGTCTTCTCCGCGTTGGCGAAGGTGGTCCAGGCGTTCGGCCAGCGGGTGCCGGGCACGGCGGCCTGGCAGGCGACCGAGGTGTAGGTGGCGAACGACTCGTTCAGCCACAGGTCGTTCCACCATTCCATGGTGACGAGGTCGCCGAACCACATGTGGGCGAGCTCGTGCAGGATGGTCTCGGCCCGCCGCTCGTACGCCGCGTCCGTCACCTTCGAGCGGAAGACGTACTGGTCGCGGATGGTGACCGCGCCCGCGTTCTCCATCGCGCCCGCGTTGAACTCCGGCACGAACAGCTGGTCGTACTTGGCGAACGGGTAGGCGTACGCGAACTTCTCCTGGAACCAGTCGAAGCCCTGGCGCGTGACGTCGAAGATGTGGTCCGCGTCGAGGAACTCGGCCAGCGACGGACGGCAGTAGATGCCGAGCGGGACGGTCTGCCCGTCCTTCTCGTACGTCGAGTGCACCGAGTGGTACGGGCCGGCGATCAGGGCCGTGATGTAGGTCGAGATCCGGGGGGTCGGCTCGAAGCGCCATACCGTCGCATCGGGGCCCTCCGGCTCCGGCGCCGGCGAGTTCGAGATGACCTTCCACCCGGCCGGGGCCTTCACCGTGAACCGGAAGGTCGCCTTCAGGTCGGGCTGCTCGAAGGAGGCGAACACGCGCCGCGCGTCCGGCACCTCGAACTGGGTGTACAGGTAGGCCTGGTCGTCGACCGGGTCGACGAAGCGGTGCAGGCCCTCACCGGTGTTGGTGTACGCGCAGTCCGCGACGACCTTGAGCTCGTTGCGGCCCTCCCGCAGGTGCCGCAGGGCGATCCGCGAGTCCCGGAAGACGGCGGCGACGTCCAGCGCGTGCCCGTTCAGGACGGCCTCGTGGACGGCGGGGGCGACGAGGTCGATGAAGGTCTCGGCGCCCGCCTCGGCGGAATCGAAGCGGACGGTGGTGACGGACCGGTAGGTGCCGCCCTCCTGCGCACCGGAGAGGTCGAGTTCGACCTCGTACGCGTCCACGGTCAGCAGCGCCGCCCGCTGCCGGGCCTCTTCACGGGTCAGGTTCGTACCAGGCACCCGGTCAACTCCTCTGTTTCATGACGATTGGCCCCATCCTTCCACGGGGCGGCTCAGCGGCGCACGGCGCATTTCCACGGCCCGTCGCCGCCCGGGCCGCCCGGTTCGGAGAAGGGGGCCGACCCGCGCGGACGCGCCGGAGGGGCGGCTCCCGCAACGGGAGACCGCCCCTCCGGTCGTATGCGCCCCGCGGGGTCGTCAGCCCTTGAGCTCGGCCGCGACCAGCTCCGCGATCTGCACGGCGTTCAGCGCCGCGCCCTTGCGCAGGTTGTCGTTGGAGACGAAGAGCGCGAGACCGTTGTCGACGGTCTCGTCCACGCGGATGCGGCCGACGTACGAGGCGTCCCTGCCGGCAGCCTGGAGCGGGGTCGGGATCTCGGAGAGCTCGACGCCCTCGGCGTCCTTCAGCAGCTCGTGGGCGCGCTCGACGCCGATCGGGCGCTCGAAGCGGGCGTTGACCTGGAGGGAGTGGCCGGAGAAGACCGGGACGCGCACACAGGTGCCGGAGACCTTGAGCCCGGGGATCTCCAGGATCTTGCGGGACTCGTTACGGAGCTTCTGCTCCTCGTCGGTCTCGAAGGTGCCGTCGTCGACGATCGAGCCGGCCAGCGGGACCACGTTGAAGGCGATCGGGCGCCGGTAGACGCCGGGCTCGGGGAAGTCGACGGCCCCGCCGTCGTGGGCGAGCGCGGCGGCGCCCTCGGCGACCGCCCTGACCTGCCCGTCCAGCTCGGCCACGCCGGCCACGCCCGAGCCGGAGACGGCCTGGTAGGTGGTGGCGACGAGCGCGACGAGCCCGGCCTCCTCGTGGAGCGGCTTGAGGACCGGCATCGCGGCCATCGTGGTGCAGTTCGGGTTGGCGATGATGCCCTTGGGGCGGTCCTTGACCGCGTGCGGGTTCACCTCGGAGACCACGAGGGGGACCTCGGGATCGCGGCGCCAGGCGGAGGAGTTGTCGATCACGACGGCGCCCTGGGAGGCGACCTTCTCGGCGAGGGCCTTGGAGGTGGCGCCGCCGGCGGAGAAGAGCACGATGTCCAGGCCGGTGTAGTCGGCGGTGGAGGCGTCCTCGACCGTGATGCCGTCCACGACGGTCCCGGCGGAGCGGGCGGAGGCGAAGAGCCGCAGCTCGTCGAGCGGGAACTTCCGCTCGGCCAGGATGGTGCGCATGACTGTGCCGACCTGACCGGTGGCTCCGACGATTCCGACCTTCACGGGGACTCCTCCGTGCTCATGGGGACTGCTCATGGGGACGTGCGGGCGGGGGTGCCGCCCGTCCATCATGCGGGCGGACACGGTCGCCTTGTCCAATCCATTGTCCAAGGTCCGGGACGGAGACGGAGGAGGGGCGGGCGCCGGAACCGGCACCCGCCCCTCCCCGTCACGGGGCGTCACGCGGTGTTACGGGGTGACGGAGCCGATCAGGACGCTGCCGGTGCCCGCGACGGTGCCGCGGGCGTTGACCAGCTGCACCTCGCCGAAGAACTGGCGTCCCTCGGGAGCGGCGCCGGCGACGACGACCTCGGCCGTCACCGTGGCGGACCCGCCGTTGGGCAGGGCGGCCGGCTTCGAGCCGTCGACCTTCACGGTGCCGAGCGCGGACGAGTAGTACACGTCCTTGTAGTCGTACGTGGTGCCGCCCGCGGCCTGGACCGAGTAGCCGTCGACCACGACGGTGTACGTGCCCGCGGCCGGCTTCACCAGGGAGACGGCCTCCTCCGAGTCGCCGTCGGCGGCCTGCGCGACCTGCTTGCCGTCGAGCAGCACGGTCAGGTCGAGGTCGGCGGCCCGGTCGGAGGTGTTGCCGATGCCGATGTCGAGCCGCTCGACGCCCTCGCCGATGGTGACGGTCCGGGTGTGCGTCTCGTGGTGCCGGATGGTCGGCGTCTCGGTCTTCTGCGAGCCGAGGGAGCCGCCCTTGAGGGTGCCCTCGATGCCCGCGAAGCGGTTGGTGACCTTCCACTGGACGGGGGCCGGGGTGCCGACCTTCGCCTCCGGGACGGTCTGGACGGCCGGGTCGAAGTCGACGCCGAGCGCCGAGACGCCCAGGGTGTACGGGTTGTCCAGGTCCGGCGACGTGCGGCGGGCCTCGACCTCGACCTCCCAGACGCCCGGCGTCGGGTTCGGGTAGGAGCGCAGGTCGGGGCGGCAGGTGTTGGCCGGGTTGTAGTGCGGGTAGCAGCCCGTGGTCGCGGTCGGGTCGACGGGGACGCCGACCGGGTGGATCGCGATGAAGCGGGTCTGGCTCTTCGCCTTCAGACCGGACAGCGAGACCTCCAGTGTCTTGGCGCCCTGCGGCACGGTGACGAAGTGGGAGGTGGTGCTGTTGCGCTGCACGGAGCCCTGGGCGGTGTACGTGTAGCCCGGGGCGGCCAGGTCGCTCGCGACGACCGAGGTGGCGAGGATCTGCTTGTCGACGCCCTCGGTGCGCTCGTCGTCGGCCTCCAGGATGACGCTGTGCACGCCGGCGGAGGACGCCTTGGCCTGGAGCTTGACGGTGACCGGCTTGTTCAGCGGCAGGTAGATGCGGTCGTCGCTGACGATGCGGAAGGTGCCGTCGTTGTACTTGAGGTCCAGGTCGTGCCGGACCGGGCGGTCCGGGCCGCTGGTGCGCGTGACGGTGACGTCGTAGACCCGCTTCTGGCCGACCTTCAGGTCGCCCTCGCGGTCGTACACGCCGGTGCCGGTGCGCGGGGCCGGGAAGATCAGGGTGTCGACCGGGGCCTGCACCGTGTAGTCGTGCGCGGTCGCGCCGTCCTTGATGGACTCCCAGGCCTCTTCGACGTCGATGAGGCCGGCGCCCTGCTCGTGCGCGGCGACACCGGGGATGCGCTGCGCGGTGGAGATCAGCGCGGTGCGCAGGGTCAGCGGGGAGAGCGCGATGCCCCGCTGCTTGGCGGCCGAGAGCAGCAGCGCGCTCGCGCCCGCCGCCTGCGGCGAGGACATCGAGGTGCCGTTGAGCATGCCGTAGCCGGCGGGCAGCGCGTAGCCCGACTCGGCGAGACCGGCGCCCGGCAGCCAGGTCGGGATGGTGTTCACGGCCGAGCCGGGGGCGGTGATCGTCGGGGTGAGGCCGCCGTCCTCGCGCGGGCCGCGGGAGGAGAAGGGGAACATGGCGTACTTCTTGGCGACGGCCGAGCCGTAGTTGGCGGCCCAGGTGTCCTTGGAGACGGCCGCGCCGACCGAGAGGACCTTGTCGGCCAGGCCGGGGTCGCCGATCGTGTTGATGCCGGGGCCCGAGTTGCCGGCCGAGATGACCAGCTGGACGCCGTACTGGTCGATCAGGCGGGTGTAGAGGCGGGCGCGGACGTTGTCGCCGTCGTTCTGCTGCGGCAGGCCGCCGATCGACATGTTGACGATGTCGACGCCGCGGTTGACGACGAGGTCCGTCATGCCCTCGGTGAGGGCGGTGTTGGTGCAGCCGCCGGTCCAGGTGCACGCGCGCGAGGAGACGATCTTCGCGCCGGGGGCCGCGCCGTTCATCCGGCCGCCGAAGAGGCCGTGGGCGGCGGTGATGCCGGCGACGTGGGTGCCGTGCGAGGACTCCACGAGGCCGATGTTGACGAAGTCGGCCTTCTTGCCGACCCAGGTGCCGCCGGCCGGGTCCATCGGGACGTCCTTGCGGATCTCCACGACGAACGGGGTCTTCTCGACGACCTCGGTGGCCGGGTTGTCGGTACCGAAGTAGCCGATCTGGAACCCGTCCTTGTACGGCTTCATCGGCGCGTTGTCCGTGAAGTCGTTGTTCTGGTCGGTGTCCACGCGGACGGTTCCGGCGGCCGGGTCGTACAGCAGGCCGAAGACGTCGGTGGTGTCGCCGTCCCGGTTGATGTCGCCGGCCGGGTCGCCGCCCGCGGTGATCGACTCGGTGAAGCGGCTGAACTGGTACGAGCCCTCCGGGGCCTTCCAGCTCTGCGCGGAGGAGGTGAAGACGGGGCCGGAGACCGGGGTGATCTGGGGGCGCCAGGTGGCGTCGCCCTCGGTCAGCGGGTCCGTGGCGGTGACCCAGTCGACGATCTTGCGCTCGCCGGTGGTGGTCCTCTGCAGGGCCGGGTGGGCGAGGTCGACGCCGGAGTCCAGGACGCCGATGGTCACGCCGCGGCCGTCGGCCCGGGGGTGGCTCTCGACGAAGTCGACCGCACCCGTCTCGTGGGACGGGTTGTACGGGTTCTTCGCCGGGGTCTTCCGGCTGGGCGCCGGGTACGTCTTCTTGACGGTGGTCCCCTCGACGGGGCCCGTCGCGCCGCCCGTGTCCGGACGCGGGTCGTCCAGCGGGATCTCGGCCTGGAGGTCGACGGCCTGGACCGAGGAGAGCTCGGTGGCGGCCCGGATGGCGGCCTCGGCCTTGGCGGTCGGCAGGGTGGCGCGGACGTAGCCGAGCTCGTCCTGCCGCTTGCCGACCGAGGCGCCGGCGACGGCGTCCAGCTGGGCGGCGACCTGCTCGGTGGCGCCGGGGGCGGTGGCGACGAGGACGGTGACGTTCTTCTCGCCGGTCGCCTGGGCCTCGGTGAGGCGCTGGGCGTCGACGGCGCCGAGCTTGTCGGCGGAGTCCGACGCCTTGACCGGGGGAGTGGTCCCGGGGTCGTCGGAGGCGAACGCGGGCACGGTGCCGGTCGCGACGAGCGCGGCGACGAGACCGGCGGCGGCCGCGACGCGCGCCGCCCGTCTCCGCCCGGGCGCCGAGGACCGGGTTATGGGACCCGGAGTCTGGGGGGTGGCCATGTACATCCCTGTCTGTGAAGGAGAGGGTCCGGATATCGGTTCCGGATGACCGCTCAGCCTTTCGTAAATGACAGGGTTTTGGGGAGAGTTGACAGGGAGAAGGTGTGCGTCATGGCGTGAACCCGCCAGTGCGCCCGATGTGCCACGGGGGATGAACCGGCCCCAACCGGGGCGTCACGCCCCCTTGGAGCGGGCGTGGTGCCGGGAGGCCTTGGCCCGGTTGCCGCAGACCGCCATCGAGCACCAGCGGCGGGTGCCGTTCCGCGAGGTGTCGAAGAAGTGCAGGATGCACGCCTCGTGGGCGCAGGCCCGGATCCGGTCGGGCGCGGTGCGCAGCAGGTCGAGGTAGTCGCGGGCGGCGGTCCAGCCCGGTCCCCGTGCCGGGTCCGCGAACTCGGGCTCCTCGCCGGGGCCCTCGGCGGTGAGCGTCGCCCGGATGCGGCCGTGGCCGAGGACGGCGTCGACGCGGGCGGTGGCGGCGGGGTCGCCGGGGTGGTCCACGAGCGCGGCGAGCGCGTCCCGGGCGGCGAGGGTGTGGCGCAGGGTGGCGGCGTCGGCGGCGAACCGCCCCTCCAGGCCGTTGGCGGCGAGCCAGACGGCGAGCCCGTCGACGCCGGTGAGCAGGTCGCGGCGGACGCCCTCCTCGATCCAGCGGGTGTTGAGCAGGTCGAGGGAGACGGGTTCGCCGGTGAGCGGCCGGGGGTCGACGGCGGTCATGGGCGGACACCTTCCTCGATTTCCTCGCGTGCTAACCCCTCAAGAGTACGTGAGCGGTTGACGCTCGCTCCTTCTAACCTCTAAAGTCGAATTAGAGGGTTACCCCAGCCGGGGCGGCCCCCACGGGAGGGAACCGTCATGTCCGCGATCGGCACGCTCACCACGCACCACGTCGCCGTCAACGTCACCGACCTGGAGCGCTCGCTCGCCTTCTACGCCGACGTGCTCGGCTTCGAGGTCATCGGGAGGAGCGCGGAGGGAGAGCCGGAGAGGGAGGAGTACGCCTTCCTCGGCAGGGACGGGCGCCTGGTGATCGCCCTCTGGCAGCAGGCCGAGGGCCCCTACGAGCCCGGCCGCCCCGGCCTGCACCACCTCGCCTTCGAGGCCGAGTCCATCGACCACGTCCGCGCCGCCGAGGCCGCGCTCACCGCGCGCGGCACCACCTTCGCGTACGAGGGCGTCGTGGCCCACCGGGAGGGCGCGGCCTCCGGCGGCATCTTCTTCCACGACCCCGACGGCACCCGCCTGGAGATCTCCGTCCCGAAGGGCGCCGAAACGGCCCCGGCCCCCTCGACCGGGGCCCCCGCCTGCGGCTTCTTCTAGATCCCTGCTTCCGGATCCCGTCCGAGAGACCGCCAGGAGGAACCCGTGGACGCCTACCACCCCGGATCGCTCGCCGTGCAGGAACGCGTCGGCGTCCGTGACCTCGCCGAGCACGTGGGCCGCTCCGTCGGCCCCGGCATCCGCCCGGTCGCCGCCGCCTTCCTGGAGGCGCAGCCGATGCTGGTGATCGGCGCGGCGGACGCCGGCGGGCAGGTCTGGGCGAGCCTGCTCACCGGCCCGCCCGGCTTCGCCCGCGCCACCGGCCCGCACACCGTCTCCGTCGCGGGCGGCGTCCCCGCCCGCGACCCGCTCGCCGGCGCGATCGTCCCGGCCGGCACCCCCGTCGGCACGATCGCCCTTGATCCCCGCACCCGCCGCCGCATGCGCCTCAACGGCACCGCCCGGCCCGGCCCCCGCGGCCTCACCGTCGACGCGGACCAGGTCTTCTCCAACTGCCCCAAGTACCTCCAGAAGAGACAGTGGTACGGCTCCGGGCCCGCGGGCCCCGGAACCGGCACCCCGCACCACGGCACGGCGCTCACCCCCGCCCAGGCGGCCCGCGTCCGGGCGGCGGACACCTTCTTCGTGGCCACCGCCGCCCCCGACGGCGCCGACGCGAGCCACCGGGGCGGCAACCCCGGCTTCGTCCGGGTCGACGGGCCCCGGGAGCTGAGCTGGCGGGACTACCCGGGCAACGCGATGTTCCTGACCCTGGGCAACCTGGAGTCGGACGGCCGCGCCGGACTGCTCCTCCTGGACTGGGAGACCGGGACGACCCTCCAGCTCACCGGCCGCGCGCACGCCGAGTACGGCCCCGACGCACGCGTGGTCCGCTTCCGCGCCGACCGCGTGGTGGAGACGCCGGGCGCCAGCCCCCTGCGCTGGTCGGCCCCGGAGTACTCACCGGCCAACCCGACCGCACCCTGACGACGGACCTCCACGCGTGCGGGCCCACCGGCCCACCGGCCCGCGGGCCCGCACGCGCGGCAGCTGTTCCCGCAGTCCCCACCGACGACCCCGACGACCCCGAGGACCCCGTGCCCACCACCCCGGCCGCAAAGGCCCCCGAAGTCCCCGAAGTCCCCGAAGTCCCCGAAGCCCTTCGGCCTTCCGCCGCGCCGGCGGCATCCGCACCCCGCCCCCGGCCGCCCGCCCGGCCCCGCCCCCGCGTCCTCCTCGGTGCCACCGCCGCCGCGGTCGCCGTGCTGCTCCTCCTGGTCGCGGTGGGCACCCTCCTGCGCCAGCCCCTGCTGATCCCGCCGCTCGCCGCGAGCGCCGCGCTCGTGGCGGGCGCCCCCGACCTGCCGCTCTCCCAGCCCCGCTCGGTCGTCGGCGGCCAACTCCTCTCCGCCCTCACCGGGTTCGCGGTCCTGGCCGCGGCCGGTCCGGGACCGTGGGGCGCCGCCGTCGCGGGCGGCCTCGCCCTCGGCGTGATGGCCCTCGCCCGCGCCCCGCACTCGCCCGCCGCCGCCACGGCCGTCGTCGTCGCCCTCCAGTCCCCGCCCTTCTGGCCGTTTCTCGGCCTTCTCGCCCTCGCCTGCCTCCTCCTGGTCGCCGCCGGCCTCGCGGCCGCTCCCGCGACGGGGCGGACGTACCCCACGTACTGGATCTAACCTCGGCGCATGAAGAAGGAGTTGAGGGTGTCGGCCTACGCCGTGTGCGTCCGGGACGACGAGATCCTGCTCGCCCGCTGGGTGGCGGGCGACGGCAGCAGGCTGTGGACCCTGCCGGGCGGCGGCATGGACCACGGCGAGGAGCCCACGCGGACCATGGTCCGGGAGGTCGAGGAGGAGACCGGGTACACCGCCGAACCCGTCGCCCTCCTCGGCGTCGACTCCGTCCGGCGCTCCTGGCCGCGCCGCTTCGCCGGACCCGGCGACTTCCAGGGCCTCGGCATCGTCTACGAGGCCCGGATCACCGGCGGCGAGCTGCGCGCCGAGACCGGCGGCTCCACCGACCTGGCCGCCTGGCACCCCCTCTCCGCCGTCCCCGGCCTGCCCCGCGTCGGACTCGTCGACGTCGGCCTCGACCTGTGGCGCGAGCGGCCCCCGACCGGCCGTTCCCGGCTGAGCGTGCCGCTCGACCCCACCCTCCCGCCGAACGGATGAAAGCGGCTGAGAACGACTGGAAACTGCTCGGCTCACCGAACCGCTCAACCCTCCCGGCACCCCGGCGGGTCCTGCCCGCCGACCGGGGCACACGCCGCGCGGCGCCCCAGGGGGGTCCGCATACCGGCCGTCCGCACCACCCGTGCCGTCCGCACCACCCGTACCGCCGTCGCCGTCCCGCAGGCCGAGTTCCGCGGCACCGTGCCTGATACCCAGGACATCACCGGGGCAGGACGACGACGTACGCGGCGGGATGCCGGTCCGGCGCGGCCATCAGGGCCGTACGGACCACGGCGGCCTGCTGCTCCCTCGCCTCGCGCAGCTTGCGCGGGGTGAGGTGGACCACCGTGATGCCGAGCCGCTCCAGGTGCTCGCGCTTGCGGGCGTGCTCGGACCACAGCTCGTCGTCGTCCTGCCGGGGCGCCCGGGTGTCCAGCTCGACGGCCACCGCCTGGTCGGGCCAATAGGCGTCCACCCCGCCCAGGTGCGGACCGCCCGGCAGCCGCAGGTCCACGTTCCACAGCGGGTCCGGAAGCCCGAACTCCCGCACCAGCTCGTACAGCCGCTCCTCGGAGAGCGAGCGCCCCTCGGTGAGCACCGCGTCCACCGCGTCCACCACGTGCGGCCGGGAGAGCAGCCGGGCCCGGCTCAGCTCCCGTACGACCGCGGCCGGCTCGCAGTGGCCGCCGCGCACCGCCTCGGTGAGCAGCGCGCGGACCTCCTCCGCCGCCGGGAGGCCCGACACCGCGTCGGCGACGGCGCGGGCGACCGGGGCGACGGGGACGCCCGTGAGCTGGACCGGCTCCGGCGCCTCCGGGGCGCGCACCACCCGCACCCAGCCGGTCGACCGCAGCCGTCGGGTGCGCGGCACCAGGACGTCGATGCGCTCCAGGGCGGTGAGCGGGGGAGCGGACGAGAAGCGGTGCAGGGTCAGGGCGGCGAGCCCGGTGATCATCGCCTCCGGCCCCTGCTGCGGCAGGGTTTCGGGCCGGCGGGCGTAGAGGAGCGCGGCGTGCAGCCGGTCCTCGCTGGTGGGCGGCCCCGGCTGGAGCAGGAAGACACCGGGCAGCAACTGCTGCCAGCCACCGGGCCGGCACCGCGCGGCGACGTCGGCGGCGGGCACGCCCTGCGCCCTCAACTGGGCGGAGCTGGCGAGACGTCGGGTGCGACCGGTGCGGGAGGAGAGGGGGAGGGGGCGGGGGGGGAGGGGGGCGT
>JNWL01000023.1 GCA_000716465.1 Streptomyces bikiniensis
GACGTTGCGGTCGGAGCAGCCGCCGGACGAGGACCAGGTGATCCCGGAGGACCGGAACATCGAGGTCGCGGTGGCGTGGCTGATCTTGGTGACCGCGTGCGCCTCGCCGGCGGAGGCGAGGACGCCGACGCCGGGCGCGAAGAGGGCGCCGAGGACGAGGGCGAGGACGGTCAGGACGGAGCGGAGCTTCATCGGGGGTTCCTCCTGCTGGTGACCGTGAGGGGTGGGGACGGCGGTGCAGGTGGTGCGGAGGGCGCGCACGGCGCCGGTTGTGCCGTACGGCGCAGGGAGATGGTGCCGCAGTTCTACGCGCGTCCGAAAGGGGGCTTCGGCGCTTTCCGGGGGCTTCCGGGTGAACATCCCCCGGAGATGTTGAATATTGAACTTAAGGGGGCTACAGTCGTTCTCGTTGAAGGTTCAACCAATCCCGAGCAAGGAGCAGTCATGGGTCTCTTCGGCCGCAAGAACACCGAGTCCGCCACCGCCGTCGCCACCCTCCCGGTGGACCCGGCCCTGGCCGCCCTGACCGGCGACTACACCGTCGACCCCGCCCACAGCAGCATCGGCTTCACCGTCCGCCACGCCATGGTCACCAACGTCCGCGGCACCTTCGCCGAGCACGAGGGCACGCTGAAGCTGGACGGGACGGACCCGGGCGCCTCCACCGCCTCGATCGACGTGAAGATCGCCTCCGTCGACACCGGCATCGCCGACCGCGACAACCACCTGCGCAGCGGCGACTTCTTCGACGCCGAGCGGTTCCCGCTGATGTCCTTCCGCTCCACGCGGGCCGAACAGCTGGGCGGCGACACGTACCGGATCACCGGCGACCTGACCATCAAGGACGTCACCCGGCCGCTCTCCATCGACCTGGAGTTCAACGGCAGCGCGACGGACGTCTACGGCAACGAGCGCGTCGGCTTCGAGGGCTCCGCCGAGATCCTGCGCTCCGAGTGGGGCCTGACCTGGAACGCGGCCCTGGAGACCGGGGGCGTCATGGTCAGCGACAAGGTCAGGCTGACCTTCGACATCTCCGCGATCAAGAACGCCGCCTGATCCCCCCTCCCCCGGCCGCGAGGCCGCACGAGCGAGCCCGCCCGTCCGCCGGAACACGGTGGACGGCGGGCGCTCGGCGTTTCCGGGGCGGGCCCGGCGGTCGTCAGGCCGCCTTCGCCGCCGCCTCCACCACCGCCGGGACCAGCCGGTCGTTCTCCGGCGCGCCCGGACCTCCCAGGAAGGCGAAGCGGCGGCGGGCGTAGCTGTAGGCGAGGCCGGTGGCCGGGTCGGCGAAGGCCTGGGAGCCGGGGGCGCCGCTGTGGCCGACGGCTCCGGGGCTCAGCGACGGGTAGCGGGTGGCGAGCGGGACGAAGCCGAGTCCGAAGGCGTTCCGCGAGCCCGTGACGAGGTCGGTGCCCTCGGAGTGGACCCGGGCGAACTCGGCGAGGGTGCCGGGGGCGAGGAGCGGGGGCCGGCCGTCCAGCTCGCCCGCGACCGCCGCGTACATCCGGGACAGGCCCCGGGCGGAGCCGACGCCGCCGCCGGAGAGCGGCGCCCGGGCGTGCACGGCGCGGCTGTTGCCGTACGCGACCATGTCCAGCGGCGGATCGGCGCGGAGGTTGAAGGCGACGGCCGCCAGGCTGTCGGGCGCGATCGGGTTCGCGTCGAGGAACGCCCGCTCCTCGGGGGTGGGGACCAGCGGCAGGGCCGGGCGGAAGCGGGATTCGAGCTCCTCGGGCAGGCCCAGGTGGTAGTCGAGGGCGTACGGGGCGCGGACCCGCTCCTCGAACAGCTCCTGGACCGTCCGGCCGGTGGCCCGCAGGACCACCTCGCCGACCAGGGCGCCGATGACGAGGGCGTGGTAGCCGTGCGCGGTGCCCGGCTCCCAGAAGGGGCGCCGGCCCGCGAGGCGGGCGGCGGTCCTGCGGTCGTCGGCCAGCTCCTCCAGGGTGAGGTCGCCGTCCGCGCCGATCACCCCGGCGCGGTGGGCGAGCAGCTGCCGCAGGGTGGTCTCCCCCTTGCCCTCGGCGGCGAACTCGGGCCACCAGGAGGCGACCGTGCGGTCGAGGTCCAGGGCGCCGTCCTGGACGAGGAGGGCGACGACCAGGGCCATGGCTCCCTTGGAGGAGGAGTAGAGGGCGAGCAGGGAGTCCCCGTCGACGCCGTCACCGCCCCAGAGGTCGACGACGAGGCGGCCGCGGTGGTGGACGGCGAGCTGCGCGCCGCCGTCCCGCGCCTCGCGCGCGGCGATCTCCGCGAACACCTCCCGTACGGACTCGAAGCCGTGCTCCACCGTGCCGTGGACGTGGACGTCGCTCATCGCGCCTCTTCCCCTGCGTGCCGTGGTCGTGCCGGTCGTCCCTTCCGACGCTAACGGCCGCCACTGACAACGGAGTCGGTGGAGCAGGGGGGCCGGACCGGGGCCGGGTCAGAAGCCGCCTCCGCCGTCGAAGCCGCCGCCTCCGCCGAAGTCCCCGCCGCCGCCGAAACCGCCTCCGTCGAAGCCGCCTCCGAAGTCGCCCGAGGAGAAGTCGCCCGAGGAGAAGTCCCCGCCCTGGAAGTCGCCGCCGCCGTACTCGGAGGCGTAGGCCGGGGTGGAGAGCATGGAGCCGAGGACGGTGCCCATGAGGAGGCCGGGGAGCAGGCCGCCGCCGAAGTAGCCGCCGGCCCAGGGGCCGTAGGCGGGCCCCGCCTCCCAGTAGGGGCGGCGGCCGGAGTCGGTGTCGACCGTGCGGGCGAGCGGGTCGCGGCCGTCGTCCAGGCGGGCCGCGTCGGCGGCGCAGACCGGGACCTCGCGGGCGGTCCCGCCGGCCGGGGTCCAGACGCGGTCCCCGGTGGAGGGGCCGTGGCGCGGGTCGAAGAAGCAGGGGGCGCGCCGCTCGGGCGGCGGGCGGTGCTCGCGGCGGGCGGCCAGGACGGCGAGGGAGAAGCGGCCGTCCTCCAGGGCCTCGGTCACCCCGCGCACGTCGTGCGGGCGGGCGGCGGAGCCCATGAGGGACTTGGCCCGGTCGTAGGAGTCGAGGGCGCGTTCGTAGTCGCCGCGCATGGCGTCGTCGGCGCCGGGCTCGGCGGGGTGGAAGTCGAGGCGGTCGAGTTCCTCGCCGAAGGCGGTGATGTCCTCGTCGACGACGACCCGGAGCTTCTCCAGGGCGGCCCGCTCCTCGGCCTCCTTGCGGAGCCGGTTGCGGCGGACGACCGCGTAGCCGCCCGCGCCGGCCGCGACGACGACGCCGCCGAGGACGGCGAGCCCGGCGACCGGCACTCCGGAGTCGGAGCCGGCGGAGCCCCAGGAGGAGGGGGCGGAGCCGCGCAGGGCGGGCAGGGCCCGGTCCACGAAGGCGTTCAGCTCGGTGGCCGCGTCCACGTCCGGCGCCCGGACGGAGGCGGCGAGGTTCCGGACGGCGGCCGGGGACATCACGGAGGGGTCCACCCCGGCGTCGAACCGGTCGCCGAGCCGTACGGCGTACAGGCCGGTGGCGCCGGTCCGGGCCCGCAGGTCGTCGATGAGCCCCTGCGGCGGGAACTGCGCGTTCGCGGGCAGCACGGCCACGAAGAGCGGCTTGTCCGCGTCCTCGATCTTCCGCGCGAGGGCGTCCGCGTCGGCCTTCGAGAGCTGGTCGGCGGCGCCGGGGTCGACGTAGACCGGGCCCTGGCGCAGGGCGGCGGCCGCGTCGGACACGCCCGTGGCCCCGGCGCCCGCGGTGGGCGCCAGGACCAGGAGCAGCAGCAGTATCAACCCGCCGAGAACCGCGGGGCGGGCGAGCGGCCTGGTCCTCATACGTCGACGCTACCCGAACGGCGCCGAACAGAACATAGAAGACCAAGGGAACCAAAAGGGCACGAGACACCGAAGGCGGCTACTCGGCGGGGTCGACCCCCGCCCTCAGCAGGCCGTAGGTGAAGGCGTCCTCCAGGGCCTGCCAGGAGGCGGCGATGACGTTCTCGCCGACGCCGACCGTGGACCACTCGGCGTTGCCGTCGGTGGTGGTGACCAGGACCCGGGTGGTGGACTCGGTGCCGTGGCGGCCCTCCAGGATGCGGACCTTGTAGTCGGTCAGCTCGAACTTGGCGAGCTGCGGGTAGATCCGCTCCAGACCGACCCGGATCGCCCGGTCGAGCGCGTTGACCGGGCCGTTGCCCTCGGCGGTGGCGACGATCCGCTCGCCCTTGGCCCAGAGCTTCACGGTGGCCTCGTTGGCGTGGGTGCCGTCGGGGCGGTCCTCGACGATCGCCCGCCAGGACTCCGTACGGAAGTAGCGGCGGGCCCGGCCCTCGGCCTCCTCGCGGAGCAGCAGCTCGAAGGAGGCGTCGGCGGCCTCGTACGTGTAGCCCTGGAGCTCGCGCTCCTTGACCCGCTCCACGACCCGGGAGACCAGGGCCCGGTCGCCGCCCAGGTCGACGCCGAGCTCCTTGCCCTTGAGCTCGATGGAGGCGCGGCCGGCCATGTCGGAGACCAGCATCCGCATGGTGTTGCCGACCAGCTCGGGGTCGATGTGCTGGTAGAGGTCGGGGTCGACCTTGATCGCGGAGGCGTGCAGTCCGGCCTTGTGGGCGAAGGCGGAGACGCCCACGTACGGCTGGTGGGTGGAGGGGGTGAGGTTGACGACCTCGGCGATGGCGTGCGAGATCCGGGTCGTCTCGGCGAGGGCGCCCGGGGGCAGCACGCGCTTGTCGTACTTGAGCTCCAGGGCCGCGACGACGGGGAAGAGGTTGGCGTTGCCGACCCGCTCGCCGTAGCCGTTGGCGGTGCACTGGACGTGGGTGGCGCCCGCGTCGACGGCGGCGAGGGTATTGGCGACGGCGCAGCCGGTGTCGTCCTGGGCGTGGATGCCGAGCCGGGCGCCGGTGTCGGCGAGGACGGTGGCGACGACGGCCTGGACCTGGGCGGGGAGCATGCCGCCGTTGGTGTCGCAGAGGACGACGACGTCGGCGCCGGCCTCGTGGGCGGCGCGGACGACGGCCTTGGCGTAGTCCGGGTTGGCCTTGTAGCCGTCGAAGAAGTGCTCGCAGTCGACGAAGACGCGGCGGCCCTGCTCGCGCAGGTGGGAGACGGTGTCGCGGACCATCTCCAGGTTCTCTTCGAGGGTGGTGCGCAGGGCCAGCTCGACGTGCCGGTCGTGCGACTTGGCGACCAGGGTGACGACCGGGGCGCCGGAGTCGAGGAGGGCCTTGACCTGCGGGTCCTCGGCGGCGGTGCCGCCGGCCCTGCGGGTGGCGCCGAAGGCGACGAGCCGCGCGTTCCTGAACGCGATCTCCTGGCGGGCACGGGCGAAGAACTCCGTGTCGCGCGGGTTGGCGCCGGGCCAGCCGCCCTCGATGAAGCCGACGCCGAAGTCGTCGAGGTGCCGGGCGATGGTCAGCTTGTCCGCGACGGTGAGGTTGATGCCCTCGCGCTGCGCCCCGTCGCGCAGCGTCGTGTCGAAGACGTGGAAACTGTCGTCGAGGGGTGAGGCCTCGGCGTTCTCCGTGGTCATGGCTGTCATGGCTCCTGTCGGATGTGGCTCCGGAATGTCTGGCTCCACTTGCCCCCATTCTCGCGCCGCGTCCTTCTCCGGCGTGGGTGGGGCCGGAAAACGAAAAAACCCCTCGCGGGTGCGAGAGGTCTGCGCGCGGGTCTGGGGCACGGTGTCCGCCTGCGTGGGGGTCGTTCCACGCCTCAGCGGTCACTACGGACCGGCGCGCCGCTGCCGATAATCATCGTGGTAGCAGGCACGCCGGAAGTCTGGCACAGGTGACCGCCCGGTGGGGCGGTGGTCTCACGATACGGGCAGGGTGTCCGGTTTCCGCCCGGTCGCGGCGCCGTCGCCGCCCTTCCCCACCCGGCCGAGGTCGATGTCGCGGGTCTCGCGCATCGTGAGGTAGACGACCAGGGAGACGGCCGCGCAGCCGGCCACGTACCAGGAGAAGCCCGACTCGATCCCGGCGTTCTTGAACCAGAGGGCCACGTACTCGGCGGTGCCGCCGAAGAGGGCGTTGGCGACGGCGTACGGGAGGGCGACGCCGAGGGCGCGGACGCCGGTGGGGAAGAGCTCCGCCTTCACGCAGGCGTTGATGGAGGTGTAGCCGGTGACGACGAGGAGCGCGAGGAGGGAGAGGCCGAGGGCCGGCCAGAAGGAGCCCGCGTGCTTGAGCATCGCCATGATCGGCACGGTGAGGAGGGTGGAGCCGACCGCGAAGGTGATGAGGAGGGGGCGGCGCCCGATCCGGTCGGAGAGCCGGCCGGCGAGCGGCTGGAGGCAGGCGAAGACGATCAGGGCGCAGAAGGAGACCAGGGTGGCGGTCTGCTTGGGGAGCCCGGCGGAGTTCGAGAGGTACTTGGTGAGGTAGGTGGTGTACGTGTAGTACGCCACGGTCCCGCCCATGGTGAGCGCGACGACGAGGAAGGCCTCGCGGCGGTGCGCCCACAGGGCCCTGAGGGTGCCCTGCTGCCCCTGCTCGACGCCGTCGCCCGCGGACTCCTCGTACACCTCGGTCTCCAGCATGGTGCGGCGCAGGTAGAAGACGACGGCCGCGCCGAGGGCGCCGACGACGAAGGGGATCCGCCAGCCCCAGGAGTGCAGGGCCGCGTCGGACAGGGTCTGCTGGAGGACCAGGAGCAGGCCGAGGCCGAGGACCTGCCCCGCGGTCATCGACACGTACTGGAAGCTGGAGGCGAAGCCGCGGTGTTCGGGGGCGGAGGCCTCGGTGAGGTAGGTGGCGCTGGCCGCGTACTCGCCGCCGACGGAGAGGCCCTGGAGGAGGCGGGCGACCAGGAGGACGGCGGCGCCGCCGTACCCGGCGACGGCGTAGGTGGGGGCGACGGCGATGAGGACGGCGGAGGCGGACATCAGGGTGACGGTGAGGGTGAGGGCCGCCTTGCGGCCCTTGCGGTCGCCGACGCGGCCGAGGAGCCAGCCGCCGACCGGGCGCATGAAGAAGCCGACGGCGAAGATGCCGGCGGTGTTCATGAGTTTGGCGGTGTCGTTGCCCTCGGGGAAGAACGCCCCCGCGAAGTAGGTGGCGAAGCTCGCGTACACGAACCAGTCGAACCACTCGACCATGTTGCCGGCGGAACCGACCCAGATCTTCTTCCAGTGCTCTCGTCCCATGGGCAGGAACCGTGCCGGAGCGACGGCCCGGCCAACAAGGGTGCGCGGGGCAACGATCCTGTGTACTTGCGTGCGTTACGGTCGCGCGAGCAGCTCCTGCTCGACGAACTCCCTCACGTGCTCCAGGACTTGCTCCCTGCCCGTGCCCGGGAGCCCGACGGCGACGTGCACGCTGAAGCCGTCGAGCAGGGCGCGCGTCCGGGTGGCGAACCGGTCCGGGTCGACCGGCCGGAACTCGCCGCGCGAGACGCCCTCGGCCAGGATCGCGACCAGGTCCCGGTGCCAGGCGCCCTCGATGGCGGCCTGCCGGGCGCGGGCGTCGCCGTCGGCGTTCTGCGAGCGGTTCCAGACCTCCAGCCAGAGCGTCCAGTGCGGGTCGCGCGGCCCCTCGGGCACGTACACCTCCACGTACCCGTCGAGCCGCTCGCGGGCGGTCCCGGGCCGGGAGAGCAGGGCGCCGCGCCGGGCCCCGAGCCGCCCCTCGCTCCACTCCAGGGTCTGGAGCAGCAGCTCGTCCTTGGTGCGGAAGTAGTACAGCAGGTGCCCGCTGCTCATCCCGACCTGCCGCCCGAGCCCGGCCATGGTGAGCCCGTCGAGCCCACGCTCGGCGATGGTCCCCATGGCGGCGGCGAGCACCTCCTCGCGGGGAGGCGCGGCCTGGTTGCGGCGGCGGGGGTGGGGCGGGGGGCTGCTGCTCTGACTCACTCGTACGTTCTACCCGATGACGGGCCCGGGAGGTCCGGCCGTCAGACCTTCGGCTGCTGCTGGGTGATGCAGTGGATGCCGCCGCCGGCCGCGAAGATCGTGCGGGCGTCGGTCAGGACGACCTCGCGGTCGGGGAAGAGGCGGCGGAAGATCTCGGCGGCGAGTTCGTCGTGGGGGTCGTCGAAGGCGCAGAGGATCACGGCGCCGTTGCAGAGGTAGTGGTTGATGTAGGAGTAGTCGACCCAGTCGCCCTCCTCGTCCTTGAGGGCGGTGGGGGCCGGGATCTCGATGACCTCCAGGGGGCGGCCCCGGGCGTCGGTGGCGGCGCGCAGGATGCTCGCGTGCATCCGGGAGCGCTCGTAGTCGGGGTGGGCGGGGTCCCGCTGGCTGTGGACGAGGACCGTGCCGGGGCGGGCGAAGGCGGCGACGATGTCGACGTGGCCCTGGGTGCCGTACATGCCGTAGTCGGCGGTGAGGCCGTGCGGGAGCCAGATCGCCTTCGTGGTGCCCAGCTTGGCGTGGATCTCGGCCTCGACCTGCTCACGGGTCCACTCGGGGTTGCGGCCGGAGCCGAGCTGGACGGTGTCCGTGAGGAGGACCGTGCCCTCGCCGTCGACGTGGATCGCGCCGCCCTCGTTGACGAGGGGGGAGGAGAGCACGGGGACGCCCGCGGCGTCCGCGACGTGGCGGGCGATCGTGGAGTCGTGCTCCCAGCGGGCCCAGTCCTGGGCGCCCCAGCCGTTGAACACCCAGTCCACGGCGGCCAGTTCGCGGCCGTCCGTGACGAAGGTCGGGCCGATGTCCCGCATCCAGGCGTCGTCGAGGTCGCGCTCGACGAGGTCGACGTCCTCGCCGAGGAGCGCGCGGGCGCCCTCCGCGTCGCCGGGGGGCACGACCATCGTGACCGGTTCGAAGCGGCGGACGGCGCGGGCCACCGAGGCCCAGGCGGCGCGGGCGGCGGCCAGCTCCTCGTCGTCGGTGAAGGTGGGGTTCGGGCCGGGCCAGGCCATCCAGGTGCGCTCGTGGGGCATCCACTCGGCGGGCATGCGGTACGTCATGGTCAGCGGGTCCTAGAGGAAGTAGAGGCGGTTGAGGGAGACGGACTCGACCGCCTCGGAGCGGATCGGGGAGCCGTCGAGCGAGACGAGGCCGGTCCGGTCGTCGACCTGGACGTCGCCGACGCGGGAGTTGAGCCGCAGGTCGGCCGGGCCGATGCCGCGGGTGCCGCGCACGGCGACGCGCCGGCGGCGGGTCGGCATGCGGTCGGCGCCGAGGTCGACGGCGGCCTGGGCGACGAACGCCACGGAGATGTCGGCGGCGGTGGCGCCGTGGGCGCCGAACTGCGGGCCGAGGACGAGGGGTTCGCAGGTGTCGGTGGCGGCGTTCGGATCGCCCACGACCCCGTACGCGGGGAAGCCCGCCTTCAGGACGAGCTGCGGCTTGGCGCCGAAGAACTCGGGCCGCCACAGCACGATGTCCGCGAGCTTGCCGGCCTCGATCGAGCCGATCTCGTGCGCGAGGCCGTGGGCGATCGCCGGGTTGATGGTCAGCTTGGCCATGTAACGGAGCACGCGCGCGTTGTCGTCGTGCGCGCCGTCGCCCTCCAGGGGGCCCAGCTCGGCCTTCATCTTCCCGGCCATGGCGAAGGTCCGGCGTACGGTCTCGCCGGCCCTTCCCATCCCCTGCGCGTCGGAGGAGGTGATCCCGATCGCGCCGAGGTCGTGCAGGACGTCCTCCGCGCCCATCGTCCCGGCCCGGATCCGGTCGCGCGCCATGGCGGCGTCGCCGGGGAGGTCGGTCTTCAGGTCGTGGACGGAGACGATCATCCCGTAGTGCTCGGCGACCGCGTCGCGGCCGAAGGGCAGGGTGGGATTGGTGGAGGAGCCGATGACGTTCGGCACGCCCGCCATCTTCAGGACGTTGGGGACGTGCCCGCCGCCGCAGCCCTCGATGTGGAAGGCGTGGATCGTACGCCCCTCCAGGACGCGCAGGGTGTCCTCGACCGACAGGCACTCGTTGAGGCCGTCGCTGTGCAGGGCGACCTGCACGTCGTGCTCCTCGGCGACCCGCAGGGCGGTGTCGAGGGCGCGGGTGTGGGCGCCCATGTCCTCGTGGACCTTGAAGCCGGACGCGCCGCCCTCGGCCAGGGCCTCGACCAGGGGCGCGCCGTCGGAGGAGGAGCCGCGGGCGAGGAAGCCGATGTTGACGGGCCAGGCGTCGAAGGCGTTGAAGGCGTGTTTGAGGGCCCAGGGCGAATTGACGCCGACGCCCCAGACGGGGCCGAACTCCTGGCCGATGACCGTGGTGACGCCGGAGGCCAGGGACGCCTCCATGATCCGGGGCGAGAGGAGGTGGACGTGGGTGTCGACGGCTCCGGCGGTGGCGATCAGGCCCTCGCCGGAGACGATCGAGGTTCCGGTGCCGACGACGACGTCGACGCCGTCGAGGGTGTCGGGGTTGCCGGCCCGGCCGATCGCGTGGATGCGGCCCTCGCGGATGCCGATCGACACCTTGCGGATGCCCTGGACGGCGTCGATGACCAGGACGTTGCTGATGACGACGTCGCAGGTCTCGCGGACGGCGGCGGCCTTGAGGTGGAGTCCGTCGCGGGCGGTCTTGCCGAAGCCCGCCAGGAACTCGTCGCCCGGCTTCTGGGAGTCGGACTCGACCCGGACGACGAGGCCGGAGTCGCCGAGGACGACGCGGTCGCCGGCGCGGGGGCCGTGCACGGAGGCGTACTCGTACGGGTCCATCAGTTCTCTCCGTCCTTGCCGTGGTCCCCGGTCCCCAGGTAGCCGCAGGCCGCCGCGCGGCGCAGGGCCTCCTCCTTGGCGCCGGGGGCGTCCAGCGGGCCGTCGACCAGGCCCGCGAAGCCGATGGCGACGCGGGCGCCGCCGACGGGCACGAGGCCGACCTCGGCCTCGCCGCCCGGGTCGAAGCGGAAGGAGGCGCCGGCCGGGATGGCGAGCCGCATGCCGTAGGCGGCGGCCCGGTCGAAGTCCAGGCGCGGGTTGACCTCGAAGAAGTGGAAGTGGGAGGTGACGCTGACGGGGACGGTCGCGGTGTTCCGTACGCGGAGGGTGAGCGCGGGTTCGGTCTCCGGGTGGCCGGGGCCGGGGCGCAGCGCGCCGGGCGCGTCCGGGCCGAGGCCTCCCCCGCCGATCGGGTCGGAGACGACCGCGAGGCGGGAGCCGTCGTCGAAGACGGCCTCGACGTGCACCTCGGTGACGACGTCGGCGACGCCGGGCAGGACGTCGTCGGGGCCGAGGACGGAGCGGGCGGCCTCGATCGCCTCGGCGAGTCGCTTGCCGTCGCGGGCGGCCTCGCAGACCGTGTCCGCGACGAGCGCGGTCGCCTCGGGCACGTTGAGCCGCAGTCCGCGGGCCCGGCGGGCCCGGGCGAGTTCGGCGGCGCTGAAGAGCAGCAGCCGGTCGCGTTCCGTGGGAGTCAGTCGCACGTCCCAAACACCTCCTGTTTGAGCATCACTCTAAATGTCGAGAAGCAGGGTTCCAAGGATTGACGCGAAGTACAGGCACACGTCACATTGAGCGCCACTCCAAAATCGTCCGCTCAGCCCCCTCTCCCAGCTCTCCAGGAGGCGCCATGCCGACAGAACAGCGCGGAGTCGACACCGTCCCCGAGGCCGAACGCACCAGCGGCCCCCGCGACCTCGTCTCGATCCTGCTCGGTTCCAACCTCTGCCTGGGGGTGATCGTCTTCGGCTGGCTCCCCGTCTCCTTCGGCCTGGGCCTGTGGGCCTCGGTGACCTCCGTCGTGACCGGCACCCTCGTCGGCGTCGCGGTCACCGCCCCGCTCGCGCTGATCTCCCTGCGCACCGCGACCAACCTCTCCACCTCCTCCGGCGCCTTCTTCGGCGTCCGCGGCCGGCTCGTCGGCTCGGTGGTGGGGCTGCTGCTCTCGCTCGGCTACACCGCCCTGACCCTCTGGATCGGCGGCGACGTCGTGGTGGGGGTCCTCGCCCGGCTGACCGGCCTGCCCGCGAACGGCGCCGCCCACGCCGTCGTCTACGCGCTGCTCGCCGCCTGCACCGCGGTCGGTGCGGTGTACGGCTACCGACTGCTGCTGCGGCTGAGCAGGGCGCTCGCGGTCGGCATGACCGCGCTCCTCGCCGTCGGCCTGGTCGCGTACGCCGGGGACTTCACGACGGCGGCGGTGCCGGACACCCCGTACCTCCTGGGCTCCTTCTGGCCGACCTGGCTGCTCTCGGCGGTGGCGGCGGGGCTCAGCGGGCCGGTCGCCTTCATCACCCTGCTCGGCGACTACACGCGGTACGTCTCCCCCGAGCGGCACAGCGCCCGGACCGTGTGGCGGGCGACCTGTCTGGGCCTGGTCGTGGGACTGCTCGTCCCGCAGCTCTTCGGCACGTACACGGCGCTCGCCGCCCGGGGGGCGCTCGACTACGCCGGTCCGCTCGTCGCCGCCTCGCCCGGCTGGTACCTGGTGCCGCTGCTCGTCGCGGCCACGGCCGGCACCGTCGGCAACGCCGGTCTGATGCTGTACTCCATGGGGCTCGACCTGGACGCGATCCTGCCCCGGGCCACCCGGGCGCGCGCCACCCTCGTGGTCGCGGCGGCGGCCACGGCCTTCGTCCTCCTCGGCCACTTCGCCTCGGACGCGCAGACGGCGATGACCTCGTTCGTGCTGCTGCTCACCGCGATCGGCACCCCGTGGGCGGTGATCGCCCTCATCGGGCACGCGCGCTGCGGGGGCGTCTACGATCCCGAGGCGCTCCAGGTCTACAACCGGCGCTCGCGCGGCGGGGCCTACTGGTTCTCGGCGGGCTGGCACCCGCGCGCCACCGCCTCCTGGGCGATCGGCGCGGCGGTCGGCCTGGCCGCGGTGTCGACGCCGCTCTACGAGGGGCCGCTGCTCGCCCTGACGGGCGGGATCGACTGCAGCTTCGTGCTCTCGGGGATCGCGGGCGGCGCACTGTACGCCGCACTGACGCCGCACGGGGCCTCCGGGACCGTGACGGCCTCGGAGACCCCGCTGCGGATGGAGCCGTAGGGGCCAGGGCGTGTGTCGAAAGTCCCGCCTGCCCGGCGGCGCCCGGCACGCACGCTCGCCGCGTTGTCGGGATCACCCCGATACATCCAGTATCGGGGCGACCCCGACTGCTGCCACTCGCCGCGCGCGGACTTGACCGTGCCGACCGGGGTGATGACGGCGGCGGTGCCGCAGGCGAAGACCTCGGTCAGGGTGCCGTTCTCGCTGTCGGCCTGCCACTGGTCGATGGAGACGCGGCCCTCCTCGGCCTCCAGGCCCAGGTCGGCGGCCAGCTTGAGCAGCGAGTCGCGGGTGATGCCGGCGAGCAGGGAGCCGGTGAGGGTGGGGGTGATCAGCTTGTCGCCGTACACGAAGTACAGGTTCATGCCGCCCAGTTCCTCGACCCACTTGTGCTCGACGGCGTCGAGGTAGGCGACCTGGTCGCAGCCCTTGGCCGCCGCCTCGGCCTGCGCGAGCAGGGAGGCCGCGTAGTTGCCGCCGGTCTTGGCGTCGCCGACGCCGCCGGGGACGGCGCGGACGCGGTCCTCGGAGAGCCAGATGGAGACGGGCTTCACGCCGCCGGGGAAGTACGGGCCGGCCGGGGAGGCGATGACGACGAAGAGGTACTCGTTCGCGGGGCGGACGCCCAGGCCGACCTCGGTCGCGATCATGAACGGGCGCAGGTAGAGCGAGGCCTCGCCGCCGTGCTCCGGGACCCACGCCTTGTCGTGCCGGACGAGGACGTCGCAGGCCTCGACGAAGGTCTCGACGGGCAGCTCGGGCATGGCCAGGCGGCGGGCGGAGGCCTGGAAGCGGCGGGCGTTGGCGTCGGGGCGGAAGCTGGCGACCGAGCCGTCGGGGCGGCGGTAGGCCTTCAGGCCCTCGAAGATCTCCTGCGCGTAGTGCAGGACGTTGGTGGCCGGGTCGAGCGCGAGCGGGCCGTACGGGACGAGCTGGGCGTCGTGCCAGCCGCGGCCCTCGGTCCACCGGATGGTGACCATGTGGTCGGTGAAGTGGCGGCCGAATCCCGGGTTGGCCAGGATCGCCTCGCGCTCCGCGTCGGACAGCGGGCTGGAGGAGGGCTTGAGCTCGATCGTGGGCGTCGTCATGAGTGCGTGTCCTTCACCGGTCGTGGGGAGGGGACCGCGCGCGTACGCCACTGTCGGAGACGGCTCGTCCCTGACGGAGTGGACGTCCGACGATGCCCGCATACGGCGGTCCCGCGTTCGATTATCGCGCGCGGGGGCCGGTGCGTGAAACAGGCGGGCGCGGTCCGAGGTTCTTTCGGGGTGCGCACCCCCGGCCGCGCATGGGGCAGCCGCCGGGCGCAGTGCGACCCGGCGGCTGATGCGGTGTGTCAGTCGGCGCGGGTCAGCTCGCTACTCGCGCGGCGAGCGCGTCGCCGATCTCGTCCGTGGTGCGGACGGCGTCGCCGCGCTCGGTGAGGTCGGCCGCGACGGCCTCCTCGACGCGGACGGCCTCGGTCTCGTACCCGAGGTGGCGCAGCAGGAGGGCGACGGAGAGGACGGTGGCCGTGGGGTCGGCCTTGCCCTGGCCCGCGATGTCCGGCGCGGAGCCGTGGACCGGCTCGAACATGGACGGGAACTCGCCGCTCGGGTTGATGTTGCCCGAGGCGGCGACGCCGATGCCGCCGGAGACGGCCGCGGCGAGGTCGGTGATGATGTCGCCGAAGAGGTTGTCGGTGACGATCACGTCGAAGCGGGCCGGGTCGGTGACGAGGAAGATCGTCGCGGCGTCGACGTGCAGGTAGTCGGTGGTGACCTCGGGGAACTCGGCGGCCACCCGGTGGAAGGTGTCCGTCCAGAGGTGGCCGGCGAAGGTCAGCACGTTGTTCTTGTGGACCAGCGTGAGCTTCTTGCGCGGGCGGGCCTGGGCGCGGGCGAAGGCGTCCCGGACCACGCGCTCGACGCCGAAGGCGGTGTTGACCGAGACCTCGGTGGCGACCTCGTGCGGGGTGCCCTTGCGGATGGTGCCGCCGTTGCCGGTGTACGGGCCCTCGGTGCCCTCGCGGACCACGACGAAGTCGATCTCGGGCTGCCCGGCGAGCGGGGTCGCGACGCCGGGGAGCAGCTTCGAGGGACGCAGGTTCACGTGGTGGTCGAAGGCGAAGCGGAGCTTCAGGAGGAAGCCGCGCTCCAGGACGCCGGAGGGCACCGACGGGTCGCCGATGGCGCCGAGCAGGATGGCGTCGTGCTTCTTGAGGGAGTCGAGGTCGGCGTCGGTGAGGGTCTCACCGGTGGCGTGGTAGCGCTTGGCGCCGAAGTCGTACTCCTCGGTCTCCAGCTTCACGTCCTGGGGAAGGACGGCCGAGAGGACCTTGAGGCCCTGGGCCACGACCTCCTGGCCGATGCCGTCGCCGGGGATGACTGCGAGATCGATGCTGTGAGACATGTCGGCACCCTACTGGTCGTCCCATCGTCTGACACGTCGCGTCCACCATGTGGACGAACGTCCGAGGGGGGACGGTCCGGATCAGTGGCCGGTGGAGCCGCCGTTGTCGCGGCGGTCGAGGGCGCGCTGGAGGGCGGCGGCGGCGTTCCGGCGGGCCTCGTCGGCGGGACGTGCGGCGGAGTGGCGGACGCGGCGGGCGGCCTGGGCGGCGGTGGGGGCCATGGGGATCGACTCCTTGAGATCAGTGGTGATCCGACGTGCGGGGGCCGGCGGCGCACACGGACCGGTGACGGTCGGCGGCGCGCGGGGACCAGTGGTGATCGAAGGTGCCGGAAGGGGCGGGGAGCGCCGCCGCAGGGGTTGCCTGCACGGGGCGTAGCGCTCGCTGCCGCCATTCGCCGATGGGGCGAGACGTTCGGCTCCTACAAAGCTAGGGCAGGATGCCGCGCCTGTCTCCACAATTACTCGGACTTCCTACTATCTGAGACGGCGGGGCACCCGGGGTCACCCCGCGACGGCCCGCGGCTCCCGGATCGGCCCGTACGGCGGGAGAAAGCCGGTCCGGGCGGCGAGGACCCGGGGAAGACGCCCGCCACCGCCCGGATCCACACTCCCACCTAGATTGCTTTCCTACCTAGGTAGTGATGGGATGCACTCATGGCCGCAGACCGCAGATCCAGCTGGCTCAAGGGAGTCCTCGACCTGCTCGTCCTCTCCTGCCTGACCGACGGCGAGAGTTACGGGTACGAGATCGCGAAGGCGCTCGCCGGGGCGGGCCTGGGCGAGATCAAGGGCGGGACGCTCTATCCCGTACTGAACCGCCTGGAGGAGGCCGGTCTGGTGGAGGCCGAGTTCCGCGCCGCCGAGCGCGGACCGGGCCGCCGCTACTACCGGCTCACCGGGCCGGGCCGGGAGTACCTGGCGGCCGAGGGCGCGGCCTGGGAGGGGTTCCACCGGGCCGTACGGACGCAACTGCACGCAGGGGGGACGGCACCATGACGACCGACGCCTACTTCGAGGAGCTGGCGGGCGCGCTGCGCGCGGCGGGCGTGCCCGAGGAGCAGATCGGGCGGACCGCCGCCGAGCTGCGCGGGCACCTCGCGGAGACGGGGACCGCGCCGGAGGAGGAGTTCGGGCCCGCCGCGCGGTTCGCGGCCCGGCTCGGCGGGCTCGCCCCGGCCCCCGGGGAACCGGACGGGGCGGCGGAGCACTGGACGTGGACCGCGGACGTCTTCAACGACCGGCGGATGCTGGCCGTCCACGGGGACCAGGGGTGGGAGGTGGAGTCCCTGGACGCGGTCGGCCGGTTCGTCTGCCGCCGGGTGCCGGGGGCCGCGCTCGCCTGGGAGTACCGGCGCGAGGTGATCACGGACCGCCGCCGCGCGCGGGTCCTGGAGGAACTGGAGCCGGAGGGCTGGGAGTTGTGCGGCGAGTGGCTGACGTACGGCTACTTCAAGCGGCCGAAGTCGGCGACCGCGGGTCCGGCGGGGGCCCCGGCCTCCGTGCCGGCGCCGCCCGCGAAGTGGCTGTTCCTGAGCCGGCGCGGGAAGGTGGCGCTCGCCGTCTGGGCGGCGCTGGCGGCGACCGCCTTCGTCGCCCTCGGCCCGCCGGGGTACGCGATGGTGCTCATGGGCGTCGGCTGGGCCGTCGCGACGGCGGTCATGGCGAGACGGGAGACGGCGCCGGACGGAGCGGGGACGCCCGGAAGGAGCTGAACACCCACACACCGGACATCCACACGTACCGGACGCCCACACGCACCGGGCACCCAGACGTACCGGCCGCCCACGCGTACCGGACGCCCACACGCACCCGGCACCCCCGCCCGCACTCGGCGCCCCCGCCCGTACCCGCGCCCGGCGGCCCCTCCCCCGCCTCACGTCACGTCGCCGTCCCGCCAGTCGAAGACGAGCGGGGCGGCGGGGTCCGGCAGGGCACGCCCGCCCGCCGCGCGCAGGAAGACGCCCCCCTCCTCCTCCGGGAGGTGCACGATCCCGCCGGGCGTGAACGCCTCGACGCGCCCCTCCCAGACACGCCAGCCGCGCGCCCGGTAGAGCGCGGCTCCCTCGTCCGAGGCGGAGAGGGCCCCGAAGGCGTACGTCCCGTCGATCACCCGCTCCAGCTCGGCCATGACCGCCCCGCCGAGCCCCCGGCGGCGCAGGCCGGCCCGGACGGCGACCCCCTCCACGTACCCGACGCGGTACGAGCGGCCCGCGTGGAGCAGCCGGCGCATGACGACGGCGCCGTGGGCGGCGATCCCCTCCTCGTCCTCGATCCAGGCGTGGACGCCGCCGAGGGTGTGGTCCCAGTCCTCGTCGCCGAAGTCGCTCTCGAAGGCGGTGTCGAGCATCTCGCGCACGGAGTGGAGCCGGGCGGCCCCGAGTTCATGGGTGGGTGCGGTCCTCACGGTCATGCGCCTCACCCTGCCACACCACACTAACTGCTGAAAGTGAATTGAAGGGTTAATCACGGCCCGCTGGAATCACCTCGCCGACACTTAACCGTTCAGATACTTTCAAGAAGTTAGAGGGTGACCGTACTGCCGACCAGTCACAGCACCACCACCGTCCGCGGGCGTGAGGTCGCCCACCCCGACGCCCGGCATCACGACGTCGCCCTGATGGACGACTTCCTCGCGCGGCGCGTCCCCGTCAGGCCGTAGCCCTCTCCAGGTCGCGGGCCATGCGCTCCACCCAGTCGGTGAAGCCCTCGCGATGGCGGCCGTCACCCTCGATCAGGGCCGCGACCTGCACGTCCGTGAGCCGGTCGGGCCCCGACCCGGTCAGCAACCGGTGCAGCTCCTTCATCAGGGACGTCATCCGCAGCGCGTCGAGGTGCTCGATCGCGTCGACCCCGTGCCCGGGGCCCAGTGTCGTCGAACCGGGCATGTCGTGCCTCCTCACCGATCCCCCTCCCAGCAGCGTAGGCCTCCCGCACGGAAACCGCCCCCGACCTCGGTTGGGGGACCGGGGTCGGGGGCGGTGTCGGGGGCCTGCCCGCGAGGGGCAGGGGTCCGCCCCGGCAGGGGCGGGGGGCCGCTCGCGCGGCGGACGGGCGTCAGCCCATGTGCGGGTAGCCGTACTCGGTCGGCGGGACCAGGGTCTCCTTGATGGCGCGGGTCAGCGTCCAGCGCATCAGGTTCTGCGGGGCGCCGGCCTTGTCGTCGGTGCCGGAGGCGCGGCCGCCGCCGAAGGGCTGCTGGCCGACGACGGCGCCGGTCGACTTGTCGTTGATGTAGAAGTTGCCCGCGGCGTAGCGGAGCTTCTCCATCGTGTACGCGGCGGCGGCGCGGTCGTTGGCGATGACCGAGCCGGTGAGGGCGTAGTCCGAGACCGACTCCATCTGGGTCAGCATCTCGTCGTACTTCTCGTCCTCGTAGACGTGGACCGCGAGGATCGGGCCGAAGTACTCGGTCGTGAAGACCTCGTTCTCCGGGTCGGTGCACTCGATGACGGTCGGGCGGACGAACCAGCCCACCGAGTCGTCGTAGGTGCCGCCGGCGACGATCGTGCAGCTCGGGTCGGACTTGGCGCGGTCGATCGCCGCCTTGTTCTTGGCGAACGAGCGGTCGTCGATGACGGCGCCGATGAAGTTCGACAGGTCGGTGACGTCACCCATGGTGATGCCATCGACCTCGGCCGCGAACTCCTCCTTGAAGCCGTCGTTCCAGATCGAGGCCGGGATGTACGCGCGCGAGGACGCGGAACACTTCTGGCCCTGGTACTCGAAGGAGCCGCGGGTCAGGGCGGTCTTCAGGACGGCGCGGTCGGCGCTGGGGTGGGCGACGACGAAGTCCTTGCCGCCGGTCTCGCCGACGATCCGCGGGTACGAGCGGTAGTTCTCGATGTTGTTGCCGACCGTCTTCCACAGGTGCTGGAAGGTCTTGGTCGAGCCGGTGAAGTGGATGCCGGCCAGGTCGCGGTGGTTCAGGGCCACCTCGGAGACGGCGATGCCGTCGCCGGTCACCAGGTTGATGACGCCCTTGGGCAGGCCGGCCTCCTCCAGGAGCTCCATGAGGAGCACGGCGGCGTGGGTCTGCGTCGGGGACGGCTTCCAGACCACCACGTTGCCCATGAGGGCGGGGGCGGTGGGCAGGTTGCCCGCGATGGCCGTGAAGTTGAACGGCGTGATCGCGTAGACGAAGCCTTCGAGCGGGCGGTGGTCGAGGCGGTTCCAGACGCCCGGCGAGTTGGCCGGGGGCTGCTCGGCCAGGATCTGGCGGGCGTACGCCACGTTGAAGCGCCAGAAGTCGACGAGCTCGCACGGGGTGTCGATCTCGGCCTGCTGGGCGGTCTTGGACTGGCCGAGCATGGTGGACGCGGCCAGCGTCTCGCGCCAGGGGCCGGCGAGCAGCTCGGCGGCGCGCAGGATGATCGCGGCGCGGTCGTCGAAGGACATCGCGCGCCAGGCCGGGGCGGCGGCCAGGGCGGCGTCGATCGCGTCCTGGGCGTCCTGCTGCGTGGCGCCCCGGAAGGTGCCGATGACGGCCTGGTGGTTGTGCGGCTGGACGACCTTGAACTCCTCGCCGCCGCCCAGGCGCTTCACGCCGCCGATGGTCATCGGCAGCTCGCGCGGGTTCTCGGCCAGCTCCTTGAGCTTGAGCTCCAGGCGGGCGCGCTCGGGGGAGCCGGGGGCGTAGCCGTGCACCGGCTCGTTGACGGGAGTGGGGACCTGGGTCACAGCGTCCATGAGTCTCGATACTCCTTCGGAGGGGTGGTGGGGCTCAGCCCTTGGTGAGGATGGAGCGGACGAAGAAGAGGAGGTTGGCCGGCTTCTCCGCCAGGCGGCGCATGAAGTAGCCGTACCAGTCGGTGCCGTACGCGGTGTAGACGCGCATCCGGTGGCCCTCGGCGGCGAGGCGGTTCTGCTCCTCGCTCCGGATGCCGTACAGCATCTGGAACTCGTACTCGTCCGGCTTGCGCCCGGCGCGGCGGGCCAGCTCCTGGCCGACGGAGATCAGGCGCGGGTCGTGGGACCCGATCATCGGGTAGCCCTTGCCCTCCATCAGGATCTTCATGATCCGGACGTACGCCTTGTCGATCTCCGGCTTGTCCTGGATCGCGACGGAGGCGGGCTCCTTGTAGGCGCCCTTGACGATCCGGACGCGGGAGCCGTTCGCGGCGAGGCGGCGGGCGTCGTCCTCGGTGCGGAAGAGGTACGCCTGGATGACGCAGCCGGTCTGCGGGAAGTCCTTCCGCAGCTCCTCGTGGATGGCGAACATCGAGTCGAGGGTGGTGTGGTCCTCGGCGTCCAGGGTGACGGTGGTGCCGATCCCGGCGGCGGCCTCAACGACCGGCCGGACGTTGGCCAGGGCCAGCTCGTGGCCGTCGTCGAGCGACTGGCCGAACATGGAGAGCTTGACGGACATCTCGGCGCGCTCGCCGAGGCCCAGCTCCTCGAGGCGGCCGATCAGCTCCAGGTAGGCGTCCCGGGCGGCGTACGACTGCTCGACGGTGGTGATGTCCTCGCCGACGACGTCGAGGGTGACCTCCAGGCCGCGCTCGCTCAGCTCCCGCACGATCGGGACGACGTCGTCCACGGTCTCGCCGGCGATGAAGCGTGCCACGACCTGCTTGGTCCCGGGCGCGGCCGACACGAAACGGCGCATCTTGTCGCTGCGCGACGCGGCGAGGATCACGGGACCCAGCACGGGGCACCTCCAGAGGGCAAGGGTAGAACGGGGCCGTACCCGGATGAAGGCCACGAGGCGAACGAACCGGAACAGCACGGATAACCACTGTGAAACCTACGAATCGGTCCGATCGTCCGCCATCTACAGCTGTCACGCATCCGTGGCCCGTCTCTCATACATCTGTCTGAGGGGGTGCGAGAATGGGGCGGTGAAGGGCGATTACCAAGACCTGGTGGACGAGATCTCCGCACTCCTCGGGGCCCCGGCGACGCTGGAGAACCGCGATTTCGGGCTGATCGCCTTCGGTGCCCACGACAGCGACGACGACACGGCGATGGACCCGGTCCGGACGCGGTCGATCCTGACCCGGCGGTCCACCCCGGCGGTCCGCGCCTGGTTCGAGGGCTTCGGCATCACCCGGGCGGAGGGTCCGGTCCGCATCCCCGCCTCCCCGGACGCGGGCGTCTTCCGGGACCGGATCTGCCTCCCCGTACGTCATCGGGGTGTCGTCCTCGGGTACGTGTGGCTGCTCGACGCAGAGCCGGGGCCCTCGCCCGAACGGCTGGCGGCCGCCATGGAGGTGGCCGCCCGGATCGGCGGGCTCCTCGCCGACGAGGAGCGGGCGGGCGCGGACCTCTCGCGCGAGTTCGCCGCGGCCCTGACCGCCGGGCGCGGCTGGCAGAGCGACATGGCCGTCGCGGCGCTGCGGGCGGCCCTGGGACCCGGCGCGGACGGGCTGCACACCGTCGTGTGCGTGACCCCGTGGCGGGGCGAGGCCCCCTCGGTACGGGCCGTCCCCGGCGCGGCGGCGGTCGCCGCGCTCCCGGACGCCGACTCCCTCGCCCTCCTCGTACGGCTGCGCACGGCCGAGGACCTCTCCCCCGCCCGCTCGGCCGCCGAGCGGCTGCGCGGGGACGCCCCGGCCGGGATCGGCGTCCCCCGGCGGGGCCTCGCGGAGCTCCCGGCGGCCTGGCGGGAGGCGAGCACGGCGGCCCGCGCCGCGACGGCGCAGCCGAGGCTGGGCCCGGTCGCGGAGTGGGCGGGCATCGGCCCGTACCGGCTCCTGGCGGCGCTCTACCACCCCGAGGTCGACCCGGTCGTCGCGCCGCTGCTCGCCCCCGCCCACGCCGAACTGGCCCGCACGGCCGAGGCGTACCTCGACCACGCGGGCCAGGCGGGGCGCACGGCGGCGGCCCTGGGCATCCACCGGCAGACCCTCTACTACCGGCTCTCCCGGGTGGAGCAGCTCACCGGCCTCGACCTGGACGACGGCGAGGACCGGCTGCTGCTCCACATGTCCCTGAAGTCGGCCCGGCTCTGAAGGGGGCCTTCAGGGCCGGGGGCGGCGGCGCAGTTCCGCGTCGGTGAGGGCCGGCGGGACGTAGCCGGCGTCGCGGGCCGACAGGTTCGTGCCCGGCGGCACGATCTTGTCGATGCGGTCCAGGACGTCCCGGCTCAGCCGGATCCGGTCCGCGCCGAGCTGGGCCCCCGCCGGGCGCTCACGGGCCTGCCGGCACGCGGCGGAGCGCACGCGCTCGGGGTCGACGTGGCCTCGTGTCGTCAGAAGCGCGGAACGGCGCACGACGCGCAACGTGGCCGGAGTGCCGCAAGACGGTAGATCGACGGCCCGCGTCACGGGACACGGCGGACCACATGCCAGAACGCACTGACGCTCCGTCAACACGACTCTCCGGTCGGCGCCTTGGGCCGCTCCTCCGCGGGGACGGCCCGAAAGGCACCGCGCCCGGCCGCCGGCCGCTCGTACGGGACAAGCGGCCGACGACCGGGCGCGGGGCACCGGGTCGTGCGTCAGATCAGGTTGACCGAGCGGGCCGAGGTGGCGCCGATCTCCGCCGCGATCTCCGAGAGCACCGCCGACGGGACGGTGTCGTCCACGGTGAGCACGACGAGCGCCTCGCCGCCCTCCTCCGCGCGGGAGACCTGCATGCCGGCGATGTTCAGACCGGCCTCACCGAGGATCCGGCCGACCGTGCCGACGACGCCGGGACGGTCCTCGTAGCGCAGGACGACCATGTGGTCGGCGAGCGCCAGGTCCACGTCGTACTCACCGACGGCGACGATCTTCTGGAGGTGCTTGGGGCCGGCCAGGGTGCCGGAGACCGAGACCTCCTCGCCGCTGCCGAGGGTGCCGCGCACGGTGACCACGTTGCGGTGGTCGGGCGACTCGGAGCTGGTGGTCAGGCGCACCTCGACGCCGCGCTCCTGCGCGAACAGCGGGGCGTTGACGTACGACACGGTCTCGTCGACCACGTCCTCGAACACGCCCTTGAGCGCGGAGAGTTCGAGCACCTTCACGTCGTGCTGGGTGATCTCGCCGTAGACCTCGACGTCGAGCCGGGCCGCGACCTCGCCCGCGAGGGCGGTGAAGATCCGGCCGAGCTTCTCGGCGAGCGGCAGACCGGGCTTGACGTCCTCGGCGATGACGCCGCCCTGGACGTTGACCGCGTCCGGGACCAGCTCGCCGGCGAGCGCCAGGCGCACCGAACGGGCGACGGCGATGCCGGCCTTCTCCTGGGCCTCGTCCGTGGAGGCGCCGAGGTGCGGGGTGCAGACGACCTGGTCGAGCTCGAAGAGCGGGGAGTCCGTGCAGGGCTCCTTCGCGTACACGTCGAGGCCCGCGCCGGCGACCCGGCCCTCCTTGAGCGCCGAGTACAGCGCCTCCTCGTCCACGATCCCGCCGCGCGCGGCGTTGACGATGCGGACGGAGGGCTTGACCTTGTGCAGCGCCTCGTCGCCGATGAGACCGAGGGTCTCGGGGGTCTTCGGCAGGTGGACGGTGATGAAGTCCGCGACCTCCAGGAGCTCGTCCAGGGTCAGCAGCTTCACCCCCATCTGGGCGGCGCGGGCCGGCTGCACGTAGGGGTCGTACGCGACGATCTTCATGCCGAAGGCGGACATGCGCTGGGCGACCAGGACGCCGATGCGGCCGAGGCCGACGACGCCGAGGGTCTTCTCGCTCAGCTCGACGCCGGTGTACTTGGAGCGCTTCCACTCGCCGTTCTTCAGCGCCGTGTTGGCCTGCGGGATGTTGCGGGCGGTGGCGACGAGCAGACCGCACGCGAGCTCGGCCGCGGTGACGATGTTGGACGTCGGGGCGTTGACGACCATCACGCCGGCCTTGGTGGCGGCGGAGACGTCGACGTTGTCCAGACCGACGCCGGCGCGGGCGACCACACGGAGCTTCCGGGCGGCGGCGATGGCCTCGGCGTCGACCTTGGTGGCGGACCGGACCAGGATCGCGTCCACGTCCGCGATGGCGGGGATCAGCTCGGCGCGGTCGGCGCCGTTGCAGTGCCGGATCTCGAAGTCCGGGCCCAGTGCGTCGACGGTGGCGGGCGACAGCTCTTCAGCGATGAGTACGACAGGTTTCGAGCTCACGTGAGTCCTCACAGGTCCAGTGCGGACGGCCGTCCCGACGGCCGCAGGCGGTGGAGGGGGCTTGCCGCGTGAAAGCGCACGACGCTGTGGGCCTGACGCGTATGTTGTTCAGAAGTGTAGTGGTGCACGGACGCCGCTCGTGCGCCTCGTCGGCAGGATCACCCGTCCGTGTTGGACGGCGTGTCCAATGATGCGGAACGGGGCCGGACAGTGCGTCCGGCCCCGCCCCGGAAGGCCTACGCCTCCTCGTCGTTCACCCAGCTCATGAGCTTGCGCAGCTCCTTGCCGGTGGTCTCCAGGAGGTGCTGCTCGTCCTGGGTCTTGTACTCGTTGTACTTCTTCAGGCCGCCGTGGTACTCGTCCATCCAGTTCTTGGCGAAGGTGCCGTCCTGGATGTCGGTGAGGACCTTCTTCATCTCGGCCTTGGTGGCGTCGGTGATGATCCGCGGGCCGGTGACGTAGTCGCCCCACTCGGCGGTCTCGGAGACCGACCAGCGCATCTTCTCCAGGCCGCCCTCGTACATGAGGTCGACGATGAGCTTCAGCTCGTGCAGGCACTCGAAGTACGCGATCTCCGGCTGGTAGCCGGCCTCGACCAGGGTCTCGAAACCGGCCTTGACCAGCGCCGAGGCACCGCCGCAGAGGACGGCCTGCTCGCCGAAGAGGTCGGTCTCGGTCTCCTCGGTGAAGGTGGTCTTGATCACGCCGGCGCGGGTGCCGCCGATGGCCTTGGCGTACGAGAGCGCCAGGGCGAAGGCGTTGCCGGTCGCGTCCTGCTCGACGGCGGCGATCGCGGGGACGCCGCGGCCCTCCTCGTACTGGCGGCGGACCAGGTGGCCCGGGCCCTTCGGGGCGACCAGGGCGACGTCGACGCCGGCCGGGGGCTTGATGAAGCCGAAGCGGACGTTGAATCCGTGCGCGAAGAAGAGAGCGTCGCCGTCGTTCAGGTTCGGGGCGATGGACTCCTCGTAGACCTGGGCCTGGATCGGGTCCGGGATGAGGATCATGATGACGTCGGCCTCGGCCGCGGCCTCGGCGGGCGTGACCACGCGCAGGCCCTGCTCCTCGGCCTTGGCCTTGGACTTGGAGCCCTCGTGCAGACCGACGCGGACGTCGACACCCGAGTCACGGAGCGACAGCGCGTGGGCGTGCCCCTGGCTGCCGTAACCGATCACCGCGACCTTGCGGCCCTGGATGATGGACAGGTCGGCGTCGGCGTCGTAGAACAGCTCGGCCACTGGGATTCTCCTTGGTGTGCTGGTGTTGCGTCCCACCGTACGGCGGGCGGGGGAAGGAAGGTCTTGCGGTCTCGTCAGACGGACCGGGCGGGACTCGGACGGGACGGTCGACGGCTCAGGCGGAGCGGTCGAGGGCCCGCAGGGACCGGTCCGTGATGGACCGGGCGCCACGCCCTATGGCGATCGTGCCGGACTGGACGAGCTCCTTGACGCCGAACTGCTCCAGCATCTTGAGCATGGCGTCCAGCTTGTCACTCGAACCGGTGGCCTCGATGGTGACGGCCTCGGGCGAGACGTCCACGGTCTTGGCGCGGAACAGCTGGACGATCTCGACGATCTGGGAGCGGGTCTCGTTGTCGGCGCGGACCTTCACCAGGACGAGCTCGCGCTGGATCGCGGCGCTGGGCTCGAGTTCGACGATCTTCAGGACGTTGACCAGCTTGTTGAGCTGCTTGGTCACCTGCTCCAGGGGCAGGTCCTCGACGTTGACCACGATGGTGATGCGGGAGATGTCGGGGTGCTCGGTGACGCCGACGGCGAGCGAGTCGATGTTGAAGCCGCGGCGGGAGAACAGGGCGGCGATCCGGGCGAGGATGCCGGGCGTGTTCTCGACCAGGACGGAGAGCGTGTGCTTGGTGGACATGTCTGGGTCTCTTCCTTAATCGCTCTTCGCGCTTCAGTCGTCTTCGCCGTCGCCGAAGTCGGGGCGGACGCCCCGGGCGGCCATGACCTCGTCGTTGGAGGTGCCGGCGGCGACCATCGGCCAGACCTGGGCGTCCTCGTGGACGATGAAGTCGACGACGACCGGGCGGTCGTTGATGGCGTTGGCCTCGGCGATGATCTTGTCCAGGTCGGCCGGGTCCTCGCAGCGCAGGGCGACGCAGCCCATGGCCTCGGAGAGCTTGACGAAGTCGGGGACGCGGGTGCCCTTGTTGGCCTTCAGCTCGTCCGGACCGGAGTGCAGGACGGTGTTGGAGTAGCGCTGGTTGTAGAAGAGGGTCTGCCACTGGCGGACCATCCCGAGGGCGCCGTTGTTGATGATGGCGACCTTGATCGGGATGTTGTTCAGGGCGCAGGTGGTGAGTTCCTGGTTGGTCATCTGGAAGCAGCCGTCGCCGTCGATCGCCCAGACGGGGCGGTCGGGCAGGCCGGCCTTGGCGCCCATCGCGGCGGGGACCGCGTAGCCCATGGTCCCGGCGCCGCCGGAGTTCAGCCAGGTGGCCGGCTGCTCGTAGTCGATGAAGTGGGCGGCCCACATCTGGTGCTGGCCGACGCCCGCCGCGAAGATCGTGCCCTCGGGGGCGAGCTGCCCGATGCGCTGGATGACCTGCTGCGGCGAGAGGCTGCCGTCCTCCGGCAGGTCGTAACCGAGCGGGTAGGTCTCGCGCCAGCGGTTCAGGTCGCTCCACCAGGCGGTGTAGTCGCCCTTGTTCCCCTCGCTGTGCTCGGCCTGGACGGCCTGGACCAGGTCGGCGATGACCTCGCGGGCGTCGCCGACGATCGGGACGTCGGCGGCGCGGTTCTTGCCGATCTCGGCCGGGTCGATGTCCGCGTGGACGACCTTGGCGTACGGGGCGAAGCTGTCGAGCTTGCCGGTGACGCGGTCGTCGAAGCGGGCGCCGAGGGCGACGATCAGGTCGGCCTTCTGCAGCGCGGTGACGGCGGTGACCGCACCGTGCATGCCCGGCATCCCCACGTGCAGCGGGTGGCTGTCGGGGAAGGCGCCCAGGGCCATCAGGGTGGTGGTGACGGGGGCGCCGGTGAGCTCGGCGAGGATCTTCAGCTCGGCGGTGGCGCCGGACTTGATGACGCCGCCGCCGACGTACAGGACGGGCCGCTTGGCGGCGCTGATCAGCTTGGCGGCCTCGCGGATCTGCTTGGCGTGCGGCTTGGTGACCGGGCGGTAGCCGGGCAGGTCGGTCTGCGGCGGCCAGCTGAAGGTGGTCTTGGCCTGGAGGGCGTCCTTGGCGATGTCGACCAGGACCGGGCCGGGGCGGCCGGTGGAGGCGATGTGGAAGGCCTCGGCGATCGTCCGCGGGATGTCCTCGGCCTTGGTGACCAGGAAGTTGTGCTTGGTGATCGGCATCGTGATGCCGCAGATGTCCGCCTCCTGGAAGGCGTCCGTGCCGATGGCCTTGGAGGCGACCTGGCCGGTGATCGCGACGAGCGGGACGGAGTCCATGTGCGCGTCGGCGATGGGGGTGACCAGGTTCGTCGCGCCCGGTCCCGAGGTCGCCATGCAGACGCCGACCCTGCCGGTCGCCTGGGCGTAGCCGGTGGCGGCGTGGCCCGCGCCCTGCTCGTGGCGGACCAGGATGTGGCGGACCTTCTGCGAGTCCATCATCGGGTCGTAGGCGGGGAGGATCGCGCCGCCGGGAATGCCGAAGACGGTGTCGGCGCCCACTTCCTCGAGAGAACGGATGAGGGACTGCGCGCCCGTGACGTGCTCGACGGGGGAGGTCGTCGCGCCGTTACGGGGCCGCGGCTGCGGATGGTGCCCGGTGGCCTGCTCGGTCATCAGCGTCTCTTCTCGAAGCAGAGGGTCTTTGCGAGGGTTTTTGCGAGGTGTTCTACGGGGGTTTGCGGCGATTTCAAGGGGAGCCGGTGCAACAAAAAACCCCTCGTGCCGTGAGGCAAGCGAGGGGAGCGCGTCGGGTGCGTTCTAAGCCGGGCCTACGGTGGCCCTGCTTCAGCCGACGCGCTGTCCAAGTACGAGAATTCGGGTGCGCATGGCACTGACCCTCCCCCTCAGCCCGCCGCACTGTCAAGTGGGTGGGACGGGCGTCTCACCATTCGAGAGGATCGGGGGTCGGTTTCCGACAGGTACGGGGACCGCTCCGGGCAGCGGGTACTCGTCCCTGACCAGGGCCCTGCGCAGCCGGTACTCGTCCAGCGGGCCCGAGAAGGCCATGCCCTGGGCGTGGGTGCAGCCCATGGCGCGCAGGGCGACGACCTGCTCCGGCACGTCCACGCCGTCGGCGACCGTCCGCATGCCGAGCTCGCCGGCGATGCGGAGCACGCCCCGGGTGATCTTGCGGAGCCGGGCGGACTCGACCACGCCCTCGACCAGGCCCCGGTCCAGCTTCAGTATGTCGACGGGGAGCCGCCGCAGGGCGTTGACCGCCACGTGTCCGCTGCCGAAGCCGTCGAGCGCGATCCGCACCCCGAGCCTGCGCAGGACGGCCAGGCGCCGCTCCAGCTCGTCCAGCGGGATGCGGGGGTCGCTGTCGGCCAGCTCCACGATCAGCGACCCGGACGGCAGGCCGTGCCGGGTGAGCAGGGACTCGACGGAGCCGAGCGGCAGCGAGCGGTCCAGGAGGCGCCGGGCGGAGAGCCGGATGGAGACGGGGGTGCGATGGCCGATTCCCGCCCGTTCGGCGGCCTGCTCCACCGCCTCCTCCAGGAGCCAGCGGCCGAGCTCGGCGGTGCGCTCGCCGTCGTCGGTGACGCGGAGGTACTCGGCGGGGGTGAAGAGGATGCCCTGGGCGGAGCGCCAGCGGGCCTGGGCGCTGACGGCGGCGATCCGGCCGGTGGCGAGGTCGACCACCGGCTGGTGGAGCAGGGCGAACTCGCCGTCGTGGAGGGCGGTGCGCAGCCGGGCGGCCAGCTCCGTCCGCCGGACGACCTCGGCCTGCATCTGGGGGGCGTAGAGCTCGACGCGGTCCTTGCCGGCGGCCTTGGCGCGGTACATGGCGAGGTCGGCGTTGCGCAGCAGGTCCCCGGCGTCGGTGCCGGGCTCGGCGAAGGCGACGCCGATGGAGGCGGCGACCCGCACCTCCTGGCCGCCGTCCAGGCGGTACGGCCGGGAGAGCGTGAGCCGGAGCCGGTCGGCGATCTCCTGGACCTGGTCGCGGCGGGCCGCGCGGTCGTGACCGCCGTCGCCGAGGATGAGGGCGGCGAACTCGTCGCCGCCGAGCCGGGCGGCCGTGTCCCCGGCCCGTACGGAGTCCTGGAGGCGGCGGGCGGCCTGGACGAGGAGGTCGTCGCCGGCCTGGTGGCCGAGGCGGTCGTTGACCCCCTTGAAGCCGTCCAGGTCGATGAAGAGCACGGCGGTGCCGGGGTCGGAGGCGCGGCGGCCGCCGAGGGCCTGCCGGACCCGCCGGGTGAAGAGGGCCCGGTTGGGCAGGTCGGTGAGCGGGTCGTGCTCGGCGTTGTGCTGGAGCTGGGCCTGGAGGCGGACGCGCTCGGTGACGTCCCGGCTGTTGAAGATCAGGCCGCCCTGGTGCCGGTTGACGGTCGACTCGACGTTCAGCCAGTTGCCGCGGCCCGAGCGGAAGCGGCACTCGATCCGGGTGGTGGGCTCCTCGGCGGGCGAGGCGGCCAGGAACCGCCGCACCTCGTGGACGACGGCGCCGAGGTCGTCGGGGTGGATGAGGGCGGCGAGTTCGGTGCCGATCAGCTCGTCGGCGTCCCGTCCGTACACCCCGGAGGCGGCCGGGCTGACGTAGTGGAGCCTGCCGTTGGGCGCGGCGATCATGATGACGTCGCTGGAGCCCTGCACGAGCGACCTGAAGTGGTTCTCCTTGTGGGCCAGTTCGTGGGTGAGGGCGATGTTGTCGAGGAGCATGATGCCCTGCCGTACGACGAGGGCGAGGACCACCGCGCAGCCGGTGAGGACGACGACGCGGTCGACCCGGCGCCCCTCGACCACGTTGTAGAGGATGCCGAGGGTGCAGACGGCGGCGGCGAGGTACGGGGTGAGGGCGGCGAGCGAGCCGGCGACCGGGCGGCTGTGGAGCCCGGGGTCGCGCGCGGCGGCCGCGCCGTCCGGGAGCCGGCGCACCCCCCAGGGCGCGTAGGCGAGCAGCAGGGAGCCGGCGAACCAGCCGGCGTCGAGGAGCTGCCCGGAGGCGTAGTTCTCGCGGAGCAGCGGCGAGGTGAACAGGGCGTCGCACAGGACGGTGAGGGCGAGGGCGGCGATCGCGGTGTTGGTCGCGGAGCGGTTGGCCTGCGAGCGCCGGAAGTGCAGGACGAGCACCATGCTGACGAGGGCGATGTCGAGCAGGGGGTACGCGAGGGAGAGCGCCGCCCGGGCGACGGACTCGCCCTCGACGTGGGCGGTGCGGGCGAGCGCCAGGCTCCAGGAGAGGGTGAGCAGCGAGCCGCCGATGAGCCAGGTGTCGAGCGCCAGGCAGACCCAGCCGGCCCGGTTGGCCGGTTTCTTGGCCAGGACGAGGAGGCCGACGATGGCGGGCGGCGCGAAGAGCAGGAAGAAGAGGTTGGCGACGGAGAAGTCCGGCACCTCGGTGCGCAGGACGACCTCGTACCAGCCCCACACGGCGTTCCCCGCGGCGGCCATGAACGAGGAGAGGGCGAAGAGCAGCCAGGCGGGGCGGGCGCTGCCGCGGTGGCCCCGTGCGTAGAGGTAGCAGGAGACGGCGGCGGTGAGGGCGGCGGCGCTCAGTCCGAAGTCGCCCATGAAGAGCGCCGCTTCCGGGGAGCCCCAGCCGAGGGAGGCGCCGGTCGTGTAGCCCGCGCAGAGCAGCGCCAGGGCGATCTGGGCGAGGATCGCCCCGGTGCCGGGGCGGCCGGGGGCCGGGGGCCCCGGGTCCCCCTCGCCCACGGGGCGGCGCGCGAGGACGGTGACGGGCGCGGTCACCGGGCCCTCCGGCGCCGGGCTCCCGCACGCGGCCGCGTCGTGCGGCCGGGCGGGCGGCTCGTCGGCACCCCCGGGGGCGTGCCCGTCGCAGTCGTGGGGGCCGGGGGCGGCGCCGCGGCCCGGGGGTGCGACGCTCCCGGCCACCGTGCGCCGGCCGGTGTCCGGCGGCCCCGAGGGTCCGGGCGGCCGGTGCGGCGCGGCCTGGTCCGGCACCGAGCACACGAGGCCGGCGGCGAGGCGCGGAAGGCCGGCGGACGGTGGTGCCGTCGCGTCGGATCGTCGGTCCTCAGGCCGTGCTCCACCCGTCGCCCCCCTCGGAATCTGATGTCCCGTCACTTCGCTCCCCGGCGTCAGCCCGTACTCGACGCAGTCCCCCGCTCCGGGACGATACACCAGGTTGGTCACTCAGGGACAGGGTCGCAGTACTCTCCGTGACGGACCCGGGGGTTGTGCCCGGATGCGCCCGGCGTGCGCCGGGCGGCCGCGGCGCACGGGCGCGGCTCAGCCGGTGGTGAGGAGGACGTTGACCAGGTCCTCCCCCGCCGCGAACCGTCGCAGCTGCCCCGCGACCAGCCGCTTCGCCCTCGGCATGAAGGCGGAGGTGGAGCCGCCCACGTGGGGGCTGATCAGGACACCGGGAGCGTGCCACAGGGGGTGCCCGGCCGGCAGCGGTTCCGGGTCCGTGACGTCGAGCGCCGCCGTGATCCTGCCGCTCTCGACCTCCTTGAGCAGCGCGTTCGTGTCCACGACGGGCCCCCGGGCGACGTTCACCAGGAGCGCCCCGTCCTTCATCCGCGCGAGGAACCCGGCGTCGGCGAGATGCCTGGTGGCGGGCGTGAGCGGGGTGGAGAGGACGACGACGTCCGCCTCCGGCAGGAGGGCCGGCAGGTCGGCCAGGGCGTGGACCGGACCGCGCCCTGTGGTGCGCGCGGAGCGTGCGACGCGCGCCACCCGCGCGCACTCGAAGGGCGCGAGCCGGTCCTCGACGGCGGCGCCGATCGAGCCGTACCCGACGATCAGGACGGACTTGTCGGCGAGCGCCGGGTAGAAGCCGGCCCGCCACTCCTCGGCGTCCTGGCCGCGCACGAAGCCGGGGATGCCGCGCAGCGAGGCCAGGATCAGGGCGAGCGTGAGCTCGGCGGTGCTGGCCTCGTGCACGCCCTTGGCGTTGCACAGGGCGACGCCCGGCGGCAGCGAGCCGATGCCGGGGGTGACGTGGTCGATGCCCGCGGAGAGGGTCTGCACGACCCGTACCGAGGTCATCCCGGCGAGCGGCCGGACGGCGATCTCCGACCCCTTCATGTACGGGACGACGTAGAAGGCGCAGTGCGCGGGGTCGGCAGGGAACTCCGGTCCGCCGTCCCAGAAACGGTAGTTCAGGCCCGACTCGCCCGGCTCGGGAAGATCCTCGATCTCGTCCGCGGGAATCGGAAGCCACACGTCGGCGGCGGTGTCTTCGCATCTCATGTCCGGGAGGCTATGCGAAGAATCCCGTGCCCCATTGGTTACTTTGGGGGGCGGCACAGGGAGGGGTACCGGCAGGTGGAGCGCAGGACTATCGGGGCGACGGCGCTCGACGTGGGTGCGATCGGCCTGGGGTGCATGCCGATGAGCTGGGCGTACAGCCGTTCGCAACAGCGCGGGGACCGTTCGCTGCGGACCGTGCACGCGGCCCTCGACGCCGGGGTGAGCCTGCTCGACACCGCCGACATGTACGGCCCGTTCACCAATGAGCTGCTGGTGGGGCGGGTGTTGAAGGAGCGCCGGGCCGAGGCGTTCGTCTCGACGAAGTGCGGACTGCTGGTCGGCGACCAGCACGTGGTCGCCAACGGGCGCCCGGGGTACGTGCGTCGGGCCTGCGACGCCTCGCTGCGGCGGCTCCAGACCGACGTCATCGACCTGTACCAGCTGCACCGGGCGGACCCCGAGGTGCCGGTCGAGGAGACCTGGGGCGCGATGGCGGAGCTGGTGTCGGCGGGCAAGGTGCGGGCGCTCGGGCTCTGCGCCGTCGGCGCCCGGTCGGGGCGCCGGGGCACGGGCCGCGACGGCTACGAGGGAACGATTCGGCAGCTGGAGCGGATCCAGCAGGTCTTCCCGGTGGCGGCGGTGGAGGCCGAGCTGTCGGTGTGGTCGCAGGAGGCGCTGGAGCGGTTGCTGCCCTGGTGCGCGGCCCGGGGGGTCGGGTTCCTGGCGGCGATGCCGCTGGGCAGCGGCTTCCTGACCGGGACGCTGACGCCGGGCGGCGGTTTCGAGCCGGACGACCCGCGAGCCCGGCACCCCCGGTTCACGGCGGAGATGATGGCCGCGAACCAGCCGCTCGTGGCGGGTCTGCGGCGGGTGGCCGCGCGGCACGGGGCGGACGTCACCCCGGCACAGGTGGCCCTGGCGTGGGTGCTCGGCCGGGGCCGGCACGTGGTGCCGGTGCCGGGGACGAAGCGGGAGCACTGGGCGGTGGAGAACGCGGCGGCGGCCTCGCTGCGGCTGTCCCCGGAGGACCTGACGGAGATCGCGGCGCTCCCGGCGCCCCGGGGGTCCTGGGACTGAGCCGGGCCTCTCGGCGCCGACGGCGGGAACCCCTCCGGTCCGGGAGGTGTTCTCAGGGGTAGGAACGCCGTTCGACCCGTCGAGTCCGCCGGACCCTCCGAAGGGGAGCGCGCCATGAAACGTCCTGTCGTCGTGAAGGCCCTGGGAGGGGCCGCCGCGCTGGTCCTGGCGGCCGGCTGCTCCTCGGGGGACGCCTCCTCGGGGAGTACGGAGGAACGCCCCCGTACACCTCCGTCGGCCTCGGCTTCGGCCTCGGCTTCGGGGACCGCCGTCGCTCCCCCGGCCGCCGGCCGGGTGACGGTGGCGGGGACGCTGACCGAGGGCCTGGCGTCGCCCTGGGGGCTCGCGGAGCTGCCCGGCGGCGATCTGCTCGTCTCCTCGCGGGACGAGCGGACGGTCACCCGGGTCGACGGGCGGACCGGCGCGAAGACGCCGCTGGGCGAGGTGCCGGGGGTCGTGCCGGCCGGCGAGGGCGGACTGCTCGGCCTCGCGGTCCGGGACGGCTGGGTGTACGCGTACCTGACGGCGTCCTCGGACAACCGGATCGTGCGCATGCGGTACGGGGGCGGGGCCGGCGACCGGCTCGGCCCGCCGGAGCCGGTCCTGACCGGCATCCCCAAGGGGTTCACGCACAACGGCGGCCGGATCGCGTTCGGCCCCGACGGGATGCTGTACGCGGGGACGGGCGAGACCGGCGACACCGGTCTGGCGCAGGACCGAGAGTCGCTGGGCGGGAAGGTCCTGCGGATGACGCCGGAGGGCCGTCCGGCGCCGGGCAACCCCTTCCCGGGCTCGGTGGTGTACTCGTACGGCCACCGGAACGTGCAGGGGCTCGCCTGGGACGCGGACGGGCGCCTGTGGGCGGCCGAGTTCGGGCAGAACACCTGGGACGAGCTGAACCTGGTCGAGGCCGGGCGGAACTACGGCTGGCCGGAGGCCGAGGGGAGGGCCGGGGAGAAGGGCTTCATGGACCCGGTGGCCCAGTGGCGGACCTCGGAGGCCTCCCCCAGCGGCATCGCGTACGCGCGGGGCGCGATCTGGATGGCCGGGCTCCGGGGCGAGCGGCTGTGGCGGGTCCCGCTCTCCGGCGCGGAACGCTCCGGGGAGCCCGAGGCGTTCCTGGAGGGCGAGTACGGGCGGCTGCGGACCGTGCTCGCGACGGGCGGCGACCGGCTCTGGCTGGTGACGAGCGAGACCGACACCCGGGGGACGCCCGGGTCCGGCGACGACAGGATCCTCCGCCTCCGGGTGGAGTGAGGAGGCGGGACCGTGTTCGATCCGATGGCGGAGCTCTTCGCACCGGGGCGCAGGCACACCGAGGAGGAGCGGCAGCGGCTTGCCCTGACCAGGGAGGACCAGGGGGACGCGGACCCGGGGCGCGGACCGATAGACCTGCGGTCGGGGCGGGTGACGATACGGGTGCCCCGCGCCGAGGGGGACTCCGGCAGGGGGCCCAACGGGTCGGACGCACCGGACGGGGCGCTCGGGTCAGGCGGGTCAGGCGGGTCAGGCGGGTTGTCCGGGGCGGACGGGCCGCCCGGGTCGGGCCGGTCGGACGGGCGACCCAGGTCGTCCGGGTCGGACAGGCCGGACGGGTCGTCCGGGGGAGGCGGGGCACCCGGGGCAGGCGGGGCATACGGGTCAGGTGGGCCGCCCCGGGGAGGCGGGGCACCCGGGGCAGGCGGGCCGTCCGGGTCAGGTGGGTCGGCGGGGCGTGTCGACGAGGTGCAGCCGGTGGGCGAGGGCGGCGGCCTCGCCGCGCCCGGTGACCCCGAGCTTGGCGAGGATGTGGGAGACGTGGACGCTGGCCGTCTTGGGTGAGATGAACAGCTCCTCGGCGATCCGCCGGTTGGTGTGGCCGGCCGCGACCAGGCGCAGCACGTCCTGCTCGCGGGGGGTCAGGCCGAAGGCGTCGTCCCCGGGCCCGGCCGGTGCCGGGGGCGCCTCCTCGGGGGCGAGGGAGAGCCGGGCGCGGGCGGCGAGGAGGTCCACGTCCTCGCGGAGCGGGCGGGCGCCGAGCAGGTCGGCGGTGGCGCGGGCCTCGCGCAGCAGGGCGGCGGCCTCCTCGCGCCGCCCGCCCTCGGTGAGCAGGGCGTCGGCGAGGCGGTAGCGGGCGCGGGCGAGCTGGACGGGGCGGTCCAGCGGCTCGTAACCGGTGACGACCTCGGCCCAGCGGGCGGCGGTCTCGCGTCCCTCGGCGCGGGCCAGCTCCTCGGAGGCGTGCCGGGAGTGCGCGGCCCAGACGGGGACCGGGGCGGCCAGGGAACGCAGGCAGCGGCGGACCAGGGCGAGGGCTTCGGCGCGTCCCTCGTCGGCGGCGGGCAGACCCCGGCTGTCGGCCTCGGCGGTGACGGCGGTGAGGACGAGCGGCCAGCCGTAGCGGTGGGTGCCGGGCGGGAAGCCGCCCCGCTCGGCGGCGGCGAGTTCGGCCCGGACGTCGGCGATGCGGCCTTCGGCGGCGGCCACGGCGACCGCGACCTGGGCCATGGGCAGGGTGTACTGCGGGATCGGGTCGCGGGTCCCGTAGACGGCACGGGCGTCGGCGAGGTGGCGGGCGGCGGCGTCCGGTTCGCCCCGGGCGGAGGCGAGCTGGGCGAGGCGGAGGGAGGCGGAGCCACGGGGCTTGGTGCTGGTGGCCGAGCGCAGCAGCCGCTCGGCGGCCTCCCGTACCTCCTCCCAACGGCCCAGGGAGAACAGGGACTCGGCGCGGTTGGCCTCGGCCCAGCCGACGCTGTCGACGAGCCCGTACTCGCGGGCGAGGCGGATGCCGGCCTCGGCGACCTCGACGGCCTCGTGGGAGCGGCCGAGGAACTCCAGGGCGGAGGAGATGTTGATGTGGGCGCGCGCGGTCTCGGTGAACTGGCCGAGGGCGCGGGTCCGTTCGCGTACCGCGTGCATCTCGGCGAGGCCGGCGTCGACGTCGCCGGCCGCGACCATGATGGTGCCGAGGGTGAGGCGGGCGTTGAGCTCGATCGACTCGGCCTTGACGAGGCGGGCGTACTCGACGGCGCGTTCGGCGGCGGTGAGGGCGTCGGGGCCCGGGTCGCGGAGCATGCCCCAGCCGGCGGCGCCGACGAGGACGACGGCGTGCACGGCGGAGGGCGGCAGGCCCTTGACGAGCTCCTGGGCGCGGGCGATCTCCTCGCGTCCGTCGCCCCGGCCGAGGTTGGACTGGAGGCGGGCCTTCTCGGTCCAGAACCAGGCGGCGCGCAGGGGGTCGTGCTCCTCCTCGCCCCCGAGGATCCGCAGCGCCGTCTTCCCGATCTTGAGGGCGCGCTCGCGCTCGCCGCTGAGCCGGGCGGCGACGGCGGCCTCGGCGAGCAGGTCGAGGTGGCGCAGGGGGGTGGTGTCGGGGTCGCAGCCGCAGGGGGGATAGGACTCGGCGTAGTCGATGGGGCGCAGCGAGGCCCGGACCTCGGCGGGGGCCTCGTCCCAGAGTTCCATGGCCCGTTCGAGGAGGCGGAGCTGCTCGGCGTAGGCGTGGCGCTCGCGGGTGGCGACGGAGGCGCGCAGGACGGCGGGCAGGGCCTTGGCCGGGTCGTGGGCGTGGTACCAGTACGTGGCGAGCCGGGTGGCGCGCTCGTCGGCCCGTACGAGGGCCGGGTCGGCCTCCAGGGCCTCGGCGTAGCGGCGGTTGAGGCGGGAGCGCTCGCCGGGCAGCAGGTCGTCGCTGACGGCCTCGCGGACCAGGGAGTGGCGGAAGCGGTAGCCGTCGCCGTCGGGGACGGCGAGCAGGATGTTGGCGCCGACGGCGGCCCGCAGCGCCTCGATGAGGTCGTCCTCGGCGAGCCGGGCGACGGCGGCGAGGAGTCCGTACTCGACGGTGGAGCCTCCCTCGGCGGCGGTCCTGACGACCCGTTGGGCGTCCTCGGGAAGGGCCTCGACCCGGACGAGGAGGAGGTCGCGCAGGGAGTCACTGAGCTGTCCGGGGGCACAGCCGGCCTCGTGGGAGACGACGAGCTCCTCGACGAAGAAGGCGTTGCCGTCGGAGCGTTCGAAGACCTCCTCGACGAGGCCGGGGTCGGGTTCGGCGGCGAGGATGCCGGTGAGCTGGCGGTGCACCTCGGCGCGGGTGAAGCGGGGCAGTTCGATGCGGCGGAGGGTGCGGAGCCGGTCGAGTTCGGCGAGGAGGGGGCGCAGCGGGTGGCGGCGGTGGATGTCGTCGGCGCGGTAGCTGGCGACGACCACGATCCGGCCGCGCCGGAGGGTGCGCAGGAGGTAGGTGAACAGGTGGCGGGTGGAGGTGTCGGCCCAGTGCAGGTCCTCCAGGACGAGCACGACCGTGCGGTCGGCGGCGAGCCGTTCCAGGAGCCGTACGGTCAGCTCGAAGAGGCGGGCGGTGGAGTCCTCGTCGGCGGGGTCGTGGCCGCCCGGGTCGCCCAGTTCGGGGAGCAGCCGGGCGAGTTCGCCGTGCTGGCCTTCGGCGGCGGCGGTCAGCTCGTCGGGGAGCCGGCGGCGGAGGGCGCGCAGGGCGGCGGAGAAGGGGGCGAAGGGGAGTCCGTCGGCGCCGAGTTCGACGCAGCCGCCGACGGCGACGACGGCGCCCCGGTCGCGGGCCGTGCCCGTGAACTCCTCGATGAGCCGGGTCTTCCCGACGCCCGCCTCACCGCCGATGAGCAGGGCCTGGGGCTCCCCCGCGGCCGCGCGGGAGAGCGCCTCGGCGAGAGCGGCGAGCTCACCGACCCGACCGACGAAGACGGGACTGACAGACCGGTTCTCCACGGGGCCGAGCATGGCACAGGGGCTTGCGGGGGGATGGGGGGCGGGGGCGGTACGGGGGGCGGGGGCCGTGCCGGGGCGGGACACCGCGCGGAGGCCGTGCGCCGCGTGGAGGACGGCTTCCGTACGGAGGTCGAGCGTCGTACGAGGGTTGGGCCCCGTACGGAGGTCGGGTCCTGCAGGGCGGTCGGGCGTCGTACGGAGGTCGGGCCCCGTACGGAGGTCGGACCCCGTACGGGGGTCGGATGCCATGCGGGGTCACGCGGCCCGGGCGAAGCGGCCGGGGCCGTCGTCGTCCACCGGCCCCTCCGCGTCCTGGCTCCCGCTCCGGCGGCCGGAGCGGCGCGCTTCCCGGCCGGCGGACGCGGCGGCCTCGCGGGACAGGCGCCGGGCGGCGGCCTCGCGAACGAGCTGGGCGTGGTTCATGCGGTCGATCTCGTACTCGAACATCACGTACTCCCTGGGTGACCCGGTGTCGGCGTCGCCTTTCGCGACGTCTCCACGGTCGTCTCCCAGGGCCCCCGGCCGCATCGGGCGAGTGCCTTATGTTCGGGGCGCGGGGGGCCTTAGGGAGCCCGGCGCGACGGGGCGGGCACAGCGGCTGACGGGGTCGCCGTTCGGGAAGACGAGTTGCTCGCGGCCGACGAGGACGGTTTCGCCGGCCGTCAGCCGGAGGTGGTGGACGGCATGCGCCCGGGCCGCGGCGCCCGTGCCCCGCTCGGCTCCTCCGAGCAGGAGCAGCCGGTCGGCGTCGATCGCGAGGCCGGAGGGGTCCGGGACCGGCGGGGCGCGGACGCGGGGCGTCCCGCCGGGGCCCGCTTCGATGAGGAGGCACCCGGTCGGTACACGGCGTGGACGGTGGACGAGCGGGAGACGTCGAGGGCGTTCGGGTCCACGGCCACTCCGCGGAGGGTCCGCTCCAGGATCCCGCCCCCGTCGTCGATCACGGCGAGGGCGTCGAAGGGCAGGTCGGCGGGTGCCGGTACGTCCCGGCCCGGCCGCCCGGGCCGGTCGTCGTGACCGGCCGGGGAAGGCCGCGCTCGGGGCGGGCTCAGGAGCCGGCGGTCGGGAGGGAGAGGAACAGGTCGAAGTAGGTGCCGGCCGACAGGAGCAGGCCCAGGCCGCCCAGGACGGCGCCGGCGACGGCGACCGCGCGGACCCAGGAGGGGTGCCGGGGCAGGACGAGCACGGCGACGGCGACGATCAGGGCGATCAGGGCGAAGACGCCGTTCACCAGGGCGGTGCTGTGCCAGGCGTCGCCGTAGATCTCGCTGATCTGCTGGGTGGGGGTGCCGGAGCCGGAGGTCTTGATCTGCCCGACGAGCGTCTCGCGCTCGGAGACGACCTTGCCCGCCCAGGTGCCGGTGAGCGCGACGGCGCCGAGGGCGGCGGAGACGACGGCGGCGGCTCCGGCGCCGACGCCGGAACCGGAGTCGGCGCCGGGACCGGAGTCGGAGTCGGCGCCCGAGTCGGAGTCGGCGCCGGAACCGGAGTCGGAGTCGGCGCCCGAGTCGGTGTCCTCGCCGACGGGGGCGGCCTCCTCCGCGTCGCGATCCGCGTCGAGGGTGTCCGCGGGGTCCCCAGCGGTCGTGGCCTCCGCCGCCCCGCCGTGCTTCTCGTCCCGCTCGGCGGGCCCGGTCTTCCCGGTCGTCCTGATGTCCATGCGGCGCACGCTAGGGGGCCCGTATGAGAGCGGCCTTAACGCGACCGCCCCCGGGCTACTCCCCCGTCCGCCCCTTCCTCGCCGCGCGCCACTCCGGCGCCAGGACCGCCCAGAGTTCCGTGTCCGTGCGCACGCCCCGGTGCGGGTAGTTCTCGCGCAGGACGCCCTCCTTCGTCATCCCGAGGCGGCGGGCGACGGCGATGCTGGCGTCGTTCTTCGTGGAGGCGTACCACTCGACGCGGTGGATGCCGCGTTCCTCGACCGCCCAGTCGATGATCACCCGGCAGGCCCGGGTGACCAGGCCCTTCCCGGCCGCGGACGGTTCCAGCCAGCAGCCCGCCTCGGCGGTGCCGTGCTCCACGTCCATGGTCCGGAACATGACGCCGCCGACGAGGGTGCTCCCGGTCCAGATGCCGAAGATCCGGCCCGCGTCGTTCGCGGCCTTCTCGGCGTACGCGCGGAGGAAGGAGCGGGCGGAGTCCAGGTCCGTGACGATGTCCGGGAGGCCGATGTGCCGTCCGACGTACTCCCGTCCCCGGTCCATGTGGGCCAGGAACTCCCCGGCCCGCCAGGGCTCCAGGGGCCGCAGCTCGGCGCCGTCGTCACCCAGCGATATCGCGAACATCCTCGTTCTCCTCCGCGGTCGGTACCGTCACGCGCTGTGCGGGGATCTTCGCACGCGCGTCGGCGGTGGCCCGGCACTCCGGCGGTTCGATGCTGATGCGGGGCAGCAGGCGGTCGAGCCACTTCGGCAGCCACCAGTTCGCGCCGCCGAGGAGGTGCATGAGCGCGGGGACCAGGAGGGTGCGCAGGACGAAGGCGTCGAGGGCGACGGCGGCCGCGAGCGCGATGCCGAACATCGCGACGACCCGGTCGCCGGAGAGCACGAACGCCAGGAAGACGGAGATCATGATGACGGCGGCGGAGTTGATCACCCGGCTGGTCTCCGCGAGGCCGACCCGGACCGCCCGCCGGTTGTCGCCGGTCTCCAGCCACTCCTCGTACATCCGGCTGACCAGGAAGACCTGGTAGTCCATGGAGAGTCCGAAGAGGACGGAGACCATGATCACGGGGAGGAAGGGTTCGATCGGCCCGGCGCTGCCGAGGCCGAGGAGTTCGCTGCCCCAGCCCCACTGGAAGACCGCCACGACGACGCCGAAGGCGCCGGCGACGGCCATGACGTTCATGGCGGCGGCCTTGAGCGGGATGCCGATCGAGCGGAAGGCGAGCAGGAGCAGCAGGCAGCCGAGGGCGACGACGACGCCGACGAAGAGCGGCAGCTTGCCGACGATGATCTCGGCGAAGTCGTCGTACGAGGCGGTGACGCCGCCCACGTTCACGTCGAGGGAGGTGCCCGCCTCGGCCCTCGGCAGCACGTTCTGGCGCAGCCGGTCGACCAGCTCGCTGGTGGCCTTCGACTGCGGCGAGGAGTCGGGGACGACGGTGAGGACGGCGGTGTCGCCGGAGCCGTTGTACGTGACCGGGGAGACGGCCGCGACGCCCTTGGTCGCGGAGAGCGCGGCCGGGAGCCGGCCCAGGGCGACCCGGTCGTCGGCGCCGTCGAGTCCGGCGACGAGGGTGAGGGGGCCGTTGACGCCGGGTCCGAAGCCCTCGGCGAGCAGGTCGTAGGCCTTGCGCGTGGTCGCGGTGGCCGGGCCGTTGCCCTGGTCGGAGGTGCCGAGGTGGAGCGAGAGGGTGGGCAGCGCGAGGACCGCCATGACGACGGCGGCGACGGCCCCGAGGAGCTTGGGGTGCCGCTCGACGAAGGCGGACCAGCGGGCGGCGAAGCCGGTGGGCAGCTCGGGCTGCGGCCCGTGCTCGGCGAGGGTGCGGCGCTCGCGCCGGGACAGGGCGCGCATGCCGATCAGGGAGAGCAGCGCGGGGAGGAGGGTGACGGAGGCGGCGACCGTGAGGACGACGGTGAGGGAGGCGGCGACGGCGACGCCGTTGAGGAAGCTCAGCCGCAGGATCAGCATGCCGAGCAGGGCGATGCAGACGGTGGCCCCGGCGAAGACGACGGCGCGGCCGGTGGTGGCGACGGCGGTCTCGGCGGCCTCGGCGACGGAGAGGCCGCGTTTGAGGCCCCTGCGGTGCCGGGTGACGATGAAGAGCGCGTAGTCGATGCCGACGCCGAGGCCCACGAGCATGCCGAGCATCGGGGCGAAGTCCGCGACCGTCATCACGTGCCCGAGGAGCACGATCCCGGAGTAGGCGATGCCGACGCTGACGAGGGCGGTGGCGATGGGGAGCGCGGAAGCGGCGAGGGAGCCGAAGGCGAGGAAGAGGACGACGGCGGCGACGGCGACGCCGACGGCCTCCGCGACGTGTCCGCCGGGGGCCTCGGTGAGGGCGACGACGGTGCCGCCCAGCTCGACCTGGAGGTCGTCGGTCGCGGCGGCCCTGGCGGTGTCGACGACGGCCTTCGCCTGCCCCTCGGGGATGTCGTCGGCCTGTTCGGCGAAGGTGACGGTGGCGTAGGCGGTGCGTCCGTCCTCGCTGATCCGGCCCGGCGCGTCCCCGTAGGGGGAGGCCACGGCGGCGACGCCGGGCAGTTCGGCGACCTCGCGGAGCACGCCGGTCATGCGCTCCTGGACGGCGTCGGCGCGGACGCTGCCGCGCTCGGTGTGCCAGACGACGGTGTCGCCGTCGCCGCCGAGGCCGTGGAAGCCCCGTTCGAGGAGGGCGGTGGCGCGGCCGGACTCGGTGCCGGGGACCTCGTAGTCGTTGGAGTACGCGTTCCCCGCGAGGACCGCCCCGGTGCCGGCCCCGCCGAGGGCGAGGAGCCAGAGGAGGACGGCGACGAGGCGGTGCCTGATGCACCACCGGGCGATGGCTGCCAAAGGACGTGCTCCCTGGGTGGTTCGTGGATCTTTCCCGGGAACGGCCCGATAAAGAACGCATGACCTACGTGCGCCCACTCTCGCAGCCAAACGTGATCGTTTGCCCGTTTCGTGTCGATGGTCACATGGGTGTGGTTCACCGGGGCGCGGGCCGGGCGCGGAGCGTCCGGCCCGCGCCCGGGCTCCCCCTCCGCGCCCCGGCTCCCCCTCCACACCCCGGCTCCCCCTCCACGCCCGGCCCCCTCCGGGCTCAGCCTCCGGGCTCAGGCTCCGGGCTCAGCCGGAGACGCTGGCGCGTCCGTTCTCGATGTGGCCCATGAGCCGGCGGCGGAAGCCTCCGGGGGCGGTCACCTCGACGTCGTACCAGCCGTGCGCGTCGGCGGCGGAGTGGACGACGGTGCGGGTCCTCCCCGGCTTCACGGTGACGGTGCGGGTCCAGTCCGCGAGGTCGTCCTCGTCCACGTACCCCAGCGGCCGGACGGTGAAGGAGACGGGGGCGCGGCCGGTGTTCCGCACGGTGAGGTGCAGGTCGCGGTCGTGGTGGTCGATCCGGGTGGCCAGCTCGGCGCCGCCCGTCGCGGGGCCCTCGAACTCGCGCCGGAAGCCGTTGGGGCCGGTGATCGTGAAGCGGTAGCGGTCGCCGGGTACGGGGACGGTCCACTCCCCCGCACCCCTGACGTCCCGGTGCTGCGGGACGTCGAACTCGCCCGCGTACGGGTAGAGGGCGAAGTGCGCGCTCGCCTTCCCCCGGTTGCTCAGCGCGACCGTGACGGCGCCGGCGCGGACGGTGGCGGCGGCGTCCGGCCGGTAGGGCAGGGGGCGGGCGGGGCGGATGCCGGGCTCCTGGACGGGCATCCGCTGCACGGCCGGGGGCCGGGGGCGCCAGCGGCCGGTGAACGGCGGGACCGGCCCCGGCTGCTCGACCTCGGGCTGCCGGCGTCCCCGGTGGAAGTCGAAGGCGGAGGTGAGGTCGCCGGTGACGGTCCGGCGCCAGGGGGTGATGTTGGGCTCGCGGACGCCGGTCAGCTTCTCCAGGAAGCGGATCACGGAGGTGTGGTCGAAGGTCTCGGAGCAGACGTAGCCGCCGACCGACCAGGGGGAGACGACGAGCAGCGGGACGCGGATGCCGAGACCGGTGGGCTGCCCCTGCCAGCGCTCGTCCGTGTCGCCGGCGGGCGGGACGGGCGGCGGGACGTGGTCGAAGAAGCCGTCGTTCTCGTCGTAGTTGATCAGTACGACGGTGTGGCGCCAGACCTCCGGGTGGGAGCCGAGGGCGTCGAGCACCTTGTAGACGAGGGTGGCGGAGGCGATCGGGGAGGAGGAGCCGGGGTGCTCGGAGTCGATCGCGGAGGGCACGAGGTACGAGACCTCGGGCAGGGTCCCGGCGGCGACGTCGGCGCGGAAGGCGTCGGCGAGGGTGCCGCTCTCGACGCGGCGCAGCCCGCGTTCGAAGAGGGAGCGCTCGGCCTTCGTGAGGTCCGCGACGCCCTCTTCGAGCAGGCCGAGGAGCCGGGTCCGCTCGGCGGGGTCCTTCGTGCCGCGCACGGCGGCGTAGAAGGACTCCATGAAGGTGTGGCCGCCGGTGCGGGCGAGCGCCTTGCGGGCGATCTTCTTGAAGGTGGTGAAGAACTCGATGTTGTTGTCGGTGAAGTTCTCCCACTCGGTGTACGTCTTCCAGCTCCGCCCGGCGGCTTCGAGGCGCTCGGCGTAGGTGGGCCAGCCGTAGCCGGGGTGGGTGGCCTCGGCGTACGCGGCGTTGGTGACGGCCCGGCTGCCGTCGGCCTCGTGGCCGGTCCAGCCGGACCAGAGGTGGTTGCGGTTGGGGCTCGTGGAGGTGTGGATCGACGAGTGGTAGGCGTCGCAGACGGTGAAGGTGTCGGCCAGCTCGTAGTGCAGGGGGATGTCGCGCCGGTCGTAGTACGCCATGGTGGCGGCGGTCTTGGCCGAGACCCAGCCGTCCATCCAGCCGCCGCGCCAGGCCTTGGCGCCGCCGCCCCAGGAGTGGTCGAGGTCGCCGATGTACTGGAGGTCCTTCTTCTGCGTCTCGGCGGCGTCCCGGATCGGGAAGGGGAGGACGGTCCGGTCGGCGCCGGCGGGCTGTTCGAAGACCGGGCGGCCGGAGGGGAGCTCAATGGCATTGCGGTCGCCGAATCCGCGGACGCCGCGGAGGGTGCCGAAGTAGTGGTCGAAGGAACGGTTCTCCTGCATCAGGATGACCACGTGCCGGACCGCCGACAACCCTCCGGAGTGGGGCTCCGCGGCCATCGCGGCCTGCAACGACGGCGGCAGCAGCGATCCGGCCGCGGCGGCGCCGAGGGCGCCTCCGCCCAGTGCGAGGAGCCTTCTGCGGGACATCTCGGACGACAAGACCGACCTCCAGTCGACGGCCAATGGTTCTCCTTCGAGCCATTGGGTGGTTCGTCGGGGACGGTAGTGAGACGGGGTGACGGGCGGAAGGCCCGGGGCGGGCCGGGCGGTGAACGTCCAACACCCGGTCACGGGAGTCCAAGCTGGGAAGGCCCCGCGCGGCGGCGGGTGCACGGACCTGGGGGCGCCCCCGGTCCCGTACGGGCGCGCCCCGGAACGCTCACCGGGTGACTCCGCCCGGACCTCTGGCCAGAAGACGGCCGGCCGTCACGACCGACGACCACGGCCTTGGCTTTCCGGCCTGATCCGGCATCGCCCTCCCGGGGCGCGCACCACGGTCGCCGAGTCCGCGAGCAACGGCGTGAACGCCTCGGCCGCCGGGTCGACCGGGAGCAGTTCCTTGTCCAGCCCCGCCCTCCCGCTCGCCACCACCAGGTCCGGGGCCACGCCCACCACGTGCCCGCAGACGATCCCGTACGCCCTGCAGTTCGACCGGCTCGCACATCACCTTTCGGGACACTTCAGCTCGCGCTGGGCGTAGGCCATGAACTCCTTCAAGAGCTCCGGCACCGCACTCTGCGCCTTCTCCGATTCGACCTTCCCGAAAGTTTCAATGTACAGGGCGATGTACTTCCCTGGATCGGACAGGGACTTAGACGGCTCGCAGACGAAGTGTGTGGCGGCACCAACATCCCAGATGATTCCCCCCTTACCCACATCAAGAGGGCGAGGGCTACGCTGGTCCCATGAGGACCACTCGATCGACCGCTCGAATTCCCAAACCGTGGCGTTCACCATGAACCGAGTGATCCCGTCGACATCGACGCTGCAGGTCTCCGAGTCCATGTTTTCATTCAGCTCGAAATCCCCGTCACTGACGGTGACCTTCTCCCCGGCAGGCAGAAAGGGAGCTACCTCGCTACCGGAGAAGGCACCCCAGCAGACACGTGGAGGAAGTTCCGGAACCGCCTTCGGCCCCTCCTTCGTACAACCTGCCAGAAGCACCGGTGCCACCACGCTGAGCACTACGGCCCGGGCCGCATTTCCGAGTTGAAGAGCACCCATCACCCTCACCCCTTTCCACTGGAAATAAGGTCACGCCCGACGGAATGAGCCGTCCCGGCTCTGACGGATGCAATGCCCTGATATTCCTCGATCTGCTCGGGGGTGAGGCCGGTTCCCCGTGCGGCCGCGATGACTGCGGAGGCGGCTGCAGTCTTCGCCGCCTTCTCGGAGGTCGTGTAATCCCGAGCCACTTCATGACGCGCTTCTTCGGACTTGTCCTGCTTGGCGTTTTCCACAACGGATTCGGTGACGTCCTCCTTGATCCAGGTGAAAACGTCACCCGCCAGGGGAACCATGTCGATGTATTTGCCGCCGACCATGTCGATGACGCGGTTGACCCATTTCGCGTTCTCCTCCGTGCCCTTGTTGTACTCCTCCGCCTCATGGGCCTTGGCCTCGTGGACGGCCTGGGCCCTCGCCTCCGTCATGATTCCTGCGATCTCGCCTCCGGGATGGACGGCGTTCTCCAGTGCGTCCCCGGGGTCGCCGTGCCTCTCGGGGTGCTGGAAGACATCGGCCACCAGCATGGTCGTGTACGCCTGCTGGGCGCTGGTGATCGCGCCGTAGGCGTCGGGGTCCTGGCCGACCGCACCCAGGAAGAAGGCCATGTCGTTCTTCTTGAACTCCGCCATCTCTCCGAAGGGCATGGCCTGGTCCGCGCCGTTCTCCGCAGCGGCCTGAAGGTCCGGCATGTACTCCGCCGCCATGTTGCCGAGGTTCGGGGCGATGCCGACGAGTGGGCCGTCTTCGACGGCGAGTGCCGGTGAGGTGCCGATCTTCTCGACGACCTTCTCCATGACGCTCGCCATGGCCTCGGTGTGCTCCACGGCCTTCGCGTCGTCGTCGCCCGGGACGCGGCCGGTGACCGCCGCCTCCAGGGCGTTGCCCATGGCCGACTGGCCGGGGGTCGGCTCGCCGCCGGGGACCGTGTCGTAGTAGTCGTCCGTGGGCTTCTTGTCGAGCATGTGGTCCACGACGCTCTTCGCGTCCTTGCCCGTGAGCTCCTCGTCGGCGAGGGTGACGATGCCGTCCTTGTTCGTGTCCGAGCGGAGGTTCTCGTCGAAGAAGGCCGTCGAGGCGGCCGGGTTGTTGGCCATCGCCTCCATGAGGCCGGTGAGGGGGTTGAAGCCCTTGCCGCCGGTCTCGTCGAGGTTGACGCGCTGGTCCATGTTCATGGGCAGGGCGTGGGACCAGCGGCCCGGGTCCTCGCGGTCCATGGCGACCATGTCCCGGCCGACGGAGAGCAGGAAGTCCTTGTCGTACGCGCCCTCCCGGAGGAGACCGCTCAGGGCCTGGTAGCCGTAGATCTGCGAGAAGCCGACGCCCTGGACGTCGAGCGGCTTGCGGCCGGCCCTCATGAGTCCTTCGGTCCACACGGCGTCGAGGTGGTTCGGGGTGGACCGCTGGGTGGCCAGGCCGAGCATGGCGCCCATGTCGGACTGGATGTTGCGGACCATGTCGACGCGGTCCTGGCCGGCCGGGCCGAGGGACGTGGAGTTCAGCGACATCTCCGCGAAGGCGTCGAGCGTGGCTGCGGGGCCCACCCAGCGGTAGAAGCCGGTCGCGAACTCGGGGTCGTTCCGGTTGTCGTCCAGAAGTTCCTCCAGCTCCTTCAGCGCGGCGACGTTCCGCGCCGTACCGCCCTCGCCGGTGACCTTCTTCAACAACTCCGCCGCCCGGGCGACCTGCTCCTCGTCGAGGCTCTTGTAGGTGGGTGCGGTGAAGTCGTGGGCGTCCTTCACGTTCGCCGCGAGCGCCCGCCTCAGCGAGTCGTCGGCGTCGGCGCAGTCCTCGACGATCCGGTCGATCCTCACCTGCCAGGAGGCCACGGCCTCCTGCTGCTTCCGCACGTCGGCGGCGTAGTCCGGGTAGTCCGGGTCGTGGCGCGCCGCCACGTCCTTCGTCAGGTCGCGCTCGGGCCTGACCCTGCCGTTCGCGTCGACGCGCACGCCGGCCGCCGGGCCCTCCTCGTCCCTGATCCTGACGAGCGAGTCCCGGGCCGCCGTGAACGAGGCGTGCGCGTCGGCGAGCAGCAGGTGGATGCCCTTCGCCTGTGCCTCGGCGTCCTCGAACTCCTTGGCCGTCTTGGCGATGAAGGGCCGGGTGACGTCGGAGTTGACGCCCTGCCACTGCGCCTTGTCGGTCTTGGCCTTCATGCCGTCGCGGGCGTCGGTGGCGAGCTTCTTCAGCTTCGCGGCCATCTCCGACCAGTCGTCCGCGGCCTGCTTCAGCTTGACGACGGGTGCGTTGACGACGTCCTCGAATGTCAGCACGGTGGTTCTTTCCCCCCGGAATCCTCTACTTGAAGTACTCGTCTACTTGAAGTACTCGTCGATCTTGGACGTGGAGAGCAGCCGGCCCCCGATGTCCGCGTCGTCCTTGGCGTGAGTGGACTTGGTGTAGTCGAGGTGGTTGGAGATCCGGGCGCAGGCGTCCAGGAGCGTCCGCAGCTGGCTGTTCCAGCGGTCGTGCACCTTCAGCAGCTCCGACCCGCTGGTGAAGTTGCCGTTCGTGAGGGCGATCGACGCGTCGAAGGTCGACGGCCGGGCGTGGTCGCCGTCCCGGGAGAGCCGGCCGTACAGGAGGTACGCCTCGTGGCCGATCGCGCCGAGGTCGTCCCGGTTCACCACGAGGTCGCCGGAACCCGCGCCCGCGCCGCCGTTTCCGTCGAGTCCGTTCAGCCGCATCTGCGACGACTGCCGCTCCACGGCGTCGCTCTTGAGCTTCTCCCACTCGCCCCAGGACATGACTCCCCCCTCTTTCGACCGGGTCGGCATTCTATGCGGCGCACGTCGGGCGGTTCACAGAAGCGACGGCCGCTTTCCCGCCGCCACCGCTCGGTTCCGGCCACGTCCGGCTCGCCCGTTTCCTTTCCGTACGGGCCCAGGGGCCGTCCGACCGGGCGGCAGGAGAGGGCTGGGAGAGCGGCTCGGCCACGCATCTGCGAACGGTCGGGGACGTCGTCGCGGGTGCGGGATCCGCCATTTTCGGACGGTGCTTCTCCGGTTGACCACGGAGGCGGCAGGACGGCAAGCTGACTTCCTGTCATTCACTGTGCCCTGGGGGAGATTTGAGCAAGTCGGCACACCACATCGGCCCCGATTCCGCACCCGACCGGTACCGGCTCCTGCGGTCCATCGGGCGGGGCGGCGAGGCCGTGCTCTACCTCGCCGAGATCGAGCTGGCGGGGGGCGTGGAGCCGGTCGTCGTCAAGGTCCTCGACTCGAAGACGACGATCACGCCCGAGATCTTCGAGCGGATCAGCCAGAAGTGGAACGAGCAGGCCGAGCTGCTCCGCTTCGTGCACCGTCCCGGCGTCGTCGGCGTGCGGGAGCACTTCCAGGGGCCGCCGATCCACCGGCCCGGCGAGTCCGGGACCATCACCGGCCGGGCCCTGGTGCTGGTCATGAACCACGTCGACGGCCTCGACCTGCGCGACTGGCGGGCCGAGCGCACCCTCACGTCCCCCGCCGAACGGCGCGAGGTGATGCGGACCCTGGAACAGCTCGCGGACGTCCTCGACTGGCTGCACTCCGGGAAGGCCACCCCCTCCGGGCGCACGGTCGTCCACGGCGACCTCTCGCCCGGCAACGTCATGGTGGACGAGTACGGGCAGGCGACCCTCGTCGACTTCGGCCTCAGCAAGCTGACCGCCGACCACCAGACCGCCGAGGTGTGGTTCACCCCCGGCTACGCGGCCCCCGAGGTCTTCGAGGGCAAACGCACCCCGGCCACCGACCGCTACGCCTTCGGCGCCATCGCCTACTTCCTGCTCAGCGGCCAGTCCCCGCCGACCGCGCCCGAGCAGCTGGTCTCCGCGTTCCGCGAGCTGCCGCAGATCGCCGGGCTGCCGGAGGAACAGCGCGACCGGGTCCTGAGCATCGCCTCGGCCGACGCCGGGCGGCGCCCGGTCTCCCTGTCGTCCTGGGTGAAGGACGTACGGCACGGGGTGGTGTCCACGACGACGACCTCGCGCCCGGCGACGGTCGCGGACGCGGTTCCGCCGGCTCCCGCCGCCCCGCCGGTCCCGACCGCGCCGCCCACCGCGCCGCCCACCGCGCCGCCGCGGCCCGCGACCCCGCCGCCGAGCGCGGCCGCCGCGGCGGCGCCGGAGGACCGGCCGCCCACGACGCCCCCGGCGCCCGTCGCGTCACCGCCCCCGGTCGTGACCCCGCGGCCGGTGGTCGCGCCGCCCGTCGCCGCTCCGGCGACGCCCGTCACCCCGCAGCACGCCGCGTACCAGCCCTCCGCCGAGCCGTTCGCCGCCGCCGCGCACGGTGTCGGGGATCCCGGCTTCGGCGGCCCCGGTTCGGGCCCCGGCTTCGGTCCGCCGACGCCTCCCCCCTCGTCCGGCCCGGCCACCGCCCCCACCCCGGCCCCCGAGCCGCGCCGCCGTCGCAAGGGCCCGCTGATCGGCGCCGTGGTCGGTGTCCTCGTGGTCGCCGCCCTCGCGGTGGCCGGCGTCCGGTTCCTCGGCGACAAGAAGGACGACGGCGGGAGCGACAAGGCCGGCCCGGCCGCCGTGACCACCACGACCCCGGCCCCGGAGACGACGGAGCCCGCCCCCGGCGCCACCACCGAGGAGCCGACCGGGGAACCCGCGCCGGAGGAGCCGACCGACACGGCCTCCGCCGATCCGGCTTCCTCGGGGAGCCCGGCGAACAGCGACCCCGGCGCCGTGGACGGCAGCGACGAGGTGGACCTGACCGGCTTCTCCCCCATCGACGGCCTCGACGAGTTCACCGTGGAGTCCGCGACGCTCAACGCCCGGGACTACGGATCGGCCTTCGTGACCGGCTGCTCGTCCGAGTCGACCATGGAGTTCAACCTGAGCCGGAAGTGGGAGACCCTGCAGTTCACCGCCGGCATCGCCGACGACTCCCCGACCGAACAGGCCCGCGTCCACATCTCCGTGGACGACCAGCCCGCCCTCTTCTCCGAGGCCGTGAAGCTCGGCAAGCCCGTGGCGGCGAGCCTCTCGGTCAAGGGCGCGCTGCGGCTGCGGATCCGGGTGGAGGACACCTGCACCTTCTCGCAGAAGGCGTACGTGGTCATCGCCGCCCCGCTCCTCAAGCGGTAGCGGGAGCACGAGAGGGCGGCCCCGCACCGGAACTCCGGTGCGGGGCCGCCCTCCTCCCGTACGGGACGGAACTCAGCCCTCGGAGACGCCCAGCCGCTCCAGGATCAGGTCCTTGACCTTCGCCGCGTCCGCCTGGCCGCGGGTGGCCTTCATGACCGCGCCGACCAGCGCGCCGACCGCCGCGACCTTGCCGCCGCGGATCTTGTCCGCGATCGCCGCGTTGCCCGCGATGGCCTCGTCGACCGCCGCGCCGAGCGCGCCGTCGTCGGAGACGACCTTCAGACCGCGCTTCTCGACGACCTCGTCCGGAGTGCCCTCGCCGGCGAGGACGCCCTCGATGACCTGGCGGGCCAGCTTGTCGTTGAGGTCGCCGGAGGCGACCAGGGCCGAGACCCGGGCCACGTCCGCCGGGGCGATCGGCAGCTCCTCCAGGGAGACGCCCTGCTCGTTGGCGTTGCGGGCGAGCTCGCCCAGCCACCACTTGCGGGCCGAGGCCGCGTCCGCGCCCGCCTCGATCGTGGCGACGATCGGGTCGACCGCGCCCGCGTTGAGGATGGACTGCATGTCCAGCTCGGACACGCCCCACTCCTCGCGCAGCCGGTTGCGGCGCACGCGCGGCAGCTCGGGCAGGCCCTTGCGCAGCTCCTCGACCCACTCGCGGGAGGGGGCCACCGGCACCAGGTCCGGCTCGGGGAAGTAGCGGTAGTCCTCGGCGTTGTCCTTGATGCGGCCGGAGGTGGTGGTGCCGTCGTCCTCGTGGAAGTGACGGGTCTCCTGCACGATCGTCCCGCCGGAGGACAGGACGGCCGCGTGCCGCTGGATCTCGAAGCGCGCCGCGCGCTCCACCGAGCGGAGCGAGTTGACGTTCTTCGTCTCCGAACGGGTGCCGAAGGTCTCGGTGCCGTGCGGGCGCAGCGACAGGTTCACGTCGCAGCGCATCTGGCCCTTGTCCATGCGGGCCTCGGAGACGCCCAGGGCGCGGATCAGCTCGCGCAGCTCGGCGACGTACGCCTTGGCGACCTCGGGGGCCCGGTCGCCCGCGCCCTCGATCGGCTTGGTGACGATCTCGATGAGCGGGATGCCGGCCCGGTTGTAGTCGAGCAGCGAGTGCGAGGCGCCGTGGATGCGGCCGGTCGCGCCGCCGATGTGGGTGGACTTGCCGGTGTCCTCCTCCATGTGGGCGCGCTCGATCTCCACGCGGAAGACCTCGCCGTCCTCCAGCTGGACGTCCAGGTAGCCGTCGAAGGCGATCGGCTCGTCGTACTGGGAGGTCTGGAAGTTCTTCGGCATGTCCGGATAGAAGTAGTTCTTCCGGGCGAAGCGGCACCACTCGGCGATCTCGCAGTTCAGCGCGAGGCCGATCTTGACGGCGGACTCGACGCCGATCGCGTTGACGACCGGGAGCGAGCCGGGCAGGCCGAGGCAGGTCGGGCAGGTCTGCGAGTTGGCGTCCGCGCCCAGCTCGGTGGAGCAGCCGCAGAACATCTTGGTCCGGGTGCCGAGCTCGACATGGACCTCCAGGCCCATGACGGGGTCGTACTCGGCGAGCGCCGCTTCGTACGACAGCAGTTCAGTGACAGTCACGGTGAGACTTTCCCTCTCAGCCCAGCAGGACGTCGTCGTCGCCCAGGCGCTTCAGCTCCCGGTAGAGGATCGCCAGGCCGGTCGCGATCGCGGCGGCGGACACCGCGGCGTCGATCAGCCGCAGGACGTCGTTGTCGTTACGGGCCAGCTTGGCCTGCTTGGCGACGCTGACCGCGCCGAAGGCGGTGGTGGCCAGCGAGACGTACAGACCGGTCTTCGACTTCTTGAAGTTCTTGGCCTTCTTTGCCATGGCACTCACAGCGACGGAGCCTCCTCTAGCAGCGGGTGTCCCCACTTTTCCACGAAGGCGGCCTCGACGGCGGCTCCGACCTTGTAGAGCCGGTCGTCCTTCATGGCGGGGGCGATGATCTGCAGACCGACCGGGAGGCCGTCCTCGGGCGCGAGGCCGCAGGGCAGCGACATGGCGGCGTTGCCGGCCAGGTTGGTCGGGATGGTGCACAGGTCCGCGAGGTACATGGCCATCGGGTCGTCGGCGCGCTCGCCGATCGGGAAGGCGGTGGTGGGGGTCGTCGGGGAGACGATCACGTCCACCTCCTCGAAGGCCTTCTCGAACTCGCGGGTGATGAGGGTGCGGACCTTCTGGGCCGAGCCGTAGTACGCGTCGTAGTAGCCGGAGCTGAGCGCGTACGTGCCGAGGATGATGCGGCGCTTGACCTCGTCGCCGAAGCCGGCCTCGCGGGTGAGGGCGGTGACGTCCTCGGCGGACCGGGTGCCGTCGTCGCCGACGCGCAGGCCGTAGCGCATGGCGTCGAAGCGGGCCAGGTTCGAGGAGCACTCGGACGGCGCGATCAGGTAGTACGCCGAGAGGGCCAGGTCGAAGGTGGGGCAGTCCAGCTCCACGACCTCGGCGCCCAGCGACTTCAGCAGCTCGACGGACTCGTCGAAGCGCTGCACGACGCCGGCCTGGTAGCCCTCGCCGCGGAACTGCTTGACGACGCCGACGCGCATGCCGGCGACGGAGCCGTTGCGGGCGGCCTCGACGACCGGCGGGACCGGGGCGTCGATGGAGGTGGAGTCGAGCGGGTCGTGCCCGGCGATCGCCTCGTGCAGCAGGGCCGCGTCCAGGACCGTGCGGGCGCAGGGGCCGCCCTGGTCGAGGGAGGAGGAGAAGGCCACCATGCCGTAGCGGGAGACCGCGCCGTAGGTGGGCTTGACGCCGACGGTGCCGGTGACGGCGGCGGGCTGGCGGATGGAGCCGCCGGTGTCCGTGCCGATGGCGAGGGGGGCCTCGTACGCGGCGAGGGCGGCCGACGAGCCGCCGCCGGAGCCGCCGGGGATACGGGTGAGGTCCCAGGGGTTGCCGGTCGGGCCGTAGGCGCTGTTCTCGGTGGAGGAGCCCATCGCGAACTCGTCCATGTTGGTCTTGCCGAGGATGACGACGTCGGCGGCCTTCAGGTTCTTGACCAGGGTCGCGTCGTACGGCGGGATCCAGCCCTCCAGCATCTTCGAGCCCACGGTCGTCGGGATGCCGACGGTGGTGAAGATGTCCTTGAGGGCGAGCGGCACACCGGCGAGCGGGCCGAGCTTCTCGCCCCGGGCGCGCTTCTCGTCCACGGCGCGGGCCTGGGCGAGGGCGCCGTCGCGGTCGACGTGCAGGAAGGCGTGGACCTTCTCGTCGACGGCCTCGATGCGGGCGAGGTGGGCCTCGGTGACCTCGACGGCGGTCAGCTCGCCGGCGGCGATCTTTCCGGCGATCTCGGCCGCGGTGAGCTTGATGATGGTGTTGTCCGTCATGACTTCTTAGTCCTCCCCCAGGATCTGCGGCACCTTGAAACGCTGCTGCTCCTGGGCCGGGGCGCCGGAGAGCGCCTGCTCGGGGGTGAGCGACGGACGGACCTCGTCCGCGCGCATGACATTGGTCAGCGGCAGCGGGTGGGAGGTCGGGGGTACGTCTTGGTCGGCGACCTCGGAGACGCGGGCGACCGCGCCGATGATGTCGTCGAGCTGGCCGGCGAAGTGATCGAGTTCTTCGCTCCGCAGCTCCAGACGCGCCAGCCGGGCGAGGTGGGCGACCTCCTCGCGCGTGATGCCAGGCATGCGGTTCCTCACGGGGTGAGCTTGATGGTGTGGGTCCATCCTATGGGGCCGGTGCCGCCGCCCGTGAAACGGTTTCGCCGGACCGGGTCAGCCCCGGGGGACGACCTGCCCCGAGGGGTGGTCCAGGTCGGTCGGGGGCGCGAGGTCGGCGGGGCGGCGCCAGCCGTGCTCGCCGCGGGCCAGGAGCCAGGCGGTCGCCTCGTCGGGCGGCATGGCGGCGGCGACCAGCCAGCCCTGGACGGCGTCGCAGCCCAGGTCGCGCAGCCGCTCCCAGGTCTCGTCGTCCTCGACGCCCTCGGCGACGACGAGGAGGCCGAGGGAGTGGGCGAGGTCGACGGTGCAGCGGACGATCTCGGCGTCCTCGGTGTCGACGGCGAGCCGGGCGACGAAGGAGCGGTCGATCTTCAGTTCGCTGACCGGCAGCCGGCGCAGGTGGACGAGGGAGGAGTAGCCGGTGCCGAAGTCGTCGAGGGACATCTTGACGCCGTGGCCGGTGAGTCCGTTGAGCGTGTCGGCGGCCCGCTGGGGGTCCTCCAGGAGCACGTGCTCCGTTATCTCCAGCTGGAGGGAGCCGGCCGGGACGCCGTGGCGGGCCAGCCGGGCGGCGACGGCGCCGGCGAAGCCGGGGGTGTGGACGTCGCGCGGCGAGACGTTGACGGCGACCGGGACGTCGAGGCCCTGGGCGCGCCAGCGGGCGACCTGGGCGAGGGCGGTCTCCAGGACGTACTCGGTGAGGTGGGGCATCAGGCCGGAGGACTCGGCGATGGCGATGAACTCGTCCGGTGGAACCTTTCCGCGCTCGGGGTGGACCCAGCGGACGAGCGCCTCCAGGCCGGCGACCTGGCCGTCGAAGCGGACCTTGGGCTGGTAGTGGAGCTGGACCTCGTGGGCGTCGAGGGCGCGGCGCAGGTCGCCGAGGAGGCCGAGCCGGTCGGGGGTGTTGGAGTCGCGCTTGGACTCGTAGACCTCGACGCCGGTGCGGTCGCGCTTGGCCTGGTACATGGCGACGTCGGCGCGGCGCAGCAGGCCCTCGGCGTCGAGGGCGTGGTCGGGGAAGACGGCGACGCCGGCGCTGGCCTCCAGGACGAGGGTGAGGCCGTCGAGGTCGAGCGGGGAGGAGAGCTCGGCGACGAGGTGGCGGGCGACGCGCTGGGCGCTGGTGGTGGAGTCGGCGGTGGGCAGCAGGACGGCGAACTCGTCGCCGCCGAGCCGGGCGGCCTCGGCGCCGCGGGGCAGGGCGAGGCGGAGCCGGTCGGCGATCTGGAGGAGGAGCCGGTCGCCGGCGAGGTGGCCGAGGGTGTCGTTGACCGAGCGGAAGCGGTCGAGGTCGATGAGGACGAGGGCGGCGCGGGTCCCCTGGCCCTCGGCGTCCTCCAGGGCGGTCCAGGCCCGCTCCAGGAGCCACTGGCGGTTGGGGAGGCCGGTGAGCGGGTCGCGCAGCTGCTCCTCGGCGCGGGCGCGGGCGATCCAGAGGGTGGAGTCGAGGGCGATGAGGGGGACGGCGAAGAGCGGCAGGAGGACCGGGCGGCTCGCGGCGACGGCGCAGATGAGCGGGGTGATGCCGAGGAGGGCGACGGCGACGAGGCCCTGCCGGAGGAGGGCGGTGCGGGCGACGGTGGGCAGTCCGCGGCCCTGGGGGGCGAGCGTGTACCACAGGAGGAGCCGGGTCACCACGAGGTAGGTGGTCGCGGCGAGCACGATTTCCGGGAGGTCCCCGATCGTCCAGTCGAGGGGCCGCCAGGGCTGCTCGACGGTCGGCACGTCGCCGAAGAGGGCGAGGACGAGGGCGGCGGCGCCGACGCCGAGGACGTCGGCGGCGCCGTGCAGCAGGCCCTGTCGCCAGCGGTGGTGGCGGGCGGCGCCGACGAGGGTGACGACGGTCAGCGAGACGAGTCCGGCGGGCACCCAGCCGTACAGCAGGAGGACGGCGAGGGTGAGGGCGGCGCCGGAGCCGGTGCCGCCCCACCAGCGGTCGCGGCCGAGGGCGACCAGGTGGCCGACGATGAGGCCGGTGAGGACGGCGAGGGACCAGCCGGTGACCCCGCCGGGGAAGAGTCCGTGCCCGGTGGTGAGGGCCTGCTGGAGCCCGGCGGCGAGCAGGACGGCGGCGATGCCCACCACGGCTGCGGGCAGCCGGGAGGTGGAGCTCCCGGGGACCGCGCGGCCGTGCGGCCGGGGGACCGGGGCGGCGCTCTCGGTCGGTTCCATTTCCGTCCCTCTCACAGGCGGCGGTGCCGTCGGTGTGCCATGGGCCGCGGTGGGGCGGCCGTCCGTCGTGCGGCCGCCGTCGTCCGGTGCGGGACCGCCGGCGGGCGGCCGCTCCTCGTGCCACGGGGCCGTTGTCCTGACGCCACGACCGGCAGAGCCCTCGCGCGGCCGTGCAGGACGAGACGCACGGTCACCACACTAGGCCGCCGAGGGCTCCGACGGGCAGCGCTCTCCGTGTCTTGCCCGAATGAGACCCGGCCACCCCTCACCATCTGATATGCGCCGAACGGGTGACGTCTCCCGGGACGGAAAGGGGCTACTCGGCACTTTCGGGGCTGGGCACCGCGGCCTCCCGGGCGGCGTCGGGTCCCTGTTCGAGCAGGATCGAGAAGCCCTGCTCGTCCAGAACCGGAACCTTCAGCTGCACCGCCTTGTCGTATTTCGAACCAGGGTTTTCACCCACCACGACGAAGGAGGTCTTCTTCGAAACGGAACCGGTCACCTTCGCTCCGAGGCGCTGGAGCGACTCTTTTGCGCCATCCCTGGTGAACTTCTCCAGGGTGCCGGTCACCACGACCGTGAGCCCCTCCAGGGGACGCGGCCCCTGGTCCTCGCCGGCGCCCTCGTCCTCCAGGGCGACCCCGGCGGCCCGCCACTTGCGCACGATCTCGCGGTGCCACTCCTCGGCGAACCACTGCTTCACCGCCGCCGCGATGATCCCGCCGACCCCGTCGACGGCTGCCAGCTCCTCCTCGGTGGCCTGCTCGATCCGCTCCAGGGAGCGGAACTCGCGGGCGAGGGCCGCGGCCGCGACCGGGCCCACGTGCCGGATCGAGAGCCCGTTGATGAAGCGGGCCAGCGGGCGCGTCTTCGCCGCCGCGATGTTCTCCAGCATGGCGAGCGCGTTCTTCTTCGGCTCGCCCTTCTGGTTGGCGAAGACGGTGGCGATCTTCTCCTCGCCGGTCTTCGGGTCCCGCTTGGGCAGTCCGCTGTCCGGGTCGAGGACGTACGCCCGGATCGGCAGCAGCTGCTCGATGGTGAGGTCGAAGAGGTCGCCCTCGTCCCGGAGCGGCGGCTCGGCGGGCTCCAGGGGCTGGGTGAGGGCGGCGGCGGCCACGGCGCCGAACTTCTCGATGTCCAGGCACTCGCGGCCGGCGAGGAACTCGACGCGCTCGCGCAGCTGGGCCGGGCAGGTCCGGGCGTTCGGGCAGCGGAGGTCGATGTCGCCCTCCTTCATCGGCTTCAGCGGCGTCCCGCACTCGGGGCACTCGGACGGCATCACGAACTCCCGCTCGCTGCCGTCCCGCAGGTCCGCGACCGGCCCCAGGATCTCCGGGATGACGTCGCCGGCCTTGCGCAGCACGACCGTGTCCCCGATCAGGACGCCCTTGGCCTTGACCACCTCCTGGTTGTGGAGGGTGGCGAACTCGACCTCGGAGCCGGCCACGGTCACCGGCTCCACCTGCGCGTACGGGGTGACGCGCCCGGTGCGGCCGACGCCGACCTTGATGTCGACCAGCTTGGTGTTGACCTCCTCCGGCGCGTACTTCCAGGCGATGGCCCAGCGCGGGGCGCGGGCCGTGGAGCCCAGCCGGCCCTGGAGCGGGATCTCGTCCAGCTTGACGACGACGCCGTCGATCTCGTGCTCGACGGAGTGCCGGTTCTCCCCGAAGTACGCGATGAACTCCCGCACCTCGTCGAGCGTGCCCACCACCTTGTTGTGCCGGGCGGTGGGCAGGCCCCACGCGTGGAGCAGCCCGTACGCCTCGGAGAGGCGGGCGATGTCGAAGCCCTCGCGGGCGCCGATGCCGTGCACCACCAGGTGGAGCGGGCGGGTGGCGGTGACCTTCGGGTCCTTCTGGCGGAGCGAACCGGCGGCCGCGTTGCGCGGATTGGCGAAGGGCTTCTCGCCGGCCTCGACCAGGCGGGCGTTGAGCCCGAGGAAGGCCTCCATCGGGAAGTAGACCTCGCCGCGGACCTCCACGAGGTCCGGGATCCGGTCGCCGCTCAGCCGCTCCGGGACGTCCGCGATCGTGCGCACGTTGGGCGTGATGTCCTCGCCGGTGCGCCCGTCGCCGCGGGTCGCGGCCCGGGTGAGCCGCCCGTGCTCGTACGTCAGGTTCACGGCCAGGCCGTCGACCTTCAGCTCGCACAGGAAGTGGTGGTCGGGCGTGCCGACGTCCCGGGCGACGCGCTCGGCCCAGGCGGCCAGTTCCTCGTCGTCGAAGGCGTTGTCGAGGGAGAGCATCCGCTCGCGGTGCTCGACGGCCGTGAAGTCGGTCTCGTACTGCCCGGCGACCTTCTGGGTCGGGGAGTCGGGGGTCCGCAGCTCCGGGTACTCCTCCTCCAGCGCCTCCAGGGAACGCAGGAGCCTGTCGAACTCGCCGTCGCTGATGACCGGCTGGTCCTTCACGTAGTACCGGAAGCGGTGCTCCTCGATCCGCTCGGCCAGGTCCGCGTGCTTCTCCCGCGCCTCGGCGGGCGGGGCCCCCTCGTCGACTGCCACCTTCGTCCGTCCTCCCGTACCTCGGTCCCCGGTCACTCCGGGTTGTCCGCGAGCGACTTCGCTGCCCGGACGCAGTGGGCGAGCGCCGCGCGGGCGTGGGCGGGCGACGCGCCCGCGAGCCCGCACGCGGGGGTGATCACCACGGACTCCGCGAGGGTCCCCGGATTCAGCCCCAGCCTGCGCCACAGCGTCCTGACACCCATGACGCTACCGCCCGGGTCCGACAACGGGCCGTCGGTGGACGGCACCACACCGGCGAAGAGCTTCGTGCCGCCCTCCACGGCCTCCCCGACCGCCTCCTCGTCACGCTCGGTGAGCAGCCCGAAGTCGAAGGAGATCCCGGCGGCTCCGGCCCGCCGCAGCAGCGCGAAGGGGACGTCGGGGGCGCAGGAGTGGACGACCACCGGCCCGTCGTGGGCCGCGGCCACGTCCCGCAGGGCGCCCTCCACGACCTGCCGGTCCACGGCCCGGTGGGTGCGGTAGCCGCTGGCGGTGCGGACCTGCCCGCGCAGTACGGCGGTGAGCGAGGGCTCGTCGAGCTGGAGGACCACCCGGGCGCCGGGCACGCGCTTGCGCACCTCGGCCAGGTGCTGACGGAGTCCCTCGGCGAGCGATCCCGCCAGGTCCCGGCAGGCGCCCGCGTCGCCGAGGGCGGCCTCGCCGCCGCGCAGCTCCAGGGCGGCGGCGAGCGTCCAGGGGCCCACCGCCTGCACCTTGAGCGCGCCCTCGTACCCCTGGGTGAACTCCTCCAGGGCGTCGAGGTCCTCGCCGAGCCAGGAGCGGGCCCGCCGGGTGTCGCGGCCGGGCCGGTCGCTGATCCGCCAGCCGCTCGGCTCCACGTGCGCGTACAGGTCGACGAGCATCCCGATCGTCCGGCCGGTCATGTCGGCGCCGGGCCCGCGCGCGGGCAGCTCCGCGAGGAACGGGAAGTCCTCGAAGGAGCCGGTGACGGTCTTGGCGGCCTCGCGGGCGTCGCCGCCGGGCAGGGACCCGACGCCGGTGGCGGGGCCCCAGGGGAAGTCGTTCTTCTCGGTCGTGTCGCTCACCCGGGAAGCGTACGTGCCGGGGCGCGCCGGGCGGCGCCGGTGACCGTGCCCCGGGCCGCCCCGGCCCTCTCCGTCAGCGCCCGGGGCGGACGGTGAGGTCGTTGATCTCGGCGTCGCGCGGCAGGTCGAGGGCGGTGAGGATCGCCGTCGCGACCGACTCGGGGTCGATCCACTTCGACGGGTCGTACTCCTTGCCCTCCTGCTGGTGCACCTTCGCCTGCATGGGGCTGGCGGTGCGGCCCGGGTAGACCGAGGTGACCCGGACGCCGTTGCCGTGCTCCTCGTGGCGCAGGGAGTCCGCGAGGGCCTTCAGACCGTGCTTGGAGGCGGCGTACGCGCCCCACTCGGCGTGCGCGTTGAGCCCGGCGCCCGAGTTCACGAAGACGACGTGCCCCTGGGAGACGCGCAGTTGGGGCAGGAAGTGCCGGGTGAGCTCGGCCGGGGCGACCAGGTTCACGTTCAGCTGGTGGTGCCAGGTCCTGGGGGTGAGCTCGCCGACCGGCCCGAGGTCGACGACGCCCGCGACGTGCAGCAGCCCGTCGACCCGCTCGGGCAGGCTCTGGTGCGAGAACGCCCAGGAGAGCCGGTCCGGGTCCGCGAGGTCCCCGACGAGGGTCCGCGCGCCGGGGAACTGCGCCGCGAGCTCCTTGGCCCGCCCCGCGTCGCGCGCGTGCAGCACGAGCTCGTCCCCGCGCGCGTGGAGGCGGCGCGCGACGGCGGCGCCGATGCCGGAGCCGGCTCCGGTGATCACATGAGTAGCCATGGCCCCCATGCTCGCATCAGCGGGGAGCCGGGGAGGCGATCTCCTCCTCCAGGTACGCGAGGGCCGCCGCGCCGTCGTCCGCGAAGAAGACGAGGTCGGCGAGGGGGAGCGGGAGGAAACCCTCCTCCTCCATGCGCCGGAACTGCTCCCTCAGGCCGTCGTAGAAGCCCTCCGTGTTGAGGAGGACCACCGGCTTGCGGTGCTTGCCGTGCTTCTTCAGTTCCAGGATCTCGGTGGCCTCGTCGAGGGTGCCGGTGCCGCCGACCATGACGACGATCGCGTCGGACTTGGCGAGGAGCAGGGCCTTGCGCTGTGCGAGGTCCTCGGTGACGACCATCTCGTCGGCGTTCGGGCGGGCCTTGTGGGCGAGGAAGTCGACGGAGACGCCGACGAGCCGGCCGCCCGCCTCCTGCACCCCGTCCGCGACGACCTTCATCAGGCCGGTGTCGGAGCCGCCCCAGACGAGGGTGTGGCCCGCCTTGCCGAGCAGGGCCGCGAACGCGCGGGCCGGGGCCGTGTACCGCTCGTCCAGCCGGGCGGCGGAGAGGAAGACGCAGATGTTCATGGGCCCACCGTAGGCGGTCGTGGAAGAAGTCCGGCGGGCGGCGATGAGTTCCGGGGGCCGCCCCGGTCTGCCCTGCCATGAACGAGCTGAGCGGGTTCCGCGGGCGCGTCACGTCGCGGGACGGGACGACGGTCGCGTACGAGCGGTACGGGGACGGGGACGGGCCGCCGCTCGTCCTGGTGGGCGGGGCCCCGGGGGCGGCGGACGGGCGGGCCCTCGCCGGGCTGCTCGCCCGGGGCTTCCCGGTCGTGGCGTACGGCCGCCGGGCGCACGGCGGCGCCGAACGGGAGATCGAGGACCTGGCGGCCGTCCTGGCGGCGGCGGGCCCGGGAGCGGCCGTGCACGGCACGGGGACGGGCGGTGCCCTCGCGCTCGCCGCGGCGGCGGCCGGGCTGCCGGTGGGCCCGGTGTCGGTGTACGAGCCGCCGCACGTGGACGCGCCCCTCGACCGGGTCTCCGCGTGCGTGCTGGTGGTCGACGGGGGCTTCAGCCCGGCGGAGACCCGGCGCGCGGCCCGCGAGCTGGCGGCGGCCCTCCCCCGCGCCCGGCACCGCACCCTGACGGGCCAGACCCACGAGGTGGCCCCGCACGTCCTGGCCCCGGTCCTGGCGGAGTTCCTGGCGGAGGAGTTCCGTGCGGAGGGGTTCCTCACGGAGGGGTTCCTCACGGAGGACCGGGGGGCCGGGACCGGGCGGTCCTAGGGCGTGTGCCGAAAGTCCCGCCTGCCCTCCGGGCAGACGGCGCTGCTTTCGGCACGCGCCCTAACCGCCGGCCGGTTCCGTCGTCCTGCGGGTCGTCGTCGCGATCGTCGCCGAGCCCACCACGCGCGTGCCGTCGTACAGGACGATCGCCTGGCCGGGGGCGACGCCCCGGACCGGCTCGTCGAAGGCGACCCGCAGTTCGCCGTCCTCCAGGGCCGCGCTCACCGGCGTCTCGCCGCCGTGGGCGCGGAGCTGGGCGGTGTAGCGGCCGGGGCCCTCGGGGACGGTGCCGCACCAGCGGGGCTTGATCGCGGTGAGGGCGGTGACGTCGAGGGCCTCGACGGGGCCGACCGTGACCGTGTTGTTCACGGGCGAGATGTCGAGGACGTAGCGGGGCTTGCCGTCCGGGGCCGGGTGGCCGATCCGCAGGCCCTTGCGCTGGCCGATGGTGAAGCCGTACGCGCCCTCGTGGGTGCCGACCTTCGTGCCCGACTCGTCCACGATGTCGCCCTCCGCCTTCCCGAGGCGGGTGGCGAGGAAGCCCTGGGTGTCGCCGTCGGCGATGAAACAGATGTCGTGGCTGTCGGGCTTCTTCGCGACCGCGAGCCCGCGCCGCTCGGCCTCCGCCCGGATCTCGTCCTTGGTGGTGAGGGTGTCGCCCAGCGGGAACATCGCGTGCGCGAGCTGCTTCTCGTCCAGGACGCCGAGGACGTACGACTGGTCCTTGGCCGTGTCGGAGGCGCGGTGCAGCTCGCGGGTGCCGTCCTCGCCCAGGACGACGGTGGCGTAGTGGCCGGTGCAGACCGCGTCGAAGCCGAGGGCGAGCGCCTTGTCGAGGAGCGCCGCGAACTTGATCTTCTCGTTGCAGCGCAGGCAGGGGTTGGGGGTGCGGCCGGCCTCGTACTCCGCGACGAAGTCGTCCACGACGTCCTCGCGGAACCGCTCGGCCAGGTCCCACACGTAGAAGGGGATGCCGATGACGTCGGCGGCCCGGCGCGCGTCGCGGGAGTCCTCGATCGTGCAGCAGCCGCGCGCTCCGGTGCGGAAGGACTGCGGGTTCGCGGAGAGGGCGAGGTGGACGCCGGTGACGTCGTGGCCCGCCTCGGCGGCGCGGGCGGCGGCGACGGCGGAGTCCACTCCGCCCGACATGGCGGCGAGGACCCGGAGGGGACGGGCGTGGGGGCGCTGGGGCGGGGTCTGAGTCATAGCCCCACCAGGGTACGGGGCCACGGGAACCACCGTCGCGGTGGTAAGCGTTCTCGATGGCATGGGGAGCAAGGGGAAGAAGGCGGTGGGGCGGCGTGCCGTCCTGCTCGGCGGCGGTGCCGCGGTGGTGGGCACGGCCGTGCTCGCCCGGGAGGAGCTGGCGCGCGCCTGGTGGCGGCTGCCGGGGACGCAGAAGAAGCGGGTGGAGGGGGAGCTGGACCACGCGGGCGCGGAGTGGACGTCGGCGTCGCGGGCGAACTGGCGGCGGGCGGACCGGCCGGACGACTACACGATCGACCGGGTCGTGATCCACGTCGTGCAGGGCAGCTACGCGACCGCCCTGCGGGTCTTCAAGAACCCGGGGCACGGGGCCGCCGCGCACTACGTGGTCCGCAAGGACGGGCACGTGGCGCAGATGATCCGGGAGCTCGACGTGGGCTTCCACGCCGGGAACCGGGACATGAACGAGCGGAGCATCGGCATCGAGCACGAGGGCTTCGTGGACCGGCCGGAGGACTTCACGGCGGCGATGTACGAGGGGTCGGCGCGGCTCACGGCCGGCATCTGCGCCCGGTACGGGATACCCGTGGACCGGGAGCACGTCATCGGGCACGTCGAGGTCGAGGGCACCGACCACACCGATCCCGGTCCGCACTGGGACTGGGACCGGTACCTGCGGCTGGTGCGGGAGGCTTCGAAGAAGCCCGTGTGAGGGGTGCGGGGCCGGGCTCAGCTGAGGCCGGCCGTGCGGGCCCTCTCCACGGCCGGGCCGATCGCGCCGGCGACCGCCGCCACGTCCTCCTCGGTGGAGGTGTGGCCGAGGGAGAAGCGCAGGGTGCCCCGGGCGAGGTCGGGGTCGGCGCCGGTGGCGAGCAGGACGTGGCTGGGCTGGGCGATGCCGGCGGTGCAGGCGGAGCCGGTGGAGCAGGCGATGCCGGCGGCGTCGAGCAGCAGGAGCAGCGAGTCGCCCTCGCAGCCGGGGAAGGTGAAGTGGGCGTTGGCGGGGAGCCGGTCGACCGGGTCGCCGCCGAGGATCGCGTCGGGGACGGACGTACGGACGGCGGTGACGAGCTCGTCGCGCAGGGCGCCGACCTCGCGGGCGAACTCCTCGCGCCGTTCGGCGGCGAGCCGGGCGGCGACGGCGAAGGCGGCGACGGCGGGGACGTCGAGGGTGCCGGAGCGGACGTGCCGCTCCTGGCCGCCGCCGTGCAGCACGGGGACGGGGGCGTGCTCGCGGCCCAGGAGGAGGGCGCCGATGCCGTAGGGGCCGCCGATCTTGTGGCCGGAGACGGTCATGGCGGCGAGTCCGGAGGCGGCGAAGTCGACCGGAACCTGCCCCACGGCCTGGACGGCGTCGGCGTGCAGGGGGACGCCGAACTCGGCGGCCACATCGGCGAGTTCGCGGACCGGCATGAGGGTGCCGATCTCGTTGTTGGCCCACATGACGGTGGCCAGGGCGACGGTCTCCGGGTCGCGGGCGATCGCCTCGCGCAGGGCCTCGGGGTGCACCCGGCCGTGGTGGTCGACGGGCAGGTACTCGACCCGCGCGCCCTCGTGGACGGCGAGCCAGTCGACGGCGTCGAGGACGGCGTGGTGTTCGACCGGGCTGGCCAGGACGCGGACGCGGCGGGGGTCGGCGTCGCGGCGGGACCAGTAGAGGCCCTTGACGGCGAGGTTGTCGGCCTCGGTGCCGCCGGAGGTGAGGACGACCTCGCTCGGCCGGGCGCCGAGGGCGGCGGCGAGGGTCTCGCGGCCCTCCTCGACGGTCCGCCGGGCCCGCCGTCCGGCGGCGTGGAGGGAGGAGGCGTTGCCCGTGACGGCGAGGTGGGCGGTCATCGCCTCGATCGCCTCGGGCAGCATGGGCGTGGTCGCGGCGTGGTCGAGGTAAGCCATGGTGGGTCGATTCTACGAGCCCGCCGCGGCGCTCCCGGCGCCTGGCCCGTTTACGCCGCCGGGGCCGGGGGTGCCCGCCGTATCCGGGGGCGCCCGCCGCGCCCGGCCCGCCGCGCCCGGGGGACGCCCGTCCGGCTCGACCCGGATGTGCCGCCGTACCCGGATGCGCCGCCGCCCCGCCCCTGTGCGGCAAGGGCGGGGCGGCGGTGGTCCGGGCGTACGGGTGCAGCGGGCGTACGTACGGGGGTCGGGCGTACGGGCTCAGCCGCGCGGGGCGCGGGCCAGCTGGCGGGACTGGGCGACCAGGCGGTCGGCGCTGTCCCAGACCTCGGCGTCCTCCTCCAGGAAGCCGCCGGCCAGGTTGCGGGTGGTGATGGAGACCCGCAGCGGGCCGGGGGCCGGACGGCAGCGGACGTGGGTGGTGAGCTCGACGGTCGGGGTCCAGCCCTTCAGCCCCAGCTCGAAGGAGGTCGGCGGCAGGGCGTCGACGGTGAGCAGCAGGGAGAGGGCGTCGGGCTCGCGCCCGTCGGCGAGGCCGAACCAGGCACGCATCTCGCCCTTGCCCGAGGGGGCGCCGATCGCCCAGCCGACGCAGGCCGGGTCGAGGCGGATGTCGAGCCGCTCGGTGATGGCGGAGGAGCCGGGGATCTGCGGGGTGGGGCCGTCGGAGGCGCCGAAGCAGTTCTCGATCGGGGCCATCGCCGGGGGCGTCGCGCTGGTGCGGACGTCGTCGGGGAGGGCGTCGAGGTCGCCGTACGAGGCGAGGACGCGGATGCGCTCGACCTCGGTGCCGTCCTCGGCGTACTGGAAGAGCGAGGCCTGGCCGGTGGAGAGGGTCCGGCCGGTGCGGACGGTCTCGGTCCTGATCACCGCGGGACCGGGCACGGACGGCGTGAGGTAGTGCGCCGAGATCGTGAACGGGTCGGGGTGCGGGAGGTGGTGGCCGAGGGCGCGGCCGAGCAGGGCGAGGAGGTAACCGCCGTTGACGGCGTGGATGATCGTCCAGCCGGCGGAGAGGTCGGCGTCGTAGACGCCGGGTTCCCGGAGGGTGACGGCGGTGTCGCGGTCGAACTCGTTCGCGACGGCGGCGTCCGTCCCGGCGTCCGCCCCGGCGTTCGTCTCGGTGCTCGTGCTCATGGATCCGACGGTACCGCAGGTTACTACTGAGCGGTAGCTTTCTCCGGCTCCTCGCTGGCGGAGGAGCGGCGGTTCCAGGCGCGGGGCGCGCGCCAGTGGTAGCGCATCGCGAGGAGGCGGAGCACGAAGGCGGCAAGGACGGCGGCGCCGCTGGTGAAGGCGTTGAGGGTGTCGAAGCGGATGCAGAGCACGACCATCGTCGCGCCCACGATCGCCGGGACGGCGTACAGGTCCCGGTCCCAGCGCAGCAGCGAGGGCACCTCGTTGGCGAGCACGTCGCGCAGGACGCCGCCGCCGACGGCGGTGGCGAGCCCGAGGGCGGCGGAGGCGGTGAGGCCGAGCCCGTAGTCGTACGCCTTCGTCGTCCCCGTCACGCAGAAGAGACCGAGGCCGGCGGCGTCGAACACGTTGACGGCGGCCTGGGTGCGCTCCACGTGGGGGTGCAGGAAGAAGACGAGGACCGTCGCGACCAGGGGCATGAGGAAGTAGCCGAGGTCGGTGAAGGCGGCGGGGGGTACGGCGCCGATGATCAGGTCGCGGAAGAGCCCGCCGCCGAGGGCGGTGACCTCGGCGAGGACGGCGATGCCGAAGACGTCGAAGTTCTTCCGGACGGCGAGGAGGGCGCCGGAGATGGCGAACACGAAGATGCCGACGAGGTCGAGGGCGTGTTGGACGGAGGGGGTGAACAGGTCGTGGAGCACCGCCCAATTGTGCCGGTAGTTCCCGTGGGGGGTGGGCGGAGGCCTGCGGGTCCGGTGTCCCGGTGACCTCGGTGGGCCTGGAGCCGGTTCTCGTGTCGCGCCTCTTCCGGCGGGGGCGGAGCCGTCTTGCCCCGGCTCCCTGGCGGGTGGGGGGATCTCCCCCCACCCGCCCCTTCCCGAAACCCTGACGGGACCGGGGGCCGCGCCCCCGAACTCCCCTGACGCGAGCGCTCCGCGCCACGAGCCGGCGCGGCTGCCGGGTCCGGCGGCGCGGCCGGGCGGGCGCCGCCCGCATACGCGAGAGGTCCCCGCCGCCCGAGGGGCGGCGGGGACCTCTCGGGGTTCACGCCTTCGGCGCGTCGCCCTCGGCGGCGGGGTCGGCGGCCTCGGCCGGCTTCGTCGCCCCGGGCGCGGGCTCGGCGGCGGCCTCGGCCGCCCCGTCCGCCTCGGCGGAATCTCCGGACTCGACCGGAGCCTCCGCAGCCGCGGGCTCCTCGGCCTTGGCCAGGGCCTCCGCCTCCGCAGACTCCTCCACCCCGGCCGCGACCGGCGCCGTCGCCTCCGGGCGCTTCGTGATCTCCACCGACTCCCGCGCCCCCGGCACCGTCACGCCCTCCGCGTTCTCCGGGTGGTGGCAGGCCACGCGCTGACCCGGGCGGAGCTCCAGGAGCGGGGGCTCCTGGGTCTTGCAGACGTCCGTGGCCTTCCAGCAGCGGGTGTGGAAGCGGCACCCCGACGGCGGGGCGATCGGGGAGGGGACGTCCCCGTTGAGCAGGATGCGCTCGCTCCTGGCTCCCCGGCGGCGCGGGTCGGGAACCGGGACCGCGGACATCAGGGCCCGGGTGTACGGGTGCATCGGGGCCGTGTACAGGGAGGTGCGGTCCGCGAGCTCGACGATCTTGCCGAGGTACATCACGGCGATGCGGTCCGAGACGTGCCGGACGACCGAGAGGTCGTGCGCGATGAACACGTAGGTGAGGCCCAGCTCGTCCTGGAGGTCGTCCAGGAGGTTGACCACCTGCGCCTGGATGGAGACGTCCAGGGCCGAGACCGGCTCGTCCGCCACGACCAGCCTCGGCTTGAGCGCGAGCGCGCGGGCGATGCCGATGCGCTGGCGCTGACCGCCGGAGAACTCGTGCGGGTAGCGGTTGTAGTGCTCCGGGTTGAGGCCCACCAGACCGAGGAGGCGCTGCACCTCCTTCTTCACGCCGCCCTCGGGCTCGACGCCCTGGAGCCGGAAGGGCGCCGAGACGATCGTGCCGACCGTGTGGCGCGGGTTCAGCGAGCCGTACGGGTCCTGGAAGATCATCTGGATGTCCCGGCGGAACGGACGCATCCCGGACACCCCGAGGTGGGAGATGTCCTTGCCCTGGAACTCGACCGTGCCGCCGGTCGGTTCGAGCAGGCGGGTGATGAGCCGGCCCATCGTGGACTTGCCGCAGCCGGACTCGCCGACGACGCCGAGGGTCTCGCCGGGGTAGACCTCGAAGTCGAGGCCGTCGACCGCCTTGACCGCGCCGGTCTGACGCTGGAGCAGGCCCTTCCGGATGGGGAAGTGCTTCTGCAGGCCGGTGACCTTGAGCAGGGGTTCCATGGTCTCGCTCACAGCTTCGGCGCAATCTCTTCGGTCCAGATGCGGGTGCGCTCCTCCTGCGGCATGTGGCAGGCGGAGTAGTGGCGCTCTCCGACGAGCTCGAGCTCGGGCCGCTGGGTGCGCGTGATGCCGCCCTTGGGGACGTCCGCGTACGGGCAGCGCGGGTTGAAGGCGCAGCCGCTCGGGATGTTGATGAGGCTGGGCGGGTTGCCCCTGACCGGGATGAGCCGGTCGGTCTGCTCGCGGTCGATCCTCGGCATCGAGCCGAGCAGGCCCCAGGTGTAGGGGTGCTGGGGCTCGTAGAAGACCTGCTCGGCCGGACCGCGCTCGACGCAGCGCCCGCCGTACATGACGAGGATGTCGTCGGCCAGCTCCGCGACGACGCCGAGGTCGTGGGTGATGATGACGACCGCGGAGCCGAACTCCTTCTGGAGGTCCCGCATCAGGTCGAGGATCTGCGCCTGCACGGTCACGTCGAGGGCCGTGGTCGGCTCGTCCGCGATGAGCAGCTCGGGGTTGTTGACGAGCGCCATGGCGATCATCGCGCGCTGCCGCATGCCGCCGGAGAACTCGTGCGGGTAGTTGTCGAACCGCTTGGCGGGCTCGGGGATGCCGACCCGGTCGAGGAGTTCGACGGCCCGGGTGCGCGCCGTCTTCTTGTCCACGTCGTGGTGGACGCGGTACGCCTCCACGATCTGGGCGCCCACCGTGTAGTACGGGTGCATCGCGGACAGCGGGTCCTGGAAGATCATGGCCATCTCGCGGCCGCGCATCCGGCGGACCTCGTCCGGGTCGGCCGAGAGCAGCTCGCGCCCGTTCAGCCAGATCTCGCCCGAGATCCGGGCCTTCTGCCGGCCGTACTGGCCGACCGTGTGCAGGCCCATGATGCCGAGCGAGGTCACCGACTTGCCGGAGCCGGACTCGCCGACGATGCCGAGGGTCTTGCCCTTCTCCAGCTGGAAGGAGAGGCCGTCGACCGACTTGACCAGACCGTCGTCGGTCGGGAAGTGGATCTTCAGGTCGCGTACGTCGAGGAAGGCGCCGGAGGGGGCGGAACCGCCGGCGGGCTCCTCCACCGCCGCTCCGGTCTTCGGCAGCTGGTCCGTCATGCGAGCCTCACTCGGGGGTCGATCACCGCGTACAGAAGGTCCACCACGAGGTTGGCGATGACCACGGAGGCGGCCGTGATGAGGGTGACCGCGAGGATCACCGGCAGGTCGCGGTCGCCGACCGCCTTGAAGGCGGCGTTGCCGAGACCCGACAGGTTGAACGCGGTCTCGGTCAGGACCGCGCCGCCGACGAGGGCGCCGAGATCCATGCCGAAGATGGTCAGGATGGGGGTCATGGTGGAGCGCATCGCGTGCTTGCCGAGCACGACCGGCTCCGGCAGCCCCTTGGCGCGGGCGGTGCGGATGTAGTCCTCGCCGAGGACCTCCAGCATGGTGGCGCGGGTGAGGCGCGCGTACATCGCCGCGTAGAGGAAGGCGAGGGTGACCCAGGGGAGCAGCAAGCCGGCGAACCATCCGCCCGGGGACTCGGCGAACGGCACGTACTTGGCGTCCAGCCAGCCGAGCTGGGTGCGGAAGAGGAACATCGCCAGCATGGCGGTGAAGTAGATGGGGAGCGAGACGCCGGCGAGCGCGGTGACCATCGCGGCCCGGTCGATCGCGGTGCCGCGCTTCAGCGCGGAGACGACGCCGGTGGTGACGCCCATGAGGAGCCAGAGCACGGCCGCGCCGACGACCATGGAGAGGGTGACCGGGATGCGGTCGACCAGCATGGTCCAGACGTCCTGCTCGGTCTTGAAGGAGTAACCGAAGCACGGGGCCGCGCAGTGGATGCTGTCGCCGCCGCCCGTGTAGTCCCGGCCGACGAAGATGCCGGAGACGAAGTGCCAGAACTGCACCAGGATCGGCTCGTCCAGGCCCAGCTTCTGCCGGATGCCCTCGATGGAGGCCGGGTCCGCCTGCTTGCCGACGAACATCGCGGCAGGATCGCTGCCGGTCAGCTTGGGAATGAGGAAGAAGATGCTGAGCGTCACGAGCGTGACGACGAGCAGCATCACGACGACCGCGAAGAGTCGCCGGACTATGTATGCAAGCATGCGGTCGGCCGGTCGGCGGCCGGGGGACCCGATGGGGTCCCCCGGCCGCCGCCCTCGGCCATCACCTGCCCTTCGGACCTGGCGGCGGGTGGTGCGCCGGTGGAGCGGGTCGGATTACTTGACGACGCCGAGCGACGCGTAGTCGTAGCGGCCGTTGTAGGCGTCCGCCGTGTAGACGTTGGTCAGCCGGGAGCTGCGCCAGATGATGTTCTTCTCGTGGGTGAAGGGCAGGTAGACCGCGGCCTCCGACACCTTCGTGTTGATCTGCTTGTAGAGCTCGCCGGCCTTGACCGGGTCGGTCTCCTTCAGCGCCTGGTCGAACAGGCCGTTGATGGCCGGGTCGTTCAGCTCGGAGAAGTTGTTGTTGCCGCTCTGGAGGATGAAGCGGCCGTCGACCAGCGGCTGGAGGAAGCCCTGGCCCGACGGGAAGTCGGCGCCCCAGCCCATGATGATGATGCCGTAGCCCTTCTCCTTGACCACCTTCGGCGAACCGATGATGCCCGAGGTCTGGGCGCCGTCGAACTGGTCGATCTGGGCCTCGATGCCGACGGCCTTCAGCGACTGCTGGAGGGACTCGGCGGTGGCGATCTCGATCGGCTTGTTGTTCCGGACCGCGATGGTGGTCTTGAAGCCGTTCGGCTTGCCGCACTTCGCGAGGGCCTCCTTGGCCTTCGCGACGTCCGCCTTGCCCGCGAGCTTGCCGTACGGGTCGGCCTTCGGGTCGGCGCCCTTGATCGCCGGCGGCAGCATGTTGGAGGCGATGTCGCCACCGGCCTGCGGGCCGCCGCGGGCGGTCTGGAGGGATTTGGAGTCGGCCGCGTAGATGATGGCCTTGCGGCACTCGACGTTGTCGATGACCGTCTGCGGGAAGACCGCGTAGCGGATGAAGCCCGTCTGCGGGTTGTCGATGTTGCCCTTGTGCTGCTGGAGCACCTTCTGGCGGGCGGCGGCTCCGACACCGGTCGCGTTGATGTCGAGGTCGTACTCACCCTCGATCAGGCGGTTGTCCATGTCGTCGGCGTTCGTGGTGAACGTGACGCTGATCTTGTCCGGCAGGGCCTTGCGGACCGTGTCCGTCTTGGCGTCCCACTTGTCGTTGCGGACGAGCTTGATCGACTTGTTGGGGGTGTACGACTCCCACTTGTACGGGCCGGAGGAGAAGGGCTTCAGGCCGTACTTGGACTTGGTGTCCTTGTCCTGGCGGACCGGGGAGGCCGCGGGCATCGCCAGCATCTGCAGGAAGTCGCCGTTGGCGACCGGCAGCTTGAAGACGATGGTCTTGTCGTCCGGGGTCTCGATGGCCTTCAGGCCGAGCTTGTCCGGGGAGGTGTCCTTGTACGGGCCCTTGTACTCGCCCTTGGGGTCGAGGACCTGCTGGAGGTAGATCGGGCCGCCGGAGATGACGTCCTGCGCCCAGATGCGCTCGATGCCGTACTTGATGTCCTTGGAGGTGATCGGCTTGCCGTCCTCCCAGGCGATCCCGTCCTTCAGGGTGAAGGTGTAGGTGAGGCCGTCGGCCGAGACCTTGCCGGTGTCGGTGGCGAGGTCGGAGACGAGCTCGGTGGAGGCGGTGCCCGGCGCGGCCTTGAAGGTGACGAGCTGGCGCGTGTAGTAGCGGGCGAAGTCCCACACGAAGCCGTAGTAGCCGCGCTGCGGGTCCCAGCTGTCGGCCTCCTGCGAGCCGATGAACTTCAGCTCGCCGCCCTTCTTGTCGGAGGCGTTGAGGACCTTGTTGACGCCGCCGTTGAAGGCGAGGCCGTCCTTGCCCTTGTCGCCGCCGCCGCCGTTGCCGCCGCCGCAGGCCGTGGTGACGACCATCGTGGCCGCCGCGAGCAGCGCGCCCGCGGCGATTCTGCGCCTCTGAGTGCTCATCAGGGTCATGGGTCTCGCAACCTCCGGGATAGTGGCGGCCGTTACGGCGGACCGCCGTTGGGGATGGGCCTCCTGTCGCCAGCGGCAGGGGCGGGTCTTGCGGGTCGTCGGCGAACGGTCAGCGGGAGCCCTTCGGGTCGAGCGCGTCGCGCACGCCGTCGCCGAAGAGGTTGAACGCCAGGACGGTGATGAAGATCGCGAGGCCGGGGATCACCATGAACAGGGGGTCCGACTCGTAGGTGTTGACGGCCTTGGACAGCATCTGTCCCCAGGAGGCGGTGGGCGGCTTCACGCCGGCGCCGAGGAAGCTGAGGGCCGCTTCGGTGAGGATGTTGGTGGGGATCATGAGGGTCGCGTAGACCGTGATCGGCGCCACCAGGTTGGGCAGCAGCTCCTTGCGGAGGATGTAGAGGCGGCCCGCGCCCAGGCTGCGGGCGGCCTCCACGTACTCGCGCTCGCGCAGCGAGAGGGTCTGGCCGCGGACGATGCGGCCGACGTACGGCCAGCCGAAGAAGCCGATCACCACGACGAGGGCGCCGATGCGCACGCCCGAGCCCTCGATCCCGAACAGCTCGTTGGGCAGCACCGAGACCAGGGCGATCGTGAAGAGCAGCTGCGGGAAGGCGAGCATGACGTCCATGACCCGGCTGAGGGCCGCGTCGATCCAGCCGCCGAAGTAGCCCGCGACGATGCCGAGGACGGTGCCGAGGAGCACGGCGAAGACCGCCGCCAGGAAGGCGACGAGCAGGGAGATCCGGGCGCCGTAGACGATGCGGCTGAAGACGTCGCGGCCGTTGACCGGCTCGACCCCGAGGAGGAAGTCGGAGCTGATCCCGCCCCAGGAGCCGATCGGGGTGCCGAAGAGCGGGTCGATCTGGTCCTCGTGGAACTCGTCCGGCGGGTGGCCGAGGAGTCCGACGATCAGCGGCGCGAAGATCGCGACGAGGATGAGGAAGCCGACGACGCAGGCGCCGGCGAGGGCGAGCTTGTCGCGCTTGAGGCGGGTCCAGGCGATCTTCCAGGGCGAGCGGCCCTGGATCCCCTTGTCGGGGGTGCCGGAGGTACCGGGATCGGCGGGCGCGCCGTCGACGGTGGCGGTCGACGCGCCCGCACTCGTCTCGTGCAGTGGTGCCGTCATCGTGGTGAGGACCCCTCTCGGCCGCCGGTGGCCGGCCCTTGCCCGCCGCGGGTAGCGGCTCGGTGGAACAACCTGCTGGGCACCTGCTCGAAAGGAGCTGAACACCCGGTGTTCCGGGGAGTCTTCAATGGCCTTGCGATCACCCGCCAGCCCTGACGGGGAATGTTTGCTCAAACGTGATGCGGTGCTGCAACTTCCGTTATCCGGACGCCGCGCGGGCGTGAGCGGACCATCCCGGCCCTCTTCCCCTCAAACGGACATGTCGCTCAACTGGGCGTTTGAACTCTTCAATTGGGGCGAACGAAGAGCTCCGGCGGGGCCGGTGGGGCCGACGGGGAAGAGGAGGCGTCTCAGTATGCGGACGGAGCCGCCGGCGGGTACCCGTATCCCGGGGCGGGCGCGGAGCCGCGCCCCGCGTGCGCCTCGCGGTCGTAGAAGGGGCGCGCGTTCGCCTTCAGCCAGAGCGCCACCGGGTCGTACGCGTCGGAGAGGGCGACCGTCGAGACGGGCAGCCCGTCGGGGACGGAGCCGATGGACTGGCGCATCATCGTCCGGACCGCGTCGACGGCCGCCGGGGAGGTGTCGTACAGGTCGAGCCCGATGACGAGGTACGGGGAGCCGAGCGCGGGCTGCACCCAGCCGCGGCGCAGCGCCCGGACGGCCGGGGTGCGGTGGGCGTTCTGGGTGATCAGGGCGTAGAACTGCGGAAGCTCCAGGGCCGGCTCGGTGACGCGCAGCGGCCCGGCGGGCATCCGGTCGAGGCCGGTGGCGATCCGGCGCAGGTCGGCCCAGGGGATGCCGACGCCGCCGCCGGGGGCGTGCGGATTCAGCCAGACGCCCCAGCGGTCGGGGTAGAGGGCGCGGGCGATCTCGCGGCCGGTGACGACCTCGTGGGCGCGGTTCCAGCCGGAGGCGGCGAGCTCCTGGTCGGAGGTGACGCAGGGCGCGTAGCCGAAGCCGTCGACCTCCATGTTCCCGTACTGGGCGTCGGGCGAGCCGGGCGCGCCCTGCCAGAGCAGCATCCGCAGCTCGCCGTCGGCGAGGGCGTGCAGCAGCCGCTCGTACGCGTCGTAGCGTCCGGGCGCCACCTGGCGCAGCATGTGCTCGACGTGTCCAGCCGCAGCGGTGCCTGACGCGCTCACCCTGGGTCCCGCCCCTCTTCCGTCCACCACGTCCGCGCGGCCGCCGGGTCAGGGGCGGCCGTCGCATCGGTTCCGTCGAATCAGTTCAGCTTAAACAGGGTGCCGCTCACACGGCGGCGCGCTGGTAGAAGGGGCGGACCCGCTCCACCATCCAGTCGCCCACCGGGTCCTGCGCCATGTCGAGCAGGATGAGGTTGACCGGCCAGGCGACCTCGACGCGGCCGAGGGCCCGGCCGAGGGCGTCCAGGGGGGCGGTGCGGTCGGCGCCCTCCCAGTGGGAGAGCTGGACGCCGATGAAGAGGGCCGGTTCGGTGCCCTCGACGCTGGCGAGGGCGCGGCGGGCGCTGGCGACGACGCCGGTGGCCTCGAACTCGGCGGAGGCGGCGGCGAGGAAGTCGACGGGGTCGTCCTGCCAGTCGGGCTCGAAGAGCCGGACGCGGCCGCCGGAGGCGGGGCCGTCGAGCGGGGTCCGGCCGGCGCGGCAGAGCTCGGCGACGGCGGGCGGGGGCAGCGGGACGCCGACGGTCCCGCCGGGGTTCACGGCGATGCCGAGCTGCGGGGGCAGACCGCGGGCGAAGTCGCGGGCGGGGGCGACTGCGAAGGACATGTGGTCGCCGGCGCAGGCGCGGAACTGCTGCTCGGAGCTGAAGACGGGGACGAAGGCCGCGCCGTCGATCTCCATGGTGGCGAGGTCCAGGTCGGTGCTGTCGGGGCCGCCGCCGTTGGGCAGCGGAATCCAGACCGGGCTGCGGCCGAGGACCTCGACGAGGCGGCCGCCCGCCTCGGGGTTGCCGAGCGAGGCGGCAAGCACCTCTTCCAGCTCGTTGCCCGGCCACGTCACGTCCACGGTCCCGTCCCCTTCTCGCACGGCCTGCCGTATCCGGCCGCCCGGCAGCACCCTAACGCCGCCCCGGCACCGCCGTGGCCGGAAGGGGAGGGTACGGGCGCCCCGGGGGCGCCGCACACGGGCGCCCGGGGCACGGCGCGCGAGGCCCCGGGCGCCGCGGGAAGGGGTCAGCCCGCCTCCCCGAAGGTGATCGTCCGGAGGGTGTCGGCGGCGTCCCGGTCGAGCAGGGTCGCCGAGGCGCAGCCGTGCGGCAGCCGGCCGCCCTCGGCGGCCCGCAGCAGCCGGGAGACGGCGCGCCGGTGCCGGGCGAAGGCGTACGCGGAGACGCCCCGGCCCCGGGCGTGCTGCCCGGCCCTGGCGGTGTCCGGGGCCACGTCGAGGAGGAGCAGGTGCAGCTCGCTCCCCCGGCGGCGGGCCTCGCGGGCGAGCCAGCCGCGCACCCAGGACTGGGTGCCGCAGTCGTGCACGATCACGCTCGCGCCGGAGCGCAGGGCGCGGCGCAGCCCGGCGTAGTGCGCGAGCCGGACCAGGGGGCGGTAGACCGCGTACGGCAGGAGGCGGGGCATCCGGGCCTCCCAGCGCTCCCGGACGTCCTGGGAGTCGATGCCCCGGTCCCCGGCGGTCCGCTTCATCAGGGTGGACTTGCCGCTGCCGGGCAGCCCGGAGACGACCACGAGGTCCCCGGCCGCGAAGGCGAGGGCGCGGGGGCCCCGCCCGCCGCGCTCGCGCAGGTCCCGCAGGACCCGGCCCCGTCCCCGGGTCCGGGCGCGGGCCCGTGGGGACGGTATGCCGGTACTCGCCGCGTATGCGCCGGTGTGCTGGACGGTCATCGACTCTCCCCCTGACGGGTCTCGGAAGACCCTTCCCAAGAAGTGTAAAGAAACGGTAATGGGGCACAAGCGATTTGCCGCGCCGACACCGCGTGCAATGATGTGCGCGCCAGGCGCCCACGGTCGCCTGTACAACCGCATACCGGCCGTTCGAATCCGCGCGGGAGAGTTCCGGACCACGGAGTGGGTGACCACCCGGTGCGTCCGGGCGCCGAAGGAGCAAGACCCTCCCTTGAATCTCTCAGGCCCCGTACCGCGTGGATGAGGCAGATCTGAAAAGCGGGACACCCCGGTGTCCCCACCCAAGGTGCAAGCCGGGCTCTCGGTGACGAGATGCCCCCGGTGAACCTCTCAGGTTCCATGACAGATGGGGAGGACGTCCTCGCCCGTCATGTCTTCGTCACCGAACGCCTTGGGACCCGGGAGCCACCCCATGACCACTGCCCCCCGCCTCACCGCCCTCGATGCGCTGCATCGCTCCCTGGGCGCGACCATGACCGACTTCGCGGGCTGGGACATGCCGCTGCGGTACGGCAGCGAGCGCGACGAGCACCACGCCGTCCGCACCCGGGCCGGCCTCTTCGACCTCTCCCACATGGGCGAGATCACCGTCACCGGCCCGCAGGCCGTCGAGCTCCTCGACTTCGCCCTGGTCGGCAACATCTCCACGGTGGGCACCGGCCGCGCCCGGTACACGATGATCTGCCGCGAGGACGGCGGCATCCTGGACGACCTGATCGTCTACCGCCTGGGCGAGACGGAGTACATGGTCGTCGCCAACGCCTCCAACGCGCAGGTCGTCCTGGACGCCCTCACCGAGCGCGCGGCCGGCTTCGACGCCGAGGTCCGCGACGACCGCGACGCGTACGCCCTGATCGCGGTCCAGGGCCCGGAGTCCCCCGGCATCCTGAAGTCGGTCACCGACGCCGACCTGGACGGCCTGAAGTACTACGCCGGCCTGCCGGGCACGGTCGCGGGCGTGCCCGCCCTGATCGCCCGCACCGGCTACACCGGCGAGGACGGCTTCGAGCTCTTCCTGAAGCCCGAGCACGCCGAGGGCGTGTGGAAGGCCCTGACCGAGGCCGGCGAGGGCGTCGGACTGATCCCCTGCGGCCTGTCCTGCCGCGACACGCTCCGCCTGGAGGCGGGCATGCCGCTGTACGGCCACGAGCTGACCACCTCCCTCACCCCCTTCGACGCCGGCCTCGGCCGGGTCGTGAAGTTCGAGAAGACGACGAACGAGGGCCGCTTCGTCGGCCGCGAGGCCCTGGAGAAGGCCGCCGAGCGCGCCGAGACCGCCCCGCCGCGCAAGCTGGTCGGCCTGATCGCCGAGGGCCGCCGGGTCCCGCGCGCCGGGTTCTCCGTCGTCAAGGACGGCGAGGTCGTCGGCGAGGTCACCTCCGGCGCCCCGTCCCCGACTCTCGGAAAGCCGATCGCGATGGCCTACGTGGACGCGGCGCACGCGGAGCCCGGCACCCAGGGTGTAGGTGTGGACGTCCGGGGCACCCACGAGCCGTACGAGGTCGTGGCGCTGCCGTTCTACAAGCGCCGGAAGTGACGAAGTCGTCCCACCGCGCGTCTCACCCCGCAAGACCCACGTTCATCAGCACTCCCCCGATCCAGGAGAATCAGGTCATGAGCAACCCCCAGCAGCTGCGGTACACCAAGGAGCACGAGTGGCTGTCGGACGCCGAGGACGGCGTCGCGACCGTCGGCATCACGGAGTTCGCGGCCAACGCGCTCGGTGACGTCGTCTACGCCCAGCTCCCCGAGGTCGGCGACACCGTCACCGCGGGCGAGACCTGCGGCGAGCTGGAGTCGACGAAGTCCGTGAGCGACCTGTACTCCCCCGTCTCGGGTGAGGTCGTCGCCGCCAACCAGGACGTGGTGGACGACCCGTCCCTGGTGAACACGGCTCCGTTCGAGGGTGGCTGGCTGTTCAAGGTGCGCGTCGCGGGTGAGCCGGACGACCTGCTCACCGCCGACGAGTACGCCGCGTTCTCCGCCGGGAACTGAGACCGGACCCGAGACCCCTTAGGGATCGATTCATGTCGCTTCTGAACACTCCCCTCCACGAGCTGGACCCCGACGTCGCCGCCGCCGTCGACGCCGAGCTCCGCCGTCAGCAGTCCACCCTCGAGATGATCGCCTCGGAGAACTTCGCTCCGGTCGCGGTCATGGAGGCCCAGGGCTCCGTCCTCACCAACAAGTACGCCGAGGGCTACCCGGGCCGCCGCTACTACGGCGGCTGCGAGCACGTCGACGTCTCCGAGCAGATCGCCATCGACCGGGTCAAGGACCTGTTCGGTGCCGAGTACGCCAACGTCCAGCCGCACTCCGGCGCCTCCGCGAACCAGGCCGCCCTCTTCGCGATCGCCCAGCCGGGCGACACGATCCTGGGCCTGGACCTGGCGCACGGCGGCCACCTCACCCACGGGATGCGCCTGAACTTCTCCGGCAAGCAGTTCAACGTGGTCGCGTACCACGTGGACGGGGCCGGTCTGGTCGACATGGCCGAGGTCGAGCGCCTCGCCAAGGAGCACCGCCCGAAGGTGATCATCGCGGGCTGGTCGGCGTACCCGCGCCACCTGGACTTCGCGGAGTTCCGCCGGATCGCGGACGAGGTCGGCGCCTACCTGTGGGTCGACATGGCCCACTTCGCGGGCCTGGTCGCCGCCGGTCTGCACCCGAACCCGGTCGAGTACGCGGACGTGGTGACCTCCACCACGCACAAGACGCTCGGCGGCCCGCGCGGCGGCATCATCCTGGCGCGGGGCAAGGAGTTCGCGAAGAAGCTGAACTCCGCGGTCTTCCCCGGCTTCCAGGGCGGCCCCCTGGAGCACGTGATCGCGGCCAAGGCCGTCTCCTTCAAGGTCGCGGCCTCGGAGGAGTTCAAGGAGCGGCAGCAGCGCACCGTCGAGGGCGCCCGCATCATCGCCGAGCGCCTGGTGCGGGACGACGTCAGGCAGCACGGCGTCTCCGTCGCCTCCGGCGGCACGGACGTGCACCTGCTCCTGGTCGACCTGCGCGACTCGGAGCTGGACGGCCAGCAGGCCGAGGACCGCCTCCACGAGGTCGGCATCACGGTCAACCGGAACGCGGTCCCGAACGACCCGCGCCCCCCGATGGTCACCTCCGGTCTGCGCATCGGCACGCCGGCGCTCGCGACCCGCGGCTTCGGGGCCGAGGACTTCCGCGAGGTCGCGGACGTCATCGCCGAGACCCTGAAGCCGGGCTTCGACGCCGAGAAGGCCGAGGCCCTCAAGGCCCGGGTGACCGCCCTCGCGGACAAGCACCCGCTGTACCCCGGCCTGAAGTGACACCGCAGTAGTAGTGACACCGTAGTAATTTCGTACGCTTTTGTTCGTACGGACATCCGGGGCACCGCGCACACTGGAACAACGGGCGCGGTGCCCCGACCCGTGTCCCCCCGCCCCACGCGCTCTCTGCACCACCCCGGCAGACAACGACGTCCAGCCCCCACAAGGAGTCATCCCGTGGCCATCTCGGTCTTCGACCTGTTCTCGATCGGCATCGGTCCGTCGAGCTCCCACACGGTGGGCCCCATGCGCGCGGCCCGGATGTTCGCCCGCCGCCTGAAGAACGAGGGCCTGCTGGCCCACACGGCGAAGGTGCGGGCGGAGCTGTACGGCTCCCTCGGCGCCACCGGCCACGGCCACGGCACCCCCAAGGCCGTCCTGCTCGGCCTGGAGGGGAACTCGCCCCGCACGGTCGACGTCGAGCACGCGGACGAGGAGTTCGAGCGGATCAAGGCGAGCGGCCGGATCAACCTGCTCGGCGCCCACGAGGTCCCCTTCGACTTCGACGCCGACCTGATACTGCACCGGCGCAAGGCGCTCCCGTACCACGCCAACGGCATGACGGTCTTCGCGTACGACGCGGAGGGCGGGCTCGTCCTGGAGAAGACGTACTACTCGGTCGGCGGCGGCTTCGTCGTCGACGAGGACGCGGTGGCGGGCGAGAACCCGATCGTCCCGGACGACACGGTCCTGAAGTACCCCTTCCGCACCGGCGACGAGCTGCTCCGCCTCGCGAAGGAGACCGGCCTGTCGATCTCCGCGCTGATGCTGGAGAACGAGAAGGCCTGGCGCACCGAGGACGAGATCCGCGCGGGCCTCCTGGAGATCTGGCGGGTCATGCAGTCCTGCGTCTCGCGCGGCATGTCCCGCGAGGGCATCCTGCCCGGCGGCCTGAAGGTGCGCCGCCGCGCGGCGAACTCCGCCCGCAAGCTGCGCTCCGAGGGGAACCCGGAGGCGCACGCCATGGAGTGGATCACCCTGTACGCGATGGCGGTGAACGAGGAGAACGCGGCGGGCGGCCGGGTGGTCACGGCCCCGACGAACGGCGCGGCCGGCATCATCCCCGCCGTCCTGCACTACTACATGAACTTCGTGCCCGGCGCGGACGAGGACGGCGTGGTCCGCTTCCTGCTCGCGGCCGGCGCGGTCGGCATGCTCTTCAAGGAGAACGCCTCGATCTCCGGCGCCGAGGTCGGCTGCCAGGGCGAGGTCGGCTCGGCCTGCTCGATGGCGGCCGGCGCCCTGGCCGAGGTCCTGGGCGGCTCCCCGGAGCAGGTGGAGAACGCGGCCGAGATCGGCATGGAGCACAACCTGGGCCTGACCTGCGACCCGGTCGGCGGCCTGGTCCAGATCCCCTGCATCGAGCGCAACGGCATGGCGGCGGTCAAGGCGGTCACGGCCGCGAAGATGTCGATGCGCGGCGACGGCAGCCACCTGGTCTCCCTGGACAAGGTCATCAAGACCATGAAGGAGACGGGCGCCGACATGAGCGTCAAGTACAAGGAGACCGCGCGCGGCGGCCTCGCGGTGAACATCATCGAGTGCTGACGCCGGGCCCCGGGCGGGCGGCGACCACGGTCGCGCGGCCCGCCCGGGCGGGCGCGGGTCAGGCCTTGCTGAGGTGCGCCCAGAACTCGTCCCACGACAGCCGGCCGTCGCCGTTGTCGTCGCGCTGCTTGATGAGCGCCTCGGCGACCGTCTCGGTGACGTGGAAGTCGCCCAGCTGCGCCATCACGCTCTTGTACTCCGCGGCGGTGATGAAGCCGTCCCCGTCCACGTCGTACCGGTTGAATGCCGTGCGTGCCGACTCGATGTCCGCCACTGTTTCCGCCCCTTCATGGTGCTTGTCTGACGGGGGTCAGATTAGCCGCCCCGGGCCGCCCGGCCGACGGGGGTCGGCGGAAGACGCCTCCTCTCGGCCGGTCCGTTCCGCCGGAGGCCGGGGCCGGCCGTCCAGCATGCGGACGACCCCGGGAAACAATCAGTGAACCGCATAGCCATTCACTGTTTGCAAGGCAGGTGCCACATGTCACCAACGATTCACAGTTAAAGTGTGAGCTTTTGACCGTTTTTGCCCCACTAGGGACTTTTGGCGATGAGGGCACTTGTCTGACATAGTCGATGACACGACCTCCATTGACCCGGGCCAGGTCGACAACAGCGGCCGTGGATACACCCCCCCGTCCACGGCGCACCACACGGAAGCCCCCAGCACGCCCCACCACGGCGCACGGGGGCTTCCGTGCGTCCGGGGACGGGCCGCCCGGTGACTCAGACGCGGTCCGCGACCCGCATCTCGAACCAGGTCGTCTTGCCGCGCGGCGCCAGGTCCACGCCCCACCGGTCCGCCAGCTTGTCGACCAGGAAGAGCCCCCGGCCGCTCGTGTCCAGCTCGTGCACCGGCATCAGACAGGGCAGCCCGCGCGAGGGGTCGCGCACCTCGATCCGGATCGAGCCCCGGCGGCGGTGCAACCGCAGCACGAAGGCCCGGGCGCCGGTGTGCCGGACGGCGTTCCCCACCAGCTCCGAGACCAGGAGGACCGCGTGCTCGGCGAGCTGCGGCCCCAGCGCCCACTGACGCATCACGACGTGCTGCGTGAGCCTGCGGGCCACCCACGCGGACTCGGGCCGGGACGGCAGCCGGACGTCGCCCTCCGCCGGATTCCCGTACAACTCCACTGCTTCGGCGGCCTGTTCGTCGTCCGCGGCCAGTGACCACCGCGCCGCGGCGGCGCTCGCGCGCCGCCGTGGTTGCTCCCTACCCTCCAGGCCCGCCATGCCCACCATCATGGCCGGACGGAACGGTCCCCGGGGGCCGTTCCGCGGGAAACGGCCCCCTACGGGCCCGGGGAAGGCCCCCTACGGGGCCGGCACAGACGCCTTACGGACACCTGGCCGACAGCCGCCGGTTCCCTTTCGGTCAGCTCAGCCGAATTTCGCCTTGCCCGGGCCCTCCTCGACGAAGCTGCGCATCCCGCGCTCGCGGTCCTCGGTGGCGAACAGACCGGCGAACCAGGTGCGCTCGATGGCCAGACCGGTGTCGATGTCGGTCTCCAGGCCCTGGTCGATCGCCTCCTTCGCGGCCCGCAGCGCGACGGCCGGCCCCTGCGCCAGCTTCGCCGCCCACGCGTGCGCCTGCTCGTACACCTCGGCGGCCGGGACGACCCGGTCGACCAGGCCGAGGGAGAGGGCCTCGTCCGCCTTCACCATCCGGCCGGTGAAGACGAGGTCCTTGGCCCTGGAGGGGCCGACGAGGCGGGAGAGGCGCTGGGTGCCGCCCGCGCCCGGGATCAGGCCGAGCAGGATCTCGGGCTGGCCGAGCTTGGCGTTGTCGGCGGCGATCCGGTAGTCGGCGCAGAGCGCCAGCTCGCAGCCGCCGCCGAGCGCGTAGCCGGTGATCGCGGCGACGACCGGCTTGGGGATGCGGGCGACGGCGGTGAAGGCGTCCTGGAGGGCGCGCGAGCGCTTGACCATGGCCACGTGGTCCATGACCTGCATCTCCTTGATGTCCGCGCCGGCCGCGAACACCTTCTCGCCGCCGTACAGGACCACGGCCCGCACGTCGTCGCGGTCGGTCGCCTCCTGGGCCAGCTCGCACAGCCGGTCCTGGGTGGCGACGTCCAGGGCGTTCATCGGGGGGCGGTCGAGACGGATCGTGCCGACGCCTTCGGCGACTTCGAGGTTCACAGTCATGGGAGAAGGTTAGGACTCGTCGACGCGAAGGGGCCCGGTGCTGTTGCTCACAGCACCGGGCCCCGCCGAAGAATCCGGGACCGCCTAGGCGATCCACTCCGACCACGGCATGTTCCAGCCGTTGAGGCCGTTCTCCGGCTTGATCTGCTTGTCCTTGGAGTTCTTCACGACGACCACGTCACCGATGATCGAGCTGTCGTAGAACCAGGCGGCCGGAGTCGAGGCGTCCCCCGCGCCCCGGGTGTCCGCGAGGCCGACGCAGCCGTGGCTGACGTTCTGCGAGCCGAAGGTGCTCTTCGGGGCCCAGTAGTTGCCGTGCACGAAGGTGCCCGAGGTGGACAGGCGCATCGCGTGCGGCACGTCCTTGATGTCGTACTCGCCGCCGAAGCCGACCGTGGCCCCGTTCATCCGGGTCACCTTGTACTTCTCGCTGATGACCATCTGACCGTTGTACGTGGTCGTGGACGGCGCGCCCGCGGTGATCGGCAGCGTCTTGACGATCTTCCCGTCGCGCTCGACCTTCATGGTCTTGGCACTGGCGTCGACCGTGGAGACCTGTCGGCGGCCGATGGTGAAGGTGATGGTCTTCTTCTGCTTGCCGTAGACGCCGGGGCGGCCCTCGACGCCGTCCAGGTTGAGGCGCACCGTCACCTTGGTGCCGGCGGCCCAGTACTGCTCGGGGCGGAAGTCCAGGCGGTCGTTGCCGAACCAGTGACCCTCGATCGGGACGGACGGCTCGGCCGTCACCCTGATGGCCTTCTCGACGGCCTCGGGGTCGGTGATGCCCCGGGTGAAGTTGATGGAGACCGGCATGCCGACGCCGACGGTCGAGCCGTCCTCCGGCGTGTAGTGGCCGATGAAGGTGTTCTTCGGGACCAGGGTGGTGAAGGTGGTGTCCTTCGCCGACTCGCGGCCCTCGGCGTCCTTCGCGACGGCGTGCACCTTGTACTGGGTGCCCGCGGACAGGTGGGCGGTCGGCTGCCAGCTGGCGCCGTCCGCCGCGATCTTCCCCTCGACCGCGGTGCCCTTGGAGTCGGCGACCGTGACCGTGGTCAGCTTGCCCTGCTGGGCGGTCACCTTGAGGGCGCCGCTGGTGGCGACCGACTCGGCGCCGTCCTTCGGGAGGATCGTCACGACGGCCTGGGAGGCCGCGTTCTCCTGCTTGCCGTCGCCCTGGGCCTGCGGGCCCCGCGCGCCGCCGGTGGCGTCCCCGCCGCCCCCGCCGCAGGCGGTGAGCACCAGGAGCAGCGCCCCCGCCGCCAGGGCCCGGAACCGGACGCCCCCGCGTCGCCGGCCCCTACCCGTGGTTCCCGCCGGTGCCCCCGATATAGGCTGCCCGTTCACTGTGGTCGTCTCCCCTCGCACGGCCCGGCAACGCCACGGCCCCACCCCCGTGCGCATCCGCTCGCGCACACGGCGCTAGATAATCACACCGCAGGACACGAAAGATCCTCGCGCATGTCACCGTTCCGTCCCGATCGACGTGCTGGTGACACATCGGGCAACACCCTCCCCGTCCGCCACGGTCCACGCCCGTGACCAGGGCCTGATCCACCGGACGGGCCCCTGGGGCCGGCGGTCCCGCCGGACCGGGCGTCACTCCTTGGGCGTGCCGATCCGCAGCCGGTTGCCGTCGGGGTCGCGCAGCTCGACCTCGCGCGCCCACGGGGCGTCCTCCACCCGTACGCCGAACTCGGAGGCGACGGCGTCGACGTCCCGGACGCGGAGGTAGACCAGCGTGTCGGGGCGGGCGTCGCCGGTGTGCTCCGACAGGAACAGCCGCAACCCGCCCCGGGCGACCTCGACGAACGCAGGGAAGCCCGGCCCGAAGCGGTGCTCCCACCGCCGGGCGAAGCCCAGCCGCCCGTACCAGGCGACCGCCGCCGCGGCGTCCTCGACGCGGAGAACGGGGACGGCCTCCTCGGCCATGAGGTCGGCGGGGTCCGTGGGTTCCGTGGGTTCCGTGGGTTCCGTGGAGTTCGCGGGTTCCATGCGGGTCATCGTCGCAGACCGTCCGGGGCGAAGGCGGGGGTTCAGCGGAGCGCCGACCCCGCCTTCCAGCTCTTCCAGTCCGTGTTCCAGCCGCCGAGGCCGTTGTCGGGGGCGACCTTCCGGTCGCGGGAGTTGACCACCTCCACCACGTCCCCGATCAGGGTCCGGTCGAAGAACCAGCCCGCGGGCGAGCGTTCGCTGCCGCCCTTCTCGTCCCGGAGCCCCACGCAGCCGTGGCTGACGTTGGCGCTGCCGAAGGTCTCGGGCGGGGCCCAGTAGTTGCCGTGCAGGAAGGTCCCGGACTCGGTGAGCCGCATCGCGTGCGGCACGTCCTTGATGTCGTACTCGCCGCCGAAGCCGACCGTGGCCCCGTTCATCCGGGTCACGTCGTACAGCTCGGTGACGACCATCTTCCCGTTGTACGTGGTGGTCTTCGGCGCCCCGGCGGTGACCGGCAGGACGGCCAGGACCCGGCCGTCCCTGCGTACCTCCATGGTGTGCGCGGCGGCGTCCACGACGGAGACCTGGGAGCGGCCGACGGTGAAGCCGACCTTCTTGCGCTGGATGCCGTACACGCCGGGCGCCCCCTCGACGTCCCGCAGGTCGAGGTCGACGGTGACCCGGGTGCCGGGGGCCCAGTACCGCTCCGGGCGGAAGTCGAGCCGCTCCCCGCCGAACCAGTGGCCGGCGACCTCGACCGGCGGGTCGGAGGTGATCCGGACGGCGCGCTCGACCGCGGCCCGGTTCTCGACGGGCCGGCTGAAGGTGAAGGAGACGATCATGCCGGTGCCGACCGTGGAGCGGTTCTCCGGCTTGAAGTAGCCGATGAAGCGGGACTCGGGCACCACGGTGGTGAAGGTGGTGTGGCGGGCCGAGCGGCGCCCGTGCGCGTCGAGGGCGACGGCGTCCACGCTGTACTTGGCGGCCAGGGCGAGCCGGTCACGGGCCGACGGCCGCCAGCGCAGCCCGTCGGCGGAGACCTCCCCGGCGACCTCGGTCCGCCGGCCGTCCTCCACCCGGGCGACGGTCACCCGTTCGAGCCGTCCGCCGTCCACCCTCACCTCGACCGGCGCGTCGGCCGGGACCGCGCGGCTGCCGTCCTCGGGGACGACCCGGATGACGTCGCCGGGGGCCCGTCCCTTGCCCGGCAGGGAGAGGTCGACGCCCCTGCCGCCGTCCGCTCCGGTGCAGCCCGCGAGGCCCGCCAGCAGTCCCGCCACCGCGAGGGCGCGCCCCGCGCGCTTCCATACAGATCTCACGCCCGGACCAACGACGGGCCCCCTCCAGGGGAAACGTGCGTGCGGGTCATGTTGGGAGCACGGCCGTGCGGGCAGAACAGGGGGAGAACCTCGCGCGGGGAGCGGTGGCCGGGACGCCACCGCTCCCCGCGCGAGGGCCCGACGGAGCCGCGGGAGGCCGGACGGTGGCGAGCGCAGCCGAGCAGGAGGCGGTACAGCAGCGTGCCCTGGAGCGGGCGGGGCCGCCCGTGTGGCCGGGGGCCCCGACGCCCCTCGGCGCCCGCTGCCGGGTCGGACCCGGCGGGGTCGCGGGCACCAACTTCGCCCTGTGGGCGGGCGGGGCGGAGGCCGTCGAGCTGTGCCTGTTCGACGGGGACGGGACGGAGACGCGGCTGCCGCTGACCGAGCTGACCCACGAGATCTGGCACGGCTTCGTGCCCGGGACCGGGCCGGGGCAGCGGTACGGCTACCGGGTGCACGGCCGCTGGGACCCGTGGACGGGCGCCCGGTGGAACCCGGCGAAGCTGCTCCTCGACCCGTACGCGCGGGCCGTGGACGGCGAGTTCTCCCTGCCCCCCGAGGTGTACGGGCACGTGCGGGACTGGCCGCAGCAGCACGTGGCCGACACCGTCCGCGACGAGCGGGACTCCGCCCCGCACGTCCCGAAGGGGGTCGTCGTCCACGACGACGACGACTGGTCCGACGACCGCAGGCCCAAGACGCCCTGGCAGGACTCGGTCATCTACGAGGTCCACGTCAAGGGCTTCACCCGGCTGCACCCGGGCATCCCCGAGCACCTGCGCGGCACGTACGCGGGGCTCGCGCACCCGGCGGCGGTCGACCACCTCGTACGGCTCGGGGTGACGGCGGTGGAGCTGCTGCCGGTGCACCAGTTCGCGCACGAGGACCACCTGCTGCGGCGGGGCCTGCGCAACTACTGGGGGTACAACTCCGTCGGCTACTTCGCGCCGCACGCCGGCTACTCCTCCTCGGGGACGGCCGGGCAGCAGGTCGGCGAGTTCAAGAAGATGGTGCGGGCGCTGCACGCGGCCGGGATCGAGGTCATCCTGGACGTGGTCTACAACCACACGGCGGAGGCGGGCGAGCTGGGCCCGACCCTCTCCCTGAAGGGCATCGACAACCGGGGCTACTACCGGCTCCAGTCCGACGCCCGCCGGTACGCCGACTACACGGGCTGCGGCAACACCCTGCACGTGGTGCAGCCGCAGGTGCTGCGGCTCATCACCGACAGCCTGCGCTACTGGGTGACGGAGATGGGGGTGGACGGCTTCCGCTTCGACCTGGCGGCGGCGCTCGCCCGCTCCTTCCACGACGTCGACATGCTCTCCCCCTTCCTCGCGGTCATCGCCCAGGACCCGGTGCTGCGCCGGGTGAAGCTGATCGCGGAGCCCTGGGACGTGGGCAACGGCGGCTACCAGGTGGGGGCCTTCCCTCCCCTGTGGACCGAGTGGAACGACCGCTACCGGGACGCCGTGCGGGACTTCTGGCGCGGGGCGCTGCCGGACGTGCGGGACCTCGGCTACCGGCTCTCCGGCTCCAGCGACCTGTACGCCTGGGGCGGGCGCCGGCCGTACGCCTCGGTCAACTTCGTCACCGCCCACGACGGCTTCACGCTGCGGGACCTCGTCACGTACGAGCGGAAGCACAACGAGGCCAACGGCGAGGGGAACCGGGACGGCACCCACGACAACCGGTCCTGGAACTGCGGCGCGGAGGGCGAGACCGACGACCCGGAGATCGGGGCGCTGCGGCTGCGCCAGCAGCGGAACCTGCTCACCACCCTGCTCCTGTCGACCGGGGTGCCGATGCTGGTCTCCGGCGACGAGATGGGCCGGACCCAGGGCGGCAACAACAACGCGTACTGCCAGGACAACGAGATCGGCTGGCTCGACTGGTCGCTGCCGGAGGACCCCGGCCGGGCCCAGCTCCTCGCCCTGTCCCGGCGGCTCCTCGCGCTGCGCCACCGGCATCCGGTGCTGCGGCGCCGGGCCTTCTTCTCCGGCCGCCCGCAGCGGGCGGACGGGCTGCGGGACCTGGCCTGGTTCACGGCCGAGGGCACGGAGATGACGGAGGGCGACTGGTACGCGCGGGCGGGGACGCTCGGCCTCTACCTGTCGGGCCGGGACATCCCGGGCCGGGACGCGCGGGGCGAGCGGATCACCGACGACAGCTTCCTCGCCGTCCTGCACTCCGACCACCGGCCGCTGGACTTCCGGCTGCCGGGGCCGCCGTGGGCGGAGGCGTACGAACTGGTCGTGGACACGGCCCGCGAGGACCAGTCCGAGCCGCCGGGCACGGTCCACCGGGGCGGGGAGGTGCTCGCGGTGGGGGCCCGGTCGGTGGTGCTGCTGCGGGTGTCCCGGTAAGGGCCCGGGGCCCGCCGCTTCAGGAGCGGCCCAGTATCCCCCGGTCGTACCCGGCGGCGACGGCGGCCGCCCGGTCCTTCACGCCCAGTTTGCCGTAGAGGTGGGTGAGGTGGGTCTTGACCGTGGCCTCGCTGATGAACAGCTCGGCGGCGATGGCCCGGTTGGCGGTGCCCCGGGCGACGAGGGCGAGGATCTCGGCCTCGCGCGCGGAGAGGGTGGTGTCGGCGGGCGGGGCGGCGGGGGCCCGGACTGCGGTGACGAGCCGGGAGGCGACGGCCGGGGAGAGGACGGTGCGGCCCTCGGCGGCGGCCCGCACGGCCGCGAACAGCTCCTCGCGCGGGGCGTCCTTGAGGAGGTACCCGGTGGCGCCGGCCTCGATCGCCGGGAGGGTGTCGGTGTCCGTGTCGTACGTGGTGAGGACGAGGACCCGGGCGCGGGCGCCGTGCCGGGCGAGCGCGGCGATGGCTTCGACGCCGCCGCCGCCCGGCATCCGCAGGTCCATGAGGACCACGTCGGGGTCGAGTTCCAGGGCGAGTTCGACGCCCCGGACGCCGTCGGGGGCCTCGCCGAGGACGCGGAAGCCGGAACCCTCGGCGGCGAACATGCCGCGCAGGCCGTCCCGTACGACGGGATGGTCGTCGACGATCAGCAGGGTGATGTCGGTCATGGTGTGGCCAACGGTACGCGGGCGGAGACCGCCGTGCCCTCGCCGGGGGCGGTCTCGACGGTGACGGTGCCGGTGAGGCGCTCGGCGCGGGCCCGCATGCCGTCGAGCCCGAACCCGCCGCCGTCGCCCCGTTCGGGCCGGGCGAGCGGGTCGAAGCCGCGCCCGTCGTCCCGTACGTCCAGGGTGATCTCGTCGCCCATGTAGGAGAGGGTGATGCCGGCCCGGGCGGCGCCGGAGTGGCGGGCGGTGTTGGACAGGGCCTCCTGGGCGATCCGCAGCAGTGTGGCGGCGACCTCGTCGTGGAGCGGGGCCTCGGTGCCGGTGACGGTGAACCGGGTGTCGACGCCGGTGCGTTCGGCCCACTCCTCGACGGTCTTGCGCAGGGCGTCGGGGAGGGTGTCGTGTTCCAGGGCGACGGGGCCCAGGTTCCGCACGGAGCGACGGGCCTCGCCGAGGCCGTGCCGGGCGAGGTCGGCGGCGCGCCGCAGATGGATCTCGGCGCGGTCCCGGTCGGGGGCGGCGGAGGCGGCCTGGAGCTGGGTGACGACCCCGGTGAGGCCCTGGGCGATGGTGTCGTGGATCTCTGCGGCGAGCCGCCGCCGCTCGTCGGCGACCCCGGCCTCCCGGGCCTGGAGGAGGAGTTGGGCCTGGAGGGCGGCGTTCTCGGCGAGGGCCTGTTCGAGGCGGCTGTTGGCGCGGGCCAGCTCCGCGATGGTGACGGCCCGCTCGGCGGCCTTCTCGGCGTCCTTCTCGGCGAGGTGGGAGAAGCCGACGACGAGGCAGGCGTTCAGGGCGAACAGGCCGCCGAAGGCGAGCCACTGCACCGGGGAGGCGGGCGGCAGGCCCCCGGACTGGGAACCGGCCATGGTGGCGGCGACGACGAGGAGCCCGGGGTGGGAGAGGCGGCGGGACAGCAGGTGGACGGCGTCGAAGTAGCCGACGCAGGCGTAGACCGCGAAGAAGGGGTTGAGCCAGGTCAGGACGGAGGCGAGGACGGTACGGAGGACGAAGTACGCGGTGGAGGCGGGGCCGGGCGCGCCGGGCACGAGCACGGGCGGGGACTCTTCCCGTACGGGCTCCGGCTCGTCCCGTACGGGCTCCGTACCACCCCTTGCGGGCTCCGGCTCGTCCCCTATGGCCCCGGTGCCGGGCCGTTCGGTCGTCCAGCCGTGGGCCGCGACGAACCGGGCGCAGCGGCGGTCCCACACCACGTGGAGGAGGAGGGCCACGGCCACCAGGGCGCCGACCGCCAGCGCCTCCGCGCGGTCCATCAGCATCCCCACCGACGCCCCGGCGATCGCGGTGGCGATGCCGAGCAGGCCGTACGGCCCCCAGCGGAAGAACTGGCGCCAGCGTTCCTCGACGGTGGTCGGCACCGCCCCACCCCCCTCACTCACTCACTCGCTCACTCACTCACTGCCAGCGGAACCAGCGCACCGACGCGCCGGTCAGGACGCCCGTCCACAGGGCCATGACCCCGAGCGCGGCCCAACCGGGCCAGCCGCCCGACGCGGCCGTGTCGAGGGCTTCGGAGGCGGCGCCGAAGGGGGTCAGCCCGACGATCCGCTGCAGCGTATCCGGCATGGCCTGGACCGGTACCCAGACCCCGGCGGTGAACATGGCGGGGAAGAAGACGGCCGAGCCGACGGCGGTGGCGATCTTCTGCGTGCGGGAGACGGCGCACACGGTCGCGCCGAGCGCGAGCCCGGACGCGACGGCGAGCAGCAGGGCGATCAGGTACCCGGCGGGGTTCCCCGGCAGGGCGACCCCGAAGGCGAGGCGGCCGACCGCGACCACGAGCAGCGCGGAGACGAGCGCGGCGGCGGCGTGCAGCGCGAGCTGGGCGGTGAGCAGGGTTCCGGGCCGTACGGGGGTGGTGGACATCCGGCGCAGGATGCCGCGCTCGCGGTAGCCGGAGAGGACCGGGGGCATGGCCTGGAGCCCGGACATGATGAGGGCGAAGAGGACGGCGACGGGGACGTACAGGTCGATGACCCGGCGTCCGCCGAGGTCCTCGGAGGCCTCCCGGAAGGAGGGGATCAGGCCGAGGACCACGAGCAGCAGGGTCGGCGAGAGCATGACCCAGAACAGGCTTCCGGGCTCGCGGCCGAAGAGCCGCGCCTCGGTCTTCAGGACGGTCGCGGTGGGGGTGCTCATCGGTGGTCGTCTCCCGTCAGGTCGAGATAGGCGTCGTCGAGGGTGGCGTCGGTGACCCGGAGCTGGTGGGCGGTGACGCCGTGGCGGGCGAGGAGGGACACGAAGGCGGTGACGGTCTCGTCGGTGCCGCCGACGACCGTGCGCCCGTCGGCGGTGGTGACGGAGACGGCCCCGGGGAGCGCCCGCAGTTCGGCCGGGTCGACCGGGACGCCGGCGGCGAAGGAGATCTCCTTGGCGCCGCCGGAACTCCGGATCAGCCCCTCGGGGGTGTCGAGGGCGGCGATCCGGCCGCGGTCGAGGACGGCGATCCGGTCGCAGAGGCGCTGGGCCTCCTCCATGAAGTGGGTGACGAGCAGGACGGTCACCCCGCTGTCCCGGACGGCCTCGACCAGCGACCAGACCTCGCGGCGGGCGCGCGGGTCGAGACCGGTGGTGAGTTCGTCCAGGACGACGACCCGGGGGTCCCCGATCAGGGCGAGGGCGATGAAGAGCCGCTGCTTCTGGCCCCCGGACAGCTTCGCGAACCGCACCTTCAGGTGGGGCAGGAGGCCGAGCCGCTCGGCGAGCGCGTGCGGGTCGGCGGGCCGCTCGTGGAAGGAGGCGTACAGGTCGAGGGCCTCGCGGACGGTCAGTTTGGCCTGGAGCTCGCTCTCCTGGAGCTGGACGCCGAGGACCCGGGTCACCTCGGCGCGCCGCACGGCGGGGTCGTACCCGCAGACGCGGACCAGGCCCTCGTCGGGGGTCCGCAGCCCCTCGACGCACTCCACGGCGGTGGTCTTGCCGGCGCCATTGGGTCCGAGGATGCCGAAGACCTCCCCCTCGCCGACCTCGAAGGAGACCCCGTCGACGACCTTCCGGCCGGCGTAGGACTTGTGCAGTCCCCGTACTTCGATCGCTGCTGTCGTCATGTCCCGAGCCTCCCGTCCCGGGCGGCCCGCCGGTATCGGCCGATCCGCTCGTACCGGCCATCGGCCGATCGGTTGACGGCGGGTACGACTCCGGGGCGCGGCGGAGTGCCCCGGGGTGCCGCGGACGGCCCCCGGGCGCCCCGGCCGGAAAACCGGGTGAGCGGTGTCAGTGGCGAACCGTAAGGTCGGACCTGATGCCCGAGAACCCTTTGCCCCCAGCGAATCCGGCGGACCCGGCGAATCCAGCGAACCCTGTGGACCCTGTGGACCCGGTAAGCGCCCCCGACCGGTCGGCGGTGCGCGTCCTGCTCCGTCTGTGGCCGTACGTACGGCCCGTGCGGGGGCGGCTGTTCACGGCCGCCTTCGTCGCGATCGTCGCCTCCTGCCTGTCGCTCGTCATCCCCCTCGTCCTGAAGTGGCTGGTGGACGGGCCGGTGGCGGACCGGGACCCGGGTGGCGTGTGGCTCGGGGCGCTGTACCTGCTGCTGCTCGGGATCGCGGAGGCGGTGCTCTTCGGCTTCCGGCGCTGGCTGGTGGCGCGGCCGCTCGCCGGGGTGGAGGCCCGGATGCGGTCGGACCTGTACGGCAGGCTCCAGCGGCTGCCGATCGCCTTCCACGACCGGTGGGCGTCGGGCCAGCTCCTGTCGCGCGGGACGACGGACCTGATGCTGGTCCGGATGTTCCTCGCCTTCCCGCTGACCTTCCTCCTGGTCAACGGCGTGACGATCCTGGCCGGGTACGTGCTGCTGCTCTCCCAGGACTGGTCCCTCGGCCTGGTGCTGCTGACCCCGGTGCTGCCGCTGGTGGTGGTCTGCTCGCTCTTCGAGGGCCGGTACGGGCGGGTGGCGCGCCGGGCCCAGGACCAGGTGGGCGACCTGACGACGGTCGTGGAGGAGAGCGTCCTCGGCATCCGGATCGTCAAGGGCTTCGGCCGGCACCGCAGCCAGGCGCGCGCCTTCCGCGAGCTCTCCGAGCGGCTGCACGGCACGGAGCTGCTCAAGGCTCGGCTGCTCGCCATGATCTGGGCCGTCATCACGGTCGTACCGGAACTGGCCATCGGCGCGGCGCTCGTCCTCGGCACGGTGCAGGTCGCGGACGGCGACCTGTCGGCGGGCACGCTCGTGGCGTTCCTGTCGACGGCGCTCGCGCTGCGCTGGCCGGTGGAGTCGATCGGCTTCCTGCTCGCGATGAGCCAGGAGGCGGCGACGGCGACGGAGCGGTACTTCGAGGTGATGGACGCCGAGGAGGAGCCGGACACGGCCGCCCCGGAGGCCCCGCGGAGCGGCGGCCCGGACGGGGTCCGCTTCGAGAACGTCGTCTTCCGCTACCCGGACGCCCCCGAGGACGCCCCACCGGTCCTGGACGGCCTCGACCTGCACATCCGCCCCGGCGAAACGCTCGCCCTGGTCGGCGGCACGGGCTCCGGAAAGACGACGCTCACCGCCCTCGTACCGCGCCTGCACGAGACGACGGGCGGCCGCATCCTCCTCGACGGCGAGGACATCGCGCTCATGGACCGCCGCCGCCTCCGCTCCCTGGTGTCGACGGCCTTCGAGGAGCCCACCCTGTTCTCCGCCTCCGTCGGCGAGAACGTCCTCATGGGCGCCGACGGCACGGCGGGCGAACCGGAACTGCGGCGCGCCCTCGCCGTGGCCCAGGCGGACGGCTTCGTGGACCGGCTGCCCGAGGGCGCGGCGACCCGGGTCGGCGAGCAGGGCCTGAGCCTGTCGGGCGGCCAGCGGCAGCGGCTCGCCCTGGCCCGCGCGGTGGTCGGCCGCCCCCGCTTCCTGGTCCTGGACGACCCCCTCTCCGCCCTCGACGTGCACACGGAGGCGCGGGTGGAGGCGGCCCTGCGGGAGGTGCTGCGGGGGACGACGGCCCTGGTGGTGGCGCACCGCCCGTCGACGGTGATGCTGGCCGACCGGGTCGCGCTGTTGTCCGGGGGCCGGATCGCGGCCGTGGGCACCCATCAGGAACTGCTGCGGAGCAGCGAGGAGTACGCCTGGCTGATGTCGGGCGAGAAGGAACGGCGATGACGGACACCACGCTCACGAAGCCGCCCGCCCCCGCGCCGGACGAGCCGGACCCCTTCGACCGCGACGACCTGCCCGCGCCCCCGGGCGCGACGGGCGCCCTGCTCCGCTCCCTCCTGTCCGCGCACCGCGCGCGGGTCGCGGTCGCGGCGCTGGTCCTCCTGGTCAAGGAGGCGGCGGTCCAGGCGGGCCCGCTGCTCGTCGCGTACGCCATCGACCGCGGCGTCCCGGCCTTCCGTGCGGGCGACCACGGCCCGGTGGTCGCCGTGGCCCTCGGTTACCTCCTCTGCGCGGTCCTCTCGGGCCTCCTCCAGTACGTCTTCGTCCGGGGAGCGGCCCGCGTCAACCAGGACGTCCTCCTGGACCTGCGCGGCCGGATCTTCCGCCACGCGCAGGTCCTGAGCGTCGACTTCCACGAGCGCTACACCTCGGGCCGGCTGATCTCCCGCTCGACCACGGACGTGGAGTCCCTGCGCGAACTCCTCTCGGAGGGCCTCCAGGAACTCATCGGCGTGGTCCTCTCCTTCCTCTCGATCACCCTGGTCCTCCTCTGGCTGGACCTGGGCATCGGCGCCGTGGCGACGGCGTCCTTCGTCCCCCTCTGCCTCCTGGTGCAGCTCTACCGCCGCCGCGCGGGCCGGGTGTACGGCGAGCGGTCCACCGCGATCGCGGGCGTGATCGTGAAGTTCGCGGAGACGATGAACGGCATCCGCCCGGTCAGGGCGTTCCGCCGCGAGAAGGCCAACGACGCGGAGTTCGACGCTCTCAACCGGCGCCACGAACGAAGCAACGGCGACGCGCTCCTCGAAATGGCCCGCTACGTCGTCGGTTCGCGCCTCGTGGCGAACACGGCGGTGGCCGGAATGTGCCTCTGGGGCGCCTACCGGGTGGCGGAGGGCTCCCTGGAACTGGGCGTCCTGGCGGCGGCGGTCCTCTACATGCGGCGCCTGTACGACCCGATCGACCGCCTGGGCATGTTCCTCAACTCGTACGAGTCGGCGGCGGCGTCCCTCACCAAGATCGCGGGCCTCCTGGCCCAGGAACCGGGCGTGCCGGAGACGACGACACCGCGCGAACTCCCCCACCGCGAGGGCGCCCCCGGCCGGGAGGTGGTCTTCGACGAGGTGAGGTTCGCGTACCGCACGGGAGGCGAGGTCCTCCCCACCTTCGACCTGAGGATCCCGGCCGGCCAGACGGTGGCCGTGGTGGGAGCCACAGGAGCAGGAAAATCGACCCTGGCCAAACTCCTGGCCCGCTTCTACGACCCGACGGAAGGCCGAGTCCTCCTCGACGGCGTCGACCTCCGCGATCTCACCACCCCCGACCTCCGCCGGGGCATCGTCATGGTCACCCAGGAGGCGTTCCTCTTCTCGGGCACGGTGGCGGAGAACATCGCGATCGGCCGCCCGGACGCGACCCGCGAGCAGATCGAAGAGGCGGCACGGGCCATCGGGGCCCACGACTTCATCAGGAACCTCCCCGACGGCTACGACACGGACGTGCGCAAGCGCGGCGGCAGGATCTCGGCGGGCCAGCGCCAACTGGTGGCCTTCGCCCGGGCGCTCCTGGCGGATCCGGCGGTCCTGATCCTGGACGAGGCGACGAGCTCCCTCGACGTACCGGGCGAAAGGGCGGTCCAGCAGGCGATGGACACGGTCCTGAAGGGCCGTACGGCGGTGGTCGTCGCCCACCGTCTGTCGACGGTCGAGGTGGCGGACCGGGTCCTGGTGATGGAGTCGGGCCGGATCGTCGAGGACGGCCCGCCGTCGGCCCTGGTGACGGGCGACGGCCACTACGCGGGCCTGCACCGGGCGTGGCGGGACAGCCTGGTGGGCTGAGGAGAAGCCCGCGGCCGCGAGTGGGGGCTGTGGAGGGGTTCGTGTCCGGGACATCAAGCGTGATGTGTGGCGCACGAGAACCGGTCACTCCGCCGGGACCCGCATGCGCCGTAAATCGTGCAGTTCCGGACGCGGCCCCCGGAACGGCCCCCACGCCCCCGAGAAACCGGAGTGCGCCCCACCGCCCAACTCCGACGGGCGAAAACGCGCCTCCGGCCGAACACCACCCCACGTCCACCCCACAGCCCACGAAACGTCCGCTTAACGAACGCGCCCGTACCGACAGCGGACGATTTCTGGCCAACTTCCAGCCGCACTCCTGACAGGTCCCCGTCATCCCTGCCACTCTCTCCCCCGGCTCTCCGAACGAAAGTTCAGACACCGCCGAACGTGCTCAACCGCTCTCCTTGCTCTGCCCGACGGACTCACCCAGGCCCGCCGGTACCCCCCTCGCAAAAGGAGTCCGCGTGAGATCCACGCCCAGCCGTCGCGCCACCGCGACCGGCGCCCTGATAGCCGCCGCCGCCATGATCGCCGTCAGCGTCCAGACGGGTGCCGCCACCGCGGCCGACACCCCGTTCAGCGCCGCCCCCAAGGCCCAGCAGGGCACCTCGGCGAACCCCGGCAAGCTCCCGGCCGACCTCACCCCCGCCGAGCGCACCGCGCTGATCAAGGCGGCCGACGCCGACAAGGACGCCACGGCCAAGTCCCTCGGCCTCACCGCCCAGGAGAAGCTGGTCGTCCGCGACGTCGTCCAGGACCGCGACGGCACGACCCACACCCGCTACGAGCGGACCTACGCGGGCCTCCCCGTCCTCGGCGGCGACCTGATCGTCGAGGAGACGAAGGCCGGTGCCCGGCAGAGCGTCACCAAGGCGGTCCGCGCGGAGCTGAAGAACGTCGACACGACCGCCAAGGTCGCCCCGGCCGTCGCCGAGAAGCAGGCCGTCGGCCTCGCCCGGGCGGACGGCTCCGAGAAGACCGCCGCCAGCCGCGCCCCGCGCAAGGTGGTCTGGCTCGCCGAGGGCACCCCGGTCCTCGCGTACGAGACCGTCGTCGGCGGCCTCCAGCACGACGGCACCCCGAACGAGCTGCACGTCGTCACGGACGCCAAGACGGGCGCGAAGCTCTACGAGTGGCAGGCCGTCGAGACGGGCACCGGCAACACGCAGTACAGCGGCCAGGTGACGCTCGGCACGGCGCCCTCGTACACGCTGACGGACACGGGCCGCGGCAACCACAAGACGTACAACCTCAACGGCGGCAGCTCCGGCACGGGAACGCTGTTCACCAACTCCACCGACGTGTGGGGCAACGGCAGCCCGTCCAACAAGGAGACCGCCGGCGCCGACGCGCACTACGGCGCCGCGCTCACCTGGGACTACTACAAGAACGTGCACGGCCGCACCGGCATCCGCGGTGACGGCGTCGGCGCGTACTCCCGGGTCCACTACGGCAACGCGTACGTCAACGCCTTCTGGCAGGACTCCTGCTTCTGCATGACGTACGGCGACGGCGCGGGCAACGCCAAGCCGCTGACCTCGATCGACGTGGCCGCGCACGAGATGACGCACGGCCTCACCTCGGTCACCGCCAAGCTGGTCTACAGCGGCGAGTCCGGCGGCCTCAACGAGGCCACCTCGGACATCTTCGCGGCGGCCGTCGAGTTCTACGCCAACAACGCCCAGGACCAGGGCGACTACCTGGTCGGCGAGAAGATCGACATCCGCGGCAACGGCACCCCGCTGCGCTACATGGACAAGCCGAGCAAGGACGGCTCGTCCAAGGACGCCTGGTACTCGGGCATCGGCTCGATCGACGTCCACTACTCCTCGGGCCCGGCGAACCACTGGTTCTACCTGCTCTCCGAGGGCAGCGGCACCAAGACGATCAACGGCGTGAACTACGACTCGCCGACCTCGGACGGCCTGCCCGTCACGGGCATCGGCCGGGACAAGGCCGCGCTGATCTGGTTCAAGGCGCTCACCACCAAGTTCGGCTCGAACACCAACTACGCGGCCGCCCGCACGGGCACGGTCGACGTGGCGAAGGCGCTCTACGGCGCCACCAGCCCCGAGGTGACGGCCGTCGAGAACGCCTGGGCCGCCATCAACGTCGGCGCCCGCCCCGGCGGCGGCACCCCCGGCGGCAAGGTCTTCGAGAACACCGCCGACGTGTCCATCCCGGACAACGGCGCCGCGGTCACCTCGACGGTCAACGTCACCGGCGTCACCGGCAACGCCCC
>JNWL01000024.1 GCA_000716465.1 Streptomyces bikiniensis
TCTCCAGGAACGGGACCACGTCGTCCGGGCCCTCGGGACCGCCGAAGGAGAGCAGCAGCAGGGCGTCGTACGGGGCGGGATCGTGCTGATCGGACATGGGAAAGGGGATCTCCGAAAACGTCGTGGTGCGGTTTCCCCTTCTTCCGCGTGCGGGGCTCCCCGGATGCGGGGACGCGGGACGACGCGCGGCCCGGCCTCGTGCGCGGACGGCGCTTCGGTTCCTCCGTCGTCCTCGCGGGTCGGGGCCCGGTGTCACGCGCACCGGGGGAGGCGGCCGGGAACCGTGCGCGACTGCGCCGTGACGTCGTGCATCCGAGAGGGGCATATCGTTCGAAAAGTCCTGGAAGCGGCACTTTCAAGTGTCGACCGCAGGAGGAACGGCGACCGCCGGTTGCACATCCGGCGGCTCCCTCCTCCCGACCACAGGGACGTGACATGAGCGTATGCGCGTCGGGCTCCGCGCCCTTCACGAACGCCGCCGCCGTCTGGCAGACGGGACTGGCCCAGGCGTCGGTCGGACTCGTCGTCGTCGCCGTGATCATCGGCGCTTTCCTTCTCGGCGCGAGGATCAGGGACGAGGAGCTTCCGCCCCCCGACCCCGCCTCCCAGCCGCGCCGTCCCGCGACCGACCGGCGGCCCGGCAGGACGTCGGAGTACCGGCACCCCGTCCGGGCGCCGTTCGCGGACGCGACGCGCAGGCTCAGGCCGCACCAGCTCCTGGGCGGCCGCACCGAGACGTCGCCCGAGCCGCCGGCCGAGGAGCGGCGCAAGTGGTGAGCGGTCGCGGAGGCCCGGCAGGACCGGACCGACCGTGACGAAGGCCCGGGTGCGACGAGCGTCCGCCACGTGCCCCGTGCCTCTGGCGTCGCGTTTCGACGCAAGAACGACGCGGCTGGTGCCCCTCCCTCCGTCGAGCGACGGTGAAGACGGCAACGCATTCGCCTCGCCGATCGGAGGAGAGGTCATGGCCGAATCGCTCGTACCCCCCGAGGAGACCCCGCCCGTCGAGGGTTCGATCTCGTCCGCCCATCCCGAGCGGCCCGACGGGGGCATCTGGGAACACCCCATGATCTGGGTGTCCCTCATCCTCCTCGGCTCGCTCTCCGTGGCGCTCTTCTTCGCACTCCGGATCATCGACCTCTGACTCCGCGTGGGGGCTCCGGGACACCGGCCGGGGCCCGGACGCAGCACGCCAGCACGGACCGGCCGCTGCCGGCCCTGCACCGGTCGAAGGGGCCGGGCGGATTCATGGAAGCGGTCCGGCGTCCGGTGCCGCCAGGGGCCCGGCGAAGGCCGCGTTCGCTCCCGCGGATCTTGGTCGACCGCCTGAAAGGCTTTGTCGCCTGCGAGGACGGTGACGGTGACCGGTCCCTTGCCTGAGCTGTCGGCAACGACTTCGTCGGAGTCGCCCGTGGTGCCCCTCAGGCGTGCCCGGCGCGGTCTGCTGTGCCACCGGCGGGTCCGGCACTGTGCGGTGGGTATCCGGCCGGACCCCATGGCGAATGCGACGATCGCCCCACTACGTAGAACAAGGTCTGGGAACGTGGTGCGTGACGTCGGCCCGAACGCGTACCGGCGACCCGCGCCGGAACGCCGGCCCGCATCCGTTGGGTGGACGGTGCCGAGCACCTGCTGAACGGCCGGATGCGGGTGTTAAGAACGTAATAGGAATCGCCTTGCCGCAGGCTGTGGGGAAGGGGCGGCGAGAGGCTTCCGGCGTGGCTGATTTCTGGGGTTCCGATCGCCGTGCTCGGTGGATCGCGTATGCGCTGGCCGTGGCCGGCGCGTGTCTGATCGCGTGGGGAGGCGCCGTGGGGTCCCTCTGGGTGATAGGGGTCGGCGTGTGGTTGTTCATCGCCGCTGTCCTGGTCGATCTGATCCGGCGCCCGTAACGCCTGCCCGTACAACAGCGCAGGTGGAGCTGCATGTTGGCGATTCCGACCAAGGAGGGGCCCGGTCGGCTGTCGTGCTTCCGAGGCGACATGATGATCCTGGCGGGCAAGGCCTGGCGGGCGCCGGAACAAAGAGTTCCGGACACGCCGCGGTGCCGCCGGTTCCCGTTCCCTCCCGGCGGTGAAACCGTCTCCGGGCGCTTCTCGACACTCTCGCACGAGGCGTTACCGGCGTGTTCGGGGCAGACGGGGTGTGTTGCCGGGAGGCCGCATACTCGGTGCTCGCGTCACCGCGTGTGCGGCGGCGGTCAGGCCTGCGGGCAGGAACGAGGGAAGTCGATGGGAGACATGAAGGACACGAAGGGCCTGGCCGTGCCCGAGGTGGTGGACAGTCCCGCGCTGCGGCCGGAACCGACCGGGCGCCTGGCGCGGTGGATGCTGCGCCACCGGGTGCAGCCCGTGGGACCGGCGGCCGGAGAGGGGCACGGCGAGCCGCACGCCTGGTGGAAGGTGATGTGCCTGACCGGGGTCGACTACTTCTCCAGTCTCGCCTACGTACCGGCCATCGCCGCCCTCGCCGCAGGGGCCGTCTCGCCCCTGGCAACGCTGCTGATCGTGGCGCTGACGCTGGTGGGCATGCTGCCGATGTACCGGCGGGTGGCCAAGGAGAGTCCGCACGGCGCCGGGTCCGTGGCCATGCTGGAGGACCTGCTGCCCTTCTGGTGGGGCAAGCTGTTCGTGCTGGTCCTGCTCGGTTTCGTGGCCACGTCGTGGATCATCACGATCACCCTGTCGACGGCGGACGCGTCGGTGCACGTGGTGGAGAACCCCTTCTTCCCCGAGGCCCTGCACGGCCACGAAGTCGCCCTCACCGTAGTGCTGCTCCTGGTCCTCGGCGGGGTCTTCCTCCTCGGCTTCAGCGAGGCCGTCAGCGTCGCCATCCCGCTGGTCGCCGTCTTCCTGCTGCTGAACGCGGTCGTGATCGTCGTCGGCCTGGCGCACGTGTTCACCACCCCGGGCGCGTTCTCCGCCTGGACCGACGCCCTCGTCGAGGGGGGAGGCGGATTCGGAGACCTGATGGCACCGGCGCTCCTCGCCTTCCCGCTGCTCGTGCTCGGTCTGTCCGGGTTCGAGACCGGGGTGAGCATGATGCCCCTGGTGGCGGCCGACGGCGCCGACGACGAGCAGCGGCTGCGGTCGCGGATCCGCAACACCCGTCTGCTGCTGACCGCCGCCGCGCTGATCATGAGCGTCTACCTGCTGGCCTCCAGTTTCGTGACCACCGTCCTCATCCCCCACGAGGAGTTCGAGCCCGGTGGCGCGGCGAACGGCCGGGCCCTGGCCTGGCTCGCGCACGAGCACGTCGGGGAGGCGTTCGGCACCGTCTACGACATCAGCACCATCCTCATCCTGTGGTTCGCCGGCGCCTCGGCCATGGCCGGACTGATCAACATCGTCCCCCGCTACCTCCCCGGCTACGGCATGGCCCCCGAATGGGGACGCGCGGTACGCCCCGTGGTCCTCGTCTACACCGCCCTGTGCGTCCTCATCACCATCGCCTTCGACGCCGACGTCGACGCCCAGGCCGGCGCGTACGCCACCGGCATCCTGGCCATGATGGTCTCAGGCGCCTTCGCCGTCACCGTCTCCGTGGCACGCTCCGGCCGCCGGCCGGCCGCCGCCGGTTTCGCGCTCCTGACCCTGGTCCTGCTGTACGCGCTGGTCTACAACATCATCGACAAGCCCGACGGCATCACCATCTCCGGCTTCTTCATCGCCGGCATCGTCGTCGTCTCGCTGATCTCCCGCGTCACGCGCACCACCGAGCTGCGCGCCGACCGCCTCGTCTTCGACGAAGACGCCCGGAGGTTCCTCACCGACACCCTGGCCCACGACGACGCCATCAACATCATCGCCAACCGCCGCCAGGCCGGCGACGGCGCCGAGTACCGCGACAAGGAACGCGAACAGCGTGGCACCAACCCGGTCCCGGGCCGGGCCGACGTCCTGTTCCTGGAGATCGACGTGGTCGACCCCTCCGACTTCAGCGAGGTCCTCACCGTCCACGGCGTCGAGGTGGACGGGCACCGGATCCTGCGCGCCCAGGCCCCGGCGGCCCCCAACGCCATCGCCGCGGTCCTCCTCGCCCTGCGCGACACCACCGGCGTCAAACCCCACTGCTACTTCGCCTGGGCCGAGGGAAGCCCCCTGAAGCACATGTTCCGCTACTTCCTCCTGGGCCGCGGCGACACCGCACCCGTCACCCGCGAGATCATCCGCCGACACGAACCCGACCCCGACCGCCGCCCCGGCATCCACGTCGGCGGCTGACCCGTGACCGGTGCGGCCGGCACACCCCGCGAAAGCACTCCGGGTGGACGACCGGCGATGCCGCCGGCCCGGCACGCGACGCCTTCCCGGGAAGCGGCCCCCGCCCCCGGCTTCCGTCGCTCCGACCGGCGGCGTCGTCGGCGTCCTGCGGGTCGTCGCGTGCGGCCGGTGCCACGGTCCTTCGTGTGCACACCCGTGCCCGGACGGGTGCCGGTACCGGAGGAGGCCGGTTCGGGGCGCATGTCCCGGCCGTCCTCGCCGCGTTCGTGCCGGACGCATCGGAAGGGCTACTGCAGGCCGGAGACCTTGAGGATGCAGCGCGTCGTCTCCGCGTGGAGACGTAGGGAGAGGCAGGCGAGGTCGGTGGTGCCGTGGGTCAGGGTGCCGCGCTGACGGGAGGTGCGGGCGCCCGTCTCGATCCGCAACCACAACCCCGGGTTGGCGAGGAGGACCCGGAGGTCGACCTCGGCCCGCGATCCCTCGTCGTCCCGCAGGATCAGACGCCGGGAGGTGCCCTGCGGCCACGAGACCGAGACGAGCCGGTCGATGCGGACCGTCCTGGTGAGCCACGGTCCCCGGACCACGAGCAGGCCCGGTGCGACTCCCACCCGTGCGGGCAGCAGGACCACCAGCAGGGCTGCGGCCAGGGCGATCCACCCCGCTGTGCCGAGCAGGGTCGGCTCGTGCGCGCAGGCGTCGACGCCCAGCGACACCCCGAGCAGTGATCCCGCGCACGCCAGGGCGTAACGGGCCTCGCCTGCCCAGCCGGTGTCGTGCAGTACCTCGTCGACGGGGCCGGGTGCGGGGCGGGGAGCGGGAAGCGGGGGCTGCATGGCGCTGACGCTAGACGTTCGGGACGGAGGAACCGGGTAGGGCTACGCGTTGTTTACGCGGCGGCGGAAAGATTTGACGCGCCGCTGACGGGAAGGGAGCCGTCGGCCGGCCCACGTGCTCGCGGACCGGCCGGAAACCACCGGTCCAGGCGAGGAGGGACCCGCGCGGTCGTCGCGCGAGCCGCTCCAGGTCGCGGTGCGCCCCCGTGCGGCGATGCCGGCGGCAGCCCGGCGAGGCCAGACCGGGCTCAGGCGCTGTCGCCGCTCTCCGGGGCCGGTGGTGCAGACCACCTCCCCGTACCGGCTTCCGGTGAACCGGGTACGGACCACCGTCATCCCCCCGCTCCTGCCGAAGGCGGCCCAGCCACGCCCGAACCGGACGAGCGGCACGGGGGCGCCCCAGGTGGAGCCGATCCGGCCGGGGCCTGGTGGGGCGGCGAGTGTCGGTCCGCCCCGGTCGCGCAGGCGCCGGACGATCACCCCGCGCGGTACCCGCGCCGGCACACCGGCCGCACGGCTGCGGACGGACGGCGGAGCCGCAGGGCGGAGGCGGGTATCGGACGGCAAGACGGGCCCGCGCCCCTGCACGGCCCGGGACGGTCGAACCACTGGCGTCCTCGGGCCGCTGAGCCACCCAGGACGAATCCAGTCGCCCGGGGCACTGCTGGCGGTGAAGCGCGGGTTCTGACGAGGCCCGTACGACGCAAGGACGTTCCGGGTTGGGGGGACGGGAGGCGACCGCAGATCCGGTGCGTACCGGACGTGTCCGTGACGAGCCCCGCCCCCGCGTCTCCGGAAACCGCGTTCTCCGGCCGGACTCGTCCGATCGTGTGATCCGCCCGTACGGAACCTGTCAAGGCTCCGTCAGTGTTCACGGTTCGCCCGACGGGGTGGCGTCACAGTGGACGAGCGGCCGCGCCACCCCCGTTTCGATGAGGGGAGGACGACCGCACTCCGTCATCCGCCCTTCTGCAAAGGGAGTCGATCCTGCGTGACCATCGAGAACGTGGTCGGTCTCATCGTCGCCCTCGGCATCGTCGGCTACCTGGTGGCCGCACTGATCAACCCGGAGAAGTTCTGACCGGCGCCGGGCGTCGAGGCCCTGGTCCTCCTGGTCTCTCTGCCCCGCGCGGAGGGTCCCGTCCACGGCACTCCCGTACGCGCCGAACGCTGAGGCCGTGCGCGGACCGCGTGCCCGGCACGGGACCCGGACGTCCCGGAGCGAGGGCCGTCCCGTGAACACGGACGGAGCGCCGGCGCCGGGAGGTACTGCCGTGGCCGGTTCCGCACGCCGAGGAGTACCAGGAGCCCCCTCGGGTGCCAACCGTGCGGGTCCGTTACGGAGGGCCGCCGACACCGGGGGGGTGAAGCGTGCCGAATCAGCAGCAGCCCTTGCCCCGCCGTGCGTCGCAGCCCGCCCGGACGACAGCGAGCGGGCGGTCCAGGACGTGGCCGAGACGTCCACCGGCGAGTCCGTACCGCTTCCGGCCGTTGTAGGGGGAGGGCCACCACGCGCCCGTAGTCCCACGTAGAGGACGCGTCAAAAGGGGTGCCAAGGGCGTAAGGGGGGTGTCAACGAAGACGGTGGGCGGCGCAAAAGGATGTTTTCTCATCTCGTCCGAGAATCCGCTTTCCTTCTTCAGCAGGAGCTCACGATGGCCGACCTGGCCTTCGTCGTCACCACGGTCGCGGTCTTCGCGCCGGTGGCGTTCATCGCCGAGGGGGTGGCGAAGCTGTGACTGTCGAGAACGTCGTCGGTCTGTTCGTCGCCGTCGCCCTCCTGGGCTATCTCGTCCTCGCCCTCCTCGAACCGGAGAGGTTCTGAGCCAAGAGATGAGTCCTGTTCTTGCCGGCGTGCTCCAGCTTCTGGCGCTGGTCGTCGCCCTCGGCCTGTCCTGCCGGCCGCTGGGCGACCACATGGCGAAGGTGTACTCCCCGGAGAAGCACTACCGGCCCGAGAAGCGGATCTACCGGGCGATCGGTGCGAACCCGTCGGTGGAGACGCGCTGGCCGGCGTGCCTGCGCGGAGTTCTCGCCTTCTCCGCGGTGAGCGTCCTGTTCCCGTACCTGCTCCAGCGGGTGCAGGGGTCGCTGCCCGGTTCGCTCGGCTCCGTGTCGATCGGCCCGGACCACGCGTTCAACACGGCCGCGTCCTTCGTGGCCAACACCGACTGGCGGTCGTACTAAGGCGAACAGGCCATGAGCCACGTCGTGCAGACCGGCGGCCTCGCGGTGCAGAACTTCGTGTCGGCGGCCGTCGGCATGGCGGTGGCCGTCGCCCTGGTGCGTGGCTTCGCCCGCTCCCGCACCGGTGAGCTGGGCAACTTCTGGGCCGATCCGGTCCGGGGCACGGTCCGGATCCTGCTGCCGATCTCCGTCATCGGTGCGCTCGTGCTCGTCGCCCGCGGCGCGATCCAGAACTTCTCCGGCATCCACGCGGTCGGGCAGTTCACCGGCACGATCGTGTTCCTGCTCGCGGTGGTGACCCTCAAGCCCTTCGCGATCTACGCCGGTGCCGACGAGCAGACCTCCCTGATCGTCCTGACGGCCCTCCTGGTCTGCTTCATCCCGACCACCATCGGCGCCCTGCTCTCCGCGATCGGCATCGCGGGCATGGACCGGTTGGTCCAGCGGAACGTCCTCACGATGTCGGGCCGTGCGGTCGAGGCGACGGGCGGCACGGTGACCATCGAGGACACCCCCGGAGGCGGCTCGACCACGGTGCTCGGCCTCCGCACGGCAGGTGACCCTCGCCCGTCGCTCCCGGACACCTTCACGGGGAGGGTGACACGAGGCCGATGACGGGCACCGGCTTCGACCGGAGGCGATGTGGGGTTCGAGGGGGGGGTACCTCCTCGGCCGGCCTCGACGGCGGACCTCGAGCGTCCGCCACGGAAGTCGGGCGTCCACCAGGTGGGTAGGTTGCCCCTCGATACGGGAACGAACGGAACGAGGGGCCAGTGACACAGCAGAACGGCAAGAAGGAGGGGGCTCTGCCTCCCTCGGTGGTGGACTGCGCCCTGTACGAGGACGGCTGCCGGATCCCCGGGCAGGTGGGTCTGGACGCGATCACGAAGCGGATAGACCCGCAGGCCGGACGGTTCGCGTGGATCGGCTTGTACGAGCCCACCGCGGAGCAGCTGCAGGAGGTGGCCGACGCGTTCGGCCTGCACCCCCTGGCGGTGGAGGACGCCGTCCACGCCCACCAGCGTCCCAAACTGGAGCGCTACGGCGACATGCTGTTCCTGGTGCTGAAGACGATCGTCTACGTCGACCACGAGAAGGTCACCGCGACCAGCGAGATCGTCGACACCGGCGAGATCATGGTCTTCGCCGGCCCCGGCTACGCGATCACCGTCCGCCACGGCAGCGCGCCTCCGCTGGAAGGGGTGCGCCGTCTGCTCCAGGAAGACCCCCTGCAGCTGGGCTGCGGTCCCGCGGCCGTCCTGCACGCGGTGGCCGACATGGTCGTCGACCGTTACATCGACGTCGCCGACGCCTTCGCCGGCGACGTCGACACCCTGGAAGCCGAGGTCTTCTCTCCCGACACCCCCGTCGACGCCGCACGCATCTACCAGCTCAAGCGCGAACTGCTGGAGTTCAAACGTGCCGTCATGCCCCTCACCGGCTCCCTGCAGCGCCTGAGCGACAGCAACGTACCGGGGATCCCACCGAAGGTGGCCACCTACTTCCGAGACGTCACCGACCACCACCAACGCGTCATCGAACAGATCCTGTCCTTCGACGAACTGATCACCGGCATGCTCACCGCCAGCATCGCCCAACTCGGCGTCCAGCAGAACGCCGACATGCGCCGCATCAGTGCCTGGGCCGCGCTCATCGCCGTCCCCACCATGATCGTCGGCATCTACGGCATGAACTTCGAGCACATGCCCGAACTCACCTCCCCCTACGGCTACCCAGCCGTCTGGCTGGTCATGATCACCGCGTGCACGGCCGTCTACCGCGCCCTACGCCGCAACAAATGGCTCTGACCGGAGCCGCCGAAGCGGTTCCGGCCGGTGCCGACGGCACGGGTCTCGTCAAGGAAGGGACAGGGACGCCGGCAGGCCGCCCCTCGGAGTGGGTGTCCCTGATCGACGCGAGGACGGCAGACGGGGCGATCGAGAGGGCCGCCCCCCGGTGAGACGGCGCGCACCCCGTCGCCCCGGCCCCTTCCACGGGCGGGGCCGGGGAGGCGACCTCACTCCCCGATGTCCCTGCCGCGGAAGTCGTCCAGCGTCTCGCGGCGGACCAGCACCCGGGCCGTGCCGTCGTGAACCGCCACGACGGCGGGGCGGCCGACGAGGTTGTAGCCGGAGGCCATGGACAGGTGGTAGGCACCGGCCACCGGTACGGCGAGCAGGTCGCCGGGCCGGATGTCACCGGGCAGTTCCGCGTCGGCCGCGAGGACGTCACCGGCCTCGCAGTGCCGGCCCACCACGGTGATCGCACGGAGTGCGGCAGTCGAACGGCGCCCTACCAGATGGGGTGCGTAGCGCGCGCCGTACAGGGCGGGCCGCGGATTGTCGCCCATGCCGCCGTCCACCGCGACGAACACCTTTCCGCCGGTGTCCTTGACGGCCAGCACCCGGTACAGGGCGATCCCGGCCGGCCCGACCACGGCCCGGCCGGGCTCGACGGCGAGCCGGGGGACGGTCAGCCGGGCGGCGGCACAGCCGTCGACGAGCTCCGCGCGCAGCCGCCGGGCGAAGGAGGTGAGGTCGAGGGAGGGCTCGCCGGGCCGGTAGGCGATGCCGTGGCCGCCGCCCATGTCCAGCTCGGGCAGGGTGACACCGTGCGCGTCACGGATGCGGGCCATCAGGCCGACCATGCGGCGCAGGGCCACCAGGTAGGGCTCCGTCTCGGTGATCTGGGAGCCTATGTGGCAGTGCAAGCCGGTCAGTTCGAGCCCGGGCTGGTCCAGGATCCGCGCCACGGCGTACTGCGCCGAACCATCTGTGAGGGACAGGCCGAACTTCTGGCCGTCCGTACCGGTGCGGATCTTGTCGTGACCGCCGGCCGAGACGCCCGGCACCACGCGCACCATGACCTTCTGCCGCTCGCCCGGGGCGACCGCGGCCGCGATCCGGGCGATCTCCGACGGACCGTCGATGACGATCCGCCCCACGCCGAGCCGCAGGGCCACCTCCAGGTCGCGGGGCGACTTCGCGTTGCCGTGCAGCACGACGCGCTCCGGCGGGAAGCCGGCCGTGACGGCGAGCTCCAGCTCCCCGGCGGAGCACGCGTCCAGGCCGAGGCCCTCCTCCCGCACCCAGCCGGCCACCCCGCGGGACAGGAACGCCTTGGCCGCGTACAGCACGTCGGCGTCGGGGAAGGCGTCCCGGTAGATCCGGCAGCGTTCGCGCACCTCACCCTCGTCGAGGACGTAGACGGGGGTACCGAAGCGCTCGGCCACCTCCGCCAGTGACACCCGGCCGACGGCCAGGTCGCCGCGCGGGAGGAGCCGCGTGGACGCGGGCCACACGGACAGGTCCTCCGTGCCGGTGGAGAGTTCGGGAACGATCTCGGTTGTCATCGGAACCTCCTCACCAGGCACGGGCCGCGATCCCGGCGGTGTCCGCCGTCAGGCGGGTGACCGCGGAGGCGGTGAGCGTCGGGTCGATCGTCAGCCGGCACGCGCCGAGGGGCGAGGTCAGGGCGCGCAGTGCCGACTTGGAGAGCCGGATCCAGGGCTGCTCCGGGCCCAGGACGGAGACCAGCAGGTCGGGACGGGTGAATCCGACGGCGGTGCGCTCGCCCAGAGGGGTGCGGAACATGCGCAGCACCACCTCTGTCGTTCCCGGCCGGACGGGCACGTGGAGGAGTCCGGCCGGGACCGGTTCCTCGGGCTCCGGATCGTCGTCGTACTGGAACAGACACATGGGGCTCTCCTGAGGGAACCGTGAGGGACGGGTGGGGCCCCGGACGCGGGGAGGCGTTCCGGGGCACGGCGACGAAGCTATCCCCGGACCTCCCCGCCCGGGGACGGCCCATGACGGATCCCATACGGCGACCGGCCCGGTCCATATACGTCACTGACGGACGGCGCCGCCCGGCATCAGGGATTCGTCATGACCGGCGGCCGCGGAGTGAGAGAAGCGTCAAGGACCCTGCCGAACCATCGGCGAAGCCCTTTCATACGAACCACGATACGAGAAGGGGACACAGGTCGTGCGGAGAGTCGTGGTCGGCGTAACGGAAACCCCGGGGGGCATGACCGCGCTGCACAGGGCGGCGGCGGAGGCCCGCGTGCGCGACGCGGAACTGTGGGCCGTCCTCGCCTGGCAGCCGCCCGGCGGCGAACTCGGAAGCCGAAACGGCCGCCTGCCTTCCGCCCTGGCGGAACACCGGGCTGCGGCCGTCGAGCGGCTGAGGGACATCTTCGACACGGCCTTCGGCACGGCGGGACCCGGTGTCCCCCTCGCGGGCCTCACGGCGCACGGCACTCCGGGCGCCGCCCTCGTGAGCATCGCGCGTGGCCCGGAAGACCTCCTCGTGGTCGGTACGGGGCCGCGTACCGCGTTTCGCCGCCTCGTCCGTCCCTCGGTGGCACGGCACTGCCTCGCTCACGCGGCCTGCCCCGTGCTGGTGGTGCCCCCGTCCCCACTCCAGACCGAACTTGAGGCAGTCCACCGCCGCAACTTCTGGAGAAGGCCTCTGGACCTGGGAGAGCTCTCCGCGTGAGATCCGTGCCGGCTCGTACGGCGCGGTCCGCAGGCGGTTGCCCCGGAGGTCAGGAACTGCCGGCTTCCGGCTCGTGGAGGGTGATCGCCCCGGCGGGACACAGGCCGACGGCCATCTGCGCGGCTGCGCCGTGGGCGGCGGCCGGTTCGGGACGCAGCAGGATGACGAGGCCGTCGTCCGGATCCTGGTCGAAGACGTCGGGAGCGGTCATGGCGCACATCCCGGCACCTATGCAGCGCTCGCGGTCGACGCTCAGGTGCGGCGTGCTCATTTCGCGTCCCATGCGACCGGGAGGCTCTTGACGCCGAAGATGTCCGCCGTCTCCGGGCGCAGGGCGACCTCGGCGGCCGGTACGGCCAGGCGCAGAGTGGGGAACCGGTCGATCAACGCGCGGAACGCGACCCGCATTTCGACACGGGCGAGCTGCTGACCGAGGCACTGGTGGATGCCGTGGCCGAAGGCCAGGTGTCCGGTGGCCCGGCGCCGGATGTCGAGCGCATGGGGGTCGGTGAAGCGCTCGGGGTCGCGGTTGGCGGTGTTGTACGAAAGGACGACGGTCGTGCCGGCCTTGATGGTCCGGCCTCCCAGCTCGACGTCTTCCAGCGCCGTCCGGTGGAAGGTCTTGGCAACGCTCAGATAGCGCAGCAGTTCCTCCACGGCCCCGTCGGTGAGTGCGGGGTCGGCGCGCAGCGCGGCGAGTTGCTCCGGGTGCTGGAGCAGCGCGAAGGTGCCGAGGGACAGCATGTTCGCAGTGGTGTCGAATCCGGCCGCGAGGAGGATCAGGCTGACTCCCCTCAACTCCTCGTCGGTCAGGTCGCTGTCGGTGAGTTCGCTGAGGATGTCGTCGGTGGGGTGGGCGCGCTTGGCGGCCACCAATTGTGCGAGGTATTCCTGGGTCGCGGTGTAGGCCGCGACCAGTTCCTCGTCGCTGACCTCCCCGCCCATGAAGGCGTCGATCTGTTCCTGGAAGGACGCCCGGTCCTCGTAGGGCACGCCGAGGATCTCGCAGATCACGATGGTGGGGATGGGTTTGGCGAACGCGGTCACCAGGTCGGTCGGCGGCCCGGCCGCCTCCATGGCGTCCAGACGGTCGGCGGTGATCTGCTCGATCCGCTCGGTGAGCATCCGCATCCGCCGCACGGTGAACCTGCCCACCAGCGGCTTCCGGTAGCGGCTGTGCTCCGGGTCGTCCATCAGCAGGAACTCGCCGGGCGGTGCCGGAGGGAGCTCGAAGTCGACGACGTTCATGAGGTCCTTGCGCGAGCTGAACCGGGGATCGGCCAGGACCGACCGCATCATGTCGTACCCCGTGATCAGCCAACCGGGTTTTCCGCCGGGGTGGGTGTAGCCGCTGATGGGGCCGTGTCGGTGGGCGTCGAGCAACTCGGCAGGCGGGTCGAAGGGGCAGCCGGCACGGCGGCCCGTCGGCAAGGTGGTGACGGTGTGGACGGATTCGCTCATGGCCGTTCCTCGTCTCGCGCTATGGCATGTTTCGGATTGTTTGAAAGCTACGTTGCATTCAGGGTTACGTCAACGGCTAGGCGGCGTATTGGCAAGTTAAAGTGGCTAAGTTGGTGCAATGATGTGCGTCTGAATGCAACGATGCGTTGCAATGGTTGGCGGCGAAGGCAATACTGGCGGTATGCCGGGAGGACGGTTGACCCAGCAGGAGCACCGGCACATCGCGACCGGACGTGCCGACGGCCTCTCTTGCGTCGAGACCGCCCGCAGGCCCGAGCGCCCGACCTCGACCATCAGCCGGGAAGTGTCACGCAACGGCGGGCCTGGCGGGTACCGGTCCCAGCAGGCGCACCGGGCCACGGTCGAGCGGGCGCGGCGGGGCACCGCACCGGCACACCCCCACGCGGATCCACCCCCGCACGGCACGGTGAAGGACGAGATCATCGAGCCGGCGGTCGGGTCGGGGATGCCGAGGATGACGGCGCGTGTGCACGTCGACCTCCTGCTGTCCGAAGACGGCACGCGTACTGCGGCCGAGTTGGTCCGCAGACTGAAGGTCAGCCCTGCCTCCGTCTCCGTGGCCGCCGGCTTCCTGGTCCGGCACGGACATGTCCGGCGCGAGCGCGATCCGCAGCGGCGGCGCGACGTCTACGTCGTCGACGACGAAGCCTGGTACCACTCGATCACCGTCAGCGCGTGGCGGACCCTGGAGTCGGCCCGGGCCGCGATGGCGGCGGCCGAAGTGCTCGGCTCGGACTCTCCGGTGGGGCAGCGGCTCCTCCGGGCGGGGACTTTCCTGGAACGGGTCGTCGAAGACATGAGGGAATCGGCCGATCGCCGGCGCGCTCTCCTGGCACGAGAGCGGTGATCACCCTCCCGCTCTCCTCGGTAAGAACCCGCCGGGAGCAACGGAAGTCGTCCCTGCCGTGGCTCACACCGAGCGGGCGTGAGTCCGAAAGGGGTGTGCCCGCATGACCGCCCCGACCACGGAGAAGGGCACCGCACCCAGTGCCGAGGGGCCCCCGTACCAGGGCCCGGCGCAAGCTGACGGTCATGACCGGCCTGCCGCCCCGCCTCTGGACGCGACGACGTCGATGCCCTGGAGGGCCGTGTCCTGTGTGGTGAGGCGGACGAGTCGCTTGCAGCGGCAGACGGCTGCGGCGAGGCCGAGGAAGGCCAGGTGGTTGCGGGGGTGGCGTTCGTGGCGGTGGTCGAACCGGTGACAACCGGTCAGCCAGGACGTGGTCCGCCGCCCTGGACAGGGAGGCGCCGCGATGTGCGACAGGGAGCCGGGTCCGGACGGTTCTCCGAAGACCGAGCTATGAGGCGTTCTCCTGGGCGGCGGGCCGTCCGTGCCAGTCCAGGCAGACGACCATGGCGTCGTCGTCGGGGTCGATCAGGCCGCGGTGGCCGGTGAGTTCTTGCAGGACGGCGCGGGGGACCTGGGAGGCGGGCAGGAGCCGGGTGCTGGTCAGGGCCCGGGCCAGGGCGCGGTCGCTGTAGCGTTCTCCGGCGGGTGAGGCGACGTTGTAGACACCGTCGCTGACGAAGACGAGGCGGTCGCCCCGCTCGGTCTGGAACTGCTCGGCCGTGTAGACGGTGTCTTCGAACATGCCGAGGGGGAGCTGGGCTTCCAGTTCGATCTGTTCGACCTTCCCGCGCCGCACGCGCCACATCTTGGGTGAACCGGCGTCCACGATCTCCGTGGCGCCGGTGGCCAGGTCGAAGCGGAGCAGCAACACCGCGAGGTGCTGGGTTCCCCGGTGCTGTCCGTAGATGGCCTGGTCGGCGAGGTAGGCCTGGTCGGTCAGGGACAGGCCGGCCCGCCGGGCGTTGCGCAGGGCGTTGATCGCGAGGTTGGTGAGCAGCGCCGCCTCAATGCCTTCGCCCATCCCGTTGGTCACGGTCAACGTGAGGTCCCGAGAGGTTGTCGACCAGTCGAAATTGTCACCGTAGATCGCGTAGGCGGGTTCAAGCTGCGCACCGATTTCGTACTCGGGACGCGTGCAGGAACGTCCGGGAAGCAGCTGCCACTGCATTTCGGCGGCGAGTGTGAGCCGGTCGGCGCGCCGGGCCTGGAGATAGAGATCGGTATCGCGTTCGCTGACGATGATCTCGTGGCCGAGGACTTCTGCGATCTGCGTCAGCTCCTGGGCGACGTCGGAGCCGTCCTGCCAGGAGGGCAGCCGCAGGCCGAGGACCCCGATGCGGTCGCCGCGTACGCTCACCGGCAGGTACACGGCCACGGAGCTGTTCTCCCCTCCGGCCTCGGTGTGGGGCCGCTGCCAGTTGAAGGCCTGCCCGGGAGCGCTGGAGTGGACAGGGATCGGTTCGGTCGTGTAAGGGAGAGATGCGACCGGTTGCAGTATGGTCATAGCGTAGTCGGCCATGAGCAAGGTGACGTCGGTGGCGCCGTACTGTGTGCTCAGCCCCTCTTCCAGAACCTGAAGAAGAGCGTCGGGAGCGGCGGAGCGCAGAGCGCGTTCGACTGCGATAAATCTGTGCATTGTTGGATTACCACCTGGTTTTAAAGCATATGTGAAAGGAAGCTCCTCTCATGTCTGGGCGACCGGAGGAAGCACTGCGGCAGGACGGTGCGGAGGGATCCGTCGCCAGTATTGCGCGTGATGTTCTGGAGCTGCTCGAGGTCCTGTGGCATCAAGGAGAGGCGGTCTCGACAGCCCCGCTGTCGTCGTCCCAGGTCCGTGTGCTCTATGTGCTGGAGCGCGGGGGAGTGATGAACCTGCGGACGCTCGCCGCGGAGCTCGACTCCATGCCGCCCTCGGTCAGCCGGATGTGCGACCGCCTGCACGCGGTGGGATTCATCGAGCGGACCCACAGTCCCTCTGACCGCCGCGCGCTGGAGCTCAGCCTGTCACGCCGGGGCGCGAGCTATCTCGAATCGCTTCGGGCCCGCCGCGAGGAAGTCCTGAACGGGCTGCTGGGCAGGATGACCACTACCGAGCGGACCATGCTGATGCGGGGACTGGTGGGAATCCGGGCGGTGACAGGGGGTGCTGCACCGGGCCCCACCGGACCGGAAGCCCTTGCCTCGGAGTCGGCCTGAGGCCGTCGGATGCGCCGATGAGCGCATGCTTCCACCCTTCCCGAGACCGGCTCTTCGGCTCACGCTCCGTCACAGATCCCTTCCTCTGTCAGATACTTGTCAAACGACAAGTATTGCCTGAAGGCAACTATAGGGGAGGGGCTCCGTGGGAGCGGGTGTGGGGCACACGAAGGTGATCTTTCTCCGTAGCGGGACGGCCGGCCCGCGTGCGGGCACCTGGCCGCCTGGCTGCGGCAACGCGAAGAGTCGGCGCAGCCGCACCGACCCGAGGGCCCCGAGGATCCGCTAGGCGGTGTCTTCAAATGATCGCGGTCGGTGGATCATAGGAGCGCGATGCGTCGCCATGAGCTGTCGAATGCCGAGTGGGAGTTCGTCCGGCTGTTGCTGCCCGAGTCGCCGCGGGGGCGGAAGCGGCTGGACGACCGCAGGGTTCTGAATGGGATCGTGTGGAAGTTCCGGACCGGGCCCGCCTGGCGGGACGTGCCCGAGCGTTGTGGTCCGTGAACGATGCTGCATACGTGTTTGCGCAGGTGGGCGATGGAGGGGGTGTTCGACCGCATGCTGCGGGCCGCTCGGGCGAAGGCGATCCGCGTCCGGTTCCGCCGCCGGGGCACCCCGCACACGATTCCCGAGCGGGCCGACCGGGTCCGCAACCGGGCCCGGCGCAGCAGCCGTGGGGGCCACCCGCCGACCTTCGACCGCGAGGTCCGCAAGCGCCGCAACACCGTGGAACGCTGCTTCAACCGTCTGGAGCAGTGGCGTGGCACCGCCACCCGCTACGACAAGCCCGCCCCGTCCTACGAAGCAGCCGTCGCCCTCCCCCCCACTCCTGATGTGGGCGTGACATCCGACGACAGAACCCAGGGCGCGTATCGAGTCGTGATCGAACCGCCTACTTCGCCCGCCGCCTGTGCGACCTGCGTGAGAGCATCCGTCCATGAGCAGCGACCTGGAAGTGAGTGCTCTGGCGATCAACGTCACGATCCCGCAGGAGCTCCGCTGGACGGACACTCGACGTGGTGAGGAGTTCCAACTGACCACACTCAACATCCGGCTTCTCCCGGACGGCCACCTCGCCGCGAAAGCCTACGGCCGACCAGTCGGCGGTGGCCGGGGCGCATACGTCTCGTTCCCGGTACCTGACGAACCGGAACTGGCGGCTCTGATGGTCGACGCGGCCAGCCGCGCCGGGACGTTGTGGGCCGCCCATTGCGGTCTCGGCTGAGCCTGGTTCGGCTCGGGGGCAGACGGTGGTGGTTCCGGACTCCGCTCTCGCGGCGGGGTCTGGTCCGGTGGACCTTCTTCCGTGGCGCGAGCACACCTGTCAGATGTTGAGTGGATTTCATCGCGCCGTACGACCGTCGAGATGCCGGGAGCGGACTGGTACCTTGCCGAGCGGATCCAGGAGATCGTCAGAACCACCGCTCCCGGCCTCGCGCCCGAGCTCTGGTACGGGATGCCGGCGTACGCCAGGGACGGCAGGGTCGTCTGCCCCCTCCAGAGCGCGGAGAAGTTCACGTCGCGGTGCGCCACGCTCGACTTCAATGACCAGGCAGCACTCGACGAGGGCGCGATGTGGCCGACCGCGTACGCCCTGGAGGAACTGACCGCGGCCGACAAACAGCTCGTCAACTGCGAACCGGTGTGGGGGCGTCCGGCGATGCACGCTGCCGAACCGGCCCCGCAGTCCCCACTCGTCAGGACTCGCACGAAGGACGGCCCCCGGGCAGGCCGCTGATGCCCGCACGGCACCACGTCACCGTTCTTGTCGAACACCTCGGCATCGTGCCCGTGGTGAAGCGGGCGGCGAGGTCCGACGGCGGGCGGGAAGGCCGCCCGCCGTCGGAGCGAACGCGGTCAGGCGATGACGCGGTCAGGCGATGGCGTCGAAGGAGGGCAGGTAGCCGTACTGCCGGCCCTTGCTGTTGGGGTGGTAGCTCTCGTCGACGGGGATGCGTGTGCTGTGGATCCACGCGTCACCCGAGCAAATCTCGTGGCCGCTGAACGCGCCGCGCACGTCGATGAACTGGTATCCGGCGGCGGTCGCCCTCTGGCTGATGACGCTGTTCAGGGTGTCGGCGGCGTCGTCCAGGGCCTTGCGCTTGGTGTCACCGATGCCGACGATGCAGCTGCCGAGTTTGTAGAGCCGCGGGTAGCCGAGCACCATGACGCGGGCCTGTGGCGAGCGTGACCTGATGCTCGAGTACAGCTGGTCCAGCTGGCCCGGCAGCTGGTTGCGGGCCTTGGCCGTGCCTTCGTTGACCGCGTTGATGCACGCCTGGTCCGACTGCAGCACGCAGACGCCCATGATGTCGGCGAAACCGATGTCGTTGCCACCGGCGCTCACACTGACCAGCGTCGTCGTGCTGGTCAGGCTTCCGAGCTGGCTGTTCTTGACGGTCGTGCTGGTGGCTCCCGAGCAGGCCACGAAGCTGAAGGAGGCGGGGGAGTTCGCCGCGCTCCACGGCGCCGGGCAGGAGCGGGAACTGCGCTTGCAGCTACCGCTGTCGGAGAGGTAGGACCCCGCCCCGACGCCAAGCGCGGCCACGTGGACCACGCCCGCGGCGTCCACCAGGTGCTCGACCGCCTGCGCGCGGAGTTCCCGCACCTGCACATCGAGGCCTGCGCCGGTGGCGGAGGGCGAGTCGACCCGGCCGTCCTGGCCCGCACCGATCAGGTGTGGACCTCGGACAACACCGATGCGGTGGACCGCCTCGCGATCCAGCACGGCTTCAGCCAGCTGTATCCGGCCGGAGTCATGGCCGCTCGGGTGACCGACAGCCCCAACCCACTGGCGGGCCGCGTCGTCCCTCTCCCCTTCCGCTTCCACAGCGCCATGGCCGGCGTGCTCGGCATCGGAGGGGACCTGACCCGCTGGACCGAAGCGGAACTCGCCGAGGCCGGCCGGCTCGTCCAGCTCTACAAGGACATCCGCCCCGTGGTCCAGCACGGGGCACAGTTCCGGCTCCTGGCTCCGGACGAGGGGCCGCTGACGGCCGTGCAGTACCTCGCCGCCTCCGGCGAACGCGTGGTCGTCCTGGCCTGGCGGCCCTCCACGGCCTTCGGGACCTCCTGTCCGCCGCTGCGGCTGCGAGGCCTCGTGCCGGAGGCCCGGTACCGCGACGAGGAGACGGGACACGAATGGTCCGGGGCGGCCCTGACGGGGTTCGACCTGCCCCTTCCGGAATTTCCCCGGGGCGACTGCGCCAGTGCTCTGGTGCGGCTGCGCCGCGTCGACAGCCGGGGGTGACACGGAACGGTCCCCGGGAAGGGGGAAACCGGAGGTGGGAAGCGGCCCCGGCGGCCATCGGCCGCCGAGCGCCTCCCTGGCGGAACCGGAGGTGGCATAGGGGTGGCCCCAGAAGGGAGCGTGGGGCTGTGCGCGAGCGGGTCACCATGACGGATGCCGCCCGTAAGGCCGGAGTGTCGTCCGCCACGGTCTCCTACGTGCTCTCCGGAAAACGGCACGTGGCCCCCGAAACCAGGGCTGCCGTCGAGGCTGCCACAGCCGAGCTGTCCTTCACCGTCAACACCACGGCGCGCAGTCTGCGCACGGGACGGTCCAGCCTGGCGGCACTGATCGTCCCCGACATCGCCAACCCCTTCTACGCGCAGCTCGCGGCCACATTGCAGGAGGAACTCCGGGAGCGCGGGCTGCACGTCGTCGTCTGCAACACGCGCGCACACCGCGACGAGGAGCAGGCGCTCTTGGCAGAAGCCGTGCAGCAGCGGTTCGCCGGCGTCGTCATCACCCCCTTCCGACTCAAGCCGCGCGACTTCGAGCCTCTCACCGACGCCGGCATGCCCGTCGTCGTCAGCGCCGACGTCTCCTTCGGCCCGATCGACCTCGTGACACCCGACACCCGCGCGGCCACCCGCTCCGCGCTGCAACAGGTCGCGGCGACACAACGACGACGCATAGCCATGATCGCGGGCCCCCGGGACGCCACCGGCGGCGACCCACGCCTCGAACAGCTCAGAAGCCTGGCGCTCCAGCTCGGCATGGCACTGCCCCACGAACTGGTCGTCCGCGGCGAACACACGCGAGAGGCCGGAGCAACCGGGTTCGCCGAGCTCATGAGCCGCCGCCCGCCTGCTCAACGAACGCCTGGACGGCCGCAAAGTCCACAGAACAGTGCAGGTCAAGGCGGAATTCGTGGCGCGCTCGTCCGTCTGAGGGACACAACCACCCCGCACGGGGAACGACCCGTCCCAACCCCCGTTCAGCACCTGAAAGCATCTTCTCTGCCGCTGTGTCCGTTCGCGGTGGAGGGGCTGCTCCGAAGCCGGGCACGACCGTCGACACCGCCGCGGTCGCGGCGCGGAAGGAGAGGCGTGGCCGTGCTGGTCACGGGCGCCACCGGCAGAGTCGGCCGCCACGTGGCGAGCGAGCCAGCGGAACAGGATCTGCCTGAAAGGTGGCCAGCAGGATCACCACCGGTGTCACCTTCACGGGGTACGGCCTCCGCCAGGATCGCGGCCCGGGTACAGGGCGCCGCGCTCGCCGCCGAGGCCCTCGGCGTGCAACCGCCCCGCAGTTGAACGGTTCACCTGGCGGAAGTCGCCGGGTGAACCACTCAGCCGTATTCAAGGGTCTCTGTCAGGTCGGTCCGGTGACCGACCAGGGAGTGATCAGGGCCGGTCGTCTCGCCCGAGTGGTCGACGACGTCGCCGTTGGAGCGTTGTCCTTGTGGTCACCTGTCCGGTCGCTCAGACGGGAACGACCGTGAGTTCCTGGAGGCAGACGTCGACGGCGGTGGAGTTCCAGCCGTTGGCGGCGTTGACGCCGTTGCCGAGGTTGCCGTCCTTGTCGGCGAACGCGGGCGTGGTGGCCGAGAGAACGGCGACGGCGAGCAGGCGACAGGGGATGATCCTTCGCGTGTCCTGCCAACGGCGCCGGGCCGCTCATGAACCTCACGCCGCGCCCTGGCGGCAAGCCCCTGCCACGGCCCCGAACGGTCTCCTCATCCTCGACCCACCCCGCGGACGCCGACGACGGAGGCCTCCTCGGGGACTACCGGGTCCTGAAGCGGCGGTAGAGGTTTCGGGCCACGTACACGCCCGGGCCGCCGAAGCCGACGATGTCGACACGTCCGTCGCCGGTGACGTCGGCGAGGAAGCGGGGTTGGCGGCCGACCCGCCAGGCGCCGGCGGCGTCGCCGTACCCGAAGCCGCGGCAGACCAGCCGGGCCTGGTCGAACGTGCCGTCGCCGAGGTTGTGGGAGACCCAGACCCCTTCGTCGCCGAAGCCGACGATGTCGGGGTTGCCGTCGCCGGTCACGTCGGCGAGGCACCTGAGGTGCTTCTCGGCGGTCCATCCCTGGGCGGTGCCGAAGTCGTTCAGGACGAGCTTCGAGGATGCGAAGGTGCCGTCGCCGAGGCCGCGCGCGACGACGACGCCGTGGGGGCCGAAGCCGACGACGTCCGGCGTCCCGTCGCCGGTGGTCTTGGCCAGGAACCGGGGGTGCTCGTCGGCCGAGGCCCATCCCTGGTCGGTTCCGAAGTCGTCGAGGACGTACAGGGGCTCGGCGAACGTGCCGTCCTCGTCCTGGAGGGAGATCCAGACGCCGTCGTCGTGGCAGCCGACGACGTCGAGCCTGCCGTCGCCGGTGGTGTCGGCGAGGAAGCGGGGGTGTTTGTCCACGAGCCAGCCGCCGGCCTTTTCGCCGTGGCCGAACGCCTTGAGGGCCGACTCGCCGGACACCGGTTCGAACGTCCCGTCCTCGCCCCGGGGAGAGACACGGACGCCGTCGGCGGCGAGCACGACGACGGCAGGCTCGCCGCCACCCGTCACGTCCGCGAGGGTCCACAGGTCCGAGTGGCTGGACGAGGGCGCCGGACGGTGCAGGACGCGTTCCTCGTCCTCGAACGTGCCGTCGCCCCGGGCAGCCGCCGCCACCGCTCCCTTGGCGGGCTTGAGCCCGATGACTTCGGCCCGTCCCCCGCCCGTGGTGTCGGCGAGGAACCGCGCGCCGAGCCCGGCCCACCAACCCGGCCGGCCGTCGGGAGAGGGGGCGGCTCCTTCGCTCTTCCACGCGCCGGCGTCAGGGGTGCTCCCGAACCGGTCGAGGACGAGCAGCATGTCGCTGAAGGAGGGCGTCGCCCCCGGAACGGGCCGCAGCGCGGCCGAGCGGTTCAGCCGCCAGGACCGGCGCCCGTTCCAGTGGTCCAGGGACACCCAGCGCAGGGCGGGGTCGGCGACGCGCTCGGGCTCGGCGGGGACGAGCCGCCACCGCTGGCTCTCCGCCTCCTCGTCGTACGTGCGCAGGACGACCGGGGCGGTGTTCTCGTCGGGTCCACCGAGGTCGAGGGCGACGTCTCCGGCCGCGCTCTCGATGAAGCAGAGCCCGGCCTCGCCCTCGACGGGGACGACGCGCCACTGCTGGCTCTTCTTGTTGTCGGCGGCGTCTTCTTGACGGACGCCACCGTCGGCGGCGGGCTGGTCGAGGACCTTGCCGCTGACCGCGTTGCGGATCACGTACACCTGCTCGTCCTGCGCGGACGGCACGGGGACGATCTGCCACTGCTCCGGGCTCGGCCCGTCCTCGGGGAGCTCGCGGACGACGAGCGTCTCGCCCCGTCCCGGTGCGGTCTCGGCGACGAGGGTCTTCCCCGTGGCGGCGTTGACGATCTCCAGTTTCAGTTCTTCCGTGGGCACGGGCATCGTGGTGCCTCTTCCAGGCGGTGCGGATGTCGGTTCGGGACGGACGGGGTACGGCGGTGGCCGTGGATCACGTGAAGACGTGGTGGTACGGGACGTTCCACTCGCTGGGCAGGCGCGGGTAGAACGTGTTGATGACCGTCCCGGTGAAGTCCCCGCCCCAGTTGTAGGTGAGGCGCACCTCGCTGTTGGCCGCCACCGCGTGGTCCTTGAATCCGAGGATGGCGTCGGGGTGGGTGATGGGCACGAAGGTGAGCCCGCCCCACGGTGTGACCGTGACGATCCAGAGCTGGGTGTCCTCGGGTGCGCCGTTCTTCCCGCGCCACTTGTCGCCCACCTTGTCGGGCAGACCCACCTGGACGGTGTCGGCCGTGCTTCGGGGGGCGTCCTGGTGGACGGTGACGCGCCTGCGCTGCGGCTTGGGCGTGCCGTCGTCACCGCGTCCGGCTGCGGCGTCGCCCGCGGCGGCGGGCTTGGGCGTCACCTGGCCCGCGGCGCTCTCGATGACGTAGAGCGGGCGCTGCCCGAAGAAGCCGGCAGGAGTGACGTACCAGAGGTGACCCTTCGCCTCCTTGGTAGCCGGGTCGAGGGGGGTGGCCAGCTGGACGCCCTTGTCGTGGCTCTCCTCGCTCAGCTCGGCGGGCCGCAGATAACCGCCGTTGAAGGCGTGGACGAGCATGACCGGCCGGTTCTCGACCAGCGCCGCCACGATCGCGTTGTCATAACTGTTCACCGCCACCGGGCCGCCGACCACCAAATTCGACATCGCCGTGCGCTCTTGGGTGTACATCGCGGAAACCTCGCCTTTTCTGGAGGGGAGAAAAATTCTTCGGACGCTCGATTCGGCCGTCCATCACGTCACATCACCGCGGGACGAGCCGGCTTCGTCGAAGAAGTGCAGAAAACCGAATCAATGGCTGAGATGGAAAGGTCGTCCACGGCAGTGCCTGAGGTCACGGTACCCGTGGGCAGGGGTGCCGAAAAGTCATCGATCGAGTGACGGAAGAAGAAAGGTCACTTCACCGGCGTTTCGGAAGTGATTTCTGAAAATCGATCACTCGATGGAGGGTGGCGCGCGGATGTGCCTTTCCGGGGCGAGAGGGGGTGCGGTAATTTCGCCTGACGGAGCGTGCGCAGATTTCTGTTTACATTTCACCGAGCGCGGTTCGGTCGAGATCAGTCGAGGACGGATAGATGCCTTCCACCGCATACAGCCTGGCTGACGCCAAGCGTCAGCCGCTGACGAAGAAGAACCTGCGGGAACTCAACATCGAACAGACCTGGCAGTCCATCCTGGACCACCCCAACCTGGTCTACGTCGACGCCTCCGGGGCGAAGCACAAGCCCGTCGGGTTCTCCGTGAACAAGTCGAGCTTCGGCACCTTCCCCGGGACCGCGTTCCAGCTGGGCTGGCTCGCCTACATGAACCTCGGGGAACCGCTGATCGAAGTGCGGGGCGACATCGGCCAGCCCCCGCCCGACACCTTCTCCTCACGCACCTACGTCAACCGCAGCCAGTCCGAGATGACCTTCACCGACTCCGTCGACTTCACCGTCTCCAACGGGGTCACGTGGTCGCTGCATGGGGACGCCAAGCTCACCTTCGGCGGCAGCGTCGGCGCCTCGCTGCAACTGCAGCTGCAGAACCAGCTCCGCCTGGACCTCCAGTCGCAACTCGCCGCGTCGTGCCAGAACGGGACGGCGAACAAGAACGCGAACACGGTGACCAACAAGAACAGCAAGGACAGCGTCGGCGTCGACAACGCCAACACCACCGAGACATCCGCGAGCAGCTCCGCGACGAACTCCTCGTCGAACACGATGACCAACTCGGTGGGGTTCACCACCTCTGGCAGCGCCACCGGCAACGCGTCGCTCAACGCGCAGCTGGCCCTGGGCATCGCGGCCACTGTCGGCGGCTCCCTGAACACCAGCTGGGCCTCGAAGTCGCAGATCTCCGGCAAGGTCCCCCCGAACTCCCGCGTGCAGACCATCGTCTCGCAGCGGCGCACCCGCAGGCAGTACACCTACGAGATCCCGGTGACCTTCTCCGGCCTGATCGCGGTGCAGTACGCCGTGCCGGTGGCGGTCCTGTCTCCGCCGCAGCCCGGCACCTACCCCGGCCTCAGCCGGATGGTCGCCCGCGACGTCGGCGACATCGACCTGGCCCCCGGAGGCTTCCGCATGAAGGGACTGGCCGAGGTCGTCTCCGCCCTGGAGGTCCACCACACGATGCTCGACGGCGAGAGCCTGCCCGTCAGCCGGCAGACGCTCCACAAGCAACCCTGACCACGCGGCACCGCCCCCACGACGACCAGAGGTGACGACCATGGTGTTCGACAACATCTTCAACTCCGCCGGCAAGGGCGCGGGGCTCTTTTCCGTGACCACCGACAGCACCAAGCCCCGGCCCGGCGAGGACATCGACTTCGAGGACTCCGACGAGGGCACGTACGACGACACGAGCACGAGCCTGTTCAACAACGCGATCCACGGGGCCTCCTCCCGCGCGAAGATCGTCCAGGAGACATCGCCCGAAGCGCGGGCCGTCCTGGGCTTCCTCGGTTCCTTCATCCAGGCCACCCAGGCGTCCGCCGGCGCGCAGGCCCAGTACGCCCAGGATCCCGGCTCGGTGACCAAGGCCGCCTCCGACGGCATGCAGGAGGCCAGGGAGACGGTGGAAAGGGAGGGAGATCTGCAGAAGGACGAGGACCTGGAGAGCAGGCCGAGGAAGAGCGAGTTCACCAAACCGCCCAAGACCCCGGACGCTCCGAAGGCCCCAGAGGCTCCCAAGGCGCCCCAGGCGACTGCGGAGAAGCCGTCCCGTTCTCAGTGAGGCTTCGGAAAGCACGAGGGGGCGGGGGCGAAACCGCCCCCGCCCCCTCGTGTGCTACACGGGGAGCAACTGCCACTGGCGGCCCCGGTGGTCGCCCTCGGCCCCGTCCTGCCTGACCGCTGTACGGGCGTTGGTGTCGACCCGCAGCAGCAGACCGCTGTTGCGGTTCGCGATCTCGTACACCCGCGGCGTGTCGGTCACGGAGCCCACCGGAATCAGCCTCCACTGCTGGTGGTGCGCGTCACTGCCCCCGTAGGAGCGCTGCGCGACCACCGCACCGGACAACTCCTGGGCCTCGGCGACCTCCAGGACCTTGCCGCTGCGCACGTTCTCGATCCGGTACAGGACCTCACCGTCGTTCTGCCCCGTCGCGATCAACCGCCAGCGCTGGTGGGCCTTGGGCGCGGCAAGGGCCTGATGGATCTCCGCCCCGTCCTTGAGGGACTCCCGCTGCACCCCCATCCGCAGCCGGCTGCGGACGTTGGCCCAGGAGACCACCGTGCCCGAATCGGGCAGCCCGCCCAGCCTCGCCGACGCGATCTTCCGGATCCGGTGGTTGAGGTGGTCGGCGATGTAGAGGGTGTCGACGCAGTCCACGACGAGACCGAACGGGTTGTTCAACTGGGCCGAAGCGGCCGGGCCGCCGTCACCGCCGAAGCCGGCACTGCCCGTGCCGGCGACCGTGCTGATCGTCCCGTCCGGGGCGACCTTCCGGACCCGGTGGTTTCGGTAGTCGGAGAGGTAGAGGGTGCCCGTACTGTCCACCGCCACCGCCACCGGGAGGTTCAGCCGAGCCGAAGCCGCTGGGCCCCCGTCACCGCTGAACCCCGCGGCGCCCGTGCCGGCGACCGTGCTGATCGTTCCGTCCGGCGCGACCTTCCGGACCCGGTGGTTGTCCGCGTCGGCGATGTAGAGGTTGCCCGCGCCGTCCACCGCCAGTCCGTACGGACGGTTCAGCTGGGCCGAAGCCGCCGGGCCGCCGTCTCCCCTGGAGCCCGCCGTCCCGGTGCCCGCGATCGTACTGATCTTCCCGTCCGCGGTGACCTTCCGGACCCGGTGGTTGCCGTGGTCGGAGACGTAGAGGACGCCGTCACCGTCGACCGCCGCTCCCAGCGCGTAGTTGATGCGGGCGGCGGTGGCGGAGCCGCCGTCACCGCCGAACCCCGCGGCGCCCGTGCCGACGGCCGTGCTGATCGTTCCGTCCGGCGTGACCTTCCGGACCCGGTGGTTGGCGGAGTCGGTGATGTAGAGGTTGCCCGCGCCGTCCACCGCCACCTCTCGTGGGCAGTTCAACTGGGCCGAGAGGGCAGGACCATTGTCGCCCCGGTAGCCCGCGACTCCGGTCCCCGCGACCGTACTGACCTTCCCGTCGGTCGTGACCTTCCGGACCCGGTGGTTGAAGTAGTCGGAGGAGTACAGGGTGCCGGTGCTGTCCACCGCCAGTCCGTACGGACCGTTCAGCTGGGCCGAAACGGCGGGCCCGTCATCTCCCTTGGATCCCGCGGTCTCGGTCCCCGCGATCGTGCTGATCGGAGAAGCGGTGTCCTCGGTACCGGTGGTTTCCGCCTGGGGGGTGCTCATCGTCGTCCCTTCGCCGTTCACCGACCGCCTGTTACAGACGGTTGCGTATCGATTCCAGAAAGTCATAGGCGTGTCGGCTTGGCAAGATCACTTCCGAATGATCCTCGTGAAACGTGTTGACGACGGCACCAGTCCCCTCCGCACATGGCGGGAAGCTTCTTCAGTGCGGCACCAAGGAGCCCGGCGGCCTTCGTGCCACCCGGACCCGCCGGCCCGCGACAGGTCGGCTCCCCTGGTCCGGCGGCCTTTTGTCCCCTCGCCGCCGGCCGCCCCGTCCAGAGGGCGGCCCAGGACCCCAGTCGGCTCCATGCTTCCGCCATCGCGACCGCAACGACCTCGATCCGGTGGCCGGAGCGCCGGTAGGCCGTCGCCGAGGTACGGAACTCGTCCGGGTCGGAGAGGGCGGATGCGACGACCGCGTCGAACTGCCGCGCGGACGTACTCCTCGACTTCGGCCCGCCCACGGCTGGTGTCCGGCCGTACCGCGTCACCGCGATCCTGCGAGCCCGCACCGAGCACGCCGGACGGGCGGTGCCGCCCGGCGCGCCCGTACTCCGTCAGGCCGGATGAGGGCCGCTCGGCGTCGCCAGACACCGGACACGAGCAGAACGCGACCGTCCCGTCCCCTGCACACAAGGGGTGGGGCCTGTCCGGCGTATCGGGCACGGCCCTGCCCCGCGTGGTTCCGCTCTTCCTCCGGGCTCGGCGAACCGCCTACGCTCGGACCGTTTCGGTACGCGGCGATGCGCTCGTCCCCGGCGCAGTAAGGCGGTTTCCGTGCCCGGATGGATGGACCTGGTGTACACCACGGCCGGCGGCGTCGTCGGTGCCGCGGTGACCAACCACCTCTCCATGCACCAGGAGCGCCGGCATCTGCGGGCGGCGGTCATGCAGCAGGTACTCCGCGTCACCGCCGTGCGCGAGGGGGTGTACGACGTCGTGCCGGGTCGGAGGGGAAGCCCGCCGCGGCACCCGGCCGGAGGGTCGAGAACGCTCGCCGCGGCCCGGCTCGGCGTCATGGCGGTCCTGGAGGACGGCCGCGACGCCGAGCGGGCCCAGCAGGAAGCGGTCTCGGACCTCGTGGTGGCCGCGCTCTCAGCCGGTGTGCCCCGCAAGATCCTGGACTTCGCCGGCGGCGGCGAGGAGTACGCACTGCGGTGCGAGGTTGTCGCAGCGGTCGACCTGCGCCTGGGCGGGGTGCTCGGCGAACCGCTCGACGACCTCGTGACGCGCTGCGAGGAGTACCGGCAGGCAACGGCCCAGCTCCTCCTCCGGGCACTGTGGCACCCATGGCGGACGCGGCTGTGGATACGCGTCCGCCTGCGCGCCCTGCGCCGGGAGGCCGCCGCGCTGCACCGCGGCCAGGAGGAGGCGATGTCCGTCCTGGCCCGGCCGGAGCACCTCGCCGCTCTCGACGGGCGCCTCGGCGACCCCCCTCCGCACCAGGACCCGCCCCACACCGAGGAGCCGGGGGCACGGTATAGGCGAGGTCCGGTGGACGGACCGGCCGGGCCGTCCGGCCGGGAACGCGCCGGTTGACCGGTGCGATCCGGGGCGGGCGACGGCTGTACCGGGCCCCGCCCGCACCGTCCTCGGCACCGGGAACGGGCAGCTCCGTGGACTTCCTCAGCTCCATGCCCGCGAGGGGCACGCGCGCGACGCTGCCGGAACTCCGCCCGACCCCGGGCCCGCTGCGGCAGCGTTCCTCGCTGCAATCGCCCCCGCGCTGCACCGCCCGGCCGGTCACCAGGGCGCCCAAGTCCCCGAACCCGCCCCCGAAAAACGCACCGGGACCATGACCGAGCCCGGGAAGCTCTACGGGGTGCACCCTTCCACGATCCGCGCGCTGCGCTCCCGCGGCCTGGCCTGGGAAGCGATCGGCGCCGAGGTGGGCCCGTCGGTGAAGACGGTCCGCGCCCGCGCGTGAACACCGTGCTCCGTACTCCGCTCACCGCCTGAAGACGGTGCGTCTTCGCAGGTCGCGCGATCAGTCGGCCTTACGCGAGCGCAAGTGGGACGGCAGCGGGACGTTAGCGCGGAGGCCGAGCATGTTGATGCGCCAGGTACGTCAGCCCATTGACACCTCCCTGCCTGGCGCCACCGGCACCTTTCAGCAGACAGGGATGTGCATGCGTAGATTCAGAAGCGTTTTCGCGACGGTCGCGGCTCTGGCCGCTTTCGCGGGAGCGAGTGCCGTGGCGGCGCCGGCACAGGCGGCGACCTACTGCACGACCAAGGGACAGAAGTACTTCTGCGAGTACGGCATCTCGACCACGAAGTTCCTCAACGGAACGAAGGAGGAGTTCGTCGTCGGCCCCGACCACGCGGTGTGGACGAACTGGACCAACCCCGACGGCTCCTGGAACGGATGGGTCTCCATGGGCGGCTGGGTCAAAAGCCGCATCGAGGTCACCGCTCAGGAGCAGCCCAACTCCATCATCCAGATGTCGGCCATCGGCAAGGACGACGGCCTGTGGCTCCGGTTCCGCTACAGCAATGGTGTGTGGACGGACTGGCAGCCGACCTGCTGGGTCAACCCCAACGGCCACTTCTGCCCGTAACCGCCCTCGGCAAGCGACACCGGCTTGGAGCGCACGAGCCGACGAAACACCACCAGCGGCCCGGACACCCTGCGGCCGCGCGGAAGCCCGGGCTTGCCGGCTCCGGCTCCGGTCGTACCGCGGCGCACCCCCCGTCCACGGTTCGTGTCGTGCCCCACACCCGGGCGATCCTGGTGCTGGGCAGGCCGCTTCCCCGCCGCTGAGCTACGGCGCGGGGTCGTAGGGGACGACGGTGGTCTCGCAGGCCTCGGCGTACACCTTCAGCGCCTCGGCCCCGGTTCGTCGAGCGGGAACGCCGACCTGCGCCGGCAGGCGTTCCCGCGCGGGTTCGAGAACCTCCGGTGCCGTGCCGTGCCGAGCGCGATCGGGTCGGATCACGAGAAACGGGCTCAGGCCGCGAACAGTTTGTCCTGCTCGGCGCGCAGCACGTCGACGAGTCGATCCGGCGGCAGGATCACGTCCCCGTAGCCGAGCACGGTGTCCTTGGCGACGGCGTGGCGGAGCACGCACCCCTCGGAGATGCCCATCGGCAACAGGTCGTCGGCGCGTGTCACCGCGTGCGACTCGGCCACCCCGAAGGTGTCGTAGCCGCCTATCCCGTCCAGCACCGTGCCGGCGGGCAGGTCACGCTTGGCGGTGGCCACCACGTCGACCCGGGGGCCGGCGGGCGGGGTCAGCGCGGCGTCGCCGAAGTCGACGGCGCGCACCACGGTGTGCGGCACCTCGAAGTGACACAGGTGGTAGGGCGTGTAGAAGCTGTACAGCGGGCCGCGCCCGAGCTTGTACAGCTCCAGGTACGTGTGCTGCGCCGGGTCGTCGTGGGTCCCCAGCACGTACACGCCGGGCGCGGGCTTGGCGCCCACCACGTAGTCCACGATGCCGCCGAGCTCCCGCAGTTCGTCCACGTCGTACATCTCGACCAGCTGGTCCACGTGTCCGGTGTGGTCGCGCCCGTACATGCCGCGCTTGGGTACGGTGAAGCCGAAGGCGTTGGCCACGATCGCCTGTTCGAAGGAGACCTTCGTCCCGTCGGTGAAGCTGGTGATCATGTGGACGTTCTGCCCCCACCGGTCGGCGAACGGCTGCTGGGTCGTGGGGGTGCGGTACTCGTCCTGGAACCCCTTGACGTTGCCGGCCACCAGGGGAGTGACGCCCAGACTGCGCACGAAGCGCAGCAGATTGGCCTGCACCGCAGGCTGGTCGCCGTCGGCCCCGGTGAGCACCACTCCGGCCGCGCGGGCGCGGTGCGCCAGCAGCGGTCCGACCGTGCAGTCGAGTTCGGCGTTCATCGTCACCACCGGAAGACCGCGCTCGATGGCGGCGACGGTGATCCTGGCACCGAACTCCACCGCACCGGTGACGTCCACCAGGCAGTCGATGCCCTCCGCCTCGATCAGGGCGAACGCGTCCTCCGTGACGACCGGCCGTCCGGCGGCCACGGCCGCCGAGATCGCGTCCCGGCTCCCCGCCAGGACGGGCTTCAGACCCGCCTCCCGGTACGCGCGTTCCGCGTTGTCCGGGTTCCGGTTGGAGATGGCGGCCACCCGCATGCCGGGCACCGAGGTGGTGATGTGCCGCACCAGTCCCCGCCCCATGTAACCGGCGCCCACCATGCCGACCCGGATCGGCCGGCGCTCTTCCGCGCGACGGCGCAGCGCGGCGTCGACGATGATCATCGACGGCCCACCGGGGCTCCGGCCGACCGGGACCGACGCGGAGCCGGCGCCGTCGGGAGCCGGAACGGACGGCGGGAACGGGCGGACGGTGCGCGGTCGTCCTCCCACCGTTTCCGGCCCGGGAGTGCCGCACTCCTCGGCGAGGTGGCGTGAACCAGCATGGCGATCTCCGATGCCTGTCGGTGCGTCATGGATTTGCGAGGCTAGGTCGCTGGCACGAGGCCGGGCAACAGCCGTCCCGCCGACCGCTTACGCACGGCGCACCGGAAGACCTTCCGGGACGTGCGACGGGCTTTCCCTCGTGGTGGCCTCTTCCGGGCGGGTAGTAGAGGGGTTCCTCGCGGCGGAGAGCCCGCCGCCGGTGTGCCGCGGCTCCCGGGTTTCGACTGCGGACGATCGGCAGTCGAACAGGGGAACCGGTCTTTGCGGAGGAGGATTTGACGACCCGGCCGGAACGCTCGATATGTTCGCGCAATGCGCCCGCTTCCCGTCGCAGACCCGGGTCACCCCGACATCCGATCGGCCTTCAGGTACCTGCTCTGGCTCGCGGGCCGGATGGCCCGCCCCCTGAGCGCCGCGGCGTTCCTCGGCCTCCTGTGGCTCGGTTCGCAGGCGCTCGTGCCGGTCGTCATCCGCGAGGCCGTCGACGAGGGACTGGTCCCCGGCGACATGGGCACCGTCCTGGTGTGGTCCGCCGTGCTCCTCGGCCTCGGCCTGGTGCAGGCGGTGTCCGGCATGTTCCGCCGCCGACTGAGCATGCACAACGCGCTGTCCGCCGGTTTCCGCACGGTCCAGCTGGTGACCGCCCACGCGGACCGGCTCGGCGCCGGCCTCGAACGGCGCGTCGACGACGGGGAACTGGTCAGCGTCGGCACCTCGGACATGACCACCATCGGCAACGCCTTCGACGTCGTCGGCCGGGCCTTCGGCGCCGTCGTCTCGACGATCCTGGTGGCCGCGATACTCCTCGACCAGTCGCCCTGGCTCGGCCTCCTCCTGATCGTCCTCCTGCCCGCGATCATCCTCACCATGGGCTACACCCTGCGCCCCCTGCACCGCAGGCAGAGCGCCTACCGCGACCTCCAGGGCGAGCTGACTTCCCGGCTCACCGACGTGGTGACCGGACTGCGGGTCCTGCGCGGCGTCGGCGGCGAGACCTCCTTCGCCCGTTCCTACCGCGAGCGCTCGCAGCGCGTGCGCGCCGCCGGCTCCGAGGTGGCCGGGGCGGAGGCCCTGATCCGCGCCGCCCAGGTGCTGCTGCCCGGCCTGCTGGTCGGCGTCGTCACCTGGATCGGCGCCCGCGCCGCCCTGAACGGCACGGTCACGCCCGGCGAACTCGTCGCCTTCTACGCGTACGCCGCCTTCCTCGTCGAACCGCTCGCCATCTTCACCGACACCGCCGACCGTTTCGCCCGGGCCCATGTCGCCGCCCGCCGCGTGATCGCCGTACTGGCCCTGCCCACCACCTCCCCGGACGCCGGAGGGGGGGACACGCCGGTGCCCGTCGGCGCGCACGACCTGGTCGACGAGCACACCGGACTGGTCGTTCCCGCCGGCTCCTTCCTGGTGGTGGTGGCACCGCCGGCCGAGGGCGTGCGCCTGGCCGACCGCCTGGGCGGTTACGCCGGCGGGTCCGTCCGCTACGCCGGACTGCCGCTGCGGGAAATGCGCACCGAGCAGGTCCGCCGCCACATCCTCGTGGTCGACAACCGCTCCCGGCTCTTCCGCGGCAGCCTGCGCGACAACCTCGACCCGCACCGCGCCGCCGGGGACGACGACGTGCTCGCCGCGCTGCGGGTGGCGGCCGCCGAGGACGTCGTCGAGTCGCTGCCCGAAGGACTGGACGCCGCCGTCACCGCCGACGGGAGCCGGTTCTCGGGAGGCCAGCGGCAACGGCTCGTCCTCGCCCGCGCGGTGCTGGCCGACCCCGACGTCCTCGTCGTGGTCGACCCCACGTCGGCCGTCGACGCCCACACCGAGAACCGGGTGGGGCACCGGCTGCGCGCCGCCAGGGCGGGCCGCACCACCGTCCTGGTCAGCTCCAGCCCCCTGCTCCTCGAACGGGCCGAACGGGTCGCCTTCGTCCACGACGGTTCGGTCGTCGCCACCGGCAGCCACCGCGATCTGCTGGCCGCCGACCCCCGGTACCGCCTGGCCATCCAGCGCGAGACCGGCGAAGACCCCGCCGGGGACGCGTCCCCCACCGCCCCCTTCGCCCGCAGGAGTGCGGAATGAGCAGAGTCGCACTGCCGGTCGCCGACACGGCGGAAGTGCGCGCGCACGCCCGCGTCCTGGCGCGCGGCCATCGCCGCGACCTCACCTGGCTCCTGTCCCTGCACGGACTGGCCGCGGTGTGCGGGCTGGTCGCGCCCTGGCTGATCGGCCGGCTCATCGACGAGGTGGCCGAAGGAACCACGAGCGGCGCCGTCGACCTGCTCGCCCTCGGCCTGCTGGCCTCCCTGGTCGGCCAGGCCGTGCTCACCTACGCCGCGGTCCAGCGGTCCTGCCGGTTCGGCGAGAAGATCACCGCGGAGGTGCGGGAGGACTTCGTCGACCGGGTGGTGACGCTGCCGCTGTCCACCGTGGAGGACGCCGAGCCCGGCGATCTGATCACCCGTGCCTCACGCGACACCGACGCCCTCACCAACACCGTCCGCTACGCCGCGCCCGAGACCCTGATCGCCACGCTCACCTGCCTGTTCACCTTCGGCGCCCTGCTGCTCGTCGGCCCGCTCACCGCGCTGCCCAGCCTGCTCGTCGTCCCCCTGCTGTGGGCCGGCACCCGCTGGTACCTGCGCCGCTCCGGCGTGGCGTACCGCCGGCGCGCCGCCGGTTACGTGGCACTCGGCGACACCCTTGCCGAGACCGTGCCCGGCGCCCGCACCGCGGAGGCGTTCGGCCTCCGGGACCGGCGCCGCCGGGCGCTCGACCACGACCTGGGGGAGGCGTACCGCGCCGAGCACCGCACGATGTGGTTGCGCAGCTCCTGGTACCTGACGGTGGAGCTCAGCTACGCCGTCCCCCTGGTGGCCACGCTCGCCGTCGGCGGAGTGCTCTACACCGGCGGACTCGCCTCGCTGGGCCAGGTGGTCGCCGCCACCCTCTACGTACGACAGCTGATCTTTCCCCTGGACGACGTCCTGAGCTGGATGGACGAGCTCCAGATCGGTTCGGCCTCGCTGGCCCGGGTACTCGGCGTCAGCAAGCTGCCGGCGGACCGCGAGCCGACCGGCGCCCGGCCCTGCGGCCGGGACCTCAGCGTCCGGAACGTCAGCTTCTCCTACGTGCCGGGACGCACCGTCCTGCACGGTGTCGACCTGGACCTGGCGCCGGGCGAAAGACTCGCCGTCGTCGGTCCCTCCGGCTCCGGAAAGTCCACCCTCGGCAAACTGTTCGCGGGCATCTACCACCCCGGTTCCGGCACCGTCCGGGTCGGGGGCGTCCCCCTGGTCGAGCTGAGCACCGCGGAGCTGCGCCGCCGCATCGCCCTGGTCACCCAGGAGCACCACATCTTCCGCGGCACTCTGCGCGAGAACCTCACCCTCGCCCGGCCGGGCGCCGACGACGCCGAGGCGCGCCGCGCCCTGGAGGTGGTCGGAGCCGGCGACTGGGCGGCGGCGCTCCCGAGCGGCCTGGACACCCCGGTCGGCTCCACCGGGCACCCGCTCACCGCCGCACAGGCCCAACAGGTCGCCCTGGCCCGGCTGGTGCTCGCCGACCCGCACACCCTGGTGCTCGACGAGGCCACCGCGCTGCTCGACCCGGCCACGGCACGGCACGCCGAGAGGGCCCTGGCCGCCGTGCTGGGGGACCGGACCGTCATCGCCATCGCGCACCGACTGCACACCGCCGAGGACGCCGACCGGATCGCCGTCGTCGAGAAGGGCCGCGTCACCGAACTGGGCAGCCACCACGCTCTGCTGGCCGCCGACGGCGCCTATGCCGCCCTGTGGCGCGCCTGGCACGGCGAATGAAATCGATCCGCCCGCACGGCCATTGAAATCATTGCGGCACACGCGGCTGCGGTCCTAGCCTGAGCGATATGAATCCAAGGAAGCCGCACGTCGATTGGGACAGCCTTTTCGGCGACGATTACGATTACTTCGACCTTCCCGACCTCACTCCGGAGCTGAGCGGGACCGAGGCGTCGAGCATGGTCGAACTCGGTGGATTCCAGCCGGGATCGCGTCTTCTGGACGCGCCGTGCGGACACGGCCGGCACGCCAACGTACTGGCCTCGCGGGGCTTCCGGGTGGTCGGTGTCGACCGCGACGAACGATTTCTCCAGATGGCCCGCGACGAGAGCGAGAAAATGGGGGTCGAGGTCGATTACCGGCACGTCGACCTGCGCGAGATGTCCTTCGAGGAAGAATTCGACGCCGCCGTTTCCTGGTACAGTTCCTTCGGCTACTTCGACGACGAGACGGACCGGGACATCCTCCGGCGCTACCGTCGCGCACTCCGGCCCGGCGGCCGTTTCCTGCTCGACATGCATTCCCCGTACCGACACATCCCGAGCGTGCTGGCCAACCACGACATGCACGTCGACGTCCTGCGCCGCGGACAGGACCTCGCGGTCGACATCCAGGAACTGGACGCCGAGGCGAGCCGCTACTACGCGGAGAAGATCACCATCCGGGACGGGAAGGTGGAGCGGGCCCGCTACAGCGTCCGCATGTTCACGGCCCCCGAGATCCTGGAGTGGTTCCGTACCGCCGGCTTCTCCCACGCACGCGTCATGAACGAGACGGGCGGCCCCTTCACCGTCAGCAGCCGCCGCCTGGTGGTGCTCGGCACCGCCTGAGCCCGCCCCGCCCCACCCTCCTGCCTCGTCCCGGCCCGGCGCGCGGACCACCCGCTCCGGCGGGCGCCGCGCGCGCCGAGCCGCTTCCCGAGACGACCCACCGTGACCGCCATTCGCAAAAGAGGGTTCCCGTGGACACCGACACCGACACCGACACCGACACCGACACCGTCCGTCCCACCGTGCCGATCGGCCCGCTGCGCACCTCCGGTCCCGACATCGACGTCGACGCCCTGCGCGCCCACTACGCCTCGTACCGATGCGCCCAGATACCGCAGGTCACCGACGTCACCGCGCTCAAGGCGGCGGCCCTCTCGGCGTACCGGCAGCTGGGCGACGAACCCCTGGTCGACGCTCAGGAGCACAGCTCCGACGGCGGTTCGCTCGGCTACGGCTTCCGGTTCCAGCGCCTCGACGCCAAATCCGACTCGCCGAGCCACTCCGCACGCGTCACGGCCGTCTTCCGCGACCTCGGCCTGCTCGACTGGGCCGAGCACGCGGCACGGCAGCTGCTGCCCGTCGTCGACACCATCACCGGCCGTTCGCTGCGCTACGAGCGGGTGTTCCTCCTGGCCTACCGCGAGGGCGACTACATCGGCCCGCACGGTGCCGAGCAGGACACCGACCTCGACCGGTTCAACCTCCAGTTCCCGCTCTGTTACGACACCGTCGGCGCCATGCGCATCCTGCGCGGGGGCTACTTGGAGCCGATGTACGACCGGGAGGGCGACGCCCGGCTGCTCGGCCCCCGCATGTGGCACGAGGTGCCGCCGCTGCTCCGGATGCCCGGGGGACGGGACCCGCTGCGCCTGGTCGTCTCGCTGCGGCTGATGGCCCGCTGATGACCGGCGTCACGACCGCCGCCGAGCGCGCGGCGCGCGCCGCGGAGGTCGCCGCCGTGGCCGAGGAGGTCTTCCGGAGCCAGGGGGTGGACTTCCGGTCCGCCCGCCGCACGTCCGGCCGGACCAACGCCACCTGGCTCGGCGGCGGGCTCGCCGTACGGGTCGCGGGATCCAGTGCGGCCCGGGACCTGGTGCGCGAGACGCGGTTGGCCGCCCTGCTGCCCCCCGAAGTGGGCTATCCGGCGGTCCTCGCGTCCGGCACGACCCGCGGCTTCGAGTGGGTGGTCACCCGGGAGATCGAAGCCGTCTGCCTGGACGACGCCTGGGCCGGCCTGGACGGGCAGCGGCGCGCGGCCGCGACACGGCGGTTGTGGGAGCGGGCCCGGGCGGCCCACCGGGTCGACCCGGCGGCCGCCGCGCCCCTGGCCCGCTCCCACAACCCTTTCTACGCGCGGTCCCCGGACGAGGCCGACGCCGCCCTCGGGCGGCTGCACGCCGCGGGAGTGCTCACGGCCGGGGAGCGGAGGCGGCTGTCCGCCGCCCTGGAGCGGCACTGGGCGGCCCTGCCCGCGGCCGCCCCTGTGCTCAACCACGGCGACCTCTCCCCGGTGAACGCCCTGTGGGACGGCACCGACGTGGTGTCCCTGCTGGACTTCGAGTTCGCGGTCCTCGCCCCCGTGCACCTGGACCTCAACGAACTGGTCAAGACGGCCTTCGCGCCCCCGGCGCCGGGCACCGGGACCACGGAGGGGGAACGCGCCGACCGCGGGCTGCTCCAGGAGACGGTGGCCGAACTGGCCGCCCCGTTCCTGCGCACCGACGCCGACGCCGCCCTGCTGATCGGCCACTCGATCCAGCTGGAGACCTGGGGCCTGGAGCGCGAGCTGGCCAAGCCCCGCCGCAAGGACCACCGGGACTGGGAGCCGTACCGGATGCTCGTCGCCTGTGCGCGCGGCGACGGCGGCTACTACGAGCCCCTGCTGGGGCGTTGAGTCCGGGGGCCCGAGGGCCCCGGGGAGAGGCGGGACGATGATACGGACGCTGTTCGTGGACGCAGGCGGCGTGCTGTACAACAACGTCAACGAGGAGACGGACTTCCTCGACCGGGTCGCCGACCGCTACGGCGTGGACCGAGGGGAACTCGCTCGGCGCGTGGAGGAGTCCGCGCCCCGGTACGAGAGCGGCGCGAGCCACGTGCACCGGGTGATCGCGCGGCTCGTCGCCGGAGGGAGCGGCTCCCGGGCCGGAACGCCCGCGGAGGGACGCTGGATGGACCGCGCGTACCTCGACAGCGTCCGCCCCCACCGGGACAGCTTCCGCGTCCTGCGGGAACTGCGGGAGCGGCGGCCGGAGGTGCGGCTGGTCCTCACCAACAACGAGGCCGAGCACTGGGACCGGCTGAAGGACGAGGCGTACGGGCACTTCGCGCTGTTCGACACGCTGTGCTCCTCCTGGCGCACGGGTCGGGTGAAACCGGCGCCCTCCTTCTTCACCGAGGCCTTGCGCGCCTGCCGTGCGGCGGCTGCCGAGACCCTGCTCGTCGACGACCGCGCCACGGTGCTGCGGGTGGGGAACGGACTGGGCATGCGGACCCTGCACGTGTCCGTCCCGGAGGTCTTCGCGGATCGGCTCGGAGCGGCGGTGGGCGGTGACGTGCTGCCGTCCGAGCCGTGAGGGCCTCCCTCGGGAGGCCCCGGTGGGGCCGGCTTCAGCGGGAGATGTCCCGGACGTTGTCCAGTACCTTCCGGAACGCCCGTGCGATGTCGTCGATGGCGTCGAGCGGGGCGAGGAGCACCTCGTGGCCGAAGCTCACCACGCTGTCGTGCAGGCGTTTGGCGACCGGAAGGTCGAACCGCGCCGGATTCACCTGCTCCAGGTAGTGCGCGTCGGTGGCGAACCGCCGGCGCGAGGCCGGCCGGTGCAGCGGGTTGTCGTTCAGGGGCCGGTGCGTCCGCATCACGGCGAAGCCCAGCTCGGCGGTGAGTGCGCCGGCTATCCGGTCCACCGGCGCCACGGCCAGCACTTCGTCGGGCAGCCGCACCATGAAGCGGTAGTAGGCGCGGCCGGTGGTCCCGGGGGAGGTCTCCTGGACCGTCAGGCCCATCTCGTCCAGGCGGCTCTCGAGATGCTCCGCGGCCCGTATCCGATGGGTGTTCTGCCCGTCCAGCAGGGCCAGTTGGTCCAGCAGCACCGCCGCGTGGAACTCCGACAGGCAGGCGTTGCTGCCCATCAGCCGGCCGGTCTCCTCCAGCTCCATCTCGCCCACCCCGACCGGTTCGGGCCGCAGCACCCGCCCGTCCGCGCGCAGGTGCTCCGCCCGGTTCGCGACGTCCGCGTCGTCGGTCACCAGTGCGCCGCCCTCGCCGCAGGTCAGCAGCTTGCTGCCCTGCATGCTGAAGACCCCCGCGGTGCCGAACGCGCCCACGGGCCAGTCACCGTAGCTGGCGCCGTGCGCGTGCGCGCAGTCCTCGATCAGCGGCAGGCCGTGCCGCTGGGCGATGTCGATGAGCGAGTCCAGATCGGCCACGGCCGAGTAGGCGTGCACCACGGTGATGGCCCTGGTCCGCCCGGTGATCGCCGCCTCCACGGCCGCCGGGTCCAGGCAGTACGTCTGCGGGTCGACGTCCACCAGCACGGGAACGGCGTTGATGCCCAGCACGGCCGACGCCGACGCCACCCACGTGAGGCCGGGCACGATCACCTCGTCGCCGGCGCCGACTCCGCACGCCTCCAGGGCGATGGCCAGCGCGGCGGTTCCGGTGGCCACCGGCACGCACAACGCCGAACGGCAGTAGTTCGCGAAAGCCTCCGCGAATTGCCGTTCGTAGGATTGCCGGCCCTGATAGGCGCAGCTGATGGTCCAGCGCCCGCTCGTCAATACGTCTTCGAGACTTTTCAGAGCCCGCTCGCCGGGCTGTGGCCAACGCGGCCACTCCCGGTCCGTGAGACGCGGTCCACCGGCGATAGCCAATGCATTTGCCATGCTTGCCCTCGCTTTCGAGAATTCGACGGATGGGGAGAGAAATTTACGCACCTCCGTCCGCCGTACGCCACAGTGGGGAGACTGCCTCCGAACGGTCCCACACCCCCGTCCCGTTCGACTGAGGAAAGCGAGCACTCGAACGTATCGGTACGCTGCGGCTGGCCGGACGGCTGAATACCCGGTCAGCTCTTCGCGACCAAAGGCGGGGAAAGCATCAGGTGGAGGAGTCAGAGATGTCCGGTAATCCCCGGAAGCGGTACGACGGCACCGGCACCGGCACCCACCGGGCGGGCGGGGCGTCCTCCTCCGGCCCCGTTCCCCGGCACGCCCGGACCGTGATCGTCGGCGGCGGACTCGCGGGCGTCGAACTCGCCACCGCGCTGGCCGGCCACGGTGCCGAGGACGTCCTGTTGCTGGAGGCGGGGCCCGGCGAGGACTTGGCCCACATTCACATGACGCACTCCCAGACGCACGCCACCGAGCTGGTGTTCGCTCCGGAGCGCGACCCCCACTTCCACCGGTCGTGGCGGTCCGAGGCGCCCCCGCACTACACCGGCATCTCCGGGCTCCGCCGCAGGCTGGGCGGCCGTTCCCTGTACTGGCACGGCGTGGTGCTGCCCCTGGAGGACTGGGCCCTGCACCCGTCGGACTGGCCCGCCGAGGTCGTCACCGCCCTGACCGCCGGCACCGCCGGCGAGCCCTCCTGGTACGACCGGGTCACCGCGGACCTGACCGCGTGGAGCGGCGGCCGGCTGTGGGACGCCGCGCAACCCGGCTGCGCCGTGTTCGGCGGCCAGGAGTTCCTCCCGCTGCCCCGCGCCTGCCGGCGCCTGCCCGGCACCGACCGCTGGGAGGCGTACACCGCGCTCGACGCCTGGCGCGGACCCGACGGCCGGCCGGCCCCGCCCCCCGGTGTCTCGGTCCGCTGCGACACGGAGGTGCTCGCGGTGGACGTGCGCGCCGGACGGGCCCGGGGCGTCCTGGTGCGCGCCGCCGACGGGACCACGGCCACGGTCGCCGCGGACACCGTGGTGCTGTGCGCGGCCACCGTGGAGAGCACCCGGCTCGCCGCGCACGCCCTCGCCACCGCGGGTGCCCTGCGCACCCCGCGGCTCGGCGGCCTGGCCGACCACCTCGTGCAGGGCTTCACGGTCCGGCTGCCGGCCGGCCCGCTGCCCGTGCCCGGCTCGTACCACGTGCCGAGCGACCCGGCGCTCCGCTCCTACCTGCGGATGGACGTGCACCCCGACGGACCCGGTCGGGCGCTCCTGGACGTACGGATCACCGGGGAGCAGCTGCCCAACCAGGAGAGCGTCGTGGAGTGCCGGCCCTCCGGGGGCGCCTCGTGGCGGGCGCACGTCCGGACCGCGCTGTTGCCCGAGGACCGCAAGGTGATCGGCGCGCAGCGCGACCTGCTGCGCGACTTCTGGACGACGGTCGCCCGTGAACTGGGCCTGCCCGCGGCCCCGTTGGTGTTCACCGACTTCGGCGACGCCGACCGCGACAACACCCGGGTGCTGCCCGACCGGACCCGGAGCCAGCCGGAGAGCCGGCCCGAGACGTGGACGAGCCTGCTCGGCACCGAGGACCACGAGGGCGGCAGCCTGCCGCTCGGCCGGCTGCTCGACGCCGACCACGCCTTCCCCGCGCTGCCCGGCCTCCACGCCGCCGGCCCGGCCGTCTTTCCCCGGCTGGGCGCCGCCAACCCGTCCCTGACCACCATCGCGCTCTCCCGCCGGCTCGCCGGACTGCTCGCCGGCGCCTGACGCCCCTCCGCGCCCGCCCGACGGCCCGCCCCGCACCGCCGTCCGCGCGACACTCCCCGAGACCACCGATCCCACCCAGGAGGTACCACCGTGCCGGGACCCGGATACCGTTTCTTCGGCGACGAGGAACGCGCCAACGTCATGGCCGTGCTCGACCGCTGGTACGCCGACCGCGAGGCGTTCGACGACCCCGGCGAGAGGGAGTGGGTCCGCCGCTTCGAACAGGCGGCGGCCGAACGGTTCGGCGCCGCCCACTGCCTCGGCGTCAACAGCGGCACCTCCGCGCTGGTCGCCGCCCTCGTGGGACTCGGCGTCGGACCCGGCGACGAGGTCGTCGTGCCCGGCTACATGTTCGTCGCCTCGATCGCCGCCGTGCTGCACTGCGGCGCCGACGTGGTGCTCGCCGAGGTCGACGAGTCGCTCACCCTCGATCCGGCCGACGTGCGCGCCAGGATCACCCCCCGCACCCGGGCGATCATGCCCGTGCACATGCTGGGCGCGCCCTCGGACATGGCCGCGCTGCGCGCCCTCGCCGACGAGCACGGACTGCACCTCCTGGAGGACTGCGCGCAGAGCGCGGGCGGTACCTACCGCGGCCGTCCGCTCGGCACCCTGGGGGACGTCGGCACCTTCTCCCTCAATCACTACAAGGTGATCACCTCGCTGCAGGGCGGATTCCTGCTCACCGACGACCCCGCGGTCTTCCAGCGGGCCTACTCCTTCCACGACCAGGGCTGGTTCCCCTACCGCCGGGACCACGGGGAGGGCGACCTGCTGCTCGGCATGAACCTGGGACTCGGCGAACTGCACGCCGCCGTGGCGCTCGCCCAGCTCGACAAGCTGGACCTGATCCTCGACCGCGTGCGGGACGTGAAGCGCCGGCTGACCGAGGCGATCGGCGAACTGCCCGGAGTGCGACCGAGGACCTCCCACGATCCGGCGGGGGAGTGCGGCACGACCGCCGTGTACGTCTTCGACGACGCCGCGCACGCGCAGGACGTGGCGGACCGGCTGCGCACCCGGACGCTCCTGGACTCGCCGACGCACTACTACGGCGGGCTGCCCGCGCTCACCGCGTTCGGCCGCGGCGACCGTTCCGTCGTGCCGTCCCGCGCCCCCGGGGGACGTCCGGCCGCGCACCCCTTCGAAGCCGGTGCGCTCCCCCGCACCGACAGCGTCCTCGGCCGCTCCGTCGCCCTCGCCACCGGCGTCTCCGACGGCTACCTCGGCCCCGGGTTCGGCGTCCACCCCGGATCCTCGCAGGCGGAGATCGACCGCGCGGCGGAGGCGTTCCGCCGCGCGGTCAAGGGCGAGGCCCCGGCCTGACCCCGGCCGGTCCGGCGGCCCCGCGGGGGTCAGGCCGTGCCGCCGGGCCCGGCGGCGTCCCGCACCAGCCCGGTCAGCTCGTCCGCAACGCCCGGCGCCGCGTACACCAGCCAGCGCCCGTCCAGCCGGCCGCCGCCGCACAGGTCGTCCACGCAGCCGCCGGCCTCCGCCACCAGGAGGGCGGCCGGCGCCCGGTCCCAGACGTGCCCGCCCTCGTCGACCAGCCCCTCGGCCCGGCCCTCCAGCAGATCGGCGACCAGACACACCGAGGAGTCGATCCACCTCATCCGGTCGCGCACCGGCTCGACGGGGGAGCCCGGCATGAGGAAGCCGCCCACCCGGGCCGCCGAGAGCGGTCCGGTCGTCTCCGGCACGCGCAGCGGACGCGACGCCGACAAGGGCCCGCCGCGGGCGGACGCGAACGCGCCGCGGCCGCGCTCCGCCCACCACCGGACGCCCTCGGTCGGACGGCTCAGGACGGCGACCCGGAGCTCCCCCTCCACCTCCAGGGCCACATGGGTGCCCCAGTCCCGCCGCCCGGCCAGGAAGGGGATCGTGCCGTCGATGGGGTCCAGTATCCAGCGGCGCCGCGACCCCGTTCCGAGCGTGCCGCTCTCCTCGCTCAGCACCGCGTCGTCCGGCCGTTCCTCCGCCAGCACCGCCAGCATGGCCTCCTCCACCGCGAGATCGGCCTCGCTCACCGGGCTGCCGTCCTCCTTGCGCCGTGCGACCGGCCGTCGCCCGAAGAATTCCAGTGCCAATGCGTCCGCCAGATCGGCGAGCCGGTGCGCGAGCCGTACGTCGCTGTCATTCACCATCGGTCCACCATAGCCACGGGACCCGCCCACGCGGACGTCCTGTCTTTCCGTAATTCATTGGTCAACCGGGTTGAACGTCCGGCGGGAAAAGCCGCACGGCGGCCCGCGGTGTTAGCCTCTGGCATGCTCTTGGAGAACACGCTCGTGGAACGCCGGAGCCTTCTCCGGCTTGTCGAGGAAAACTTCCGCAACTTCCTTCCCGATGACCGGGAATTGCCCGAGATCGAGTTCTTCCCGCTCGGTGAGGACAGCTGGTCGTACCGCTGCGGACCCCTCTGGATCAGTGTCCGCCGCGATCTGGACGGCCATTTCCCCGCAGCGTACGAGGTGCCGCTCCTGCTGCGCGAGAGCGGAAAGGACTACGTCCTCGCCCCGCTCCCCGGGCGGGACGGCCGGATCGTCCACCGGGTCGCAGGCCTTCCCGTCGTGGTGTTTCCCTACGTCGAGCGCGCCGTCGCCGCCCCCACGCCCCCCACCGCCGGTCAACTCGACCTGCTGGCGGCCAGGTTGCGGGAGGTGCATGCCTTCGACCCGCCCGCCTCCCGGGCCGTCGGCATACCCGTCGAGGACTTCCGCCTCCCTTTCGAGAACGACCTCGACAAGGCGCTCCAGGCGGCTCTGGGCGGCGGAGCGGGCGAGTGCGGGCCCTACGGCGGCCGGCTGGCCGACCTGGTGGCGCGACGGCGGGACCACCTCGCCGCGCTGCGCGAGGAGGCCGCCCGCGTGGCCGACCGGTGCACCGCCCTGTGGCGCGGCGAACGCCCCGCCCTCACCCACGGCGACCCCAGCACGACGAACGTCCTGTTCGGGCGGGGCGTGGACATCATCGACTGGGGCGGGGCGATGTGGGCTCCGCCGGAGCGCGACTGGGCCGCCCTGACCAGGGTGTTCGGCACCGCCCCCGAGGGACGCGCGGTCTTCCTGCGGTTCTACGAACTGCGCTGGGTGCTCGCCGAGATCGCCGAGTACGCCGGCCGCTTCACCGGCCCCCACACCGGTGACGCCGACGACAACGCCATGTGGGGCCGGCTGACGCGCTACCTCCCGCCCGCCTGACCCGCGGGCCGCGGCCCACCGCCTCCCCACACCATCGTGACCGACTCGTACCGAAGGACCGCCGTGAGCCTGGTCAGCGTTCACAACGAATGGGATCCGCTGGAAGAGGTCGTCGTAGGCACCGTCCGCGGTGCCCGGGCGCCGGTCGCCGTCGGGCACGCCGGACGCACCGAAGGAGCCGCGGGCGCGTGCCACGGTCGGCGACGGGACGCCGCCCCGGTGCTCTGGCCGGACCGGGTCCTCAAGGAGACGGAAGAGGAACTGGAAGAGCTGTGCGAGGAGTTGCGCGGTCTCGGCGTGACGGTCCGCCGTCCCCGGACCCGTGACCGCGCGGCATGCGCGGACGTGCTCGGCCGGACGGACGACGGCCGCCGCCCCCGGGCCGGGCTGCTCACCGTCGGTGACACCGTCATCGAGACCCCGACGGCCCCGCGCGCGCGGTTCCCGGAACCCTTCGCCCACCGGGAGCTGCTGACCGAGTACCTCGTCAGCGGCAGCAGATGGATCTCCGCGCCCGAGCCCCGCCTCACCGGCGCGATGTACGACCCCGGCGCCCCGCCCGGCGAGCGGCTGCGCGAACTGGAGCCGGTGTTCGACCCGGCCAACGTGCTGCGGCTCGGCACCGACCTGCTGTACCTGGTGTCCGACAGCGGCAACGAACTCGGGGCCCGCTGGCTCCAGTCGGCCGTGGGCGGGACCTACACCGTGCACCCCTGCCGCGGGCTGCACGCCCCCACCCCCCTCGACCTCACCCTGCTCCCGCTCCGCCCGGGCCTGCTCCTCACCAACCCGTCCCGGGTGACCGGCGGCAACCTGCCGGCCGTGCTGCGCTCCTGGCGGCGGATCGAGTGCCCCGAACCCGCCGGACCCGGCGGCGCGGGGGACGCGCCGCACCGCTCGACGTGGACCGGCACGGGTCTGCTGGTGGTCAGGCCGGGCCTGGTCGTCGTGGACGGCCGGCAGCGGGAGCTGATGCGCGTGCTGGAGCGGCACGGCGTTGACGTGCTGCCGCTGCGGCTGACCCACTCCCGGCTCCTCGCCGGCGGGTTCCACGGGCTCGTCCTCGACGTCCGCAGGACCGGGGCGTTGGAGACCTACCGCTTCTGACCGTCGGCCCTCCCGTCCCACGTCCCCCACCGAAACCCCGCAAGGAGGCGCGGATGCGTCCGCTGAGTGTGCAAGGTGCCTGGCTGTCGGAGACCCGTGCGTTCACCGACGACCGGGGCGAGTTCCAGGAGCTCTACAGCGGCCGGGCGCTGGGCGACGCGCTCGGTTACGACCCCGGCGTCGCACAGGCCAACCGCTCCGTCTCGCGACGGGGCGTGCTGCGGGGGGTGCACTTCGCGCAGATGCCGCCCAGCCAGGCGAAGTACGTCACCTGTCTCGGCGGCGCCGTCCTGGACGTGGTGGTGGACATCCGCGTCGGCTCGCCCACCTACCGCCGCTGGGAGGCGGTCAGGCTCGACGACCCGCACCGCAGCCTGTACATCGAGGCCGGGCTCGGCCACGCGTTCCTGGCGCTCACCGATGCCGCCGTCGTCGTCTACCTCACCTCGCGCGGCTACGCCCCCGGACGGGAGCACGGGGTGCACCCGCTCGATCCCGCCCTCGGCATCGCCTGGCCCGAGGACGTCGAGCCGGTGCTCTCGGAGAAGGACCGCACGGCCCCGGGGCTCGACGAGATGGAGCGGCGGGGGCTGCTCCCGTCCTACGACGACTGCGTCGCCTTCCACCGCTCCCTGCGCGGACCCGCCGCGGACTGACCGCACGCGCGACGGCCCACCGGCGAACCCGTGCCGGTGGGCCGTCGCGCGTCCTGGGGGACCCGGGAGCCGGCGGCTCAGGACCGGGGCAGCGCCGAGCGTCCCACCGCCCCGCGCAGCGAGGGGAACGCCTCCGTCAGCGCGGCGTCCCAGCCCCGCAGCGGCTCCATCCCCGCCGCCCGCCAGCGGGAGTGGTCCAGCACGCTGTACCCCGGCCGGCCGGCCGGGCGGGCCAGCGCACGGCTGGTGGTGGGCCGCACCCGGTCGGGGTCGGCGCCGAGCAGCCGGAACGTCTCGCGGGCCAGGGCGTACCAGGTGGTGCGGCCCGAGTTGGTCGCGTGGTACACCCCGGCGGGCGCCGTGCCCGCCAGCGCCGCCGTGCCGAGCGCCGCCAGCCGACCGGCCACGTCCGCGGTCCAGGTCGGCTGGCCGTGCTGGTCGTCCACGACCAGCACGGTGTCCTGCTCGGCTTCCAGCCGCATCATCGTCGTCACGAAGTTGGATCCGCCCGCCCCGTACAGCCAGGCCGTGCGGACCACGTAACCGGCCTCCGGCAGGAGGTCCAGCACCGCCTGCTCCCCGGCCCGCTTCGTGACCCCGTACACGGTGGCGGGACCGGTGGGGTCGTCCTCCCGGTACGGCCGCTTCGCCGTACCGGCGAACACGTAGTCGGTGGAGAGCTGGAGCAGCACGGCCCCCAGGGCCCGGCAGGCCCGGGCGATGTGGAGCGGCCCGGTGCCGTTCACAGCCATCGCGCGCGACGGCTCCGCCTCCGCCGCGTCGACCGCGGTCCACGCCGCGCAGTTGACCACCACCGCCGGGCGGTGGTGGTCGAGCGCGGCCCGCACGGCTCCCTCGTCGGTGATGTCCAGGACGTGGCGGTCGAGTGCGGTGACCGGGGTTCCCCGGTGCTGCAACAGGGAGGTGAGATCGCGCCCCAGCATGCCGGACGCACCGGTGACGAGCCACCGCGGGCGGGGGTACGGGGGCATGGTGTCGGTCTCCGAGGGGTGCGTGCCGGGCGTCGGGAAGGGCGGAGCGGTCCGTCCGGGGCGGTCCGGCCGGGAGCGGCCGGACACCTAGGACGGCGAGCGGGCCGGGAGAAGCGGCTCCCACCAGGAACGGTGGTTCCGGTACCAGGCGACCGTGGCGGCCAGTCCGGCGGCCAGGGGGGTGACGGGCCGGAAGCCCAGCTCCTTTTGTACCCGAGTGGAGTCGACGGAGTAACGCCGGTCGTGCCCCTTGCGGTCCTCGACGTGCTCCACCCGGCTCCAGTCGGCCCCGCAGGCCTCCAGCAACAACCCCACCAGCTCCCGGTTGCTCAGGGTGGTGCCGCCGCCGATGTTGTAGACGCGGCCGGCCCGGCCCCGGGTGCGCACCGCCTCGATCCCCCGTACGTGGTCGTCGACGTGCAGCCATTCGCGCACGTGCAGCCCGTCCCCGTAAAGGGGCACCCGGTGCCCGTCCATCAGCAGGGTGACGAACCGGGGGACGAGCTTCTCGGGGAACTGGTGGGGACCGTAGTTGTTGGAACAGCGGGTCACCCGCACGTCCAGACCGTGGCTGACGTGGTGGGCCAGGGCCAGCAGGTCGGCGGAGGCCTTGGAGGCGGAGTAGGGGCTGTTGGGGCGCAGCGGCTCGTCCTCGGTCCACGAGCCGTGCTCGACGGAGCCGTAGACCTCGTCCGTGGACACCTGGACGAAGGGCGCCGCCCCGTGCCGACGCGCCGCGTCCAGCAGGACCTGGGTGCCGTGCACATTGGTCCGCACGAAGGCGGAGGCGTCCAGCAGCGAACGGTCGACGTGGGACTCGGCCGCGAAGTGCACGACCTGGTGCTGCCCCGCCATCACCCGGTCGACCAGGTTCGCGTCGCAGATGTCGCCGTGCACGAACCGGTAGCGGGGATGGTCGCGCACGGCGGCCAGGTTGGCCGGGTTGCCCGCGTAGGTCAGTGCGTCCAGCACGGTCACCACCACGTCGGGAGGCCCGTCGGGCCCGAGCAGGGTGCGGACGTAGTGGGAGCCGATGAAACCGGCCCCTCCGGTGACGAGCAGATGTGTGGTCATGGCAACGGACTCCGCTTTCCGGGTCGGACGGTCGGTACGAGGGGGTGGCGCGTCACGAGGAGATCTGGGCCTTGCTGTGGTCGCCCAGCACGAGCCGGTGGGCGTGCGGCACCGGCGGTGCGGACGTCACCTGCACGTGCCGGCCGATGAGGGACGCCTCGATGCGCCGCACGCCGGAGATCGAGGCACCGCGCAGCACGATGGAGAACTCCACCTCGCTGTCCTCGACCACGCAGTCCTCGGCGATGGAGGTGAACGGTCCCACGTAGGACCCGCTCACGATCGTGCCCGCGCCGATCACCGCGGGGCCGACCACCCGGGAGTTGCGCACCTCGGCGCCCCCCTCGACCTGGACGCGGCCGATGAGGTCGCTGTGTTCGTCCACCAGCCCGTCGCAGCGCGCCTCGGCCTCCTCCAGGACGAGCCGGTTCACCTCCAGCATGTCGGCCACGTTGCCCGTGTCCTTCCAGTAGCCCGTGATCTCGGTGGAGCGCACGTCCCGGCCGGCCTCGATCAGCCACTGCACCGCGTCGGTGATCTCCAGCTCCCCGCGCCAGGAAGGCTTGATGGCCCGCACGGCCTCGTGGATGGCGGGGGAGAAGAAGTACACCCCGACCAGCGCGAGGTCGCTCTTGGGACGGACCGGCTTCTCCTCCAGCCCGCGCACCCGCCCCGAGGCGTCCAGCTCGGCGACCCCGAAGGAGCAGGGGTCGGACACGTGGGTGAGCAGCAGGTGCGCGTCCGGCCGGACTGCCCGGAAGTCTCGGACCGGGCCCTCGATGCCGTCCACCACGAAGTTGTCGCCGAGGTACATGACGAAGTCGTCCGCGCCCAGGTAGTCACGGGCGACCAGTACGGCGTGCGCGAGCCCCAGCGGTTCCGGCTGCGGGATGTACGTCACGTCGAGACCGAATTTCGATCCGTCCCCCACGGCGTCGGTTATTTCACCGAACGTGTCGCCGACGACGATGCCGACATCGGTGATCCCTGCCGCCGCGATGGCCTCCAGTCCGTAGAAAAGGACCGGCTTGTTGGCGACGGGCACCAATTGTTTCGCGGAGGTGTGCGTGATGGGCCTGAGGCGAGTGCCGGATCCGCCGGCCAGTACGAGCGCTTTCATGTCGTTCTCCCTGCGTGGTCATGGAGGCACGGGTTTCGGGATCTGTCGAGGGAAAGGGGCCTTCGCCGGACTGCGGCAAGAAACGTTCGGTGATCTGGCGCGTTTTCTGCCGCCCCGTCGTCCCGTGGCGTCAGAAGTGTGTTGTTCGGATGCGTGATCGGCCGTCCGGAGTGTCTGAAAAACGAGGTGGGGAGCGTGCGGATCCCTTGGTATGGACCGGTCCGGCGTCTCCCGCGCCCCCGGTCCACCCCGTGAGGAAGGGGCGCGCAGCCCGACCGCCCACCCGCATGGGGGGTCGAGTATCGGCCGCTTTGCCAAACTTTACTCAGGCGGTCATGGATGCTAAGCATATGCCGGGTAAAAGATCGAAGGAGTCATCCCGCGTCACCGTGAATGCCTTGGCGACTGAAGGATGGGTAATGGAGCCCGTTTTAGGGAAAAATCTTGTCGAAGCCTGCGAACAGCCTGGCGGGTACGAGAGTGTGTCAGACGAGTACAGCATGCGATTATCCGACGTAGTCATGGTGTCCATCGGTTCCCTGCAGGTTTCCGACTCGCCACGGAGTGCCGGTGAGGACGCCGAACACATTCGTACCCTCGCAGAATCCGGAGTGGAACTTCCGCCCATCGTGGTGATGTCCTCGACGAAACGCGTCATCGACGGCATGCACCGGCTCAGAGCGGCCGAACTGCGCGGCGCCGCCGAGATCGCGGTCCGGTACTTCGAAGGGGAGGAGAAGGAGGCGTTCGTCCTCGCCGTCACCTCCAACATCGCCCACGGGTTGCCGCTCTCCCTCGACGACCGCAAGGCCGCCGCGGCCCGCATCCTGCGCACCCACCCCCTGTGGTCCGACCGGGCCATCGGGCGGGCGACCGGCCTCTCCGCCAAGACCGTGGGGACCCTGCGGTCCTGTTCGACCGAGGGGGTTCCTCAGTCGAACGTCCGGATAGGCCGCGACGGACGGTCCCGGCCGCTGGACCCCACCGAAGGGCGACGGCTGGCGGGCCGGCTGATCCAGGAGAACCCGTCGGCGCCGCTGCGCCAGATCGCGGCCAAGGCCGGAGTGTCCCTGGGCACCGCCTCCGACGTCCGCAAGCGTCTCCGGCGCGGCGAGAGCCCGCTGCCCGGACGCGACCGCCGACGGGAGGACGCGGCGGACGCCGAGCCGTCACCGGCACGCACCGACCGGACCGAGGAGAGCCGGCCGTCACGGGCCCTGTTGCTGCGCCACCTCAGCCGTGATCCCTCCATACGGTTGACGGAGGACGGCCGGGTGCTGCTGCGCTGGCTCAACGTCGTGGCCGTGCGCAGCCAGGACTGGGCCCGGCTGCTCGGCAACGTGCCGCCGCACCGCGTCAAGGTCATCGCCGAACTCGCCCGTGGCTGCGCCGACACGTGGCGGCAGGTGGCCGAACACCTGGAGAAGATCGAGGTCGACCTGACGGACGACCGCGTCACGGACGGCGAAATTCCCGGCCCGGTGCACCGGGCCGGACTACGGTCGGGTGCCTGAGCACCCATCGTCCGACCCCTCCCCGCACGGCCGCCCCGGGCCGGCGGAACCCGCTCGGGTTCCGCCGGCCCGGGGCGGGAATTCCACTCCCGAAGGAAAACCCCGCATGAAATCGCCGGAAGACATCGACGTCCCCGACGCCCTGATCACGTCGTACACGAAGAACGGCGGTGAGGCGGAAAGGGCCTGGATCGCCGCCCTGCCCGCGCTGGTCGCGGAACTCCTCGACCGGTGGCGACTGGAACGGGACGGCACCCCCGGCTCCGGCGAGGCCTCGCTGGTGGTGCCGGTGCGGCGCGAGGACGGCGGCAGGGCCGCGCTGAAGCTCCAGATGCCCCGCGAGGAGACGACCGCCGCGCTGATCGGACTGCGGGCCTGGAAGGGCGACGGCATCGTGCGGCTGCTCGACCACGACCCGGAGAGCAGCGCCATGCTGCTGGAGCGCCTGGACGCCTCGCGCACCCTCGCGTCCGTCGACGACGACGACACGGCCATGGGCACCCTGGCCGGCCTGATGGCCCGGCTGCACGCCGCCCCGGCGCCCGAAGGCCTGCGCCGCCTCGACGACATCGCACGCGCCATGCTGGCGGACGTGCCGGAGGCCGTCGTCTCGCTGTCGGACCCGGACGACCAGAGGCGGTTGCACGCCTGGGCCTCGGCCGTCGCCGAGCTGGTGGACGAGCCCGGCGACCGGCTCCTGCACTGGGACCTGCACTACGAGAACGTGCTGGCCGCCGAGCGCGAACCATGGCTCGCCATCGACCCCGAACCCCTGGTGGGCGACCCGGGCTTCGACCTGTGGCCGGCCCTGGACACCGGCTGGGAGAAGATCGAGGCCACCGGGGACGCCCCCCGGATCGTACGGCGGCGCTTCGACCTGCTGACCGAGGCCCTGGAACTGGACCGCGAGCGCGCGGCCGGCTGGACCCTCGGCCGGCTGCTGCAGAACACGCTCTGGGACGTGGAGGACGGGCGGACCGCCATCGACCCCTCCCAGATCGCCGTGGCCGAGGCACTGCCGCGCGGCTGAACCCCTCCGCCTCCCCCCACACACCACTGCGAGCGCGGTGCCCCCCACACGGGCGGACGCCGCGCTCGCGGTGCCCCTTTCCCCGCGCCCGGTCCGCCGACCGGGCGCCCTTCGTCGTACGAGGGCTCCGCGGGCGCCGCCCCGCGAGCGCGCTCCGCCGTACGGAAGCCGCCGGCAACAGCGCCCCAGGCGACGCATTCGCCGATCGAGACCTCGGTGTTAGCCTTCAGTCGATCCGGTGATCGGGAACGGTCCGGATTCGGAACGACGGAGCCACATCCCGTGCGGCGCCCCCCGATCAGGGCGTTCCCGGGCAGGGACAGGACACGCGCGGACCCGCTCGTCACCTCCGCGCACAGCGGTGCTCCACCGGCCGCCCCTCGCGTTTCACCGGGACACGACCCGCCCTCAGGGCCGCCCGGTGCCTGCTCCACAGCCGTACGCCACGCGTCCCGCCCGCCGGCTCCGTGCCCCGAGCACCCGGCCGGCCCGCGATCCCGCCGACGTCACGCCCACTCACCCCAAGGAGCGCCATGAGCCTCGTCGACGTGCACAACGAATGGGACCCCCTGGAGGAGATCATCATCGGTACGGCGGTGGGCGCACGGGTCCCCCGGGCCGACCGCAGCGTCTTCGCGGTGGAGTACGCGGGGGACTACGACAGCCAGGACCAGATCCCCTCCGGCGCCTACCCGGACCGCGTGCTGAAGGAGACGGAGGAGGAACTCCACGTCCTGGCCGAGGAACTGACCAAGCTCGGCGTCACGGTCCGCCGTCCCGCGGCACGCGACAACGCGGCCCTGATCAGGACCCCCGACTGGGAGACGGACGGCTTCCACGACTACTGCCCGCGCGACGGCCTGCTGACCGTCGGCGACACCGTCATCGAGACGCCGATGGCGCTGCGCGCCCGCTTCCTGGAGTCGCTCGCCTACAAGGACATCCTGCTGGACTACTTCGCCAGCGGTGCCCGGTGGCTGTCGGCCCCCAAGCCCCGGCTGACCGACGCGTCCTACGATCCACAGGCACCGGCCGGTGAGCGCCTGACCGACGTGGAGCCGGTGTTCGACGCCGCCAACGTGCTGCGCTTCGGCACCGACCTGCTCTACCTGGTGTCCGACAGCGGCAACGAACTCGGCGCCAAGTGGCTCCAGTCGGCGGTCGGCGACACCTACACGGTGCACCCCTGCCGGGGGCTGTACGCGTCCACCCACGTGGACTCCACCATCGTGCCGCTGCGGCCCGGCCTCGTGCTGACCAACCCCTCGCGGGTGAACGACGGGAACATGCCGGACTTCCTGCGGTCGTGGGAGACCATCACCTGCCCGGAGCTGGTGGACATCGGCTTCACCGGCGACAAGCCGCACTGCTCGGTGTGGATCGGCATGAACCTGCTGGTGGTGCGACCCGACCTGGCCGTGGTGGACCGCCGGCAGACCGAGTTGATCAAGCTGCTGGAGAAGCACGGGACGGACGTGCTGCCGCTCCAGCTCACCCACTCGCGCACCCTCGGCGGCGGCTTCCACTGCGCCACGCTCGACGTCCGCCGCACCGGCTCGCTGGAGACCTACCGGTTCTGATGTCCCGCCACGTCCGCTACCGCCAAGGAAGGTTGACCACGTGATCGGTTACGGCGTCTGCGTAGGCCCGGGCAATCTGTTCGAGCGCATCTGCCTGCCGGGTATCGAGCGGGTCCGCACACCGGGCAGCCCGGTGTTCACCATGCGCAACCAGCGTTCACTGTTCTCGGCGTACAACGCCATGTTCGACCAGGCGGCCGCCAACTCCGACATCACCGGGCTGGTGATGCTCCACGACGACGTCGAGCTGCGGAAGAACCCGGCCGAGGTGGCACAGCCGGTCTTCGAGGACGACTCCGTCGGGATGCTCGGCTCGGTCGGCGGCTCCGACACCGTCTCGCTGGCCTGGTGGAACGAGAAGGAGACCCGGCGCGGCCGGGTCACCGACTACGACAAGGTCCACGACTACGGGTCGGACCGCTACGAGGTCCACGCCGTGGACGACGTCATCCTGTGCGTCAACCGCTGGACCATCGAGAACATCCGCTTCCCCGAGGGGCACTACCGCGGTTTCGAGGGGCTCGGCGTCATTCTCGCCACCCTGATCCGCGCCGCCGGCAAGCGCGTGATCGTCCAGGACCTCCAGGACGTCATGCACCACAACGACGGACGCGGTTTCAACGGTCTGAAGGACTGGCGCCACAACGAACTGCGCTGGCATCGCGAGTTCTTCGACCTCAGTCCGCTCGAACGGGTGGGCAACCACCTGGAGCGGCTCACCATCCCCACCATCCCCCTGCGGCTCGCCGCCCGCCGGCTGGCGGTGCGCGCGGCCGGCCGGGCCCACGAGGTCAGCGACGGGGAGACGGGCGACCCCGTGATCGACGAACTGGTCGGCGGCTGGTACCGGCGGTGCAAGCGCCTGCGCGGCCGCATGCAGGTGTGAGGAGAAAAAATGGCCAAGTACACACGGCTCCGCTACGACGTGACCCGGATCCCCCTCGCCGACCTCGTGCGCGAGGTGCTGAAGGTGGACGACCTGGAGGGCCTGGCGGCCAGTGAGTGGCTCGCCACCCGGGAGACCGACCAGAGCACGCCGTACCACAAGCAGTTCTACGACAACTTCGACATCGTCTCGCCCGTGTACCGCACGCTGGCACGGCACCTGCTCGGCGACACGGTCGACGACGTCTACCTCCAGCGGGTGCCCACCTTCCGCGTGCACCTGCGCAACTCCGTCGCCGTGGGCTCCTGGCACCGCGACCGCGACTTCGGGCACGACCCGGCGGAGGTCAACTACTGGGTGCCGGTCACCCGGGCCTTCGGCAACAACACGCTGTGGATCGACAACGAGCCGGTGCACGCCGAGTACGGCGAGGTCATCGTCTTCGACGGCGCCAACTCCTGGCACGGCAACGTCGTCAACGACACCGAGATCAGCCGGGTCAGCATCGACTTCCGCACGCTGCCCCGGTCCGCGTACCAGCCCAGCGGGAAGAAGTCCGTGTCCTTCGGACTGCCCTTCCTGCTCGGCCAGTACTGGGACGTCGTCTGAACCCCGGCCGGCTCCCGCGCCACGACGAAATGGCCCCGACATGGTGATGACCTCCGATCCGATCGGGAACCCCCCGGGCGACACACGCCCGGGGGAGTCCCTGACACACCTCGACCACCGCTTCCGGGAGTTCCTGGCCGGGCTCCCGGACGACCGCCCCCCGTGGTTCTGCTTCTTCTCCTCCGGCCTGCTGCACGTCGTCCACCACTTCCTGCGCTTCGTCCCCGAGCGGCTGAACTGCGTCTTCGTGTGCTCCGCGCTCAGCGCCGAGGAGATCGCGCTGCGCGACCGCATGAGCGGCGGCCTGCCCGTCTTCGACATGGACGACCGGGTCGGCAGCCACGAGATCTTCGAGCTCCTGCTGCGCAACACGGACCGGCCGTTCGGCATCGTCGACGTCGACTGCTTCGTCACCGACACCGACTGGTTCGACCGCTGCACGGACGGACTGGAACCGGGCGTGGCGGTCAGCGGCCCCCTCAGCTACGGCCCCATCCCCCTGGCCGCACCGCCCTTCCTGGCCCTGGACCCCCGGGTCCGTCCCGACATCGAGCGCGCCATCGGCGGCCCCGTCACACCCGCCGCCTACGCGTACGTCCCCCCGGGGCCGGAGAAGGAGATCGACGGCGCGACGGTGCGGCTCATCGAGCCGCACCACGAGCGGGCCCTGGCCCGGGTGATGGCCCTGGAGGGTCCCCGGCTGCCCTTCCCGCAGGGCGGGGTGGTGGACGTCCTCGACGACGGCAGGGAGGTGCGCAGCCACGAGCGCCATCACCACCTCCACAACGGCAACGAGGTGATCCGCGTCGTCTTCGACGGGCTGATGTTCTACCAGCTGATGGCCCTGGCCGCGGGCCTGCGGATCGCCCACTTCCACCAGTTCCCGGGCACCAAGGTCTTCGCCCCCCAACTGGTCCACGCCGGCGGCATCTCCTACTGGCATCGGCTGCGGCCCAGCGAGATCGCCGCGGGCATCCACGAGCTGCCCTGGTCGGCGCACGTCGACGCCCTGCTCCTGGAGGACTTCAACAAACGGCCGGACGCCCCCTCGGGCTACCGGACCCGCAGCACCCGGCTCGCCGCCAGTCTGCGCCAGTCCAAGGCCGACCTGGCGGGGCTGCGCGAGGAGCTGCGCACCAAGCTCACCTCCTCCGGCGTGGACGTGACCGACCCCCGCTGGGCCGCCGTACTCGACTGACGCAGGACCACCTACCGGCACCGGCACCCCCCGGGGGGGCGCCGACGGGCTGTTACGGAGACTTTCGATGAGAGTGGGAATCGTCGGGGCCGGCCGCATGGGCCGGCTGCACGCCCGTACGCTCCTGGAGCTTCCCGAACCACCGGAACTGGTGGTCCACGACGTCGACCCCGACGGCGCCCACCGGCTGGCCCGTGCCCTTGCGGAGGAGACCGGGGCCCGCGTGACGGTGCGGCGGACGCTCGCCGAGGTCGTCGCCGGCGTGGACGCGCTGGTCGTGGCCACCCCGGCGACACAGCGGCGCGACCCGCTGCTGGCCGCGGCACGGGCGGGGGTGCCGGTGTTCTGCGAGAAGCCGCTCACCGCCGACGTGGCCGAGGCCCGCGAGCTGGCCGGCGCTCTCGCCCGCGCTCGACTGCACGTCGGCTTCCAGCGGCGCTGCGACCCCGCCTACCGGGCACTGCGCGAGCGGATCGTCTCGGGCCGGCTCGGCCGCGTCCTGCTGGTGCGGTGCACCGCCTTCGACCACCACCCGCCGGCCGGCGCGTACGAACGGACGGCCGGCGACATCTTCACCGACTGCCTCATCCACGACATCGACGCCGTGCACTGGCTGACCGGACAGCCCACCGTGGCCGTGCAGGCCGACGGGGCACGGCTGCTGGGCGGCGCCGGGTACGACGTGGCCACGGCCGCCCTGACCCTCGCCGACGGCGCCCGCGCGGTGCTCACCGCGTCCCGGCTCGACCCGCACGGGTACGACCACCGGGTCGAGGTGCTGGGCACCGAGGGCTCGTACGCGGTCGGGTTCGACGCGCGGACCCCGCTGCGCCTGCTCGGCCAGGACGGCACGGGCCGCCCGCCCGCACCCGGCGGACACCCCCCGTACCAGGACTTCACCGACCGCTTCGCGACCGCCTACCGGCAGGAGATCCATGACTTCACCGACATGGTGACGCGAGGCGCCCCCAGCCCCTGTACCGCCGAGGAGGCACTGCGCGCGCAGGAAGTGGCCGCGGCCGCCGGCCGTGCCGCCGCGACCGGCACCCGTGTCGTCCTGGACCCGGCACCGGCCACCGGCGCGGCCACGCCCGTGGGGGGCCGGGCCGGATGAGCCGCACGCCCACCCACCGGGGACGCCACCGGGGGCGACGCGGCGCCGCCGTGGCCGCGGCCCTGCTGGTCCTCGTCACCCTGCCCGCCGCCTCCACCGCCGACGGGCCCGGCGCAGCGCACCGGGACCGCGCGGCGGCGGACGACGCCCGAGGCCGCACAGCGGCGCAGACCGTCCCGGGCCGGGCACCGGCGGACAACGTCATCCTGCTCATCGGCGACGGCATGGGCGACGCGGAGATCACCGCGGCACGCGACTACTCCGTCGGCGCGGCCGGCCGGCTGGCCCTGGACACACTGGCCACCACGGGGCGGCGCACCACCTTCTCCGTGGACGAGCGGGGCCGGCCGGTCTACGTCACCGATTCCGCCGCCGGCGCCACCGCCTGGGCGACGGGCCGGCGGACCGTCAACGGACGGGTCTCCAAGACCCCGGGCACCAACCGGCCGCTGCCCACGCTGCTGGAGAAGGCCCGCCGCCACGGTTACGCGACGGGCAGCGTCACCACCGCCTCGGTCGCCGACGCGACCCCCGCCGCCCTGACGGCCCACGTCACGGACCGGTCCTGCAAGGGCCCCGCCGACATGGCCGAGTGCCCGGCGGACACCCGGGCGGCCGGCGGCGCCGGCTCCGTCGTGGAGCAGACGGTCGCCGCCCGCCCCGACGTCCTCCTCGGCGGCGGCGCCGACCACTTCGCACAGACCGTCAGGGACGGCCCGTACCGTGGCCGTACGGTGCTGGAACAGGCCCGCGCCGCCGGCTACCAGGTGGTGCGCGACCGGGCGGAACTGACGGCGGCCCGCACCGACCGGCCCGTGCTCGGGCTGTTCGCGCCCGACTACCTGCCCGTGGAATGGACCGGGACACCGGCCGCGCCCGGTGGCACCGCGCCCCAGCGGTGCGCCGTCCACAACCCGGCCCGGCCCGCCGGCACACCCACTTTGGCCGAGTCCACCCGCGCAGCGCTCGACCAGCTGACGGCCCGCCGCGACCGGGCCACCGGCAAGGGCTTCTTCCTCCAGGTCGAAGGCGCCTCGATCGACGACCGGGCGCACGAGGCCGACCCCTGCGGGCAGATCGGCGAGACCGTGGCGTTCGACAGGGCGGTCGCGGTCGCCCTCGCGTACGCCGGGCGCCACCCCCGCACCCTCGTGATCGTCACCGCCGACCACGGCCACGCGACCCAGATCCTGCCCGAGGACGCCCGGCCGCCCGGCCTGTCCAGCACCCTCGTCACCGACGAGGGCGGCCGGATGCTCCTCGGGTACGCCACCGCCGGATCCGGCGGGACGCAGGAGCACACCGGGGTCACCGTGCCGGTCGCCGCCCGCGGTCCGCTCGCGCACCGGGTGCTCGGCCTCCGCGAGAACACCGAACTGTTCGGCACCGTGTGCGCGGCGCTCGGACTGCGATGAACCACGGCCGTGCCCGACGGCCCCCTGGACCATTCCCGACCGTTCCCCTTCCGAACCGAAAGGTCACACCTTGAGCTCCTTCCAGGAATTACCGCGGTGGCCCCAGCTGACGGACGACGACATCGAGGCGGCGGTGGCGGCCCTGCGCTCCAACCGCCTGGTGGGGCAGGGCAACAGCACCGTCCAGGAATTCGAGGCGGCCCTGGCCGCCGGCCAGCGCGTGGAGCACGCGGTCGCGGTGTCCACCGGCACGGCGGCCGTGCACCTCGCGCTGCACGTCCTGGACGTCGGGCCCGGCGACGAGGTCATCGTGCCCGCCCACACCTTCATCGGCTCGGCGAGCCCCGTCGTGTACCTCGGCGCCCGCCCGGTCTTCGCCGACGTCACACCGGACACCCACTGCCTGGACCCGGACTCGGTGAAGTCGCTGATCACCGACCGGACCAAAGCCATCGTGGTCGTCCACATCAACGGCGTCGCCGCCGACATGGCCGCCCTGACCGCCGTCGCCGCCGAGGCGGGCGTCCCGGTCGTCGAGGACGCGGCGCAGGCGCTGGGCACCGAGATCGGTGGCCGTCCCATCGGCGGCTTCGGCGACCTCGCCTGCGTCAGCCTCTTCGAGCAGAAGGTGATCACGTCGGGTGGCGAGGGCGGCGCCGTGCTCACCGACAACCCGGACCACGCGGAGCGGCTGCGCCGCCTGCGCAGCCACGGCGAGGGCCCCATCGAGGGCCGCCCCGGCATGATCTGGGCACACGAGGTGGGCTACAACTACCGCCTCACCTCGGTCCAGGCAGCCATCGGCCTGGCCCAGCACAAGCGGCTCGGCGAGATGGTCGAGGCCCGCCGTCGCAACGCCGCCCGCCTCTCGGAGCGGCTGGCCGGTGTCGAGGGCCTGGAACTGCCGGTGGAGCCGGAGGGCACCACCCACGCGTTCTGGAAGTACGCGGTGCGCGTGGCGCCGGGCGGCGGCCGCCGCCCGGCCGGGGAGATCGCGGCCGACCTCCGCTCGCGAGGCGTCCCGGTGCTGCTGCGCTACCCGTTCCCGCTGCACAAGCAGCCCGCGTTCGCCGGACACGAGGGGACCTCCCTGCCCGTCGCCGAACGGCTGTCCCAGGAACTGCTGGCGCTGCCGTCCCACCCGGGGCTCACCGAGGGGCACCTGGACCACGTTGCCGACGAGGTCCGCCGGGCCGTCGCCGTCACGGCGTGACCCGCACCCCGTCCGACGCACCGGCCGCGCGCGTCACGGCGTGACCCGCGTCCCGTCCGCCGACGGTCCCACGGGCGCCGCACCGGCCGCGTACCCGCGCGGTGCGGCGCCCGCCGCCTCCCGACGACTCCGACACACCAGGAGAGCCACATGACCACCACCCCCCGGCCCGCCTCCGCGCCGCCCCCCGGCCCCGAGGGTCCGCCGCTGCTCCTCGGCACCTCCGCCTTCGGCCAGAACGAACGCGGCTTCCCCGTCTACGACGCCTACTGGGAGGGCGGCGGCCGCGCCTTCGACACCGCCTGGCTCTACGGCCACGCCTACGGCCCCGGCTGCTGCGAACGCACCTTCGGCGCCTGGGCACGGTCGCGCGGCGTCGAGAAGGACGTCTGGGTGCTGGCCAAGGGCGCGCACACCCCGGAGTGCGTGCCCGACCGCGTCGAACCCCAACTGACCGAGAGCTTCGAGCGCATGGGCCGCGACGACGCCGCGCTCTACATGCTCCACCGCGACAACACCGACGTCCCCGTGGGGGAGTTCGTCACCGTCCTCGCCGACCTCGTGGACCGCGGCCTCATCGGCGCGTACGGCATGTCCAACTGGACCCTCGAACGGGTCGTCGAGGCCGTCGCCTACGCCCGCGCGCACGGCCTGCCGCTGCCCGCCGGCATCAGCAACCAGTACAGCCTGATCAACATGGTCCACCCCATCTACCCGGGCACCGTGACCTCCAACGACCCCGCCTGGCGGGACTGGCTCGCCGAAGGGGCCGTCCGGCTGTACCCCTGGGCCAGCCAGGGCCGCGGCGCGCACGCGCTCGCCGACCCCGGCGAGCTGCGCACCGGTGCGCTCGCCGAAAGCTGGTACAGCGAGACCAACGCCGCCCGGGTCCACCGCGCCCGCCTCCTCGCCCGGCGCACGGGGATCTCCGCCACCGGCATCGCCCTCGCCTGGACCCTCTCCCAGCCCTTTCCGGTCGTCGCCCTCATCGGGCCCCGGTCGCCCGAGGAGGTCCGCGACTCCCTGGCCGCCGCGGCCCACCGGCTCACCGACGCCGAGCGCGACTGGCTGGAGACCGGCGAGGGCGACCTCCCGGACCGCTGACCCATGGCGACCACCCCCACACGCGCCCGCCCCCGTGCACGGCCGCCCGCACCGGCCCCGCGAACCCCGCCGGCATGGGCACCGGTCCTCGGCATCGCGGCCGGCACCGCGGCGGTGCTCCTCCTGCTCGCCGACCGCCACGGCTACGACGGCGACGAGCTGTACTTCATCGCGGCCGGCCGCCACCTCGACTGGGGGTACGCCGACCAGCCGCCCGGTGTGCCGCTGCTGGCGCTGCTGGCCGACACCCTCGCCCCCGGCTCGTTGCGCGTGCTGCGGCTTCCGGCGATCGTCGCCACCGGGGCGGGGACCGTCCTGGCCGCGCTGCTGGCCCGGGAGCTGGGCGGGGACCGGCGGGCGCAGTGGCTGACCGCGGCCGCCCACGCCCTGGCCCTCGGCGCGCTCGGGCGGTTGCTGTCCACGGCCGCCCTCGACATTCCGCTGTGGACACTGCTGACGTGGCTGGTGGTGCGCTGGGTGCGACTGCGCCGGGAGGGCGTGACGCGCGACCGGCTGCTGTTCGCCGCGGGGGCCGTCGTCGTGGTGGCGATGCAGATCAAGTTCCAGATCGTGGTGTTCTGTCTGGCCCTGCTGGTGGCGGTGCTGCTGTGCGGGCCGCGCGGGCTCTTCGGCCGGCCGTCGCTCTGGGCGGGCGCGGGGCTTGCGGCCCTGTCGGTCGTGCCGGCGCTGGTGTGGCAGCACCGGCACGGCTGGCCGCAGTTGCGGATGGGTGAGGTGATCGCCGCGGAGGTCGCCCAGCGGGACGGGCAGGCGGTCAACCTGGCGCTGATGGTCCTGGGCCTGGGGCCGGTCCTGGGGATGGTGCTCGGCCTGTACGGACTCTGGCGGCTGCTCATGGACCGGGAGCCGGCCGGCTTCCGCTTCCTCGCCGTGGCCGCGCTGCTGGCGACCGGGTTCGTCGTGCTGACCGGCGGCCGCGCCTACTACATCCACGGCGTGTTCCCGGTGCTGTGGGCGGCGGGCGCCGTCGGCTTCCAGCGGTGGCGGGCGGCACGGAAGGCGACGGCCGACCGGCGCGCGGGCTGGGCGGTGTACCCCGTGATCGCCGTATCGGCCGTGTGGCCGCTGCTGGACCTCCCGCTCCGGCCGCCGGAGTCGTACATCGACGAGGCGCCGCACCGCTTCGACAAGCGCTCCGAGATCGGCTGGCCACAGCTCGCCGACCAGGTCGGCGCCCTGTACCACCGCCTGCCCGACGGGACCCGGGCCCGCGTGGTGCTGATGTCCGACGACTACTGGGTCGCCTCCGCCCTCGCCCACTTCGGCCCCGCCCGGGGCCTGCCACCGGTCCACAGCGGTTCCCGCGGCTACTGGTTCTTCGGCGCACCCCCCGCCGACCGCACCGTCGTCCTCCACGTCGGCCACCCCGATCCGGCACTCCGCGCCCATTTCGGCGTGGTCCGTCAGGTCGCCACCGTCGACAACGGGCTGGGCATCGCCACCGAGTACCAGGGCCGTCCGATTTATTTCCTCAGCCGCCCGAAGGAGCCCTGGACCCGCATCTGGCCCGAGCTCCAGCACCTGGACCCGCACCGCCCGCGCATCACCGCCGGTCACGCCTCGTGTCCGCACCGGCCTGGAGCCGTCGTACGCCCGCAACAGGGGGCGTCCCGGGCACCCTGCTCCGGCTGTCGCGCGAGTACGACGGCGTCCGGGTGACCGACGCGTGCTCACTGCGGAGTGCCGCTGCGCGCGACCTGATGGCGGACGCCATGTCCAGCGCGCGCGCACCGTCAGGGTTACGGGCAGTCGCCGGAAGTCCATGACCCGTTCTCCACCGCGCCGCAGCGGCGACACCGACCCGGGCCGGGCGACGCCCGAGGCCGTCGCCACGCAGGTGGAAGGTGCCGCAGCGGTTCTGCGGCGGTAGTCGGTGTCGGCAGGCGGCTTCACCGCCCGGGCCCACCAGAACGGGGTCGGACCCCGAACCGGTGAGATGCCACGACTCGTGGCGGGGGTCCGGGCCGATGCCGAGTCGAGTGCCGTCACAACGCCGTCGGACGCGCGATCTTCGGTGATCCGGAAGGGCTGCGCAGCAGCTTTGGCGATCTTGTTGGCAGTTGTCGGTGCTGTGGCAGAGAGGCAACCCGGGGGCAGCCAGGGGCGGGGCCGTGCCCGGATCGGTTCCACGGGTGTCCGAAGGCAGGGCAGTGGCCGACCAGCAGCACCGAGGCGCCGCCGGCGGCCCAGCCCAGGGAGTGAGGTCGGGAGGTGAACTTCCACGGTCTGTCGGAGAAGATCCCGGAGAGCCAGCCGTCGAAGAAGGCGCCCCCGGTCCCAGTGCCGACAGTGAGCCTCTTCCCACCTCGCGCTGACGCGTGGTGAAGGACAAGAACAGGCTGGACGATCGCGGTGATGCGGGTGGTGCTGCAGCGGAGCTTCCGCAGAAGCCACCAGCCCTTCGGAGTGGTCACGGCCTGCTCACCAAGGCAGCGGATCTTGGCGTGTGTGCTGTTGTGCCGACGCTGCCACCGCTCGAGGCGACGGCCTCGGAACGGGACAGGACGGGTACACAAGCACGCGAAGCTCCTGGTGGGGCACGGTGGATCTTGGTCGTGACACCTCCTACCAGGAGCTTCGTCGCACTCCAGAGCTGCCCGGGCAACGAACACCGCCGCCAGGTCGGAAACAGCTCGGTACTTCGCGCCCTCGCCGCCGTCGCCGGCTCACAGCCCGAGAATGTCCCGGCGGCCCTCGACGGTGACGGCCAAGGCGACGCAGACGGGCCGGTTGGCGACGGCGCCGTCACGGATCCGGGTTCTGTCGACGATTTTGTGATCCGGATGGTTGAGCGGGGCGTCCCGGCTGTTCGTGATCATGCATCGCGTGCTCTCGTGATGTGCTTCTGGAGTTGTTTCCATATCTGTCCGCGCTTGTGATCGAGGAGGTCGAGCGGCAACCGGACGAGGTGGTGCTGCGAACGCGGGTGCGGGCAAGGACCGCGGACTGCCCTTGCGGTCAGAGCTCGGTGCGGGCGCACAGCCGGTACGTACGCAGGCTGAGGGATGTCGCCGTGGGCGGGACCGGGGTCGTGACCGAGTTGTGCGTTCGCCGCTTTCGCTGCGAGAACCCAGGCTGTCCGGCGGTGACCTTCGTTGAGCAGATCGTGGGGCTGACCACCCCGCACAGCCGCTGCACTCCGCTCCTGCGCGGGGAGCTGACGCAGATCGGGCCGGCTCTCGCCGGCCGGGCGGGATCCCGACTGGCGTCCGCGGTCGGCCTCATCATAGGCAGGGACGCGCTCCTGCGGCTGGTCAGAGCCCTGTCCGAGCCGGAAGTCGGCAAGGTGGAGGTCCTCGGCGTTGACGATTTCGCCTTCCGCGAGAGCCGCCACTGCGGCACGGTCCTCGTCGACATGGCCACCCACCGACCAGTGCGTCTTTGCGATGGCCGCGAGAGCGGGGGCCCGGCTGCGTGGTTGCGCGACCGCCCCGAACCTGTGGGCTCTGGCCGCAGCCGTACGCGCACGGGGGCCGCGGTGGTCGGCGGCGGAGCTGCTGACCGCGATGGACCGGCAGGTGCCCGGCGGATGACCGCGACCCCCGCTGTGGTCGTCAGAACGGCCCACCGGAGCCGGACAGTACCTCCGGCGGTCCGAACCGCACCGGGAGACCGGGGGAGTAGAGCACACTGACGGGCTCCCCGCGCTGGCGGGACACTCCCGCGGCGGACGTGAGGCCGTCGTCCCAGCCCAGCAGGGAGCACGTGCGGAACGACCAGGCCGGGTGGGCGTTGGGCAGGTAGTAGGTGCGCCCCAGGAACCGCTCGTGCAGGCCCCACCGGCAGGTGAGGAACTGCTCCAGTGGACCGGCTGCCGCCGGCGTTCCCGCCACCTCCACCCAGACCCGGGCCCCCGCGCCCGCCGGTCCGCGCCGCTCGGTGGTGTACAGCAGCCGGTCCTCGAACCAGCGCCTGCGGATGCGGGACCACCGGTACGGCAGTCCGAACGCGGCACGGGCCGTGAGCACCGGCAGCAGCCTGTCGCAGTCGAGGGAGCGGAAGACCACCCCGCGCCGGCCCAGCGCGTCGCGGCTGTACAGGCGGACGTTGACCTCGTCGAACGTGCCGAGGAAGGGCAGCGGCGGGGTGCGGCCGAAGGCGAGGTCCTGCATCCGGAAGAAGACCAGGCCGACATAGGTGCGGCCCTCGTGCAGGTCGGGCACGGTTCCGGGCGGCAGGAGCGGCGCCACCTCGGCGGGGTCGGCGGGCCAGTGCAGGAAGACCAGGTCGTGCCAGCGCTGCCGGAACAGCACGTGCCGCACCGGCCGGGGAGAAAGGAAGGTCAGGACCTCGGCCGAGCGGGAGGACCACGCGGGACGGGCCGGCAGCTCGGAGGGGAGACGTCTCCTGCGCATGCCGCGCTACCGGACCACGTCGAGCGCCGCGCCGGCACGCGGGCGCACGTAGACGGCCCCCGTCGACAGTGCCTCGACGATCGCGTCCACGGCCCGCTCGACCGGTATCCCCCGCGACAGCGGCGGCGCCTGACCGGCGACGGCACGGCCGGCGAACCCTGTGTCCATGTGGGGCAGTCCGATCTCCAGGACGGTCACGCCCGTGCGCCGCTGCTCCCGCCGGACGGCCGCCAGCCAGGTGGCCAGTGCGGCCTTGGCCGCCGCGTAGTCCGCCATCCCTGCCGGTGCCGCCTCGGCGACCGTCCCGGTGACGGCCGCGAGCACCCCGCCCTCGCGGACGTGGGCCGTGGCGGCGCGCAGGAACGCCATGGGCGCCAGCGCGTTGACGGCCGCCAGGTGCTCGCCGACCGCGTCGCCGACCTCCCGCACCGGCCCGAAGGCGGCGACGCCGACGCACACCACGACACCGTCCAGGCCGCCCAGCTCGTGGGCTGCCCAGTCGACGGTCCGGGCGCAGGAGTCGAGGTCCCAGGCCTCGAACGTCCGGGAGGGAGCACCCGCGCAGGCCGCCGCCACACGGGTGAGCGCGTGCGGATCGCGGCCGGCGAGGGCCGTACGGGCACCCAGGGAGTGCAGTCGCAGGGCGAGCGCCCCACCGATCTCCCCGGTCGCCCCCGGCACCAGGATCCGCGCACCTCTCAGTTGCATACGTCGCCTCCGGACCGCTCGTCGAGCTGTGACTCAGAAGTACTTCCGCCGTGGATCACCGACCGGATGCGGTGGGGGGGAGCGGCGGGCCGCCGGGGGCCCGCGCGGGCCGCCGAACTGGTCCCGTCGCCCACCCCCGGCGACCTCGCCGCCGCCGCGGCGGCGCAGCAGGAGGCGTACGAGGCGGCCGCGAGGACGGAGAGCGCCGAGGAGGCCACCACCATCCTCAAGACCGGCCTCGGGGATCAACAAGACCGGCCTCGGGATCAACGGAACCGTGGTTATCGGTGAGAACGATCATGGTGCGGTCGGCGCGAGTGCGCTGACGCGATTCTTGTACTCGCGGCGGGCCTTGCGCCGGGCCGGGACGGCCGGGGCACCCTGGGTTCCGTCGAGCGGTTGGCAGCGGTCGAGGAGCCGGCGGTGCACGGTGGGGACGGCGGTGACGCGCAGGGTGCAACCCTGGCCGCGCCGTACGGTGACTCCCTGGTCGAGCGCGGTGCGCTCGGCGGGCTCCGGCTCGGTGGTGCGGAGGTGGTCGGCGATGCCCGGCATGTCGGGGGGTGACCGGCAGCTCCGGGGCGGGCGCGCCCTCCTCGGCGGCGCGGTCGGGAGGCAGATCGGCGACGGCGGTTCGGGTCGCGCCACGGCTGACCCGGTGGTCGCGGGCGTCAGAGATCACCATCGGATTCGATGGGATTCGTGCCGCCGCGGACCCCCGGATTGCACGGTTCATCGGACACGGCTGCCCCTGTCGTCAAACGATGGCGAGCTCAAGCGGTCAGCGCATCAATGCTGTTCAGGAGGTCAGCGTAGATCTCTGGATCTTGCGGTCCTCGACCTCGGTGGGGCGGGCGGTGATGCACACCATGCCGCGGATGATGCCCCGGCCGGTGGGCCGTCGGGCGGCGCATGGGCCTGCCTGACCGCAGCCGCTGGGTGAGGCTGCGGTCGATCGCCTGGCGCCGGCGAGGGTCGTAGAGCGAGAGGTAGATCGCTTCGTGCGAAATCTGCATGGAGGCGTCACCAGGGAACTGCCGCCGCAGCCATCCTGCGATCTGTTCGGGTGACCAGCACAGGGCCGGCTTGGCTTCCACCAAGGTGCGCAGAGCGGGCCGCTGGACGAGCATGGCCTGCTTGGGGCGTTGCCCAGGTGCGTAGGCGGCCGCATCGGCCGACGCGGCTCGGCAGCGGTCCCGGCCGCCGTTGCGGGCGATCTCGCGTAAGACGGTCGAAGGAGATCGGCCCAGCCGCTTGGCCGGCTGCCGGGCCGACTTCCCGGCGGCGATGCCGCGGGATGTCTCCTCGCGCTCGCTGCCACTCAGATGCCGCTCCGAACGTGTCTGCGGGGCGAGGCGGACGCCGCCGCTCTGGTACGGGAACCGGCGGGCGCTCTGCATCGGTGCGCCGAGCGCCCGCGCGATCAAGCTGAACGACTGCCCCTCGCGCCGGCGTCTCCAGATCTCGTCCTCCTGTGTCGGCGAAAACTCGCAGTCACGCACCTGTGCCTCCACGGTCACATGATCATCCGAAGGCGGTGCGTTGATCACTTGAGGGTGCCGCCCCGAGCATGCCCCGTGAACACACCACCCCGCCGACGAACCTCAAGATCCCCGACAGAGTCGCTCAGTAGGAGGAAAGAGGCAGTGGAAGGGCGTCCATATATCCATTGGACGGACGGTCGACCTTGTTGACGGTGCGGGCGTCGAGCGCGACCGCGGCGGAACTTGTCCCCAGGGTTCCCTCCGCGTGCCAGGTACCCACGACGGTCACCCACGTGTCGGCGGGCGGGGCCTTGATCCCGTGGATCCGCACTTTGACCGCCTGGGCGTCGGCCGAGCAGCAGCTGACCAGGAGCCGGGTCAGGTCCCAGCCCTCGCCCCGTTCGACGGGCGTGGCGAATCCGGTCATTTGGATGCTGCGTCCTTTAAGGGTCTGCTCGGGGTCCTGCCGGACGCGGCTGGTGAAGTCGCCGAGGGTCAGCGGAAGGGGCGAGAGTGCGGGGAGCGGTTCGAAGACGTCCTGCTGCACGACCGGCTTGGATGCCTGGCGGGAGGCGGTGTAGGCACCGAGGGCCGGCGGGGCGTAGAAGAGCATGCTCAGCGCGGGCAGGAGGAGCAGCCAGGCCGTCCGGGGCACACCGGAGTGGTCGTTGCAGTGGCTGTCGTGCTCCTCGTAGTCCTCGCGTACGCGATGATCAGCCTCGTCCCGGGACGAGGCCTGCTTGCGGTGTGACCAGGCGTCGGCCGCGCCGAGCAGGAGCAGCAGGACCCCCGATGCGATCAGCATCGGACGCATCCAGTCCTTGACGTACCTCAGATAGAGGTCGGTGAAGAGCGAGATGTGCAGCAGGCCGGTGCCGCTGAGGACGAGGAGGACCGACTGCGGGGAGCGCTTCACAGCAGTATTCCTCCGACGAGCGTGCTGCACAGGATGGCGACGACCGCCGTCGCGGCGGAGAAGCGCAGGGCGAAGGCGCGGCCGAACGTGCCCGCCTGGAGTGCGATCAGCTTGAGGTCGACCATCGGTCCGACCACCATGAACGTCAGCCGTGCGACGGGCGAGAATCCGGTGAACGAGGCCGCGAGGAACGCGTCGGCCTCCGAGCACACCGACAGCAGGATGGCGAGCGCGGCCAGGAACAGCACGGACAGCCAGGGTGAACCGGAGAACGTGTCGAGTACGGAGTCGGGGACGGCGACGTTGAAGGTGGCCGCGGCCATGGCCCCGACGACGACGAAGCCGCCCGCGTGCAGGAAGTCGTGCTGGAAGCCGAGCCGGAACTCCGTCCGGCGGCTGTGCCCGGGCCGGTGCCCGGTGTGACGCACGGTCGGTCGCAGCCACTTCTCCCGTCCCAGCGCGAGCCACAGCCAGCCCATCACGACGGCCGTGGCAAGCGAGGCGAGCAGCCGGGCCACGACCATGGACGGGCTGTCGGGGAAGGCGATGACCGTCGTGGTCAGGACGACCGGGTTGACGGCCGGAGCCGACAGCAGGAAGGCGAAGGCGGCGGCCGGCGTGACACCGCGGCCGATCAGGCTGTTGGCGACGGGGATCGAGGCGCATTCGCAGCCGGGCAGCACGACTCCGGCCGCTCCGGCCACCGGGACGGCGAGCGCGGGCCTGCGGGGCAGCGCCCGGTCGAACACCCTCGCCGGCACGAACGCGTTGATCGCGCCGGATAGGGCCGTTCCCAGCAGCAGGAACGGCAACGCCTGTATGGAGATGGACAGGAAGACGTTCCGCCAGGCCTGCACGGCCGGTTCGTCGCCCCACAGGCCGATGGCGACGACCAGCGTCCCGGGGAGCACCGCCGCTCCGAGAAGGAACAGTGACACGAACAAGGGCGAGCCACGGCCGGACACCTCGTCGGTGGTCGAAGCAGCCACGTCATCCGCCACGCCCCCGCACGAGCCCCCTGACTGTGAAGCTATCTTCTGCATCCCGCTCCGATGGTCCGATGTTCGGACCGAAAGATACCCGTCGCCCGGCCCGCACCACCATGTATGCCGACCTCCGATCCCAGCGCATCGACCCCGAGGACCGGCCCAAGGAGGAGCCCGTGATCCCGCTGACCATCGACGACGTGAACGGCCTGGACGACGAGACCGGCGCGAACGCCGTCCTCGGAGCTCATCTCCGCTACGCCGCCCAGCACCCTGACCACGTCGGCATCAGCCCGCACGTCCCTCGAACTCCTGGAACTGCACTACCTCCTTGCCTTCCGCAACCACTTCCGCCCGCTGCTCGCCGCCGAGCAGACCGCCCGTTACGAGCGTGACCGCACCCGCCACCTCCGTAGAGGTGCTCTGGGAAGCACTGTCCATCGCCACGGCTTGGCACGCCGCCCACCACGCCCAGTTGTTCTGCCCCGGGAGGTCGTGGACGGGTGATGCAGGTCTCGGCTGAGGGATCTTGAAATGGGCGAGGGCCTTCCGGCCTGGTGTGGATTGCGACATCTGCACCGACGACCAGAAAGGCGCTCGTGCCCCACCGTAATGCACCCCTTACCGAGACCGGACGCCTGCGCCTGGCCCGTTGCCTGGTCGGGGACGGCTGGCCGCTGCGCCGGGCCGCCGAACGCTTCCAGGTCTCACCCACAACCGCCCAGCGGTGGGTTGGCCGCTACCGGCTGCTGGGCGAGGCTGGGACGACCGACCGCTCGTCACGACCGCACCACAGCCCCCGCCGGACGCCGACCCGAACCGACCGCCGGATCATCAAGGTCCGGTTCACGCGGAGGTGGGGACCGGCCCGCGTCGCGCACCTGCTGGGCCTGGTGCTCTCAACCGTGCACCGGGTCCTGAACAGGTTCGGCCTGGCCCGCCTGTCCCACCTGGACCGGGCCACCGGCCGGACCGTACCTTCCCCGGCTGGCCGCACTCCTACAATCACCACCGCGGACACACCGCGCTCGCAGGCAGACCACTCGCCAGCCGCGTCCCCAACCTCACAGGGCAATACAACCAGGCATCCTTTCACCTGTACGAACACGACGCCTGCGGCCGCCAGTTCGAGCGCCCGTGCCGTGTCGTCGCCCGCCGTCCCCTCCCGGACGGTGCGCTGATCAGCCCTCCGGACGGCACCTGGGACGCCATCGCCCCCGAACTCGGCCCCCACAGCCGTGCCGCCGCCCCCGGCGCCCGCCTGCCCCGCCCCGGTGGCCGGACCCCGCCCCGGGCGCCACAGCACTTCGCCGTCGACCTGCGCGAGTGTTCGTCCTGGGCGTCTCCGGCCGACCCCATGAGGGCATATCGGACCACACCGGTGAAAGCCTCGTCCGAGGTGCCCGCACTGGGGACCTGTTGCGGCTCGGTGTCATGACCGGCACACCCTGGCCGGTAACGGGTGATTCTTTAAGTCTCTTGCATCTCCAATCTGTAATGTATGATACTTCACGGTGGGCGGCGCGTGAGTCGCCCGTACCGACAGCGAGGGACGGACATGCGACGCGAAGAGCGCGATCTCATTGGCGTGCGAGAAGTGCCGGAAGACGTGTACTGGGGCATCCACACCCTGCGCGCGCTGGAGAACTTCCCCCTCACGGGCATTCCGCTCTCGTCGCACCCCGAACTCGTCGTCGCGCTGGCCGCGGTGAAGGAAGCGGCCGCGCTGGCCCACAGGGAGCTGGGCACCCTTCCCGGGGAACGGGCCGGGGCCGTCGTGGCGGCGTGCCGCGAGATCCGCGCGGGCCGCCTCCACGACCAGTTCGTCGTGGACGTCTTCCAGGGCGGTGCGGGCACCTCGGCGAACATGAACGCCAACGAGGTCGTCGCCAACCGGGCACTCGAAATCCTGGGACACCCGCGCGGACGCTACGAGCACCTCCATCCCAACGACGACGTGAACCGCTCCCAGAGCACCAACGACGCGTATCCCACGGCGGCCAAACTGGCGGTGTACGCCTCCGCGGGCCGACTGCTCGACGCGATGACCGTACTGCGCGACGCCTTCGGCGACCGGGGCGGGCGCTTCGCGAAGACGGTGAAGCTCGGGCGCACCCAGCTCCAGGACGCGGTGCCGATGACGCTGGGCCGGGAATTCGACGCGTTCGCCCTCACCGTGCGGGACGACGCCGAGCTCATCGGCCTGGCCGCCGCCTCCCTCCTGGAGGTGAACCTGGGGGGCACGGCGATCGGCACCGGGCTCAACGCGGACGAGGGCTTCGCCCGGCTGGCCGTGACCCACCTCGAAACCGTCGCGTCCGTGCCGGTCCGGCCCGCCCGCGACCTGGTGGAGAGCGCGCAGGGCATCGGCGGATTCGTCCGTCTTTCCGGCTCCCTCCGTCAGTTCGCCGTACGGCTGTCCAAGATCTGCAACGACCTCAGGTTGCTCGCCTCGGGCCCCGGGGCGGGCCTCGGCGAGATCCGGCTGCCGGAGCTCCAGGCCGGGTCCAGCATCATGCCGGGCAAGGTGAATCCGGTGATGCCCGAGGCCGTGAACCAGGTCTGCTTCGACGTCATCGGCGCGGACGCCGCGGTCTGCGCGGCGGCCCAGGCGGGACAGCTCCAGCTGAACGCCTTCGAGCCCCTGATGGTCCACCACCTGCTCAACTCGGCGAACCGGCTCGCCGCCGCCTGCCGGCTCCTGGCCGAGCGCTGCGTCACCGGCATCGAGGCCGACGAGGAGCGGCTGCGCGCCCTGGTGGAGCGGAGCGCCGGCCTCGCCACCGCCCTGAACCCGGTCATCGGCTACCAGCGGTCCACGTCCCTGGCGCGGGAGTGCCGCGAGTCGGGGATTCCCGTCCGGGAACTGGCGGCCCGCGACGGGCTGCTCACCGACGGCGAACTCGACGAGCTGCTCGACCCGTGGCGCCTCGCCCGCCCGTGTCAGGGCCCGACGACGTGACCTCCCGGCCGGGCTGAGCCCGGCCGGGAGGTCACGTGCGGCACGTCATGCGCGACGGGGGTTGACCGTGGCGCCCGGGCGCGCGTGCGAGGGCCCCACGGTGGGGGAGGGGGTCAGCTTCTGGTGAGGGTGCAGGCGTAGGTGGCCGTGCCGGAGCCGCTGTAGGCTTCCACGTCGAGGTAGTAGGTGCCCGTTCCGGTCGCGGTCCTGGTGAACGAAAGGGACTCGTCGGTGCCCGCCCCGTCGTTCACGGACCGGGTCAGGGTGCTGCCGTTCGCGTCGAGCCAGTACGCGTCGGCGTCGTAGGCGGTGGGCACGGCGCAGTTCACCGAGACGGTCTGGCCGGCCGCCACGGAGACCTTGAAGTAGTCGCGGTCGCTGGTCGACTTCATGCTGCCCGTGAGGGTGCCGGGCGAGGCGAGAGCGGTGGCGTCGTCGGCCGTGTCGCGCGTGTCGTTGGGCTCGCTCTCCGCGACCGTGGACCCGTCGCCGCCCTGGGTGCCGCAGTCGGTCAGGGGCGTCCCGTCGTAGAGGTGGGCGTCGGTCACGCCGTTCGTGACGCTCCGCAGGTAGTAGCCGCAGGTGGGGCGGTTCTTGAAGTCGAAGGTGGAGCCCGGCGTCAGGCGCCAGATCTTGAAGCCGCTGTAGGTGAGCGGCTTCCTGTCGACGGCCTGCTCCGGCTGGTGGTCGGCGAGGACGACATAGGCGTCCTTGCCGTACTGCGTCGCCATGCCGTTGCGGTCGAGGAACAGGGAGCCGCCCCCTTCCTCCACGCCCACGCCCCAGGCGGCTCCTCCCGGTGCGAGGCCGTCCTTCACGGCGCGCGCCAGGAAGGACATGGTGCGGCCCATGCGGTCGCGGGTCACGAAGTGGGAGTCGTTGATGACGCCGCCGTAGTTCGCCCACGTGAACATGCCGGTGGTGAAGCTGACGTACCGGTCGTAGGGGTTGGCGAGCGCTTCCGCGCTGGTGACGCTGCCGTTGCAGGCGTCGTAGACGATGGGGCTGTTGATGTGGTGGCCTGCGCTGCCCCCGCCGGAGCCGCCGCCCTTGGCGACGACCGCCTCGACGGAGGCCTCCAGGGCGGTGCCCTTCCAGGCGGTGTAGCGGCACTGGTCGCCGCCGGCGAAGTAGACGAACTCGGCGTTGCGGACGTCGGTGTTCATCTGGCTGTTGTTGCCGTCGGACGCCGTCGTCAGCGTCCATGTCGTACAGGAGTTCACGCCGGTCAGCCCCGTGATCGTGTCGCACTCCGGGGTCCTACTGCCCGACGTCGGCGCCGACCCGGCCAGGACGACCACGTCGAGGCTCCCGGTGCCGCCGCGGATCTCGTCGATGGCCCGGGTCATCGAGGCCGTCACGATGCCGCCGGCTCCGTTCATCGTGAACGCCGGACCGTTCCACGTGCTGCGGCTGACGTCGGAAGCGCTGCCGAGCCGTGTGCGTTCGGCCGCCGCCTGCGCCGGCTGATGCGCCATCAGTACGGAGGCCGTCGTGGCGAGGACGACGGCGGCCGCCGCGGGGGCCCTGAAGGGGCGGTGTGTCATGTGCACTCCTGAAAAGGGGCTGACTCGATGCCGCGGCCGTCGGACGAGGGCTGCGGGATTGGTAGCGGAACATACAAGTAATGGCCTTACTGGGGAAGATGTAAGTCCGGAACGGCGCCCGGCCGCCGAGAATGAGCCGCAGATGTGCGTCATAGCGCCCAAATCACCCCAGAAACATGGCCAGATCTCTCGTTACATGAACGTAATGATCCTTACATCTAGTCATTCGGCGGGTTCATCTGTAACTTCGCAGCAGTGCGGGCGGTCAGACTCCGTCGGCAGATAACCACCGAGAGGTTCCAGGCGATGAACGCTCTTATCGCACGCCCCGCGGCCGCCGCCGCCGTCGCGGCGACCATACTCCTGTCCCTGTCCGCCTGCGGCGGTGACGAGCCCCCCGCCCCGTCGGCCAAGACCGTCATCGGCGGCACGGAGATCGTGAAGGACCAGAAGCTGCACGACCTGCTCCCCGAGAAGATCAAGAAGGCCGGCGAGGTGCGCGTCGCGACGGACGTGCCGTACCCGCCCTTCGAGATGTACGTGAAGGAGGGCGAGACCGAGCTGACCGGTCTGGACTACGACCTCGGCCAGGCCCTGGGCGCCAAGCTCGGCGTGACCTTCGCCTTCTCCCCCCAGAAGTTCGACGGCATCGTCCCCGCCATCCAGGCCGGCAAGTTCGACGTGGCGATGTCCGCCATCACGGACAACAAGGAGCGCCAGAAGGTGGTCGACTTCGTCGACTACTCCCAGTCCGGCTCCGGCATCCTCGTCGGCGACGGCAACCCGGCGAAGGTGACCACCCTCGACGACCTGTGCGGACGGAAGGTCGCCGTCCAGGCCGCCACCAACCAGCTCGACCTGCTCAAGTCCCACCAGGCCGCCTGTTCCGGCGCGGGCAAGGGCAAGATCGACATCCAGACCTTCCCCAAGGACTCCGACGCCCAGCTCGCCCTGCGCTCGGGCAAGGTGATCGCCCAGGTGCTGACCAAGCCCGCCGCCGGCTGGGTCGCCAAGACGGCCGACAGCGGCAAGGCCTTCGACCTCGTCGAGGATCCGGCGGCCCCGGGCGGCTACAACGCCTCGCCCAACGGCATCGCGGTCAGCAAGCAGCTGCCCGAGCTGACGGACGCCATCCAGAAGGCGCTGCAGTCCCTCATCGACGACGGCACCCTGACCAAGATCTACAACAAGTACGGCGTCCCGTCCATCGCGGTGAAGGAAGCCACCAAGAACGCGGCGGTGGACTAAAGATGGCCGGCACGACCAAGGTCCCGCAGAGCACCACCGCCACGGACCGGCCCCCCACCGGGGAACTCGAGATCGTCCCCGTCCGCAACTACGCGCGCTGGATCGCGGCCGTCGCCTCGGTCCTCGCCCTCGTCGGACTGATCGGCTCCCTCGCCAAGAACGACAACCTGCACTGGGACGTCGTCGGCGACTACCTCTTCGCCGACCTCATCTTCGACGGCCTGGCGACGACCCTCTGGCTCACCGCCGCCGCCATGCTCCTCGGCCTGGCGCTCGGCACGCTGATCGCCGTCATGCGGCTCTCGTCCAGCCCCGTGCTGTACGGACTCGCCAACGCGTTCGTCTGGGTCTTCCGCGGCACCCCGCTGCTCGTCCAGATCATCTTCTGGGGCTACGCCGCCGCGCTCTACAAGTACGTCAAGATCGGCGTCCCCTTCACCGACATCACGTTCTTCCAGGCCGAGACCAACTCCCTCCTGACACCGGCGATCGCCGCCCTGCTCGCCCTCGGCCTCAACGAGGCGGCCTACGCCTCGGAGATCGTCCGGGCCGGCATCCAGTCCGTCGACCCCGGCCAGGCGGAGGCCGCCCACTCACTGGGCATGCGGCCCGCGCTCACCATGCGCCGCATCGTCCTGCCCCAGGCCATGCGCGTGATCATCCCGCCGATGGGCAACGAGACGATCAACATGCTCAAGATGACCGCCCTCGTATCGGTCATCTCCGCCCACGACCTGATGTCCAACATCCAGGACGTGTACGCCCAGAACTACCAGGTCATCCCCATGCTGGTCGTCGCCAGCCTCTGGTACCTGGCCCTCGTCACCCTCCTCAGCGTGCCCCAGGCGTGGCTGGAACGGCGCTACGGCCGCGGCACCACCCGCGCCGGACACGTCTCGCCCCTCCGTCGCCTCCTCGGCGGAACGGTGGAGCGGCTCGGCAAGAACAGCAAGGAGCAGAACCGATGAGCACCCCCATGGTGCGCGCCGAAGGCGTACGCAAGCACTTCGGGAGCCTGGAGGTCCTCAAGGGCATCGACCTCACCGTGGAACGCGGCCAGGTCTGCTGTCTCCTCGGCCCCTCCGGATCCGGGAAGTCCACCTTCCTGCGCTGCATCAACCACCTGGAGCGGGTGGACGGCGGCAGGCTCACCGTCGACGGCGAGCTCGTCGGCTACCGCCAGCAGGGAGACAAGCTGTACGAGCTCCGCGAGCGCGAGGTCGCCGACCGCCGCCGGGACATCGGCATGGTCTTCCAGCGCTTCAACCTCTTCCCGCACATGACCGCCGTCGAGAACGTCATGGAGGCCCCCGTCAAGGTCGCGGGCGTCTCCCGCGCCGACGCCCGGGAGCACGCCCACGCCCTCCTCGACCAGGTCGGTCTCGGCGACCGCGGGCACCACTATCCCGCCGAGCTGTCCGGTGGACAGCAGCAGCGCGTCGCGATCGCCCGCGCGCTCGCCATGAAGCCCAAACTGATGCTCTTCGACGAGCCGACCTCCGCCCTGGACCCCGAGCTCGTCGGTGACGTCCTCGACGTCATGCGGCAGCTCGCCGCGGACGGCATGACCATGGTCGTCGTCACCCACGAGATCGGCTTCGCCCGAGAGGTCGGCGACACCGCCGTCTTCATGGACGAGGGCGTCGTCGTAGAGGCGGGCGACCCCCGCCGGGTGCTCGTCGACCCGGAGCAGGAGCGCACCCGCGCCTTCCTGTCCAAGGTCCTGTGAGCGCCCCCGCCCGCCGCCAGGAGGTGCTCGACGACCTCCTGGACCTGGCCCGCGCCCGCCGCGCCGACTACCTGCGCGACCTGGAGGAGCTCGTCTCCGTCGACTCCGGCTCCTACAGCGCCGACGGCGTCAACGAAGTCGCCGACTGGATCGAGCGCAGGCTCGAACGGATCGGCTTCACCGTGGAACGCGTCCGCCTCCCGTCGACGCCCGACGGACACCGGACCGGCGACGCCCTCGTCGGCCGCCGACGCGGCACGCTGCCCGAGGCCGAGGGCGGCCGCAGGATCCTCCTCGCCGGCCACATGGACACCGTCTTCGAGAACGGCACCGCCGCCGCACGCCCCTTCCGGATCGACGGCTCCACGGCGTACGGCCCCGGCGTCAGCGACGACAAGGGCGGCCTGCTCGCCGGACTCACGGCCCTGGAGATCCTCGGCGACCTCGGCGTCGACGCGTACGACGAGTTGGTCCTGCTCGCCACCCCCGACGAAGAGATCGGCTCGCCCGCCAGCCGGCCGCTGATCGAGGCGACGGCCGCCGGGGCGCACTTCGGACTCGGCCTCGAATGCGCCCGGGAGAACGGCGATCTCGTCATCGCCCGCAAGGGCGTCGCCGACTTCCGTCTCACCGTCACCGGACGGGCGGCGCACGCCGGCATCGAACCCGAGCGCGGTGCCAACGCCGCCCTCGCCGCCGCCCACCTGACCGTCGCCCTCCAGGCCCTCAACGGCCACTGGGACGACGTCACCGTCAACGTCGGCGTCGTCCGGGCCGGAACCCGCGCCAACATCGTCTGTCCCCGGGCGGAACTGCGCATCGAGGTGCGCGCCGCCACGACGGCCGACATCCAGCGCGTCACCCGGGCCATCCGCGAAGCCGCCGACCAGCCCGGCGTCCCCGGTGTCACCGTCGAGGTCGAGCAACTCGACCTGTGCCCGCCGATGGAGGACACCCCCGCCTCCCGGCGGATGTTCGACCACGCGCGCGCCGCCGCCCGGACGGCCGGCATCGAGCTGGGCGCCGCCGCCACCGGCGGCGTGGGGGACGCCAACCTCATCGCCGGTGCGGGCATCCCCGTCCTCGACGGCCTGGGCCCGGTCGGCGGCGCCGACCACACGCCCCAGGAATGGCTCGACGTCACCTCCGTCCCGCAGCGCGTCGCCCTCCTCGCCGACCTGATCGCCTCCCTGGGCAGGGCCGGCACCACCTGAACGACGCCGGCGCCTCCGGAGGCGCCCCCCACGGGCCCCGGCCACGCGCCCCCGCCCCTCGCACAGTCCCGCCACCCGTCCGACCCTCAACGGAGGCACCATGCGCGTCCCTTCCGCACCCGCACGCCGCACCGTCCTCGCCGGCGCCCTCGCCGTCTCCCTCCTCTCGGTCTCCTCGTCCGCCCTCGCCGACGCCCCGAAGGCCCGCACCCAGGCGGGTTCCCTCGTCCTGATCGGCGGAGCCCTCAAGGAGAGCAACACCCAGGTCTACGGCGAGATCATCAAGCGGGCCGGCGGCCCCGGCGCCCGCATCGGGATCATCACGGCCGCCTCCGTGCCCGAGAGCCAGGACCCGCACGCGGACGACCCCGAGCGGTGCAGCAACTCCGCCTGCAACGGCGCGTACTACGCGGATGTGTTCAAGCGGCACGGAGCCGCCGACGCCCAGTGGATCCCTCTCGACACCGACCACGTCGCCAACGCCGACTCCGACGCCGTCGTCGCCCAGGTCGAGTCCATGACCGGCTTCTTCTTCGGCGGCGGCGACCAGTACCGCTACGTCACCACCCTGCTGCGCGGCGACGCGCACCGGGACTCCAAGGTCCTGGCCGCCATCCGCGCCAAGCTCGCCCGGGGCGCCGTCGTCGCCGGGTCCTCCGCCGGAGCCCAGATCGCCTCCGGCCCCGACATGGTCACCGGCGGCGAGTCCTACGAGGGGCTCAGGGACGGCAGCGCCCCCGGCTACTTCGACGACCCGACCCGCCTCGGGTACCTCCCCGAGGGCGGCTTCGGCTTCCTCCGCTCGGGGCTCGTCGACACCCACACCGGCGCCTACGGACGCGAGGGCCGGGCGCTGCGCCTCGCCTCCGACACCGGCCACGACCGCGTCTACGCCCTGGAGGAGAACACCGCCCTCGTGGTCGACCGGCCCGGCAGCTCACGTGAGCACCTCAGCGTCCTCGGACCGAACGGCGTCGCCGTCCTGGACCTGCGCGACGCCCGCGCGCGCGACTCGGCGGACGGCTGGTCCCTCCGCCGGGCCCGGTACAGCTACCTCACGGACGGAGACCAGTACGACGCGCGCACCTGGGCGCCGCGCGTCCACCCGTCCAAGCAGCCCCTGAAGCCCGTCGGTACGGCACCCGTCCCGGTCAACGCCGACGTCTTCTTCTCCGCGGCCAACCCCGACGGCGTTCCGTACGGCTTCCGGACCACCGCGCGGGCGCTCGCCTCGACGCGCGCGCAGAGCAGCGCGACCGCGACCACGTTCGAGAGCGGGCCGCGGTTCACGGTGACGTTCACCAAGGCGCTCGGCTTCGCCGCCTTCACCGGCGACGGCACCGACGCCCGTACGCTCCTCTCCCTGCGCATCGACATCGCGCCGCGCTGACCGGCCGGACGACAAGGAGCCGGCCCCGTCCCGGGGCCGGCTCCTTTCGCGTCATCGAGCGGACCGCGGGGCGCGGGCCGCTCACAGCAGGCCGGTGCGCCGGGCGACCCTCTCCGCTTCCTTCATGCGCTCGTGGCCGCTGCCGCCGATCCGGTCGAGGACTGCGGCGACGAGGGCCTCGACGACCGCCAGGGCCGGGACCAGACTGTCGTACGGGGAGTGCGAGGAGACCTGCGTGATGAGCACGACGTCCGCGTGGGCGGCGGCGGGCGAGAGCCACGGGTCGGTGAACACGACGACCTTGCCGCCCCGTTCCCGGGCCAGTTCGGCGATCAGCGTCTTGTCGGCCTCGTAACGCCGGTAGTCGAAAAGGACGGTGACGTCGCGTCGGGCGAGCTGCGTGAGGAAGGAGGTCCGCTCCACGTCCTTGTGCGGCAGGAAGCTCACCTGGTCGCGGAACTGCATCAGGTGCAGGCCCAGGTACTCGGCCATCAGGTGCGTGAAGCGCCCGCCCGCCACGTGCACGCGACGGCGGGGGTCGGCGAGAAGGCCGACGGCGTCCTCGAACTCGTGGGCGGCGACCTCGTCGAAGGTCCGGGCGACGGCCTGCCGCACGAGCGAGGAGCGCTTGCCGAGCTGAGTGGCGGCGGCCTCCTGCGGAGCCTCCGCCCCCTCGTGCTTCGACGTGTCGGCGACCGCGTAGAGCGTGATCGGCGAGGCGTTGCGGGCGTCGAGCTCGGACCGGAGGGCGGCCTGGAGGTCGGGAAAGCCCCGGTAACCGAGCCGGGAGGCGCACCGCAGCACCGTGGGTGCCGAGACGCCCGCCCGCTCGGCGATCGTGGCGACCGTCTCGAAGACCGCGGACGGATACCCCGCCAGCAGCACCCGCGCGACCTTGCGCTCCGCGGGACTCAGCTCTCCGAGCCGACTGCGGATCTCGTCGGCCAGCGTGGGGCTCATGGCGTTCCCTTCTGCGGCGTGGGACCGCCGGGGCGCAAGGCGGCCGCCGAGGCCGCGTCCTCCGGCTTGCCACGTTTCAGATCAGCGAGTTTCAGGGATCGAATGTACCGCCCATTACGGAATCTGCCCAGTCCGGGGCGAAGGTGCGACGGAGCGCTCACGGCGACGTCCCGCGCGGTGGCGCACCGCGCGGGACGTCGACGGCCGAAGAGCGGGCCGGGCGGGGGCCTGCCCCCGCTGCGGTCAGAAGACGCTGACCCCGTAGGCGCTCAGTGCCTCGGTGACGGGCTGGAAGAACGTGGTGCCGCCGGAGGAGCAGTTGCCGCTGCCGCCCGAGGTGAGGCCGAGGGCGGTGGTGCCGGAGAACAGGGCGCCGCCGCTGTCGCCGGGCTCGGCGCAGACGTTGGTCTGGATGAGCCCGTAGACGATGTCGCCGCCGCCGTAGTTGACGGTGGCGTTCAGGCCGGTGACCGTGCCGCTGCGCAGGCCGGTGGTGCTGCCGCTGCGCTGGACGGACTGGCCGACGTAGGCGTTCCCGGCGCCGGTGATGTCGCGGTAGCTGCCGTTGTAGAGGTAGACGCGCCCGTCGGCCGCGGAGGCGTTGGAGTGCCGGATGATCCCGTAGTCGTTGTTGGGGAAGCTGGTGCCCGTCCGGGACCCGAGCACGGTGGTCTGGGAGGAGTTCGTGTACCAGGTGCTGCCGTTGTTGGTGCAGTGTCCGGCGGTCAGCGCGTAGTACGTGGAGCCGCTGCGGACGTTGAAGCCGAGGGAGCAGCGGCCGCCGCCGCCGTAGATGGCCTGTCCGCCGGCGATCAGCTTGGTGATCCTGCCGTTGGTCCGCTCGATCTTGAGGTTCTTGGCGTTGGCTCCGGCGGCCTTGGCCAGGGCCGCGATCTCGCCCTGGGAGACGGTGCTGTCGACGCTGACGACGATCTTGCCGGTCTTCTGGTCGGTGTACCAGGCGGAGCCCGCCACGTCGGCCCGCAGGACCGCGTCGCTGGTGGCTTCCAGGGCCGCTGCGGAGGCGCGCGGGGCGTCGAGCTGCTGTGCGGACGAGGACGGGGCCGCCAGGGCGGAGGCGGCCACGAGGGCACCGGCCACGGCGAGCATGCGCGTGGCGTGGGCGAGCTTTTCGCGGCGCAACGAACGGGACACTGTTTCCTCCGGTGGGGGAAGGGGGGCCGCTGGGTGGGCGGCCATGTGGGGGCGGGCGGTGCGCGGCGACGGGTATTCGCCATGCACCTGCCAACTTGCACCCCAAATCCTTGGGGCACTCGCCCCTGGTGGCAAGGCGTCCTTTCGGCCACCTGCGGTCGTCCGGGAGTCCGATGCCGCACGTGGGGTCCCACGGGTCCGTGGCGATGGCCGGATTCTCGTTGACGGAGCGTCAGAAAGTTTCTGCAGCCGATTGCGGACCGGAGGGATCCAGCCCCCGTCCCGGTGGCGAGCCGTGGTGACGTTCCGGAGTCCACGCACGACGCGCGGCCGTGACGTCGCCCTCCGTGGGCCGCCGGTCGGCGCGCCCTCGCCCCTCGCGTCCGCTGCGTCCGTGCAAAGCGAGCAACGTGATGCGGGAGGGCCCGCAGATGCGCCGACCTGACGGCCGCCCGGGGCGGCCGCCCGGAGGGACGTCCGGTTCCCCACCCGCGGTTCGTGTTTCAACCGGTATGCGCCGTGGCCGGATCAGTGCGCCGGGGGCGGGTCATGTCGCGTACGGCTCCGTGGACGGCGCGCGCCGGTGCTCACCGGGCGGGTGCTCCCCGCGGAGGACGGAACCCGCTGATCGTGTGCGTTCCGTACGAACGCGGGACCGCCCGGTCGACCACCGCCCGCGCCGCCGCGTCCCCTCGGGGACGACGTGACGGTGTCCCGCACGGAACCACCGTGCGGGACACCGTCACCCCGCTGACGTGCGCGGCCCTACGCGAACGTCGCTCTCCACGTGGCGGGGCCGACGAGGCCGTCCACCGCCAGGCCCCTCCTCGACTGGAAGCTGCGACAGGCCGCGTCGGAGCCCGGACCGTACTGTCCGTCCACGGCGAGGTCGTAACCGTGCGCGCTGTTCATGCGGTACTGCCAGGTCGCCACGCTCGCGTGCACGGTGACCGGGGACTGCCGGAAGGTGACGCCCGGATGGGGCAGCGGGCCGCCCCCGGGGTTGACCTCGCCGCTGATGACCCGGGAGTACAGGTTCCCCGGGCAGCCGGTCGCGTGGTGGTCGCGGTGGCCGGTGATGGCCTGCGCGGCACCGCCGGACACCCGCAGCCGGTTGACCCCGTACCGGATGGCGTCGATCAGCCCGGCGGTGACGGGGTCGTAGTCGCTGCCGGTGCCGCCGGTCAGGGCGCAGACCGCGTACCAGTCGTCGTTGCCCTGGGTGGTGCCCTGGGCGGCGGTGCGGACGTTCTCGCCGCGCCCCTGGAAGAGGTAGCCGTGCACGCAGGCCAGGTGGCTGTAGGCGATGTCCGACCAGCCGTTGCCGTCCATGTGGTGGTTCTGGATGCCCCGCACCTGCGCGGCGCAGTCGGCGTGGCTGGCCTCGGCCACCTTGACGGCGTCGACGTGGTGGACGACCACGCCGCCCTGGGCCGGGGTGATGCTGCTGCTGACGCTCTTCGGGGCGCGGGCGCCCCACTGGGCGCGGGTGACGAACGTGGCCATCAGCTACGGCCTCCGCGTCCCGTGGCGCAGCCGACGGCGGCGTTCAGCGGTTCGGCGTGCGTGGTGCGGGCGGTGCCGGCGTCGTAGAGCGCGCCGGTCTCACGGGGGTTCGTCACGAACGGCCTTCCGCGGGTCGCCGTCGGCGCGGGTGCCGCCTGCGCGGCTCCGGAGGACAGGGCGGACAGGGCGAGTGCACCGCCGACGGCCGTCAGCAGCGCGGCGCGGCGGGAGACTTCGAGGGTCAACGTTCCTCCATGTGCGGTCAGGGGCTCACGTTTCCGGGCGCGGGGCTCCGCCCGCCCGGTGGGCCGGTCGGCCTCCTGCGACGTCAGCAGCCGCCGCAGTTGTAGAAGGTCACGTCCCAGTGGTTGCCCTCGTCGGCGTAGACGTTGCCCGCGCCGGACTTCCACTGCGGGGCCCCGTCGCCGCGCACGCCGATGTAGGTGAAGGTGTTCTTGATGTAGTTCCCGAGGCAGGTGTACTTGCTGAAGTCCAGCTTGTAGCCGTTCCAGTGGGAGTACGTGCCGCCCGCGTGCCCGGTCTCGGTGCCGCCGGTGATGTTGAGGGCGCAGCCGCTGGCGCTCCT
>JNWL01000025.1 GCA_000716465.1 Streptomyces bikiniensis
CCGGGGCCGTCCCGCCGCCACCCCCGGTCGCGCCCCTCGCGCCGCCCGTGGAGCACGGCACCGGAACCGGCGGCGCCACCCTGGCCGTGCTGCTCATCGGCCCCGCGGGCGCCGGCAAGACGACCGTCGCCCGGCACTGGGCGCAGCGCCGCCGCGTGCCCACCGCGCACATCAGCCTGGACGACGTCCGCGAATGGGTCTGCTCCGGCTTCGCCGACCCCCAGTCCGGATGGAACGAGCACTCCGAGGCGCAGTACCGGCTCGCCCGCCGCACCTGCGGCTTCGCCGCGCGCAACTTCCTCGCCAACGGCATCTCCTGCATCGTCGACGACGCCGTCTTCCCCGACCGGCCCGTCGTCGGCCTCGGCGGCTGGAAGCGCCACGTCGGCCCCGGCCTGCTGCCCGTCGTCCTCCTGCCCGGCCTGGAGGTCGTCCTGGAGCGCAACGCCAAGCGCAGCGGCAACCGGCGCCTCTCGGACGAGGAGGTCGCCGCCATCCACGGCCGGATGGCCGGCTGGTACGGCTCGGGCCTGCCGATCATCGACAACTCCACGTACGACGTCGAGACCACCGCCCGCGTCCTGGACGACGTCCTCGCCCGCGCGATCGCGAGCCCGCCCACCTGGTGAGCCCGGGACCGCCGGGCGCCCGGTCGGCCGTTCCGAACAGGCCGTCGCGGCCCGCTCCTCGTAGGCTCGGAGCATGTCAGAGGTGTATGCGGACCGCCGTGTACGGCTGCGCGACCGGTGCGCGGCCACGGGCAGCCCGGCGGCCCTGGTCTCCCGCCCCGCCAACGTCCGCTATCTCGCGGGCGGCTCCCCGCCGGGCGCCGTCCTGCTCGTCGGCCCCGAACCGGAGGCGGACGTCCTGCTCCGCCCCGTCCCGCCCGGGGGCGAAGCGGTCGACGGGCGGCTGGACGAACTGCTCCGGCAGCAGGTCCTGCCCACCGGGGGAGGGGACCCGGCCGTCGCCGCCGTCGACCTCGCCCGCCGGGCGGGCGCCGACGCGCTCGCCGTCGAGGAGCACCACCTGACGGTGGCCCGGCACCGGGCCATGGGCGCCGTCGCGTCCGCGCCCCGCCTCACCGACCTCGACTGCGCCGTGGAGCAGCTCAGGATCGTCAAGGACGAGGACGAGATCGGCTGCCTGCGGATCGCCGCCGAGATCGCCGACCAGGCCCTCGGCGAACTCCTCGAATCCATCCTGGTGGGGCGGACCGAGCGCCACCTCGCCCTGGAACTGGAGCGCCGGCTGGTCGACCACGGCGCCGACGGGGCCGCCTTCCCCACCTCGGTGGCGACGGGCCCGCACTCCGGCCGCCGGGGGCACCGGCCCACCGACCGCCGGGTGGAGGAAGGCGATTTCCTCTCCGTCTGCCTCGGCGCCGACTACCGCGGCTACCGGTGCGAGATCGGCCGGACCTTCGTCATCGGCACCACCCCCGCCGACTGGCAGATCGAGCTGTACGAACTCGTCTTCGCCGCTCAGCGGGCCGGCCGGGAGTCCCTGGTGCCCGGCGCCGAGTACCGGGACGTGGACCGGGCGGCCCGCCGGATCCTGAAGGCGGCGGGGCACGCGGAGGCCGCCGTCCCCCTCACGGGGCACGGGGTGGGGCTCGAAATCGACGAGGACCCGCAGTTGTCACCTTCAGCCATGGGTAAACTGGACGCTTGTGTGCCGGTCACCGTCGAACCGGGGGTCCACCTCCCGGGCCGGGGCGGGGTCCGGATCGATGACACGCTCGTCGTGCGCCAGGAGGCGGACGGCGGACCCGAGCTACTCACCATCACGACCAAGGAGCTGCTCGCGCTGTAGGGCGCGCACGCCTCCCCGGTCCCACGTCAGTCCAGAGTCCAGGAGATTCCGCAACCGTGGCTTCCACGAACGACCTCAAGAACGGCATGGTGCTCAAGCTCGAAGGCGGCCAGCTCTGGTCCGTCGTCGAGTTCCAGCACGTCAAGCCCGGCAAGGGCCCGGCCTTCGTGCGCACCAAGCTCAAGAACGTGCTGTCCGGCAAGGTCGTCGACAAGACCTTCAACGCGGGCGTCAAGGTCGAGACGGCCACCATCGACCGTCGTGACATGCAGTTCTCCTACATGGACGGCGACTACTTCGTCTTCATGGACATGGAGACGTACGACCAGCTGCACGTCGACCGCAAGGCCGTCGGCGACGCCGCGAACTTCCTGGTCGAGGGCTTCACGGCCTCCGTCGCGCAGCACGAGGGCTCGGTGCTCTACGTCGAGCTCCCCGCCGCCGTCACGCTGACCATCCAGCACACCGACCCGGGCGTCCAGGGCGACCGCTCCACCGGCGGCACCAAGCCCGCCACGCTGGAGACCGGCCACGAGATCCAGGTCCCGCTCTTCGTCACCACCGGTGAGAAGGTCAAGGTCGACACGCGCACCAGCGACTACCTCGGCCGGGTGAACGACTAACCGTGGCCGCTCGGAGCAAGGCCCGCAAGCGCGCCTTCCAGATCCTCTTCGAGGCCGACCAGCGCGGCACCTCCGTCCAGGAGGTCCTCGCGGACCAGGTCCGGTACGCCCGCTCGGACGACCGGCAGCCACCGGTCAGCGAGTTCACCATGCAGCTGGTGGAGGGGTACGCGTCCCACGTGGCGCGGATCGACGAGCTCATCGCGACCTACGCGGTGGACTGGGACCTCGACCGGATGCCCGTCGCCGACCGGAACATCGTGCGCCTCGGCGCGTACGAGCTGATCTGGGAGGACGGCACGCCGGACGCGGTCGTGATCGACGAGGCGGTGCAGCTCGCCAAGGAGTTCTCCACCGACGAGTCGCCGGCCTTCGTCAACGGCCTGCTCGCGCGCTTCAAGGACCTGAAGCCGCGGCTGCGCCGGGACGTGGACGCCTGAGTCCCGCCCCCACCCGGTAGCCGGAGGGGCCCGCAGCACCGAGACGTGCCGCGGGCCCCTTCGGCCTGTCCGGGGCCCTTCCGGCCCCTGCAGGCCCCCCGGGCCTCCCCGGCGCCCCTCCCGGACCCGGGGAGCCCCCGCGCGCCGGGGAGCGATCCGTACGGCCCGGAAAACACGAGATCCGTGGACGTCGGCGACGTCCACGGATCCGGCGGTACGTTTCTGCTGGGCCCTCCGAAGGGGTCAGCTGTCCTCGTGGGCGACCGCGCGGCGCGCGTCCGCGTCCAGCACGCCCCAGCTGATCAGCTGCTCGGTGAGGACCGAGGGGGACTGGTCGTAGATGACGGCGAGGGTGCGCAGGTCGTCCTGGCGGATCGACAGCACCTTGCCGTTGTAGTCGCCGCGCTGCGACTGGATCGTCGCGGCGTAGCGCTGGAGCGGGCCGGCCTTCTCCTGCGGGACGTGGGCCAGGCGCTCCAGGTCCAGGACCAGCTTCGGCGGCGGCTCGGCCGCCCCGCCCGGCGTCGTGCCCGGCAGGAGCTCCTGCACCGGCACCCCGTAGAAGTCCGCGAGCTCGGCGAGACGCTGCACGGTCACGGCGCGGTCGCCCCGCTCGTACGAGCCGACCACCACGGCCTTCCAGCGGCCCTGGGACTTCTCCTCCACCCCGTGGAGCGAAAGACCCTGCTGGGTGCGGATGGCGCGGAGTTTGGCCCCGAGCTGCTTTGCGTATTCGCTGGACATAACGCTCCCGGACGCTGTGACGACATGCGGCTGCGCCGCGCGGCTGGTAACTCACTGTGAGGTTACGCAGCGTTACACCCACCCGTCAAGCCGAAAGGTCCGTACCGCCCCCGCCCGGGGGACGGCGCCCGGAGGGGCGCCGGGGGTGCGCGGAGGGCGCCGCGCCACCCCTGGTAGGGTTGAGGCGCAAGTACGACGTCCTTTAAGAGCCGTCCCGTGAGGCGGAGAAGGAGGTCCGTTTCTCATGGACACCCAGCTGGATCCCCGGCAGTACGGCGACGACGCGCGGCCCGTTCTCGAAGGCCCCGACATCGCGCGGGTCCTCACCCGCATCGCCCACGAGATCGTCGAGCGCGCCAAGGGCGCCGACGACGTGGTCCTCCTCGGCATCCCCACCCGCGGCGTCTTCCTCGCCCGCCGGCTCGCCGAGAAGCTCGCCTCCATCACCGGCACCAAGATCCCGGTCGGTTCCCTCGACATCACCATGTACCGGGACGACCTGCGGATGAGGCCCGCCCGCGCCATCGGCCGCACCGAGATCCCCGCCGACGGCATCGACGGACGCCTCGTCGTCCTCGTCGACGACGTCCTCTTCTCCGGCCGCACCATCCGCGCCGCCCTCGACGCCCTCGGCGACATCGGCCGCCCCCGCGCCGTCCAGCTCGCCGTCCTCGTCGACCGCGGCCACCGCGAGCTGCCCATCCGCGCCGACTACGTCGGCAAGAACCTCCCCACGTCGCTGCGGGAGACGGTCAAGGTCCTGCTCGCCGAGGAGGACGGTCGCGACACCGTCCTGCTCGGCTCCAAGCCCGCCTCCTAGCCGGACCGGCTCCCCTGCCCGGGCCGGGGCACCCCCCTGCCCCCGCACGCCCTCACGCCTCCCCACCACGGAGAGAAACCCCGATGATGCGTCACCTCATCTCGGCCGCCGACCTCACCCGCGACGACGCCGTACTGATCCTCGACACCGCCGAGGAGATGGCCCGAGTGGCCGACCGGCCCATCAAGAAGCTGCCGACCCTGCGCGGCCGCACCATCTGCAACCTCTTCTTCGAGGACTCCACCCGGACCCGGATCTCCTTCGAGGCCGCCGAGAAGCGCCTCTCCGCCGACGTCATCAACTTCGCGGCCAAGGGCTCCAGCGTCTCCAAGGGCGAGTCCCTGAAGGACACCGCCCAGACCCTGGAGGCCATGGGCGTCGACGCGGTCGTCATCCGGCACGGCGCCTCCGGCGCCCCGTACCGCCTCGCCACCTCCGGCTGGATCGACGCCCCCGTCGTCAACGCCGGCGACGGCACCCACCAGCACCCCACCCAGGCCCTCCTGGACGCCTTCACCATGCGCCGCCGCCTCGTCGGCCGCGACACCGGACTCGGCCAGGACCTCGCGGGCAGGCGGATCACCCTCGTCGGCGACGTCCTGCACAGCCGGGTCGCCCGCTCGAACGTCGACCTGCTGCACACCCTCGGCGCCGAGGTCACCCTGGTGGCCCCGCCCACCCTGGTCCCCGTCGGCGTCGAGACCTGGCCCTGCGAGGTCTCGTACGACCTCGACGCCGTGCTGCCGAAGTCCGACGCCGTGATGATGCTGCGCGTGCAGCGCGAGCGGATGAACGCCGCCTTCTTCCCCACCGAGCGCGAGTACTCGCGCCGCTACGGCCTCGACGGCGAGCGGATGGCGAAGATGCCCGAGCACGCCATCGTGATGCACCCCGGCCCCATGGTCCGCGGCATGGAGATCACCGCCGAGGTCGCCGACTCCGACCGCTGCACGGTCGTCGAGCAGGTCGCCAACGGCGTCTCCGTCCGCATGGCCGTGCTCTACCTGCTCCTGGGCGGCTCCGAGCCCGCCGTCACCACCACCACCCCCGCCGCCCGCACCGAGGAGAACAAGTAACCATGAGCAAGATCCTGATCCGCGGGGCGAAGGTACTGGGCGGTGAGCCGCAGGACGTCCTGATCGACGGCGAGACCATCGCCGAGGTCGGAACCGGACTGTCCGCCGAGGGCGCGACCGTGGTCGAGGCCGGCGGACAGATCCTCCTCCCCGGCCTGGTCGACCTCCACACCCACCTGCGCGAGCCCGGCCGCGAGGACTCCGAGACCGTCCTCACCGGCACCCGCGCCGCCGCCTCCGGCGGCTACACCTCCGTCTTCGCCATGGCCAACACCCATCCGGTCGCCGACACCGCCGGCGTGGTCGAGCAGGTCTGGCGCCTCGGCAAGGAGTCCGGCTACTGCGACGTGCAGCCCATCGGCGCCGTCACCGTCGGCCTGGAGGGCGAGAAGCTCGCCGAGCTCGGCGCCATGCACGACTCCGCCGCCGGCGTCACCGTCTTCTCCGACGACGGCAAGTGCGTGGACGACGCCGTGATCATGCGCCGCGCCCTGGAGTACGTGAAGGCCTTCGGCGGCGTCGTCGCCCAGCACGCCCAGGAGCCCCGCCTCACCGAGGGCGCCCAGATGAACGAGGGGATCGTCTCGGCCGAGCTCGGCCTCGGCGGCTGGCCCGCCGTCGCCGAGGAGTCGATCATCGCCCGCGACGTCCTCCTCGCCGAGCACGTCGGCTCCCGCGTCCACATCTGCCACCTCTCCACCGCCGGCTCCGTCGAGATCGTCCGCTGGGCCAAGTCCCGCGGCATCGACGTCACCGCCGAGGTCACCCCGCACCACCTCCTCCTCACGGACGAGCTGGTCCGCTCGTACAACCCGGTCTACAAGGTCAACCCGCCGCTGCGCACCGAGAAGGACGTCCTCGCGCTCCGCGAGGCGCTGGCCGACGGCACGATCGACATCGTCGCCACCGACCACGCCCCCCACCCGCACGAGGACAAGGACTGCGAGTGGGCCGCCGCCGCCATGGGCATGGTCGGCCTGGAGACCGCCCTCTCCGTCGTCCAGCAGACGATGGTCGAGACCGGACTCCTCGACTGGGCCGGCGTCGCCGACCGCATGTCCTTCGCCCCCGCCCGCATCGGCCGGGCCACCGGCCACGGACGCCCCGTCTCGGCTGGTGAGCCCGCGAACCTGACCCTGGTCGATCCGGCTTACCGTGGAGTCGTGGACCCCGCGGACTTCGCCTCCCGCAGCCGCAACACCCCGTACGAGGGCCGCGAGCTGCCGGGACGCGTCACCCACACCTTCCTGCGGGGCCGGGCAACGGTCGTGGACGGGAAGCTGGCGTGACACCACTCATCGCAATCGCCGCAGAGGCAGCCGAGAAGAAGTCGGCGGAGGTGACCGACTGGGCCGGAAGGATCGGCTGGGTCGCCGGACTGCTGCTCTTCATCGCCTTCGTGTACTGGCTCATGCGCCAGGGCTGGAAGTGGCGCGGCAGCCTCCAGTCCGGCCTCCCCGCCCTGCCCGCCGCGCCGGAGACGGCCGGCGAGGCGAAACTGACCCTCGGCGGGCGGTACCACGGGTCCACGACCGCCGGGCAGTGGCTCGACCGGATCGTCGCCCACGGCCTCGGCGTCCGCAGCCGCGTCGAGCTCACGCTCACCGACGCCGGGATCACGGTCGTCCGCCCCGGGGCGAACGACTTCCACATCCCGGCCGACGCCCTGCGCGAGGCACGCCTCGACAAGGGCATCGCCGGAAAGGTCCTCGCCGAGGGCGGGCTCCTGATCGTCACCTGGGAGCACGGCGGCACCCTCCTCGACTCCGGCTTCCGGTCCGACCGGGCGGCGGAGCACACCGCCTGGGTCGAGACCGTCAATTCCATGATCAGCGCAACGGAAGGCATCGCACGATGACGACCTCCACCAGGGGAGCCGACAAGGCTCCCGCCGTACTCGTCCTGGAGGACGGCCGCATCTTCCGCGGCCGCGCCTACGGGGCCGTGGGGGAGACCTTCGGCGAGGCCGTGTTCTCCACCGGCATGACCGGCTACCAGGAGACCCTCACCGACCCGTCGTACCACCGCCAGGTCGTGGTCATGACCGCCCCGCACGTCGGCAACACCGGCGTCAACGACGAGGACCCCGAGTCCGGTCGCATCTGGGTCTCCGGCTACGTCGTCCGCGACCCCGCCCGCGTCTCCTCCAACTGGCGCGCGAAGCGCTCCCTGGACGAGGAGCTGGAGCGCCAGGGCGTCGTCGGCATCTCCGGCGTCGACACCCGCGCCCTCACCCGCCACCTGCGCGAGCGCGGCGCCATGCGCGTCGGCATCTTCTCCGGCGACGCCTGGACGGGCGTCCGCGACGAGGCCCTGCTCGCCAAGGTCAAGGCGCAGCCCGAGATGAAGGGCGCGAACCTCTCCGCCGAGGTCGCCACCAAGGAGGCGTACGTCGTCCCCGCGGTCGGCGAGAAGAGGTTCACCGTCGCCGCCGTCGACCTCGGCATCAAGGGCATGACCCCGCACCGGATGGCCGAGCGCGGCATCGAGGTCCACGTCCTGCCCGCCACCGCCACCGCCGAGGACGTCTACGCCGTCCAGCCCGACGGGGTGTTCTTCTCCAACGGCCCCGGCGACCCGGCCACCGCGGACGGCCCCGTCGCCCTCATGCGGGCCGTCCTGGAGCGGAGGACGCCGCTCTTCGGCATCTGCTTCGGCAACCAGATCCTGGGCCGCGCCCTCGGCTTCGGCACGTACAAGCTGAAGTACGGCCACCGGGGCATCAACCAGCCGGTCCAGGACCGCACCACCGGCAAGGTCGAGGTCACCGCGCACAACCACGGCTTCGCCGTGGACGCGCCCCTCGACAAGGTCTCCGACACCCCCTTCGGGCGCGCCGAGGTCTCCCACGTCTGTCTCAACGACAACGTCGTGGAGGGCCTCCAGCTGCTCGACCGACCCGCCTTCTCGGTCCAGTACCACCCCGAGGCGGCCGCGGGTCCGCACGACGCCGCGTACCTCTTCGACCGCTTCGTATCCCTGATGGAGGCCGAGCGTGCCTAAGCGCACCGATATCCAGTCCGTCCTGGTCATCGGCTCCGGTCCGATCGTGATCGGCCAGGCCGCCGAGTTCGACTACTCCGGCACCCAGGCGTGCCGCATCCTCAAGGCCGAGGGCCTGCGGGTGATCCTGGTCAACTCCAACCCGGCCACGATCATGACCGACCCGGAGATCGCCGACGCCACGTACGTCGAGCCGATCACCCCGGAGTTCGTCGAGAAGATCATCGCCAAGGAGCGCCCCGACGCCCTCCTGCCGACCCTCGGCGGCCAGACCGCGCTGAACACCGCGATCTCCATGCACGAGCAGGGGGTCCTGGAGAAGTACGGCGTCGAGCTGATCGGCGCCAACGTCGAGGCCATCCACAAGGGCGAGGACCGCGACCTCTTCAAGGGCGTCGTCGAGGCCGTCAAGGGCAAGATCGGGCACGGCGAGTCCGCCCGCTCGGTCATCTGCCACTCCATGGACGACGTCCTCAAGGGCGTCGAGACGCTCGGCGGCTACCCCGTCGTCGTCCGCCCCTCCTTCACCATGGGCGGCGCCGGCTCCGGCTTCGCCCACGACGAGGAGGAGCTGCGCCGCATCGCCGGCCAGGGCCTGACCCTCTCTCCCACCACCGAGGTGCTCCTGGAGGAGTCCATCCTCGGCTGGAAGGAGTACGAGCTGGAGCTGATGCGCGACAAGAACGACAACGTCGTGGTCGTCTGCTCCATCGAGAACTTCGACCCGATGGGCGTCCACACCGGCGACTCGATCACCGTCGCCCCGGCGATGACGCTCACCGACCGCGAGTACCAGCGGCTGCGCGACATCGGCATCGCGATCATCCGCGAGGTCGGCGTCGACACCGGCGGCTGCAACATCCAGTTCGCGGTCAACCCGGACGACGGCCGGATCATCGTCATCGAGATGAACCCGCGCGTCTCCCGGTCGAGCGCCCTGGCCTCCAAGGCGACCGGCTTCCCGATCGCCAAGATCGCGGCCCGTCTCGCCGTCGGCTACACGCTGGACGAGATCCCGAACGACATCACGGAGAAGACCCCGGCGTCCTTCGAGCCCACGCTCGACTACGTCGTCGTCAAGGCCCCCCGCTTCGCCTTCGAGAAGTTCCCCGCCGCCGACTCCACCCTGACCACCACCATGAAGTCGGTCGGCGAGGCCATGGCGATCGGCCGCAACTTCACCGAGGCGCTGCAGAAGGCCCTGCGCTCCCTGGAGAAGAAGGGCTCGCAGTTCACCTTCGTGGGCGAGCCCGGGGACAAGGACGAGCTGCTGCGCGAGTCCGTCCGCCCGACCGACGGCCGGATCAACACGGTCATGCGGTCGATCCGGGCCGGCGCCACCCCGCAGGAGGTCTTCGACGCCACGAAGATCGACCCGTGGTTCGTCGACCAGCTCTTCCTGATCAAGGAGATCGCCGACGAGCTGGCCGCCGCCGAGAAGCTCGACCCCGCGCTCCTGGCCGAGGCCAAGCGCCACGGCTTCTCCGACGCCCAGATCGCGGAGATCCGCGGCCTGCGCGAGGACGTCGTCCGCGAGGTCCGGCACGCCCTCGGCGTCCGCCCGGTCTACAAGACGGTCGACACCTGCGCCGCCGAGTTCGCCGCGAAGACGCCGTACTTCTACTCCTCCTACGACGAGGAGTCCGAGGTCGCGCCGCGCGAGAAGCCCGCCGTGATCATCCTCGGCTCGGGTCCGAACCGCATCGGCCAGGGCATCGAGTTCGACTACTCCTGCGTCCACGCCTCCTTCGCCCTGAGCGAGGCGGGCTACGAGACCGTGATGGTCAACTGCAACCCCGAGACCGTCTCCACCGACTACGACACCTCCGACCGCCTGTACTTCGAGCCGCTCACGCTCGAGGACGTGCTGGAGATCGTCCACGCCGAGACCCTCGCCGGTCCGGTCGCGGGTGTCGTGGTCCAGCTCGGCGGCCAGACCCCGCTCGGCCTGTCCCAGGCGCTCAAGGACAACGGCGTGCCGGTCGTCGGCACCTCCCCGGAGGCCATCCACGCCGCCGAGGACCGCGGCGCCTTCGGCCGGGTCCTCGCCGAGGCGGGCCTCCCGGCCCCCAAGCACGGCACCGCCACCACCTTCGCCGGCGCCAAGGCCATCGCGGACGAGATCGGCTACCCCGTCCTGGTCCGCCCGTCGTACGTGCTCGGCGGCCGCGGCATGGAGATCGTGTACGACGAGGCCCGCCTGGAGTCGTACATCGCGGAGTCCACCGAGATCAGCCCCACCCGGCCGGTCCTGGTGGACCGCTTCCTCGACGACGCCATCGAGATCGACGTGGACGCGCTCTACGACGGCGAGGAGCTCTACCTCGGCGGCGTGATGGAGCACATCGAGGAGGCCGGCATCCACTCCGGCGACTCGGCCTGCGCCCTGCCCCCGATCACCCTCGGCGGCCACGACATCAAGCGGCTGCGCGCCTCCACCGAGGCCATCGCCAAGGGCGTCGGCGTCCGCGGCCTGATCAACATCCAGTTCGCGATGGCCGGGGACATCCTCTACGTCCTGGAGGCCAACCCGCGCGCCTCCCGGACCGTGCCCTTCACCTCGAAGGCCACCGCGGTGCCGCTGGCGAAGGCCGCCGCCCGCATCTCGCTGGGCGCCACCATCGCCGAGCTGCGCGCCGAGGGCCTGCTGCCGAAGAACGGCGACGGCGGCACCCTGCCGTTCGACGCGCCGATCTCCGTCAAGGAGGCCGTCATGCCCTGGAGCCGCTTCCGCGACATCCACGGCCGCGGCGTCGACACCGTCCTCGGCCCGGAGATGCGCTCCACCGGCGAGGTCATGGGCATCGACTCGGTCTTCGGCACGGCGTACGCCAAGTCGCAGGCCGGGGCCTACGGGCCGCTGCCGACCAAGGGCCGTGCGTTCATCTCGGTCGCCAACCGGGACAAGCGCTCGATGATCTTCCCGGCCCGCGAGCTGGTCGCTCACGGCTTCGAGCTCCTGGCCACCTCCGGCACCGCCGAGGTCCTCAAGCGCAACGGCATCAACGCCACCGTCGTCCGCAAGCTCAGCGAGGGCGAGGGCCCGCACGGCGAGAAGACGATCGTCCAGCTGATCCACGACGGCGAGGTCGACCTCATCGTCAACACCCCCTACGGCACCGGCGGCCGCCTCGACGGCTACGAGATCCGCACCGCCGCCGTCGCCCGGGGCGTCCCGTGCCTGACCACCGTCCAGGCACTCGCCGCGGCCGTCCAGGGCATCGACGCGCTCAGCCACGGCGGCGCCGGCGTCCGCTCCCTCCAGGAGCACGCCGAGCACCTCGTCGCGGCCCGCGACTAGCAGCCCGTACGAAGAGGGGGACACCGGCCACCGTGCGGTGTCCCCCTCTTCATGACCGAACAAGGGATATTTCGGACGATGTACAAGCTGTTCTTCCACCTGGTCTTCAAGAAGATGGACCCCGAGGAGGCCCACCACCTGGCCTTCCGCTGGATCCGTCTGGCCGCCCGCGTCCCGGTGCTCCGCACCTTCGTCGCCGCCGCCCTCGCCCCCCGGTACGAGGAGCTGCGCACCGAGGCCCTCGGCCTGCGCATGCACGGCCCCTTCGGCCTCGCCGCCGGCTTCGACAAGAACGCCGTCGCCATCGACGGCATGGCGATGCTCGGCTTCGACCACGTCGAGATCGGGACCGTCACCGGCGAGGCCCAGCCCGGCAACCCCGGGAAGCGCCTCTTCCGGCTGGTCCCGGACCGCGCCCTGATCAACCGCATGGGCTTCAACAACGAGGGCTCCGCCGCCGTCGCCGCCCGCCTCCGCGCGCGCGTACCGGTCTTCAGGACGGTCGTGGGCGTCAACATCGGCAAGACCAAGGCCGTCCCCGAGGCCGAGGCCGCCGCCGACTACGTGAAGTCCACCGAGCGCCTGGCCGCGCACGCCGACTACCTCGTCGTCAACGTCTCCTCCCCGAACACCCCGGGCCTGCGCAACCTCCAGGCCACCGAGTCCCTGCGCCCCCTCCTGACGGCCGTGCGGGAGGCCGCCGACCGCACGGTCACCGACCGCCGGGTCCCGCTCCTGGTCAAGATCGCCCCCGACCTGGCCGACGAGGACGTGGACGCGGTCGCCGACCTCGCCCTGGAGCTGGGCCTGGACGGCATCATCGCCACCAACACCACCATCGCCCGCGAGGGCCTGGGCCTGAAGTCCGCCCCCGAGCTGGTCGAGGAGACCGGCGGGCTTTCCGGCCGCCCGGTCAAGCAGCGCTCCCTGGAGGTCCTGCGCCGCCTCCACGCGCGCGTGGGCGACCGCCTGGTCCTCGTCGGCGTCGGCGGCATCGAGAACGCCGAGGACGCCTGGCAGCGCATCCTCGCCGGCGCCACCCTGGTCCAGGGCTACAGCGCCTTCATCTACGAGGGCCCGTCCTACGCCCGTGCGATCCACAAGGGCCTCGCCGCGCGCCTCGCGGCCTCCCCGTACGCCACCCTCGCCGAGGCCGTCGGCGCCGACAACCGAAAGGCCGCGAAGTGACGATCTCCTTCGGCACCCGCCTGCGCTCCGCCATGGACGAGCGCGGCCCGCTCTGCGTCGGCATCGACCCGCACGCCGCCCTGCTCGACTCCTGGGGCCTCACCGACGACATCGCCGGCCTGGAGCGCTTCACCTTCACCGTCGTGGAAGCCCTCGCCGGCACCGTGGCCGTCTTCAAGCCGCAGTCCGCCTTCTTCGAGCGCTTCGGCTCGCGGGGCGTCGCCGTCCTGGAGCGCGCCGTCTCCGACCTGCGCGCGGCGGGCGGCCTGGTCGTCATGGACGCCAAGCGCGGGGACATCGGCTCCACCATGGCCGCCTACGCCGAGGCCTTCCTGCGCAAGGAGTCCCCGCTCTTCTCCGACGCGCTCACGGTCTCCCCGTACCTCGGCTACGGCTCCCTGAAGCCGGCCGTCGACCTGGCCCGAGAGTCCGGCGCCGGCCTCTTCGTCCTGGCCCTCACCTCGAACCCGGAGGGGAGCGAGGTCCAGCGGGCCGTGCGCACCGACGACCCCGCCGGGCGGACGATCGGCGCGACGATGCTCGCCCACCTGGCCGAGGAGAACGCGGGGGAGGCCCCCATGGGCTCCTTCGGCGCGGTCGTCGGCGCCACCCTCGGCGACCTGTCCTCCTTCGATCTGGACATCAACGGCCCGCTCCTGGCCCCCGGCATCGGCGCCCAGGGCGCGACCCCCGCCGACCTCCCCGCCGTCTTCGGCGCGGCGGTCCGCAACGTCGTCCCGAACGTCAGCCGCGGGGTCCTGCGGCACGGCCCGGACGCGACCGCCCTGCGGGACTCGGCGCTCCGGTACGCGGACGAGATCCGCGCGACCGTCGGCGCGTAGCCCCTCCGGGGGTGGGGCGCGGACCGGTCCGGGGCCAATCCGCAGGTCGGAGCGGATCGGGCCGGTTCCGGCCGCCGCCCCGGCCCACCGTCTCACCACTTGACGAAAACTTGGCTCAAAACCCGGTCGTTATGCCGGAAAAGTCCTGGTCGGTCGATGCTGACCAGGACTTTTCCGCTGTTCTCGCTGACTGGAGCGGCCTCGGCCGCTAGTCTCCGGGGCAGAGCAGGCGTTCAGCGGCCACTCCGTTGACCGTTGCTCCACTGGTGCGGGGCGACTAGGTTCCTCACCGGTCCGTATCCGACAGATCGACATCCGAGGTGACGTAGGCGTGGCTCTTCCGCCCCTTACCCCTGAACAGCGCGCTGCCGCGCTCGAGAAGGCCGCCGCGGCTCGCCGGGAGCGGGCCGAGGTCAAGAATCGACTCAAGCACTCCGGAGCCTCCCTCCACGAGGTCATCAAGACCGGCCAGGAGAACGACGTCATCGGCAAGATGAAGGTCTCCGCGCTCCTCGAGTCCCTGCCGGGCGTGGGCAAAGTCCGCGCCAAGCAGATCATGGAGCGGCTCGGCATCTCCGAGAGCCGCCGGGTGCGTGGTCTCGGCTCCAACCAGATCGCCTCCCTGGAGCGCGAGTTCGGCTCCACCGGCGCCTGACCTTTCGGGACATTCCCGGCATGCGGCGTCCTCCCTGCGCAAGCAGGGGTGAACCACTGGAATAATCGCTGCATGGCAGCAGAGGTACGTCCGCGGCTGACCGTGCTCTCCGGCCCCTCCGGGGTCGGCAAGAGCACGGTCGTCGCGCATATGCGCAAGGTCCACCCCGAGGTCTGGCTCTCGGTGTCGGCGACGACGCGGAAGCCCCGCCCCGGCGAGAAGCACGGCGTCCACTACTTCTTCGTGGCGGACGACGAGTTCGACAAGCTGATCGCCAACGGCGAGCTCCTCGAATGGGCCGAGTTCGCGGGCAACCGCTACGGCACCCCGCGCGGCGCGGTCCTCGACCGCCTCGACGCCGGCGAGCCCGTCCTCCTGGAGATCGACCTCCAGGGCGCCCGCCAGGTGAAGGACTCCATGCCCGAGTCCCAGCTGGTCTTCCTGGCCCCGCCGAGCTGGGAGGAGCTGGTCCGCCGCCTCACCGGCCGCGGCACCGAGTCCCCCGAGGTCATCGAGCGCCGCCTCGACGCCGCGAAGGTCGAGCTGGCCGCCGAGTCCGAGTTCGACACCACCCTCGTCAACACCTCCGTCGAGGACGTCGCGCGCGAGCTGCTAACGTTGATGCACGTTGTCTGATCTTTTTTCCATCTTCGGAAGGTAGAGCGTGTCCTCTTCCATCACCGCGCCCGAGGGCATCATCAACCCACCGATCGACGAGCTGCTCGAGGCCACCGACTCGAAGTACAGCCTCGTGATCTACGCGGCCAAGCGCGCGCGTCAGATCAACGCGTACTACTCCCAGCTCGGCGAGGGCCTGCTGGAGTACGTGGGTCCGCTCGTCGACACCCACGTCCACGAGAAGCCGCTCTCGATCGCGCTGCGCGAGATCAACGCGGGCCTGCTGACGTCCGAGGCCATCGAGGGCCCGGCGCAGTAAGCGCACGTCGCTCGTCATATCTGTCACCACGGGCCCGGCGGAACATCCGCCGGGCCCGTGGTGTCTCATGGAGTCGTACGCATCCGAGTGCGCGTCCGAGTGCGGGGAGTCGTGGAAGTCGTGGCAAAGCCGAAGGTCGTCCTGGGCGTCAGCGGCGGCATCGCCGCCTACAAGGCGTGCGAGCTGCTCCGCAGGCTCACCGAGTCGGGCCACGACGTCAGGGTCGTGCCCACCGCCTCCGCACTGCACTTCGTCGGCGAGGCCACCTGGTCCGCGCTCTCCGGCAACCCCGTCTCCGCCGAGGTGTGGGAGTCCGTCCACGAGGTGCCGCACGTGCGCATCGGCCAGGCCGCCGACCTCGTCGTGGTCGCCCCCGCCACCGCGGACATGCTCGCCAAGGCCGCCCACGGCCTCGCCGACGACCTGCTCACCAACACGCTGCTCACCGCGCGCTGTCCCGTCGTCTTCGCCCCCGCCATGCACACCGAGATGTGGGAGCACCCGGCGACCCGGGAGAACGTGGCGACCCTGCGCCGCCGCGGCGCCGTCGTCATCGAGCCCGCCGTCGGCCGCCTCACCGGCGTCGACACCGGCAAGGGCCGGCTCCCCGACCCCGGCGAGATCTTCGAGGTGTGCCGCCGGGTCCTGGCCCGGGGCGCCACCGCCCCCGACCTCGCCGGCCGCCACGTCGTGGTCAGCGCGGGCGGCACCCGCGAGCCCCTCGACCCCGTCCGCTACCTGGGCAACCGCTCCTCCGGCAAGCAGGGCTACGCCCTCGCCCGGGCCGCCGCCGCCCGGGGCGCCCGGGTCACCCTCGTCGAGGCCAACACCGGCCTCCCCGACCCGGCCGGCGTCGACGTCGTCCGGGTCGGCACCGCCGTCCAGCTCCGCGAGGCCGTCCTCAAGGCCGTCGCCGACGCCGACGCGGTGGTCATGGCCGCCGCCGTCGCCGACTTCCGCCCCGCCGTCTACGCCCCCGGTAAGATCAAGAAGAAGGGCGACGACGGCGCCCCCGTCGTCGAACTCGTCCGCAACCCCGACATCCTCGCCGAGCTCTCCGCCGACCGGCCCCTGCCCGGCCAGGTGGTCGTCGGCTTCGCCGCAGAGACCGACGACGTCCTCGCCAACGGGCGCGAGAAGCTCGCCCGCAAGGGCTGCGACCTCCTCGTCGTCAACGAGGTGGGGGAGCGCAAGACCTTCGGCTCCGAGGAGAACGAGGCCGTGGTGCTCGCCGCGGACGGCGCCGAGACCCCCGTGCCGTACGGCCCGAAGGAAGCGCTCGCCGAGACGGTCTGGGACCTGGTCCTGCCCCGACTGCGTCCCACGGACTGAGATGTCCGGGTCCGGCCACCGGCCGGTGCGCCGTCACCCGGGAGGAGGGGGACGAAACACCTCCTCGCGAGTGATTCGCGTCCCACCGGAACGGACGTTCCGCCCTTGTCGGCGGCCGGTTCCGGCCGCCGTGGGGCATTCGCCGGGCGAGACACCTGGTCCACAGCCCGACCACGACCGATAGACTGTTCGTGGAACGTCGCGGGGCGCAGCCCCCTGCCGGTCCGAGCCACGAGTAGCCAGCAGCCGCTGCAACCCCAGGGAGCGTTGTGTCCCGTCGTCTGTTCACCTCGGAGTCCGTCACCGAGGGGCACCCCGACAAGATCGCTGACCAGATCAGCGACACCATCCTCGATGCCCTCCTGCGCGAGGACCCGACCTCGCGCGTCGCCGTCGAGACGCTGATCACCACCGGCCTGGTGCACGTCGCCGGCGAGGTGACCACCAAGGCGTGGGCGGACATCCCCACCCTCGTCCGGAACAAGATCCTGGAGATCGGTTACGACTCCTCGAAGAAGGGCTTCGACGGCGCCTCCTGCGGCGTGTCGGTGTCCATCGGGTCGCAGTCCCCGGACATCGCCCAGGGCGTGGACACCGCTTACGAGAAGCGGGTCGAGGGCGACGAGGACGAGCTGGACAAGCAGGGTGCCGGCGACCAGGGTCTGATGTTCGGGTACGCGTCGGACGAGACGCCCGAGCTGATGCCGCTGCCGATCCACCTGGCGCACCGGCTCTCCCGCCGTCTGACCGAGGTCCGCAAGAACGGGACCATCCCGTACCTGCGCCCCGACGGCAAGACCCAGGTCACCATCGAGTACGACGGGGACAAGGCCGTCCGCCTCGACACCGTCGTCGTCTCCTCGCAGCACGCGAGCGACATCGACCTGGAGTCGCTGCTCGCGCCCGACATCCGCGAGTTCGTCGTGGAGCACGTCCTCAAGCAGCTCGTCGAGGACGGCATCAAGCTCGACACCGACGGCTACCGGCTCCTGGTGAACCCGACCGGCCGCTTCGAGATCGGCGGCCCGATGGGCGACGCCGGCCTCACCGGCCGCAAGATCATCATCGACACGTACGGCGGCATGGCCCGCCACGGCGGCGGCGCCTTCTCGGGCAAGGACCCGTCGAAGGTGGACCGCTCGGCCGCGTACGCGATGCGCTGGGTCGCCAAGAACGTCGTCGCCGCCGGCCTGGCCGCGCGCTGCGAGGTCCAGGTCGCCTACGCGATCGGCAAGGCCGAGCCGGTCGGCCTGTTCGTGGAGACCTTCGGCACCCACACGGTCGAGACCGAGAAGATCGAGAACGCCATCGCCGAGGTCTTCGACCTGCGGCCGGCCGCGATCATCCGCGACCTCGACCTGCTGCGCCCGATCTACTCGCAGACCGCCGCCTACGGCCACTTCGGCCGCGAGCTGCCGGACTTCACCTGGGAGCGCACCGACCGCGTCGACGCCCTCAAGAAGGCCGCCGGGCTGTAGGTCCCGGACGCACGTGACCGGAGCCCGGCACCCCGCGAAGGGGCGCCGGGCTCCGTCGTGTCCGGGCTGTCGGTGGCGTCTGGTAGGTATGGGGCCGTGAGCAGCGAGAACGAGAAGCCCTCCGAGGAACCCGAGCAGCTCGCGCTCATTCGGGAGACCGTGCGGAAGGCGAAGGTGCCGAAGGCCAAGCCGCGGACCTGGCGGGGGGCCGCCCTCGCCAAGGAGCTGCCCGTCGCCCGGGTCGTCGTCAACAAGGGCGTGCTCCACCTCGACCAGTTCTTCGACTACGCGGTCCCCGAGGAGCTGGACGGGGCCGCCCGGCCCGGGGTGCGGGTGCGGGTGCGGTTCGGGGCCGGGGCGCACCAGGTCAAGAACGGGCGCCGGGAGGGCGGCCGGCTCATCGACGGCTTCCTGGTCGAGCGCCGGGCCGAGTCCGACTACTCCGGACCGCTCGCCGCCCTCGCCGACGTCGTCTCCCCGGAACCGGTCCTCGGACCCGAGCTGCTCGGCCTCGCCCGGGCCGTCGCCGACCGGTACGCGGGCAGCCTCGCCGACGTGCTCCAGCTCGCCGTGCCGCCGCGCAGCGCCGCCGCCGAGCGCCGCCCCTCCCCGGAGCCGCTGCCGCCGCCGGACGCCCCGGAGCCGGGCAGCTGGACGCGGTACGAGCAGGGGCCCGCCTTCCTGGACTCCCTCGCGGGCGGCGGGGCGCCCCGGGCCGTGTGGAACGCGCTGCCGGGGCCGTACTGGGCCGAGGAGATCGCCCGCGCCGTCGCCGCGACCCTCGCCTCCGGGCGCGGCGCCCTCGTCGTCGTCCCCGACGGGCGGGCCGCCGACCGGGTCGACGCGGCTCTGACCGGCGTCCTGGGGGAGGGGCGGCACGTGCTGCTCACCGCCGAGGCGGGCCCCGAGAAGCGGTACGCGCGCTGGCTCGCCGTGCGGCGCGGTGCGGTGCGGGCCGTCGTCGGCACCCGGGCGGCGATGTTCGCCCCCGTACGGGACCTCGGGCTCGTGGTCGTCTGGGACGACGGCGACGGCAGCCACAGCGAACCGCACGCCCCGCAGCCCCACGCGCGCGAGGTGCTGCTGCTGCGCGCCGCCCACGACCGGTGCGCCTTCCTCCTGGGCGGCACGAGCTGCACCGTCGAGGCCGCCCAGCTCGTCGAGTCCGGCTGGGCCCGGGCGCTGACCGCCGGACGCGAGCAGGTCCGCGCCGCCGCCCCCCTGGTCCGTACCGTCGGCGACGGCGAACTTGCCCGGGACGAGGCGGCGCGCGCCGCCCGGCTCCCCTCGCTCGCCTGGCAGACCGTGCGGGAGGGCCTGAAGACCGGTCCGGTGCTCGTCCAGGTGCCCCGCCGGGGATACGTGCCCAGGCTGGCCTGCGAGCGCTGCCGGACGCCCGCCCGCTGCCGGCACTGCGCCGGGCCCCTGGAGGCCCCCGAGCAGCGGGAGCTGCGCTGCGGCTGGTGCGGGCGCGACGCCCCCGACTGGCACTGCGTCGAGTGCGGCTCGACCCGGCTGCGCGCCCAGGTGGTCGGCGCCCGGCGGACCGCCGAGGAGCTCGGCCGGGCCTTCCCGGCCGTGCCGGTCCGCACCTCGGGCCGTGACCACGTCCTGGACAGCGTGCCCGGGCGGCCCGCGCTCGTCGTCTCCACGCCCGGCGCCGAGCCCGTCGCCGAGGGCGGCTACGCGGCCGCGCTGCTCCTCGACGGCTGGGCCATGCTCGGCCGCCCCGACCTGCGCGCGGGCGAGGAGGCGCTGCGCCGCTGGATCGACGCGGCCTCCCTGGTGCGGGGGCAGGCCGAGGGCGGCACGGTCGTCGTGGTGGCCGAGCCGACGCTGCGGCCGGTGCAGGCGCTCGTCCGCTGGGACCCGGTCGGGCACGCCCGGCGCGAGCTGGCCGAGCGCGCCGAGCTGGGCTTCCCGCCGGTCTCCCGGATGGCCGCGGTGAGCGGCCCGCCGGAGGCCGTCGAGGGCTTCCTGGCGGCGGTCGCGCTGCCCCCCGACGCCGAGGTCCTCGGCCCCGTGCCGCTGCCCGTGGTGCGCCCCGGCGGTACCCGCCGGCCCGGCGACCCGCCGCCGGGCGAGCAGTGGGACCGGGCCCTGGTCCGGGTCCCGCCGGGCAGCGGCGCGGCCCTGGCGGCCGCCCTCAAGCAGGCCCGGGCGGCCCGCACGGCACGCGGCGGCGGTGACCCGGTACGCATCCGCGTGGACCCGCCGGACATCGGCTGAGGCGGGGCCGCCCCGCGAGGTGCGGAGGACGCGGTTCCTCCGGTACGGATGCGGGACGGCCGTTCGGGCCCTCCCGTACGGACGAGAGACGGCCGTCCCGGTTCTCCCGCAGGGACGCGGGACGGCAGCCCGGGTCCTTCCGCACGGACGCGGGACGGCCCCGCCTCTCCCCGTACGGGCGCGAGACGGCCGCCCGTCCCACGAGGGGCGGGCGGCCGTGGCGTCTCGTGCGGCGGGTGCCGCTCAGACGTTGCGGGGTGCGGGGAAGGCCGGCGGGCGGGGGTCCTCGCGGAGGGCGGAGCCGCCCGTGGACGGCTGCGGCGGCATCGAGCGGGCGGCGGGGACCGACGGGACGGGGCGGATCCCGCCCGGCTCCATCCCGTGCTCCTGCTCCGCGACGGCGCTCTGCCGGGACGCCCGGCGGGCGCCGTAGCGGCGGTGGACGGCCTGCTTGGTGACCCCGAGCGCGGACCCCACCGCGTCCCACGAGAAACCGAGCGAGCGGTCGAAGTCGACGGCCGCGGTCACCAGGGTCTCGACGCTGTCCCGCAGCTCCTGGGCGAGTCGTACGGTCGGGGCGGGCGCGCGCCCGTAGACGACGAAGCCCGTCGACGGGCCGGAGCGGCGAGGGCGGTAGACATTGCCCAACTGGGCCGTGAGCGTGCGCAGCGCGTCCACCTGCCGCCGGACCCGCTCGATGTCCCGCACGAGCAGGTGCAGACTCGCCCGGGCTTGGGCGTCGTGGGTTGCGTGGTCGGCCATGTGAAAGCCTCTCGAACCGGCGATGGAGGGGCGGGTCGCGAGAGGAGCGGCGCGACCCGATGAGGTCAATCTCTCTTGACCAACGCGCCACCGGGAGTTGGGTCACGCTGCGGGGGCGTACACGCATATGCGCGGGGCGCCCGCCCCCGCGTACGCCCCCTCCGCCCCTCTCCGGCCCCGGCCCCGCGGGCCCCGCGTGGGCGGCGGAACACCCCCTAGACTGGTGCGCTGCCCGCAACGCCCCCGGAGAGACAGGCAGTCGCCACCCATGAAGCTCGTCTTCGCAGGCACCCCCGAGGTCGCCGTTCCCGCCCTGGACGCCCTGATCGCCTCCGAGCGGCACGAGGTGGCCGCGGTGGTCACCCGGCCCGACGCCCCGGCGGGGCGCGGCCGGCGGCTCGTCGCGAGCCCGGTGGCCCAGCGGGCGGAGGAGGCGGGGATCGAGGTCCTGAAGCCGGCCAGGCCCCGCGACGAGGACTTCCTCGCCCGGCTGCGGGAGATCGCGCCGGACTGCTGCCCGGTCGTCGCGTACGGCGCGCTGCTGCCCAAGGTCGCCCTCGACGTCCCGGCCCGCGGCTGGGTGAACCTGCACTTCTCGCTGCTGCCCGCGTGGCGCGGCGCGGCCCCCGTGCAGCACGCGCTGATGGCGGGCGACCAGGTGACCGGCGCCTCGACCTTCCTGATCGAGGAGGGCCTGGACTCGGGGCCGGTCTACGGCGTGGTCACCGAGGACGTGCGCCCGACCGACACCAGCGGCGACCTGCTGACCCGGCTCGCCTTCGCCGGCGCCGGGCTGCTCGCCGCGACCATGGACGGCATCGAGGACGGCACGCTCCAGGCCGTCCCGCAGCCCGTCGAGGGCGTCACCCTCGCCCCGAAGATCCAGGTCGAGGACGCCCACGTCGACTTCGCCGCCCCCGCGCTGCGGGTGGACCGCGTGGTGCGCGGCTGCACCCCGGCCCCCGGCGCCTGGACCGTCTTCCGGGGCGAGCGCCTCAAGCTGATCCAGGCCGTGCCCCTCCCGGACCGCACCGACCTGGCGCCGGGCGAGCTGTCGGTCGGCAAGAACAACGTGTACGCGGGCACCGGCTCGTACGCCGTCGAACTCCTCTGGGTCCAGCCCCAGGGCAAGAAGCCGATGAAGGCCGCCGACTGGGCCCGCGGGGTGCGGATCGCCCCGGGGGAGCGCCTGGGCGCGTAGCCCTGGGGCCGGGATCGGCCCCGGACCGGGATCGGCCCCGGACCGGGATCGGCCCCGGACCGGGATCGGCCCCGGACCGGGATCGGCCCTGGGACCGGGATCGGCCCCGGATCGGGATCAGGAGGACGGGGCGGAACGCTTCGCGGGTGCGCTCCTGCGGGTGCCGGTCCCGGTCCCGGAGCGCTTGGGCTTGGGTTCGGGCGGGGCGGCCTTGCGCTGCCCGGCCCTCTCTTTCCTCCCGGCCGGAGTCTTCGCGGGCCTCCGCGTCTCCGTGGCCTCCTCGGCCTCCGCGGTCTCCTCGGGCTCTGCGGTCCTCTCGGGCTCCGCGGACCTCCTGGACTTCCCGCGTTCCGGGCGGGCCCCCGCGACCGGCCACTTCAGCTCGATCTCCAGCTCCACCTCGCCCTCCCCCGTTTCGACCTCGATCTCCGTCCGGAGTTCGTCCGGGACGTGCAGGCCGAGCCTGCCGTGGCCGATGTCCCACTCGACGTCCCCGCCCTCCTTCAGGGCGGTCGCGAGCGCCATCAGCTGCTCCGCGGCTTCGAGGCGCGAGACGGAACGCTTCTGTTCGAACTTCAGGTCCTTCATGGCTCACTTCCACTTCGGGTGCGGGGAGGGGGAGGCGCCCGCCCCGCGCAGCGCCGAGCGCCAGGCCAGGGCGAGCGCGGTCTCGGCCAGCCCGAGGAGGACGAGCCAGAGGCCGAGCAGCCGGGTCAGGGCGCGGGCCGACTCGGCGGGAAGGGCCAGCACCACGATGCCGGCGGCGATGCCGAGGACGGCGAGCGCGACGACCGTGCCCCGGCGCGGCAGGTGCTCGGCGGCGACGGCGCCGTACAGCGCGACGATCCCGGAGACCAGCCAGACGGCGCCCACGACGAGGGAGAGCGCGGCGACCGTCTGGAACGGATGGCGCAGGCACAGCACCCCGCCCAGGACGAACAGGACGGCCACGAGCAGCCCGGGAAGCCGCTCGCCCGCGTCCCGGCGGCCGAAGACCATGACGAAGCGGAAGGCCCCCGTCGCGAGCAGGTAGAGGCCGATCAGCACGCCCAGGACGTGGAGGGTCGCGTCCGGCCAGACCAGGGCCATGACGCCGGGCACCAGCGTCACGACCGCCGCGCCGAGGAACCAGGCCCAGGAGGCGCCCAGCCGTGCCAGCCGGTCCGCCGGGCCGGCCGGCGCCGGGTCGGTGCCGAACGGAGAGGCCATGTCTCCTCCTCCCGGAAGGGGGGTGTATGCGAGCTTCTGTCGTATAAGCGCATTTTGACCGTACCGTGCGGTACGCGGGCTGTCGCGCGCGGAAGCGGGTACGGAAGCGGACGCGGGACCGCGCCGCCCCGGGCCCGCCGCCGGGAAGCTCCGGGAAGGACCGTCTCCGGGCCCGCCGCCGCGAAGGACTACGCTGGGAGCGTTCGACCTCGTCATTTCGTCACGCGGAGCACCTTTTGAGCGAGCAGGCACGGCGCCGTCCCCCCAAGCCCTACCGGAAGCCCAAGAAGGACCCGGTCCGGATGCTCGCCTTCGAGGCGCTGCGGGCGGTCGACGAGCGGGACGCCTACGCGAACCTGGTGCTCCCGCCGCTCCTGAGGAAGGCCCGCGAGGCCGGGGACTTCGACGGACGGGACGCGGCCCTCGCGACCGAGCTGGTGTACGGGACGCTGCGCCGCCAGGGCACGTACGACGCGATCATCGCCGCCTGCGTCGACCGCCCGCTGCGCGAGGTCGACCCGCCCGTGCTCGACGTGCTCGCGCTCGGCGCGCACCAGCTGCTCGGCACCCGCATCCCCACCCACGCCGCCGTCTCCGCCAGCGTCGAACTGGCGCGGGTGGTGCTCGGCGACGGGCGGGCCAAGTTCGTGAACGCCGTGCTGCGGAAGATCTCCCGGCACGACCTCGACGCCTGGGTGGAGCTGGTCGCCCCGCCCTACGACGAGGACCCCGAGGACCACCTCGCCGTCGTCCACTCCCACCCCCGCTGGGTCGTCTCGGCCCTCTGGGACTCGCTCGGCGGCGGCCGGGCCGGGATCGAGGACCTTCTGGAGGCGGACAACGAACGCCCCGAGGTCACCCTCGTCGCCCGCCCCGGCCGCTCCACCACGGAAGAGCTCGCCGCGGCCACCGAGACCCTGCCGGGCCGCTGGTCCCCGTACGCCCTGCGGATGGCGGAGGGCGGCGAGCCCGGCGCCATCGAGGCCGTCAAGGAGGGCCGGGCCGGCGTCCAGGACGAGGGCAGCCAGCTGGTCGCCCTCGCCCTCGCGAACGCCCCCCTCGAAGGCCCCGACGCCCGCTGGCTCGACGGCTGCGCGGGCCCCGGCGGCAAGGCCGCGCTCCTCGCCGCCCTCGCCTCCGAGCGGGGCGCCGCGCTCCTCGCCTCCGAGAAGCAGCCGCACCGCGCCCGCCTGGTCGAGCGCGCCCTCGCCGGCAACCCCGGCCCGTACCAGGTGATCGCCGCCGACGGCACCCGCCCGCCGTGGCGTCCCGGCTCCTTCGACCGGGTCTTGGTGGACGTGCCCTGCTCGGGTCTCGGCGCCCTGCGCCGCCGCCCCGAGGCCCGCTGGCGCCGCCGCCCCGAGGACCTGGACGGCTTCGCCCCGCTCCAGCGCGGACTGCTCACCGAGGCGCTGCGCGCGGTGCGCGTCGGCGGCGTCGTCGGGTACGCGACCTGCTCGCCGCACCTGGCCGAGACCCGGGTCGTCGTCGACGACGTCCTGAAGAGGACCGGCGGCGCCGAGCTGATCGACGCCCGCCCGCTGCTGCCCGGCGTCCCCGCCCTCGGCGAGGGGCCGGACGTCCAGCTGTGGCCGCATCTGCACGGTACGGACGCCATGTACCTGGCACTGCTGCGCCGGACCGCCTGACCTCCGGACCGCCCTGCCCTTCGATCATCTGACCGCAATATCCCGGTCCGTCCGGGTCCCGGGCTCGTCGTTTCGTACCGAACCTGGTCCGGACCTGAATCGAAACCGCCCAGCGGCAAAGAAGTGCCCAAGAACGTGGGAGGCTTGGCGCATGGCGCAGATCAATCCCAGCATCCTGTCCGCGGACTTCGCCCGGCTCGCCGAGGAGGCGAAGGCGGTCGAGGGAGCCGACTGGCTGCACGTCGACGTGATGGACAACCACTTCGTCCCCAACCTGACGCTGGGCGTTCCGGTCGTGGAGTCCCTCGCCCGCGCGACGGACACCCCGCTCGACTGCCACCTGATGATCGAGGACCCCGACCGCTGGGCCCCGCAGTACGTGGAGGCCGGCGCCGGTTCGGTGACCTTCCACGTCGAGGCGGCCGCCGCCCCCGTGCGGCTCGCGCGGGAGATCCGGGCCAAGGGCGCCCGCGCCTCGATGGCGCTCAAGCCGGCCACGCCCATCGAGCCGTACGAGGACCTGCTCCCCGAGCTCGACATGCTCCTGATCATGACCGTCGAGCCCGGCTTCGGCGGCCAGGCCTTCCTCGACATCATGCTGCCCAAGATCCGCCGCACCCGCGAGCTGATCTCCAAGCACGGTCTGGAGCTGTGGCTCCAGGTGGACGGCGGGGTCGCGGAGTCCACGATCGAGCGGTGCGCCGAGGCCGGCGCCGACGTCTTCGTCGCGGGCTCGGCGGTGTACGGAGCGGCCGACCCGGCCGCCGCCGTCGCCTCGCTGCGGGCCCGCGCCGAGACCGCGACGGCCTCCGCCGCGTGGGCGTGTGGCCACTGAGCCTCCGGCGGATGAACGCGGCCCGTCGGGTCGCCGACAGAACTGATCAAGGCCCGTCGTTTCTGACAGGATGAACGACGAGCCGGAGTGTGAACGACCTCGCCACGTGGACAGCGTGGCGTGAGCAAGCGGTACGTGAACGGCAGTGAGGAGATCGCGGTGGCGGGAATGTCGGCGGGACGGTCAGCCCTGCGGATGGGCCCCGCGGAGCTGGTGCAGGCGGCGGCCATGGCCCGCCGCTTCTACCTGGAGGGCAAGTCCAAGATCCAGATCGCCGAGGAGTTCGGCGTGAGCCGCTTCAAGGTGGCCCGGGTCCTGGAGACCGCCCTGGAGCGCGACCTCGTACGGATCGAGATCCGCGTACCGGCCGAGCTGGACGCCGAGCGCTCCGACGCGCTCCGCGCCCGCTACGGGCTCCGCCACGCCGTCGTCGTCGAGTCCCCGGCGGAGGGCGAGGACGAGTCGCCCGACCCGGAGAACCTCGGCGAGGTCGCCGCCGACCTGCTCGGCGAGCTGGTCACCGAGGGTGACGTCCTCGGCCTGGCCTGGGGCCGCTCCACCATCCACATGGCGGCCGCGCTCGACCGGCTGCCGCCCTGCACGGTCGTCCAGCTCACCGGCGTGTACGACGCGGGGACCGCCGAGCGCGGCTCCGTCGAGGCCGTCCGCCGGGCCGCCCAGGTCTCCGGCGGCGAGGCCCACCCCATCTACGCCCCCATGCTGCTGCCCGACCCGGCGACGGCCGCCGCCCTGCGCAGCCAGACCGGCATCGCGCGCGCCTTCGAGTACTTCGACAAGGTGACCGTCGCCTGCGTCTCCATCGGCTCCTGGGAGCCGGGCATCTCCACCGTCCACGACATGCTCTCCGACGAGGAGCGCGCCCACTACGCTTCCCTCGGCGTCGCCGCCGAGATGTCCGCGCACCTCTTCGACGCCGAGGGGCGCCGGGTCGGCCGCGACCTGGGCGAGCGCTGCATCACCGTCGAGGCGGACCGGCTGCGCCGCATCCCCGAGGTCGTCGCCATCGCCGGCGGCCAGCGCAAGGCGGCGGCGATCGGCGCGGTGCTCCGCTCCGGGCTCGTCACCAGCCTGGTGACCGACCGGGCCGCGGCGGACTACCTGCTCACCGAGTCCAGGCCGGGCACCCACCCGGCGCTCGACCGGACGGACCCCGACGGCAGCTGAACCGCGCGTGCCGCCGGAGGCCGGGGCCTTCGGCGGCGCGTACGACGCCACGGAGGGGAGCCGCGCGTGCCCCCGGGGCCGGAGCCGCCCCGCGACGCTATGTTCGGGGCATGCTGCTCCGGCCCCCGCGCGTGCTCCTCGCGCTCGTCCTCGCCGTCCTCCTGGGCGGCTCCCTGGCAGGGTGCTCCCCGGGCGGCGGGGGCACGGGAACCGCCGCCCCGACCCGTACGACCGTCGCGGCCACGCCCACCGGCGCCTCCGGCCTGCCCACCGTGCGGACCGCCGACCTGCCGCCCGAGGCGCGCAGGACGCTCGGCCTCATCGCGCGCGGCGGCCCCTACCCGTACGCCGAGGACGGCACCGTCTTCTCCAACTTCGAGAAGGTCCTGCCCCGGCGGGAGCGCGGGTACTACCGCGAGTACACCGTGCGGACCCCCGGCGAACGCGACCGGGGCGCGCGCCGCATCGTCACCGGGCGCAGCGGCGAGACGTACTACACCGACGACCACTACGAGACCTTCCGGGAGGTGGTCACGGATGAGGCTTGACGACCCCGTCGTCCTCGACCTGACCGGCGTCGAGGACAAGGCCGCCCTCATGGACCGGTGCGCCGACGCGCTCGGACTGCCCGACTGGTTCGGCCGCAACTGGGACGCCCTCGCCGACTGCCTCACCGACCTGCCCCGGCCGGTCGCCCTCGTCGTCACCGGCTGGCAGGGGTACGCCGAGGCCCGGCCGCGCGAGTGGCGGACCGCCCGGGAGGTCTTCGCCACGGCCGCCGACGAGAACCCCACCCGCCTCTCCGTCCTCCTCTCCCTGGGCGGGGGATTCGGAGGATCCTCCTAACCTCCTGCCGCAAGGCTCGGAGGATCGGCCCGGGGCTGGTATGCGTACACCCGTGGGACAATGAACTACGTGCTTTTTCCCCTGGCTGAAATGCCTAGGGGCCGATCCGAACGACTGGGATGTCAGCACGTGCGTTTCCTCAATGACGTCAAGCCGCCCTACGACCTGACGTACGACGATGTGTTCATGGTGCCGAGCCGCTCGGCCGTCGGCTCCCGCCAGGCCGTGGACCTCTCCTCGCCCGACGGCACCGGGACCACGATCCCGCTCGTCGTGGCCAACATGACCGCCATCGCCGGCCGCCGGATGGCCGAGACCGTCGCCCGCCGCGGCGGCCTGGTCGTCATCCCGCAGGACATCCCGATCGAGGTCGTCACCGACGTGATCTCGTGGGTGAAGAGCCGCCACCACGTCCTCGACACCCCGATCGTCCTGGAGCCGCACCAGACCGTCGCCGACGCGCTCGCCCTGCTGCCCAAGCGCGCCCACGACGCCGGCGTCGTCGTCGACGAGGACCGGCGCCCGGTGGGCGTCGTCACCGACGCCGACCTCTCCGGCGTGGACCGCTTCACCCAGCTCTCCGAGGTCATGTCCAAGGACCTGCTCCTCCTGGACGCGGACATCGACCCGCGCGAGGCCTTCAACACCCTCGACGCCGCCAACCGCCGCTACGCCCCCGCCGTCGACGCGGAGGGCAGGCTGGTCGGCATCCTGACCCGCAAGGGCGCCCTGCGCGCGACCCTCTACAGCCCGGCCGTCGACGCGAACGGCCGGCTGCGCGTCGCCGCCGCCGTCGGCATCAACGGCGACGTGGCGGGCAAGGCCAAGCTGCTCCTCGACGCGGGCGTCGACACGCTCGTCATCGACACCGCGCACGGCCACCAGGAGTCGATGATCTCCGCCGTCCGGACCGTCCGGGCGCTCGACCCGCAGGTCCCGATCGTCGCGGGCAACATCGTCGCCGCCGAGGGCGTCAAGGACCTGATCGAGGCGGGCGCGGACATCATCAAGGTCGGCGTCGGTCCCGGCGCCATGTGCACCACCCGCATGATGACCGGCGTCGGCCGCCCGCAGTTCTCGGCCGTCCTGGAGTGCGCCGCCGAGGCGAAGAAGTACGGCAAGCACGTCTGGGCCGACGGCGGCGTCCGGCACCCGCGCGACGTCGCCATGGCGCTCGCCGCGGGCGCCTCCAACGTGATGATCGGCTCCTGGTTCGCCGGCACGTACGAGTCGCCGGGCGACCTCCACCAGGACGCCCAGGGGCGCTCCTACAAGGAGTCCTTCGGCATGGCCTCGGCCCGCGCCGTCAAGAACCGCACCTCCGACGAGTCCGCCTACGACCGTGCCCGCAAGGCGCTGTTCGAGGAGGGCATCTCCACCTCCCGCATGTTCCTCGACCCGCAGCGTCCGGGCGTCGAGGACCTGATCGACTCGATCATCGCGGGCGTCCGCTCCTCCTGCACCTACGCCGGTGCCGGCTCGCTCGCCGAGTTCGAGGAGAAGGCCGTGGTCGGCATCCAGTCCGCCGCCGGCTACGCCGAGGGCAAGCCGCTGCACGCCAGCTGGAGCTGACTCCTCCGCACGCACGAAGGCCGCGGGCCCCGGGAGCGCTCTCCCGGGGCCCGCGGCCTTCTCGTGTCCGCACGCGCGCTCACGTCGGGGAAGGGGCCACCGGGACGCCCGGGACCCCGCTCAGGGCCTCCGCCACCGCCGCCGCGATCCGGGCGTGCCCCCGGTCGTTCGGGTGCAGGCCGTCCGCCAGGTGCTCCGGGCCGAGCAGCGGGCCGCCGGAGAGGACGAGGAGGTGCCCGTCGCCCTCCGCCGCCAGGTCCCGGCCCGCCCGCTCCATGGCCCGGCGCAGCTCCGTGAGGGTCGCCCCGAGGGCGTTGCGGGTGTGTTCGGCCTCCGGGCGCAGGACGGGCGAGACGATCAGCAGCGGGGTCTCGGGATGGCCCTTGCGGACGAGCCCGACGAAGGCCCGCACCGTCTCGTACAGCCAGTCGGCCGTGGCGGGCACCCGGGACCAGCAGTTGGTGCCGAAGGCGAGGGTGATCAGCTCGCCCGGGAGCCGCGCCAACTGCTCGGCGAGGGGCAGCTCGCCGCGCGCCGCGCCCGCGTACCCCAGGTTGACCGGGTCGAGGCCGAGCATGCGGCCCGCCGTGGCCGGCCAGGAGCGGGCCGGGCGGGTCGACCACCAGCCCTCCGTGATGGAGTCGCCGTGGACGAGCCAGCGGGGCCGGGTTGGGGCGGGAGAGAGGGCGCCGCCGACGGCCCGCAGGGCGAGCGGCACGGGCGCCTGGCCCTCCGGCAGGTACACGCTGAAGACGCCGCCGCCCGGGGGCAGCGGGAGCTTCACGACGGCCTCGGCCGCCGGGGCGACACAGGTCTCCCCGACGAACCGCGCCCCGCTCCACAGCGCGAAGCAGTGGCGCAGGTCCCGCAGCGGGTCGTCCGGGTCCGGCACGGCCGCCCGGTAGCGCAGCTCCACCGCGCGCGTGCCGGGCGCGGCCGTGAACTCGATCCGCACCCCGATGGGCAGTTCGGCCCGCGCCGCCACGTCCCACGGCAGCCGCGCCAGGTCGTCCGGGTCGGCCCGCACGGGCCGCTTCCCGTCCAGCCAGGCCGTACCGCGCAGGAACGGTTCCGGGTCGAGCCAGTCCACCGAGGCCTCCGATCGTCGGGCTGCCGGGCCTCGCTGAACGGGTCGTCCGGCACGTGGATCACGCGGGTGCGTGGATCGCTGCATGCCCCCGATGTACTGATTCATGCGGGGGAGCGCAATGTTTCCCCCGTTCGTGCCGCAAGTGCGCAATGATCATCTGCCATTGCGCAACAACCCTGCATTACGAGTGCGAACCCCGACCCTTAGGCTCATGCCTCGTACCAGGAGTGGCGGCGACCGCCTGCTCGGCGGTTCCGTCCCCCCGCGGGTCTGCTTCGGCATGCCCGCACACCGCCGCGGTCCCCGCTCCGCCCCCACAGGCAGCGATAAGGAGCCTCCGCAGTGCTGGACCACGGCGCAGCCCCACCGGTCGACGACACGACCGCCCCCAAGCCCTCCGCCCTCGGCGCCCTCACCCGCCGCAAGCCGGTGGAACTCCTGGTCGCGGAGGGTGGGCAGGGCGAGGGCGGCAGCCTCCGCCGCTCCCTCTCGATGTGGCAGCTGACCATGATCAGCATCGGCGCCACGCTCGGCACGGGCATCTTCGTCGTCCTCGGCGACGCCGTCCCGGAGGCCGGCCCCGCGGTCACCCTGGCCTTTGTCGTCGCCGGCCTCGCGGCTCTGTTCTCCGCCCTCTCGTACGCCGAGCTGGCCGGCTCCATACCGGTCGCGGGCTCCTCGTACTCGTACGCGTACGCAACGATGGGCGAACTCGTCGCCTGGGTCTGCGGCTGGTGCCTGGTCCTGGAGTACGGCGTCTCGGTCGCCGCCGTGGCCGTCGGCTGGGGCGAGTACCTCAACGAGCTGCTCGACGGCACGATCGGCGTCACCCTCCCCGCCGCGGTCTCCTCGGCCCCCGGCGAGGGCGGCTTCATCAACCTCCCGGGTCTGGTCGTCGTCCTGCTCGCGATGGTCTTCCTGCTCGGCGGCGCCCGCGAGTCCGCCGTCGTCAACACGATCATGGTCTTCGTGAAGATCGCCGCGCTCGTGCTCTTCTGCGCCATCGGCTTCATGGGCTTCAAGTCCGGCAACTACGCCGACTTCATGCCGCTCGGCATGGCCGGCGTCGGCGCCGCCGGGGCCACCCTCTTCTTCTCGTACATCGGCTTCGACGCCGCCTCCACCGCCGGTGAGGAGGCGAAGAACCCGAAGCGCGACCTCCCCCGCGCGATCATGCTCTCGCTGCTCATCGTCACCGTCCTCTACGTCCTGGTCGCGGCCGTCGCCGTCGGCGCGTGGAACTGGAAGGACTTCGACGGCTCCGAGGCCACGCTCGCCGCGATCATGAACGACGTCAGCGGCCAGAAGTTCTGGGGCACCCTGCTCGCCGCCGGCGCCGTCATCTCGATCGCCAGCGTCGTGCTCACCGTGCTCTACGGCCAGACCCGGGTGCTCTTCGCGATGTCCCGCGACGGCCTCGTTCCCAAGGTCTTCGGCAAGGTCAACGCCAAGACCGGCACCCCCCGCGTCAACACCGTCATCGTGTCGCTGTTCTGCGGCGCCCTCGCCTCCGTCGTCCCGCTGGGCAAGCTCGTCGACGCCACCAGCATCGGCACCCTGTTCGCCTTCGGTCTGGTCAACGTCGCGGTGATCGTGCTCCGCAAGACCCGCCCGACGATGGACCGCACCTTCCGCGTGTCGCTCGGCTGGACCTTCCCGATCCTCGGCTTCGCGGCCTGTGCGTACCTCATGTACAACCTGGACGCGATCACCTGGGCCGTCTTCGGTTGCTGGATGGCCGCCGGGCTCGTGTTCTACTTCCTGTACGGCATGCGCCGCTCCCGCCTGGCCACCGCAGCGCCCACAGCAGAGAAGTGATCCACCCGTAGTGCGACTCAACGACCTCGACGAACGCATCGTCCACGCCCTCGCGGAGGACGCCCGCCGCTCGTACGCCGACATCGGCTCGCTCGTCGGCCTCTCCGCGCCCGCCGTGAAGCGGCGCGTGGACCGGCTCCGGGCCGAGGGCGCCATCACCGGCTTCACCGTACGGGTGGACCCGGCGGCGCTCGGCTGGGAGACCGAGGGGTTCGTCGAGATCTACTGCCGCCACAACACCTCGCCGGACGACATCCGGCGGGGTCTGGAGCGGTACCCCGAGGTGGTGTCCGCGTCGACCGTCACCGGTGACGCGGACGCCGTCGTCCAGGTCTTCGCCTCGGACATGCGCCACTTCGAGCGCGTCCTGGAGCGGATCGCGGGCGAGCCCTTCGTGGAGCGCACCAAGTCCGTCCTGGTGCTCTCGCCGCTGCTGCGGCGCTTCTCCTCGGGCTCGCCCGCGTAGGACCCGTTCGCGCGGAGCCCGCCGCACAGGACCCGTCCGTTCCGACGGCGCGGCCGTACGGCCCGGCAGGAGCCGTGCGCAACGAATCGCCGCTCGGGCCGACGATCGCGCAACGGTTCGACGGTCGGTCCGCAACGGTCGCGCCTTGTCCCGGCCGAGTCCGGAACCGTACCGTTTTTGACGTCTTCCCCCTGTACTCCGGACCCCCCGAGGATCGCCATGCCCGCGCTGCGCACCGCCCTGCTCCAGAGCTCCGGCGAGCTCGGTGACGTGGCCGCCAACCTGAAGATCCTCGACGAGGCCGCCGCCCGCGCCGCCGCCGCCGGGGCGGGCCTGCTGCTCGCCCCCGAGCTGTTCCTCACCGGCTACGCCATCGGCGCCGACATGGCCCGCCTGGCCGAACCGGCCGACGGCCCCTCCGCCCGCGCCGCCGCGGCCGTCGCCGTCCGCCACGGCCTGGCCGTCGCCTACGGCTACCCGGAGCGCAACACCGAGGAGCACGGCGTCCTCCACAACTCGGTGCGGCTGATCGGCGCCGACGGCGTCCCGCTCGCGAACTACCGCAAGACCCACCTCTACGGCGCCTTCGAGAACCAGTGGTTCACGCCCGGCGGGGAGAACGTCGTCCAGGCCGAGCTCGGCGGCCTCACCGTCGGCCTGATGATCTGCTACGACGTCGAGTTCCCGGAGAACGTACGGGCGCAGGCCCTGGCCGGCACGGACCTCCTCCTCGTGCCGACCGCGCTCATGCACCCGGCCGAGGTCGTCGCCGAGTCCGTCGTCCCCGTGCGCGCCTTCGAGAACCAGCTCTACATCGCGTACGCCAACCGGACCGGCCCCGAGGGCGACTTCGAGTTCGTCGGCCTCTCCGCGCTCGCCGCCCCCGACGGCACCGCCCGGGCCCGCGCCGGACGCGGCGAGGACCTGGTCGTCGGCGACGTCGACCCCGCCCTCCTGGCGGCCTCCCGCGAGCTGAACCCCTACCTCCGCGACCGGCGCCCGGACCTCTACGGCCCCCTGGTCTGAGCCCCCGTCCTCCCGCCCCACCCTTCTTTTCCGCGCAAGGAGTCCGTACCCCATGACGTCCACGGTGCCCAACGCCGTCCAGCACACCGACGCGCAGCCGCCGATCACCATGTTCGGTCCGGACTTCCCGTACGCCTACGACGACTTCCTGGCCCACCCGGCCGGGCTCGGCCAGATACCGGCGACCGAGCACGGCACCGAGATCGCGGTCATCGGCGGCGGCCTGTCCGGGATCATCGCCGCGTACGAGCTGATGAAGATGGGCCTCAAGCCCGTCGTCTACGAGGCCGACCAGATCGGCGGCCGGCTGCGGACGGTCGGCTTCGAGGGCTGCGACGACTCGCTGACCGCCGAGATGGGCGCCATGCGCTTCCCGCCCTCCTCGACCGCGCTCCAGCACTACATCGACCTGGTCGGCCTGGAGACCACGCCCTTCCCGAACCCGCTCTCCCCGGCCACCCCCTCGACCGTGGTGGACCTCAAGGGCGAGTCGCACTACGCCGAGACCATCGACGACCTGCCGCAGGTCTACCGCGACGTCGCCGCCGCCTGGGGCAAGTGCCTCGAAGAGGGCGCCGACTTCTCCGACATGAACACCGCGATGCGCGAGCGGGACGTCCCGCGCATCCGCGAGATCTGGGCGCAGCTGGTCGAGAAGCTCGACAACCAGACCTTCTACGGCTTCCTCTGCGAGTCCGAGGCCTTCAAGTCCTTCCGGCACCGCGAGATCTTCGGCCAGGTCGGCTTCGGCACCGGCGGCTGGGACACCGACTTCCCCAACTCCATCCTGGAGATCCTCCGCGTCGTCTACACCGAGGCCGACGACCACCACCGCGGCATCGTCGGCGGCTCGCAGCAGCTCCCGCTGCGCCTGTGGGAGCGCGAGCCGGAGAAGATCGTGCACTGGGCGCAGGGCACCTCCCTCAGCTCCCTGCACGGCGGCGACCCGAAGCCGGCCGTGACCCGGCTGAACCGGACCGCCGGCAACCGGATCACGGTCACCGACGCCTCCGGCGACATCCGCACGTACCGGGCGGCGGTCTTCACCGCGCAGTCCTGGATGCTGCTGTCCAAGATCGCCTGCGACGACTCGCTCTTCCCGATCGACCACTGGACGGCGATCGAGCGCACCCACTACATGGAGTCGTCCAAGCTGTTCGTGCCGGTGGACCGGCCGTTCTGGCTGGACAAGGACGAGGACACCGGGCGGGACGTCATGTCGATGACGCTGACCGACCGGATGACCCGCGGCACGTACCTCCTGGACGACGGTCCGGGCAAGCCGGCCACGATCTGCCTCTCGTACACCTGGTGCGACGACAGCCTGAAGTGGCTGCCGCTGTCCGCGAACGAGCGGATGGAGGTCATGCTGAAGTCGCTCGGCGAGATCTACCCGAAGGTCGACATCCGGAAGCACATCATCGGCAACCCGGTGACGGTCTCCTGGGAGAACGAGCCCTACTTCATGGGCGCCTTCAAGGCGAACCTGCCGGGCCACTACCGCTACCAGCGGCGCCTGTTCACGCACTTCATGCAGGACCGGCTGCCGGAGGACAAGCGGGGCATCTTCCTCGCCGGCGACGACATCTCCTGGACGGCCGGCTGGGCCGAGGGCGCGGTGCAGACGGCGCTCAACGCGGTCTGGGGCGTGATGCACCACCTGGGCGGTTCCACCGACGCCACCAACCCGGGCCCGGGCGACGTCTACGACGAGATCGCCCCGGTCGAGCTGCCGGAGGACTGAGCCGTACGGCTCGGGGCCGGGCCGGAGCCGTACGGTCCGGGGCCCGGTCGGGGAGGTTCACGGCCTGGTCAGGGGCGTGAGCAGCATCCGCCCCACCAGGCCCACCGACCGGTCGAGACGCTCGGTGAACTCCCCGGCCAGCTCGGGCAGGCCGCGCAGCTGCCAGAGCGAGCGCGCCGCCAGCCAGGCCCCGTCCCTGGCCCGGTCCAGGGACCAGCAGCCGAGCAGATGGGTGAGCGGGTCCGCGAGCTCCAGGAGGTCCGGGCCCGGCATCAGCTCCTCCCGGATGCGCTCCTCCAGGAGGACGAGGACGTCCCCGACCCGGTCGAACTCGTCCTCCAGGTCGGCGGGCGCGCACTCCAGGTCCCGGCAGGCGTCCACGACGGCGAGCGCCAGGTCGTGGCCGATGTGCGCGTTGATCCCGGCGAGGGCGAACTGGAGCGGCCGTACGCCGGGATGGCGCCGGTAGCGGAAGAGGGGCCGCCAGCAGGCGGGTGCCGGGCCCCCGCCGGCGAGGGAGTCGACCGCCGCGAGGTACCGCTCGGCGAACCGCACGTCGAGCGTGGCGGCGGCCCGCCGGTCCTCGAAGGTGCCCGCCTCGATGGCGTGGCCGATCTCCTCGGTGACGGTCAGGTAGACCCGGTTGAAGACGGCGACCCCGTCGGCCGGGTGCCAGGCCGAGCGGAGCGCCCGCATCCGGTCCACCACGGGATCGACGGCGACGAAGGGTCCGAGTTGCTGCCCGAGCTGCTGGGTCTGCGTCATGGGGGCAGGCTCTCAGCAGCCGGGCCCGCGGGGGAGCCTTCCGGGCCCGGCTTCCCCGGAACGGGCGAATCCCTCAGCCCTTCGCCCCGCCGTCCGCGCCGCTCTCGTACGAGCTGGTGCCGGAGTCCAGGAGCGGTTCCTGCTCCTTGAGGTGGGCCGGGGCGAAGGCCCGCAGCACGTGGTAGCCGGTGATGACGACGATCGTGCCGAGGGCGATGCCGCCCAGCTCGAAGGTGTCGGTGAAGGTCAGCTTCACGCCGCCGACGCCGATGATGATGCCGGCGGCGGCCGGGACCAGGTTGAGCGGGTTGCGCAGGTCCACCTTGGCGTTGATCCAGATCTGGGCGCCGAGCAGGCCGATCATGCCGTACAGGATGACGGTGATGCCGCCGAGGACGCCGCCGGGGATGGCGGCGACGACCGCGCCGAACTTCGGGCAGAGGCCGAAGAGCAGCGCGAAGCCGGCCGCGGCCCAGTAGGCGGCGGTCGAGTAGACGCGGGTGGCGGCCATGACGCCGATGTTCTCGGAGTACGTGGTGTTCGGCGGGCCGCCCACGGCGGTCGACAGCATCGAGGCGGCGCCGTCGGCGGCGATCGCGGTGCCGAGCTTGTCGTCGAGGTCGTTCCCGGTCATCTCGCCGACGGCCTTGACGTGCCCGGCGTTCTCGGCGATCAGGGCGATGACCACGGGCAGCGCGACCAGGATCGCGGACCACTCGAAGCTGGGGCCGTGGAAGGAGGGCAGGCCGATCCAGTCGGCCTGCGAGACGCCGGAGAGGTCGAGCCGCCAGTGGTCGGTGACCTGCCCGGACGGCGACACGGAGTGGATCCTGCCGAAGATCAGGTCGAGGATCCAGGACAGGGCGTAGCCGAAGACCAGGCCGAGGAAGATCGCGATCCGGGACCAGAAGCCGCGCAGACAGACCACGGCCAGGCCGGTGAACAGCATCACCAGGAGCGCCGTCCACTGGTCCTGCGGCCAGTACGTGGCCGCGGTGACCGGGGCCAGGTTGAAGCCGATCAGCATGACGACGGCGCCGGTCACGACCGGGGGCATCGCCGCGTGGATGATCCGCGCGCCGAACCTCCGCACCGCGAGGCCCGCCAGGAAGAGCACGGCGCCGACCACCAGGACCGCGCCGGTCACGGTGGCGCTGGTGCCGCCGGAGGCCCGGATGGCGGCGGCGACGCCGACGAAGGAGAGCGAGCAGCCCAGATAGGACGGGACCGTGCCCCGGGTCGCCAGGAGGAAGATCGCGGTCGCGACGCCGGACATCATGATCGCGAGGTTCGGGTCCAGGCCCATGAGCACCGGAGCCACGAAGGACGCCCCGAACATCGCCACCACGTGCTGGGCGCCGAGTCCGACGGTCCGGGGCCAGGAGAGCCGCTCGTCCGGGCGGACGACGGCCCCCGGAGCGGGTGTTCTCCCGTCCCCGTGCAGGGTCCAGCGCACGCCGAGGTTCATGAGGTCGCTCCCGTTCTCCGGTTCCGGCGGTCGCGTCATGACCGCAAAAGATCAGCCACATGGTATGCGCGGTCACCGGCCGGGGACGCCCGGGAGGACGGCGCCCCGGCCGGTGACCGCCGCTACGCGGCCGGGCCGCCGCTCTGCGCGGGGACGCCGCCCGCCGGAGCCGCCTCCGGAGCCTTCCGGTCGGCGTTCCGGAGCACGCCCGCGCCCAGCACCAGACCGAACGCGAGCAGTGTGACCAGGCCGAAGGAGAAGACGAGCGAGGTCGCGTCGGCGATGCCGCCGATCGCGGAGGGGGCGATGAGCCCCGAGGTGTACGTGATGGTGGCGACGCCCGCGATGGCCTGGCTGGGGTTCGGGCCGCTGCGCCCGGCCGCCGCGAAGGCCAGCGGGACGACGACCGCGACCCCGAGCCCGATGAGTCCGAATCCGGCCAGGGCGACGGCGGCGTGCGGGGCGAGGACCACCATGAGCCCGCCGAGGGTGGCGACGGCGCCCCCGACCCGTACCGTGCGGACCGCGCCGAAGCGGTCCACCACCCGGTCGCCGACCAGCCGTGCCACGGCCATCGTCAGGGCGAAGGCGGTCGTCGAGGCGGCCGCGAGCCCGGCCGAGGTGCCCAGCTCGTCGCGGAGGTAGACGGCCGACCAGTCGAGGCTGGCGCCCTCCGCGAACACCCCGCAGAAGCCGATGGCGCCGATGACCAGCGCGGACTTCGGCGGCAGCGAGAAGCGCGGCGGCGCCTCCTCCTCGGGTGCGCTGCGCACGTCGAGGACGCCCTGGCAGAAGAGCAGGCCGAGCGCGGTGAGGACGAGGGCCGCGACCAGGTGGTGGATCCGGGCGTCGGCGCCGAGGTGGGCGGCGACCGTGCCGGCGGCGGAGCCGATCAGGGCGCCCACGCTCCACATGCCGTGCAGGCTCGACATGATGGAGCGGCCGAGCCGGGTCTCGGTCTCGACGCCCAGCGCGTTCATCGCGACGTCGGACATGCCGGCGGTCGCTCCGTACACGAAGAGCGCGCCGCACAGCCCCCAGACGTTCGGGGCGAGCGAGGGCAGGATCAGGGAGAGCGTCCACAGGACGAGCAGGCCGCGCAGCGCGGTGCGGGCGCCGAAGCGGTGGGAGACCGCCCCGGCGAGGGGCATGGCGAGCGAGGCGCCGAGCGCGGGGAAGGCGAGCGCGAGCCCGAGCTGCCCGGCGCTGACGCCCGCGTGCTCCTGGATCCAGGGGATGCGGGTGGCGAAGCTGCCGGTCACCGCGCCGTGGACGCAGAAGACGGCGGCGACGGCGAAGCGCGCCCGCCGCAGGCGTTCGGTGGTGACGGTCTCCGCCGCCATGGGCCCTCCCGGGGTCGTGATCGTGCGGATGTCGTGGTGCGCCGCCGTCGTGACGTGCCGCCCTCGTGACGCACCACCTTCGTGACGTGCTGCCGTCATGGCGTGCTGTCGCCGTGGTGCGCCGCCGTCACGACGTGTCGCGTAAACTATCAGGAACCCTGCCTGATAAATAGTCCGCAGGGAGGACCTCCGCTCCCGGAACGTCTGAGAGGATCGCCGCATGGCCGCATCCCCGAGCACCGCACGGGCCATCAACGACCGGCTCGCCCTGCGACTGCTCCAGGACGAGGGCCCGTTGACGGCCGCTCAGCTCAAGACGCTCACCGGACTCTCCCGCCCGACCGTCGCCGACCTCGTCGAGCGGCTCCGGGGCTCCGGGCTCGTCCACGTCGTCGGCGAGGCCGGGGCCGAGCGCCGGGGTCCCAACGCCAGGCTGTACGGGATCGTGGCCGGCCGCGCCCACCTCGCCGCCCTCGACGTGCGCACCCGCTCGGTCTCCGTCGCCGTCGCCGACCTGCTCGGCGCCACGCTCGCCGAGGCCTCCGCGCCCGTCGGGGACGACGGCGGCACCGGACCGGCCGTGGAGAAGGCCGTCTCCCTCCTGGAGCGCACGGTGAAGGAGGCCGGCGTCGACGCGCCGCACAGCGTCGCGATCGGCGCCCCCGGCCTCATCGAGCCGGTCACCGGCGAGCTCCGCGACTCCACGGGGCTGCCCGCCTGGCACCGGCGGCTCGTCGCCGTCCTGCAGGACCGGCTCCCCGCGCGCGTGCTCGTCGAGAACGAGACCAACCTCGCCGCCCTCGCGGAGCTGCGCGAGGGCGCGGCCCGCGACCGCGAGGACTTCGTCCTGCTCTGGCTCGGCCAGGGCGTGGGCGCCGCCGTCGTCCTCGACGGGCGGCTGCGCCGGGGGGCCTCGGGCGGCGCGGGCGAGATCGGCTTCCTGCCGGTGCCCGGCACGGGCGGGCTCCCCTCGGCCACCGGCTGCGACGGCGGCTTCCACGAGCTGGCCTGCACCGCCGCCGTCGAGGCGCTGGCCCGCGAGCACGGCCTGGACCCGGCGACCGCGCTCGCCTCGGGCCACGAGCCCTTCCTAGACGCCGTCGCCCGCCGGCTCGCCGTCGGCGCGGCGGCCGTGGTCTCGGTCCTCGACCCCGGCTGCGTGGTCCTGGGCGGCGAGACCGGCCACAGCGGCGGCGCGGCCCTGGCGGCCCGGGTGGAGGCGGAGCTCGCCGCCCTCTCGCCGCTGCGCACCGAGGTCAGGGCCACCGCCCTCGGCGACGCGGCCGTCCTGCGCGGCGCCCTCCTGACGGCCCGGGACGCGGCCCAGGAGGACCTTTTCCCGTAAGGGGGCTCCGGCGGGTCGCGCACGGCCCCGGGAACGCCACCGCGCCGCGCCCCGGACAGGGGGGCGCGGCGCGGAGGGTGCCCGGCGGCGGCAAGGGCCGTGAGTCTCCGCCGCCGGGGGTCCTTCGACGGGTCCCTCGGCGAGGGACCCTTCAGGAGGTGGGGGTCAGCAGGCGCCGAGGTCCTTCCAGACGCCCCACTCGCCGGTCGTGCCCGGCTCCTGGTTCTGGGTCCACCACTGGGCCTTCCACTTGCGGCCCTTGTGGGAGACCTCGTTGCCCGCGTTGTAGACCGTGCCCGCCACGTACGCCGGGGCGGTGCAGCCGGTGGGCGGCTCCGTCGTCGGCGGGGTGGTCGGCGTGGTGCCGGAGCCCGGCTCCACGACCTTCGTGCCGCGCGCCAGGTCACCGGCGAGGGCGTACGTCCTGCCGCTGATGTTCACCGTCCAGTTGGAGGGGGTGGACACCGGCAGGTAGTAGTTGAACGACAGGTCGACCGTCGCGCCCGGGGCCAGCGTCTGCCAGGCCGGGAGCTTCAGGGAGACGCGGTGGAAGTCGCCCTTCAGGCCGCCGACGTTGCCGCCGGTGTGGTCGCTGCTGATCACCTTGGTGCCGAAGCCCGACTGGTCGGAGGCGTTGGCCGGGGCCGCGGTGGAGTAGTCGAACTGGAACTCCGTGCCGCCGGGAAGGGTGGTCGCGGTGTTGTTGGTGATCTTCAGCTTGGGCGTGATCGGGTAGTTGGAGTCGCCCAGCTTGAACTCGGTGAAGTCCACGGCGATGTCGACCGCCTCGGCGGGCAGCGCCTTGTTGGACTTCTTCGCGCCGTACGGGGCGGCCGCCTTGAACTTGTCGTACATCAGCGAGGTGAGGGTGGAGCCCGCCTCGTACTGGCCCTTGGCGGCGTTCCAGGCGTAGTCGCCGGCCATCTCCCAGACCATGGTGCCGCCGATGCCGCGGTCGACCACGTAGTCCGCCTTCTTGGCCACCGACTGCTCGTCCTCGGTGGAGAGGAAGACCTTCTTCTGCGCGTTCCACAGCCACGGCGCGACCAGGGTCGAGTCGTACTTGCGGGCGTACGTGCCGGTCAGCTGGGTGTTGGCGGGGAAGCCGTACTGGGTGACGTAGTCGCCGACGATCCCCTTCTCCAGGTTCTTGGCGTGCCACATCGGGTTCGAGCCCGCGGGGGACTCGACGCCGTTGTCGTCCTTGTCGTGCCAGAGGTTGTCGATGCCGACGGCGCCGTCACCGCACTTGGTCAGGCCGGAGCCCGCCGGGCAGGAGGACGCGGCGGCCTTGCCCCACAGTCCGTCCGTGCCGCCCTGCACGTTCTTGTGGCCGCGGGTGTAGTACGGCAGGCCGATGTTGATGCGGCCGGCCGGCATGGAGCCGCGGAAGTAGTGGTACGCCCAGTCGGTGTTCAGGTAGCCGATGCCGCCGTACTGCGCGCTGCCGTAGACGTTGGCCGCGGCCAGCTCGGCGTCCTTGCCGTCGTCGAACAGGGAGGCGTTCGGGCCGACGTACTCGTTCCAGGCGCCGTGCAGGTCGTACGACATGATGTTGACGTAGTCCAGGTACTTCTGGACCTGGAAGGTCTCCATGCCGCGCAGCAGGTAGCCGGAGGAGGGGGCGGCGACGGTCAGCAGGTAGTGCTTGCCGTCGGCGGCGCCGGCCCGGTCCAGCTTCTCGCGCAGGGTCTTCATCAGGGCCGCGTAGCCCTTGTTGAGGCCGGCGCGGCGGGCGTTGGAGATCGGGAAGTCGGCCGGGTGGCCGGCGTCCTTCATCGACGTCGGGTACTCGTAGTCGATGTCGACGCCGTTGAAGCCGTACTTCTTGACGAAGTCCACGGCGGAGTCGGCGAAGGTGTTGATGCCCGCCTGGTTCACGGAGCCGTCCGCGTTGGTGGCCATCGTGTAGAAGCCGCCGGAGCCGACCCGCTTGCCGCTCTCGTCGAAGTAGCCGCCGGTCTCGGCCCAACCACCCACGGAGATGAGCGTCTTGACGTCCGGGTGCTGCTTCTTGAACTTGTTGAGCTGGTTGAAGTGGCCCTTGTACGGGAAGGCCGGGTCCATCTCGGCGCCCGCGACGCCGGGCCAGGTCATGCCGGTCGCCGCGTTGTTCGGGCCGTCGGCGCCCACGGACACCTTGTTGGCCGCGTCCACGTGCGCGAAGGCGTAGTTGATGTGGGTGATCTTGTCCCACGGGATGTCGTCGGCGAGGTAGGCGTCCTGGCCGTTCTTGCCGGTGCGCCAGCCGGTGAAGTAGCCGATGACCCGGCGCTGGTGGTCCGCGCCCATCTTCTCGCGGCCCTCGGCGTCGTAGACCGAGCAGTACGGGACGTCGACGCCGGGCGTCTTGTAGAGGCCGTCGGGGCGACAGGACTCGTTGTCGGCCGCGTACGAGACGCCGCCGGAGAGCGAGCTGAGCAGCAGTCCGGCGACGGCCGCGCCGGACGCGAGCAGCGAGGCTCTCTTCGTCGTGGGGGACAACACGATCGGTTCCTCCTGGGGAGGTGGGGAAAACACAACGAACAAGGGGGTGGGTCGTGTTGGGCCCGTGGAGTGCGCACACCGGCGGGCCGTTACCTCGGAGGTGACACGGAGATTAAGAGGACTAGACCAGTGCGTCAATAGGTCTGGACCAAAGAAGGGGAATGTGGCAGCCTGTGAGCCAGCCCACAGGTCCGGGGCCGCACCGCCGTGCACGGGCGTGGCACACTGGCCCTGTATCAGCAGCAGCGCACTCCGGGGTCGGTGTAATTCCGAACCGGCGGTATAGTCCGCGACCCGTCCGCAGCCAGCGGCCGGTTGACCAGGTGAGATTCCTGGACCGACGGTGAAAGTCCGGATGGGAGGCAGTGCGCGGCGGGCGACCCCCTCCAGGGGCGTGCCGGCCGTACGTCCGCTGTCCGCCGTACTCGGGCGGACCGGGCCCTCGGCCTCGGCGCACCCCGCGCGAGGCGTTCTTCCCGCTCCCTGTCGTCATCGACAGGCCCCGGAGTCCGTGCCCGAAGAGGCAGGAGGACCCGGTGGACCGGCAGGCCGACTCCACAGCCATGCGGCGCGCCGTCGAGCTCGCCGCCCGCGCCCTCGGCGCCACCAGCCCCAACCCCGTCGTCGGCTGCGTCATCACGGACGCCTCGGGACACCAGGTCGGAGAGGGCTACCACCGGCACGCTGGCGGGCCGCACGCCGAGGTCCACGCCCTGCGCGAGGCCGGCGTCCTCGCCCGCGGGGGCACCGCCTACGTCACCCTCGAACCCTGCGACCACACCGGCCGCACCGGCCCCTGCTCCCAGGCCCTGATCGAGGCCGGGATCAGCCGCGTCGTCTACGCGGTCGGCGACCCGAACCCGCAGGCCGGCGGCGGCGCCGACACCCTGCGCGCGGCCGGCGTCGAGGTCGGGAAGGGGCTCCTGGAGGCCGAGGCCGAGGCCGTCAACATCGCCTGGCTCACCTCCGTGCGCAACGGCCGCCCCTTCGTCCGCTGGAAGTACGCCGCCACCCTCGACGGCCGGACCGCCGCCGCCGACGGCACCTCCCGCTGGATCACCTCCCCCGAGGCCCGCGCCGACGTCCACCGGCTGCGCGCCGAGGCCGACGCGGTCCTGGTCGGCGGCGGCACCCTGCGCGCCGACGACCCGCACCTCGCCGTCCGGGGGATCGAGGGCGCGGTCCAGCCGCTGCGGGTCGTCCTCGACACCCGCGCCACGATCCCGCCGACCGCCCGCGTCCTCGACGGCGCCGCGCCCACCCTGGTCGTCGTCGGCGAGGACGCCGACACCCGGCACCTCCCCGACGCCGAACTGCTCCGGCTGCCCCTGCGTGACGGCCGGATCGGCGTCCACGACGTGCTCGCCGCGCTCCACGCCCGGGGCGTCCGCTCGGTCCTCCTCGAAGGCGGCCCCACCCTCGCGGGCTCCTTCGTCGCCGCGGGCGCCGTCGACCAGGTCGTCGGCTACCTCGCCCCCGTCCTCCTCGGCGACGGCCCGCAGGCCCTCGCCGGGGCGGGAATCCGCACCATCACCGAGGCGTTGCGGCTCGACATCACCGAGACCGTCCGCATCGGACCCGACCTCCGCATCACCGCCACCCTCAAGGGAGCCTGACCGTGTTCACCGGAATCGTCGAAGAACTGGGCGAGGTCGTCGCCGTCGAGCGGCTGGAGGACGCCTCCCGCTTCCGACTGCGCGGCCCCCTGGTCACGGAAGGCGCCCGGCACGGCGACTCCATCGCCGTCAACGGTGTCTGTCTCACGGTCGTCGAGCACGGCGACGGCGAGTTCACCGCCGACGTCATGGCCGAGACCCTCAAGCGGTCCAGCCTCGGCGCCCTCGGCGTCGGCTCCCGCGTCAACCTGGAGCGGCCCATGGCCGTCGGCGGCCGCCTCGGCGGCCATATCGTCCAGGGCCACGTCGACGGCACCGGCACCCTCCTCGACCGCACCCCGTCCGAGCACTGGGAGCTGGTCAAGGTCGGCCTCCCCGCCCACCTCGCCCGCTACGTCGTGGAGAAGGGCTCCATCACGGTCGACGGCGTCAGCCTCACCGTCGTGGAGGTCGGAGACGACTGGTTCACCATCAGCCTCATCCCCACCACCCTCGACCTGACCACGCTCGGCATCAAGAAGAGCGGCGACCCGGTCAACCTGGAAGTGGACGTCATCGCCAAGTACGTCGAGCGACTGCTCGGCCCGAACGCGGGGGAGAACGTCCGGTGAACTGGCTCAACTCCGAGGCGTTCACCGTCCTCGACCAGCGCATCATCTGGTCCGACATGATCGGCAACGTCTTCGGGCTCGCCGCCCTCGCGCTCGGCTGGCGCCGCTCCGTCTGGACCTGGCCGGTGCAGTTCCTCGCCGGCCTCGTCCTCTTCACCGCCTTCTACGGCCACCTCGCCGGCAGCGCGGGCAAGCAGGTCGTCGTCATGCTCGTGGCGCTCTACGGCTGGTGGCAGTGGCAGCGCGGGAAGGGCCGGGGGGCGGACGGCCACATCGCCGTGCGCTTCGCCTCCTGGCGCGAGCGCGGCGCCATGATCGCCGCGGCCGCCGCCGGCACCGTCGCGGTGGCGCTGCTCTTCAAGGCCTTCCCGACCCTCTCCTGGGACCCCTGGCCCGACGCCTACATCTTCGTCGGCACCGTCGTCGCCATGTACGCCCAGGCCCGGGGCATGGTCGAGTTCTGGTTCGCCTGGCTGCTCGTCGACCTGGTCGGCGTCCCGCTGAACTTCGCCAACGGCTACGCCTTCTCCGGCTTCGTCTACGTCATCTACGGCGCGCTCGTCCTGTGGGGCATGCGCGACTGGTGGCTCCGCTCCCGCACCGCCCCCGCTCTGGAAGGAGCCCACGCATGAGCACCCTCCCGATGTGGGACGCCGACGACCTCGCCCTCGACCCCGTCGAGCAGGCGATCCGGGACATCGCCGCCGGCCGCCCCGTCGTCGTCGTGGACGACGAGGACCGCGAGAACGAGGGCGACCTCGTCATCGCCGCCGAGAAGGCCACCCCCGAGATCGTCGCCTTCATGATGAGCGAGTGCCGCGGTCTGATCTGCGCCCCCATGGAGGACGAGGAGCTGGAACGCCTCGAACTCCCGCAGATGGTCGCCCACAACACCGAGTCGATGCGCACGGCCTTCACCGTCTCCGTCGACGCGTCCCCCGCCCACGGCGTCACCACCGGCATCTCCGCCGCCGACCGCGCCACCACCCTGCGGATGCTGGCGAGCGGACGCCACGAGCCCTCCGACTTCGTCCGCCCCGGCCACGTCTTCCCGCTGCGCGCCAAGCCCGGCGGCGTCCTCGTCCGCAACGGGCACACCGAGGCCGCCGTCGACCTCGCCCGCCTCGCGGGCCTGCGCCCGGCCGGCGCCATCGTGGAGATCGCCGGCGAGGACGGCGTCATGCTGCGCCTGCCCGAGCTCGTCCCCTTCGCCCGCAAGCACGGCCTCACGATCATCTCCATCGAGGACCTGATCGCCTACCGCCGCTCCGCCGAGCCCACCGTCCGCCGCGAGGCCGAGGTCAGCCTCCCCACCGCGCACGGCGACTTCACCGCGTACGGCTACCGCTCCACCGTCGACGGCGTCGAGCACGTCGCCCTCGTCCACGGCGAGATCGGCGACGGCGAGGACGTCCTCGTCCGGGTCCACTCCGAGTGCCTGACCGGCGACGTCTTCCACTCGCTGCGCTGCGACTGCGGCCCCCAGCTCCAGGCCTCCATGGACCGCATCACCGAGGCCGGCCGGGGTGTCGTCGTCTACCTGCGCGGCCACGAGGGGCGCGGCATCGGCCTGCTGTCCAAGCTGCGCGCGTACGAGCTCCAGGAGCGCGGCCGCGACACCCTCGACGCCAACCTGGAGCTCGGGCTGCCCGCCGACGCCCGCGACTACGCGGCCGGCGCCCAGATCCTCGTGGACCTCGGGGTCCGCGGCGTGCGCCTGATGACCAACAACCCCGAGAAGATCGACGCCCTCACCCGGTACGGCCTCGTCGTGGAGGGCCGCGAGCCCATGCCGGTCCAGGCCGGCGAGCACAACCTCCACTACCTGCGCACCAAGCGGGACCGGATGGGCCACGACCTGCCCTGGCTGGACGGCTCCCCGGCCCCCACCTGCGGCAACCAGTAACCCCGTACGCACCGCAATCCCGTACGCACCATCGGCAAGGAGAAACATGAGCGGCAAGGGCGCACCCGTCCTCAGCGTGAAGAACTGCGGCGACCTCCGGGTCGCGGTCGTCGCTGCCCAGTGGCACGAGAAGATCATGGACGGCCTGGTCGACGGCGCCCTGCGCGCCCTGAGCGAGCTCGGCATCGACGAGCCGACCCTGCTCCGCGTCCCCGGCAGCTTCGAGCTCCCGGTCGTGGCGAAGGTCCTCGCCGGACGCGGCTACGATGCCATCGTGGCGCTCGGCGTCGTCATCCGCGGCGGAACGCCGCACTTCGAGTACGTGTGCCAGGGCGTCACCCACGGCCTCACCCAGGTCTCGATCGACACCGGCGTACCCGTCGGATTCGGCGTCCTCACCGTCGACAACGAGGAGCAGGCGCTCGACCGGGCCGGCCTGGAGGGCTCCTCCGAGGACAAGGGCCACGAGGCCGTCACCGCCGCCGTCGCCACCGCCACCACACTGCGCACGGTCAGCGAACCCTGGCGCTGAGTCGCCCACGCCCACCCCGTACTCTAGGACCATCATGGCGAACAGAACCCGTAAAAGCTTCGAAGAACTCTTCGCCGAGCTGAAGCTCAAGGCCGAGACCGGCGACCCGGCCACCTCCCGCACCGCGGAGCTGGTGGACAAGGGCGTCCATGCCATCGGCAAGAAGGTCGTCGAGGAGGCCGCCGAGGTCTGGATGGCCGCCGAGTACGAGGGCAAGGAGGCCGCCGCCGAGGAGATCTCGCAGCTGCTGTACCACGTCCAGGTGATGATGGTCGCCCGCGGGATCTCGCTCGACGACGTCTACGCCCACCTCTGAGGCGCCCGTCCCCGGACGCCCCCTCAGGACCCCCGCCCGTTCCGCCCGCACGCAACTCCCCAGGCAAAGGAAGCCGTCCCATGCTGCGCATCGCCGTCCCCAACAAGGGTTCCCTCTCCGGACCTGCGTCGGCCATGCTCCATGAGGCCGGCTACCGCCAGCGCAAGGAGTCCAAGGAACTGGTGGTCATCGACCCCGGCAACGAGGTCGAGTTCTTCTACCTGCGCCCGAAGGACATCGCGATCTACGTCGCCTCCGGGAAGCTGGACATCGGCATCACCGGCCGCGACCTGCTCCTGGACTCCGGCGCCAACGCCGAGGAGATCCTCCCGCTGAACTTCGGCCGCTCCACCTTCCGGTACGCGACCCGGCCGGGCACCGCCAAGGGCCCCGAGGACTTCGGCGGCATGACGATCGCCACCTCCTACGAGGGCATCGTCGCCAAGCACCTCGCGGACCAGGGCATCGACGCCTCCGTCGTGCACCTCGACGGCGCGGTCGAGACCGCGATCCAGCTCGGCGTCGCCCAGGTCATCGCGGACGTCGTGGAGACCGGCACCAGCCTGCGCAACGCCGGCCTGGAGGTCATCGGAGAGCCGATCCTCACCTCCGAGGCCGTCGTCGTCCGCCGCCAGGGCGCGACGGAGGACCACCCGCAGGTCCAGCAGTTCCTCCGCCGCCTCCAGGGCGTCCTCGTCGCCCGTTCGTACGTGATGATGGACTACGACTGCCGCGCCGAGCACCTGGAGCAGGCCGTCGCCCTCACCCCCGGCCTGGAGTCGCCGACCGTCTCCCCGCTGCACAACGAGGGCTGGGTCGCCGTCCGCGCGATGGTCCCCGCCAAGGACGCACAGCGGATCATGGACGACCTGTACGAGCTGGGCGCCCGCGCCATCCTCACCACCGCGATCCACGCCTGCCGCCTCTGACGGCCGGACCAGCGCTTCCGTCCGGCACCACCGGCACCACCGGCACCACCGGCACCACCAGGCACAGAGGAACCCCATGTCCGAGCCCACGACGCCCGCCCTCCCGGTCACCTTCCGCCCCGGCCGCACCCGGGCCGTCCTGCTGACCGTCGGGATCGCGATGTTCGCCACCGTCACCGTGGTGGCGATGATGCTGGAGCGGCTCGGACCGGGGGAGCGCGCCAGCTTCGTCTTCACCGCCGCGCTCTTCCTCGGGGTCCTCGTCCTGCTGAGCCGCCCCAAGGTCGTCGCCGACGACGAGGGCGTCACGGTCGTCAACATCACCCGGACCCGCCGACTCGCCTGGGCGGAGATCCTCCGCGTCAACCTGCGCTCCGGCGACCCGTGGGTCTTCCTGGACCTGAGCGACGGCACCAGCCTGCCCGTGCTCGGCATCCAGCCCGGCATCGCCAGGGAGGCGGCCGTCCGGGACGCCCGCGCCCTGCGGGCCCTGGCGGAGAGCCGGGGGACGGGCGCGGAGGGAGCCTGACCCCCGGGGAGGCCGTATCGGGTGGAACGTCCGGGAGAACCCCGGTCCGTCCCCCATCCGGAGCCGACCCCCTGCCCCTCGGGGCGTTCGCGTGACTAATCTGGAGGCGGTGGTGCCGAGCGCACCACCGCCTCGCGTGTACGGGGCCGCCGCGGCGGCCCGCGAGGCCGCCCTTCGACCCGAGGAGTGACTCCCTCCAGCAATGGACGGATCGTCCGGTAGTACCCGCGCCGCTCCCTCCCAGGAGGCGGCGGCATGATCATCTCCCTTCTGCTGCTCGCAGCGGCCTTCCTCCTGATCCTCGCCAACGGCTTCTTCGTGGCCGCCGAGTTCGGCCTCGTGACCGTCGAGCGGGCCGAGGCCGAGCGGGCCGCGGCCGACGGCGACCGGCGCGCCCGCGCCGTCGTCACCGCACTGCGCGAGCTGTCCTTCCAGCTCTCCGGCACCCAGCTCGGCATCACCCTCACCTCGCTCGTCGTCGGCATGCTCGCCGAGCCCGCGCTCGCCGGACTGCTGCACGGCCCGCTCACCGCGGCCGGACTGCCCGCGGGGGCCGTCTCCGGGGTGTCCGTGGTGATCGGGATGCTGCTCGCCTCCGCCGTCCAGATGGTGGTCGGCGAGCTCGTGCCCAAGAACTGGGCGGTCTCCCGGCCGCTCCAGGTCGCCCGCTTCGTCGCCACCCCGCAGCGCCGCTTCTCCGCCCTCTTCCGGCCGGTGATCGCCCTGCTCAACCGGGTCGCCAACCGGCTCGTCCGGCTCCTGGGCGTCGAGCCCACCGAGGAGCTGGACTCGGTCCGCACCCCCGGCGAGCTGGTCTCTCTGGCCCGGCACTCGGCCCTGGCCGGCGCCCTCGAACAGGACACCGCCGACCTCTTCGTACGGACCCTGTCCCTCGGCGGCCTCACCGCCGAGCAGGTCATGACCCCGCGCGTGAAGGTCAACGCCCTCCAGTGGGACGCCACCGCGGCCGACGTCCTCAACCTCACCCGGGCCACCGGCCTCTCGCGCTTCCCGGTCTACCGCGACCGGATCGACGAGATCGTCGGCATGGTCCACCTCAAGGACGCGCTCGCCGTCGCCCCGCACGCCCGGCCGCGCACCCCCGTCGGCCGGATCGCGGTCCCGCCGCTCCTCGTCCCCGAGTCGCTGCCCGCCCAGACCCTCCTGGAGCGGCTGCGCCGGGAGCAGCCGATCGCGGTGGTCGTCGACGAGTACGGCGGCACCGCCGGCGTCGTCACCCTGGAGGACATCGTCGAGGAGCTCGTCGGCGAGGTCCGCGACGAGCACGACACCGCGGCCGACGAACGGCCCGAGCCGGTCGCCGTCCCCGCCGAGGACGGACGCCCCGCCTGGGACGCCGACGGCTCCTGCCGGGTCCACGCCCTGCGCCGGATGGGCCTCGACGCGCCCGACGGGCCGTACGAGACCGTCGCCGGGCTCGTCGCCGACCTCCTCGGGCGCATCCCCGTCGCCGGGGACCGGGCCGAACTGCCCGGCTGGCACCTCACGGTCCGCCGGGTCGACCGCTACCGCGCCGCATCGGTCCGGATCGTCCGGACGGACCAGGCCCAGGCCCAGGACCCGGACCAGAACCAGGGCCTGGGCCCGGACCGGGTGGCGGTGGCGACGGCCTCCGCCGCCCCGCTGGTCGCGGAGGGAGCCCGATGAGCACCCTGCAACTCCTCTTCGCCGTCCTCCTGGTCCTCGCCAACGGCTTCTTCGTCGGGGCCGAGTTCGCGCTCGTCTCCGTCCGGCGCAGCCAGATCGAGCCGCTCGGCGGCGCCCGGGCCAAGCAGGTCCTGTACGGCCTGGAGAACCTGCCCCGGATGATGGCGGCCGCGCAGTTCGGCATCACCGTCTGCTCGCTGACGCTCGGCGCCGTCGCCGAGCCGACCGTGGCCCACCTCCTCGAACCCGTCTTCCACGCGGCCGGGGTCCCCGAGGGCCTGATCCACCCGCTCGGCTACGTCATCGCCCTGGCCGCCGTCGTCTTCCTCCACCTCGTCATCGGCGAGATGGTCCCGAAGAACCTGGCGATGGCCGCCCCGGAGCGGACCGCGCTCTGGCTGGCCCCGGCACTCGTCGGCTTCGCCCGGCTCTGCCGGCCCGTGACGACGGCCTTGGGCGCCTGCGCCGGGCTGGTCCTGCGGGCCTTCAAGGTCGAGCCGAAGGACGAGGTGGAGGCCGTCTTCACCAGCGCCCAGCTGGGCCGTCTCGTCGAGGACGCCGGACAGGCCGGCCTGCTCGACCCGGCCGAGCAGGAGCGCCTGGAGGACGCGCTCGAACTGGGCTCCCGCCCGGTGACCGACGTCCTCATCACCTCCGCCTCCCTGGTCACGGTCCCGCCGTCCGTCACCCCGCGCGAGATCGAGGAGCTGACCGTGCGGACCGGGTACTCGCGCTTCCCGGTCCGCGCCGAGGCGGGCGCCGCCTTCATGGGCTTCGTGCACGTGAAGGACGTCCTCGACCTGGAGGAGCGGGAGCGGGCGGTGCCGCAGCGGCTGTGGCGGCCGATGGCGACGCTCCGGGCGGAGCTGCCGCTCGACGACGCCCTCACCGTGATGCGCCGGGCCGCGACCCACCTGGCGCAGGTCGCGGACGGCTCGGGCCGGGTCCTCGGGCTCGTCGCCCTGGAGGACGTCCTGGAGATGCTGGTGGGCGAGGTCCGCGACCCCGCCCACCGGGTGCGCCCCCGGACGGCCACGGTCACGATCCCGGTCACGGCGCCGCATCCGGTGCCGGACACGGCCCGGGCCCGGCCCTCGGCCGCGCTGCCGGGCGCGGACCCCTCGCCGGCTCCCGCGCGGAGTTAGGCCCTGATCCGCCGGACAGGCCCCAGTGCACCCGGCTAGTACGGGGGCGGTTCCTGCTGCGGGCCGCGGTCGACCGGACCGCGGCCCGACAGGACCTCCCCGTACGCCTGCATGAGGTCCGCGAGCCGGAGGGTGGCCAGGTCCTCCCGGGTCGGGCTGCCCGGGTAACCGGAGAGCCGCAGGTCCCGGTAGGCGCAGGACTTCTCGTACAGGGTGCGCAGGAAGCGCCCGTTGCCCAGCTCGTCGATCCAGCCCTGCTCCACGACGTGCCCGCTGATCGAGCGCAGCTCGTCACGGGCCTCGTCGTCCCAGCAGTCCCCGTTGGCCGCCGCGAGGACCTCGCCGATGGCGGTGAGTTCGAGCGGCCGGTACGAGGGGAAGTCGACCCGGGTGGTGAACCGGGAGGAGAGCCCCGGGTTGGTGGACAGCAGCCGGTCCATGCCCTCGGGGTAGCCGGCCAGGATGACCACCAGGTGGTCGCGGTTGTCCTCGGCCCGCTTCAGGAGCACCTGGAGCGCCTCGTCGCCGTACGCGTCGCCCTTGCTGTAGCCGGTGTTGGAGAGCGCGTAGGCCTCGTCCACGAAGAGCACCCCGCCGACCGCCGAGTCGATCAGCTCGTTGGCCTTGACCGCCGTCTGCCCCAGGAACTCGCCGACCAGGTCGGCCCGCTGGGCCTCCACGAGGTGGTCGCCGCCGAGCAGCCCGAGGGCGTAGAAGACCCGGCCCAGGATGCGGGCGACCGTGGTCTTGCCGGTGCCCGAGGGGCCGGAGAAGACGAAGTGCCGCTTGGGCGGCTGGACCGGCAGCCCCCGGTCGGCCCGGAGCCGCGCCATCTCCAGCTGCGCCGAGAGCGCCTTGACCTGCCGCTTCACCGGTTCGAGGCCGACCATGCCCTCCAGCTCGGCCAGCGCCTCCGCGAGCAGGGCCGGATCGGTGGGGCCGGCCGGGAAGCGCGGCGGCTCCGGCTGCCGGGGGACCCGGGCCGTCTGCCGTACGGCCTCCGGGGACGGCGGCGCGGCCGGCGGCACCGGGTCGGGCGCGAGCAGCAGCCCGTCGCCGGGGCCGCCGGCGTCGGGCTCGGTACCCGGCACGGTGTCCACCGCGTCCTGGCCGAGACCGCCGCCGACCGTGCCCAGGGCGACCGTCGCGAGCCCGGCCGGGTCCTCCAGGCCGTCGTAGCCCTCGAAGCCGTCGTACGCGGTGATCGCCGCGAGCCGGGCCGCCGTGTCCATGAAGGCCGGGTCGATCCGGTGCACGGCCCGGTAGAGCGGCAGGGCGGCGGCGCTGCGCCCGGTGCCCTCGTGGGCGCGGGCGAGCCAGTACCGCAGCTCCTTGCGCTGCGGCTGCTCGCTGCGGCACCGCATCAGGGAGGCCGACAGCAGCGGCTCGGCCTGGCCGTACATCTCCAGCCGCACCCGGGCCATGCCGCCGAAGAGCCCGGCCTCGATGCCGAGCAGCGGGTCGTCGACGAGGGGTTCGGTGAGCCGGACGAGCTGGTCCCAGTCCTTGACGAGGTAGGCCCGGCAGGCGTGCAGGAAGCGCACCTGGGGGTCGGTGTCGACCGGGGGGAGCCCCGCGAGGGCCCGGTCCAGCTCGGGCACGTGGCGCCCGTCGAGCCAGTGGGAGGCGTGTGCGAGCAGCAGGTCGCGCGGGCTCTCCAGGACGGGCTGCACCCACCAGCCCAGCCAGTACCAGGAGTTCAGGGTGCGCCGGTAGCGGTTCCGCTGCTCGCCGAAGCGCTCGCGGTGGCGGTGCATGCGCAGCAGCGCGGTCGTGGTGTCGACCCGGAGCGCGTGCAGCCCGAGCCAGGCGTCCGCCATCCCGGGATCGATCCGTACCGCCGCCCGGAACTCGTCCTCGGCCTGCGGATAGGCGCCCATCGTGTAGGCGTCGACTCCGCGCAGCCAGGCGAGCTCGGCCGGGGGCTGCGAGCCCTGTGTGCCGATGTCCATCGGGTCCCCCACAACCGTCATCGCATGGACGGGATTTGACCGCACCTGGGGGCATCGTACCTGCGCAGGGGGTGCGCGCTTAAGGAGAAGCGCATGATCCGGAAGCGGTGACCCTGGGTGAGCGACAGGGGACGCGAAGGGCCCTGGAGGGGCCTCGGGAGGGCTTCCGAAGGGGCTCCCGGGGCAGAACGAAGCCCCCGATCACGGGGGAACAACCGGGGGCTTCGCGTCCGCGGCGGCTCCGAAAAGCCGCACATTCAGAACGTAAGACCTGTACGCCCCTGGGGTCAAGCGGAGTTGGGGCACTTGCGCAAGTGGACCCGGGGCCCCTCAGTTCGCGGACAGAAAGTCGTCACGGTGGGTGATGATCTGGTCCGTGCCCGCTGTCACACGGGGCCCGGGAAGCCACTCGTACCCCTCCCCGCACTCCCGTACCAGGGTGTCGGCGAAGGGCCGGGAGGGGTCCTCGGAGAAATGGCGAGTCTCCGCCACGGTCCAGCCCTCCCAGAAGGCCGCCTGCTCCGGGCCGTCCCGGCGCCGGCCCCGCTCCCAGGACCCCTCCGCGCCGCGCTCCATCCACAGCAGGCGCGCCAGGAAGGGCCGCACCGCCCGCCGGCCCGCGCCGACGCCCTCGACGAGGACCACCGGCGCCGGGGGCAGCGCGCGCGGCTCCCCGAAGCGCCGCAGCCGCCAGTCGTACGGGCGGTAGGCCGCGGCCGCGCCCCGCGCGAGGGGCTCCAGGACCTGTTCCCGCAGCCGGCCGGTCCACGCGAAGAGCTCCTCGTGGGTGGCGAGGTCGTCGAGGTGGAGGACGGGGGCGCCACCGAGGGCGGCGGAGAGGCGGGCCGCGAGGGTGGACTTGCCGGAGCCCGCGTGCCCGTCGACCGCGACCAGCCGGACCGGCCCGCAGGAGGGCGGCAGCCGGAGCAGCGCGCGGGCCGCGCGGTCGAGGTCGTCCATGGGCCCAGGGTAGGGGAGCGGGGACCGTCCCAGGTCAGGGAGGTGCCGCCGTCAGTGGGCGAGACCAATATTGGTCCGGCGACGCGGGGCGAAGTGCTGGCGGAGGCCCGCCGGGGCCGGGATAGTGGGCCCGCGCGACCCGTCCGCACGCCGCGTCGGCACACCCGCACGCCACGTCGACGCGCCCGCACACCACGTCGGCACACCCGTACGCCACCTCGACACATCCGTACGCCCACCGTTCTCGACTGGGGGTCACCGCCCATGACCAGCTCCACCCCGCGCAGAACCGTCCTCGCCGCGGCGCTCGCGGCCGCCGCGGGAACGGCCGCGGCCGCCGTCCCCGCCGTCGCCTCCGCTGCCGCCCCCAGGGGCCGCGCCCCCGCGCCCGGCCCGGTCGACAACCGCTTCTGGTCCTCGTACGCGGACTGGCGGCGCGGCACCTCCACCGGTACGAGGGCGGTCCCCGGGCTCCGCCCGGGCCTGGTCCTCGACCGGCCCGCCGGCCGCACCGACCACACCGACCCGCACACCGGGCGGACCTCGACCTGGGAGTACGCGAGCTGGACCTCGCCCGTGCACACCCCGGCCGCACCCGCCACCGAGGTCATCGCCTCCTGGAACGCCCGTACGCCCCCGGGCACCTGGATCCAGGTCGAGCTGTCCGGCACGTACTCCGACTCCACGGCCGTCCCCCGGTACGTCCTGGGCCGCTGGACCTCGGGCGACGGCGAGGAGGACATCCGGCGCACCTCGGTGGACGACCAGACCGACGGCAGGAGCAGCGTCTGGACCGACACCTTCGCGATCGACGACCCGGCGAGCGGGCTGCGGCTGCGCTCGTACCGGCTGCGCCTGACCCTGTACCGGGCGCCGGGCAGCGGCCGCACCCCGACGGTGTGGCGGGTCGGCGCCGTGGCCTCGGACGTCCCGGACCGCTTCACCGTCCCGGCCTCCGTGCCCGGCCCGGCCCGCGAGCTGGCCGTGCCGCGCTACTCGCAGAACACCCACGTCGGGCAGTACCCCGAGTACGACAACGGCGGCGAGGCCTGGTGCAGCCCGACCTCCTCCCAGATGGTCGTCGAGTACTGGGGGCGCCGCCCCTCGGCGGAGGACCTGGCCTGGGTGGACCCGGCCTTCGCCGACCCGCAGGTCTGCCACGCGGCCCGCTTCACCTACGACCACCAGTACGAGGGCTGCGGCAACTGGCCCTTCAACGCCGCCTACGCCGCCACCTACCCCGGCATGAACGCCGTGGTCACCCGGCTGCGCTCGCTCACCGAACTGGAGAGCCTGGTCCGCGCCGGCATCCCGGCCGTGACGTCCCAGTCCTTCCTCGAGGAGGAGCTGACCGGCGCCGGTTACGGCACCGCGGGCCACCTGATGACCGTCGTCGGCTTCACCCCGGACGGCGACGTCGTCGCCAACGACCCGGCGTCCCCGAGCAACGAGGCCGTCCGCCGGGTCTACCGGCGGCGCGAATGGGAGAACATCTGGCTGCGGACGAAGCGGTACGACGCGAACGGCAGGGTCAGGAGCGGTACGGGCGGCGTCTGCTACGTCTACTGGCCGACCGGCCCGACCCCGGCCCAGCAGCGCGCGCTGCGGTCGCTCGGGCTGGTGTGAGCGGGCCCGGACCTGCGGAAGGCGCGAACCGGTGAGGGCCAAAGCGCCGTCCGGGCGCGGGAGTTGCGGAAGCGCTGCGCTACGTTGAGGGCGTGACCGACATCGAATCGCGCATCGACACGTCCCGGCCGCACACCGCCCGGATATGGAACTACTGGACCGGCGGCAAGGACAACTACCCGGTCGACCGGGAGGCCGGGGACCGGATCCGGGAACTGCACCCCGGGATCGGGGAGTACGCGAAGGCGGACCGGCTGTTCCTGGGACGGGCGGTGCGGCACCTGGCCGTGCAGGAGGGCGTCCGGCAGTTCCTGGACATCGGTACGGGACTGCCGAGCGCCGACAACACGCACGAGGTCGCCCAGCGGGTCGCCCCCGACGCGCGGGTCGTGTACGTGGACAACGACCCGCTCGTCCTCGCGCACGCCCGCGCCCTCCTCGTCGGGACGCCCGAGGGCGCCACCGACTACCTGGACGCCGACCTGCGGGACGTCGACACGATCCTGGCCGCCGCGGCGAAGACGCTCGACCTGTCGAAACCGGTCGCGCTGATGCTGCTCGGGGTCGTCATCTTCGTCGAGGACGACGAGGAGTCGTACGGAGTCGTCCGCCGGCTCATGGACGCGCTCGCGCCCGGCAGCCACCTCGTCCTCTCCCACACGGTCACCCGCCCCGACATGCCGGACGTCGACGAGGCGGTGGCCTTCTGGAACGAGCACGGCACCCCGAAGCTCACCCAGCGCACCCCCGAAGCGGTCGCGCGCTACTTCGACGGCCTGGAGCTGCTGGAGCCCGGCGTGGTCTCCTGCTCCGCCTGGCGACCGGAGAGGCCGGCGCCGGACGTCGCGATGTACGCGGGCGTCGGCCGCAAGTGAGGGCGGGGCGGACGGGCGGACGTTTCGGACAGGTGCCCGCCCGCCCCTGACCGTCCCCTCCGGATCGTGCGGCGCGACGCGGGCGGCGACGTGGCGTCCGGCACAGGAGGGGCCCGCCGGCCCCGGGTCCCCGAACGCCCTTCGGCCGCTCGGCGCAAGGCCTCCCGGGTCCCCGGCGCCCTCCGGCACGGCGGGGCGGCCCCGGGGGACGTGACGGACATCTCTACCCCGGAGCCGCCTCCGTGGCGCATGGTGTTCGTCATGACCTCCACCACCCACAGCCTCACCCTCCTCCGCGCCCGCACGGGCGGTCCCCGGGACGACGGGCCCAAGATCCTGGAGAACGTCCTCGGCTGGACCCTGGTCGTGCTGCTCGCCGTGTTCGTCACCCGGGCGGGCCTCATGTGACGGCGTCGGTGTGATCCCCCGGTGGCCGTGTGGTCCCGGACCGCCGGGCGGGCGTACTCCCCGCGACCCCGGTATCCCGCGTGCGGCCCGCCCGCGTCCGGCCGTGTCCGACACCCCCGCGAACGGCGTGGAGCGCCGACTGCCCACCGGTGAGGCCCGTGAGCTGCTCGCCCTGGCGTGCGACATCGCCCCGCGGGAGATCGCCCCGTCCGCCGCGGCCGAGGAGGCCGCCGGACGCTTCCCGCGCGAACTGTTCGCCCTGTTCTCCCGCTCCGGACTCCTCGGACCGCCCCACGGCCCCGCGTACGGCGGGGGAGGCCAGCCGTACGAGGCGTACCTCCAGGTCCTGGAGGAGTTCGCCGCCGCCCGGCTCACCGTCGGCCTCGGCGTCAGCGTCCACACCCTCTCCTGCCACGCGCTCGCCGGCTTCGGCACCGAGGAGCAGCGGGCCGCACACCTGCCCGCGCTGCCGGGCGGCGGCCTCCTCGGCGCGTACTGCCTCTCCGAACCCTCCGCCGGGTCCGACGCGGCGGCGCTGCGGACCCGGGCCGTCCGCGACGGCGACGCGTGGACGACCGACGGCACCAAGGCGTGGATCACGCACGGCGGGATCGCCGACTTCCGCACGGTCATGGCCCGCACCGGCGGCCCGGGCGCGCGGCATCACGGCCTTCCTGGTCCCGGGGGACGCGCCGGGCCTGAACGCGGACCCGCCCGAGCGGAAGATGGGCATGGGCGGCTCGCCCACCGCGCAACTGCGCTTCGACGGCGTACGGGTCCCCGACGCGCGGCGGCTCGGCGGGGAGGGGCAGGGCTTCGCGATCGCGCTCGACGCCCTGGACTCGGGACGGCTCGGCATCGCCGCCTGCGCCGTCGGGCTCGCGCAGGCCGCCCTGGACGCGGCCGTCGGACACGCCCGGGAGCGACGCCGGTCCGGCCGGCCGATCGCCGACTTCCAGGGGCTCCGCTTCCTCCTCGCCGACATGGCGACCCGGGTCGAGGCGGGCCGGGCGCTGTACCTGGAGGCGGCGCGGCTGCGCGACGGGGGGCGGCCCTTCGGCCGGTGCGCGGCGATGGCCAAGCTCTTCTGCACGGACGCCGCCGTGCGGGTCACGACGGACGCGGTGCAGGCGCTCGGCGGGTACGGCTGCACGGCGGACTTCCCGGTGGAGCGCTTCCTGCGGGAGGCCGAGGTGCTCCAGATCGTCGAGGGAACCCATCAGATCCAGCGGGTGGTCATCGCCCGTCACCTGGTCGGACCAGAGTCCCGCTGACCCGGACGGTCCGGTCCGCCCAGACGGGTCCCGCGGCGAGCCGGGTCCACTCCTGGTCGCGGTGGCCGGGCAGGGTGCGGCCCTGGCTCGCCCAGAGCGAGAGCACGTCCTGGTAGATGGGCGGGTGCGCCGGGACGGGGGCGGGGAGGGCCGCGGAGACCGGGGCCTGTGCCGAGAGCGGGACCGGGGCGGCGACCGGGACGGGGGTGGTGATCGTGACCGGCGGGTCGGCGGGGAGGGGCGGACTGACCGGCGCCGGCACGGGCGCGGGCACGGTCCCGGCCGCGGATCCGGGTGCCGGCGCGGACACGGTCATCGTCGTCGTCGGCGCCGCAGCCGGTTGAGGAACCGATTCTTCAATGCGCGGCTCGGCCTGCCGGTGCCGACCGTAACCGCTGGGCGTCGTGTGCAGCGTGGTCATGCCCTGACCAACGCGCCCCGGCGGTCAGGGGTCACCGCCGAGCGCATTCGAGCGGCAGTTCGCCCGGTACCCGGGCGGTCCCGCTCCCCGCGCCGTCCGGTCTCCCGTACCGCGCCGTCACGCGGTACGGGAACGTCCGCCGGTGTCGCGGCCTCAGGCCGCGCGGCGCATCTGCGGCACCCGGATCGGGCGCGAGCCCGGGCCGCCGACGTGCGAGAAGGGCTGCGTGCGCCAGTCGAGTCCCTGGGGGAGCGTCAGGAGCAGCGCGGTGTCCTGCTCCTGGACCTCCAGGGTGTCGTCGGCGGCGGACGCCTCGGAGGCCGAGAGGCCCGTGCCCGGGCACACCGTGAGCACGAAGGGGTTCCACGGCGTCGGGCAGAGCGCGTGCTCCGGCAGCACGTCCTCGTCCGCGAGCAGCGCGATGGGCTGCACGCACTCCGGGCAGAGGACCCGGAACATCTCAAAGGTGTCGTACGCGTCGAGCTCGTCGGACGTGTCGACCGAATCAACAGGCTCCTGCATGGAGAATCTCCCCCTCGGCTGGGTCGGCCGGATCTGTGCGGCCTTCGACCACAGCAAGCACTTCCCATGCGGAACTCCGCATAATCGTGAGGCGTCGCCCCGGGTCGGGCGCAAACCTGTGGTGTTCGTCACATGCCCGTCGCAGGTGCCTCGTGACGGCGCATAGCGCCCCATACGGGTCGCCCCGGGCTGTGCCCCGCCCCCTCCGGAGCACTAGGGTCACCGCATGGAGGAGCTGGATCGTCAGATCGTGGAGTTGCTCGTCAAGGACGGGCGCATGAGCTACACCGACCTGGGCAAGGCCACCGGCCTGTCCACGTCGGCCGTGCATCAGCGCGTCCGCCGACTGGAGCAGCGCGGTGTCATCCGCGGCTATGCCGCCGTCGTCGACCCGGAGGCCGTGGGCCTGCCGCTGACCGCCTTCATCTCGGTCAAACCCTTCGACCCCAGCGCCCCCGACGACACCCCCGACCGGCTCGCCGACATCCCCGAGATCGAGGCCTGCCACAGCGTCGCGGGCGACGAGAACTACATCCTCAAGGTCCGGGTCGCCACCCCGCTGGAGCTGGAGCACCTGCTCAGCCGCATCCGCTCCCAGGCCGGCGTGTCCAGCCGCACGACGGTGGTCCTGTCCACCCCGTACGAGGCCAGGCCCCCGCGCGTCTGACCCGCCGGCACCCGCCCCGGGGACCCGGCGCGACCCGTCGGGGGACCTGCCGGACAAACCGGGTCCCCCCAGGTCCTAGCCTGGAGCCATGAGCGAGTCCATGCCTGCCGCGCCCTCCGGCGACCACCGCACCGTGCTGCTGCGCGGCGGAGAAGTCCACAGCCCCGCCGACCCCTTCGCCACCGCCATGGTGGTGGAGCGCGGGCACGTCGCCTGGGTCGGGTCGGAGGGGGCGGCCGACGCCTTCGCGTCCGGCGTGGACGAGGTGGTCGACCTGGAGGGCGCGCTCGTCACCCCGGCGTTCGTCGACGCGCACGTGCACACCACCGCCACCGGCTTCGCCCTCACCGGGCTCGACCTCTCCTCCGCCGCCTCGCTCGCCGAGGCGGCGGAGCGCATCCGGGCCCACGCCGCCGCCCGCCCCGGGGACCGCGTCCTCCTCGGCCACGGCTGGGACGCCTCCCGCTGGCCCGAGCGCCGCCCGCTCACCCGCGACGAGCTCGACGGCCTCACCGGCGGCCGCCCGCTCTACCTGACCCGGATCGACGTCCACTCGGCCGTCGTCACCACCGCCATGCTCGACCTGGTGCCCGGCGTCCGGGACCTGGACGGCTTCCACGACGGCCTGCGGCCCCTCACCGGCGACGCCCACCACGCCGTGCGCGCCGCCGCCTTCGGCGCCGTGTCGGCGCGCCAGCGCACCGAGGCCCAGCGCGCCGCCCGCTCCCGGGCCGCCTCCCTCGGCATCGGCACCCTGCACGAGTGCGGCGGCCCGCGGATCTCCTCCGAGGAGGACTTCACCGGTCTGCTCGACCTCGCCCGCGAGGAGGCCGGACCCCGGGTCGTCGGCTACTGGGCCGACCTCGACGTGGAGCGGGCGCGGGACCTCGGCGCGCTCGGCGCCGCCGGGGACCTGTTCGCCGACGGCTCCCTCGGCTCCCACACGGCCTGCCTCCACGAGCCGTACGCCGACCACGCCGACACCGGTCACACCGGCGCCGCCCACCTGGACGCGGCCACCGTCGCCCTCCACGTCGTCGCCTGCACCGAGGCCGGGCTCCAGGCCGGCTTCCACGCCATCGGGGACGCCGCCGTCACCGCGGTCGTCGAGGGCTTCCGGGCCGCCGCCGACAAGCTGGGCCCCGCCCGGATCCGAGCCGCCCGGCACCGCGTCGAGCACGTCGAGATGCTCACCCCCGAGACGATCGCCGCCTTCGCCGAGCTGGGCCTCACCGCCTCCGTCCAGCCCGCCTTCGACGCGCTCTGGGGCGGTGAGGAGGGCATGTACGCCGACCGGCTCGGCGCCGAGCGGGCCCGCACCCTCAACCCGTACGCGGCGCTGCTGCGCGCCGGCGTGCCGCTGGCCTTCGGCTCCGACAGCCCTGTCACGCCGCTCGACCCCTGGGGCACCGTCCGGGCCGCCGCCTTCCACCGCACCCCCGGGCACCGGATCTCCGCCCGCGCCGCCTTCACCGCCCACACCCGGGGCGGCTGGCGGGCCGTCGGCCGCGACGACGCCGGGACGCTGGTTCCCGGCGCCCCCGCCGACTACGCGGTCTGGCGCACCGAGGAGCTGGTCGTCCAGGCGCCCGACGACCGGGTCGCCCGCTGGTCCACCGACCCGCGCTCCGGCACGCCCGGCCTGCCCGACCTCTCGCCCGGCGCCGACCTCCCCGTCTGCCTGCGCACGGTGGTGCACGGACGGACGGTGTTCGCGCGGCCGGGCGCGTGACGCGCCCCCCGGCCGGGACCGCGCCGCCCGATCGGTACCGCGCCGCACGTCACCCGCCCCACCCGACCCGCCACGCCGGAGCATCCCGGGGACCTCGCTATGGTGGGGGCCTGTGTTTGCATCCGAAGGGGCAGTAGTGAACGACGGTGGCCAGAGGCGTTACGGCCCGCTCGGCAAGGCCTTGGTGATCATTCCGACCTACAACGAGGCGGACAACATCAAGCCGATCGTCGCGCGGGTGCGGGAAGCCGTACCCGACGCGCACGTTCTCGTCGCCGACGACAACAGCCCCGACGGCACGGGCAAGTTCGCGGACGAGATCGCCTCCGAGGACGACCACGTGCACGTCCTGCACCGCAAGGGCAAGGAAGGGCTCGGCGCCGCCTACCTCGCCGGCTTCCGGTGGGGCATCGAGCACGGCTACGGCGTCCTGGTCGAGATGGACGCCGACGGCTCCCACCAGCCCGAGGAGCTGCCCCGGCTGCTCACCGCCCTCAAGGGCGCGGACCTGGTGCTCGGCTCCCGCTGGGTGCCGGGCGGCCGGATCGTGAACTGGCCGAAGTCCCGCGAGTTCATCTCCCGGGGCGGCAGCCTCTACTCGCGCGTGATGCTCGACGTGCCGATCCGCGACGTCACCGGCGGCTACCGGGCCTTCCGCAAGGAGACCCTGGAGGGCCTGGGCCTGGACGACGTGGCCTCGGCCGGGTACTGCTTCCAGGTCGACCTGGCCCGGCGCGCGGTCGCCGCGGGCTACCACGTCGTGGAGGTCCCGATCACCTTCGTGGAGCGGGAGGTCGGCGACTCGAAGATGAGCCGCGACATCCTGGTCGAGGCGCTGTGGCGGGTCACCGGTTGGGGCCTGACGGCGCGCGCGGAGAAGGTCGGCAAGCGGCTGGGCCGCAAGCCCTCCTGACCCCGTCCGTACTGATCTTCCCTTTACGCCGTTCCGGCGGGGCTCCAGGCACACTGGGGACCATGACGACCGGCGTACCGCCCTCCCCCGCCCCCAAGAAGCGCTCCCGCGCGCGTACGTTCCTCCCGCTCGGCCTCGCCGCCTGGCTGGTCCTGGAGATCTGGCTGCTCACCGTGGTAGCGGACGCGGCGGGCGGGCTGACCGTCCTCGCCCTGCTCGTCGGCGGTGCCGTGCTCGGCACCGTCGTCGTCAAGCGGGCCGGCCGGCGCGCCTTCCGCAACCTGACCTCGACCTTCCAGCAGGCCCAGGAGGCCGCCCGGACCGGCGGGGTGCCCTCCGCGCCGGAGCGGACCGGCGCGGAGGACCGCAACGGCTTCCTGATGCTCGGCGGCCTGCTCCTGATCCTCCCCGGCCTGATCTCCGACGCGGCCGGCCTGCTCCTGCTGATCCCCCCGGTCCGCTCCTTCCTCGGCCGGTCCGCGGAGAGGGCGGTCGAGCGCCGGATGAGCGCCGCGACCCCCGGCAGCCTCCAGGACGCCTTCCAGCAGGCGCGCATCCACCGCCCGGACGGCAAGGTGGTCCAGGGCGAGGTCGTCCGCGAGGACGCCCCCCGCGGCCCGTACCGGGCCGACGACTCCCGCCCGCCCCTGACGCCCTGACCTCGGCGCCCCCTCGGGACTTCGGGGGGAGCCCGTACGACAAACGCCGCGGGGCCCGGTACACGTCTTCGTGTACCGGGCCCCGCGGCGTTTGCCCGTCCGGCGGTCCGCTAGGCGGACTTGCGGCTGTCGCGCGGATGCACGGCGATGTTCATGGCGCCGGAGCGCAGGACGGCCAGCCTCTCGGCGAGGACCTCCTCCAGCTCCTCGCGGGTGCGCCGCTCCATGAGCATGTCCCAGTGCGTACGCGCAGGCTTGCCCTTCTTCTCCTCGGGACCGTCCCCGTCCACCAGAAGCGCCTGGCTTCCGCAGACCTTGCACTCCCACTCCGGCGGAATCTCCGCCTCCACCGAGAAGGGCATCTCGAAGCGATGTCCCTTCTCGCATGCGTACTCCACCGCCTGGCGCGGGGCCAGATCGATGCCGCGGTCGGTCTCGTAGCTCGTCACCACGAGGCGCGTGCCGCGAAGAGCTCGCTCACTCATGAATCGTGCCTCCCGGGCTTGTCGCCCACAGGACAGATGTCGCTGTCGTCGTTATCCGGTCAACGTCCGGTCGGCGGTAAAGATTCCCGTGCCGGGTCATGCGTCGCCCGTCGTGCCGCCCCTTGTTGTACCCACCAGTGCCCGTTTTGTCACATCTGACGGCAGGTGTGACGTGGTGTCTTCACCAAAGCAGCACGCAGTAACGGTCCGCCTGGCAGGCCAAACGCGTACACTACCGCCCTTTCACCGCCACGTCTAAATACGCTCCGGCACCGGGTTTCCTGCGGCCTCGACCGCCCGCCGCACCGGCACCCTGGCGAGCAGCGCGAAGCCGACGGCGAAGAAGATCAACAGGGAGATGATGGCATCCCGGTAGCTTCCCGTCAGCTGATACGCGAGACCGAACACCAACGGACCCAGCCAGCTCAGCCCCCGGTCGCTCATCTCGTACGCCGAGAAGTACTCCGCCTCCTTGCCGCGCGGCACCAGGTGCGAGAACAGCGAGCGCGACAGGGCCTGGCTGCCGCCCAGGACCAGGCCGATCGCGGCCGCCAGGGAGTAGAAGAAGACGGGCGCGTCGGCCGGCAGGACGTAGGCGGCCGCCAGGATCAGGGTCCAGACCGCCAGCGAGGCCAGGATCGTCCGCTTGGCGCCGTACGACCGGGCGAGCCGCCCCATGCCGAGCGCCCCCGCCACCGCGAGCACCTGCACGAGCAGGACCGCCGTGATGAGCGTCGTCTGGTCCAGGCCCAGCTCCTCGGAGCCGTACAGGGACGCCTGCGAGATCACCGTCTGCACGCCGTCGTTGTAGACCAGGTACGCGAGGAGGAAGGAGAGCGTCAGCGGGTGCCGGCGCATGTCCTTCAGGGTCGCCCGCAGCTGGCGCCAGCCGCTGCCGACCGCGCCCCCGCCGGCCCGCTCCCGGTCCTCCGGGGGGAGCCGCCGGTCCCGCAGCCGCCGCAGCGGCACGAGGGTGAACGCGCCCCACCACACCCCGGCCGAGGCCAGACAGATCCGGACGGCCTCGCCCTCGGTGAGCCCGAAGGAGTCGTGGCCCGAGTACAGGACCAGGTTCAGGACGAGGACCAGCGCGCCGGACGTGTAGCCGAAGGCCCAGCCGCGCGAGGAGACCGCGTCCCGCTCGTCCGGCTCCGAGATCTGCGGCAGATAGGCGTTGTAGAGCACCATCGAGACCGAGAGCGAGGCGTTCGCCGTGATCAGCAGGAAGGCGCCCAGGAGGTAGCGGTCGCCGTCCAGGAAGAACATCCCGGCCGTGGCGGTCGCCCCCAGGTACGCGGTCGCCGCGAGCAGCGGCTTCTTCCGGCCCGTGCGGTCGGCCGCCGCGCCCACCAGCGGCATCGCGACCACCGCGACCACGATCGAGGCGGACACGGCGTACGCGAAGAGGGAGCCCGCCCGCACGGGCACGCCCAGCGGGTGGACGAACCCCTCCGGGTCGGCCGCCGCCCGCGCCACCGAGGTCAGGTACGGGCCGAGGAAGACGGTGAGCACGCTCGTCGAGTACACCGAGCACGCGAAGTCGTAGAAGTACCAGCCGCGCTGCTCGCGCCGCCGCTCGGCGGGGCCGGCGGTGTGCTCCTCCGGCCCGGTGGTGTCAGCGGTCACGGCCGTGCCCCCTCGTTCGTCCCCGTGGGCGCGTGCCCCTTGCGGTCCGTGTTCTCCCCGGTCCGTCCCGGGCCGCCCGGGAGCGCGCTCAGGTCCACGCGCCCCGCTCGGTCAGCACCGAGCGCAGCGTCTCCAGGTGATCGGTCATGATGCCATCCACCCCCAGGTCGAGGAGAGAGTTCATCCGGGCCGGATCGTTCACGGTCCACACGTGGACCTGGAGCCCGCGCGCGTGCGCCTCCCGGACGAACCGCCGGTCGACCACCGGGACCCCGCCCTGGCGCTCCGGGACCTGCGCCGCCACCGCCCCGGCCCGCAGCGCCGCCGGGATGCCCAGGGACCGCAGCCGCAGCCCGACCACTCCGCGCACCCCGTACGAGGTGGCGAGCCGCGGACCGGCCAGGCGCTGCGCCCGGGCCACCCGGGCCTCGGTGAAGGAGCCCACGCAGACCCGGTCCCAGGCGCCGGTCCTGCGGATCAGGTCGACCAGCGGGCCCAGGGCCGACTCCGCCTTGAGGTCCACGTTCCAGCGGGCCTCCGGGAACTCCTCCAGGAGGTCGGCAAAGAGCGGCAGCGGCTCCCGGCCCGCCACCCTGGCCTCGCGCACCGCCGCCCACGGCAGGTCGCGGATCCGGCCCGAGGCGTCCGTCACCCGGTCCAGGGTCGCGTCGTGGAAGGCCACGAGCACCCCGTCGGACGTCGTGTGGACGTCGGTCTCGAAGTAGCGGTAGCCCGCCGCGGCGGCCCGGCGGAAGGCGGCCGCGGTGTTCTCCAGGCCGTTCGCCGTGCCGCCGCGGTGGGCGAACGGGAGGGGGGCGGGATGGTCGAGATAGGGGTGGCGTACGCGGGTCACCGCCGCAGTATGGCCTGCTCCGGTGTCCCGGGGGCGACCACCGGGGGACGGGAGGCCGTCACGGGGCCGGCGTCCTCCGCCGGACCGGGCTGCCCGGCCGGAGCGGGCTCCCCGGCCGGAGCGGGGCCCTCCGCGGGGGCGGGGCCGGAAGAGGCCACCGTGATGCCGCCCTCCCGCTCCGGGACCGCGAACCGGCGCAGGAAGAACTGGGCCAGCGGGCCGATCGAGAGCGCGTACAGCACCGTGCCGACGCCCACCGAGCCGCCGAGCAGGAAGCCGGTCGCCACCACGGCCACTTCGAGCAGCGTCCGCACCAGGCGGATGGAGCGGCCGGTGAGCCGGTGCAGACCGGTCATCAGGCCGTCGCGCGGGCCGGGACCGAACCGCGCCGCGATGTACAGACCGGTCGCGACCCCGTTGAGGACGATTCCGAGCGCGAGCAGCGGCACCCGCACGGCCAGGCCGTCGGACTCCGGGACCAGGGCCAGGGTGCCGTCCATCGCCAGGCCGATCACGAAGACGTTGGAGACCGTGCCGAGACCGGGCCGCTGCCGGATCGGGATCCACAGCAGCAGCACCGCCGCCCCCACCACGATCGACACCACGCCGATCGTCAGCCCGGTCTTCTCCGCGAGGCCCTGGTGGAGGACGCCCCAGGGCTCCAGGCCGAGCGCGCTGCGCACGAGCAGCGCCGAACTGACGCCGTACAGCGTCAGCCCCACGTACAGCTGGATCAGACGACGGGTGAGGTGCCGGCCGCGGAGGCCGGAGGCGATGGACAAGGTGCTGCCCCCCAGGGTGGTGGTAGTGGACTGACTCGTGCCACTCTGTGGCAGGGGATTGAAGGCCAACCATGGCCAATTCGGGAAAGGTGGACTGATTTCCATGGCTCAGTGGACTTCGGCGGTGGGGCCGGCGCAGCTCGCCCGGCAACTCCAGGCGCAGCAGGCCCGGCCCGCCGTGCCCGGCGCCCGCAAGCCGCCCGCCTACCGCGCCCTCGCCGACGGCATCCGCCTGCTCGTCCTGGAGGGCCGCGTCCCGGTCGCCGCCCGCCTGCCCGCCGAGCGGGAGCTCGCCCTCGCGCTCGCCGTCAGCCGGACCACGGTGGCCGCCGCCTACGAGGCGCTGCGCACCGAGGGCTTCCTGGAGTCGCGGCGCGGCGCCGGCAGCTGGACGGCCGTCCCCGCCGGGAACCCGCTGCCCGCGCGCGGCCTCGAACCGCTGCCGCCCGAGGCCCTCGGCTCGATGATCGACCTCGGCTGCGCGGCGCTCCCCGCCCCCGAGCCCTGGCTGTCCCGGGGCTTCCAGGGCGCCCTGGAGGAGCTGCCGCCCTACGCCCACACGCACGGGGACTATCCGGCGGGCCTGCCCGTGCTGCGGCAGATGCTCGCCGACCGGTACACCGCCCGCGGCATCCCCACCATGCCCGAACAGATCATGGTCACCACCGGCGCCATGGGCGCCATGGACGCGATCTGCCACCTCTTCGCCGGGCGCGGCGAGCGCGTCGCCGTCGAGTCCCCCTCGTACGCCAACATCCTCCAGCTGATGCGCGAGGCCGGGGCCCGGCTCGTGCCCGTCGCCATGTCCGAGGGGCTCGGCGGCTGGGACCTGGGCCGCTGGCGCCAGGTGCTGCGGGACGCGGCTCCCCGCCTCGCGTACGTCGTCGCCGACTTCCACAACCCGACCGGCGCGCTCGCGGACGAGGACCAGCGGCGGCAGCTGGTGGAGGCGGCCCGCTCGGCCGGAACGGTGCTCGTCGTCGACGAGACCATGGCCGAGCTGCGCCTCGACGCCGACCTGGAGGCGCCCCGGCCGGTCTGCGCCTTCGACCCGGCGGGCTCCACCGTCCTGACCGTCGGCTCGGCCAGCAAGGCCCTCTGGGCGGGCATGCGCATCGGCTGGGTCCGGGCCGCGCCCGACGTCATCCGCTCCCTGGTGGCCGCCCGTGCCTACGCGGACCTCGGCACCCCCGTCCTGGAGCAGCTCGGCGTGAACTGGCTCATGCGGACGGGCGGCTGGGAGGAGGCCGTGGGCCTGCGGTGCGAACAGGCCAGGGAGAACCGGGACGCGCTCGTGGCCGCCGTCCGCAGGGAGCTGCCCGACTGGGAGTTCACGGTCCCGCGCGGCGGCCTGACCCTCTGGGTGCGCACCGGCGGCCTCTCCGGCTCCCGGCTCGCCGAGGCGGGCGAGCGGGTCGGCGTCCGGGTGCCCTCGGGCCCCCGCTTCGGTGTCGACGGGGCCTTCGAGGGCTTCGTCCGGCTGCCCTTCACGGTCGGCGGCCCGGTCGCCGACGAGGCGGCCGTCCGGCTCGCGGCCGCGGCCCGCCTGGTCGAGTCGGGGGCGGCGGGCGGGGGGACGGAACCGCCGCGGTCGTTCGTCGCGTAGTCGCACCGGGGCCGCCCACCGGAACGTGCGGAGGGGCGGGTGCGGACGTGGTGTCCGTACCCGCCCCTCCGGCGTGTCCGGTGCTCAGCCCTCCGCCGGAACGGGGGCGTGCAGCGGCCCCGGACCGGGACCCGCCGGGGCCGGTTCGGCGCGGGGGGCCGGGGCCGGTTCGGGGGAGGTGACGGGGATCTTCTCGATCAGCACCGTCGGCGCGGGAGCCGTCGCGGGCGCGGCCGGGCTCCGCTCCGGCAGGAGGTCCAGGACCGCCCGGCGGTGCGCGTCGCTCGTCGCGTCGTCGTATGGGTCGGGCGTCGCCGGCACCTGGAGCCGCAGGACCGGGCCGGTGCCCAGGCGCGCGTAGCCGCGGCCCGCGGGGACGTCGGGCGTCGGCGTGGTGTGCGGCTGGGCGCCGAGGACGGCCTCGATCTGCCCGGGGGCGGCGGGGCCGAGCACGATCCTGGCCCTGGTGTGGCTCCGCACCGCCTCGCTCAGCATGTCCACGTCGTCGAACTGCTCGGCCACCACCACCGTGACCTGCGCCGCCCGCCCGTGCCGCAGCGGCACCCGGAGCAGCTCCTGCGGGTCGGGGCGCCCGTCGGCGGCAGCCAGGTGGCCGAGGACGCCCGGCCGGTCGAGCAGGATCCACAGCGGGCGCCGGGTGTCCTCCGGGGCGGGCAGGCCGGCCTGCCGGGCCCGGTTCGCGGCGATCAGGCGCCGCTCGGTCTCGTGCGCCGCCCACTCCAGGCTCGCCAGGGCCCCGGAGAGCCCGCACTCGACGGCCAGGACCCCGGCGCGGCCGGTCAGGCACGCGTACTCGCCGGTCCCGCCGCCCTCGACGATCAGGACGTCGCCGTGGGGGAGCGCCTGGAGCGCGATCGAGCGCAGCAGGGAGGTGGTGCCGCTGCCCGGCCGGCCCACGGCCAGCAGGTGCGGCTCGGTGGAGCGGGGCCCGGTGCGCCAGACCACGGCCGGGGCGTCCTCCGTCGCCTCCCCCGCGACCACCGGCACGGTCCGCTGCACGGCGTCGGCGTCGGTGAAGCCGAGGACGGTCTCGCCCGGCACGGTGACGAAGCGCTGGGCGGCGATGGTGGTGGGCAGGGCGGGCAGCACGCTCAGGACGAGCCGGTTGCCCTCCTCGTCCCAGTCGAAGCGGTACTCGCGGCCCCGCCCCGACTTGGCGTGCAGCAACTGCTCGACGCGGGCGCGCGCGGCCGGCTCGCCGTCGGCGAAGTACGGGGGGTAGGAGATCCGCAGCCGGGTGAGCCGTCCGTCCCCGTCGAAGGCGTACTCCCCGAAGGCTCCGCTCCAGTCGCCCCCGTGGGAGAAGAGCGGGGAGGGGTCCTCGGGGACGGAGAAGCACGGCACGAGCGCCTCGTACAGGCCCTTGAGGCGGGCGGTCTCCGCCTCGTCGGGTCCGGTCTTCACGACCGGACGCTCGCGCCCCTTCCACGCGGCGGCGCCCATGAGCACGACGAGCGCGAGGAACGGCCCGTACGGCAGGAGGGCGACGACCAGGACGCAGGCCGCGACCAGGAACAGCGTGGGACCACGCCGCTCCTTGGGGGTCGCGGCCCACTTGGCGCGCGCGGACGCGGCCAGCTTCCGCAGACCGCGGGAGACCGTGATCAGCGGATGGAGCACATCGGTGGCGCTGTCGGCGGCCGTGCGCGCGATCTCTCGACTACGGGCGATCTGCGCGCTGCCGCTGCTCAGAATGCGGGGGAGTGGTCGCCGGGCCACGTCGTACTCCTGAAGTGGTGGAAGGGGCTGAGGGGCGTCAGAACTTGATCCCGCCCAGGAGGCCGGCGAGGCTCTGCCCGCCCGCCGTGATGCTCGGGGCGATGGCGGTGCCCGCGAGGTAGAAGCCGAACAGCGAGCAGACGAGGGCGTGGGAGGCCTTGAGTCCGTCCTTCTTGAAGAACAGGAAGCAGATGATGCCGAGCAGGACCACGCCTGAGATGGACAGGATCATTGGGTGTTCTCCTGGGTGAGGGGACAGTCACCACGAGTTCTTCCAGGTTCACGGCAAGTATCTATGTGACTAAAGGTGCATTGGAGTGAAAAACGGGGTATTTCACTTGACCGGCGGACGGCGCGCGCCCGGCCCGGTGGCGAAACGCCCGGGGTGCCCTTAAGGCGGTTCCGGAGGGGACGGGACGCCGTGATCTTTGCCTCCGTCGCGCACGGTCATGTCCCCGGACGGGCAGTACCCTGTCGATTCACCCGTACGGCCGCGCTCCCCGCGCGCGGCCCGACACCGTAGGAGAGAGGCGGTCCCACCCGATGAGCGAGACTCCGGACCCCGAGGTCATCGAGCTGGCGTCCAAGGTCTTCGACCTCGCGCGCGCGGGGGACGCCGAGGCCCTCGCCGCCTACGTCGACGCGGGCGTCCCCGTGAACCTCACCAACGACCGGGGCGACTCCCTCGTCATGCTCGCCGCCTACCACGGCCACGCCGCCGCGGTCTCCGCCCTCCTGGCGCGGGGCGCCGACGCCGACCGCGCCAACGACCGCGGTCAGACCCCGCTCGCCGGCGCCGTCTTCAAGGGCGAGACCGACGTGATCCGCGCCCTCCTCGACGGTGGCGCGAATCCGGAGGCAGGGACTCCGTCCGCCGCCGACACCGCCCGGATGTTCGGCAGGGCCGAACTCCTGGAACTCTTCGGAGCCCGGTGAACGGGCGCTGAACCCCAGGTGAGGCGGCGTCGTAAATGTGGTCGCGGTGGCGAAATGGGTGGGTCATCATGACGTCGGACCCGGCAGAACGGGCCACCGACGAGAGGCAGAGGAAGATGATCACTGGCAAGCGCAGGACGACGAGCGGACCGACATGCCGCCGCACGGCCTAGGCGTACACCGATGTACCGCCTGACCCGGTTCATCCCGGTCATCCCGGCATCCCCCGGTCGTGTCGACAGCTTGATGTGAGGCGTCCTCCCATGTTCGAACCAGTCATAGCGCCGAGCGGCACCCTGCTCGGCCTGCTGCAGCGGGGCCGCGGCGACGGCACCCTGCACGCGCTCGCCGCGCCCCGCGCCGAAGCCCTCGCGGCCCTGAACCACTGCGTCCTCGACGATCCCCGCCACGACTGGCAGGTCGAGAACCGCTCCCTCTACTACGCCCGTCTCTACCTGGACCTCCACGGCGGCCTGGACGAGATCGAGGCGCACCTCCTCGGCGCCGAGGACCACCTCGACACCGAGGAGTCCCGGACCGGGCTCGCGCTCGCCGTCCTCGGCCACCTCGCCTCCTACGGACGCCAGGACGCCCTGCTGCTGCTCCGGCGCTACGCCGCGACCGGCACCAACTGGGCCTGGGCCCTGGACGAGCTGGCCCTCCGCGACGACGACGCCGGACTCCGCGCGCTCGCCCCCTCCGTCCTGGCCCGCTTCCCGGCCGGCGCCGAGGGCGACGCCGAGCTGGCCCGCACCGTGCGCGACGCCTTCGAGCCCCGCCCCTGGCGGCTGTGGGCCGAGGACCGGCGCGACGCCGTGGGGCCCCGCGTCAGGGCCGCCATGGAGCAGGGCTCCTTCGACCGCTGGCAGCGCCAGATGCGCCCCACCGGGCCCCGCCCCGGCTGGAGCGTGCGCGCCGTCCTCGACTGGGCGCAGGAGGGGTACGAGCGCGGTGCCGTCCTGTACGGCCCCGCCGCCCGCTGCCTCACCGCCGTCGCCGGCCCCGAGGACCGGCCCGAACTCCTCGCCGCCGCCCGCGACGGCGCGGAAGGGGCCCGGGGCGCCGCCCTCCACCACCTCGCCGAGGCACGGGACCCCGCCGTCCTCGACCTCGTCGAGCACGCCGCCGACGACGGCTCCCGCGAGGTCGCCGAGGCCGCCGTCGCCGCCTACCGGCGCATGTGCGGCGACGACGCGGTCGCCCGTGCCCGCGCGTGGGTCCGGCGCCCCGACGCGCTCGGCGCCGCCGCCTCCGAGGTGCTGGCCTGCCGCGGCACCGCCGAGGACTCCCCCTCCGTCCTCGGCGCGCTGCGCGAGACCGTACGCTCCCAGGGCCCCGACGCCCCCGCGCTCCCCTTCCTCGTCGACGGCGCCGGACGCCTCGGCATCGCCTGCGCCGCTCCCGTGCTGCGCCACGTCTACCGGGAGACGGCCTCCTCCCAGCTGCGCGGCCGCACGGCCCGCGCCCTCGCCGCCACCGACCCCACCTTCGCGACCGGCTTCGCCGTCGAATGCCTCTGGGACTGCGAGGAGACCACCCGCGAGGTCGCGGCCCAGCACGCCGAGACCGGCGACATCCGCGTCGCCGAACGCCTGCGCCGCCTCGCCGCCGACCCGGCCGAGGAGGTCGAGGTCCAGCTGGCGGTGCGCAACCGGATAGGGCCGGATCTGCAGGTCTAGGACCTGCCCGGGGCGGGTCGGGCCGGTGGAGCGGCCCGCCCCTCCACGGGCCCCGCGCGGGAAACGCTCACGGGACGTTCCCTCCCCGTCCAGATCGACTTCGACGGGGACACGCCGGGCGCGACGACAACACCCGTATGCGTGTCGTCATCGTCACCGAATCCTTCCCTCCCGACGTCAACGGTGTGGCGCACTGCGCCCTGCAGACCGCGCGCCACCTCGTCCGGCGGGGCCACGCCCCGCTCGTCATCGCCCCCGCCGTCGCCGACCCGGCCGCGGACGCCGACGCCCCCTGCGCCGTCGTCCGGGTGCCCTCCCTGCCCCTGCCCGGCTATCCGCAGGTACGGGTCGCCCTGCCCAGCCGCCGGGTCGCCGCGGCCATCGCCGCGCACCGCGCCGACCTCGTCCACCTCGCCGGGCCGTTCGTCCTCGGCGTGCGCGGGATGACGGCCGCCGCCCGCCTCGGCATCCCCGCCGTCGCCGTCTACCAGACCGACCTCGCCGGCTACGCGCGCACGTACGTGGGGGCGGGCGGGGGCACCGCCTGGCGCCGCCTCCGCGCCGTGCACGGCGCCGCCGACCGCACCCTCGCCCCGTCCTCCGCCGCCCTGCGCGACCTGGAGGCCCACGGCATCGGCCGCGTCCGGCTCTGGGGCCGCGGGGTCGACACCGCCCGCTTCCGTCCCGAACTGCGCGACCCCGCCCTGCGCCGCGCCCTCGCCCCGGACGGCGAACTCCTCGTCGGCTACGTGGGCCGCCTCGCCCCCGAGAAGCGCGTGGACCTGCTCGCCGGGGTGTGCGCGCTCCCCGGCGTACGGGTCGTGGTCGTCGGGGACGGCCCGAGCGGGCCCGCCCTGCGCGCCGCCCTGCCGGGCGCCCGGTTCCTGGGCCGCCGCACCGGCGCCGACCTCGCCCGGACCTTCGCCTCGCTCGACGTCTTCGCCCACACCGGCCCGTACGAGACCTTCTGCCAGACCGTCCAGGAGGCCATGGCGAGCGGGGTGCCCGTGGTCGCCCCGGCCGCCGGCGGGCCCCTGGACCTGGTCGACCACGGCCGCACCGGGCTCCTCGTGCCCCCGGGCGACCCGGACCTCCTGCGCGGCGCCGTCGCCGCGCTCGCCGCCGCGCCGGACCTGCGCGCCGCCCACGGCCGGGCCGGCCGCGCCGCCGTGGAGGGCCGCACCTGGAAGGCCCTCGGCGACGAACTGATCGGGCACTACCGGGAGGTCCTGCACGAGCGGACGGCGGTGGCGGCGTGAACGACACACGGACTGCCGTGCGTACGGATACGGGTGCGGATACGGGCACGGGTACGGGCACGGGTACGGGTACGGGCGGTCGCGGCGGGCTCCGGATCGTGCGGCTCGCCAACTTCGTGACCCCCGCCTCGGGCGGCCTCCGCACCGCCCTCGACCGGCTCGGCCGCGGCTACCTGGCGGCCGGGCACGAACCGGTCCTCGTCGTCCCCGGCGCCACCGCGAGCGACCGCCGCACCGAGCAGGGCCGGGTCGTCACCCTCCCCGGGCCCGTGCTCCCCGGCACCGGCGGCTACCGGGTCCTCGCCGACCGGCGCCGGGTCGCCCGCCTCCTCGACGAGCTGGCCCCCGACCGGATCGAGGTCTCGGACCGCACCACCCTGCGGTGGACGGGCGAGTGGGCGCGACGCGCCCGCGTGCCCTCGGTCATGGTCTCCCACGAGACCACGGACGGGGTCCTGCGCACCTGGGGCGTGCCGCCCGCCCTCGCGGCCCGCGCGGCGGACCGGCTCAACCGCCGCACCGCCTGGGCGTTCGCGCGGATCGTCTGCACGACGGAGTGGGCGGAGCGCGAGTTCGTACGGATCGGGGCCCGCAACGTCGTACGGGCTCCGCTCGGCGTGGACCTGGACCACTGCCGGCCCGGCCGCCGCGACGCCGCCCTGCGGGCCCGGTACGCGGCCGGGGAACGGGTGCTGCTCCTGCTCTGCTCCCGCCTCTCGGTCGAGAAGCGGCCCGGCACGGCCCTGGACGCCCTGGAGGAGCTGCGGGACGTGGGGACCTCGGCGGCGCTCGTGGTCGCGGGCGACGGGCCGCTGCGGGCCGCCCTGGAGCGGCGGGCGCGCGAGCGGCGCCTGCCGGTGCGGTTCGTCGGGCACCTCGCCGACCGGGAGGCCCTGGCCGACCTCCAGGCGGCGGCCGACGTCTGCCTGGCGCCGGGGCCCGCCGAGACGTTCGGGCTCTCCGCCCTCGAAGCCCTGGCCTGTGGGACCCCGGTCGTCGTCAGCGCCTCCTCGGCCCTCCCGGAGGTCGTCGGCACGGCCGGGGCGGCCGCCGCCGACACCCCGGCGGCCTTCGCCTCCGGCGTCCAGAGCCTCCTCGCCGTCCCGGAGGCCGTCCGCCGTCGGGCCGCACGCGCGCGTGCGGAGGGCTTCGCCTGGGACCGCTCCGTCACCGCCTTCCTCCGCGCCCACGACGCCCTGCCCGCCCCGGAGCCGCGCGCCCCCGAGGGGGTCCACCGATGATCGGGGACGCCGACCGGCGGCCGGGAAGCACCGTCGACGGCGAGGGAGGCCGGCCGACGACCGGGGACACCACGCGCGCGGGGACGGCGCCGCCGGAAACCGACCGGGGCCGCCCGACTTCAGTCCCGACCCCGGCCCCGTCTCCACCTCCGGCCCCGTCCCTGGCGCCGGGCCCCTCGACGTGCGCGCGGACGACGCCCTCGCCGCCGTGCTCGCGGCCGTGACGGAGGGCCGGACCCCACCTCACCGCACCGGTACGAACCGCACCGCCGTCCCCGGCACCGCCTGGGCGGCCGCGCCCAGATCGGCCTCCCGGACGACCCCGACCACCGGATAGCCCCCGGTCGTCGGATGGTCCGCGAGGAAGACCACCGGGCGCCCGTCCGGCGGCACCTGGACCGCGCCGAGCACCATGCCCTCGCTCGCCAGCTCCCCGGGCACGGCCCGCTCCAGGGCCGGGCCCTCCAGCCGCAGCCCGATCCGGTTGCTCGCCGGGGACACCCGGTACGCGCGCGTGGCGAGGGTACGGAGCGCGCCGGGCGTGAACCAGTCGTCGCGGGGCCCGAGCCGGACCCGCAGCACGAGCGCGTCCGGCGGTCCCGGCCAGGGAGGGACGTCGATCGGCACGCGTACCGGCGTCTCCGTGCCCAGCGGCAGGACCGCCCCCCGCGCCAGGGGCGCCGGGCCGAGGCCGGACAGCAGGTCGGTGGAGCGGCTGCCGAGCACCGGCTCGACCTCGATCCCGCCGCCGAATGCCACGTACGCCCGCAGCCCCCGTACGGCCGTCCCGGCCTCGACCACCGATCCGGCCGCCACCCGCACCGCCGTGCCCCAGGCGGCCGGGCGCCCGTCCACCCGGACCGGGCAGGGCGCGCCGCCCACCGCCACGGTCACCGCGCACCGGGCCCGCACCGCGCACCCGTCGACGGTGGTCTCCAGGACCGCCGCCCCCTCCGCGTTGCCCACGAGCCGGTTGACGAGCCGTACGGCCGCCGGGTCGAGCGCGCCCGAGCGGACCACGCCCAGGTGCGCGTACCCCGGCCGCCCCAGGTCCTGCACGGTGGTCAGCGCCCCCGGCCGGACCACGGCCACCCCCCGGCCCGTCACCGCGCGTCCTCGGCCGTGAACCGGACCCGGGTGCCGGGGGAGAGGAGCGCCGCCGGGTCCCGCCCGGTGTCCCAGAGGACCACGTCCGTGGTGCCGATCAACTGCCAGCCACCGGGGGAGGAGCGCGGGTACACACCCGTGTACGGCCCGGCCAGGGCGACCGAACCGGCCGGGACGGCGGTACGCGGGGTGGCCCGCCGGGGGACCTCGTACCGCTCGTCGAGCCCCGTCAGATAGCCGAAGCCCGGCGCGAACCCGCAGAAGGCCACCCGGAACCCGGTCCCCGTGTGGATCCGCACCGCCTCCTCGGCGGACACGCCCCAGCACGCGGCGACCTCCGCCAGGTCGGGCCCGTCGTAGCGGACCGGCACCTCCACCACCCGCTCCACGCGCGCGGAGAGCGGTCCCACCTCCCAGCCCGGAAGCTCGGCGGCGAGCCGGTCCGGGTCCGTCACCCCGTCCAGCAGCACGGTCCGCGCCGCCGGCACGACCTCCCGCACGGCGGGCAGGACACCGGCCGCCCGCCGCCGCAGCACCTCGGCGTGGAACGCCTCCGCCTCGGCGCCGCCGTCCAGTTCCACGAGCAGCGCCCGCTCGCCCACGCGCAGCACGCGCACGCGTACGTCCGTGGAAGGGGCACCGGAAAGGTCCTCGCTCATACGAAGGCCTCCACCCGCACCCCGGAGGATTCGAGGCTCTCCCTGACCCGCCGGGCGAGTTCCACCGCGCCCGGGGTGTCCCCGTGCAGACAGAGCGAACGGGCCCGGACGGACACGGAGGCCCCGCCGTGCGCGGTGACCGTTCCGAGCCGCGCCAGGGCCACCGACCGCTCCACGACCTCGGCGGGATCGGTGACGACCGCCCCCTCCTGCCCGCGCGGCAGCAGGGTGCCGTCCGCCCGGTAGGCCCGGTCGCCGAAGGCCTCGGCGACGACGGGCAGCCCGGCCGCCGCGGCGGCCTCGTGCAGCCGGGAGCCGGGCAGCCCCAGGACCGGCAGCGTCCGGCCCGCGAGCAGCACGCCCTCGACGACGGCCGCCGCCTGCTCGCCGTCCCGGACCACCCGGTTGTAGAGCGCGCCGTGCGGCTTCACGTACGCGACCCGGGAGCCCGCCGCCCGGGCGAAGACCTCCAGGGCGCCGATCTGGTACGCCACCTCGGCTGCCAGCTCCGCCGCCGGGACGTCCATCGACCGCCGCCCGAACCCCGCCAGGTCCCGGTAGGACACCTGCGCCCCGATCCGCACCCCGCGCGCGGCCGCGAGGTCGCACACGCGCCGCATGGTGGCCGCGTCCCCGGCGTGGAAGCCGCAGGCCACGTTGGCGCTGGTGACCACCGACAGGAGCTCCTCGTCGTCGGTCAGGGTCCAGCGGCCGAAGCCCTCGCCGAGATCGGCGTTGAGGTCGATCGACACCCGGTTCGTGCTCATCTGCGCCTCGCGGGGTGGGGCGTGCCCACGCGGGCACGGCGGGACCGTGGGATGCTCTCAACGTAGAGGATTGTTGAACGATCCGACAAGAATCCGGCAGTGATGCGACGGGGATCCGGCGGGGAGCGGTCCGGCGGGAAGCGTGTTGTCCCGTCCGCCCCCGTGCGGTTGACTGCCGTGCGGCCGGACCGGCGGACACCGCGGGAACAACGGCGGAGGACGGCGGAGGACGGCAGAAGCCGACGGAGCGGGAGGGAACGCCGTGGCGGGACGGGCGGGGACCGGGGCCGGGGACCTGGCGGACGACCGCGCGCCGCTCGGACGCACGAGCACGGCGGAACGGGTCGCGGACATCCTGCGCACCCGCGTCGCCGAGGGCCGCTTCGCGCCCGGCACCCGGCTCTCCGAGGAAGCCATCGGCGGCGCCCTCGGCGTCTCCCGCAACACCCTGCGGGAGGCCTTCCGCCTCCTCACCCACGAGCGCCTGCTCGTCCACGAGCTGAACCGGGGCGTCTTCGTCCGCGTCCTCGACGCCGACGACGTGGCCGACATCCACCGCACCCGCAGGCTCGTCGAGTGCGCCGTCGTCCGGGGCCTGGGACGGCCGCCGTTCGCCCTCGACGGCCTCGCCGCCGCCGTCGCGGCGGGCGAGGACGCCGCCCGCGCCGACGACTGGGACGGCGTCGCCACGGCCGACATCCACTTCCACCGCGCACTCGTCGCCCTCGCGGGCAGCGCCCGCACCGACGAACTGATGCGCGGCGTCCTCGCCGAACTCCGCCTCGTCTTCCACCTCGTGGACGACCCGCGCGCCCTCCACGAGCCCTTCCTCGCACGGAACCGGGAGATCCTGGACGCCCTGCGCGCCGGCGAGCGCGGCACGGCGGAACGCCTCCTCGCCCGCTACCTGGACGACTCCCGCGCCCGGGTCGCGGACGCCTGCGCCCGGACCGCCGGCACCCCGCCGGGCACCCGCGGCTGAACCCCGCGGGTCCGGGCGTATCCGCACTGTTTCGACCGTTGTCAGGGTGAGGACCTAATCTGTGCAGCGTGACTTCGCCTGCCTCGACGGACCTCGCTCCGCCCCAGCTCAGCGCGGGGCCGCGGCCCGCGCAGGGCCCGGCCGCCGACGAAGGGCTCGCGCGGCGGCTCCGCGCGCTCGCGTGCACCGCCCCGCTGCACGACCTGGACGCCCGCAAGGCGAACCTGGCCGGCGAGTACACGGTCTACGCGATGGCCGAGGTGGCCCTCGCCGCGATCGACCTGATCACCCTCAACATGGACTTCGACACCGGCGCCGACCACGAGCAGATAGTCGCCCGCCTGCTGCCCCGCGTCGCCGCCCAGGCCCCCGAGCGCCCCGCCGCCGAGCACGAGCGCGTGGCCCGCTGGGTCCTGGAGAACCTGATCAACGTCGGCAGCGTCGACCGCGGCTTCCGCGCCGTCTACGGCACCTTCGGCACCGACGGCGTCTACGTCCGCAGGGACTACGACTTCAAACTCGTCGAGGAGGTCCCGGGGTACGGGGGCGGGGTCTACCTCCGCACCACCGACGAAGCGGTCAACGTCCTCGTCGGAGCCCTCGACACCGACGTCACCAGCGCCCAGATCGCCGCCGAGGTGAAGCTGGAGGTCCTCATCAACCGGGGCCGCCTCGCCGACGCCCAACTCGCCGCCGAGCAGGCCCGGTACCGGACCGTGCAGTACGCCGAGACCCTCCGCAGGACCCTGGAGGCCACCCGGCGCAACGTCCGCGCGGTCGACTGGCTCCAGACGGTCCCCGACATGATCGCCGAAGCCCTCGACCACGTCGCCGACCGCTACCGCCACGAGAACGCGATCCTCACCAACATCCGCCGGGCACGCGACGAGGCCGAGGCCGCCACCGACGCGAAGACGGCCGAGCACAAGCGGCGCGCCGCCGAACTCGTGGACATCGTCAAGGACTGCATCCGGCGCCACACCCAGCTCCAGTCCCGCCTCCTGGAGGCCGGACCCCTCTTCCGCGCCGAGCAGGACCGCCAGGCCTTCGCCGCCCCCGCCGCGTACACCGGACTCGACCTGTACGGGCAGCTGGTCGCCCCGGTCCTCACGCTCCCCGTCGAGCAGGCCACCCGCGCCACCGACGCCTTCTTCGCCCACGGCACCGGACTGCGCACCCCCGCCTCCGTCCGCCTCGGCGACCTGGTCGACCTGCTCCTCACCCCGCCCGTCGAGCGCGAGCACCTCGGCGCGGAGATGCCCGAGCCCGACCTGATCGCCACCCCCGACGACTCCCGCTTCAGCGAGGAGCAGCTCGGACACGCCATGCGTCTGCTCGACCTGGAGCACGACGCCCCGCGCCGCCTCTCCGGTCTGCTCGCCGAGGCCCGCGCGATCGACCCCGACCTGCCGTACCTCGTCGCCCTCCTCGCCGTCCACGCGGCGAGCCCCCCGGTCGGCACCGCCTACCGCCAGGGCGAGGAGCGGCTGCTCTTCGCCGTCGACGACGGCACCCCGCTGGACGACCCCGAGTTCGGCGGCGCCGACCTTGTCGTCGGTACGGCACTCCTCGACGCGGCGGGCATGGCCGCCGACCGCACGGAGGCGACGTGACCCTCGTACCCCCCGCCCCGGCCTCCTGTACCGACGGGGCCGGACCCGCTCCGGCCGCACCGCCGGACCAGGCGGGCACCGCACTGCCCGAAGCCGCCGTCCCCGCACCCCGTCCGGAAGCCACGAGTGCGGAAGGTACGGCCACGGAAAACACGGCCACGGAAGGCACGGTCACGGAAGCCACGGCACCGGCACCGGCACCGGCACCGGAAACCGCAACCGGACCCGAGGCGGACCCGGCGCCCGGCCCGGGCTCCGCGCCGGAGCCCGCAGGGAACCCGGCGGCGGACCCGGACCTCGCGTCCGGACCGGAGCGGAACCCGGCGGCGGACCCGGACCTCGCGTCCGGACCGGAGCGGAACCCGGAGGCGGCCCCGGCGGCCGACCCCGCCTCCGTATCCGGGCCGGATCCGGCCCCCGGCCGCGGCGCCGCCCCGGCGGCACCCGGCGCCGCGCAGGCCCCCCGTACCCGCCCCCGTCTCGGCACCGTCCCCCTGGCCGGGCCGTCCCGCGCCGGGGCCGCGCGACGGCGGGGCGACGTCCCCTCCGTACGGGCCGTGCGGCTCACGGACGAACCGCCCGCTCCCGTCGAGAGAGCCGCCGCCCCGGCCGCCGTCACCCCCGTCCCGCTGCCCGTACCCCCGCCCGCCGTCCGCGCCGTACCGACCGAGAACCGTCCCGAGGAGCCCCAGCCGTGAGCGAGACCCGCGCCGAGCACACCGACGCGTGGAGCGAGCAGGAGCCCCCGCACGCCGACGCGTGGAACAGGCCTGAGCCCCCGCAGACCCCGGCCGCTCCCGTCGCCCCCACCGCGTCTGGCGGTTCCGGCGGCTCCGGGGTCACTCCCGCCGACGCGGCCGACGCGGCCCGGCTCGTCTCCTTCGGGCTCCAGCCCAAGCTGCTCCCGGCCCGCGACGCCGAGTACGCCGAACTCCTGCGCCGCTACCGCGAGGACCCCGCCTTCGCGCGCCTCGCCGACGCCGTCGCCACCGGCCTCGGCCTCGTCGTCCTGGAGGTCTCCCCGCGCGCGGGGATGGCCGTCACCGCCGCCGAGGACTCCGTCTTCGCCGTCCGCATGGGCGACTACGCCCGCCGCGCCTCCACGGACTCCGCCGACCGGTTCCTGCACGGCCTGGCCCACCTCGCCGTCGCCGCCATGGCCTTCCCCCGTCCCGAGGACCTCGCCGACGACGCGTACATCGGCCGGTTCACCGTCAACGGCGTCGACGCCTTCGTGCGCCAGGCCTGCCTGCGGCTCGAACAGCGCGCGGAGGAGGAGGGCGAGAACACCGACCCGGCCTCCGACGCCCCCGGCCTGGAGGCCGCCTGGCGGACCTACGCCCGCCGCAGCGCCACCGGCGCCACCAAGGACGCCCGCCGGCTCGCCGGCTCCACCACCGGCATCGTCGGCAAGGCCGCCGCCTTCCTCACCGACTCCGGCTTCCTCCAGCGCACCGGCGACGAGGGCGGCGGCTCCTACCGCACCACCGCCCGCTACCAGCTCCAGGTCCGCGACATGGCCGGCTCCGCCGCCATGGCCGAACTCCTCGACCTCGGCGTCGTCCCCGTCAGCGACGGCTCCGCGACCCTCCTGCCGCCGCCCGAGGGCGACGACCTGGAGCTCGCGGCCGACGCAGGCCTCCCGTTCCACTCGTAACCCCGCCGACCCCGTCCGCCCCACTGACCCCGTCCACCACGCCGCCCCCGCCGACCCCGCCACCCCCGTCC
>JNWL01000026.1 GCA_000716465.1 Streptomyces bikiniensis
GCAACCTCTCCGTCGGCGTGGACATCGTCCACACCTACAAGGGCGACCTCGTCGTCGACCTCGTCGCCCCCGACGGCTCGGTCTACAACCTGCACAACCGCACCGGCGGCAGCGCCGACAACATCGTCCAGACCTACACCGTGAACGCCTCCTCCGAGGTCGCCAACGGCGCCTGGAAGCTCCGCGTCCAGGACAAGGCCTCGGCCGACGTCGGCTACATCAACGCCTTCAAGCTGACCTTCCCGTAACCGTCACGGGCAGGGCCGGAACGAAGTGACGGACGCCCCGGGGGCAACGCCCCCGGGGCGTCCGCGCGTCCTCCGTAGGGTGGAACGCATGATCAGGGTGCTGCTGGCCGACGACGAGACGATGATCAGGGCCGGGGTGCGGGCCATCCTCGCCACCGACCCCGGGATCGAGGTGGTGGCGGAGGCCGGCGACGGGCACGAGGCCGTCGCGCTCGCCCGCGAGCACCGGCCGGACGTCGTCCTGCTCGACGTCCGGATGCCCCGGCTCGACGGGCTGGCCGCCGCCGAGGAGCTGCGCGGGACCGTGCCGGGCGCGGCCGTCGTCGTGCTCACGACCTTCTCCGAGGACGCCTACATCGCCCGGGCGCTCGCCTCGGGCGTCGGCGGCTTCCTGCTGAAGTCGGGGGATCCGCGCGAACTCATCGCCGGGGTCAAGGCGGTGGCGGCCGGCGGGGCGGCGCTCTCCCCCTCGGTCGCCCGCCGGGTCATCGACACCCTGGGCGGCGAGCGGCTCACCCGCGCCGCCGGGGCGCGGGCCCGCCTGGAACCGCTGACCGGCAGGGAGCGGGAGGTCGTGGCCCTCCTGGGCGCGGGGCTCTCGAACCAGGAGATCGCGGGCCGGATGCACATCGCCGAGGGCACGGTGAAGGCACACGTGAGCGCGGTCCTGGCCCGCCTGGGCCTGCGCAACCGGGTCCAGCTGGCGGTCCTGGCGCACGAGGCGGACCTGGTCGCACATGACTGAACGCCCCCGCCGGCCCTGGCCCTGGTCCCGGCCCCGGCCCCACCTCCGCCCCCGGCCCCGGCCCCGCCCCCGGATGAGCGAACACCCCCACCGCCCCGCCCCCACCCGCGCACACGTCGTCGCCGACACAGCCCTCTGGCTCCTCCTCTCCCTCCCGGTCCTCCTCCGCTCGGACCCGAACGACGGCGGTTCCTGGCCCCTGGTCGCCCTGGGGGTGGCGGTCCTCGGCGGCTGCGTCGCGGTGAGCCGCCGATGGCCGCTGGCGCCGCTCGCGACCGTGGTCGCGGCGAGCCTGACCGTCACCCCGGAGCTGTTCACCCTTTCGTACAGCCTGGCCCTGGTGGCCTTCGGCCACCTCGCGGGACGACGGCAGGAGCGGACACGGGGGGCGCTGTGGCTGTTCGCCGCGGTCGCGGCGACGGGACTGCTCCTGACCACGGTCACGCACACACCCCTCACCCAGTGGTTCACCCTCCTCCTGGCGCTGGCCCTGGCGGTCGTGGCGCCGTGGCTGATCGGGCGTTACGCACGCCAGTACGACCGGCTGGTGCGCAGCGGCTGGGAGCTGGCGGACCGGATGGAGCGGGAGCAGGCGGCCGTCGCGGACCGGGAGCGGCTGCGGGAGCGGTCCAGGATCGCGGGCGACATGCACGACTCCCTCGGCCACGACCTGGCCCTGATCGCGGTCCGGGCGGGCGCCCTGGAACTGGACCCGGCCCTCGGCCCGGAGCAGCGGCGGGCGGCGGGCGAACTGCGGCGCGCGGCGGCGGACGCGACGACCCGGCTGCGGGACGTCGTCGGCGTCCTGCGGGAGGACGGCGCGGGGGCGCCGACGACCCCGCCCGGCGAGACGGTGGAGGAACTGGTGGCCCGCGCCCGCACGTCGGGCCTCCCCGTCGGGCTCACCACGACACCGTCACCGGTGCCGCCCCTCCCGGGGATGACGGGCCCGGCCCTGCACCGGATCGTCCAGGAGGGCCTGACCAACGCGGCCAAGCACGCACCGGGCGCGGCGGTCTCGGTGACGGTCGCGCCGGAGGCGAAGGGCGTACGGATCCGGGTGGCCAACGGCCCCGGTGCCGCGAACCCGTCCCTCCCCTCCGGGGGCACCGGCCTCGTCGCCCTCGACGAGCGGGTCCGCCTCGCGGGCGGCACCCTGACGCACGGGCCGACGACGGACGGCGGCTTCGCCCTGGAAGCCGTCCTGCCCCGCAACCCCCCGCCGTCCCCGCCCACGGCCCCCACGTCCGCGCGCGAACTGGACCGGGCCCGCCGCGAGGTGCGCAAGGGCCTCGCCCGGGCGATCTGGGTCCCTCTGGCCCTGCTCACGGCCCTCGGCCTGCTGATGACGGGGGTCGCCCTGTGGACCCAGCACCAGTCGCACCTGGAACCGGACGAGTACGCCCGTCTGCGCATCGGCCAGCCGTACGCACGGGTCGCCGAACACCTGCCCGCCCGCCCCCTGGACGGCCCACCGCACGACGCCCCCGCCGAACCCTCCGGCACGGACGAGTGCCGCTACTACCGGACGACCCTCCTCGCCGCGATCCCGGTCTACCGCCTGTGCTTCACGTCGGGGCACCTCACCGACAAGACCGAGGTGCCCTGAACGGTCACGAGATGATCACTATCCTTCACCGTACGTACACAGTCCGGCAGGCTGAGCCGATGCGCAGACTCACCACCCCGCTCGCCGCCGGCCTGCTCTTCACCCTCACCGCCTGCGGCGGCAACGAACCGTCCACCCCGACGGTCAGCAAGACGAGCAGCAGCCCCGAACCCGCAGCCACGACCAGCAACTCCCCCAGCTCCACTCCGACGGACACCACGTACAAGCTCGGCGAGACCGCGAAGGTCACGACCGACGACGCCACCTTCACCGTCACCGCCCTCGCGTACACCCAGCCGGTCAAGGGCCCCCAGCCCCCGGACCCCACCACCCAGGGTGGAGACGTGTGGGCCACGGTCGAGGCCAAGGTGTGCAATGTCAGCGGCGCCACGCTGACCGTCACTCAGTTCCCCTGGTCCCTCGCCTACGCGGACGGCGCCGTCGTCAAGGTCACCGGCTCCACGGGCGGCGACCTTCCGAAGCCCGAGTTCCCCATGGACCAGCCCGTCAAGAACGGCCGCTGCGTCAAGGGCAAGATCCCTTTCCCGGTCATGAACAACATCCGACCGGAACGAGTCGTGTACGCCCCTGAGGCCCTGAAAGCCACTCCTGTCGAGTGGACCGTTCCCAAGCAGTAGGAAAGGCGGCGCCCGTAGTCGGCAAGCCCCACAACGGGCGCATTTTCTGCTTCGATGATGATCCAAGACTGACCGGGCTGCCGACCTTCCCGAACCGATCCCCATGGCCCGACAGGCCTGATCAAACCTGATAAGACCATGTCTCACGTGGTGATCTTGGCGAGCTTCTTGTAGCAGGTCATGGCTGCAGCAAGGCCGAGGAAGGCGAGGAAGTGACTGCCCTTTCGTTCATAGCGGACGGTCAGGCGGCGGTATCCGAAGAGCCACGAGATCGATCTTCCGATCTTCCATCGGTGTCTCCCAAGACGTTCGGAGGACTCCACGCCCGGCCGAGCGATCCGCGGAGTGATGTTGCGTTCACGCAGCCACGCCAGGTTGCCGGCCGAGTGGTAAGCCTTGTCGGCCCGAACCTTTTCGGGGCGTCGCCGGCGAGGGCCGCGGCGCGAGCGGACGGCCGGGATCCCAAGGACGAGCGGGCCAAGCGCTTGGACGTCGTTGACGTTCGCAGCGGACACCCCGACGCCCATGGGCAGCCCCTGCGCGTCGGTCAGAACGTGCAGTTTGCTGCCCGCTTTGCCTCGGTCGACTGGATTTGGCCCCGCCAGCGAACCCCCCTTTTCGCCCGCACCGAGGCCGCGTAGACGATCACAGAACTCCAGTCGAGTCCGCTGCGGGCTCCGATCTCGTCCAGAATCACGCGGTGCAGGCTCCGCCATACTCCGGATGCGGTCCAGACGGAGAACCTCCGGTGAGCCGTCGCCGACGACACTCCGAACGTCGGTGGCAGATACCGCCAGGCGCACCCGCTGGTCAACACGTACACGACGGCAGTGAACACGGCACGCTGGTCGACCGGCGCGGCGCCACCGCCCTGCGGGCGCGAGCGGAAGGACGGCAGCACCGGCTCGACCAATGCCCATAGATCATCCGGCACGAGCCGCTGCGACAGATCCCCACCCATGGACGATCATGATGCCGCTGCCGGCCACCCGGCGACGGCCGGTGGAGCGTTGGGCTGGTTGCCCTCGCCACCTCAGAATGGGCGCATGGCTCCTCTCTCCATCGACCCGCGCTCGCTGAACGCCGACGAGCGCGCAGTGCTTGAACACATCCTGTCGGCAGAGTTCGATGGCGCGTCGCAACTGCGGAATCAGCTGGACCGCACCGAGGTGACCGCTGCCTGGGGACCCGACTCCGTGAGCGTCGATCTGCAGGTCCGGGAACCGTGCGAGCATGCGGCGCTGTCGACCGAGCTCGTTCCCGTGGACGCGCACGTCCATGACCCGTCCGGCGCCTACGTCGGCGAGATCCTCGTCTGGACGGACCGGGGAGCCACGCTCGCAGCCCTGGAGTTCGCCTGGGTCACCGACGAGATGCCCACGTCTCTCCCGACCGTCATGCACGGCCGGCTCAGCTGGCCGTCCTGACGGCTCCGCCCGCCCTCAGCCCCTATCCCCCGCAGGGGGCGAGATCACCACGTGAGACACGGTCTTAGAACTCCTAACGAAATGATCTTCGAGGTGGTCGGATCGCTCGAGGGAGCATTGATCCGGGGGTGTGAGGTGGCTCGGCCGAAGCCGTGGCATGTCGAGGACGAACTGTGGGCGGTGGTCGAGCCGCTGTTGCCGAAGGTTGAGCGTCGGGTCCGGCATCCTGGGCGGAAACGACATCCGGACCGGCTGGTGTTTCAGGGCATCCTGTTTGTCCCGCATACCGGGATCGCCTGGGAGCACCTGCCGCAGGAGCTCGGCTTCGGTTCGGGCATGACGTGCTGGCGGCGCCTGGCCGAGTGGACCGAGGCCGGCGTCTGGCGCCGACTCCGCGAAGCGCTCTTGGCAAGGCTCCGCACCGCAAACGCCCTGGACTTCTCCCGGGCCGCGGTCGACGGCTCCCACATCCGCGCGTTAAAAGGGGACCCAAGACGGGACGAAGCCCTGTCGACCGGGGCAGGGCGGGCAGCAAGCATCACCTGATCACCGATGCCACCGGCATCCCGCTCGCCGTCACCCTGACCGGCGGCAACCGCAACGACGTCACCCAGCTCATCCCACTGCTCCAGGCAGTGCCACCCGTCAGGGGCAAGCGCGGCCGACCGCGGCGCCGCCCCGCCGTCGTACTCGGGGACCGCGGCTACGACCACGACAAATACCGCCGCCTCGTCCGCGCGCTCGGCGTGAAGCCACTGACCGCGCAACGCGGAACCGAACACGGCTCCGGACTCGGAACCAGGCGTTGGGTTGTCGAGCGCGCCTTCGCCCACCTGTACTGGTTCCGCCGCCTGCGGGTCCGCTGGGAGATCCGCGACGACATCCACGAAGCCTTCCTCGCCCTGGGATGCGCACTCATCTGTTGGCGACGCCTGTCAGCAGTTCAGCGCCGCCATTCATAGACGCCCGGCGAAGACTCAAGGACCTCGCTCGGCCACTGCTTCAGCACTCGCCCAAGCAGCCTGCGCTGCTCGTCGATCCAACCCTCTTCGAGGTTCACCGGAAGGAACACAGACACGCACGAACTGCTCGGATCCTCCACGTGGACTGCGGGAGTCTCATGCTCTTCGTTGTGCGGCTGGATTCTGATCGCAGGGCTGTGGGCCTCGTCCCTCCAGCAGATGTCCTGCCCTGCAGCAAGTAGATCCAGAGCCCGAGACCATGTCTCCAGGTCAGCAGGGGACACAGACATGGCCAGACGACCGCTGACAAAGCTGCTTGTGATCACGGCCTCTGCGTCAAGCTGGTCGTGAAGATGCAGCAAGCCCGGCGACCGACGCCCCAACACGCGGACCTGGAAGGTGTTGTCACCATCCGAGAGACTGATCAGTTCCACCATGCACCCCTGTTCTGCCCGCCTTCCCCCGTTAAGGCTCATGGTGTGGAACCGGAGTCTCGGCCACAACCAGATTCCCTCTGCCTCATTCCGTTAGGAGTTCTTAGGCGCTAAGCCACATAACGGCCCCCTGAGAAGCGTTCGGTCTCATCAGCCATGTGGGGGCGAGGGGACGCCTCTCCGCGTTCCGGGCCTACTCCAAGGGAAGCTCCGCGAGCATGACGGCATAGACCGGCGAGTCCGGGAAGGGTCGTCGCTCGCCCACCTTGCGGAAGCCCCAGGAGTCGTACAGGGCCTGTACGCGGGGGTGCTCCGTGTCGACCAGGAGGACGGCCAGGTCCTCGTCCCTGCTGCCCAACAGAGCGCGGGCGAGCCGCTCGGCGACTCCGGCCCCCCGGTGCTTCGTACGCACCGCCAGCTCGGAGAAGGAGAACGTCAGGTCCCTCTCCGGAGCCGGGTCGAGATGCTCCCGCCACCACTCGCGGTACCTGGTGGCCGGGGCCCCGTAGGCGAAACCCGCCGCCTCGTCGCCGTCGTGCGCGATCACGCAGGAGAAGGCCGAAGCGCTGCCCCAGTGATCGACGAACCATGGAAAGCGCTGGTTGAACTCGTCGTCCATCGCGTCCGCATAGGCATCGGCGTGAATGTCGATGAGCGTCTGCCGGATCCGGGGCAGGTCTTCGTGGGCGTAATACCGGAGGTTCGGCTCGGCGGCCTTCACGATCGGCTCCATTCGGATCGACAGCGGTCCCCCCACTCTCGTGCGACCGCCGCATCCGGCGCAAGAGTGATCAAGCACCTGTAGAAATCCCCGAGGCGCGACCGCACGCGGCCGGGGATCGGATGTCCCTCCATCAGCTCGAAGGCGGCCGAGGCGCTGGCGCACGCCTGGTCGACATCGCCTCGGCGTACCTGGGCCAGAGCGAGTTGAGCCGTGGCCATCGCACGGTTCCGGCGGAACTGCCGCGGAATCGCGGACAGAGCACGGTGGGAGGCGGCTTCCGCCTCGGCGAAGTCCCCGATCCTGTTCCGGACGACGGCGGTCAGGGCTGTCAGCTCAGCCGGCCCGTAGAAGGCCGTCCAGCTCGGCCGGGGACCGGCCGAGACCACCTTGCTCAGGGCTTCCTGCGCGTATCCGAGAGACCTGAGCGCGGCCTGACGGTCGCTGTTCGAGTGGCCGACGGCCGCACGGGCATGGGTCAGGGAGGCGAAGAACGGGTCCCGCCTGGTGACGCTCGTGGCCTGGGCCGCCATGGCCGAGTCCACTGCGTCCGCGTGCTCCCCGCGCTGGTTGGCCAACATCGCGTACAGGTTCCAGACCTGAAGCTCCGCGATGGAGTCCTGTCCCATTCCGGCCAGGTACAGGGCTCTCCCCAGAAGGGCATGGGCCCGGTCCCCCCTGTGGGCGTCCAGCGCGCTCCAGGCCGCCGTGGCGGTGTAGTCGGCGGCCACGGAGAAGAGCCTCCGGCGGACACGCTGCGTGGCTCCGAGCTTCTGCATCTCCAGGGCTTCGGCGGCTCCCGCCGGCGCGGCCTTCTCCAGCCCTTCGTGGCCGCCCTTGGTGTCGTCCAAGGCCATCAGCGCGTCCAGACCGCTGCGGAGCCGGATGACGTCGGAAGTGCCGACCCGCGGAGGAGTACCCGAGAAGGGGGCGACGACTGCGACCGTCGTACCGCCGGCTCCGGCAAGGAAGTTCCTGCGGTCCACAGGGTCCTCCCGGGGTGTCGAGGGGCGTCTTCTCGCCGGAGGGTGGAAACCCAGCTCCTCGGCGGCACAACCGAATACTGCCTCCAACGCTTTCCGCTGCCGGGGATGGGGCCACCTGGTTCTTCCGGTCAGCCAGTTGCGGACCGTCCGGTCACCGACCGTGCCCTCGTGTCCCTCGTCGATCAGGTGGGTGTTCACCGCGTCGGCCAACTCATGCTGCTTCAAGCCGCGCTCCTGCATGGCGCTGTCGAGGCGTTCGTTCCCCTCCACGTGTCCACGGTAGTGACTCGGTCCCGGTCCATGAGTGCAGATCGCGCGGAAATTTCCGGTCGGGCACGGGGCGGACCCACGGGATTTTTCCTCCTGCAACGGCCGGGGCGGTCGTTCACTGGGGCAAGGCCGTAGCCGCTCGCAGGCTGGTTCGTGCGGCGCTGATCGTCCGGGGCCTGGAGTCGCTGATCGACAACGCCACCCTCGTGGTGACCGAGCTGGTCTCCAACGCGGTCGACCACAGTCGTCTTCCGTCGATCCGGGTGCTCGTCTCCCGGCCCTCGGCGAACGGAATCCGTGTGGGTGTGGTCGACCGCTCCAGGACTGTCCCCGTGCTGCGAACGGACTCCAACGGTGACCAGGTCCGGGGGCGGGGACTGGTTCTGGTCGACGCGCTGACGGAGCAGTGGGGCACCGAGCCGTACCGGTGGGGCAAGCAGGTCTGGGCCGAGCTGAAAGAGGAGACAGCGTGAAGAAGGACGGAAAGCCCTGGGTGGGCGATCGGGTACGCGACGAGGTCACCGGCAGGAAGGCCATCGTGACCGACGTCCGGAAGGGTTCGACCCATATCCTGCGTCCCGTCGCGGGCGGGGGCGCCTTCTGGGAAGCCCAGGATCCCGACAGGCCCACCGTGACGGAACCGTCCGGAGGCAGGTCCTGAGAACCGTGGCGCCTCGGGGCGAGGCACCACGGTTCAGGGGACCCGCCCGTCCCCTACCGCAACAACACCCCCGCCCCCTCCCCCGTCGTCTCCTCCGGGAGGGTCGCCAGGCCCAGTTCGGTGGGGTGGGCGAGGAGGGGGTGGGTGGGGAGGACGCGGACGGTGCAGCCGAAGGAGCCCGTGCGGTCGAGTTCCAGGGTGCCCGCGTACGGGAGGCGGCCCTCCAGGTCCGGGCCGCCCGCCGGCTTGAGGGTGACGGTGCGGGGGGACGTGAGGGTGTCGTCGGCGTCGACCCGGCCGGTGACGGCCTGGACCTCGACGTCGTCGGGGGCGAGCGTGCCGAGGGCGACCCGGACGCGGACGACCGGGGTGGCGCCCAGCTCCGCGTCGGCCACGTCGTCCGCGAGGCCGTCGCCGACCTCGACGTGGTCGACGGCCACCTTGGGCCAGGCCTCCCGGACCCGGGCCTTCCAGGCGGCGAGTTCGCGGGCCCGGTCCGGGGTGAGCGCCCGGCGGGCGGTGGCGGCGGGGGCGTAGAGCCGCTCGACGTACTCGCGGACCATGCGGTCGGCGAGGACCTTGGGGCCGAGGTCGGTGAGGGTGCGGCGGACCATCGCCGTCCAGCCGGACGGGACGCCGTCGGGGCCCCGGTCGTAGAAGCGGGGGGCGACCCGGCGCTCGATCAGCTCGTAGAGGGCGGCGGCCTCCAGGTCGTCGCGGCGCTCCTCGTCGGCGGCGGCCGCGCCGTCGGCGGTGGGGATGGCCCAGCCGAAGTCGGGCTCGAACCACTCGTCCCACCAGCCGTCGAGGACGGAGAGGTTGAGGCAGCCGTTGAGGGCGGCCTTCATGCCGCTGGTGCCGCAGGCCTCCAGGGGGCGCAGGGGGTTGTTGAGCCAGACGTCGCAGCCGGGGTAGAGGCCGCGGGCCATCGCCATGCCGTAGTCGGGCAGGAAGACGATCCGGTGCCGGACCCGGGGGTCGTCGGCGAAGCGGACGAGTTCCTGGACGAGCCGCTTGCCGCCGTCGTCGGCGGGGTGGGCCTTGCCGGCGACGACGAGCTGCACGGGCCGCTCGGGGTGGAGCAGCAGCGACCGCAGCCGGTCCTTGTCGCGCAGCATCAGGGTGAGCCGCTTGTACGAGGGGACGCGGCGGGCGAAGCCGATGGTGAGGACGTCGGGGTCGAGGACGGAGTCGGTCCAGCCGAGTTCGGCGGCGGCCGCGCCGCGCTGCCGCCAGGAGGCCCGCAGCCGGTCCCGTACGTCGGTGACGAGCCGTTCGCGCAGGGTGCGGCGCAGGTCCCACAGCTCGCGGTCGCTCGCGTCGGGGCCGAGCGGGCCGACCTCGGGGGCGACCCAGGTGGGGGCGTGGACGCCGTTGGTGATGGAGGTGATGGGCACTTCTTCGGGGTCGAATCCCGGCCAGAGTCCGGCGAACATGGCGCGGCTGACGGCGCCGTGCAGGGTGGAGACGCCGTTGGCGCGCTGGGCGAGGCGCAGGCCCATGGCGGCCATGTTGAAGACGCCGGGTTCGCCGCCGAGGGGGGTCTCGTCGCCGAGGGCGAGGACGCGGCCGGTGTCGACGCCGGGCAGGGCGCCGTCCTCGCCGAGGTGGCGGGCGACCAGGGCGCGGTCGAAGCGGTCGATGCCGGCCGGGACGGGGGTGTGGGTGGTGAAGACGGTCCCGGCCCGGACGGTCTCCAGGGCGCTGTCGAAGTCGAGCCCGTCGCGCTGGAGTTCCCGGATGCGTTCGAGGCCGAGGAAGCCGGCGTGGCCCTCGTTGGTGTGGAAGACCTCGGGGGCGGGGTGGCCGGTGAGCCGGGTGTACGTGCGGACGGCGCGGACGCCGCCGATGCCGAGCAGCATCTCCTGGAGGAGCCGGTGCTCGCTGCCGCCGCCGTAGAGGCGGTCGGTGACGCCGCGTTCGCCGGGGGCGTTCTCCTCGACGTCGGAGTCGAGCATGAGCAGCGGGACGCGGCCGACCTGGGCGGTCCACAGGTGGGCGTGCAGGCTGCGGCCGCCGGGCAGGGCGAGGGTGACGCGGGCGGGGGTGCCGTCGGGCTCGCGGAGCAGGGTGACGGGCAGCTCGCCGGGGTCGAGGACGGGGTACTGCTCCTGCTGCCAGCCGTCCCTGCCGAGGGACTGGCGGAAGTAGCCGTGCCGGTAGAGCAGTCCGACGCCGATCAGGGGGACGCCGAGGTCGCTGGCGGCCTTGAGGTGGTCGCCGGCGAGGATGCCGAGGCCGCCGGAGTACTGGGGCAGGGCGGCGGCCACGCCGAACTCGGGCGAGAAGTAGGCGACGGCGGCCGGGAGGTCGCCGGGCTGCTCCTGGTACCAGCGGGGGGCGTTCAGATAGGCGTCGAGGTCCTCGGCGGCGGCGCGGAGCCGGACCAGGAAGTCCTGGTCGGCGGCGAGCGCGGCGAGCCGGGTGGCTTCGAGGGAGCCGAGGATCCGGACGGGGTCGGTGCCGGGCGGGGCGTCCGGCCCGGAGGTGCCGAGGGACTCGAAGAGGGCCCGGGTGGGCTCGTGCCAGGACCAGCGCAGGTTGCGCGCCAGGTCAGCGAGGGGTCGAAGGGTGTCGGGGAGGACGGGACGCACGGTGAATCGACGGATTGCCTTCACGTGTTCCACCTTCGCAGGCGAGTACGGACCGGAGGGGACGCACCACGCTGTGTGTCCGGCGTGCCGCTCCGATGGTAGCCCCGACCGGATCGGAGCAACGGGAACCGACGGGTGAGGACACCCCTGTGACGGACCGTGCGGGAGCAACGTCCTGATGCCGCGGGGACGGTGACGGCTTCGTGTCCGACTTCCGCCCTTGCCCGTTTTGCTACGACCCGGTAGTTAACAAAGCGCCGGATTGCCCGAGGGTGCACCATGGGAAGGCTCCTCCGGTAACGCCCGGCACGCGCCCCTTCCTGACCCCCTTTCACCCCCTCGGTTCGACCGTCCGGGTGAACGCGGACGGGAGAGGGCACGCCCCCGACCCGCCGGCCGTCGGCGGAGCTAGAAAGAGCGCACCACCACCCGCACCCCCGTACCCCGTCAGGTGATGCTGTGAATCCGCTCATGGGACGCATTCCCGTACTGGACGTCCGCCCACTGGTCGACTGCGGCCGGCGCCCCGCGAAGGCGGTGGCCGGAGAGACCTTCGAGGTGACGGCGACCGTCTTCCGCGAGGGTCACGACGCGGTCGCCGCCAATGTCGTGCTGCGCGGCCCGTCGGGCCGTCCCGGCCCCTGGATCCCGATGCGCGAACTGGCGCCGGGCACCGACCGGTGGGGGGCCGAGGTCACCCCGGACGCCGAGGGCTCCTGGACGTACGCCGTCGAGGCCTGGAGCGACCCGATCGCCACCTGGCGGCACGCGGCGAAGATCAAGATCCCGGCCGGGATCGACTCCGAGCTGGTCCTCGCCGAGGGGGCCGAGCTGCACGAGCGGGCGGCGAAGGGCGTCCCGAAGAAGGGCGGCGGCCGGGAGGCCGTGCTCGCGGTGGCGGACACCCTGCGCGACGCGTCCCGTCCCGCCGCCGTGCGGCTCGCGGCCGCCCTGGCCCCCCGGGTGGTGGAGACCCTGGACCGCCACCCGCTGCGCGAACTGCTCACCTCCTCACCGAAGTTCCCCCTCCGGGTGGAGCGCGAGCGGGCCCTGTACGGCTCGTGGTACGAGTTCTTCCCTCGCTCCGAGGGCGCGCGGACGGTCGACGGGCGCACGGTCCCGGGGAACTTCCGGACGGCCGCCGAGCGGCTTCCGGCGGTGGCGGCGATGGGCTTCGACGTGGTGTACCTGCCGCCGGTGCACCCGATCGGCGAGACCCACCGCAAGGGACCGAACAACTCCCTGTCGGCGTCGCCGAGCGACGTGGGCGTGCCGTGGGCAATCGGTTCGCCGGAGGGCGGGCACGACGCGCTCCACCCGGACCTGGGCACCTTCGAGGACTTCGACGCCTTCGTGGTGCGGGCCCGGGAGCTGCGCCTGGAGATCGCGCTCGACTTCGCGCTCCAGTGCTCGCCGGACCACCCGTGGGTGGAGAAGCACCCGGACTGGTTCCACCAGCGCCCCGACGGCTCGATCGCGTACGCGGAGAACCCGCCGAAGAAGTACCAGGACATCTATCCCATCGCGTTCGACAAGGACATGGACGGGATCGTCGAGGAGACCGTGCGGGTGCTGCGGCACTGGATGGACCACGGCATCCGGATCTTCCGCGTCGACAACCCGCACACCAAGCCGGTGGTGTTCTGGGAGCGGGTCATCGGGGAGATCAACAAGGACGATCCGGACGTGGTCTTCCTGGCGGAGGCGTTCACCCGGCCCGCGATGATGCGGACCCTGGGCGCGATCGGCTTCCAGCAGTCGTACACGTACTTCACCTGGCGCAACACCAAGGAGGAGCTGACGGAGTACCTGACGGAGCTGTCCCGGGAGACGGCCGCGCAGATGCGGCCGAACTTCTGGGTGAACACCCCGGACATCCTGCCCGGCTACCTCCAGAAGGGCGGCCGGCCCGCGTTCGAGGTGCGGGCGGTGCTCGCGGCGACGCTCTCGCCGTCCTGGGGCGTGTACGCCGGGTACGAGCTGTGCGAGAACACCCCGCTGCGGGAGGGCAGCGAGGAGTACCTGGACTCGGAGAAGTACGAACTGCGGCCCCGTGACTGGGAGTCGGCGGAGCGCGCGGGGAGGACGATCACCCCGCTGATCACGAACCTGAACCGGATCAGGCGCCGCCACCCGGCCCTGCGCCGGCTGCGGAACCTGACCTTCCACGACGTGGACAACCCGCAGGTGATCGCGTACAGCAAGCGCTCCGGTTCGAACACCGTTCTGGTGGTCGTCAACCTCGACCCGCACCACACCCAGGAGGCGACGGTCTCGTTGAACATGCCGGAACTCGGCCTCGACTGGCACGAGACCGCGCCGGTGCGCGACGAGCTCACCGGCGACACCTATCACTGGGGCAGGGCCAACTACGTGCGCCTGGAACCGGGCGTCACGCCCGCGCACGTACTGGCCCTGCGACCGTCCCCGCAGACCGGAGGGTCACCCACCTCATGACTGTCAACGAGCCCGTCCCCGACAAGTTCGAGGACACCCCCGCCAAGGACCGTGACCCCGACTGGTTCAAGCGGGCCGTCTTCTACGAGGTCCTCGTCCGCTCCTTCCAGGACAGCAACGGCGACGGCGTCGGCGACCTGAAGGGCATCACGTCCAAGCTGGACTACCTCCAGTGGCTGGGCGTGGACTGCCTCTGGCTGCCGCCGTTCTTCAAGTCCCCGCTGCGGGACGGCGGCTACGACGTGGCCGACTACACCTCGGTGCTCCCGGAGTTCGGCGACCTGGCCGACTTCGTGGAGTTCGTGGACGCGGCCCACCAGCGCGGCATGCGCGTGATCATCGACTTCGTCATGAACCACACCAGCGACCAGCACATGTGGTTCCAGGAGTCGCGGCGCGATCCGGACGGGCCGTACGGCGACTACTACGTCTGGGCCGACGACGACAAGCAGTACGCGGACGCCCGGATCATCTTCGTCGACACGGAGACCTCCAACTGGACCTTCGATCCGGTGCGCAAGCAGTACTACTGGCACCGGTTCTTCTCGCACCAGCCGGACCTCAACTACGAGAACCCGGCGGTGCAGAAGGAGATCCTGTCCGCGCTGAAGTTCTGGCTGGACCTGGGGATCGACGGCTTCCGGCTGGACGCGGTGCCGTACCTGTACCAGGAGGAGGGCACCAACTGCGAGAACCTTCCGGCCACCCACGCCTTCCTGAAGCGGGTCCGCAAGGAGATCGACGAGCACTACCCGGACACGGTGCTGCTCGCCGAGGCGAACCAGTGGCCGGAGGACGTCGTCGACTACTTCGGCGACTTCCGGTCGGGCGGCGACGAGTGCCACATGGCCTTCCACTTCCCGGTCATGCCGCGGATCTTCATGGCCGTGCGGCGCGAGTCCCGCTACCCGGTCTCGGAGATCCTGGCGAAGACCCCGGAGATCCCGTCCGGCTGCCAGTGGGGCATCTTCCTGCGCAACCACGACGAGCTGACGCTCGAAATGGTCACGGACGAAGAGCGCGACTACATGTACTCCGAGTACGCCAAGGATCCGCGGATGCGGGCCAACATCGGCATCCGGCGCCGGCTCGCCCCGCTCCTGGACAACGACCGCAACCAGATGGAGCTGTTCACCGCGCTGCTCTTCTCGCTGCCGGGCTCACCGGTGCTGTACTACGGCGACGAGATCGGCATGGGCGACAACATCTGGCTGGGCGACCGGGACGGGGTGCGCACCCCGATGCAGTGGACGCCCGACCGGAACGCCGGCTTCTCCTCCTGCGACCCGGGCAGGCTCTACCTTCCGGCCATCATGGACCCGGTCCACGGCTACCAGGTGACCAACGTGGAGTCGGGCATGGCCTCGCCGTCGTCGCTGCTGCACTGGACGAAGCGGATGATCGAGATCCGCAAGCAGAACCGGGCCTTCGGCACGGGGACGTACACGGAACTGCCCGCGTCCAATCCGGCGGTGCTCGCGTTCCTGCGCGAGGACGGCGACGACCTGGTGCTGTGCGTGAACAACTTCTCGCGGTTCGCGCAGCCGACCGAGCTGGACCTGCGGCGCTTCGCGGGCCTGCACCCCATGGAGCTGATCGGTGGCGTGAAGTTTCCTGCCATCGGTCAACTCCCGTACCTCCTGACCCTCGCGGGACACGGGTTCTACTGGTTCCGCCTCAAGAAGGGCTGAGACCGGGACGGTTCGGCCACGTCCGCGGCGGGGCGGTTTCACCCGTCCCGCCGGGGGCACTGTGACCCACACACGATTCAGGTCCATACGGGCCTTCTTCCCGGGCCCGTACGGATCTTCCCTTTCCGACACGTCCCGCACATCCGGACAGTCCAAGCCGCCATCCGGGACACTCTGCGCATTTGAACGTATACGAAAGCCAACTGCGCGCCCCGGGGAAAGGACGCGATGCCATGCCGGAGACCGCATCCACCACCCGGGCCCCGGACGCCCTCCTTCCGTCCCTCGCCCCCCTGCTCCACGAATGGCTGCCACGGCAGCGCTGGTTCGCGGGCAAGGGCCGCCGGGTCACCGGATTCACCCTGGACGCGGCCACCGAGCTGCTGCCGCCGGACGGCCCGGGGCCCGGCCTCCTCCACCTGCTCGTACGGGTCGAACAGCCGGGCCGCCCGGCCGGTTCGCCCTCCGACTGCTACCAACTGCTCCTGGGCGTACGGACCCAGCTCCCGCCCCGCCTCGCCCCCGCCCTGATCGGGCGGATCCGGCAGGGGCCGCTCGCCGGACGGGCCGTCTACGAAGGGCTGCGCGACCCGCGGCTCGCCGGGCTCCTCTACGAGCGGCTGCGCACCCCGGGCCGGACCGGCCCGCTGCGCTTCCACGCCACCACCGCCCTGCCGGCCGCGCTCGCGCCCCGCGTGCTCGACGCCGAGCAGTCCAACTCCTCGCTCGTCTACGGCGACGCGTACATCCTGAAGATCTTCCGGCGGGTCAGCCCCGGCGCCAACCCCGACCTGGAGCTGCCGCTGGCGCTCAGCCGGGCCGGCTGCGCCCGGGTGCCCGCGCCGGTCGCCTGGTTCGAGTCGGGGGCCGCGACCCTCGGCGTCCTCCAGCCGTACCTGCGGGACTCCCGGGACGGCTGGCGGCTCGCGCTCGACGCGCTGGCCGACGGGCGCGAGTTCACCGCCGAGGCGCGGGCGCTCGGCCGCGCCACGGCCGAGGTGCACCTGGCGCTCGCCGGGGCGCTGCCGACGCGGCGGCTCGGGAAGGCCGAGGCCGAACTGCTCGCCGACGCGATGGACCGGCGGCTGCACGCGGCGGCGCAGGCCGTGCCCGCGCTGCTGCCGCACGTGCCGGGGCTCCGGGCCGTCTTCGCGGCGGCGGGCGGGGCGGCCGGGGCGGGGGCGCTCCAGCGCATCCACGGCGACCTGCACCTCGGGCAGACCCTGCGGGGCTCCGACGGGGCCTGGGCGGTCATCGACTTCGAGGGGGAGCCCGCGAAGCCGCTGGACGAGCGGCGCAGCCCGCAGCCCACGGTCCGGGACGTCGCCGGGATGCTCCGCTCCTTCGACTACGCGGCCCGCACCCACCGCCCGTGGAACGCCGACTGGGCGGCCCGCTGCCGCGACGCCTTCTGCGGCGGCTACGCGGAGGCGGCGGGCGCCGACCCGCGCTCGGACCCGGCGCTCCTGCGCGCCTACGAGACCGACAAGGCGGTGTACGAGGTCGTCTACGAGGCCCGGCACCGGCCGGACTGGCTGCCGGTCCCGATGGCGGCGATCGAACGGCTGGCGGCGATCCCGTGAGTACCCCGTTCGGAGCAGCGGACCCGTCCCGCGGGCCCCGTCCCACCCGCGAGAACCCCCACCGGCCCCGTTCGGCCGAGTGTCCCGGCGTCCCCGCGGCCCGTTCCACAAGCGTGTTCCCCACCGATTCCCCCTTTCCCTTTCCCGTCCTCCAGGAGGCATCCCCGTGACCGCCCGATCCGCAGGAAAGACGTCCACAGCCAGGAAGGCGCCCGCGTCGGCCACTGCCGGGAAGGCGTCCGCGGCGGACCTGCTCGCCGTGCGGAAGGAGCCGGCGCCGGAGCGGCCCGCCGTACGGAAGGCGCTACCGCTCGACCCGGGCGACCGGGCCCGGCTGCTCGCCGGGGAGCACCACGACCCGCACGGGGTGCTCGGCGCGCACCCGGTGCGCGGCGGGGTGGTGGTGCGGGTGCTGCGCCCGTTCGCCCGGGAGGTCGCCGTCCTCGTCAAGGGCCGCCGGGTCGTGCTCCACGACGACGGGGACGGTCTCTTCTCCGGGCTGCTGCCGCTGCTGCGGAAGGTGCCGGCGTACGAGCTGAGGGTCCGTTACGACGAAGGCGCCGAAGGCACGGAGCTGGAGGTCCAGGACCCGTACCGCTTCCTGCCCTCGCTCGGGGACCTGGACCTGCACCTGATCGGGGAGGGCCGGCACGAGGAGCTGTGGACGGCGCTCGGCTCCCGGATCATGACGCACGAGGGCGTGGCCGGAACCCGGTTCGCGGTCTGGGCGCCGAACGCGCGCGGGGTGCGGCTCACCGGCGAGTTCACGTACTGGGGCGCGGGCCTGCCGATGCGCTCGCTCGGTTCGACGGGCGTGTGGGAGCTGTTCGTGCCCGGTCTCGGCGAGGGCACGGTCTACAAGTACGACATCGCCCGGCCCGACGGCTCGCACACGCTGCGGGCGGACCCGATGGCCCGGCGGACCGAGTGCCCGCCGAACACGGCGTCGATCGTCACCGAGTCGCACCACGTGTGGAACGACGGCGAGTGGATGGAGCGGCGGGGCGCGCGCCCGGCGCACGAGGCGCCATTGTCGGTGTACGAGGTGCACCTGGCGTCCTGGCGGCCGGGGCTCACCTACCGCGAGCTGGCCGAGCAGCTGCCCGCGTACGTGCGCGACCTCGGTTTCACGCACGTGGAGTTCATGCCGGTCGCCGAGCACCCCTTCGGCGGCTCGTGGGGCTACCAGGTGACCGGGTTCTACGCGCCGACGGCCCGGATGGGCACCCCGGACGACTTCAAGTACCTGGTGGACGCGCTGCACCGGGCGGGGATCGGGGTCCTGATGGACTGGGTCCCGGCGCACTTCCCGAAGGACGACTGGGCGCTCGCGGAGTTCGACGGGCGGCCGCTGTACGAGCACGAGGACCCGCGCCGGTCGCACCACCCGGACTGGGGGACCCTGGAGTTCGACTACGGGCGCAAGGAGGTGCGGAACTTCCTCGTCGCCAACGCCGTGTACTGGTGCCAGGAGTTCCACATCGACGGCCTGCGGGTGGACGCGGTCGCCTCGATGCTCTACCTGGACTACTCGCGCGAGCACGGCGAGTGGGTGCCGAACGAGTTCGGCGGCCGGGAGAACCCGGACGCCGTGGCGTTCCTCCAGGAGATGAACGCGACCGTGTACCGGCGCTGCCCGGGGATCGTGACCTTCGCGGAGGAGTCCACGGCCTGGGACGGGGTGACGCGGCCGACGGACCAGGTGGGCCCCGGCGGCTTCGGGGGCCTCGGCTTCGGCATGAAGTGGAACATGGGCTGGATGCACGACTCCCTGGAGTACGTGCAGAAGGAGCCGGTGCACCGGAAGTACCACCACAACGAGATGACGTTCTCGATGGTGTACGCGTACAGCGAGAACTACATCCTGCCGATCTCGCACGACGAGGTCGTGCACGGCAAGCGGTCGCTGGTGTCGAAGATGCCGGGCGACTGGTGGCAGCAGCGGGCCAACCACCGCGCGTACCTGGGCTTCATGTGGGCCCACCCGGGCAAGCAACTGCTCTACATGGGCCAGGAGTTCGCGCAGGGCGGGGAGTGGTCGGCGGACCACGGCCCGGACTGGTGGCTGCTCGACCCGGAGTACGGGGCGGAGGCGGACCACCGGGGCGTGCGGGACCTGGTGCGCGACCTGAACACGGTGTACACGGCGACGCCGTCGCTGTGGGAGCGGGACACCTCGCCGGAGGGGTTCGAGTGGGTGGTCGGGGACGCGGCCGACGACAACGTCTTCGCGTTCCTGCGGTTCGACGGCTTCGGCTCGCCGCTGCTCGCCGTGTCGAACTTCTCGCCGGTGGTGCGGCACGACTACCGGCTGGGGGTGCCGGACACCTTCGCGGCCTGGACGGAGGTGCTGAACACGGACGCGGCCCGGTACGGGGGCTCGGACGTGGTCGGCACCGACCCGGCGAAGACCGAGTCGGTGCCGTGGCACGGGCGGTCGTCCAGCGTGCGGATGACGCTGCCGCCGCTGGCGACGGTGTGGCTCAGGCCGGCTTGAAGGGCACGGCGGGCGTGAGCCCCGGCCCCGGTCTCAGGCCGGCCTGATCACGCCGAGGCGCTGGGTGGCCCGGGTCAGCGCCACGTACAGGTCGTTCACGCCGTGCGGGGCGCCGGCCCGGATGCCGTCCGGGTCCACGACGAGGACCGTGTCGAACTCCAGGCCCTTGGCCTGCCGGGGGTCGAGCAGGACCACCGGCCGGGTGAGGTCGGGGGCCGGGCCGTGGTCGGCGTCCGGGAGGGCGGCGACCAGGGCCGGGTGCAGCTCCGGCGGGGCGATCACGGCGAGCCGCCCGTCGGGGCGCCGCTCGGCGGCGACCGCGTCGGCGGCCTCCTTCACCGGGTCCCCGGCCGTGCGGTCCCAGGGCTCGACGCCGGTGGAGCGGACCGAGCTCGGCGGTTCGAAGCCGGGGTCGGTCTCGCGCCGCACGTCGGCGGCGACGGCCATGATCTCGGCGGGGGTGCGGTAGTTGACGCCGAGCCGGACCAGCTCCCAGCGGTCCTCCACGTACGGGCCGAGGATGTCCCGCCAGGCGCCGACGCCGGCCGGGTCGCCGGTCTGGGCGGGGTCCCCGACCAGGGTCATGGAGCGGCTGGGGCTGCGGCGCATCAGGAGTCGCCAGGCCATCGCGGAGAGCTCCTGGGCCTCGTCCACGATGATGTGCCCGAAGGCCCAGGTGCGGTCGGCGGCGGCCCGTTCGGCTGCGGTGCGGTGATCGGCCTCCTCGTGGCGCTCCGCGAACCGCTCGGCGTCGATGATGTCGTGGGCGGAGAGGACCTCGGAGGCGTCCTTGTCCTGCTCCTCCTTGTCCTCGAACTCGTAGGTGCGGGAGGCGTAGGAGACGTCGAGGACCCCTTGCGCGTACTGGATGCGCTTCTGCCGCTCGGCCTCCTCGGCGGCGCGGGCGGCCGAGTCGTCCTGGCCGAGCAGTTCGGCGGCCTCGTCGAGGAGGGGCACGTCGGCGGGGGTCCACGCGCCGCCCTCGCGGCGGATCGCGACGGCGTCGGCGTCGGGCAGGTGGGTGGGCTCGGTGAGGTAGTCCGCGAGGAAGTCCTGCGGGGTGAGGGCGGGCCAGAGGGTGTCGAGGGCCGCGTACACCTCGGGGTTGGCGGCGATGCCCTTGGCGAGCAGGGCGATGTCGTCGGGGCCGAGGAAGTTGGGGCCGCCGTAGGGGTCGGCGCCGATGCGGTCCGCGAGCTGCTCGGCGAGGGCGTCGAGGATCCGGAAGACGAAGTAGGGACGGGCGAGGTTGTGCGGGAGGGCGGTCTCGCGTGCCTTGTGGCGGGCCTCCATGGCCATGCCCCAGTCCACGACCAGGTCGCCGTCGTCGTGCGGGACGACGAGGGGTTCGCCGCGCTCGGGGACCCGCTGGCGGTCGCGTACGGCGGCGGCGAGGGCGTCGGCCATGGCGGCGGAGCCCTTGACGGCGGCGGCGCGGGGGGTGTCGGTGCCGGTGGCGCGGACGCCGGGGAAGAGCTCGGCGGGGGTGGCGAGGAGGACGCCGGTCTCTCCGAGGGAGGGCAGCACGTTGCCGATGTAGCCGAGGAAGGCGGGGTTGGGGCCGACGACGAGGACGGCCCGGCGGGCCAGCTGCTCGCGGTGGGCGTAGAGGAGGTACGCGGCGCGGTGCAGGGCGACGGCGGTCTTGCCGGTGCCGGGGCCGCCCTCCACGACGAGGACGCCGCGGTGCGGGGAGCGGATGATGGCGTCCTGCTCGGCCTGGATGGTCTGCACGATGTCGTGCATGCGGCCGGTGCGGGCGGCGTCGAGCGAGGCGAGCAGCACCTCGTCGGCGTCCCGGCTCTCGTGGCCGGTGCGGGTGGCGTCGGCGAGGTCGAGGACCTCGTCGTGGAGGGCGGTGACCGTGCGGCCGGTGGTGCTGATGTGGCGGCGGCGGGAGAGGCCCATCGGCTCGTATCCGGTGGCGAGGTAGAAGGGGCGGGCGACCTCGGCGCGCCAGTCGACCACGAGGGGGGTGCGGTCCGGGTCGTCCTCGCGGATGCCGAGCCGGCCGATGTGGTGGTCGCGGCCGTCGCGGAAGACGAGCCGGCCGAAGCAGAGGCCGCTCTCCCCCGCGTTGAGCGCGGCGAGCAGCCCGGACTGTTCGGCGACCAGCACGTCCCGTTCGAGCCGGCCCTGGTTGCCGCCGGTGCCGGGGGTGCGCAGGGCGCGGTCGACGGCGGCCTCGGCCTGGTCCCTCAGGTCGTCGAGTCGTGTGTAGAGATCGGTGATGAATCGTTGTTCATTCCGAAATTCCTCGGTTGACAATTCGACTCCCGGCGCGATACAGTGCGTTTAGTGAACTTCTCCGTGTCGCCTTTGTGTGCGCACACGGAATCCACCAATATACGTGATGCGATACCCCGACTGTCAATTCCAGTCGGGGTATTTCTGTATGCCCTGACGGCATGTCCTGACGCGAGCGAATTCCGGGGACCGGGGCCCTGATCCGCCGGACACGACGCCCTAGTCGTGCCCGGGTCCGTCGTAGACGGTCAGCGCTCCGGCGAGGTCGAGGTCGGCGACGGTGCCGTGCGCCCCGGCGCGGACGAGCAGCACCGCGCCGAGCGCGGTGCTCCAGAACGTCCTGGCCTCCGCGCCGAGCGGCCGGCGGGTCCCCCAGCCGCGGCTGTCGACGAGCCGGCCCACGAAGCGCTCGGACTGCCGGAACAGCAGTTGGAGGTGCCGGTCGACCACGGGGGCGAGCTCGGGCTTGGAGATTCCCGCGGCGAGCGCCCGCGCGACCGACGGGAGCGAGGGCATGGCCAGGACGGCGCGGGCGACGTTGCGCCGGAAGGCCGCCGCGTCGGGGGCCTGCCGGCCGATGCGCTCGATGCGCCGGGCGTCGTGCAGCAGGCCGAGGAAGGCGGCGTGCACGAGCAGCGCGTCCTTGGACCCGAAGTGGTAGGTGACCTGGTTGGGGAAGACGCCCGCCGCGTTCGCGATCTCCGCGACGCTCGGCTCGGCACCGGGCCGCTCTCCGCAGAGCCGCGCGGCCACCTCGATCAGGTGACGCCTCGTCGCGCGCCCCCGGTCGCGCGACCGGACCGGCGTCGAACGGGTCGGCGTCGAGCGGGTCGGTGCCGCCGCGGCTTCGGTTCGCTTCTTCTCCACGCTCGAATTGTATGTGATACAACATGGTCTCGTTCGCTTGTATCGCATACAAGAAAGTTGAGGGACATGCACCGGACCGAAGTCGTCGTGACCGGACTCGGCGCGATCACACCGCTCGGCGGGGACGTGGAGTCCACCTGGAACGCCCTGCTCGCCGGCGGGTCCGGCATCCGCGGCGTCGTCCTGCCCGGCCACGAGGCCGCCGGCCTTCCCGACGTCGTCGCGGGGACGATGGCGGCCGACCCGGCCGACTCCCTGCCGCCGGTGCGGGCGAGGCGGCTCGACCGCTCGCAGCAGGCGGCCCTCGTCGCGGCGGCCGAGGCCTGGGCCGACGCCGGTGCCCCGCGGGTGGACCCGGACCGGCTCGCGTCCGCGATCGGCACGGGCATCGGGGGCGTACAGACGCTGCTGAGGGAGGACGACGCGCTGGAGACGGCCGGGGCGCGGCGCGTCTCGCCCCGCACGGTCCCGATGCTCATGCCCAACGCCGCGGCGGCCCTGATCAGCATCGAGTACGGCGCGCGGGCCGGTGTCCACACCCCCGTCTCGGCGTGCTCCTCCGGTGCCGAGGCGATCGCCCTGGGGGCCGGGCTCATCCGCGCGGGCGAGGCGGACGTGGTCATCGCGGGCGGGACCGAGGCCGCGATCACCCCGATCACCGTCGCCGGCTTCGTCCAGGCGCAGGCGTTGTCCCAGTACACCGCCGAACCCGCCTCGGCGTCCCGGCCGTTCGCCGCGGACCGCAGCGGATTCGTCCTCGGCGAGGGCGCGGCCGTCGTGGTGCTCGAAAGCGCCGAGCACGCCGCGGCCCGGGGCGCGCGCGTCCGCGCGGTGCTCGCGGGCGCCGGCGTGGCCGCCGACGCCCACCACATCACCGCGCCCGTCCCCGACGGCTCCGGCCAGATCGCGGCCATGCGCAAGGCGCTCGCGCGAGCCGGCCTGGCTCCCGAGCAGATCACCCACGTCAACGCCCACGCCACCGGAACCCAGGTCGGCGACGTCGCCGAGGCGCGCGCGATCGGGAAGGTCTTCGGCCGCGCCACCGTGACCGCCCCCAAGGCGGCGCTCGGCCATCTCTTCGGCGCGGCCGGCGCGATCGAGGCGCTCGTCGCCGTCCTCAGCGTGGAGCACGGCGTCGTCCCGCCGACCCGCAACCTCGCCGCGGCCGGCGTCGGTCCCGACATCGACCTCGACGTCGTCACGGAGCGACGGGACGTCCCCCAGGAGGCCGTGCTCAGCAACTCCTTCGGCTTCGGCGGGCAGAACGTCTCGCTCGTCGTCACCGGCGCGCGGCACCGCTCCTCCCGAACGGCGGCGACGACCCCGTGACGGGTACGGGGTCCCCGGCGCCCGGCCGTGATCCGCCGGACGCGCCCTACACCGGGGTCCCGGGGTCCCCGGTCAGCTCCTTGTGGAAGTGGACGTCCTCGGCGCCGCCCGGGATGCCGAGGGTGCGGCCGGTCTCCACGTAGCCGTGCCGGCGGTAGAAGTCCGGGGCCTGGAAGGTGAAGGAGGAGACGGTGGCCCGGTCGCAGCCGCGGCGGCGGGCCTCCGCCTCGGCGGCGCGCAGGAGCCTGCCGCCCCAGCCGTCGCGACGGTGCTCCTCGCGCACCCAGAGCATGTCGATGCCCAGCAGTCCGGCCCAGGTCCAGGCGGTGATGCCGCCGACGACCTCGCCGGTCGCCGGATCGACGGCCTTCACCGAGAACTCGCTCTGGTCCTTGAGGCTGGTGCCGGTGGCCGCGAAGTTGTACGCGTCGAGCCCCTGGTCGAGGAGCTTCGCCAGCTCGGGGTCGCGGTCCCCGACGGTCAGGCCGGTCATGTCGTGATCACGGTTCATGCGGCAGAAGTCTGGCACGGGGCGCCGGGTCCCCCGCCGCCGGCTCCAGGGGCCCGGCGGCCCCGGGATCCCGACGGCTCAGGAGCCGAGGACGTCCTCCAGCTCCTCCCGGAGGCGGCGCTTCGGGCGGGCGCCGACCAGGGACTTCACGGGTTCGCCGTTCCGGAGGAGCAGGAGGGTCGGGGTGGCGAGGACCCCGTACCGCGCCGTGGTCTCCGGGTTGCGGTCCACGTCGATCTCGACGATCCGGAGGCGCCCGGCCTCCTCCCGGGCGAGCGCGTCGAGCACCGGCCTCAGCTGCCGGCACGGTCCGCACCACTCGGCGGTGAACTTCACCAGGACCGGCGGCCCCGAGCCCAGCACCTCCGTGCCGAAGTCCGCGTCCGTCACCTCGGTCACGCCCGTCGTGCTCGGCGTGCTCGGCGTACTCGGCGTACTCGGCGTACTCGGCGTGCTCGTCGCGTCCGGCGTCATGTGCGTCACTCCTCCGTCTCCGTGGTCAGTCCGCACCGGGGCTCCGGGCCGTGCGGCAGTTCCGCCTCGGCCCGGAGGAGCTGGGCGCCCACCTGGGCACGTACCGTCCGGAGTTGTTCGATCAGGCCGTCCAGCTCGGCGAGCTTCCGCCGGTAGACGGCGATCGACGCGGGGCACGCGTCCCCCGCCGGGTGCCCCGCGCGCAGGCACTCCACGAACGGCCGCGTCTCCTCCAGCTCGAACCCGAAGTCCTGCAGGGTCCTGATCTGCTGGAGGAGCCGCAGGTCGTCCTCGTCGTACGTGCGGTGCCCCCGGTCCGTGCGCCGCGCGGTCAGGAGACCGCGCGACTCGTAGTACCGCAGCGTCCGCGTGGTGGTCCCGGCCCGCTCGGCCAGCTCTCCGATGCGCATGCCCCCGACCGTAGGCCTTGACGTCGACGTCAGGGCAAGGGCCGGTGTCAGGGGCGCTTCCGGTCCGGCGGCAGCAGCGGCTTCCCCTCCACCGGGGAGGAGAGGACGATCGAGGTCGTGGTGCGGCCGAGGGCCGAGGCCTGTTCCAGGACGTCTTCGAGGTGGACGGTGTCGGTGACGGCGACCTTGAGGATCCAGCAGTCCTCGCCCACCACGTGGTGGACCTCCAGGACCTCGGGGCGGGCGGTCAGTTCGACACCGCCGACTCCTACCACCCGCCGGACGGCGAGCCGGGCGAGGGCGAACTGCTCGTGGCCCGGGCCCTGGCCTCGTACGGGGGCCGTACGGACGGGGTGCCGGTGGCGACGAAGGGCAGGCGGGGACGGACGGCCGGCGGCTGGACCGTGGACGGCCGGCCCGCGCACCCGCGGCGGGCGGCGGAGGCCTCGGCCCGGCGGCTCGGGGGCGGTGCGATCGGCCTGTACCAGCCGCACAAGCCGGCCCCGGACGTGCCGTACGCCGAATCGCCTGGCGCGGTGCGGTAGTTGCCGGACGCGGGCACGGTCCGGCTCGCCGGGGTCTCGAACGTGGACGCGGAGCAGATCCTGCCGGCCCGGGAGGTCCCGGGCGACCGCCTCGTCTCCGTGCAGAACCGGTACTCGCCCGCCGTCCGGGACGGCGGGGCGGAGTTGCGGCTCCGCGCGGAGCCGGGTCTCGCCTTCCTGCCGTGCTGACGGAGGAGGAGTCGGCGGAGTTGGCGGGGGCTGGAGTACGGGGGTGAACGGGGCTACGGGATGAACGGGAGGTCCCCGGCCGCTCGTGGCGGCCGGGGACCTCCCGTACCCGGGGCCCGGATCCGGCTCAAGGCCCGGGACCCGGAGGTTCTTCGCGAGGGGGCCGGAGCCCGTCAGACCTTCGCGGGGGCCTTCTCGTCCTCCCCGTCCGCCCGCTGGTCCGGGACCGGGGTCGTCGGGGCGTGGTCGTCGACCAGGGTCTTCTCGTCGAAGGGGATCCGGCCGGCGAGGACCTCGGTCACCCGCGCCTTGTCGATCTCCTTCGTCCACGTGCCGACGAGGACGGTGGCGACCGCGTTGCCGGCGAAGTTGGTGAGGGCGCGGGCCTCGCTCATGAAGCGGTCGATGCCGACGATCAGGCCCACCCCGTCGACCAGTTCCGGCCGGTGCGACTGGAGGCCGCCCGCCAGGGTGGCGAGGCCCGCGCCGGTGACGCCCGCCGCGCCCTTCGAGGCGATGATCATGAAGACGAGGAGGGAGACCTGCTCGCCGACCGACAGCGGGTCGCCCATCGCCTCGGCGACGAAGAGCGAGGCCATCGTGAGGTAGATCGCGGTGCCGTCGAGGTTGAAGGAGTAACCGGTCGGCACGGTGATGCCGACGACCGGCTTGGAGACGCCCAGGTGCTCCATCTTCGCGATGAGGCGGGGCAGCGCCGACTCGGAGGAGGAGGTGGACAGGATCAGCAGGAACTCGCGGCCCAGGTACTTCAGGAGGGTCCAGATGTTGATCCCGGCGACCAGGCGCAGGATCGCGCCGAGCACGACGAAGACGAAGAGCCCGCAGGTCAGGTAGAAGCCGATCATGATGACGGCGAGGGACTTCAGGGCGTCCACGCCGGTCGCCCCGACGACCGCCGCGATGGCGCCGAACGCGCCGACGGGGGCCGCCCACATGATCATGGCGAGGATGCGGAAGACCAGCCGCTGGATGTGTCCGATCCCGCGCAGGACCGGCTCCCCGGCCGCGCCCATCGCCTGGAGCGCGAAGCCCGCGAGGAGGGCGACCAGGAGGGTCTGGAGGACCTCGCCCTCGGTGAAGGCGGAGACGAGGGTGGTCGGGATGATCCCGAGGAGGAAGTCGGCCGTGGACTCGCTCGCGCCCTCCGCCTGCTTGGCGCCGGCCTCGGCCAGTTCCTTGGTGAGGTGGAGGCCGGAGCCGGGCTCCAGGAGGTTGCCGACGAGCAGGCCGATCGCGAGCGCCACCGTCGACATGAGCAGGAAGTAGCCGAGGGCGAGGCCGCCGACGGCACCGACCTTCGCGGCCTTCCGGACGGAGCCGACACCGAGCACGATCGTGCAGAAGATGATCGGGGAGATCATCATCTTGATCAGGTTGACGAAGCCGGTGCCGAGCGGCTTGAGCTCGACGGCGAAGCCCGGCGCCAGGAAGCCGACCGCGATGCCGAGCAGTACGGCGCCGATGACGGCCAGATACAGATAGTGGGTACGGTCCCGGCGTGCGGCCACGGGGGTCCTCCTCGTACTGGTGGGTGTCCCCCGGGCGTCCGCGTCCCGGTGGACCTCCGCGACTATCCACCAGCCTGTGACCCCGGTCACGGTTGCGTACGTTTCGTTCACGGCCGAAACGACGCCGGTCACGGGAGGAGCGGGGCCGCGGCGCCGCCGCGCGGTCCCGGGCGTGCACACTTACCCGCATGCGTCTCCGCCTCCCCCGGCTCCCCCGTCCCCGCAGCCTGGCCGGCCAGCTCTTCGCGATGCAGGTCGTGCTCGTGGCCGTCGTCGTGGCGGGGTGCGCGGTCTTCGCGTACCTCACGGACCGGGCGCAGGCCGAGGAGACCGCGCGGCGCCAGTCCGCGGCCACCGCCGCGGCCGTCGCCGACTCGCCGTCCGTGGCCGCCGCCGCGCGCTCGGCCGACCCGTCGGCGGCGCTCCAGCCGTACGCGGAGGCGCTGCGCCGCCACGCGGACGTCGCCTTCGTGGTGATCATGGCCCCGGACGGCACCCGCTGGACGCATCCGGAGCCGGACCAGATCGGGCGCACGTACCTCGGCCACATCGAGCAGGCCCGGCGGGGGCGGACCCACTCCGAGACGCACCTCGGGGTGCTCGGTCCCTCCGTGCGGACGATCGCGCCCGTCTTCGGCGCGGACGGGCGGGTCGTCGCCCTGGTCAGCGCGGGCATCACGATCGAGCGGATCAGCGCGCAGGTACGGGAGCAGGTGACCGCCCTGCTCGGCATGGCGGGCGCGGCGCTCGCGCTCGGCGGGGCGGGGACGTACGTCGTGAACGCGCGCCTGCGGCGCCACACCCACGGCATGAACGCGACCGAGCTGAGCCGGATGCACGACTACCACGAAGCCGCGCTGCACGCCGTGCGGGAGGGGCTCGTGATGCTCGACGGACGGCGGCGGATCGCCCTGATCAACGACGGGGCGCGGGAACTGCTCGGCCTGGACGAGGGGGTCGTCGGGCGTCCGGCGGCGGAGCTCGGCCTGCCCGCGCCGCTGACGGGCGCGCTGCTCTCCTCGGAGCCGCGCGTGGACGAGACGCACCTGACGGACGACCGGGTCCTCGTCGTCAACACCCGCCCGGTGGTGGGCGGGGAGCGGCGCGGCACCGTGGTCACGCTGCGGGACCGCACGGAGCTCCAGGCCCTGTCGGGCGAGCTGGACTCCGAGCGGGGCTTCACGGAGGCGCTGCGCTCGCAGGCGCACGAGGCGGCGAACCGGCTGCACACGGTCGTCTCGCTCATCGAGCTGGGCCGGGTGGCGGAGGCGGTGGAGTTCGCGACGGCGGAACTGGAGCTGGCCCAGGCGCTCACCGACCGGGTCGTGGACGCGGTCGGCGAGCCCGTCCTCGCCGCGCTGCTGCTCGGCAAGGCGGCGCAGGCCAACGAGCGGGGCGTGGAGCTGGTCCTCACCGAGGACAGCCGCATCGACGACGGGCGGGTGCCTGCGGCCCTGCCGGCGCGGGACCTGGTGACGATCCTCGGCAACCTGATCGACAACGCGGTGGAGGCGGCGGGCGGGACCCCGCACGCGCGCGTGACGGTCGCGGTCGCGGCCCGCGCGGGAGACGGCGAGCTGCTGATCCGGGTCTCGGACAGCGGCCCCGGCGTCAGCCCGGCCGACCGGGACGCGGTCCTCGGCCGCGGCTGGTCCACCCGGGGCCCGGGCCGCGGCCTGGGCCTGGCCCTGGTCCGCCAGGCGGTCTCCCGCGCCTCGGGCACGCTGACCCTCGCGGACGGCGAGGAGGGCGGGGCGGAGTTCACGGTACGGCTGCCCTTGCGGGAGACGGACAGGGACGGCGCGCCGGACACGGACGGCTCTTCGGGCACGGACGGCGCGCCGGGCGCGGGAGAGCTCCCGGACACGACGGACGGGACCTCAGGCGCAGGCGAAGACCCCGGTGCAGGCAGCGCCCCGGGCACGGACGCGGCCCCGGACGCGGGCGGGTTCTCCGGCACCGGCGAAGGCCCCGGCGCAGGCGGGTCCCCGGTCCCCGGCGGGAGCTCCCGTACGGGCAGGGCCACCCCGGGCCCCGGCGGGGACTCCCGCACAGGCGGGTTCCCGGGCCCCGGCGGGAGCTCCCGTACGGGCAGGGCCACCCCGAGCCCCGGCGGGGACTCCCACGCAGGCCGGTCCCCGGTCCCCGGCGGGGACTCCCGCGCAAGCGGGTCCCCGGGCCCCGGCGGGGACTCCCGTACGGGCAGGGCCACCCCGAGCCCCGGTGGGGGCTCCCGTGCGGGTGCGGCCGCTCGGGTCGGCGGTGGCGGGGGCGCCGGGGGCGGGGCGGTGTCATGAGCGGCGCTCCTCTCCGGGTGCTCGTCGTCGAGGACGACCCCGTGGCCGCCGACGCGCACGCGCTCTACGCCGGACGGGTCGAGGGGTTCACCGTCGTCGGGATCGCGCACTCGCGGGCCGCCGCCGTGCGGGTGCTCGACCGGACGCCGGTCGACCTGATCCTGCTCGACCTGTACCTGCCCGACGGCCACGGCCTCCAGCTCCTGCGCGCGCTGCGCGCCGCCGGGCACACCGCAGACGTCGTCGCGGTGACCTCCGCCCGGGACCTGGCCGTCGTGCGCGAGGGCGTCTCCCTGGGGGTCGTCCAGTACGTGCTCAAACCCTTCGCCTTCGCGACCCTCAGGGACCGGCTCGTCCGGTACGCCGAGTTCCGGGCGGCCGCCGGGGAGGCCTCCGGGCAGGACGAGGTGGACCGGGCGCTCGCCGCCCTGCGGGCCCCGCACCCCGCCGCGCTCCCCAAGGGCCTGAGCGCCCCCACGCTGGAGGCGGTCACCCGCGCCCTCCGGGCCGCCCCGGACGGGCTCACCGCCGCCGAGGCGGGGACGGAGGTCGGGATCTCCCGGATCACCGCGCGCCGCTACCTGGAACACCTCGTCACCGAGGGCCGGGCCGTACGGGCGCCGCAGTACGGGCAGATCGGACGGCCCGAGCTCCAGTACCGCTGGCTGGGCGGCCCCGTACGCGGCCACTGAGCAGGGAAGACGGTGTTACCGACCGGTTCCCACGTTCCTACGAACCTCTGGCCTTGGGGGAACGCACCGTATCCACCCGTCACCCTCCGCACCTACGGTGGCCGCGTGCACCGACCCACCCCTCCCTTCGACGCCCAGGCCGCGCGCCGCCTGCGCGAAGGCCTCGGCATGGCCCACGGCCACGTCGCGTACGGCCTGCGGGCGCAGTACGGCGTCTTCGCCACCCCCGAGACCGTCCTCGCCTGGGAGCGCGGCGGGGCGGTCCCCACCGAGCAGGAGCTCACCGCCCTCGCGGGCGTCCTGTGGTGCTCCCCGGCCGAGCTGATCTCCGCCGCCTCCACCCTGCGCGAGCACCGGGTGGCGCGCGGGCTCGCCCCCGAGGAGCTGGCGCGGCGGGTGGGGCTCTCGGCCGCCGCGTACCAGCGGATGGAGGACGAGGGGCGCTGGCGCGGCACCGAGCGCCAGACGGCCGCCCTCGCGGAGGTCCTCGGCCTCGGCCCGCGCGCCCTGCTCACCGCGACCGGCGGCGACGAGCGCCTCGCCGAGCTGCTGCGCGACGCGGTCACCACCCGCTGGCAGGCGTACGTGAAGCCGGTGGCGCGGACGGTGCCGCTGCCCCGGCGGACCGTGGAGTCCGCGCTCCAGCGGCTGCACACGGAGTACCACGCCCGGATGGCGGCGGTCAGCAGCTGGGGCGCCTCGGGGACCACGGGCGAGGAGGGGCGCGCGTACCTGGACGGGATCGTCGGCCACTTCTGGGAGTCCGCCGGGGCGTGAGCCCGGGGAGCGCGCCTCGTACAGTGGCGCCGTGAGACGACACGTACCGTTCGAGCGACTCCACAACTTCCGTGATCTGGGCGGCTGTCGGACCGCCGGCGGCGGGATCGTGCGGTGGGGGACCCTCTACCGCTCCGACTCCCTCGGCAAGCTCGCGGACGCCGGTCCCGCGGACCTGGAACGCTTCCGGGAGCTGGGCGTGACCACGGTGATCGACCTGCGCCACCCGTGGGAGATCGCGGCCAAGGGCCGCCTGCCGGAGACCTGGGACGTCGCCTGGCACAACCTCTCCGTCGAGCACCGCCCGTACGACCAGGCGGAGATCGACCCCGACCTCGACCCGTGGCGGTACCTCGCCGACCGGTTCGCCGAGGTCGCGGAGGACGGGGCCGTGGAACTCCGTACGGCCCTGGAGGTCATCGCCGCCGCCGACGGACCGCTCGTCTTCCACTGCGCCTCGGGGAAGGACCGTACGGGACTGCTCGCGGCGGTCCTCCTGGCGCTCCTGGAGGTCCCCGACGAGGAGATCCTCGCGGACTTCGCCCTCACCGAGCGGGCCACGGAACGCCTGATCGCCGACTGGCGCGCGTCCCACCCGGGCCGCGCGCTCCGCTGGCCGGGCTACGGCCGCGCGCCCGCCGAGATCATCCGCCTGTTCCTCGCGGGCCTGCGGGCGCGGTACGGATCGGTGCACGCGTACGCCACCGGCCACGTCGGCCTGGACCCGGCGGTGGTGACGGCGCTGCGGACCCGCCTGGTGGAGCCGCCGGCCGCCTCCGGGCTCCGGCACCCGGACGGCGACACGGCGCCGTACGGCCTGGTCGAACCGTCGCTCCCGGACGACTCCGCACCCGCCGCCCTCCCCGTGGGCACCGCCGCCGGTCCGACCGGGCCCGCCGCCTGCCCGCTGCCCGTCGACGGGGCCGAGGGCTCCCCCGCCGACCTGTCCGACGACCACGACTCGTCGCCGGACCCGTCGTACTCCTCGTACTCGTCCTCCTCGTACTCGCCCTCCTCGGACACGTCTTCTTCCGACGAGGGCCACGGTTCTCCGTACGGCGACGAGCCCTGCTGACTCAGCTCCGGCGGTCGAAGTCGAAGAGCTGGCCGGCGGCGTCCGGTGCGCAGGGGGCCTGGGCGAGGCGGGACCAGGCGGCCGCGCGGTCCCCGACGACGGTGACGCAGTTGCCGGGGGTCGCGGAGCCGGCCGGGACGATCCGGTAGCCCTCGACCGGGGTGCCGTGCGGCTCCAGGGAGAACTCCTCGACCCGGGTGGGGTCGCCGCACTCGGAGTCCTCGTACGGCGCGTCGGGCACGCGCCCGCCGGAGGGGAGGCCGGAGCAGCCGGCGCCGTAGTCGGGGTGGTCGGAGGCGATCCGCCACCGGCCGCCGCCCGTCTCCGCCAGCGCGTACAGCGGGACGCCCGCGGCGGCGCACGGCACCTGGTACACCTGGCCGGTCCGGGAGCCGCGCCGCTCGGCGAGGCAGAAGTCGGTGCCGGCCACCCGGATGAGCACGTCGCCGGCGGCGGGCGCGGTGGGGGTGCGGGGCGGGTGACCGGCGTGGCCGTCCCGCAGGAAGGCGACGATGCTGACCGCGGCGAACACGAGGGCGGCGACCGCGATCGCCGGGACGAGCAGGCGGCGTATTCGGAACCGGTCCCCGGCACCGGGGGCCGGGGGCGCGTCGGCGGGGCCACCGGGCCAGACGGGCGGGACGCCGGGGACGACCTCGGGAACGGACGGCTCCTCGGGGACGGACGGCCCTCCGGGGACGGACGGCCCTCCGGGGACGGGCGGCTCCTCAGAGGCGGGCGGTTCCTCGCGCATCGGGCCGGTCCCTTCCGGGGGCTGGGCCGGGGCCTCCGGGGGCGTCCCCTCCGGGTCCGGGTGCCTTCCCTCCGGGTCCGGAGCCGGATCCGGGGCCTTCGGAGGCGCCCCCGCCGGGGCCGGATCCGGGTCCGGGGCCGGATCCGGGTCCGGGGCCGGGAGATCCGGGCCCGGCCCCAAGTCCCCCTCGTACCCCCGTCGCCCCTCCAGTTCCCTCCGTGCCGTCCGCCACCGCTCCAGCGCAGCCGGATCGGTCCCGCACGCGCGGACGAAGGCGGTCAGGAGTTCCTCGCGGGGCAGGGTGGTGCGGGAGAGCATGTTCGCCACCGTCGAGCGGGGCAGGACGTCCCCGCGCGCCTCCGCCCGCGCCGAGAGCTCGCGGTACGTCAGGCCCGACCAGTCCTTGAGCGCCCGGAGGCGCGCGAGGAACTCGTCGGGGCTCCGGGCGCCCCGCGGGTCAGGGGCGTGCTCCCCCGGCGTCATCCTCGCCTCCCCCTCCTCCCGGACGGGCGGACAGGGTTGGGACATGTCCGGGACAGGCCCCAAGCCTTGTTGATCTCGCGCTCCGGCTCAAGAGTGGAATCCGGCATTTCCGGAGGCGATGCCGGACGCGGAAGCGGCCCCGACCGTCCACGGGGGGACGGTCGGGGCCGCTTCCGGCGTACGAGGTCCGGGGCGGGGACCAGAGGCTGGAGGGAGGGGCTAGAAGACCGACTCCGCCTCGCGCATGCGGTCCGCCGGGACCCTCTTGAGCTGGGTCACGGCCTCCGCGAGCGGCACCATCTCGATGTCCGTGCCGCGCAGCGCCGTCATGCGGCCGAAGTCGCCGCGGTGCGCCGCCTCCACCGCGTGCCAGCCGAAGCGGGTCGCAAGGACGCGGTCGTACGCGGTCGGGGTGCCGCCGCGCTGGACGTGGCCGAGGATGACCGGGCGGGCCTCCTTGCCGAGGCGCCGCTCCAGTTCGACGGCGAGCTGGGTGCCGATGCCCTGGAAGCGCTCGTGGCCGAACTGGTCGATCTCGCCCTTGGCGTACTCCATGGAGCCCTCGGCCGGGTGCGCGCCCTCGGCGACGCAGATGACGGCGAACTTCTTGCCGCGCGCGAAGCGCTCCTCGACCATCTTGACGAGGTCGTCCACCTCGAAGGGGCGCTCGGGGAGGCAGATGCCGTGCGCGCCGCCGGCCATGCCGGACTCCAGGGCGATCCAGCCGGCGTGGCGGCCCATCACCTCGACGACCATCACGCGCTGGTGGGACTCGGCGGTGGTCTTGAGGCGGTCCATGGCCTCGGTGGCGACGCCGACGGCGGTGTCGAAGCCGAAGGTGCGGTCCGTGGAGGAGATGTCGTTGTCGATGGTCTTCGGGACGCCGACGACGGGCATGCCGGCGTCGGAGAGCATCCGGGCGGCGGTCAGGGTGCCCTCGCCGCCGATGGGGATGAGGACGTCGATGCCGTACTGACGGGCCAGCTCGGAGGCGGACTCGGCGGCCTCGCGCAGCCGGTTCCGCTCCAGGCGGGCCGAGCCGAGGATGGTGCCGCCGCGGGCCAGGATGCCGCTGACGGCGTTGAGGTCGAGGGGCCGGAAGTGCCCGTCGAGGAGGCCCTTGAAGCCGTCCTCGAAGCCGATGACCTCGTCTCCGTGGCCGGTCATCGCCCGGTGCACGACCGACCGGATCACTGCGTTCAGGCCGGGGCAGTCGCCGCCTGCGGTGAGAACTCCGATGCGCATCGTGCTGTGTCTCCTGCTCGGTCGCGGTCCGTGTGAGCCAGGGCAATTCTCACACGCCGGGCCTGAGGGGCGCGCTCGCCGCCGTTCCGCGCGTCCCGCCGGGAGGATCGCGGGCGGCTTCCCGGAGGGCGCCCGGGAGGCCCCCGGAAGGCCTTCGGGTGCCTTTTCCGGCGCCCTCCCCGAGGCCTTTCCGAGGCCGCCCGGACGGCCTCCCGCCGACCCCCGCCCGACCTTCCGCCCGGTCCACCGGGCGGCCTCCCGCCGACCCCCGCCCGACTTTCCGCCCGGTCCACCGGGCGGTCTTCCGGACGGCCTCCGCCCGGGCCCGCCCGGACCGCCTCCGCCCGGCCGCCCGGGGGCCTTCCGGCGGCTCCCCCGGGTCCTCCGGCCCGCGCTTCCGGGCCCTTCGTCCGGCGGGCGGCCTAACCACTGCCGGGGGTATTGTCAAGGGGGTAATGCCGCCCTATCGGGGCTTTCCGAGCCCTTTTGATTGACGTACGGGCCGGGAAGGCGGAGCTGGGGCACCGCCCGGGGCCCTTCCGCAGGACTGGACAGGAGACCACGGCGTGACGCGCAGCGTGTACGTGACCGGGATCGACCGCGGTGACGGCCGCCAGGTCGTCGAGCTGGGAGTCATGGAGCTCCTCACCCGCCAGGTGGACCGGGTGGGGGTGTTCCGGCCGCTGGTGCACGACGGGCCCGACCGCCTCTTCGACCTGCTGCGCGCCCGCTACCGGCTCTCGCAGGACGCCGCGACGGTCTACGGCATGGACTACCAGGAGGCGTCCGCGCTCCAGGCCGAGCGGGGCACCGACGAGCTGGTCTCCCGGCTGGTCGACCGCTTCCACGCCGTCGCCCGCGAGTACGAGGTCGTCCTCGTCCTGGGCACCGACTTCGCCGCCACCCAGCTCCCCGACGAGCTGGCGATCAACGCGCGGCTCGCCAACGAGTTCGGCGCCTCCGTCATCCCGGTGGTCGGCGGCAAGGGCCAGTCGGCGGAGTCCGTGCGGGCCGAGGCGCGCAACGCCTTCCGGGCGTACGACGGGCTCGGCTGCGACGTGCTCGCGATGGTGGTCAACCGGGTGGCGGCCGAGGACCGGGAGGCCATCGCGGAGCGGCTGGCGGCCCGGCTGCCGGTGCCCTGCTACGTCCTGCCGGACGAGCCGGCCCTGTCGGCGCCGACCGTCGCCCAGATCACCCACGCGCTCGGCGGCACCGTCGTCCTCGGGGACGACGCCGGGCTCGCCCGGGACGCCCTGGACTTCGTCTTCGGCGGCGCGATGCTGCCGAACTTCCTGAACGCCCTGACGCCCGGCTGCCTGGTCGTCACCCCCGGGGACCGGGCCGACCTGGTCGTCGGCGCGCTCGCCGCGCACTCGGCGGGCACCCCGCCGATCGCCGGGGTGCTGCTCACCCTGAACGAGCGGCCCAGCGAGGAGATCCTGACCCTGGCGGCCCGGCTCGCGCCCGGCACCCCGGTGGTCTCGGTCGCCGGGAACAGCTTCCCGACGGCCGCCGAACTCTTCGCCCTGGAGGGCAAGCTGAACGCGGCCACGCCGCGCAAGGCGGAGACAGCGCTCGGCCTGTTCGAGCGGCACGTGGACACCGCCGACCTGCTCAGGCGGGTCTCGGTGGCCCGCAGCGGCCGGGTCACCCCGATGATGTTCGAGCACGAGCTGCTCGAACAGGCACGGGCCGACCGGCGCCGGGTGGTGCTCCCGGAGGGCACGGAGGAGCGGGTGCTCCGCGCGGCCGACGTGCTGCTGCGCCGGGACGTGTGCGACCTGACGCTGCTCGGGGACGTGGAGAGCATCCGCAAGAAGGCCGCCGACCTGAGCGTGGACCTGCGCGACACGCAGCTGATCGACCCGCACACCTCGGAGCTGCGGGACGCGTTCGCGGAGAAGTACGCGGCGCTGCGGGCCCACAAGGGCGTGACCGTGGAGCTGGCGTACGACGTGGTGTCGGACGTGAACTACTTCGGCACCCTGATGGTGGAGGAGGGCCTGGCCGACGGGATGGTGTCCGGCGCGGTGCACTCCACGGCGGCGACGATCCGCCCGGCCTTCGAGATCATCAAGACGAAGCCGGACGCGTCGATCGTCTCGTCGGTCTTCTTCATGTGCCTGGCGGACAAGGTCCTGGTGTACGGCGACTGCGCGGTCAACCCGGACCCGGACGCCGAGCAGCTCGCGGACATCGCCGTCCAGTCGGCGGCCACCGCGGCCCGGTTCGGCGTGGAGCCGCGGATCGCGATGCTCTCGTACTCCACGGGCACCTCGGGCTCCGGCGCCGACGTCGACAAGGTGCGGGAGGCGACCAAGCTCGTCCGGGAGGCGCGCCCGGAGCTGCGGATCGAGGGGCCCATCCAGTACGACGCGGCCGTGGAGCCCTCGGTGGCGGCGACGAAGCTGCCGGACTCCGAGGTGGCGGGGCAGGCGTCGGTGCTGGTCTTCCCCGACCTGAACACCGGCAACAACACGTACAAGGCCGTGCAGCGCTCGGCCGGCGCCGTGGCCGTCGGCCCGGTGCTCCAGGGCCTGCGCAAGCCCGTGAACGACCTCTCGCGGGGTGCGCTCGTCAGCGACATCGTCAACACGGTCGCCATCACGGCGATCCAGTCCCAGGGTCAGGAGCTCCCCGCATGACCGCGCCCACGTCCACTCCGACGCGCGTACTCGTCCTCAACTCCGGTTCTTCGTCCCTGAAGTACCAGCTCATCGACATGCGCGACGGCAGCCGTCCGGCGCAGGGGATCGTGGAGCGGATCGGCGAGGAGACCTCGCGGCTCGCGCACACCCCGCTCCGGGAGGGGGGCGGGGGGAAGCGCGAGAGGAACGGTCCGATCTCCGACCACTCGGCCGCCCTGAAGGCGGTCGCCGAGGAGCTGGCGGCGGACGGCCTGGGCCTGGACTCCCCCGAGCTGGCGGCGATCGGGCACCGGGTGGTGCACGGCGGGCTGCGGTTCACCGAGCCGACCGTCGTGAACGGCGAGGTGCTGGCGGAGATCGAGCGGCTCGTGCCGGTGGCGCCGCTGCACAACCCGGCGAACCTGATCGGCATCCGCACGGCGATGGCGCTGCGGCCCGATCTGCCGCAGGTGGCGGTCTTCGACACCGCCTTCCACACGACGATGCCGGAGTCGGCGGCGCGGTACGCGATCGACGTGGAGACCGCCGACGCGCACCGGATCCGGCGGTACGGCTTCCACGGCACCTCGCACGCGTACGTCTCGCGGGAGACGGCGCGGCTGCTCGGGAAGGCGCCGGAGGAGGTGAACGTGATCGTGCTGCACCTGGGGAACGGGGCGTCCGCGTCGGCGGTGCGGGGCGGCCGGTGCGTGGACACCTCGATGGGCCTGACGCCGCTGGAGGGCCTGGTCATGGGGACCCGGTCGGGCGACATCGACCCGGCGGTCACCTTCCACCTGCGGCGGGTGGCGGGGATGTCGGCGGACGAGATCGACGTCCTGCTGAACAAGCGGTCCGGGCTGGTGGGACTCTGCGGCGACAACGACATGCGGGAGATCCGCCGCCGGATCGACGAGGGCGACGAGCGGGCGGCGCTCGCCTTCGACGTCTACGTCCACCGGCTGAAGAAGTACATCGGGGCGTACTACGCGGTGCTCGGCCGGGTGGACGCGGTGGCGTTCACGGCGGGGGTGGGCGAGAACGCGGCGCCGGTGCGGCAGGCGGCGATCGCGGGCCTGGAGGAGCTGGGGCTCGCGGTGGACGCGGAGCTGAACGCCGCGCGGTCGGACGGGGCGCGGATCATCTCGCCGGAGTACGCGCGGGTGGCGGTCGCCGTGGTGCCGACGGACGAGGAGCTGGAGATCGCGCGCCAGAGCTACGCGCTCGTACGGGGCACGGACGCACCGGACGGGACCGCTCGGGAGGCGCTCGTACGGGGTGCGGAGGGCTCGAACGAGTGATCGCCTGAGCGACCGCCCGCCCATTTGTACTTTCCGCCAGTCGGAATATTCCGCAGTGAAACAAACCGATAGGATCCGCCTCATGCGCCGTTCCAAAATCGTCTGCACGCTGGGCCCCGCCGTCGACTCGTATGAGCAGCTGAAGGCTCTCATCGAGGCCGGCATGAACGTGGCCCGATTCAACTTCAGCCACGGCTCCCAGGCAGAACACCAGGAGCGGTACGACCGCGTCCGGCAGGTCGCCGCGGACACCGGGCGGGCCGTCGGCGTCCTCGCCGACCTCCAGGGCCCGAAGATCCGCCTGGAGACCTTCGCCGAGGGACCGGTCGAGCTGGTGCGCGGTGACGAGTTCACCATCACCACCGAGGACGTCCCGGGCGACAAGTCGATCTGCGGCACCACGTACAAGGGGCTGCCCGGCGACGTCTCCAAGGGCGACCAGGTCCTCATCAACGACGGCAACGTCGAGCTGCGGGTGGTCGAGGTCGAGGGCCCCCGGGTCAGGACCATCGTCATCGAGGGCGGCGTCGTCTCGGACCACAAGGGCATCAACCTGCCCGGCGCGGCCGTCAACGTCCCGGCCCTGTCCGAGAAGGACGTCGACGACCTGCGCTTCGCCCTGCGGATGGGCTGCGACATGGTCGCCCTGTCGTTCGTGCGGGACGCCGACGACGTCAAGGACGTCCACAAGGTGATGGACGAGGAGGGCCGCCGGGTCCCCGTCATCGCCAAGGTGGAGAAGCCGCAGGCCGTCGAGAACATGGCCGACGTCGTCGCCGCGTTCGACGCGGTCATGGTGGCCCGCGGCGACCTCGCCGTGGAGTACCCCCTGGAGAAGGTCCCGATGGTGCAGAAGCGCCTGGTGGAGCTCTGCCGCCGGAACGCCAAGCCGGTCATCGTCGCCACCCAGATGATGGAGTCGATGATCACCAACTCGCGTCCGACCCGCGCCGAGGCGAGCGACGTCGCCAACGCGATCCTGGACGGCGCGGACGCGGTCATGCTGTCGGCCGAGTCCTCGGTCGGCGCGTACCCGATCGAGACCGTCAAGACGATGTCGAAGATCGTCACGGCGGCCGAGGAGGAGCTGCTCTCCAAGGGCCTCCAGCCCCTGGTCCAGGGCAAGAAGCCGCGCACCCAGGGCGGTTCGGTCGCCCGCGCGGCCTGCGAGATCGCGGACTTCCTGGGCGGCAAGGCGCTGGTCGCCTTCACCCAGTCCGGCGACACGGCCCGCCGCCTCTCGCGCTACCGCGTCCAGCAGCCGATCCTCGCCTTCACCACGGACGAGAACACCCGCAACCAGCTCACTCTGAGCTGGGGCGTCGAGTCCTTCGTCGTCCCGCACGTGGACAACACCGACGCGATGGTGGACCTCGTGGACGCCGAGCTCCTGAAGCTCCAGCGCTACAACGAGGGCGACACCATGGTCATCACGGCCGGCTCGCCCCCCGGCGTCCCCGGCACCACGAACATGGTCCGCGTCCACCACCTGGGCGGCGGCGAGCGCGACTGACGCGCCCGCGCCGGACGCACGTGACGGTGGGCCGCACCCCTGGCGAGGGGCGCGGCCCACCGTCGTCCGTCCGGATCAACCGTCCTCGTCGTCATCGTCGTCGTCGAGGACCGACGGCTCCAGCCTGGTCAGCAGGAACCGCAGGTCGTCACGTTCGTGGGCCATTTCCAGGACGCGCATCATGGCGGGCACCCCGGCGTCCCGGGTGATCACCAGATCGGGGCACTGGAACTGAATGCGCTCGTACTCCTCGCGCTCCCCCTCCATCCATCGCCGGATCGCCCCGAGCGTGAGGAAGGTGGCGCTGTACCGCGTCCCGTCCCGGAGCGTGACGATCACGTCGACGTTGTCCACGGTGGCCTCGTCGTCCTCGGCGCCCAGCATGAACACGGCGTCGAAGTGCGGCGTCCTCACCCGGTGCAGTGGATCACCCATGAAGCTCCTCCCCTCGCTCGATGGCCTCGCCCCCTTCCCGCTCGCCGGACCCGGAACACCGTGCGGTACCCACCGGCCGGCAGGGCGACGATCCTCCTCATCAGTTGCCCGGCAGCGGGAGGTGGAGCTTCTCGTTCATGAAGTCCGCCTCGGGGAAGCAGGAGGCGCGGATGCGGTGCGGCTCGATCCGGAAAAGAACCATGGGCCGCACTCCCACGAAGTGAGTGCGGCCCATGGCGTGGTGCGGCTCCCGGAGTGGTACGGGGGGGGTCAGCTCGGCTCGATCGTGTTGCGGAGGCCCGGGATCCTGAGGGTGCCGCCGAACTGGCCGGCCTGCTTCAGCTCCACGTCGCTGAACCAGACGTACGGGATGTCCACCGGGGGCGGGGATTCCGGGCTGAAGGTGATCCGGACGAAGGGGAGGCTGAAGATGTTGCCCTTCAGCTCCTCCGTGTACATCGTGACCGTGCCGCCGGTGATGGTGGAGTCCTCGCCCTTGGCCGAACGGACGTGGGCCGTGCGCCCCGCGGAGTGGTCCGTCATCTGGTGCAGGTCCTTGATGGTCACATCGGTCGCGGTGAACTTCAGGACCTTCTTGACCTTGCCGCCGTAGGTCTTCACCTCGACGATGCCGTGGTACTTCAGACCGCTCAGCGTGAGCTTCGTGCTCTCCAGACGCCACGGCTCGTCCGGGAGCAGCGGGATGCCCGGCTCCGGTTCGGCCGCCGCGAGCGCCGCGTCGTCGCGCTCGGGGCACGGGAAGCGGGGCTTGGCGCCCTCGGGTATGTCCTCGTCCTTCTTGGCGTCGAGGCCCTTCGCGCTCTCCGGCAGTTCCTCGGTCGTGGCCCCGGCCTTCTCGGCGGCCTCGCGGATCACGGCCTTCTTCTTCTCCGCGTCCGGGTCGACGGCCGGCTTCGGGGCCGTGGTGGCCTTCGGGTCGGCGGTCGGCCTCGGCACGGCGGTCGTGGCGCTCGGGGCCGGGGCCGTCGGCGCCGCCGTGGTGGACGTGGCCGTCGCGGTGGGCGTGGCCGTCGGCTTCGGGTCCGGGCCGTCGAAGAGGTCCTTCAACGCGTCGCCCAGGCCCAGCGGGTCCAGCGGGTTCTTCGACTTCGTCGGCGTGGGTGTGGCCGTCGGGGTCGGCGTGGCGGCGGGCTTCGGGGCCGTGGTGGTGGTCAGCTTCCGCTGCGTGGTCGCCTGTCCGGTCGCCGTCGCGGTCGGCGTCGGCGTCGCGGTGGCGGACGGGGTGCCGGAGGGGGTCGCCGTGGGGGACGCGGTCGCGGTCGCCGAGGGGGTGGCCGTCGGCTTCGCCTTCTCCTTCTCCGTCTCCGTGGCCTCCGGCGTCGGCTCGTCCGAGCGCGTCACGCAGGGGCCGGGGGCGAAGGGGACGTCCTTGTCGTCGGCGAGGGCGATCTTGGGCGTGAGGCCCATGCCCACGAACACCGCGGTCGGCATGGCGGCCAGCGCCATCGCCTTGCCCGCGGGGCCCTGGATCCTGTTCAGCAGCGACTTGCGTGGGGCCGCGTGCCGCGGTCCGCCCTTCGCGAGCGCCGGCTGGGTCTCGTCACCCCGCACTGTTCCTCCCGCCGTTGGCGTCGATCGTCTTGTCGGTCGCGTGGTGCTCCGGCCCGCGCTGCTCCGGCAGACCGGCCGTCAGTACGGCTCCGGCCTCCGCCGAGGTTTCCGCCGAGGCCTCCGGCTCGCCGCCGTCCTCCGTGTCCACGGCCTCCTCGACCGGGGGCGCGGGCGCCCAGGAAATGGACATGGCACCGCCGATCATGGAGAGCAGGAACCCGATGACGAGGCCACCGAAGTTCGACACCGGGAGGGAGACGAGCGCCAGGATGATCGCCGCGACACCCGCGAACACCCGGACGATGGGCTGGAACCACATCGTCAGACCGAGCGTGATGAGCAGGACGCCGATGATCAGCGCACCCGCGCCGGCGGTCGTCGCCATGGCGAGGGTCATGTTCCCGAGCCGCATGTCGCCGTACGGCAGATACGCGATCGGTACACCGCCCAACATGGTGAGCAGTCCCGCCCAGAAGGGCCGGGTCTGCCGCCAGGCCTTGAACCGGTTCTCCTTGGGGACTTCGCGGGAAGCGGTGGACTCGGCGCTCATGGAAACAGCTCCCTGGAAGCGGTCTTGCTGAGAAGAATTACTGAGAGAGATGGAGCCGCGGATACGCGGCCGTGCGGGCGGGGCCGCACGGGACGACCCCGCCCGCCGGACCGGCACTAGCCGACGAAGCACTCCTTGACGCCGCGGTGCAGCGAGAGCTTCAGGTCGGGGAGCTTGAAGGTGGCGGCGGTGGTCGCCCACGCCTTCTGCTCCACGTTCGACAGCACCGCGTGCTCGGCGCGCTGTCCGAATCCGGTCGGGTACACCTTCTTCTCGGTGCCGGGCTGGATGCCGGGCTTGCTCTTGTTCTCGGCATTGAGCGCGCCGGCCGCGACGCCGATGTCGATGTTGGTGAACGCGGCATCGGCCTTCAGGTCCGAGACATCCAGGTAGATGCCCTTGGCGTAGACCATGTCCTCCTTCTTGCCGCTCTTCTCGGCGTCGGTGCCCGCCGTCAGCTGGAGGGAGACCGGGCCGACGAACGGGACCTCGGGGGTCACGACGGACTGGCACATACCGGTGATGTACGCCTCGGAGAAGCCCGAGACGGCGACGGGGGCGGAGATGTTCTCGCCCTTGAGGTCCTTGCCGTTGACGTAACTGCCGTACTGGACGAAGTCCCAGCCCTCAAGCTGCTTCGCCTTGACCTTGAACTCCTGGCCGGAGATCGCGAACGACGCCGCGAGCGCGCCCTGCGCCAGGCCGACGCCGATCGCTGCCGTCGCCGCCAGGCTGGGCACCATGACGACGGCGAAACGCTTCCATCTGGTCCCGCCACGAACCTGGGACTTCATGAGAATCCTCCTTCTCGGACGTACATCTCCAGAAGGGGCGTGGGCCCGTTCTGCGATGGGAGAAGAGCTACGTCCTCGGGAAGGAGAGCGCCGAGGCGGCGAACGGCGCAGTACGCCTCCGCATCACCGGCGATCACCCCCGAGCGACAACCATGGGCCGCGCGGTGCGCGCGGCCTGATCGGACAGGCCCCGTTCGGTGCGAGCGGGAACCCCCCTGTCCGCGACCGGCGCCGGAGCGCCGGTCCGCCCGGTGGGGACCCTCCCCGCGGTCCCGGTTGGTTGCCGGGGTGTGCGGTTCGGACCGAGCGTGGCCGATCGTGGTCCATTCCGGGCGCCCGCACAAGGGGGTTCGTTACTGGCTAGTAACGGGTGGATAACCGCGTCATGGCGGGACGGGACCGAACGGGCACACAGGGTGCGTTCGAAGGGAGGGGAATGTCAGGAGATCGCCGGATGAATCCGGGCAGAACGCCGGGTTCGATTTACTGCAAGTAACAGCGGCCGCGATTACCAAGTTTTGGTAAAGCGCGGCCGCCGTTTGTCACCCCGCTGCCAAATCGCCGGGCGATTCGGCAGCGGGGAACGGGGGTGGAGGACGCCTAGAACAACACGCGCGCGAGGGCCTGCCGGGCCGCCGTCACCCGCGGGTCGTCGGCGCCGATCACCTCGAACAGCTCCAGGAGCCGCAGCCGCGCCGCGTCCCGGTCCTCACCGGCCGTGCGGCGCACGGTCTCCACCAGGCGCCCGAAGGCGTCCTGCACGTGGCCGCCCGCCAGATCGAGGTCGGCGGCGGCGAGCTGCGCGGTGACGTCGGCCGGGTTGTCGGCGGCGTTCCTGCGCACCGCGCCCGGGTCCAGGTCCTGCACGCGGGCGAGGAGTTCGGCCTGCGCGAGGCCCAGCTTGGCCTCCGGGTGGGCCGGGTCGTCGGCCAGCACGTTCTTGTACGCCTGGACGGCGCCCGCCAGGTCGCCCGCGTCGAGCGCGGTCATCGCCGCTTCGAGGAGGGAGTCGTACGGGCCGGCCGGGCGCGCGGCGGGGGCCGAGGGGTCGGCGTCCGCGTCCACGGCGATCCCGGTGAGGCCGAAGCGCTCCTCGCCGACCGCGATCAGCTGGTCGAGGGTCTCGCGGATCTGGGCCTCGGGCACCGCGCCCTGGAAGAGCGGCAGCGCCTGACCGGCGACCACCGCGAAAACGGCCGGAATTCCCTGGATGCCGAACTGCTGCATCAGCATCTGGTTGGCGTCGACGTCGATCTTCGCGAGCAGGAAGCGGCCGTTGTACTCGACGGCGAGCCGCTCCAGGAGGGGGCCGAGCTGCTTGCAGGGCTCGCACCACTCGGCCCAGAAGTCGAGGACGACCGGGACCTCGGCGGAACGCTGGAGCACATCGCGCTCGAAGCCCGCCTCGTCGACGTCGATCACCAGGGCGGACGGGGGCACGGCGGCGGATCCGCCCTGCCGGACGGCTTCGGCGCGCGCCTGCTCCGCCTTCGCCTTGGCCTCTCCGGCCGCCTTCACCGCGGCGAGGTCGACGACGCCGCTCATGGACATGTTTCGGGGCTGCATGGCTACATCCTCCCCCTTCCGCGCGCGTAACCGTTAAGCCGTGGCCGAACCGCGCCGTCCACCCGCCTCCCGCCGGTGTGCGAGACGCGTGGACGGCACGGCTGCCCGTCTTCTGCCGTCTGGTCCGCGCCGGGTCCCCACCCGGCGCCGTGGTTGTCGCTCAGGCCGCTCCATGCCTTTCGCTACGGGTCGTAGCGTAACTGCCGGGACGGAGGCGGCGGGAGGCCGCACGGGCGTTCCGCGCGGTGAACTGCCTCACATCGCGGCCCTCTGGCGCCGTACCTACCGGCGGGTATGGTCGACGTTCATGTGTAGCCGCACCAACCCCCGCAGCAGCCGTACCGGGCGCCCCCGCTCCACCGAGGCCGACGCGGCCATCCTGGAGGCGACCCGCGCGGCCCTGGTCGAGCTGGGCTGGTCCAAGCTCACGATGGGGGACGTCGCCGGCCGCGCCGGGGTTGCGAAGACGACCCTGTACCGCCGCTGGGGCAACAAGAGCGAGCTGGTGGTGGACGCGGTCGCCGTCCTCTTCGACGAACTCGAACTCCCCGACCTGGGCTCGCTCCGGGCCGACGTCGAGCACGTGGTGCTCCAGTTCGCGGCGCTCCTCGAACGCCCCGAGACCAAGACGGCCCTGATGGCGGTGGTCGCCGAGTCGACCCGGGACGAGCCGCTGCGCCGGCGCATCCGCGCCTCCATCGTCGACCGCCAGAAGCGGCTCGTCCTGGAGGGCCGGATGCGGGCGCAGCGGCGCGGCGAACTCCCGGCCGACCGCGACCTGCCGGCCGTCGGCGCCACCGACGACCTGATCTTCGACGTGATCGCGGGCGCGGTCGTGCACCGCGCCCTGGTCAGCGCCGAGCCGGTGGACGGGCCGTGGGTGGCGCGCCTGTCGGCCCTCCTGGTGGGAGGCCTGGGCGCGGCGGCGACGGCCGGGACCCCGAACGCGTGAGGGGCGGTACGGGAAGACCCGTACCGCCCCCGCCGTGCGCCGGGACGCCTCAGAAGCCCGGGGGCTCCGTGTAGACGCCCCACTCGTCGCGCAGGGCGTCGCAGATCTCGCCGAGGGTGGCCTCGGCGCGGACGGCCTCCAGCATCGGCGCGATCATGTTCGAGCCGTCGCGGGCGGCGGCCAGCATGGCGTCGAGCGCGGCGCGGACCTCGGCGTCGTCCCGGCGCGCCTTGCGCTCGCCGAGGATGCGGACCTGCTCGCGCTCGACCTCGTGGCTGACCCGCAGGATCTCCAGGTCGCCGGTGACCGAGCCGTGGTGCACGTTGACGCCGACGACCCGCTTGTCGCCCTTCTCCAGGGCGCGCTGGTACTGGAAGGCGGACTCGGCGATCTCGCCGGTGAACCAGCCGTCCTCGATGCCGCGCAGGATGCCGGAGGTGATCGGGCCGATGGGGTGCCGCCCGTCCGGATGGGCGCGGCGGCCGCGCTCCTTGATCTGGTCGAAGATCCGCTCGGCGTCGGCCTCGATGCGGTCGGTGAGCTGCTCGACGTACCAGGAACCGCCCAGCGGGTCCGCGACGTTGGCGACGCCGGTCTCCTCCATGAGCACCTGCTGGGTGCGCAGGGCGATCTCGGCGGCCTGCTCGCTGGGGAGCGCCAGGGTCTCGTCGAGGGCGTTGGTGTGGAGGGAGTTGGTGCCGCCGAGGACGGCGGAGAGGGCCTCGACCGCGGTGCGCACGACGTTGTTGTACGGCTGCTGGGCGGTGAGGGAGACGCCGGCGGTCTGGGTGTGGAAGCGGAGCCACTGCGCCTTGTCGGTCTTCGCGCCGTACACCTCCTTCATCCAGCGGGCCCAGATCCGGCGGGCCGCGCGGAACTTGGCGATCTCCTCGAAGAAGTCGAGGTGCGCGTCGAAGAAGAAGGAGAGGCCGGGGGCGAAGACGTCGACGTCGAGGCCGCGGGAGAGGCCGAGCTCCACGTAGCCGAAGCCGTCCGCGAGGGTGTACGCCAGCTCCTGCGCGGCCGTCGCCCCGGCCTCGCGGATGTGGTAGCCGGAGACGGAGAGCGGCTTGTACGCGGGGATCTTCGCCGCGCAGTGCTCCATCAGGTCTCCGATGAGGCGCAGATGGGGCTCGGGCTCGAAGAGCCACTCCTTCTGCGCGATGTACTCCTTGAAGATGTCGGTCTGGAGCGTGCCGTTGAGCACGGCCGGGTCGACGCCCTGGCGCTCGGCGGCGACGAGGTACATGCAGAAGGCCGGGACGGCGGGCCCGGAGATCGTCATGGACGTCGTGACGTCGCCGAGCGGGATGTCCTTGAAGAGGACCTCCATGTCGGCGGCGGAGTCGATGGCGACGCCGCAGTGGCCGACCTCGCCCAAGGAGCGGGGGTCGTCGGAGTCGCGGCCCATGAGGGTGGGCATGTCGAAGGCGACGGAGAGGCCGCCGCCGCCGGCGGCCAGGATCATCTTGTACCGCTCGTTGGTCTGCTCGGCGTTGCCGAAGCCGGCGAATTGGCGGATGGTCCAGGTCCGGCCGCGGTAGCCGGTCGGGTGGAGCCCCCGGGTGAAGGGGTACTCGCCGGGCCAGCCGATGCGCTCGAACCCCTCGTAGGTGTCCCCGGGCCGGGGCCCGTAGACGGGCTCGACGGCGTCGCCGGAGAGCGTGGTGAAGTCGGCGTCCCGCTTGCGGGCCTTGTCGTAACGGGCCTGCCAGCGACGGCGGCCTTCCTCGATGGCGTCAGCGTCCATGCTCCGAATTTACTAGGACGTCCTAGTAAATGTCGATGGCAGACCCCGCGCCGGTGTGGCGCGGGGTGGGGTTACGCCTTGACCGGGACCGGCTGCGCGCCGCTGACCAGCGGAAGCGTCTCGCGGTAGATCCTGCGCTCGACGAAGAAGGCGGCGAACGGGATGGTCCCGGAGACCAGCACCCACAGGAGCTTGCCGAAGGGCCAGCGCGCCTTGGAACCCAGGTCGAAGGCGAAGACCAGGTAGACGATGTAGAGGACGCCGTGGGTCTGGGAGACCGCGAAGGTGAGGTCCTCGCCCGTGTGGAAGCCGTACTTGGCGACCATGCACGCGCACAGGATGAGGAGCATGACCGCGGTCACGTACGCCATGACGCGGTAGCGGGTCAGCACGCTGGATTTCATGGCGTCGAGCGTAACCGTACGTTCCGGGCGATCTTCGGGCGGGTCAGGCCTCGTCGAAGTCGTTCGCCGCCACCCGGAGGGGGCGGAGCATCGCGAAGATCTCGGCGCACTCCTCGGCGTCGTACGCGCCGAGGCCGAAGTCCATCTCCATCAGGTCGCGGGTCGCCGCCTCGACCACCTCGCGTCCCTTGCCGGTGATGGTGGCGAGGGTGCCGCGGCCGTCGTTGGGGTTGGGGCGCTTGGCGACGAGACCGGACTTCACCAGCCGGTCGACCGTGTTCGTCACCGAGGTGGGGTGCACCATCAGCCGCTCGCCGATCTTGGACATCGGCAGCTCGCCCTCCTTGGAGAAGGTGAGCAGGACCAGGGCCTCGTACCGCGCGAAGGTCAGGCCGTACGGCTTGACGACGGCGTCGACCTCCGCGAGGAGGATCTGGTGGGCGCGCATGATCGAGGTGATGGCCGCCATCGAGGGGACCGGGCCCCAGCGCTTCTGCCAGAGTTCGTCGGCGCGGGCGATGGGGTCGAAGGGGAGACTGAGCGGCTTCGGCACGCGTCGACCTTACCCATGGGGAACATGGCGGTCAGCCCCGTCTCGTCCTTCGGTCGCCCGCAGCTCCGCGGCGGCGGCGAGGAGGCAGAGGGTCCCGACGACCCCGGCGCCCGCGACGACCGCGTGCACGGGGACGAACTCGGCCGCGAGCCCGGCGCCCGCCATGCCGACGCCCTGGACGGTCATCGTGCCCGCCGTCATCAGGGTCATGGCCCTCCCCCGCCGCTCCTCGGGGACGGCGGCGACGAACCGGGCGTCGAGGCCGAGGGTGTACGCGCCGGTGGCGCCGGCCAGGAAGAGCGCGGCGGCCGCGGGGGCGACGCCGGGCCGGACGGCGTACAGGAGGTAGGGCAGCACGCCGGTGACGGCGAGCGGCAGCACGAGCCGGGAGCGGGCGGCGGCGGAGAGGAACGAGCCGGCGAGCAGCTCGCCCGTGATGGTGCCGACGGGCAGCGCGCACATGAGGAGGCCGAGGGCGGCGGTGGAGACGCCGATCTCGTCGGCGTAGGGGGCGGCCAGTGCCTCCGGTACGACGGCGAAGAGCGGCGGCACCCAGAACATCACCATCAGGGCGCGCACGCGCCGGTCGCGGAGGACCGCCCAGGTGCCGGCGAGGCCGCTCTCCCCGTCCCCGCCGCCGCGGGCGGGGCGGCGGACGGTGCCGAGGCGGAGCAGCAGCGCCGAGGCGAGGAAGGTGGCGGCGGTGACGGCGAGGGCGCCGCGCGGCGGGACGACGGTGAGGAGGAGGCCGCCGGCGGCGAACCCGGCGAGCAGGGCGCTCTGGGAGACGATCCGCAGGAGGGAGCGGCCGAGGACGAAGAGGTCGCCCTCGCCGAGGATGTCGGCGAGGGTCGCCGTGCGGGTGCCGTGGAAGACGGGCGAGACGACGGCGATGGCGCAGCGCAGCGCGAGCAGGGCGGCGACGGGGGTGGCGGGGACGGTCATCAGGACGACGCAGGCGGCGCAGACGAGGTCGCAGACGACGAGGATCCGGCGGGGCGGGAAGCGGTCGGCGAGACCGGCGAGGAGGGTGCCGCCGACGAGGTAGGGGAGGAAGCCGAGGGCGAAGGTGAGGGAGGAGAGGAGCGGGGAGCGGGTGAGGTCGTAGACGAGCACGGTGAGCGCGAGCTCGCTGACGACGACCCCGAGCAGGGAGAACAGGTGCGCCACGAACACGAACCGGAACTCCCGCACCCGGAAGACGGCCCCGTACCCGGGGGCGGGCGGGACCGGCCCCGGGGCCGCGACGGGGGCCGGGCCGCCGGGGGCGGACGCGGGCGCGGCCGTCGGGCCGCCGACGGACACGGACGCGGGCGCCACGAGGCCCGGGGCCGCCGGCCCGACGGCGGACGCGGGGGCGGACGGCCCGGCGGCCTCCGGCCGGCCGGCGGGCACGGACGCGGGCGCGGGCGCCACGGGGCCCGGGGCCGCCGGCCCGACGGCGGACGCGGGGGCGGACGGCCCGGCGGCATCCGGCCGGCAGGCGGACGCGGGCGCGGGCGCCCCGGCCGGTATGGGGACGGGCTCCCCGACCGGTGCGGGAGCGGGCGTGCCTGCCGGTGCGAGCGGGGGCGCGCCCGCCGGTGCAAGAGCGGGCGTGGCCGCCGGTACGGGTGCGGGCTCCCCCGCCGGTCCGGCAGCAGGCGTGCCCGCCGGGACAGGAGCGGGCTCCCCCGCCGGTCCAGGCGCGGGCGTGGCCGTCGGTGCGGAGGTGTCCGGGGTGTCGGGTTTCGGCATGGGCGCAGACTGCCGTCGAGGGGGCGGGGAGGCCTAGACTTTCGGGTCCAGGCGAATCTTCCGGAGGGGCCGTGCCGTACCACCTGCGCTTCGGGGAGGCCGACACGCTGCGCATCCGGTTCGCCGTCTCGCCGCTGTGGGAGGCGCACTCCGCCGTGCGGGTCCTCGCCCGGCCCCGGCAGCAGGGGTACCACCTGCCCTGGATGCGCCGGATCGCGGGCGCCGCGCGGGGTCTCGACCTGGCGCCGCTGCACCTGCTGATGCCGGCGCGCGGGCACAGCCCGGACTTCCTGTACCCGCCGCCGCTGGGGCCCGCCGCCTCCTTCGAGGAGGAGATCGAGGCCGTGCGGAGGACCGATCCGGCGCTCGCCCTGCACGACTTCGAGCGGGCGCTCGCCGCGACCCCGGGGGCGGCGGAGACCGAGGAGGGGCGGCGGATGCTCGCGGACCCCGCCGGCGCGGTGGGACGGCTCGCCGAGCTGCTGCGGGCCGCCTGGGAGGCGCTGGTGGCGCCCGACTGGCCCCGGCTGCGGGCGCTCCTGGAGGCGGACGTGGCGTACCACTCGCGGCGGCTCGCGGAGGGCGGCCTCGAACGGCTCCTGGGCGAGCTGCACCCGTCCTTCGCCTGGGCGGCGGAGACGGCCACGCTCCGGGTGGACTACCACGGCGAGCACGTGCGGCCGCTGGACGGCCAGGGCCTCGTCCTGATGCCGTCCGTGTTCACCTGGCCCGACGTGGTGAGCGGGTTCGACCCGCCGTGGCAGCCGACGGTGGTGTATCCGGCGCGCGGGATCGGCGGGCTGTGGACGGACGCCCGGGACCGCACCCCGGAGGCCCTGGGGCGGCTCCTCGGCCCGGTGCGGGCGGACGTGCTGTGCGCCCTGACGGAGCCGATGGGGACCACGGCGCTCGCCCGTCTCCTCGGCCGGGCCCCCTCGACCGTCTCGGCGCACCTGGCGGTGCTGCGGGACGCGGGACTCCTCGCCTCCCGGCGCTACGGCCACCAGGTGCTGTACGAGCGGACCCCGCTGGGGCTCGCGGTGTCGCAGCCCGGAGGGGAATGACCGACCCCCGCCCCGGAGGACCCGGGCGGGGGCTTCGTACGGGGACGGGGGCGCTCGGCCCTCCGGGCGTCAGCCCTCCAGGTGCCGCTCGACGGTGGCGACCTTGCTGTGCAGGCCGTCCGTCACGCCGGGGCGGATGTCGGCCTTGAGGACGACGGAGACGCGGGGCGCGCGGGCCTCGACGGCGGCGACGGCGCGCCTGACGACGTCCATGACCTCGTCCCACTCGCCCTCGATCGAGGTGAACATCGCGTCGGTGCGGTTCGGCAGGCCGGACTCCCGGACGACGCGGACGGCGTCGGCGACGTACTCGCCGACCTCCTCGCCCACGCCGAGCGGGGTCACCGAGAAGGCGACGATCACGCGTTCACCGTGCCCTCGCGGCGGGCGCGGGACGCGATGACCGCGTCCTCGGCCTCGCGCTTCAGCTTCCGCTCGGCGTAGAAGCCGCCCAGGGGCAGGACCGAGAGGACGAAGTAGAGGGCGGCGGTGCCGAAGCTCCACTTGGTGCGGTTCCAGGCGTCCAGCCAGAAGAGCACGTACAGGACGAACAGGATGCCGTGGACGGCTCCCATGACCGGCACCGCGTTGAACTCCGTGGTCCGCTTGAGCACCGAGCAGACGAGGAGGAGCAGGAACGAGACGGCCTCCGGCGCGGAGACGAGCCGGAGCCGGTGGAGGGAGGAGGCGGTCTTGATGTCCACGGAGGGGGTCACCTTCGTTCGGTCTCGTGACGCGATCTTGTGAACGGATGCACAAGGGCCCGTCCATTGTGCACGGCGACTTTGCTGTTCCTTTAGGCGGGTCCCCAGTACCTTCGGGCCGTGGCAACGTTCCGACTCCAAGGCAGCAAGGTGCTCGCCGTCTCCCTGACCGGCGACGCCGTGAAGGCGAAGAACGGCTCGATGGTCGCCTACGACGGCCAGATGGCGTTCAAGAAGATGAGCGGGGGCGGTGAGGGCCTGCGCGGCATGGTGACCCGCCGGCTCACGGGTGAGCAGATGGAGGTGATGGAGGTGCGCGGGCAGGGGACCTGCTGGTTCGCCGACCGGGCGTCCGAGATCAACCTCGTCTCCCTGCACGGCGACAGGCTGTGGGTGGAGGCGAGCAATCTGCTCTGCACGGACGCGGGGCTGCGCACCGGCACGACCTTCACGGGCCTGCGCGGCGGGGCGACCGGCAACGGCCTCTTCACCACGACCGTGGAGGGGACGGGCCAGGCGGCGATCGTGTCGGACGGTCCGGCGGTGGTGCTGCGGGTGACCCCGCAGTACCCGCTCCAGGTGGACCCCGGCGCGTACATAGCCCACCAGGGCAACCTCCAGCCGCACTTCCAGTCGGGCGTGACCTTCCGCACCTTCATGGGCGAGGGCGGCGGCGAGGCCTTCCAGATCCGCTTCGAGGGGGACGGCCTGGTGTACGTCCAGCCGAGCGAGCGGAACACGATCGGGGGCGACCTGTGAGCGACGCACGCGCGGCCACCGGTCCGCAGGCGACGACGACGGCCGCACCTCCGCGCCGCGCGGGCGGAGAAGCGAACGAATGGGGTGCGGTCTGATGCCGTTCCGGGAGATCAACCCGAAGATGGTCGAGGCGACCCTCGTCCCGGGGCAGCGGCTGTTCAGCCAGCGCGGCGCGATGCTGGCGTACCGCGGGGACGTCACTTTCACGCCGAACATGGCGGGCGGCCAGGGCGGCCTGATGTCGATGATCGGCCGCCGGGTGGCCGGCGAGGCGACGCCGCTGATGACGGTGGAGGGCAGCGGCACGGTGATGTTCGGGCACGGCGGCCACCACATCCAGGTGATCGCGCTGACCGGCGACACCCTGTACGTGGAGGCCGACCGGCTGCTCGCCTTCGACGGGACCCTGGAGCAGGGCACGATGTTCATGGGCTCGCAGGGCGGGGTCATGGGCATGGTCCGCGGCCAGGTGACCGGCCAGGGCCTCTTCACCACCACCCTGAAGGGCCACGGCTCGGTGGCCGTGATGGCGCACGGCGGCGTGATCGAGCTGCCGGTCGTCCCGGGCCGTCCGGTGCACGTGGACCCGCAGGCGTACGTGGCCCACCACGGCGACGTGCGGAACAAGCTCTCCGCCGCGCTCGGCTGGCGGGACATGGTGGGGCGCGGCTCGGGCGAGGCGTTCCAGCTGGAGCTGAGCGGCAGCGGCGCGGTGTACGTCCAGGCCTCGGAGGAGAAGCTGTGAGCACCCCTGTCATCCACGATCCGCACACCCTGCCGTCGGACGACAACGTCAATCCGTACACCTTCTGCGTGGAGCTGAAGGGCTCCCAGTGGTTCCTGCAGAAGGGCAAGATGATCGCCTACTACGGGCGGATCGAGTTCAACGGCATCGGGCACGGGCGGCTCGACCGGCTGGTGCGGACGTCCTTCCACTCGCCGCTGCACGCGAGCGACTGGGTGGTGGCCGAGGGCAGCGGCAAGATGCTGCTCGCGGACCGGGCCTTCGACGTGAACTCCTTCGACCTGGACGAGGGCAACCTGACGATCCGGTCCGGGAACCTGCTGGCCTACCAGCCGACCCTGGCGCTGAAGCAGTCGATCGTGCCGGGGTTCGTGACACTGATCGGGACGGGCAAGTTCGTGGCCGCGTCGAACGGTCCGGTGGTCTTCATGGAGCCGCCGCTGCGGGTGGACCCGCAGGCGCTCGTGGGCTGGGCGGACTGCCCCTCGCCGTGCCACCACTACGACCACGGCTACATGACGGGCGTGATGGGCGGCGTACGGGCCCTGACGGGTCTGGGCGGCACCTCGGGCGAGGAGCACCAGTTCGAGTTCGTGGGGGCGGGCACGGTGCTGCTCCAGTCGACGGAGCTGCTGATGGCGGAGCGGGACGCCGGCGCCCCCCCGGCCCAGGCGGGCGTTCCCGGCGGGCACGGCGGGCACGGTTCGGGCCACGGGCAGCCGGGTGCGACACCGCGCCTTCCCGGCCAGCTGGGGGACCTCCAGCGTCGCTTCGGGCTGTGAGCGGTAGTCTGCGGACCGTGACGTACCCGAACGTCTGCGCCGACGGCGGGGGCGGGGCCGCGTCCGGGCCGGGCCCCGGGTGCCCGGCGTCACGCCTCCAGATTTCGTCAAGAATTCAACTTCTTAGGTAGAATCCACATATGGAGACCGATACGGCCACCCCGTGGCTCACCGACGGCGAGCAGTGTGCCTGGCGCACCTTCCTGGACGTCCAGAGGATGCTGACGTACCAGTTGGAGAAGGACCTCCAGCCCTTCGGCCTGACGATGAACGACTACGAGATCCTGGTGAACCTCTCGGAGTCGTCCGAGCGCCGGCTGCGCATGAGCGACCTCGCCGTGGCCACCCTCCAGTCGAAGAGCCGCCTCTCCCACCAGATCACCCGGATGGAGAACGCGGGCCTGGTCCGGCGCGAGAACTGCGAGTCCGACCGGCGCGGCCTGTACGCGGTCCTCACCGACCAGGGCATGGAGACCATGCGCAAGGTCGCCCCGCACCACGTCGAGTCGGTGCGCAGGCACTTCATCGACCAGCTCACCCCCGAGGCGCTCGGCGACCTCCACGAGTCCCTGAAGCCGGTCGCGGAGCAGCTGCGCGGACGGCGCGGCAAGCCGTAGCGCACGCCCGCGCCCGTACGAGGAAGGGCCTCCCCGGCGATCCGGGGAGGCCCTTCCTCGTGCGTGCCGCTCAGTTGCCCGTCAGCTCCGCCACCAGCTCGTCGGCGGCCGCGTACGGGTCGAGGTCGCCGGCCGTGATCCGCTCCGCGAGGGCGTCGAGCCGCCGGTCGCCGCGCAGGTCTCCGATCCGCTCGCGCAGGGCCGTGACCGCGATGGTCTCGACCTCGCGCGAGGCACGGGCCCGGCGGCGCTCCGCCAGGACGCCCCGCTCCTCCATCCAGGCGCGGTGCTTCTCCAGGGCCTCCACGACCTCGTCGACGCCCTCGCCGCGGGCCGCGACCGTCTTGACGATCGGCGGCCGCCAGTCGCCCGGCGCGCGCGCCTCGCCGAGGCCCAGCATGTGGTTGAGCTCGCGGGCGGTGGCGTCCGCGCCGTCCCGGTCGGCCTTGTTCACCACGTACACGTCGCCGATCTCCAGGATGCCCGCCTTCGCGGCCTGGATGCCGTCGCCCATGCCCGGCGCGAGCAGGACCACGGAGGTGTCGGCCTGGGAGGCGATCTCGACCTCCGACTGCCCGACGCCGACGGTCTCCACGAGGACCACCTCGCAGCCGGCCGCGTCCAGGACGCGGATGGCCTGCGGGGCGGACCAGGCGAGGCCGCCCAGGTGCCCCCGGGTCGCCATGGAGCGGATGTAGACGCCCGGGTCGGAGGCGTGGTCCGACATCCGGACCCGGTCGCCGAGCAGCGCGCCCCCGCTGAACGGGGAGGACGGGTCGACGGCCAGGACGCCGACCCGCTTGCCCGCCCGGCGGTAGGCGGAGACGAGCGCGGACGTCGAGGTGGACTTGCCGACGCCGGGAGAGCCCGTCAGGCCCACCACGTACGCGCCGCCGGTGAGCGGCGCGAGCGCCGCCATCACCTCGCGCAGCTGCGGGGACGCCCCCTCCACCAGCGAGATGAGCCGGGCCACGGCCCGGGGCCTGCCCTCGCGCGCCTGGGCGACGAGTGCGGGGACGTCCACCATGTGCAGAGCTCCTTGCCTGACCTTGCCCGGATGACTTACTTGCCGGAGACGCCGGGAACGCGGACGATCAGGGCGTCGCCCTGGCCGCCGCCGCCGCACAGGGCCGCCGCGCCGACGCCGCCGCCGCGCCGCTTGAGCTCCAGGGCGAGGTGGAGCACGACCCGGGCGCCGGACATGCCGATGGGGTGGCCGAGGGCGATGGCGCCGCCGTTGACGTTCACCTTGTCGGTGGTGACGCCGAGGTCCTTCATCGACTGGACGAGGACCGCGGCGAAGGCCTCGTTGATCTCGATGAGGTCGAGGTCGTCGACGGTCAGGCCCTCCTTCTTCAGGGCGTGCAGGATCGCGTTGGACGGCTGCGACTGGAGGGAGTTGTCCGGGCCGGCCACGTTGCCGTGGGCGCCGATCTCGGCGATCCACTCCAGGCCCAGCTCCTCGGCCTTGGCCTTGCTCATCACGACGACGGCGGCGGCGCCGTCGGAGATCTGCGAGGAGGTGCCCGCGGTGATCGTCCCGTCCTTGGCGAAGGCGGGGCGGAGCTTGCCGAGGGACTCGGCGGTGGTCTCGGCGCGGATGCCCTCGTCCTGGGCGAAGATCACCGGGTCGCCCTTGCGCTGCGGGATCTCGACCGGGGTGATCTCGGCCTCGAAGACGCCGTTCTTCTGGGCGGCGGCGGCGCGCTGGTGCGAGAGGGCGCCGATCTCGTCCTGGTCGGCCCGCTGGATGCCCAGGCGGGTGTTGTGCTTCTCGGTGGACTCGCCCATGGCGATGCCTTCGAGGGAGTCGGTGAGGCCGTCGTACGCCATGGAGTCGAGCAGCTCGATCGCGCCGTACTTGTAGCCCTCGCGGGACTTGGGGAGCAGGTGCGGGGCGTTGGTCATCGACTCCTGGCCGCCGGCGACGACGACGTCGAACTCGCCGGCGCGGATGAGCTGGTCGGCGAGGGCGATGGCGTCGAGCCCGGAGAGGCACACCTTGTTGACGGTGAGGGCCGGGACGTTCATCGGGATGCCGGCCTTGATGGCGGCCTGGCGGGCGGGGATCTGACCGGCGCCCGCCTGGAGCACCTGGCCCATGATCACGTACTGCACCTGGTCGCCGCCGATGCCGGCCCGGTCGAGGGCGGCCTTGATGGCGAAGCCGCCGAGGTCGGCGCCGGAGAAGGACTTGAGCGAACCGAGCAGGCGACCCATGGGCGTACGGGCACCCGCGACGATCACTGAGGTGGTACCGGTCGTTCCAGACATGAGGCACGGCCCCTAGGGATGAGAGGTGAACGAGGGTTTACCGCCAATGTACTGAGGGGCCCGGCGCCCGGTCATCGGCGCGGCGGTGTGACGGCGCGCACGTTGCGTAACCACCCCTCCGGGGTTGCACTGGACCCATGCTGACGCGAATCGACCACATCGGGATCGCCTGTTCCAACCTCGACGCGACCGTCGAGTTCTACCGCGCGACCTACGGCTTCGAGGTCTTCCACACCGAGGTCAACGAGGAGCAGGGCGTCCGCGAGGCCATGCTCAAGATCAACGGCACCTCGGACGGCGGGGCCTCCTACCTCCAGCTCCTGGAGCCGACCCGGGAGGACTCGGCGGTGGGCAAGTGGCTCGCCAAGAACGGCGAGGGCGTGCACCACATCGCCTTCGGCACCGCCGACGTCGACGGGGACGCCGAGGCCATCCGGGGCAAGGGCGTCCGGGTCCTCTACGACGAGCCGCGGATCGGCTCCATGGGCTCCCGGATCACCTTCCTGCACCCCAAGGACTGCCACGGCGTCCTCACGGAACTGGTCACTTCGGCGGAGCCGCCGGCTGACCACTCCTCAGCGGAGCACTGACCTCCGGATTCCCGGCCCGGTAGAGTGGGCGGCTCCGGGCCGGGGCCGGTCGGGGCCGCTCCGCGTGGCACCCAAGTCGGGATGTCGGGGTCGTCCGATCTGCCACGATTCCCCGGGGGCCCGTCCCCGGCCGAGGGGACGGCGCTCGTTGGAGTGTTGCGACCAGGGTTGGGGTCTCCCCTGCTCGAACGCGTTGAGAGCTCGGGGAAGGATGGGACCGCGCAGTGCGGGGCTACGAACGCCAGGAGAGCCACCGAGCTGAAGACGACCATCTCGCCCGGTTCGAAGCCGAGATGGACCGGCTGAAGACCGAGCGGGAGAAGGCCGTCCAGCACGCCGAGGACCTCGGCTACCAGGTCGAGGTCTTGCGCGCCAAGCTCCACGAGGCGCGCCGCACCATCGCGTCCCGGCCCGCGTACGACAGCGCCGACATCGGCTACCAGGCCGAGCAGATGCTGCGCAACGCCCAGGCGCAGGCCGAGCAGCTCCGCCAGGACGCCGAGCGCGAGCTGCGCGAGGCCCGCGCCCAGACCCAGCGCATCCTCCAGGAGCACGCCGAGCACCAGGCCCGGCTCCAGGCCGAGCTGCACAACGAGGCCGTCCAGCGCCGCCAGCAGCTCGACCAGGAGCTGAACGAGCGCCGCCAGACCGTCGAGGCGCACGTCAACGAGAACGTCGCCTGGGCCGAGCAGTTGCGCGCCCGTACGGAGTCCCAGGCCCGCCGGCTGATGGAGGAGTCCCGCGCGGAGGCCGAGCAGGCGCTCGCCACCGCCCGCGCCGAGGCCACCCGCCTCGCCGAGGAGACCAGCCGCCGCGTCGGCGCCGAGGCGGAGGCCGCCCGCGCCGAGGCCGAAGCGATTCTGCTGCGCGCCCGCAAGGACGCCGAGCGGCTCCTCGCCAACGCCGCGGGACAGGCCCAGGAGGCCACCAGCCACGCCGAGCAGCTGCGCTCCTCCACCGCGGCCGAGACCGACCAGGCCCGCCGCCAGGCCACCGAGCTGTCCCGCGCCGCCGAGCAGCGGATGCAGGAGGCCGAGGAGAAGCTGCGGACCGCCCGCGCCGAGGCCGAGAAGGCCCTCACGGAGGCCAAGGAGGCCGCGGCCCGGCAGCTGTCCTCCGCCGAGTCGGTCAACGAGCAGCGCACCCGTACGGCCAAGGCGGAGATCGCCCGGCTCGTCGGCGAGGCCACCAAGGAGGCCGAGTCCCTCAAAGCCGAGGCCGAGGAGAAGCTGCGCGAGGCGACCGCCCAGGCGGAGAAGCTGGTCGCGGAGGCCTCCGAGAAGGCCCGTACGGCCGCCGCCGAGGACTCCGCCGCCGCGCTCGCCAAGGCCGCCCGCAGCGCCGAGGAGATCCTCACCAAGGCGTCCGAGGACGCCCGGGAGACCACCCGCAAGGCCGCCGAGGAGGCCGAGCGGGTCCGCCGCGAGGCCGAGGCCGAGGCGGACCGGCTGCGCGCCCAGGCCGAGGAGCAGGCGGACGAACTGCTCGGCTCGGCGAAGGACGACACCAAGGAGTACCGCGCCAAGACCGTCGAGCTCCAGGAGGAGGCGCGGCGGCTGCGCGGCGAGGCCGAGCAACTGCGCGGCGAGGCCATCGACGAGGGCGAGCGGATCCGCGGCGAGGCGCGCCGCGAGGCCCTGCAGCAGATCGAGGAGGCGGCGAAGACCGCCGAGGAGCTGCTGTCCAAGGCCCGTACGGACGCCGAGGAGCTGCGGACCAAGGCCGGCGCGGAGAGCGAGAAGGTCAAGTCCGAGGCGATGGAGCGCGCCCAGACGCTCCGGGCCCAGGCCGAGGAGACCCTGGAGCGCACCCGCGCCGAGGCCGAGCGGCTGCGCGCCGAGGCCGAGGAGCAGGCCGAGTCGGTGCGGACCGCGGCCGAGGCGGCGGCGGCGGCGCTGCGCGCGGACGCCGAGCGGGCCGCCGAGGCCCGGCGCGCGGAGGCCGCCGAGGAGCTGAACCGGCTGCACGCCGAGGCCGGGGCGAAGGTGGCGGCCGCCGGGGAGGAGCTGACCGACGCGCGCGCCGAGGGCGAGCGGATCCGGCGCGAGGCCGCCGAGGAGACGGAGCGGCTGCGGACCGAGGCCGCCGAGCGCATCCGCGTCCTGCGGGAGCAGGCGGAGCAGGAGGCCGAGCGGCTGCGCACGGAGGCGGCGGCGGACGCGGGCGCCGCGCGCGCCGAGGCCGAGACCGCGGCCGTACGGCTGCGCACGGAGGCGTCCGAGGAGGCCGAGCGGCTGCGGTCGGAGGCCCAGGAGACCGCCGACCGGGTGCGGGCGGAGGCCGCGGCCGCGGCCGAGCGGGTGGCCGCGGAGGCCGCCGAGGCGCTGGCCGCCGCGCAGGAGGAGGCCGTACGGCGCCGCCGGGAGGCCGAGGAGACGCTGGAGTCGGCGCGTTCCGAGGCCGGCCGGGAGCGCGAGCTGGCCCGGGAGCAGTCCGAGGAGCTGCTCGCCGCCGCCCGCAAGCGGGTCGAGGACGCCCAGACCGAGGCGCAGCGCCTGGTCGAGGAGGCGGACGCGCGGGCGACCGAGATGGTCGCGGCGGCCGAGCAGACCGCCCAGGAGGTGCGGGACTCGGTGGCCGGTCTGCGCGAGCAGGCCGAGGAGGAGATCGCCGGACTGCGGTCGGCGGCCGAGCACGCCGCCGAGCGGACGCGTTCCGAGGCGCAGGAGGAGGCGGACCGGGTCCGCGCCGACGCGTACGAGGAGCGGGAGCGGGCGACCGAGGACGCGGCCCGCACGCGGACGCGCGCCCAGGAGGAGGCCGAGGCCGCGAAGGCGCTGGCCGAGCGGACGGTCACGGACGCGCTCGCGGAGTCGGAGAAGCTGCGGGCGGACACCGCCGAGTACGCGCAGCGGGTGCGGACCGAGGTGACGGACTCGCTCGCCGCGGCCGAGCAGGACGCGGCCCGTACGCGGGCGGACGCCCGGGACGACGCGAACCGGATCCGTTCGGAGGCCGCGGAGCGGGCCGAGACGGTGGTCGGCGAGGCGCGGGCCGAGGCGGACCGGCTCACCGCCGAGGCGGTCGAGCTGATGGAGACCACCGAGCAGGACGCCCTGCGCATCCGTACCGAGGCCGAGCAGGTCAGGGCGGACGGCGAGGCGCACGCGGAGGCGCTGCGGGCGGCCGCGCTCGCGGACGGCGAGCAGGTCCTCGACGAGGCCCGCAAGGCCGCCGACAAGCGCCGCGCCGACGCCGCCGAGCAGGCCGACGCCCTCATCGCGGAGGCGACGAGCGAGGCCGAGCGCCTGACCCGCGAGGCCGGCGAGCTGGCCGAGCGGGTCACGTCCGAGGCGACGGCCGGGGCCGAGCGGCTCACCGCCGAGGCGGTCGAGCTGATGGAGACCACCGAGCAGGACGCCCTGCGCATCCGCGCCGAGGCCGAGCAGGTCAGGGCGGACGGCGAGGCGCACGCCCAGGCCCTGCGGGCGGCCGCGCTCGCGGACGGCGAGCAGGTCCTCGACGAGGCCCGCAAGGCGGCCGACAAGCGCCGCAGCGACGCCGCCGAGCAGGCCGACGCCCTCATCGCGGAGGCGACGAGCGAGGCCGAGCGCCTGACCCGCGAGGCGGCCGAGCTGGCCGAGTCGGTCGTGGCGGAGGCGCGCGCCGAGGCGGAGGCGACGGTCGGTTCCGCGCGGCGGGACGCCGAGGAGGTCCGCGCCGGTTCGGAGCGCCTGAAGGCGGACGCCGAGGCGGCGGCCGAGCGGATGCGCGCGGAGGCCCGCGCGGAGGCGGACCGGGTCCTGGACGAGGCGCGGGAGGCCGGGGCCAAGAAGCGTTCGGACGCGGCCGAGCAGGCGGACCAGCTCGTCGCCAAGGCCCAGGAGGAGGCGCTGCGCGCCACCACGGAGGCCGAGGCGCAGGCGGACCTGATGGTCGGTGCGGCCCGCAAGGAGGCCGAGCGGATCGTCGCCGAGGCGACCGTCGAGGGCAATTCCCTGGTCGAGAAGGCCCGTACGGACGCGGACGAGCTCCTGGTCGGGGCGCGCAGCGACGCGACGGCCATAAGGGAGCGGGCCGAGGAGCTGCGGGGCCGGATCGAGGGCGAGATCGAGGAGCTGCACGAGCGGGCGCGGCGCGAGACGGCCGAGCAGATGAAGACGGCCGGCGAGCGGGTCGACAAGCTGGTGAAGGCGGCGACGGAGCAGCGCGCCGAGGCCGAGGAGAAGGCGAAGGAGCTGGTCTCCGAGGCGAGTTCGGAGGCGAGCAAGGTCCGGATCGCGGCGGTGCGGAAGGCCGACGCGCTCCTCAAGGAGGCCGAGCAGAAGAAGGCGTCGCTGGTCGCGGAGGCCGAGGACATCAAGGCGGAGGCCCGGCGGATCAGGGCCGAGGCGGAGGCGGAGGCCGCGGAGACGATCGCGGAGGGCAAGCGCGAGCTGGAGGTGCTGGTGCGCCGGCGCAAGGACATCAACGCCGAGATCTCCCGTGTCCAGGACGTGCTGGAGGCGTTGGAGTCTTTCGAGGCGCCGGGCGGTGCGAAGTCCGCCGGGGGCGCGGGCGCCAGGGCGGGGGCCTCGGCGGGTTCCACCCGTACGGGTGGCAAGTCCCAGGACGGCTAGCCACTCAAAAGGTTGGACATTCTCCAGACCAAACAGGCATACGCTCGATGACACGCCGCTTCGGCCCCTAGGATTCCCTCTAACACCTCACCGGTCTCATTCGACAGGAACCCCATGAGCGACACTTCCTCCCCCTTCGGCTTCGAGCTCGTGCGGCGCGGTTACGACCGCGGTCAGGTGGACGACCGCATTACCAAGCTCGTGGCCGACCGCGACAGTGCTCTTTCGCGCATCACCTCTCTGGAGAAGCGCATCGAGGAGCTCCACCTCGAAACGCAGAACGCCCAGGCGCAGGTCACCGACGCCGAGCCGTCGTACGCGGGGCTCGGCGCCCGGGTCGAGAAGATCCTCCGGCTCGCCGAGGAGGAGGCGAAGGACCTGCGCGAGGAGGCCCGTCGCGCCGCCGAGCAGCACCGCGAGCTGGCCGAGTCGGCCGCCCAGCAGGTGCGCAACGACGCGGAGTCGTTCGCGGCGGACCGCAAGGCCAAGGCCGAGGACGAGGGTGTCCGGATCGTCGAGAAGGCGCAGGGCGAGGCGAACTCGCTGCGCGCCGAGGCGCAGAAGGACGCGCAGTCGAAGCGCGAGGAGGCGGACGCCCTCTTCGAGGAGACCCGCGCCAAGGCCGCCCAGGCCGCCGCGGACTTCGAGACCAACCTGGCGAAGCGCCGCGAGCAGTCGGAGCGGGACCTGGCCTCGCGCCAGGCGAAGGCCGAGAAGCGCCTGGCGGAGATCGAGCACCGGGCCGAGCAGCTGCGCCTGGAGGCCGAGAAGCTGCGTACGGACGCGGAGCGCCGGGCCCGCCAGACGGTGGAGACCGCGCAGCGCCAGGCCGAGGACATCGTGGCCGACGCGAACGCCAAGGCCGACCGCATCCGCAGCGAATCGGAGCGCGAGCTGGCGGCCCTGACGAACCGCCGGGACTCCATCAACGCGCAGCTGACCAACGTCCGCGAGATGCTGGCGACGCTGACCGGTGCCGCGGTGGCGGCGGCCGGCTCCCCGATCGACGACGAGCGCCAGGCCGGTGTCCCGGCCCAGCAGACGCGGTAACGGCCCGTCGGACAACGACTCGGCAACGTCCTCGCGAACCCTCCGTCATTCCGGTGGCGGAGGGTTTTGCGCGCCCGTAGGTTGGTCGCATGATCGAGCTTGAGGGCCTGACCAAGCGTTACGGGACGAAGACCGCGGTCGACCATCTCTCCTTCCAGGTGCGGCCCGGTGTGGTGACCGGCTTCCTCGGGCCGAACGGGGCGGGGAAGTCGACCACGATGCGGATGATGCTGGACCTGGACAACCCGACGAGCGGGACGGTCCGGATCGACGGGAAGCACTACCGGGAGCTGCACGAGCCCCTGAAGCACATCGGGGCGCTGCTCGACGCCAAGGCGATGCACGGCGGCCGTTCGGCGTACAACAACCTGCTGTGCCTCGCGCAGTCGAACCGCATCCCGCGGAGCCGGGTGGACGAGGTCCTCGGCCTGGTGGGCCTGACGGCGGTCGCGGGGAAGAAGTCGAAGGGTTTCTCCCTCGGCATGGGGCAGCGGCTCGGCATCGCCTCGGCGCTCCTCGGTGATCCCGAGATCCTGATGTTCGACGAACCCGTCAATGGTCTGGACCCCGAGGGAATTCACTGGATCCGCAATCTGATGAAGGCGTTGGCGGCCGAAGGCCGGACGATCTTCGTTTCCAGTCATCTGATGAGTGAAATGGCGCTGACGGCCGATCACCTGATCGTGATCGGACAGGGAAAGCTGCTGGCCGACACGTCGATGGCGGATTTCATCCAGCAGAATTCCCGAAGTTATGTGCGACTGCGTTCGCCGCAGCAGGAGCGGTTGCGGGACGTGCTGCACGCCAACGGTTTCACGGTGGTCGAGGCGGGCGGCGGCGTCCTGGAGGTGGACGGGGCGACGACCGAGAAGCTGGGCGAGCTGGCCGCCGAGAACGGGCTCGTCCTGCACGAGCTGAGCGCCCAGCGCGCCTCCCTCGAAGAGGCGTTCATGCAGATGACGGCGGGCGCGGTGGAGTACCACGCGCACGGCACCGACGTGCACGGCGGCGCGGCGGCGCCCGGCCCCCAGTGGGGCGCGACCACCGGCACGACCACCGGCACGACCTCCGAGGGAGCCTGAACGATGGCAACGGCAACCGCGGTCCTCCAGTCCGAGTGGACCAAGATCCGGACGGTGTCCTCGACCGTCTGGACGCTGGCGAGCGCCCTGCTCGTCACGGTGGCGATGGGGGCGGCCCTGTCCGCGCTCCTGTCGTCCGAGTTCGACAACCTGAGCGAGGCCGAGCGGCTCACCTTCGACCCGACCCTGGTCAGCTTCTCCGGGACGGTCCTGGGCCAGCTGGCGATGGTGGTCTTCGGCGTCCTGGTGGTGGGGACCGAGTACTCCTCGGGCATGATCCGCACCTCGCTGGCGGCCGTGCCGCAGCGGGCCACGTTCCTCTTCTCGAAGATCGCGGTGGCGGGCGTGCTCGCGCTCCTGGTGGGTCTGCTGACCAGCTTCCTCTCCTTCTTCCTGGGACAGGCGCTGCTCGGCGACCACGGGACCACGATCGGCGCGGAGAACGTGCTGCGGGCGGTGGTCGGCGGCGGGCTCTACATGGGCCTGATCGCGGTCTTCTCCATGGGGGTGACGGCGATGCTGCGCTCCTCGATGCTCTCGCTCGGCATCCTGGTGCCGTTCTTCTTCCTGGTGTCGCAGATCCTCGCGGCGGTGCCCAAGGCCAAGGAGGTCGCCCGCTACTTCCCGGACCAGGCCGGGTCGAAGATCATGCAGGTCGTGCCGGGCGCCCTGGACTCGGAGAAGGTCCCGTACGGCCCGTGGGGCGGGCTCGGGATCATGCTGCTGTGGGTGGCGGCGGCGCTGCTCGGCGGCTACCTGGTGCTGAGGAAGCGGGACGCCTGATCCCCGGAACCGGGACGCCCGACGCTTTCTGTTTGGCCGGAACCGTCAACCCCTGGATAAGCTCCTAGCTCATACGGGGGGCTCCGGCCGACTGACGCCGCGCCCCGGCACGGATGCGACCGACCTGTCGATGGGGCTGCAGAATGATCGAGGCAGTCGGCCTGACGAAGCGCTACGGCGCCAAGACGGCCGTGTACGACCTTTCCTTCCGGGTGAGGCCCGGTGTCGTCACCGGCTTCCTGGGGCCCAACGGCTCCGGCAAGTCCACGACGATGCGGATGATCCTCGGGCTCGACCAGCCCTCCGCGGGCCACGTGACGATCGGCGGCCACCCGTTCCGGCAGCTGCCGAACGCGCCGCGGCAGGTGGGCGCGCTCCTGGACGCCAAGGCCGTGCACGGCGGCCGGAGCGCGCGCAGCCATCTGCTCTCGCTCGCCCAGCTCGCCGGCATCCCGGCGCAGCGGGTGGACGAGGTCCTGGGCGTGGTCGGCCTCCAGGACGTGGCCAAGCGGCGCTCGAAGGGCTTCTCGCTCGGCATGGGCCAGCGGCTCGGCATCGCGGCGGCGCTCCTCGGCGACCCGCAGGTGCTGCTCTTCGACGAGCCCGTCAACGGCCTGGACCCCGAGGGCATCCTCTGGGTGCGGAACCTGATGAAGAAGCTGGCCGCGGAGGGCCGGACGGTCTTCGTCTCCAGCCACCTCATGAGCGAGATGGCGCTGACGGCGGACCACCTGATCGTGATCGGCCGGGGGCAGCTGCTCGCGGACATGAGCGTCAAGGACTTCATCTCGGCGAACTCCGCCGACTTCGCCCGGGTGCGGACGCCGGGGACCGAGCCGGCGCAGCGGGAGAAGCTGACGACGGTCCTGACGGAGGCCGGCGGCCAGGTCCTCTCCGAGCCGGACGGGGCGCTGCGGGTGACCGGCCTGCCCCTGCCGAGGATCAGCGACCTGGCGCACGACGCGGACGTACGGCTCTGGGAGCTGTCCCCGCACCAGGCGTCCCTGGAGGAGGCGTACATGCGCCTGACGCAGGGCGCCGTGGACTACCGGTCCACCGACGACCGGCTCGCCCACCTCCAGCCGCCGCTCCAGCCCGGGCAGCCGGGGTACGGGGTGCCGCAGCAGCCGTCGGTCCAGGACGTGCCGCAGCAGGGCTGGTACGCCCCGCCGCCGCCCGGACAGAACCCGTACGCCACGGCGCCGCAGGCCCCCGGCCACGCGCCCGCTCCCGCTCCCGCGCCCGGTCCGTACGCCCCTCAGGCCGCCCCCCGGCCGAGCGACACTCCCAAGGACGCCCGATGACCGCCCCCGCCCACCCGCAGCACGCCCCGGCGCCGCACGCCTACGTCTCCCCCATCCCGGTCCGCCGGGCGCACCTCGGGGACGCCCTCGCCTCCGAGTGGACGAAGATCCGCTCGGTGCGGTCGACGATGTGGACGCTCGGCGTCATGATCCTGCTGATGGTGGTCATCGGCCTGGGCGTGGCGGCCATCGCCGCGTCCTCCGAGGTCTCGATGGACGAGGAGACGGCGCTCGGGTTCGGCTTCTTCGGGATGCTGCCGGCGTCGATCTGCGTGATCACGCTCGGGGTGCTCACGATCGCCTCGGAGTACGGCACGGGCATGATCCGCACGACGCTGACGGCCTGCCCGAGCCGGGCCCGGGTCCTCACGGCGAAGGCGATCGTCTTCTTCCTGCTGGTCTTCACGGTCACCACGGTGGTCGCGACGCTGGTCGCGCTCGCGCAGGTCGCCCTGGTGGACGCGGCGGAGCCGTCGGCGGACGAGTGGCTGCGCGCGACGGTCGGCACGGGTGCCTACCTGGCCGCGCTCGGGCTGCTGTCGCTGGCGATCGGCACGATCATCCGGCACTCGGCGGGTGCGATCACGGTGATGATCGGCCTGCTGCTCCTGCCGCTCGTGGCGGCCCTGTTCATGTTCTCCGTGGCGCTGAAGTCGGTGCAGGAGTGGCTGTTCACGTACGCCATCCCCTCGCAGATGATCGCGCTCTACAGCGCGCAGCCGCCGTTCGGCGAGGACGGTCCGGCGGGCTGGGAGCCGCTGCTGATCATGGGGGGCACGGCGGCGGTGGTGCTCGCCGGCGCCTACGCCCTGCTGAACAGCCGGGACGTGTAGCCGCTCCGGCTCCTCAGTACCTCGGCGCGTTGCGGGACCGCTGCACCCGGCTGGTGCGGCGGTCCTTCGCGTTCCAGCAGGCCTTGTGCCAGTGGCGCCGGTCGTCCACTCCCCCGTACTCCGGCCAGGCGACCACGTGCGGGGCGCCGGACGGGATCTCCTGGTCGCAGCCGGGGCAGCGGTAGCGCTTGCCGGGCGCGCTGGCCCCGGCGACTAGGCGCACGTACCACTCCTCGCCCTGCCAGCTCTCGGTGCGCTGCGCCCCGCCGTACCGGTCGCCGTGGTCGTCCTGGGGCGCGGACCTCTCGCGGCCTCGGGCGCGGTTGTGACGCGGGGACACGGGCACACCTCACGGGATCGGGGAACACGGACGGTTCCCTCCAGCCTACGGGCCGCGATGCGGTGCCCCGGGCCCGGTGGGCCGGGGCCCGACCGAAAATCGCAAGAACTTCATGAACGGCCGTTGCCTTTGGCACGTGTCAGGCGTTGTTGCCGGTACGAGGGGGAGATACGCGTCGGCCGCAAGGAGGCACAAGGCGATGCGCGTGGGTACGTTCGTTCTGGCCGCCCAGTTCCCGGGCCAGGGACAGGGAGAGGCGCTGCACCGGGCGGTGCGGACCGCCGAGGTCGCCGAGGAGGCGGGGCTCGACTCCGTCTGGCTGGCCGAGCACCACTTCGTGCCGTACGGGGTGTGTCCCTCGGCGGTGACGCTGGCGGCGCTGCTCCTCGGCCGCACCCGGCGGCTGCGGGTCGGCACGGCGGTGAGCGTGCTGCCGACCGTCCATCCGGTGGCCCTGGGCGAGCAGGCGGCGCTGCTGCACCTCACCTCGGGCGGCAGGTTCACCCTCGGGGTGGGCCGGGGCGGGCCGTGGATCGACCTGGAGGTGTTCGGCGCGGGTCTCGACGCGTACGAGACGGGGTTCCCCGAATCGCTCGACCTGCTCCTCCGCTGGCTGACCGAGCCGCGCGTCGGCGCCGGGGGCGAACGGTTCTCCTTCCGGGAGGTGCCGGTGGTGCCCCGGCCGGACGAGCTGATCGGCGGGGAGGCGGCCCCGGAGGTGGTGGTGGCGTGCACCTCGCCGAAGAGCGTGCGGCTTGCCGCCGAGCGCGGTCTGCCGATGCTGCTCGGGATGCACTGCGGCGACGAGGACAAGGCGGAGATGGTCGCGGCCTGGACCCGCTGGTCCCGGGAGGCCGGGCGGGACCCGGAGGAGACGGCGCGGATCGGCTCCCACCACGTGTCGGCGGGCGTGGCCCAGCTGGCGGACCGGGACGAGGACGCGGCCGAGGCGCTGGTGAAGGCGATGCCCGGCTGGCTGCGGCAGGGGCTCGACGCGCACGTGACGGTGGACGGCCGGCACCGGTCGATGCGGGACCCCGTGGCGTACACGGAGCTGCTGTGCGGACTGCACCCGGTGGGCACGCCCCGGCTCGCGGCGGACCGGCTGGCGGCGACGGCGGAGCGCACGGGCATCACGCGCTTCGCCCTGCTCGCGGAGGGTTCGGGCGACCTCGCGGCGACCGAGGAGAACGTCCGGCGCCTCGGCGCGGAGGTCCTGCCGCTCCTGGTGTGAGGCGGCGGGCGCCCGGGGCGGGGCGGCGCGGTGCCGTTCGTCCGGTGACCGTGCTGCCGCTCCGGCATCCCTTCGCGCCGGTGCGCGTCGACGCGCACCGGCCCCCTTCTCCCGCGACGGGGAGCGGCAGCACCGTGTCTCAGCAGTCGCGCAGTTCCGGGGACTGGTTCAGAAGCTGCCCCCTTATGGAGGTGAAGCGGGCGAGCCGGTCGTCCACCGCCGGGTCCAGCGGGAAGACCGCCACCCGGTGGCAGTTCTGGAAGGCGAGACGCACCCCGAAGTGCCGCTGCAGGGCGCCACGGATGGCGTCGCTCGCGAGTGCGCGCAGCAGCTGACCGCGTGCCTGCTCATTCGGCGGCGGCGTCTGGTTGTCGGCGAACTCTCCGCCGTCGACCTTCAGCTGGGCCACCAGAGAGCTGATCATCTCCCATGCGTAGGGCAGGGAGGTCCGGACGCAGTCGACGAAGTCGGCTTCGTCGACCTCGCCTCGCTCGGCCTGTTCCAACAGGGCCGGTGAGACGTCGAGCGACATGGGTTCTCCTCTCGCGACCCCGCGGACGGGGTCTTGCGGGCAGGGCGGAGGCCGGGCCGTCCGCCACGCAGCGTGCCCGGACGACGACCTCCAGCTTCCACGGTAAGCGCGCAGTCCTGGCCGCACCAGAAGATGGGACACACAACCGGCCGATAACCGACGGGTGTTCGGCTCATGAAGATCCCCCTCCGGGTTCCGGGCGATGCCCGAATCGCGCGGAAGAGCGCCCGTCTTGTAGCGTTGCCGACCATGCGTCTCGTCATCGCCCGCTGTTCCGTCGACTACGCGGGCCGGCTCACCGCCCACCTGCCCTCCGCGCCCCGTCTGATCCTGGTCAAGGCAGACGGCAGCGTCTCCATCCACGCGGACGACCGGGCGTACAAACCGCTCAACTGGATGTCCCCGCCGTGCACTCTGAAGGAGGGCACCGGCGACGACGCGGGCGTCTGGACCGTGATCAACAAAGCGGGCGAGAAACTGATCATCACGATGGAGGAGGTCCTCCACGACTCCTCGCACGAGCTGGGCGTGGACCCGGGCCTCATCAAGGACGGGGTGGAGGCGCACCTCCAGGAGCTGCTCGCCGACCGCATCGAGACCCTCGGCGCGGGCTACTCCCTGATCCGCCGCGAGTACCCGACCGCGATCGGCCCCGTGGACATCCTGTGCCGGGACTCGGACGGCGCGACGGTCGCGGTGGAGATCAAGCGGCGCGGTGAGATCGACGGCGTCGAGCAGCTGACCCGCTACCTGGAACTGCTCAACCGCGATCCGCACCTGGCGCCGGTGAAGGGCGTCTTCGCGGCCCAGGAGATCAAGCCGCAGGCGCGGGTCCTCGCGACGGACCGCGGGATCGGCTGCGTGGTCCTCGACTACGACGCCCTGCGCGGCATCGAGGACGACAAGCTGCGGCTGTTCTAGGGCGGTACGGACGGTACGGGGACGGCCCCGGGTGCGTGGACACGCGCCCCGGGGCCGTTCCCGTTCTTCCGTATGGCGGTACGGGTCAGGCGGGGGTCTCCGTGGGCGTGGAGCCGCCGGGGGCGGGGGCGCTGTCGAGGGAGGCGGAGGCGGAGTTGCTGGGGCTGCCCTCCTCGGACGCGGAGGGGGTGGGCTCCGGGTCCGTCGGCTCCGGTTCGGTGGGCGGTGTCGTCGGAGGGGTCGTCGGCGTCGACGGCGACGGAGGACTCGGCTTCGGGGACGTCGTCGTCGGCTTCGGGCCGCCCGTCGTGGTCGGCCTCGACGTCGGGGACGTGGGCCCCGTCGTCTCCGTCGGGGACGTCGTCGCCGACGGGTCGTCCGAGGGCGAGGAGGACGGCGAGCCGCCGGTGGCGCCGGGGCTCGTGGAGGAGGACGGCGAGGCGCTGCCGGAGCCGGAGGGGCTCGGGGTGGCGGAGCCGGTGGGGGTGTTCGTCTCCCCCGGTTCGGCGTCCTCGGGCGTCTCCTCGGTGTCGGTCCCGTCGTCGGGGGCGCCCTGGGTCGCGGTGCTGTCGGAGGTGACGCGCTGCGGGGCCGGGTCCTCGCCGTTGCCGGAGGTGGCGCCGAGGGTCACGACGGTGCCGAGGGCGGCGACGAGGAGCGCGCCCGCGCCGACGGCGACGAGGTTGCGGCGGGCGCCGGCGAGGATGCCGCCGGCGAGGCCGGAGCGGCCGTCCTTCGCCGGCTCGGGGGGCGCGGCGGGCGCGGGGGTATTCTCGGCGAAGCCGGAGAAGGTGTCGGCGAAGCCGGGGAAGGCGGGGGCCGGGGTCCGCGCGGGTCCGCCGGGCAGCGGGGCCGTGACCGGCTCCGGGCCGGGGAGGGCCGGGCGGGCGGCCGGGGTGCCGCGCGGCGGGGAGACGGGCCCCTCGGCGCGGAGGGCGGCCGGGACGGCGTGTTCCCCGGAGAGGTCGGCGACGAGGGCGAGCGCCCGGCGGCCGGCGACGGTGCCGCGCTTGTCGGCGAGGACCCCGCGCATGCCGATGGAGGCCTCCAGCTCGGCGCGGGCCCGCTCCAGGTTGCCCGCGCAGATCGCGAGGACGCCGAGCTCGTGGTGGAAGTAGGCCTCCTCCGCGACGTCCCCGGTCAGCCGGGCGGCCTCCTGGCCGGCGCGCAGGGCCCGTTCCCAGGCGCCCCAGTGCAGTCCGGCGGCGAAGGCGGGGGCGGCGGCGCGGGCGAGGAGGACGGCGGTGGCCCGGTGCTCGGCGGCGGCTTCGGCGTCGGCGGCGCTGCCCGGGAGGAGGGCGGTGAGGGCGGCGAGCAGGGCGTCGGCCTCGGCGGCGGCCCGCTCGGGGGTGACGGAGGGGTGGGCGGCCCACCAGGCGTAGTGCTGGGCGGCGGTGTGGGCGCGGTCGGCGGCCCCGGGCTCGTACCCCTGGGCGAGGAGCTGGGTGAGGACCCCGGCGGCGAGCCGGTAGCGGGGGCCGGCCGGGGAGAGCAGGCCGCAGGCCACGAGCTCGCCGAGGGCGGCGTCGGCGTGGGTGTCGCCGACCAGGGCGGGCAGGTGGGCCTGGTGCGGGACCTCGCCGCCGAGGGCGACGGCGAAGCGCAGGGCGGTCTGGGCGGAGCGGCTGAGCCGGGAGGCGAGGAGGGCGGCGGGGGCGGCGCCCTCGCCGAGGCTGGGCAGGGGTATCTCGCGCAGTTCGACGTCGGGGTCGCCGGCGCCGTCGAAGGCGGCGGCCGCGGCCTTCGCCGCCGCGTCGGGGTCGGTGGGTCCGAAGGCCTCTTCGAGGGCGCCGAAGGCGTCGAACTCGGCGGGGGTGACGCGCAGCCGGTCGCGCTGGCGGAGCAGGGCGCCGGCCTGGACGAAGCGGAGGGGCAGGCCCTCGGACTCGAACCACAGGTCGCCGGCCCAGTTGGCCTCCTCGTCGGTGAGGGTGCGGCCGACGGCGCTCTCCAGGAGTGCGAGGGCGGCGCCGCGGCCGAGACCGGCGAGGAGGACCTCCTCCAGCTGGGTGCCGGCCGAGGGGGCGGGGGTGTCGGGGGCCGCGGCGAGGAGGAAGGCGCACTCGGGGGCGGCGGTGAGGAGTTCGTCGAGGGCGGCGCCGCCGAACTCCAGGTCGTCGACGACGACCACGGCGCCGACGTCGCGGAGCCGGTCGAGGAGGGCGGCCCGGTCGGGGCGCTGCCCGGGGGCGTGCCGGACGGCGGCGAAGAGCTCGTGGAGGAGTTCGCCGGCGGTGCGGTGGTGGCCGGAGAGGCGGACGACGCCGTCGGGGGCGAGGCCTGCGCAGTCGGCGGCGACCGCGTCGAGGAGGGCGGTGCGGCCGGATCCGGGGACGCCGAGGAGCCGCACGGAGCGGCCGCGGCCGAGGATCGCGGTGAGGCGTTCGCGCTCCTCCTGGCGTTCGAGGAGGGGCAGGGCGGGGGCCGCCGGGCCGGGCGGTACGGGCGGGGCGGCGGCGCGGGCGGCCTCGGCGCGCTCCTCGGGGGTGCGGGGGCGCGGGGCCTCCGGCTCCTGTCCGGGCGGGCAGGGTTCGATCTCGCTGCCGTCGACGGGGTTGACGGTGAGGAGGAGCTCGCCGGAGACGAGCCGGACGACGCGGGCGCGCGCGGGCGTGGCCGCGGGTGCGGGCACGCCGCGGCCCTGGCGGGCCTCCTCGCCCTCGGTGTCGTGACCGTACTCCTCCGGCCCCGGGTTGATCGGGTCCATGGTCCTAGCCCCCAAGAAGCGGTGTGCGGGCCCGCCGGGTGGGTCGCGTCCTCGTGCGGACGGCCGAATGTGCGGACGGCCGAAACCCTAGACCGTGGCCGGACCTCCGGGAACAGTCGGGGTGCTCCCGAGACCAAGACGTCACGGTCTTGTGAGGATTGAGCGTGACGCCTGGTTCGCGCCGTCGGTCCGCTCCGGCCTCCTCTCGGGGGCGGTTCTCAGACCCGGGGCAGCGACTCCAGGGCGAGGCCGCCCTCGATGGCGAGGATGCGGTGCAGCCGGGTGGCGACGAGGAGGCGCTGCATCTGGGGCGGCACCCCGCGCAGGACCAGGCGCCGGCCGCAGCGGCCGGCCCGCCGGTGGGCGCCCATGATGACGCCGAGCCCGGTGGCGTCCCAGGAGTCGAGCCCTGTCAGGTCGAGCACCAGGTCGCCGACTCCGTCGTCGACGGCCGAGTGCAGGACCGTACGGGCGTCCGCCGCGCTGCGGACGTCGAGGCGGCCCCCGACGACCAGCTCGACATGGTCGCCCCTGATGTGCATATGCGCTCCCCGAGAGTGCTCCGTCTTGCAACAACTGACTGCCGCACCGGCAGAAGCGTTGCGCCTTGTCAGCGATCCAGTACCGAAATTCACCCCGTGGAGTGAGGGCGGGGTGGGCGGGCCGGGGCCGGTACTCGTTCCGTGGGCCCGTGTGTCCGTACGGGCGGGGCCCCGACAGCCCCGGTCCGCTCAGTACGTGTAGTAGCCCTGCCCGCTCTTGCGCCCGATGTCACCCGCGTCCACCATCCGGCGCATCACCTCCGGCGGCGCGAACTTCTCGTCCTGGGACTCGGTGTAGATGTTGTTCGCCGCGTTCACCAGGATGTCGATGCCGGTCAGGTCGGCGGTGGCGAGCGGGCCCATGGCGTGGCCGAAGCCGAGCCTGCAGGCGGTGTCGATGTCCTCGGCGGTGGCGACGCCCGACTCCTGGAGCTTGGCGGCCTCGACGACGAGGGCGGCGATGAGCCGGGTGGTGACGAAGCCGGCGACGTCGCGGTTGACGACGATGCAGGTCTTGCCGACGGACTCGGCGAAGGCGCGGGCGGCGGCGAGGGTGGCGTCGCTGGTCTTGTAGCCGCGGACGAGCTCGCAGAGCTGCATCATCGGGACCGGGGAGAAGAAGTGGGTGCCGACGACGGCCTCGGGGCGCCCGGTCACCGCGGCGATCTTGGTGATCGGGATCGCGGAGGTGTTGGAGGCGAGGACGGCGCCGTCCTTGGCGACCTTGTCGAGCGAGCGGAAGATCTCGTGCTTGACGTCGAGGTTCTCGAAGACGGCCTCGACGATCACGTCGGCGTCCGCGACGGCTTCGAGGTCGGTGGTGGCGGTGATCCGGCCGAGGGCGGCGTCCGCGTCGGCGGCGTCCAGCTTCCCCTTGGCGACGAAGCGGTCGTACGACGCCTTGATGCCGTCGGTGCCGCGGGTCAGGGCGGCGTCGGTGACGTCACGCAGGACGACGTCCCAGCCCGCCTGTGCCGAGACCTGTGCGATGCCGGATCCCATGAGTCCGGCCCCGATGACGGCGAGCTTCCTGGCCACGATGTTCCACCCCTCCACGCCTGTTCACTTCTGGCTCTCCGGCGGAGATTAGCGGTCCGGGGCCGCCATGTGACCGCTAAGTAATGCGCGTCACGCCCTCTTTGACGGACGTCACACTCGCGACAGGCGGCGGGCGGGCGCGTTCAGGTTCGTACGGCGTACGTCAGGACCTTGTCGCTCAGCAGCTCCTCGATCTCGTCGAGGAGGACGAGGGCCTCGCGGGAGACGGCGGTCGCCCGGCGGCCCGCGGTCATCTCACCGGTGATGTAGGCGACGACCGTGTTCTCGATCCAGGCGAGCTGGCCGCCGACGAGGAGCGGCAGCGGGTCGTCGTCGGCGGCGCCGGTCTCCTCGCGGAGGGTGGTGACGACGGCGTCGCGGACCTGTTCCTGGAGGTGGAAGAGGCGGGCCTTGAGGGTGGGGGCGTGCTCGATGACGTTCATGAAGGCGTCGAAGCCGTCCATGAGTCCGTACGCGGGCGACACGGCCCCGATGTCCTGGCGCAGCTCCCGCAGGACGGCGTGGGCGGCGGACTCGCCCCGGTCGCGGCCGCGGATCATGCGGGCGAGGCGCAGGGTGACGCCGTCCATGCGGTCGAGGAAGAGGTCCTCCTTGGCGGGGAAGTAGTTGTAGACGGTGTTGACGGAGACGTCGGCCGCCTCGGCGACGTCCGCGACCGTCACGCCCGTGAAGCCGCGCTCCAGGAAGAGCCCGGTGGCGACGTCGGAGATCCGCTGCTTCGTCTCGCGCTTCTTGCGCTCCCTGAGTCCCTCGGCCATGCCCTCATCCTAGACACCCTGAAAACTTGCGCTCCCATGAATTTTGGAGAGATTGCAATTTTGGGGTGGCTCTGTTTTTCTGGGCACATGTCCCTCATCAGCACGTCCGGGCTCTTCCGGACCTTCATGACCGAGAGCGGTCCCGTGGAGGCCGTCCGCGGGATCGACCTGACCGTCCGGTCCGGCGAGGTCGTCGGTCTCCTCGGACCCAACGGAGCCGGCAAGACGACCACCCTCCGGATGCTCACCACGCTCCTGCCGCCCACCGGCGGCACCGCCACCGTCGCCGGCCACGACCTCGTGCGGAACCCCGCCGCCGTCCGCCGACGGATCGGGTACGTCGCCCAGTCCGGCGGGCTCGACCCCCAGGAGACCGTCCGCGCCGAACTCGTCCTCCAGGCCCGCCTCCACGGCATGGACCGGGCGGGCGCGGCGGCCCGTGCCGGGGAGCTGGCGGCCGACCTCGGCCTCACCGGCCTTCTCGACCGCAGGACCCCGGCGCTCTCCGGCGGCCAGCGCCGCCGGCTCGACCTCGCCCTGGGCCTCGTCCACCGACCGGAACTGCTCTTCCTCGACGAGCCGACGACCGGCCTCGACCCCGGCAGCCGCGCCGACCTGTGGGCGCTCGTGCGCCGCCTGCGCGACGAGCACGGCACCACCGTCGTCCTCACCACCCACTACCTGGACGAGGCCGACGCCCTCGCCGACCGGCTCGTGATCGTGGACGGGGGGACGATCGTCGCCGAGGACAGCCCCGCCGGGCTCAAGGCCGCGCACGGCGCCACCACCCTCCAGGAGGCCTTCCTCGCCGTCACCGGACGCGGCCCCGCCCCCGCCGACCCCTCCCCCGCAGCCGTCTAGGAGTCCCGCGATGTCCCTGTTCCACGACACGGCGCTGGTCTTCGGCCGGTACGCCCGCCAGACCCTGCGCTCCCCGTTCCAGATCCTCTTCGGCGTCCTGATGCCGCTGCTCCACCTGCTCTTCTTCGGGCCGCTGCTCACCGGCCTCCCGCTGGGCCGCGAGGGCGACTCCTGGCAGGTCCTCGTCCCCGGCCTGCTGCTCCAGCTCGGCCTCTTCGGCGCCTCGTTCGCCGGTTTCTCGATCATCATGGAGAAGAACTGGGGCGTGCTCGACCGGATGCGGGCCACCCCGGTGAGCCGGCTGGCGCTGCTGCTCGGCCGGGTGCTGCGGGACGCCTCGCTCTTCGTCTTCCAGGCCGTGCTGCTCGTCCTGGCGGCGCTGCCGATGGGGCTGCGGGCGCCGCTCCCCGGGGTCCTGATCGGCTTCGGCTTCGTGGCGCTGCTCTCGGTGGCACTGGCCTCCCTCTCGTACGCGCTCGCCCTGAAGCTGCCGAGCCCGCAGGCGTTCGGCCCCGCCGTCAACACGCTCGCCCTGCCGATGATGCTGCTGTCGGGCCTGATGCTGCCGATGGCCCTCGCCCCCGGCTGGCTCGACCTGCTCTCGCGCCTGGTCCCGTTCCGCTACCTGGTGGACGCGGTCCGGGAGGCGTACATCGGCCACTACACGACCCCGGCCGTGCTGTACGGGGTGCTCGTCGCCCTCGCCCTGGCGGCGCTCGCGGTGACGATCGGCACACGGACGTTCCGGAGCGCGGGCGCCTGACTACGCTGGCGCCATGGTCAATCTGACGCGCATCTACACCCGTACCGGCGACAAGGGCACCACGGCGCTCGGCGACATGAGCCGCACCGCCAAGACGGACCTGCGGATCTCGGCCTACGCCGACGCCAACGAGGCGAACGCCGTGATCGGTACGGCGATCGCCCTCGGCCGGCTCGACGAGGAGGTCGTGAAGGTCCTCGTCCGCGTCCAGAACGACCTCTTCGACGTCGGCGCGGACCTCTCCACCCCCGTCGTGGAGAACCCGCAGTACCCCCCGCTGCGGGTGGAGCAGTCCTACGTCGACAAGCTGGAGGCCGACTGCGACCGCTTCCTGGAGGAGCTGGAGAAGCTGCGCTCCTTCATCCTGCCGGGCGGCACGCCCGGGGCGGCGCTGCTGCACCAGGCGTGCACGGTGGTCCGGCGGGCGGAGCGCTCCACCTGGGCGGCCCTGGAGGTGCACGGCGAGACGATGAACCCGCTGACCGCCACGTACCTCAACCGCCTATCGGACCTGCTCTTCATCCTCGCGCGCACGGCCAACAAGGCGGTCGGGGACGTGCTCTGGGTCCCGGGCGGGGACCGCTGAGGCCTCCCCGGGAGCCTTGTCCGGGGCTTTCTCCGGGGCCTTCCCGGAGTCGTGCCCCGGCGCCTTCTTCGGCCAGATCGCGTAGCTGAGCGCGATCAGGCCGTGGATGCCGGCCGCCCGCCAGGCGATGAAGATCCAGCTGTGCAGGCTCTCGGTGTTCCCGTCGTCACCGACGTACCAGGCGGCCAGGAGCAGCAGGCCCGAGGCGACGGCGGCGGCGGTCGCCGAGCCGAGCCAGACCGCGCCCTCGTGGCGGGCGCGGGCCATGCCGTACCGCGGCGGCTTGACCGGCGGCGGGGCGCCGCCGAAGCGGTGGGCGGCGTGGCCGTCGAGCCACTTCACCGTGCGGTGGCCGTGGCCGACGGTGTAGCCGATGTAGAGCGCGGCGAGACCGTGCTTCCAGCTGGGATCGGCGCCGTTCTTGAGGTCGATCGCGGTGACGACGAGGAGCAGGACCTCCAGGAGCGGTTCGCACAGGAGCAGGGCCAGGCCCGCCCGGGGCATCTTCAGCAGGTAGCGGGTGGCGAGGCCGGCGGCCAGCAGGACCCAGAAGCCGACCTCGCAGACGACGATCAGCGTGACGATCACGAGGGTTCCCCTTTCGGTTCCCCTTCAGCGTCCCGTGGCTCCGGGCGCGGTTCGTCGTCGCCGGTGACGAATCCCCTCTACATCGTTCGGCGGAGGGGCGGATCGGCCCGGACGAGGAGGCCGGGGCGGGGACGGGCGTGTTGGATGGGTACGTGACGCTCCCCCGCCCGGCGGCGCTCCCCCGTCCGCACCGCTTCGACCTGCTCATGGGCTCCCTGGGGCTCGCCTGCGGGCTGCTCCTGTGGTCCTTCGGCCTGTACACGACGGGCGGCCGCCTCTTCCACCAGCAGTGGGCGCCCCTGGTCCCGCTCGCGGCGACGGCCGGGGCGGAGGTGGTGCGCCGGACGCTGCCGCGGACGGCGCTGACCGTCGCCACGGCCGCGGTCGTCGCCGACCAGTTCACCAACGGGAACCTGGTCACGATCCTGATGTTCACGGACGTGGTCTACGCGGCCGTCGTGTACGGGAACCCCGCCTCCGCGCGCCGGATCCCGTACTCGACCGGGCTGGTCACGGTCGTGGTGACGGTCGGCTTCCTCGTCTGGTGGCAGAACGCGGCCGCCCTGGTCGTCGGGGTGCTCACGGGCATGGTCTCCTTCATGCCCGCCCTGACGGGCGCCGCCGTGCGCAACCACCGGGAGGCGGCGGAGGCGGCCCGGCTGCGGGCGGAGCAGACGGCGCTGCTCGCCGAGATGGACCGGACGCAGGCGGTGGTGGCGGAGCGGGCCCGGATGGCGCGGGAGCTGCACGACATGGTCGCCAACCACCTGTCCGCGATCGCGATCCACTCCACGGCCGCGCTCTCGCTCGACGACCCGGGCACGACCCGGCAGGCGCTGACGGTCATCCGGGAGAACAGCGTGGCGGGGCTCGCCGAGATGCGCCGGCTCATCGGGCTCCTGCGGGAGAGCGGCGAGGACGCGGAACCGGCGGCCGCGCCGACGCTCGCCGCCCTGGACGCGCTGATCGCCCAGGCCGGGACGAACGGCGGGCCGAGCGGGCTGTCCTTCGTCCTCGACGACGCCCGGGAGAAGGGGGCGGGGCTGCCCGCGCCGGTGGAGCTGGCGGCGTACCGGATCGTGCAGGAGTCGCTGACGAACGCGCTCAAGCACGCGGCGCCCGGCGAGGTCCGGGTGCTGCTCGCCCGGGAGCCGGGCGCCCTCGCGGTCGAGGTGACCAGTCCGTACGGGGAGCGTCCCGGGCCGACCGCGCCCGGCTCGGGGGCGGGCCTGGTGGGGATGCGGGAGCGGACGGCCCTGCTCGGCGGGGCCTTCCGGGCGGGTGAGGTGACGGACGGCGGGGGGCGGAGACTGTGGCGGGTGCGGGCGGAGCTGCCCGTGGACGCGAGCGACGAGGAGCGGACATGACGGTGCGGGCGGCATTCGCCGGGGAGCGGGCATGACGGTGCGGGTGGTGGTCGCCGAGGACCAGAGCGCGGTACGGGCGGGTCTGGTCCTCATCCTGGGCAACGCGCCGGACGTCGAGGTGGTCGGGGAGGCGGCCGACGGGGAGCGGGCGGTGGAGCTGGCCCGCGAGCTGCGGCCGGACCTGGTCCTGATGGACGTGCAGATGCCCCGGATGGACGGGGTGACGGCGACCGGGATCGTGGTCGCGGAGGGCCTCGCGGACGTGCTCGTGCTGACCACCTTCGACCTGGACGCGTACGTCTTCGGAGCGCTGCGGGCGGGGGCGGCGGGCTTCCTCCTGAAGAACGCGGAGGCCGGGGAGCTGATCGAGGCGGTGCGGACGGTGGCGCGCGGCGAGGGGCTGATCGCCCCGGCGGTGACGCGGCGGCTCATCGCGGAGTTCGCCGCGTCCGGCCGGCCGTCCGCGGCGGAGCGGGGAACGGACCCCGCCGTCCTGGACGCGCTGACGCCCCGGGAGCGGGAGGTCCTCTCGGCGCTCGGCCGGGGGCTGTCGAACGCGGAGATCGCGGTACGGCTCGACATGGCGGAGGCGACGGTGAAGACGCACGTCAGCAAGGTGCTGGGCAAGCTCGGCCTGCGGAGCCGGGTCCAAGCGGCGGTTCTGGCGCAGGAGTTGGGGGCGTAGGAGGACGCGCTTACGTTGGTCTGGACCTCTTGACGATTGGTCCAGACCTTCCTACGCTCGCGGGGCGCGCGCATCTTCACGGACCACCCCCACCCCGTCCGCAACTTGAGGAGCACCGTTGAGCACTCAAGCACCGACGCGCAGAGCCGGGTTCAGACACCGGGCCGCTGCCGGTCTGACCGCCCTCGTCGTGCCACTGGCCGCCATGGTCGGTCTCGCCACCCCCGCCGAAGCGGCCACCTCGGCCACGGCCACCTACACCAAGACCCAGGACTGGGGCTCCGGCTTCGGCGGCAGCTGGACCGTCAAGAACACCGGAACCACCACCCTGACCTCCTGGACCGTCGAGTGGGACTACCCCACCGGGACCGCGGTCACCTCCGCCTGGGACGCCACCGTCACCAGCTCCGGCACCCACTGGACCGCCAAGAACGTCGGCTGGAACGGCACCCTCGCCCCCGGCGCCTCCGTCTCCTTCGGCTACAACGGCACCGGCTCCGGCGCGCCCACCGGCTGCAAGATCAACGGCGCTCCGTGCGACGGCTCCACCCAGCCGGGCGACAACCCGCCCTCCGCCCCCGGCACCCCGGTCGCCTCGAACGTCACCAACACCTCGGTCAAGCTCACCTGGACCGCGGCCACCGACGACAAGGGCGTCAAGAACTACGACGTGCTGCGCGACGGCACGAAGGTCGCCACCACCACGGGCCTCACCCACACCGACACGGGCCTGACCGCCGGCACCGACTACAGCTACACGGTCGTCGCCCGCGACACCATCGACCAGACCGGCCCCGCCGCCGGCCCGGTCCCGGTCCGCACCACCGGCGGCCCGGACGTCCCGCCGCCGCCGAACGCGGTCAAGCTGGGCTACTTCACCAACTGGGGCGTCTACGGGCGCAATTACCACGTGAAGAACATCGTGACCTCGGGCTCCGCGTCCAAGATCACCCACATCAACTACGCCTTCGGCAACGTCCAGGGTGGCAAGTGCACCATCGGCGACTCCTACGCCGACTACGACAAGGCGTACACCGCCGACCAGTCGGTCGACGGCGTCGCCGACACCTGGGACCAGCCGCTGCGCGGCAACTTCAACCAGCTCCGCAAGCTGAAGAAGGCGTACCCGCACATCAAGGTCCTGTGGTCCTTCGGCGGCTGGACCTGGTCCGGCGGCTTCGGCCAGGCCGTGCAGAACCCGGCCGCCTTCGCCCAGTCCTG
>JNWL01000027.1 GCA_000716465.1 Streptomyces bikiniensis
CATCGCCACCCGCTACGACAAAACCGCCCAGTCCTACGAAGCAGCCGTCACCCTCGCATCACTCCTGATGTGGGCGTGACATTTGACGACAGAACCTAGCGGCTGACGGACCGCAGGGCGGTCCACTGGAGTGCAGCGAACCCGGCGACGGTGGCCGCCTGGAGCGGTGTCCACACCAGTCCGGCGGTGGTCGGCTCCAGCCAGGCGACCAGGGCGACGACGCTCAGGGCGGCCCACAGGAGGTTGGCGTCGACGACGAGCTTCACGACGGTGGCCGGGGGCTGCGGCCGGCTCGCTAGCCAGCCGACCCCGGCGGCGAACACGACGAGGAACAGGCCGAGTTCGAACAGCAGGCCCGCGTCGATCCCGAGGAGTTCGCCGAGGGGGCGGGAGGCGGCGGCGTAGGCGACGCCGTTGGCCCCGGTGACGACGGCGTCGAGGGCGAGGAAGCGGCGCAGCGCCGTGTGGGTGCGGGTGGCGCGGGCGGGGCCGGCGGACAGGACCTGGGACTGGGACATGGCGGATCACCTTCCGGGGCGTTCGTACCGGACGTTCGTGCCGGGCGTTCGTGCTGGTCGTGGGCCCGGAGCCCGGACGGAGTGCGCCGCCCGGGTCCCGGTACGAACGAGCATGCCGGGCGGCGGGCGGGGGGTCGATGACGTGGGAGGTAATGCGGCCCCCCCTCGTTCGGCGGACATCAGGACACGTCCCCGACCGGGACCGGCTCACGGCTCCGCCGGTCGTTGCGGAGCGCGTACGGGATCTTGAGGCCACGAGCAGCCCGTGGCAGGCTCGTACCGCATGATCGACGACTTCGCGAAGAACAACCTGCACGGAAGACTGCGGCGGGATCGTGCGGCGCTGCTCTGGAAGCTCGACGGCCTGTCCGAATACGACGCGCGCCGGCCTCTGACGGCGACCGGGACCAACCTCCTCGGCCTGGTCAAGCATGTGGCCGGTGTCGAAGCCAGGTACTTCGGCGAGGTCTTCGACCGTCCTTCCCCGGAACCGCTGCCCCGGTGGCAGGACCACGACGGCAGCGATCTGTGGGCGGCCGAGGACGAGACCCGCGATCAGATCGTCGGGTTCTACCGGCGCACGTGGGAGCACTCGGACGCGACGATCGACGCGCTTCCCCTCGACGCCCCCGGCCACGTGCCGTGGTGGCCGGAACCCCATTCCCACACGAACCTGTTCGCCGTCATGGTCCACGTTCTCGGCGAGACCAACCGGCATGCCGGACACGCCGACATCCTGCGCGAAAACGTCGACGGCCGAACCGGGATGCGGCCCGAACACGAGACGCAGATCGACGAGGAAGCCCGTGCGGCCCACTTCGCGAAGATCGAGCGGGCCGCCAGGGCGGCCGTCCCGGCGAGTTCCTGACGCTGTGGCCGGGGCGTTCGGCGGTGGGGGCGGACGCGGGTCCGGCGGGCCGGGCATCGGACGGCGCCGGGCCCGCGTCGAGCCGTTCCCGGGGTCAGCGGACGGATTCGCTCCGGGAGGTGGGCGGCTCCTGAGCGGGGGCGGGGGCGGGGGCCGGGGTCGGGGCTGCGGTGAGGTCGGGGCCTCTCAGCAGCGCATCACCACGCACCGGAGGGCGTCCCCCGCAGGCCGGTGCGGTGCCGTCGCGTACGGCCCGGGAACCCGGCCTCGGCGGCCTGGTCGTGGGTCTCGCCGACCGGGTCGGGGGCCGGGACCGAGGCCGCTGCGGGAAGCGGGGAGGTGCCGGAGAGCAGGGCCGGGCCCCCGGCGCCGCACAGCGCGGCAAGGACCAGGAGGACGACGACCCAGCGGTGCCGGCCCGGGCGCGCCCGGCGGCCCGCCGGGGCGGCGGGCACTGCGGTCGGCTCGGGCGCGGGGCTCACGGAGATCCGTACTGCCCCGCGCGGGTCCCGGCGCGGCGCCCGGGGCCCGAGATCCGCCCGGGCGGCCTACGCCCGGCCTCCGGGATTCACCGCCCCGGCGGTCACGCCCGGATCAGCGCTTCTCGTCGCGGACGGACGGCCCGTGGAGGGGGCCGGAGACGGGGGTTCCGGCGGGTCCGTCGAGGGGTCCGTCGGCAGGGCCATGGACCGTACCGTCGGCAGAGCCGCGGACTGTGGCGTCGGTCGGGGCACCGCCCGAACCACGGGCTGCTCCGTTGACCGGGGCGGCGGCTGCTCCGTCGGCCAGGGCGTCGGTCGGTTCGTCAACCGGGGCATCGACCGGATCGCCGCCCGAACCGCGGGCTGCTCCGTTGACCGGGGCGTCGGTCGGCGTGTCGGTCGGATCGCCGCCCGAACCGCCGGCCGGGGCACCTACCGGCCCGTCGGCTGCTCCGTCGGCCGGGGCGGCGGCCGGCTGGTCGGCCCGGGCGTCGGCCGGGTCGTCAACCCGGGCGCCGGTCGGCGTGTCGGCCGGTGCACCGGCCGGGCCTCCCTCCGGGGCGCCGGTCCGCCCGTCCGCCGGACGGTGTGGTTCCGGTCGGGACGGGAGTGGTGGAGGCCCCGCCGCCTCCGGCGGTCCCGTCGCCTCCGGGAGTTCCACCGGCGCCTGGAGCCCCACCGGTACCTGTGGGCCCGAGGACTCCCGCAGCCAGCGGCGCAGGACCCGGTGGACCTGCTCCGCGCCGACCAGTTCCTCCCCCTCCCCCACCGGCGGGGAGAGTTCCGGCGGCGAGAGCAGGAAGGGCTCCGACTGCTCGCCGCCGAGGCCGCCGTGCGAGCCGATCTGCTCCTCGAAGGCGTGCACGGCGCCGGTCCCGGGGTCGTACATGGAGTTGACCATGATGTCCGCGACGTGCGGGAAGCCGTCCGTGCGCCGCACGGCCCGCGCCGCGCCCGGTCCGTACACGGCCAGCGGTCCGTCGTCGGTCAGCTCGGCGACCGGGACCTCGGTCCCGTCACCGGCCAGGACCACCGAGCCGTGCTCGGCGCTCGCCACGAGGACGAAGCCGACGCCCGGATGGTGGGCGAGGGTGCGGAGCAGGGCCGGGTGGCGCCGGTCGATCTCCTCCCGGGTCATCCGGTGCGGCACGTCGGGGAAGGAGACGAGGCCGAGGTTGCCGGAGGCGAGGACCACCGGCTCGGAGGGCTTGGCGGGCAGCTCCCGCGCCGTCTCGTCGCCCTCGTCGAGCGGCCGGTGCAGCGCGCTGCGCAGCGCGTCCCTGGCCGCGTCCCGCGCCTCCGAACCGCTGCGGGTGCGCCGTACCCGGCGCGGCACGGGCAGCCCGCACCCGGCCCTCACCAGGTCCTTGAGCGTCAGGCCGTACACCGCCTCGAAGGTCTCGCCGGGGCTCTGCCCGTGGTCGGAGAGGAGCACGATCCGGTACGGGCGCGGGGCGTGCCCGGCGACGTCCGCGATCAGCGCGATCGCGCGGTCGAGGCGGCGCAGGACCTGGTCGGCGTCCCGGCCGTGCGGGCCGGAGTGGTGGGCCACCTCGTCGTACGCCACGAGGTCGGCGTAGACGGCGGTCCGGCCCGCCAGCATGTCCCCCATCACGGCCGCGACCACCACGTCCCGCTCCACGACCGTCGCGAAGGCGCGGACGAAGGGGTACGTGCCGCCGCGCGAGATCCTGGGGGTCTCGCGGCGCAGCCGGGCCCGCGTCGACTGGCACACCTCGCGGACGCACTCGGTGACGAACGACCCGGCGGTGCGGACCGTGTTGGCCGGGTCGGAGAAGTACGCGAAGTAGCCGGCCCGTGAGCGGTTGCGCCGGCCTCGGCGGGCGGCCACCGACAGGACCAGGGCGACCTGTTCGGCGCCGCCGCTGAAGAGGTTGCCCCGGGAGGCCCCGTCGTAGGAGAGGAGCCCGCCGTCGCCGGTGCGGCGCACCGCCCGCCGCTGGAGTTCGACGGCACTGGCCGGGCGGTTGGACACCATGAGCCGGCCGGTGTCCTTCTCGTACCAGCGGAAGGCGGGCACGTCCTCGTTGGAGCCGTGCAGGATGCCGAGCTGGCTGGCGCCGGTCTGGCTGGACCAGTCGGTGCGCCAGGGGGTGAGCCGGTGTCCGGCCTCCAGCCAGGCGGCGACGGTCGGCATGAGTCCGGCGGCGACGGCGTCGCGCAGCACGCGGTGGCCGACGCCGTCGAGCTGGAGGAAGACGGTGCCGGGGACGGCGTCCGCCGGGTCGCCGGGGGCGCGGGCCCGGGTGCGGCCGGTGAGCCGGTAGAGGCGGCGCCGGTAGGCGTCGTCGTCGCGGACGGCGAGGGCCGTGGAGGTGGCGGAGGCGACGGCGGACATGACGGCCGCGACCACGACGGCGGTCTCGGGGTCGGCGGCGCCGCGCCCGTCGGGGGTGACCCAGAGGGCGACGAGCAGCAGCGAGCCGTTGAGGAAGAAGCCGAGCAGGCCGAGGACGAGGGCCGGGACGAGCAGCAGGGCCCGTACGAGGAGGGGCCACACGAGCGCGCCGAGCAGGCCGAAGGCGCCGGCCGCCCAGGCGGCGGTGATCGCGGTGCGGGTGAGGCTGTCCCCGTCGGGGGACTGCAGCTGGAAGGCGGGGAGCAGTCCCGCGAGGAGGAGCAGGGTGAGCGTGGACACCGCCCAGACCGCGATCACGCGCCCCAGCGCGCCTCCCGCGGCCCGCCAGCCCCCGGCGACCCGCCGGTCGCTCCCGGACCGCCGCCCCGTCTCCGACCGCCGGCGGTCGGCGCCGCCCCCTCGCCCGTCACCCACGCCCGCCTCGCCTTTCAGCCGTTCCTGCCCCAAGCGTGTCACAACGCCCACGGCGGGACCGGAGGAAGGCGGGCGGGGCCCGGCGGGGTCAGGAGCCGTCGTACCCGGCGGTGGGCATCGAGAGCCGCCGGTGCACCCCGGCCTTGGCCGCCGCGTCGTACACCGGTTCGTCGGGACAGACCGTCTCCAGGCGCACCCCGCGCCGCTCGCACTCGGCGCGGAAGCCGGACACGGAGGTCAGCGCGCGGCCGAGGACCCGTTCGCTGGCCGCGACGAAGAGGTCGACCGCGCCGGCCTCCACGTCCGCCCACAGTGCCTCGTGGTCGGGCCGGATGCCGTAGAACAGCAGCTGGCGGGCGATCACGTACCCGTTGTCCTCGGCCCAGCGCGCGCACACCGCGTGCTGGGCGCGCGTGTCGACGAGGAAGGGTTCGCTGTCGAGCTCTTCGAGCGGGGTGAGGCTGGCGATCGCCGCCACCCGAACGTCGTCCATGGAGGGACCCTACTGCGGGAAGGTGCGGCCGAACATCCTCCGGCGCCCGCTCTGGACATCTACCCTCGTTACGGGGGTACGGCAGGGTACGAGGGCACGGAGCGGCCCGGAAACGGGCCGGAGACGGACGGAAGGCGGCACGCGGTGGAGGTCACCTGGTGGGGTCACGCGACCTGCACGGTCGAGGACTCCGGGGTCCGCTTCCTCACCGATCCGCTGTTCGCACGGCGGCTCGCCCACCTGCGGCGCCGCCGCGGCGCCCCGCCGCCGCCCGAGGCCGCGTCCGCCGAGGCGGTCCTCGTCTCGCACCTGCACTCCGACCACCTGCACCTGCCGTCGCTCGCGCGGCTCGCGCCCGGGACGCGGCTCCTGGTGCCGCGCGGGGCCCCCGCCGCCGTGCCGGGGCTGCGCCGGCTGGAGCGGGCCGGGCTGCGGCTCACCGAAGTGGCGGCGGGCGACGAGGTGACCGTGGAGGGCGTGACGGTACGGGCCGTCCCGGCGCTCCACGACGGGCGGCGGCTGCCCGTGGGGCCGCACCGGGCGCCCGCGCTCGGGTACGTCGTCGAGGGCGAGGCGCGGACGTACTTCGCCGGGGACACCGGCCTCTTCGACGGCATGGCGGAGGCGGTGGGCCCGGTGGACGTGGCGCTGCTCCCGGTCGGCGGCTGGGGCCCGTACCTGGGGCCGGGCCATCTGGACGCGGGCCGGGCGGCCGAGGCGCTCGCGGAGCTGTCCCCGGCGGCGGCGGTGCCGGTGCACTACGGCACGTACTGGCCGATCGGGCTCGACGGGGTCCGGCCGCACGAGTTCCACTCCCCGGGGGACGAGTTCGTGCGGCACGCGGCGCGCCTGGCGCCGAAGGTGGCGGTGCACCGGCTGGGGCACGGCGAGCGGGTGCGGCCGGAGGTCGCCCGGTGAGCGACGGGATCGCCCGGTTCGCCGAGGTGGTGGGCGAGCTGCCGCCGGAGTCCACGCAGCAGGCGGTCGGCTATCCCTCGCTGTTCCTGCTCGTGGCGCTCGGCGCGCTGGTGCCGGTGGTGCCGACGGGCGCGATCGTCAGTTCGGCGGCGGTGGTGGCCTTCCACCAGACCTCGCCGCTGTCGCTGCTCTTCGTCTTCCTGGTGGCGGCGTTCGCCGCGTGCCTCGGGGACGCGGCGCTGTACTGGCTGGGGCGGCGCGGGGTGCACTCCGACAAGGGCTCGCGGTGGCTGGCCGCGCTGGAGGGCCGGGCCCCGCCCGAGCGGCTGGCGCACGCGCGGGAGCGGCTCGACGCGCACCAGGTGTCGGTGCTCGTCCTGTCCCGGCTCGTGCCGGCGGGGCGGATCCCGGTGATGCTGGCGTGCCTGCTCGCGGAGATGCCGCTGCGCCGTTTCGTCCGGGGGGACGCGGCGGCCTGCCTGGCGTGGGCGGCGACGTACCAGCTGATCGGGATCCTGGGCGGTTCGCTCTTCCCGGAGCCCTGGCAGGGGGTCGTGGCGGCGGTGGCCCTGACGGTGCTGATCAGCGCGGTTCCGGCGCTGTGGCGGCGGGTGCGGGGGACGCGCTCCGGAGCGCCCGCCTCCGGAGCTCCGGCTTCCGGAGGACCTGCCTCCGGAGCCCCGGCCCCTGAAACCCCGGCCTCCGGGGCGCCGGGCGGGTCACGGCACGAGCACCCGTGAGCCGCCGATCGGCAGGTCCCACAGGTCCTCGCGGGCGAGGCCGGCCTTCTCCCAGGCGGCTCTGACCCGGGTGAGGGGTTCGAGGACGGGCTCGCAGGAGAGCACGAAGGTGGCCCAGTGCATGGGCGCCATCCGCCGGGCCCCCAGGTCCTGATGGGCGCGGACGGCCTCCTCGGGGTCGGTGTGGACGTCGCGGAGCCACCAGCGCGGGTCGTAGGCGCCGATCGGGAGCAGCGCCAGGTCGATGCCCGGGTGGCGGCGGCCGATCTCGGCGAACCAGTGGCCGTATCCGGTGTCCCCGGCGAAGTACACGCGGTGTCCGGAGCGGTCGGTGAGCACCCAGCCGCCCCACAGGGAGCGGCAGGTGTCCAGGAGGGTGCGCTTGGACCAGTGGTGGGCGGGGACGAAGTCGAAGCGGACGCCGCCGAGTTCGGCCGCCTCCCACCAGTCGAGTTCGGTGACGCGGGTGAACCGGCGGCGGGTGAACCAGCGGCCGAGGCCTGCCGGGACGAAGACGGGGGTGTCGCGGGGCAGCCGTTTCAGGGTGGGGGCGTCGAGGTGGTCGAAGTGGTTGTGGCTGATGACGACGGCGTCGACGCGCGGCAGGTCCTCCCAGCGGACCCCGACGGGGGTGAGCCGGGCGGGGGTGCCGAGGATGCGGCGGGACCAGACCGGGTCGGTGAGGACGGTGAGGCCGCCGATCCGCACCACCCAGCTGGCGTGTCCGGCCCAGGTGACGGCGAGGGTGTCGGGCCCGGCGGGCGGGACCGGGCCGGGCTCGAAGGGGAGCAGGGGGACGTCCCGGAGCCCTTCGGGGCGGGGGCGCACGGCTCCTTCGCGGGCGAGGCGGGCCATGGACCGGACGCCGGGGAGGGGGGTGGTGAGCCGGTCGGCGAAGGTGCGGGGCCAGTCGTACCGCAGCCGTCCGACGGGCTGGAGGGCGGGTGCGGGGGCCGTGGCACGGTCGGTCTCGTACGGGGCGGCTGCCGTCCGTTCGGTCATCTGCGGGCTCCGTTCCGCTCGGCGCTTCATGGCGGGCTCGTGGGGCGTCGGCGGGCGGCCGGGGTCACCGGAGTTCCTCCAGCGCCGCGCCGAAGTCCGCGAGGGCCCGGGCCACCCGGGGAAGCTCCGGGGGGTCCTCGGCCCCCAGGGCCTCGGTCCGCTCCTCCCCCGTGGTTCCCAGGAACATGCGCGTGCCGAAGCGGACCCGGAGGGCGCCCAGTTCGTCGCCGAAGCGGTGACCGCCGGCCGCGGGGGCGCCGAGCCGTTCGGTGAGGAGGGACTCCAGTTCCAGGGAGTCGGTGACGCCCCGGGCGGGGAGGCCGTCCCGCAGCGGTCCGAGGTCGGCGTAGAGGTGGCGGCCGGCCTGCGGGGGCAGGGAGAGCGCTCCGGCGGCGAGGACGGCGCGGTGGGCGGCTCCGGCGAGGCGGCCGTGGACGGCGGCGGCGCGGCGGGCCGGTGCGGTGACGTCCTCGGGTTCGTCGAGGGCGTGGGCGAGGGCGGGTGCCAGGGGGCCGGGGACGACGGAGCCGAGGGCGGTGAGGACGTCGAGGACGCGGGCGCGGGGGTCGGTCCAGCGGTCGGCGCGGGAGGGGTCGGTGGGCGGGAAGCGGGCGACGGCGCAGGGCCAGGCGGCGGGGGTGAGCGCGCCGCCGAGGTCGCTGAGGACGGTGACGTCGTCGGGGCACATCTCGGCGGGGCTGACGAGGACGGTGCCGTGCGGGTCGTGGCGGGTGTCGCGCCAGGTCTCGTCGCTGACGACGTGGAGTCCTTCGGCGACGGCGGCCTCGCAGGCCTCGCGGACGAGTTCGGGCGGGGCGACGGTGCCGGTGGGGTCGTCGGCGACGGAGAGCAGCAGGACGCGGGGGTGGCCGCCCTCGGCGCGGACGCGCCGGACGGTCTCCAGGAGGGCGTACGGGTCGGGGACGCCGCCGCACTCGGCGGGGGTGGGCACGTGGTACGCGGGGCGGCCGAGGAGCCGGGCCTGCGGGGCCCACCAGGCGGGGCAGGGCCGGGGCAGCAGGAGGTCGCCGCCGTGGGCGGCTATGAGGGCCAGGAGGAGGGCGGGGGCGCCGGGGGCGGCGACCACGTCCTCGGGGTGGGTGCGCAGGCCCCGGCGCCACCAGTGTCCGGCGGCGGCCTCGCGCAGGACGGGGCCGCCGCCGGGCGGCTCGGGGTCGGTGCGTCCGGCGGCGGCGGAGAGGAGGCCGGCGAGCACGGGCGGGACGGGCAGGCCGGTGTCGGGGGCGGGGGGACCGTAGCGCACCGGGCCGCGCCCTTCCGGAGCCTTCTGCGGCATGTCCCGTACCTCCTGAGCGCACGGGGGCGCCGGGCACGGCACCCTCGTGCCCTTTATACGGAGGTTCGGACGGTTCCGCCGCTTCTGGGGGCGGTCCGAGGGACGGGCGCCTGCCCGGGGCGGTTCGCGCCCCGGGGAGGGGTGCCCGCCCCGGGGCGGTTCGCGGCCCGGGGGAAGGCGTCGCTCCGGGACGGGCTCAGGCGACGGTGACGGGGTGGCGTACAGCCGCGCCGAACAGGTAGCCCTGGGTGTTGTGGACGGCCCGCTCGGGCTGGGTGTTCCCGGCGGCGTCGGTGGCGCGGGAGAGCAGGGTGGCCTGCCCGGGGCGGTCCGGGCGCCAGGGGGCGCTCCAGCGGACCCAGCCGTCGCGCCGGGGGACGTCGTGGAGCTGGGCCGGGCGCCAGTGGGCGCCGCCGTCGGTGGAGACCTCCACCTTCCGCACGGGGGCGAGGGCGGACCAGGCGCGGCCGGTCAGCCGGTGGACGCGCCCGGCCTCCAGGGTGGCCCCGAGGGGGAGCTGGTAGCCGGACTTGAGGGTCTGGCGCCCGAGCGGGGCGCTGCCGCCCTCGGGGTGGGCCTCGCCGAAGAGGCGGTACCAGTCGGTGGACCAGGGCGAGGCCAGGGGGCGGGTGGAGACCTCGATGTCGCCGAGCCACTTGACGGAGGCGATGCCGATCCAGGAGGGCACGACGAGCCGGACCGGGTGCCCGTGGTCGTACGGAAGGGGCTCGCCGTTCATCTCGTACGCGAGGATCACGTCGTCCAGGGCCTTGGCGAGCGGCAGCGGGCGGCGCACCCGGCCGTAGTCGACGCCGCCGGAGACGTACGGGTCGTCGAGGCCGCGCGGCTGGACGGCGACGGCGTCGCGGGCGAGTCCGGCGCGCCGGAGCACGTCGGCGAGGCGGACGCCGCGCCAGCGGGCGGCCCCGACGGCGCCCAGGGTCCAGGCGGTGCCGCTGACGGCCTCGCCCTGCTGGCTCGTGTAGAAGCCGCGGCCGTTGCCGGCGCACTCGATGAGGGCCGTACGGGTGACGGACGGCAGGTCGCGCAGCTGCCCGTAGGTGAGGTGGAAGGGGCGGCGGCCGTGGAGCCCGTCGCCCCAGAGCGTCAGGCGCCAGTCGCGGGCGTCGAGGACGGGGGTGGAGGTGTGGTTGCGGACGAAGAAGCGGTCGGCGGGGGTGAGGTACCCGGTGTCCGCGAAGGCGTCGAACCGGGCCTCGGCGTTGGTGCCCCGGACGGTGAAGTGCTCGGCGGGGAGCGCCTTGACGATCCCGGGCGCGGCGGGCCCCGCCGCGGCCGCGTGCGCGGGGGCCGCGGCGGCGAGCCCGCCGAGGGCGGAGACCGCAGGGCTCGCGGCGAGCAGCTTCAGGAGGGAGCGGCGGGCGGGCACGGGCGAGTACGGCACGGGTCTCCTCGGCGGAAGGAAGGGGGAGGGCCGAACGGGCGGCGCGCCGATCCTAGGGGCACGGGACGCGTTCGAACGGTCCGTTCACAGGCCTGTCACAGAGGGCCTGCGGGGCCTGGCAGACGTGAGGGCGCTTTCCGGTGAGGACCGGAGAATGCAAGGTCGGCGGAGAGGGGCCGGGCGCGGGACGCGCGGCACGCCGATCCGTGCGGCGCTCCCCGCGGACCCGGTCGCCTCCGCCGCCGTGCACGGCCGCTCCGGCGGTCGGCCCTTGGAGGAACTCCTTTGCCGACGCGCCCTGTCGAGGTGGACCTCTGTCCACAATTCAAGACATGGGTCTCACCATTCGGCCGTGGCGCATACCGTGAGGGCATCCGCCCACACCGAGGGAGCCGGTTCCATGACGCACGCCTCCACACCGCCCGCGGCCCACGAGACCGCCGTCTACACGCACGGCCACCACGAGTCGGTCCTGCGCTCGCACAGCTGGCGGACCGCCGTCAACTCCGCCGCCTACCTGCTGCCCGCGCTGCGGGCGGGGCTGGACGTCCTGGACGTGGGCTGCGGGCCCGGCACCATCACCGCCGACCTGGCCGCCCTTGTCGCGCCGGGCCGCGTGACCGGGGTCGACGCCGCCGAGGACGTCCTGGTGAAGGCCCGCGCCGTCGCGGACGGACGCGGCCTGGAGAACGTCCGGTTCGCCGTGGCCGACGTCCACGCCCTGGACTTCCCCGACGACTCCTTCGACGTCGTCCACGCCCACCAGGTGCTCCAGCACGTCGGGGACCCGGTCGCCGCACTGCGCGAGATGCGGCGGGTGTGCCGCCCCGGCGGGATCGTCGCGGCCCGGGACAGCGACTACGGGGCCTTCGCCTGGTTCCCCGAACTGCCCGTCCTGGACGGGTGGCTGGAGCTGTACCACCGGGTGGCGCGCGCCAACGGCGGCGAACCGGACGCGGGCCGGCGCCTGTACTCCTGGGCCCGGCGGGCCGGCTTCACGGACGTCACGGCGACCGCCGGGACCTGGTGCTTCGCCACCCCCGGGGAGCGGGCCTGGTGGAGCGGCCTGTGGGCGGACCGCACGACCGCCTCCGGCTACGCGGACCTGGCCGTCTCCGGCGGCCACGCGACCGCCGGGGAGCTGGCGGCGATCGCGGAGGCCTGGCGGGAGTGGGGCGGGCGGGAGGACGCGTGGTTCATGGTCCCGCACGGGGAGATCCTGTGCCGGGTGGCGTGATCCCCCCTCACGGGTTCGGGCGCATCCGGAACTCGTAGGCGTCCGGCAGGGGTTCGTCGGTGGTGCGCGCCCAGAGCTCGCCGAGCACCTCGGCGCCCTCGCCCAGGTCCGCCACTTCGAAGCCCTCGTCGAAGACGGCACGGGCCGCGTCCGGGCGGCCCTCCGCGAGGAGGATCCGGACCTCCAGGAGCCGGAACGCTCCCCTCCCCCGTACCCCGTCGGGAAGGCGGGCCCAGAGCTGCCGGGCCCGGTCGGTCCGGCCGGCGTCGAGCAGCGCCGTCACGGCCTCGCGGCCGAGGGCGGCGGCCACCGCCTCCCCTTCCTCGGAGACGGCGTGGCCCGCGTGGTCGGCGAAGGCCTCGGCGAACCGTTCGGCGGCCCGCTCCGCGTGCCCGTCCTCCCGGTCGGCCACGGCCAGGCAGTACAGCAGCGGCCAGGAGACCCCGGCCCCGCGCAGTCCCCGCTCCCAGCTCCGTACCGCCTGGGCTCGGTCCCCGGCGTGCCACTGGGCGATGCCGAGGTGGTACTCGGTGGCGGGGTCGGCCGGGGCGGTCTCCAGCATGTCCCGCCAGGGGGCGGAGACGAGCGGCGCACCGGGCCCGGCACCCTTCGCCGGGGGCGGCAGGACGCCGGTGCGCAGGAGTGCGCGCCACGGCTCCTGCGCCGGGCCGAGCGTCGACTCGGGGAAGGGCGTGCCGGGCAGCTCGTACCCCCCGCGCAGGACTTCGAGGGCGCCCCAGCCGGAGCCGGCCGCGAGGACCGTCTCCGGCTCGCCGTCGGCGGCGTGCTCCCGCCAGGCGGTGTACGCGGCGTCGACGGCGGCCCGGGGCAGGGCGCCGTCCAGGGCGCGTTCGGCGTCCGCGCGGACCGCCGCCCAGTCGTCACCGAGTACGGCGGCGGGATCGGCGGCGAGCGGACCGTACGCCTCCAGCCAGCTGAACTCCTCCCCGCCCGCCAGCTCCAGGTGCTCCAGCTGGGTGCGGGCGAGTCCGGCCTGGATCTCGGCGTAGCCGGGGGTGCCGGGTTCGGTCAGCCACTCCTGCCAGCGGCGGCCGCCGCGCCCGGTGCCCCAGACGAAGAGCTTGCGGCCGCGCAGGGCGTCGGTGGAGGTCTGGACGAGCCCGGTGCCGTCCGCGCCGAGGGCGGCGATCCAGGGCCGCCGCCCCTCCGGGAGGTCGTAGAACCAGTCGGCGGCGTGGGTGCTGTTCAGGGGGTACGAGCGGTCGGTGCCGGTGTCGTCGGCGGGTACGGACACGCGGTCCAGGCCCCGCTCGTAGCCGTGGTGCCAGGCCTCGTCGGCGGGCGCGAGGATCCGCCGGTCCTCGGGGACGGCGGTGTTGGACCACCAGTAGACGGGGGCGGGGCGCTCGTGGGGGTTGCGTATCCGGACGCCGACGCGGAGGAAGTCGGAGCCCTCCGGGAGCCACAGGTCGACCTGGAACGGCAGGTCGCGCAGCCGCTCCCACTCCCAGAGGCGGAGCATCGGGCCGCCGTCGGGCGCGCGGACGGCCGCCGCGTGGAGGGGCGAGCAGGAGAGGGCGCCGTGGCCGGTGGCGCCGGTGTTCCACTCGACGCCGCCGGCGAACCAGGCGCCGTTGAGGGCGAAGGCGGCGGGCTGGAGGACGGGGTTGCGGTGGACCAGCTCGCGGCCGGTGGGCTTGTGGTGGAGGGAGTGGATCCGGCCGCCGAGGCCGGGCAGGACGGTGACCCGGAGCCGGTCGTTCTCGATCACGAGCGCGTCGAGGTCCGCGGGGGCCCGGTCGCGGCCGTAGCCGTCGCGCACGGGGACGGGCAGGAGGCTGCGCAGCGGCGCCCGGCCGATGCCCCGGGCCATGTCGCGCGGGAGCCCGGCGAGGGTCCGCGCGTCGACGGCGTGCGCCCCGGCGCGGGCGGGCGCGCGCAGGGCGGGAAGCGGGTTGTCCGGTCCCAACGGGGCCGCGGGCAGCGTCAGTACGGCACGTCGTACGGTCGTCATCGCCCCATGGAACACGGTGGGGTCCGTCCTGACCAGGGGCTCTCGGCGTCGGGCTCCGGGCAGGCCAGACGGGCGGGGCGGCCGGATATTCCGGGCGGCGCGGGGGCCCGCCGTCGTACGGTGACGGGTCGGCGCGCCGCCGTGGCGGGCCGGGCAGCAGTGGCACCAGAGGCACAGGGAGTACGGGGAATGGGCACGCAGCACACCTACCGGGTCATCGTGCGCGGCACGTTCGACGGCCTGTCGGAGGAGAGCCGGTCCCGGCTGCTCGCCGAGGCGGACGACCACGGGCTCGCGGCGATGCAGTTCACGGAGGAGGGCTCGCTGGCCTACGACCGGACGCTGAAGCACTTCTCGTACCGTCTGGTCGTCGTCTCCGACGCCGAGGACGGCGAGGAGATGGCGGGCGCGCTCGCGGAGGACCGGGTGGAGACGGCGCTCAGGGCGCTCGGCCACGGCTACAAGGGGCTGCGCTCGACCGTGACGGACCTCGACACGATGAAGATCAACCGCAAGCGCTGAGGCCGTCGCGCGGTCACGCCCCGGGTCCGGGCCGCAGGCTCACACCGCGGATTCCGGGGCCGTCGCGGGTGCCGTGATCGCCCAGCGCTCGTGGTCGCGCCAGGCGCCGTCGATGAACAGCATCGCGGGCGAGAACCCCTCCAGGCGGAAGCCGGCGCGGCGGACGAGGGCGCGGGAGGCGGCGTTGCCGGGCTGGATGTTCGCCTCCAGGCGGTGCAGGTCGAGGGACCCGAAGGCGTGGTCCAGGACCAGGCCCAGGGCTTCGGTGAGCAGACCGCGCCCGGCGGCGTGCGCGAAGGCGCCGTAGCCGAGGGCCCCGCTGCGGAAGGCACCGCGGACGATGTTGTTGATGGTGACGAACCCGGCGATCCGGCCGTCCCGCGCGCGCTCGCACACCAGGAACCCGGCGCGCGCCGGGTCACCGAGGAGCGTCCCGGCGTAGGCGGCGTACGCCTCGGGCGTGCACGGCGGGAACAGCCACGGCCGGTGCAGCTCCCGGCTCTCGCGGGCACGGGCGGTGAACTCGCCGGCGTCGTCCCGCGAGAAGGGCCGCAGACCCACGCGGGGGCCGACGGCGAGGTACGGGCCGGGATTCCCGGAGGACGGATCCGGGGCGGAGGGGTACGGACCCGGGGCATCGGACATGCGGCCAGGTTATGCGGACCGGCCGTACGGGGCGGACCGGGCGGCCTGCGGCGTCCCGCGGCCGGCGGCCGGTGCCGGTGCCGGCGGTCGGCGGTCGGCGGTCGGCGGTCGGCGATGGGCAGTCGGCGGTCGGCGATCTGCGGTCCGCGATCTGCGGTCGGCGATCTGTGGCTGGCGGTCGGCGGCCAGGGGGCGGCGGTCGGTAGCCGGTGGAACCGCCCGCCCGGCCACCGGCGAGGCCGGACCGGCGCGCCGTACGGTCGGGGCCCCCGGTCAGCGGCGGGCCGTGCGGACGCGGGGCGGGCAGGTCTCGCCCCGGCGGACGACCCCGATCATGACGGTGGTCCGCCGGTCGAGGTCCGCGCCCGCTTCCGGGTACTGGGTGCAGACCTGCCAGCGCGAGGGCCAGAGCACCCGCCGGTCCCGGCCGCTCACGTCGTGGACGTCGAGCCGGGTCCGGCGGTCCAGACGGGTGAAGACGCGCCACAGGCCCAGGCCCAGGAAGTCCGGCACCGTCCGTTCTCCCGGTCCGTCCGCGGCCCCGGAGGCTTCCTCCGCCGAGGTCGCGGCGACGGCCGCGAGCGCGAGGAGGGCGCCCGCGCCGACGGCGGCGGCCCGCCTCACTTCCGCCTCCCGCCGGGCCGGAACGTGCCCGCGCCCGCGTCCGCCGTCCGTTCCCTGTCCTGGGGACTCATCGTTCCGGGCCTCTCCTCGTCGTACTGTCCCTGCGTCGTACTGTCCCTGCCGTCCGTACCGGCCGCCGCCGTGGGACCAGAATGAGGGGCGCGGGGCCCTGCCATGGCGGTGGGGAGAGCCGTACGGGTGACTTGTCAGACAACGTGGCCCGGCTACCGTGGTTCCGGAGGCGGGACCGACAACGAGAAGAGGAGGGCCCGTGGCGGTCGGCGGACAGCGGCGGCGGCCGGTCGTGGCGCTCTACGAGCGGATCGCGGACGCCGTCCACGACGGCACCTACCCGCCGGGGTCCACGCTCCCCTCCGAGCCGAAGCTCGCCGCCGAGCTGGGCGTGAGCCGGCCCGCCCTGCGCGAGGCGCTGCTGCTGCTCCAGGAGGACGGCGTCCTCACCGTGCGGCGCGGGGTCGGCCGCACCGTGAACGACCGCCCGCCCCGGCGCGGGTTCGAGCAGGTCCAGCCGCTGGAGGAGCTGATCGGCGGGAGCGTACCGCTCCGCGTGCGGGCGCTCCTGCGGACGGCCGAGGAGCCGACCGACTTCACCGCCCAGCACCTGCTGGCCCCGGCCCGCGCCGAGCTGCGGTTCTGGGAGTCCGTGCTGTCCGGGGAGGGGACGGCGGCGGCCCTGAGCCACGAGTGGGCGGCGGCCGACGACCTCCTCGGCCGGGTGCACCCCGAGTTCGCGCGGGCCCTGCGGGAGGCGGACGCCGGCGGGCGTCCCGCCGCCTCCATGCTCTCGGTCCTGGTCGGGGCCTCGCGCGAGACGGCCCTGAGCGCGCACAGCGGCATCACGGCGACGCTGCTCGGGCGGCGGCGCGGGGACCAGCTGGGACGCCCGGCGGACACCCCGGCCGTCCTGGTCACCCAGGTCGTGCGAGTCGGCGAGGTCCCGGTCCTGGCCGCCAAGCACACGCTGCCGACGGGCGCGCCCGCCCTGCCGGTGCTGCACTCCCACTGAGCGGTCCCCGCGCTCCTCCCGGCCCCTGTCGGGGCCGTCACGGCGCGCCCCCTCCCCGTGGCGTACACTTCCCCGCCATGCACTTGTCTGACAACCTCACCGCGCCCACCGCCGCCCCCGTCTCCGACTGGATACGGCGGGCCCCCAAGGCCGTCCTCCACGACCACCTCGACGGCGGGCTGCGCCCCGCGACCATCGTCGAGCTGGCGCGCGAGTGCGGCTACACCGCGCTGCCGACCGAGGACCCGGCCGAGCTCGCGGTCTGGTTCCGGGACGCCGCCGACTCCGGTTCGCTGGAGCGGTACCTGGAGACCTTCGCCCACACCTGCGCGGTGATGCAGACCCGCGAGGCGCTCACGCGCGTCGCGGCCGAGTGCGCCGAGGACCTGGCGGCGGACGGCGTCGTCTACGCCGAGGTCCGCTACGCCCCCGAGCAGCACCTGGAGGGCGGTCTGACCCTCGACGAGGTCGTGGAGGCGGTCAACGACGGCTTCCGCGAGGGCGAGCGCCGCTCCGGCGGCCGCATCACCGTCCGCACCCTGCTCACCGGGATGCGCCACACGGACCGCTCCCTGGAGATCGCGCGGCTCACGGTCGCGCACCGGGACAACGGCGTGGCGGGCTTCGACATCGCGGGCGGCGAGATCGGCAACCCGCCGGCCCGCCACCTCCCCGCCTTCCAGCACCTGAAGCGCGAGAACTGCCACTTCACCATCCACGCCGGCGAGGCCGTCGGCGCGGAGTCGATCCACGAGGCCGTGCAGGTCTGCGGCACCGAGCGGATCGGCCACGGCGTACGGATCACGGACGACATAGCCGAGGACGGCACGCTCGGCCGGCTCGCCTCGTACGTCCGGGACAACCGGATCGCCCTGGAGGTCTGCCCGACCTCCAACCTCCAGACGGGCGCGGCGAAGGACTACGCGACGCACCCGATCGACGAACTGCGCCGCCTGGGCTTCCGGATCACGCTCAACACGGACAACCGGCTGGTCTCCGGCACCACCATGAGCGAGGAGTTCCAGCACATGGCGGACGCCTTCGGCTACGGCCCGGAGGTCTTCGAGGAGTTCACGGTCGCCGCCCTGGAGGCCGCGTTCCTGCCGCTGCCGGAGCGCCGGCGCCTGATCGACGAGGTCGTGCGCCCGGGGTACGCGGCGCTCTGAGGCCGTCCGGAGCGGCGGGCCGGCGCGCCACGGCGCCGGCCCGCCCCGGAATCACTTCTTCTTGAAGTTGTGGTCCAGCAGCTTCTTGACGTCGGCCGTCCGGTTCGCCTCGGACGACGAGGCCAGCACGGTGCCGATGAGCGTCCTGCCGTTGCGGGTGGCCGCGAAGACGAGGCAGTACTTGGCCTGCGGGCCCGAGCCGGTCTTCACGCCGATCGTGCCGCTGTACTCGCTCAGGAGCCTGTTCGTGTTGGTCCACGACATGTACCGGTAGCCACCGGACTTCGTGGTCACCTTCTGCGTCGTGGTCTTCGTCCCGACGACGGTGCGGAACGTGGTGTTCTTCATCGCGCTGCTCGCGAGCTTCGTCAGATCGCGCGGGGTCGAGTAGTTCTGCCCGTTGCTTATGCCGTCGAACGAGTCGAAGTGGGTGTTCTTCATACCGAGGTTCTTGGCCTCGGCGTTCATCTTGCCGATGAACGACTTGACCCGGGCCGCCCGCGTGGAGCCGGTGCCGAACTTGTCGGCGAGGGCGTAGGCGGCGTCGCAGCCCGACGGCAGCATGAGGCCGTAGAGGAGCTGGCGGACGGTCACCTTGTCGCCGACGATGAGCCGGGCCGACGAGGCGTTCTTGGCGACGATGTAGTCGCTGTAGGCCTTGTCGACCGTGACCTTGGCGTCGAGGTTGAGGCCCTTCTGGGCGAGCACCACCTTCGCGGTCATGATCTTCGTGGTGGAGCCGGTGGACCGGCGGGTGTCGGCGGCCTTCCCGTACACCGTCGTGCCCGTGCCGTCGTTCATGATGAAACCGCCCAGGGCGGTGACCGTCGGGTCGACGGGTGCGGCGTACGCCTGGCCGGCGAAGAGTCCGCCGGCCAGCACGGCCGAGGCCGTGAGCGTGACGGTCACGGCGCTGCGCACCCCGAGTGTGGGAGTCTTCAAAGTCTTCTGCCCTTGGATCGATGCCTTCCGGCGCCCGTGCGGGCCCGGCGCACGGAAGACGAGCGAAGGAACTCCGGGGATGTACGGCGGGGGCCGTGAAGTTCCTCGCATTCCGGGCCGCCCCGCCCCGGTCGCGAGCGGGGGCGGCCCGGAGCCCGCGGGTCCGCCCGGGGTCAGGCGTGGCAGCGCAGCATCGTCAGCGGCGGGTTGGCGTCGTGGTCGGCCCAGAACTCCTTCCCGTACTCGCGCACGCCGGCCTCCGAGATCTCCAGGGGCACCCAGGTGATCCCGTGGAACCCGGCCGCCCGCAGGCTCTTCTCCAGGACCTCGCGGCCGGGCGGGTTCGCCTCGAACGAGATCGGCGGGTCGAGGAGGGCGGTGAGCCGCTCGCGCGGCCCGATCTCGGTCTCCTCGCCCAGCGATTCGCACAGGAAGCCGTACTTGGCCAGGGACGGCCCGTCGAAACGGAAGTCCGGGTTCTGCGTGAAGACGAAGAACCCGGCCCCGGCCGCGAGGCTGCGGTGGACGTTCCGGCACATCCGCTCGATGGTGGCGACGCTGTCGGCGTAGTTGAACAGCTGGACCGCGATCGCGAGGTCGAAGGGTTCGTCGAAGGCGCGCAGCTCCGCGACGTCGCCGACCTCGTACCGCGCGCCCAGCGGCTCGGCGTCCTCCAGGGCCCGGGCCGCGTCGACCATCGCGCCGGAGATGTCGACGCCGAGGACGTCGGACGCGCCGCGGCGCTTGAGCTCCCGGCTGTAGAAGCCGGTTCCGGAGGCCAGGTCGAGGACCGACCTGCCCTTCACGTCCCCGACGAGGGCGAGGAAACCGGGCACCTCGCCGTAGCGTGCGAGGGGGAGGCCCTTGAACCCCTCGAACGCCTCGCCGATCCCGTCGTACAGCTGACCGCCCATCGTGCCGTTCCCTTCTTCGTGGCGTCGGCCTTCGGGCAGGCCGCGGCCCCTGGCGGGAAGTCTCTCCCCGGCCGTCCGGAAGGCCGTACTGGCGGAAGCCACGAAGATGGCGAGGACGTTCCGTCGTCACGACGAACGTGGTTGCGACGCGGGCGACTTGAGGGAGGACCTCAGCCCACCCTCCCCCTTACCAGGGGCAGGGAGAGCGTTCCCGTCGATTCGGGGGCGCTGACGACGGTCACCGGCTTGACGCCACGGTTGCCGGAGTACGCCGTGTCGCTGGCGGCGATCACGAACTCCAGCCGGTGGCCGGTCTCGTAGCGGTGGACGATGCCGGGCAGTTCGACCGTGAACGGGCGGGTGGCGTCCGGGACGCGGACCGGGGCGACGAGCCGGTTGACCAGGGTCTTCGTGCCGTCGGGCGCCACGTCGTAGAGCTTGGCGAAGAGGACGAGCTTGTCGGCGGCGTTACCGGAGCCCTGGACCCGCTCGGTCGCCGGGGAGACGACCTTCAGGGTGGCCCTCGGGGCGCCGACCAGGTCGACGGGGGCGGTGAGCGGGGCACTGGTCCAGCCGAGGTACGTGCCGGGGGTGTCGTACGGCCGGGGGTCGGGCAGCCCGATCGTGCCGGCGAGCGAGGACTCCGAATGACTGGTCGGGATCAGCCAGTTGCTGTACGTGCGGGAGCCCCGGGCGACCTTCGCGCGGTCGTCCACGAGCTTGCCGTTCCCGGAGAGGTACAGCTCCTGGCTGAGGGCGGGGACCTCGTCGGCGGTGCCGTAGCCGCCCTCCCCCTCCCGGTACCAGGCGAAGGCGGGGCCGGTGTCCGCGGTCGCGTCCTTCCGCAGGTGCCGGTCGAACCAGGCGAGGATCCGCTGCCCGACGTAACTCCCCTCCGGGTTCGCGAGGTCGAGTTCGCCCGGCTTCCGCCCTCCGCTGTGGCCCCAGGACTGCCAGATCATGCGGGTGTCGACGCCCCGCTCGCGGAGCCGGTCGTAGGTGTCCCGCGCCTCGTTGAGGTTGAACAGGGTGTCGGCCTGGCCCTGGACGATCAGGGTGGGCGCGGTCACCCGGTCGAGGTAGGAGACAGGGGAGACGCCGCGGGCGTAGGCGAGCATCTTCGCGGTCGCGGCCCCGGGCAGGCGGCCGGAGTTGAGGAGCCGTACGGTCTCGCAGGCGTCGGTGGTGAAGTGCAGGCAGCCGAGCGCGTTGATCCGGCTGGGGTCCAGCGAGGGGACGAGCAGTGGCTGCCCCTCGCCCATGAGGTAGAAGCCGTTCGCCCACTGCCACTTGAAGACGCCGGGGGTGGCGCGGTCGGCGGCGTTGGGGGCGAGCGAGTACGCCAGGTCGTTCCAGGTGATGAGCGGGACGAGGGCGTCGAGGCGCCGGTCGACGGAGGCGGTGGCGAGCTGTACGGCGCCGCCGTACGAGCCGCCGATCATGCCCACGCGCGGGTCGCCCGCGCCGTCCCGGGCGACGAAGTCGGTGCGGGTGCCGTCGTCGGCGGCCAGGGTGCCCGCGAGGAAGTCGACGAGCCGGGAGGCGGCCCGGCCGTCGGTCTCCGGGTCGTCCAGGGAGATCAGGCAGCCGGACTTCCCGAAGCCGAGGCCCGAGTAGACGAGGCCGACGTAGCCGCGCTCGGCGAAGGCCCGGCCGATGGCGTCGGTGGAGCCGTCGTCCTTGCTCCCGCCGAAGCCGTTGGTGGCGAGGACGGCGGGCGCGGGGTGGTCGGCGTCCACGCCGGCCGGCCGGTAGAGGTCGGCGTCGACCGCGCAACTCCGCCCGCCCGCCCGGACGGTGAACTTCAGCGGGGTGACGGTGTACGCGGCGGCCTCCCCGGCTCCGGTGGGTGCGGGTGCGGTGGGCGCGGCGCCGGCCGGTGCCGCGAGGGCGAGGGGCGCGGCCAGCGCGGCCGCACCGGTCGCGAGGGCGAGGAGCTTGCGGGACCTGGGCACGGCACGGGACACAGGGACCTCCACGCTGAGGACGACACCGGGCGGCCCACGACGACCTACCGACTGGTCAGTACCAGGGCAGCGCGCCCATGCTGTGGCACGCGTCACAGCCTCGTCAACGCGCGCGTCACAGGTTGTTGACGGAGATTCGGTGAAGACGGGTGGCCCGCGAAGGCGGGCGGTTCGTGGAGGCGGGCGGCCCGCGAAGACGGGCGGTTCGTGGAGGCGGCTGGTCCGCGAAGACGGGCGGTTCGTGGAGGCGGCTGGTCCGCGAAAGGGCCGTGGGCCTCAGCGCAGGGCCGGTACGTCGAGGGTGAGCGTCCCCGCGTCCGCGTCGAGCACCGCCGGTATGCCGAACGGCACGGTGAGCGCGGTCGCGCCGTGCCCGAAGCCCAGCTCCTCCACGACCGGCACCCCGAGGCCGCCGAGCCGGTCGGCGAGCACCGCCCGCACCTCCTCGTACGGTCCGCACTCCTCCCAGGAGCCGAGCCCGACGCCCGCGACCCCGTCGAGCCGGCCGGAGCGGAGGAGCTGGGTGAGGATCCGGTCGAGGCGGTACGCCTCCTCCCCCACGTCCTCCAGGAGCAGCAGTCCGCCGCGCGCCGAGGGCCGGGCGTACGGAGTGCCGAGGTCGGCGGCGAGGAGGCTGACGCAGCCGCCGAGGGTCACGCCCCGGGCGCGGCCCGGCACGAGGGCCCGTGCCGTCTCCAAGCCCAGGGTCCGTACCGACTCGGGCTCGAACAGGGTGGCCCGCAGGGACTCCTGTGTACGCGGGTCCGACAGGAAGGTGCCCGCGGCGGTCATCGGCCCGTGCAGGGTGGCGAAGCCCGCGCGGACGGCGAAGGCCTCGTGCAGGGCGGTGACGTCGCTGTAGCCGACGAAGGCCTTGGGTCCGGCCGCCCGGACCGCCGCCCAGTCGACGAGGTCCACCATGCGCTGGGCTCCGTATCCGCCGCGCGCGCAGATCACGGCGGAGACCGAGGGGTCGCACCAGGCCTCGGTCAGGTCCCGGGCCCGCCCCCGGTCCGCGCCCGCGAGGTAGCCGAGGGCGGGGTGCACGTCCAGGACGTGCGGGGCGACCACCGGCTCCAGGTCCCAGCCGCGCAGCACGTCGAGCCCCGCCCGCAGCCGCTCCTCGGGGACGGGCCCGCTGGGGGCGACGACGGCCACCCGGGCCCCGGGCCGGAGCCGGGCGGGCCGCTCCAGGGCTTTGACGGCAAGCGGCTCCCGTGTCTCGCGGCCGGTCACGTGCGGTACTCCAGGTCCGGGACGTCCGTGCGGTCGAGGCCGAACACCTTGACGTACAGGGACAGTTCCGCCTCTAGGGCGCGGGTCAGGGCCTCGGCCCCGCGGAAGCCGTGGCCCTCGCCCTCGAAGGCGAGGTAGGCGTGCGGGACGCCCCGGCCGGCCGCGCGGGCGAGCAGGCGCTCGGCCTGGGCGGGCGGGCAGATGACGTCGTCGAGGCCCTGGAGCAGCAGGAAGGGGGCCGTGATCCGGTCGACGTGCTCGACGGGCGCGCGCTCCTTGTAGCGGTCGGGGAACCGGTCGACGGGGCCGATCAGCCCGTCGAGGTACCGGGATTCGAAGTCGTGGGTCTCGCCGGTGGCCCAGCCCCGGGGGTCGAGGACCGGGTAGACGATCGTGCCGCAGGCGTACACGTCGGTGCCGACGAGGGAGGCGGCGGCCGTCCAGCCGCCCGCGCTGCCGCCGCAGACGGCGAGCCGTGCCGGATCGGCCGTGCCCTCGGCGGCGAGCGCCGTCGCGACGGCCGCGCAGTCCTCCACGTCCACCACGCCCCACCGCTCGCGCAGCCGCTCCCGGTACTCCCGGCCGTAGCCGGTGGAGCCGCCGTAGTTCACCTCGGCGACGCCGATGCCCCGCGAGGTGAAGTAGGCGGTCTCCAGGTCGAGGACGAGCGGGGCGTGCCCGGTGGGTCCGCCGTGGACCCGGATCACGTACGGGGGCAGCTCCCCGGCGGGTCCGGTGAAGGCGGGGTGGCGGGGCGGGTACACCTGGGCGTGGACCTCCCGGCCGCCGGGCCCGGTGAAGGTGCGGAGGCGGGGCTCGGGGTAGTACGCGGGGTCGACGGCGTCGGTGTGCGCGGCGCCGACCACACGGGCGCGGCCGGTGCGGGTGTCCAGCTCGACCAGTTCGTGGGAGCCGTACGGTCCGGCGGCGACGCCGGTCACCCGGGTGCCGTGGACGGCGAGGGCCGGGGCCCACTCGGTCCAGGGGCCGACGGCGTCGACGAGGTCGCCGCGCTCGGGGTCGAGGACGCCCAGGGCGGTGGTGCCGACGCCGTGGACGACGGCGACGAGCCCGCTGTCCAGGGGTGCGAACCAGCCGTGTCCGATCTTCCAGAGCGGGCCGCCGAACTCCTCGGGGCGGGGGCAGAGCGCGACCGGTTCGGACAGGGCGCCGTCAGCGCCGACCGCGGCCCGGTAGAGGTTCCACCAGCCGGTGCGGTCGCTGACGAGGAGCAGTCGGCCCGCCGCGTCCCAGTCGGCCTGCGGGATCGACTCGGCCGGTCCGCCGGCGACGGTCCTGGCGTCCCGGAAGGTGCCGTCGGAGGCGACCTCGGCGAGCAGGACCTCGGTGCCGTCCCACGGCATCCGGGGGTGGTCCCAGCCGATCCAGACGGCCCGGGTCCCGTCCGGGGAGAGCCGGGGGCCGGTGACGAACCGGTGCCGTTCGGCGGTGAGTTCGCGCACGGCGGTGCGGTCTCCTGCGGCCGAGCCGTCGAGCGGCACGGCGGCGGGGACCCGGCGCACGTCGGTCGGCGCGGGCCCGGTGAACTCCTCCAGGACGCACCACACCTCGCCCCGGTCCGGGTGGACCACCGGGTCGGCCCAGCGCAGTCCGCCGCCGACGGCGGAGACGGGGGTGAGCGGCCGGGGCTCCGCTCCGGGGCCCGCGTCGGGCTCGTACGCGTACAGCCGCTGGTCGGGGAAGTGGCAGAACACCACGAGCGGTCCGCCCTCCGGCCGGTCGGCCGCCGCCCAGGGCCGTCCGCCGTACTCGACGACTCTGCTGCGGACGTTCCACGGGGCGGGCAGCGCGGTCTCCTCCGTGCCGTCGGCGCGCCGCCGCACCAGGGCCCGGCGGCCTCCCTCGGCGGGCCGTGGCGCGGTCCACCACAGCTCGTCGCCGACGGTGCCCGGGTATTCGGGCCGTCCGTCGTGCGCGGCGGCGAGCGCCGCGTCGACGGGCGAGGGCCAGCTGCCGTAGGCGGCCGTCTCCATGCTCTCCGCTCCCCCTGCTGTCACAGGTCCGTTCCCCCTCGTGTCCCGGGTTTCCCCGTACGTCCCGCGTGCCCTACGCGGACTTCAGGTAGTGGTCGAGCACCCGGACGCCGAAGTGGAGGGCGTCCACGGGGACCCGCTCGTCGACGCCGTGGAAGAGCGCGGCGTAGTCGAGGCCCGGGGGCAGCTTCAGCGGCGAGAAGCCGTAGCCGGTGATGCCGAGCCGGGAGAACTGCTTGGCGTCGGTGCCGCCGGACATGGTGAACGGCACGACGCGCCCGTCCGGGTCGAAGCGCTCGACGGCGGCCCGCAGCCTGGCGAAGGTCGGGGAGTCGACGGGGGCCTCCAGGGGCACCTCGCGGTGGTGGAACTCCCACTCCACGTCCGGCCCGGTGAGCCGGTCCATCGTCTCGGCGAACTCCTCCTCGGCGCCCGGCAGCATCCGCCCGTCCACGTACGCGACGGCGGTGCCCGGGATGACGTTGACCTTGTAACCGGCCTCCATCATGGTCGGGTTGGCGCTGTTGCGGACGGTGGGCGCGACGAGGGCGGCGGCGGGGCCGAGCTTGTCGAGGAGGAGGTCCGTGTCGAAGTCGGGGGCGTGGGTGTCGATCTCGATCCCGTACAGCGCGGCCAGTTCGGTGAGGGCGGCGCGGACGGTGGTGGTGAGCCGGACCGGCCAGGTGTGGGCGCCGATCCGGGCGACGGCGGCGGCGAGGCGGGTGACGGCGTTGGCCGTGTTCACCTTGGAGCCGTGGCCGGCGCGGCCGTGGGCGGTGAGCTTGAGCCAGGCGGTGCCCCGCTCCCCCGCCGCGATCGGGTAGAGGGTGGTGCCGGGCTCCGGGTGGAAGCTGAACGCCCCGGACTCGCTGATGCCCTCCGTACAGCCCTCGAAGAGTCCCGCGTGCCGGTCGGCGAGGAAGCCGGAGCCGTCGGCGGCGCTGTCCTCCTCGTCGGCGGTGTAGGCGAGGACGACGTCCCGGCGCGGCCGGACGCCCTGGCGGGCCCAGGAGCGGACGACGGCCAGGACCATCGCGTCCATGTTCTTCATGTCGACGGCGCCGCGCCCCCACACGAGGCCGTCGCGGACCTCGCCGGAGAAGGGGTGGACGCTCCACTCGGCGGGGTCGGCGGGCACCACGTCCAGGTGGCCGTGGATCAGGAGCGCGGGGGCCGCGGGGTCGGTGCCGGGGATGCGCGCCACGACGTTGGTGCGGCCGGTGGTCCGCTCCAGGAGGGCGGGCTCGATCCCGGCGGCGGCGAGCCGCTCGGCGACGTACTCGGCGGCGGGGCGCTCGCGGCAGTCGCCGCCGCCCCGGTTGGTGGTGTCGATGCGGATGAGCTCGGAGGTGAAGGTGACCACCTCGTCGAGCGCCGTCGCGTCCGGTTCCCGGACCTCCTCAGCCATACTGCTCCTCCACCGCGGCGGAGACGATGGTCGTGACCGCCTTGAACGTACGGATTGCCTCGTACATGGTGCCGCTCGTGTACGCGACGCGCCGCTCCCCGCTGCGCGCCACGCCGGGAACCACCGTGGCGGCGGCGCCCAGGTGCTCGGCGTCGAACTCGACCTCCACGGTGAAGGGGCCGCCCCGGACCGGTTCGTACCGCACGGCGAGCGCGGCGCCGGCCTTCGCCGCGGCCCGGATGTCGGCGGCGGTCCTGGCCGGGGGCCGGCACACCGCCGCGTACCGCGAGACGTGGTCCTTGACGGCGACCTTGGGGGCCTCGGGGGCGTAGCCGAGGGCGTCCTCGCAGGTCAGGTCGTCGCCGGTGACGAGGACGACGGGGACGCCGTACTCCGCGACCACATGGGCGTTGAGCAGGCCCTCGCTCGCCCGCTCGCCGTTGAGCCAGACGCCGGTGACGGAGTTGGCGAGGTAGGTGTGGGCGAGGACCCCCTCCGCGCCCGCGCCCGTGTGGTAGCCGATGAAGGCGACGCCGTCGACGTCGCCGTGCTGAACGCCCTCGACCATGGAGAGGGACTTGTGCCGGCCGGTGAGCATCTCGGCCCGCTCGTCCAGTCCCTCCAGGAGCAGGTTCCGCATGGTCCAGTGCGCCTCGTTGATCAGGACCTCGTCGGCGCCGCCGTCGAAGAACCCGAGCACCGCCGCGTTCACGTCGGACGTGAACATCGCGCGGCACCGCTCCCACTGCGGCGTGCCGGGCAGCACGTCGGCGGGCCAGGTCACGCCGGTCGCGCCCTCCATGTCGGCGCTGATGAGGATCTTCATGCCTGGCACCGTACGCGCCGCCCGGCAGCCGTACCACCCCTGTGGAAAACCACCGTTGGAGTGGACCAATGGCACGGACCGGGCGGCTGCAGGGGCAGCCCGGCGGGTTCCGGTCGACTCCTGGACGCCGTACCGCTGAAACGGGTGAAACTTCACCAAGGGGTGTGTATAGGCTGTCGGCCGCAGTTCCCGTACCCGACCCTCGGAGAGCCCCGGTGACCATCGCCCTCACCCCGTCCGACACCACGCCCGCCGAGGCCGGACCCGCCGTCCCCGAGCCCGCCGTCCCCGGACCTGCCGAGGAGGCTCACGGGCCCGCCGAGGAGTCCGCCGGACCCGTCATGGCGGAGGAGCCCGAGTTCTGGGAGCCCTCGGCGCCGGAGTCCCGGGACGAGCCGGACGTCGAGGGCCGGGGGGAGGACCCGGAGGAGGGCCCGGACCCCGGAGAGGTGGACCCCGTCGTCGTCCGTGACGCCCACGACTTCGGCGTCTACGCCCGTACCGGCGGGTGGGCCTTCGCCCTCAAGGTGGCGCGGAGCGTCCGGCCCGGCGGCCAGGCCGCCGAGGGCGACGCCCGGCGGAAGGTCTCCGCGAAGGCGTTCGCGGAGCTCGCCGGGTGCTCGCCCGAGCGGGTCATGCGCCACTACAGGGCCTGGGACATGGCGGCCGACGACGGTCTGGTCCCGCAGTTCGAGGTGCTGGTCCCCGGCGAGGACGTCGAGCTGCCCGACGCGGACGTCTGGATCTCGTACTACTCCTCCCGCAACAGCGCGGGCTCGGTGCGCGGCCAGGCGATCAGCGCGGTGGCCGAGGCCGAGGGCATCCGGCCGACGAAGGCCCTGGAGGTCGCGGAGAACCCCACCGCGCTGCGGGCGGCGATCCTCGCCGACCCCGGGACGGCGGAGGCGGCGCGCGGCGCGCTGCTCGACCGGATGAAGGAGGACCCGGCCCTCCAGACGGAGATGGCCCGCGCGTTCGTGCGCACCGACGACCTGAAGAAGGCGGTGGCGAGCGAGTCGAAGGCGGCCGACCGCATCGGGTACGTGCGGCAGATCGTGGAGAAGGGACAGATCAGGACACCTGCCGGACAGACCGTGGAGGCGCCGCCCGAGCTGCGGGCGGAGGCCGAGCGGCACCTGTCGCTCCTCGACGAGCTGGACGACTCGGAGGAGGCCGGCGAGTGGGCCGGCGAGGCGTACGACGCGGTCAGGGGCCTGGTCGCCAAGGCCGTCGAGGAGGACCCGGCGCTGCGGGTCCAGGAGCGGCGGACGAAGTTCTACAGCAGCCTGCAGAAGGCGACGAAGGTCTTCGAGGAGCTGACCCTGGACGAGGTCCTGGAGGAGGAGGTCTTCGAGGACGACATGCTCCAGCGGCTCGAAGCCCTCCAGGAGGCGATCGGCTCCTGCATCAGCGCGCTGCGCAGGGCGTCGACCGCCTCCTGATCCGCTCGCGGGAGTCCGCGGGAGGGAGTACCTCCGCCTCCTGATCCGCTCGCGGGAGTCCGCGGGAGGAATCGCCTCGCCTCCTGATCCCCTCGCGAAGGCCTCCGGAGGCCTCAGTCCTGGTGGCCGAGCTGGAGGTCGCGTTCGGTGCGGCCTCCGCCGGCCACCTGGAGGACGGTGGCGACGGGCGGGTAGCCGGCGGCGATGACCGTGTACTCGCCGGAGGACAGGTCGATGAAGCGGAAGGTGCCGTCGGTCCCGGTGGTGAGGGTGTCGACCACGTTCCCGGCCGCGTCGAGCAGGGTGACCCGGGCGTCCTCCACCGGGCGCCCGCCGCCCGCCCTTACCGTCCCGCGCAGCACGGCGCCGCCGGCCAGTTCGATGTCCTGGCGGGTCTCGCGGGAGGCCTGGACGCTGACCGGGAGCGCGGCGGGCCGGAAGGCGGGGGCGCTGGCGGCGAGCGTGTACTCGCCCGCGACCAGTTCGGTGATGACGTACCCGCCCTCGCGTCCGCTGCGGGTGGAGGCGACGACCTCGCCGCGCACGTCGGTGAGGGTGACGGCCGCGTCCCGCACGGGCGTGCCGTCGGCGGTGACGACGCTGCCCGCGAGCCGTCCGGCGCCGCCGAGGACGACGTCGAGCTCCACCGGGCGGTCCCCGACGGTGACGGAGACGGCCTGCGGCTGGTGTCCGCCGGCCGCCGCGATCAGGACGTACGCCCCGCCGCCGGGGACGCTCAGCGCGTACCGGCCGTCCTCGCCGCTCGCACCGCGGCCGATCTGGCGTCCCTGGACGTCGATGAGGGTGAGGGCGGCCCGGGGGACGCGGCTGCCGTCGTGGTGCTGGACGGTGCCGCAGACCGGGAGCCCCGAGTGCGGCGGAGCGGCGGGTTCGGGGGCCGCGTGCCGGGCGTGCGGGACCGCGCGGGTGCCGTGGTCGGTGGCCTCGGTGGTGGGGGTGGGGTGGGACACCAGCGGTTTCTCCTTGAGGAAGAAGGCGAGGACGAGGCCGAGCACGAGGACCGGCACGAGGTAGAGGAAGATGCGCGGCATCGCGTCCGCGTACGCCTGCACGTACGCGTCGCGCAGGGCGGGCGGCAGGGTGCGCACCGTCTGCGGGGTGATCGACTCGGCCGGCGGGAGCGCGGCGGAGCCGCCCTGGGCCAGGACGCCGGCGAGGCGGTCGCCGAGGGCGTCGTCGAACCGGGAGGCGAAGAGGGTGCCGAAGACCGCGGCGCCGACGCTGCCGCCGATCTGGCGGAAGTAGGTGTGGGCGCTGGTGGCGGTGCCGAGGTCGGCGGGGCGCACGGAGTTCTGCACGGCGAGCACGAGCACCGGCATGACCAGGCCGATGCCGGTGCCGAGGACGGCCTGCCAGAGGCTGTGCTGGAGACGCGGGGTGTCGGCGTCCATGTGGGAGAGCAGCCACATGCCGAGGACGGAGAGGGCTCCGCCGGCCACCGGATAGGCCTTGTAGCGGCCGGTGCGGCTGATGAGCCGGCCCGAGACGACGGAGGCGACGACGATGCCGCCCATCAGGGGCAGCATCAGCAGGCCGGACTCGGTGGCGGTGGCGCCCTCGACCATCTGGAGGAAGCTGGGCAGGTAGCTGGCGGCACCGAAGAGCGCGATGCCGACGACGGCGCCGACGAGGGCGGTGACGGTGAAGACGGAGTCGCGGAAGAGCCGGAGCGGGATGAGGGGTTCGGGCGCGAAGTGCTCGACGACCAGGAAGAGCAGGGTGGTTCCGGCGGCGCCGCAGGCGAGGGCGAGGATCACCCGGGAGTCCCAGGCGTACTCGGTGCCGCCCCAGCTGGTGAGCAGGACCAGGCAGGTGGAGGCGGCGGCGAGGAGCAGGGCTCCGAGGACGTCGAAGCGGGCGCGTGCGGCGGGCTTGGGGAGCTTGAGGACGGTGGCGACGACGGCGAGGGTGACGAGCCCGAAGGGCACGTTGAAGTAGAAGCACCAGCGCCAGGAGACGTGGTCGGTGAAGAAGCCGCCGAGCAGCGGTCCGGCGACGGAGGCGAGGCCGAAGGCGGCGCCGATCGTGCCCATGTACCGGCCGCGTTCCCGGGGCGGGACGATGTCGGCGATGATCGCCTGGACGCCGATCATGAGGCCGCCGGCGCCGATGCCCTGGATCGCGCGGAAGGCGATGAGCTGGTCCATCGTCCGGGACCAGCCGGCGAGGCCGGAGCCGACGACGAAGACGACGATGGCGAAGAGGAAGACGCCCTTGCGGCCGAGGAGGTCGCCGAGCTTGCCGTAGACCGGCAGGCCGATGGTGGAGGTCAGCAGGTAGGCGGTGATCGCCCAGGACATCCGGTCCAGGCCCTGGAGTTCGCCGACGATCTTCGGCAGGGCGGTGGCGACGATCATCTGCTCCAGGGCGGCGAGGAGCAGGGCGAGCATGAGGCCGAAGAAGACGAGCCGGACGCGGCGGGGGTCGAGGGCGTCCGGTCCGGGACCGGCTGCCGGCGTGGTCCCGGCGGGCGGGGCGGCCGGTGCCGTGCCCCCGCTGTCCCCCGTACCCCCGACACCGTCGACGCCCGCGGCGTCTGCGGCGTCCGCGGCGTTCTTGGTGTTCTTCACCACGGTGACCGCACCCACGTGTCTGCTCCCCTCGTCACGGCGTCTGCGCCAGGCCATTCTTCGCATTGGGCGCGAAGGGGGAGCAAGTCGGGCGGTACGGGAGGTCGGTGGGGCCCGGGGCGGTGAACGGCCCCGGAGGGCGGCGCACTTGGGGCGCTCATCAGCGCGTTTACGAGAGGACCCGCGCCCCCTGCGCGCGCGGGCGCGGTCACGGGAGGCGCGGGCGATCCACTCGAATCGGTGAACGCTCCGGGCGTCGCCCCTCGGGCCCCGGGTCCTACTTCCCGGCCCCGGCCTCGACCTCGGCCGCGAGCCTGGCGAGGACGAGGTCGTGGATCCGGGCGAGCCCCTTGGGCGCGAAGGTCTTCTCGAAGAAGCCGCCGATGCCCCCGGCGCCGTTCCAGACGGTGGTGACGACCGCGCGGGACCTGCCCTCGCCGGCCGGGGTGACGGTCCAGGTGGTGACCATGGAGGAGTTGCGGTCCTTCTCGACGAGCTGCCCGTCGGTGGGCTCGCTCACCTCCAGGAGGCAGTCGCGGACGCGCTTGCTGGTGGCCTGGAGCTTCCAGTGGACGAGGGTGCCCTCGCCGTCGCCGCCCTCGCGCACCTCGTACTCGCTGAAGTGCTCGGGGAGCAGCTTCGCGCGCGTGCCGCTGTAGTCGGCGAGGGCGTCGAACACCGTCTCGGCGTCCGCGGCGATGATCCGTTCCGTCGTGGCCTCGACCTGCGCCATTGACTTCCTCCAGCTCGTGGTTGCTCGGGGGGTGCGGGCCAAGCGAACCACGTGCGCCCCGGCGCGCGAAATCCGGGTTGCGGCGATCAAGGGAACAAGTGTTCTATTCTGAGCGAACGGCCGGATCCGAGCGATCGAGGAGGCGTCCATGCGCTGGGACAACCTGGGCGAAAACCCCGCGAATCCCTCGACCCCCGCCGACCTCTCCCTGTTCGGTGCGGACGCGGTCGCCACCCGGACCTTCGACACCCCCGAGTTCCGGGGCGTCACCTTCCACGAGGTGCGGGCCCGCTCGGTCCTGAACCGGGTGCCCGGCGCCTCCCGGATGCCGTTCGAATGGACGGTCAACCCCTATCGGGGTTGCACCCACGCGTGCGTGTACTGCTTCGCCCGCAAGTCCCACGCCTACCTCGACCTCGACACCGGTCTCGGTTTCGACTCCCAGATCGTCGTCAAGGTCAACGCCCCCGAACTGCTCGCCCGCCAGCTCGCCTCCGCCCGCTGGCAGGGCGCGCACATCGCCGTGGGCACCAACGTCGACTGCTACCAGCGGGCGGAGGGACGGTACGGCCTGATGCCGGGCATCCTCACCGCCCTGCGGGACCGCGCCAACCCCTTCTCGATCCTCACCAAGGGCACCCTGATCCTGCGCGACCTGGAACTGCTCACCCAGGCGGCCCGGGTCACCGAGGTCGGCGTCTCCGTCTCCGTCGGCTTCACCGACCGCGAGCTGTGGCGCACGGTCGAACCCGGCGCCCCCTCCCCGCAGAGCCGCCTCGACACCGTTCGCGCGCTCGTCCGGAACGGCATCGAGTGCGGGGTCCTGATGGCCCCCGTGGTGCCCTTCCTGAGCGACCGGCCGGAGCAGCTGCGCGCGACGGTCCGCGCGGTGGCCGAGGCCGGGGCGAGCTCGGTCACCCCGCTCGTGCTGCACCTGCGGCCGGGCGCCCGCGAGTGGTTCGCGGAGTGGCTGGGGCGCCACCACCCGGGCCTGGTGCGGCGGTACGAGCGGATGTACGCGGACGGGGCCTACGCGCCGACCTGGTACCAGCGCCGGATCACCCGTCAGGTGCACGAGTTCGCGACCGAGTTCGGCATCGGTCCGGCGGGGCGGGGCGGGACGCGCCGGACCGCCGCACCGGAGGAGCCGGAAGAGCCGGAGGAGCCGGACGCGGCGGCCGCTCCGGAGCAGCTCACCTTCCTCTGAGCCCGCCGGAGCCCTCGCGGCCCCGACGGCCGGGCGGATCATCGGACCGGCCCGTCTGACACGCCGTCCGATCCCCTCCTTTCGGGTCAACTCCGGGCGGAACGGGTCCCGCCGGGCCCCGTTCGAGGCACAAAGGCCCTATGACCCCACGCGCAGGAATGCTGATCGCCGCTGGAGCGCTGGTGGCCGGGACGGTCACCGCGCTGCCCGCCGTCCCCGCGGACGCCGCCGACCCGGCCCCCCGCCCGCTCCCCCGGCTCGCCTGGACCGACTGCGCCACCAAGGCGTACCCGAAGCTCCAGTGCGCCTCCCTGGAGGTGCCACTGGACCACGACGACCCGGCCGGGCGGAAGATCACGCTCGCCCTGACCCGGGTCCCGCACACCGCGGAGTCCTTCCAGGGGCCGCTGCTCGTGAACCCGGGCGGGCCCGGCGGCAGCGGGCGCGGCATGGCGGGGTACGTGGCGGCCTCGCTGCCGCCGGAGGTGGCCGCCCAGTACGACGTGATCGGCTTCGACCCGCGCGGGGTCGGGAAGAGCGAGCCCGCGCTCGACTGCCGGCCCGGCCACTTCGCGCCGGTGCGCCCCGACTCGGTGCCGCGCGGCTCCCGGGCCGAGCGGGCGGGGACCGAGCGGGCGCGGGCCTTCGCGGAGGCCTGCGGCGAGAAGTACGGCGACGTGCTGCCGTACGTCGACACCGTGAGCGCGGCCAAGGACCTGGACGCGATCCGGTCCGCGCTCGGCGCGCCGAAGCTCAACTACCTCGGCTACTCGTACGGCACCTATCTGGGCGCCGTGTACGCGCGGCTCTTCCCGGACCGGGTGCGGCGCATGGCGCTCGACTCGGTCGTCGATCCGCACGGGGTCTGGTACGAGGGCAACCTCGGGCAGAACCTCGCCTTCGACGCGCGGCACAAGGACTTCACGGCGTGGGTGGCGCGGTACGACGCCACGTACCGGCTCGGCACCGACCCGGCGGCGGTCGAGGCCGCCTGGTACCGGATGCGCGACGCGGTGCGCGCGGAGCCGGCCGGCGGGAAGGTCGGGCCGGGCGAGCTGGAGGACACCTTCCTGCCCGGCGGGTACTACGACGGCTACTGGCCCAAGCTGGCGAGCGCCTTCTCCGCGTACGTCAACGAGGGGGACTCCGGGCCGCTGGTCGAGGCGTACGAGCGGTACGGGGAGGCCGACGCGGCCGCCGACAACGGCTACTCGGTCTACGCGAGCGTGCAGTGCCGGGACGCGGGTTGGCCGCGCGACTGGAACGTCTGGCGCAAGGACGGCTGGGAGACGCACGCCAAGGCGCCGTTCTCCAGCTGGAACAACATCTGGTACAACGCGCCGTGCGCGTTCTGGCCGGTGGAGTCCCTGACCCCGCCGGACGTCTCCAACGACCGGGTGCCGCCGGTCCTCGTCCTCCAGGCGACGGACGACGCGGCGACGCCGTACGAGGGTGCGGTCGCGCTGCACCGGCTGCTGCGCGGCTCCCGCCTGGTCGTGGAGGAGGGCGGCGGCAACCACGGCGTGACGCTGGCCGGGAACGACTGCCTCGACGACCACCTGGCCGCCTACCTGGCCACGGGCGAGGTCCCGCGCGGCGCGGACGGCGCCGAGGCGGACGCGGTCTGCGCCGCGCTCCCCGAGCCGGAGCCCGACCCCGTCGTCACGACCGGGTCGGCGCCCTCGGAGCGGAGCGGCACGCGCGCGGGCGCCGGGCGGACGGTGCCGGCCGGCACCGCCCTGCACGGCCTCCTCGGACACGTGCGCTGAACGGTCGTACGCGCTGAGGGCCGCCCCGTTCAGGGGCGGTCGGCCGCGCGCTCCCGGTCGAGCAGGCCCAGGGAGCGCGCGGCCGCCGGGCCGAGGCGGGGGTGCGGCAGGGCGGCCTCCAGGGCGGGGCGGGCGCGGGGGTCGCCGAGGGCGCCCAGGCCCTCGACGCAGGCGAGGCCGACCCGCCAGTGGGGGTCGGCGGCCGGGAGGCGCCGTTCGAGGACGGTGATGAGGGCCGGTACGGACTCGGGGGCGCGCAGTTCGGCGAGGAGCCGGACCGGCAGCAGCGCGTAGGCGGCCCGGAGTTCGTTGGTGGCGAGGGCCGCGGCGGCGCGGGCGGTGCGCGGGTCGCCGAGCCGGACCAGGGCGTGGGCGGCGGTGACGCAGCGCTCGGGGTCCCGGTGGTTGAGGAGGAGGACGAGGGCCTCGAAGGCGCGCGGGTCGCCCGCGACGCCGAGGGCGTAGGCGGCGATCTCGCGGACCCAGAGCGGCTGTCCGGGCGCGGTGAGGACGCGGTGCAGCTCCTCGGGGTCGGCGGGCAGTTCCCCGGGGTCGCCGGTCTCGGCGAGCCTGCCGAATGCCGCCGGGACTTCTCCGGTGCCATTCCCGATCTCGGCGCGCCCGATCTCGGAGCGCAATCGATCGATCATCGAGCAGAATTCCGGATCCTCGGCGTATTCCATGAATCCGAGCCTATCCGCGATCCAGATCACACTTTCTCGACTTCCCGGGACTGGCGCGCTCGTTACCCGCCGGTTAGTCTCAGGTGAGCGGGTCAACCCCCGCTTCTCACAACGGCCTGGTGACGCAGCCGTGGTGAGCGCACGTCGGTTCGGCAGTTTTCGACGCGGCTCCGGGACAGAGCCCGTCACCCCTTTCCCACCGGGCGCCGCCCCTTTCCGCGGGCTCCTTCCCGCGTGTTCTTCCGCGATTCTCCGCGCGCCCGGGCAATTCAGCGGCACCACCCGCACGCACTGCCCTCAGTCGTCACTCTTCCTCTCTGGAGTCCCCTGATGGACACCCCTCTCTCCACCGTCGCCGTCGTCGGTCTCGGCACCATGGGCGCGGGCATCGCCGACGTCCTCGCCCGGGCCGGCCGCGAGGTCATCGGCATCGACGTCAGTGACGCCGCCGCGGCCCGGGCCGTCGCCGCCCTGGAGGCCTCCACCGCCCGCGCCGTGGCGCGCGAGCGGATCACCGAGGAGGAGCGGCAGGACGTCCTGGCCCGCTTCCGCACCTTCTCCGACCTCCAGGCAGCCGCCGGGGCCGACCTCGTGATCGAGGTCGTGCCGGAGTCGTACGAGGCGAAGCAGGAGGTCTTCCGGGCCCTGGACGGCATCGTCCGGCCCGACGCGATCCTGGCCACCGGCACCAACGCACTCTCCGTCACCCGGCTCGCGGCCGACTCGGCGCACCCCGAGCGGGTCCTCGGCCTGCACTTCTTCACCCCGGTCCAGGCCATGAAGCTGGTCGAGGTGGTCTCCTCGGTGCTGACCGACCCGCGGGCCGTCGACGCCGTCACGCGGCTCGCCCAGGACCTCGGCAAGGAGCCGGTGGCGGTCGGGGACCGGGCCGGTTTCATCGCGGACGGGCTGCTCTTCGGCTACCTGAACCAGGCCGCCGCCATGTACGAGGCCAAGTACGCCTCCCGCGAGGACATCGACGCGGCGATGAAGCTGGGCTGCGGCCTGCCGATGGGCCCCCTCGCGCTGCTCGACCTGGTCGGCGTGGACACGGCCCGCACGGTCCTGGAGGCCATGTACGCCTCCTCGCACGACCGGCTGCACGCCCCGGCCCCGATCCTCAAGCAGCTCAGCGAGGCGGGTCTGACCGGCCGCAAGGCGGGCCGCGGCTTCTACACGTACGCGGCGCCGGGCTCCGACGAGGTGGTGCGCGACGCGCTGACCCCGCTGACCTCGGCGGAGAGCGGCTGCGGACGCGAGGTCCGCTCGGTCGGCGTGGCCGGCTCGGGCACCATGGCCTCGGGCATCGCGGAGGTCTTCGCCAAGGCCGGGTACGAGGTCGTGCTCGCGGCCCGCTCCCAGGAGAAGGCGGACACGGCCAAGGCCCGGATCGCCAAGTCCCTGGACCGCTCGGTGTCCAAGGGCCGGATGACGGCCGAGGCCCGTGACGCCGTGCTCGCCCTGATCACCCCGGCCGGCACGCTCGACGCCTTCGCCGACGTCGACCTGGCGGTCGAGGCGGTGGCGGAGGACCTGGAGATCAAGCAGGACCTGTTCGCGCGGCTCGACAAGATCTGCAAGCCGGGCGCGGTGCTCGCCACCACGACCTCCTCGCTGCCGGTCGTGGCCTGCGCCCGGGCCACCACGCGCCCGCAGGACGTCATCGGGATGCACTTCTTCAACCCGGCGCCCGCGATGAAGCTGGTGGAGATCGTCCGCACGGTCCTGACCGGCGACGACGTCCACGCCACCGTCCGCGAGGTCACCGCGAAGATCCGCAAGCACCCGGTGGACTGCGGCGACCGGGCCGGCTTCATCGTGAACGCGCTGCTCTTCCCGTACCTGAACAACGCGATCAAGATGGTCCAGGAGCACTACGCGACCCTGGACGACATCGACGCCGCCATGAAGCTGGGCGGCGGCTACCCGATGGGGCCGTTCGAACTGCTCGACGTGGTCGGCCTGGACGTCTCGCTCGCGATCGAGCAGGTCCTGCACCGCGAGTTCCGCGACCCCGGCCTCGCCCCGGCCCCGCTCCTGGAGCACCTGGTGGCGGCCGGCTGCCTGGGCCGCAAGACGGGTCGCGGCTTCCGCGAATATGCCCGACGCTGAGCCCCGCGCCTCCGGCTGGGGCGGGCTCCTGAGCCCCTCGGGCACCCCCGGTGCCCCGGGGGGCTCCCCGCCCCCACCTGGGCACACTTCCCCTCCGATGCAGTACGTTCGGACCATGCCCAAGGCCGCGAAGTCACCCCGTGCCACGTCCCCGTCCGACGCTCCGGAGAGCGCGGCGGGCACCCGTGCCGCCGCTCAGCGGCTCAAGATGCGCCGGGAGCTCGCCACCGCCGCGATGGAGCTGTTCGCGACCAAGGGGTACGAGGCCACCACGGTGGACGAGATCGCGGCCACGGCCGGGGTCGCGCGGCGGACCTTCTTCCGGCACTTCCGGTCCAAGGAAGAGGCGATCTTCCCCGACCACGACGACACCCTGGTGCGCGCGGAGGCGGTCCTCAACGCCGCCCCGCCGCACGAGCACCCGCTCGACACGGTGTGCCGGGGCATCAAGGAGGTCATGAAGATGTACGCGGCGTCCCCCGCGGTCTCCGTGGCCCGCTACCGGCTCACCCGCGAGGTGCCGACCCTGCGGGAGCGGGAGATCGCCTCGGTGGCCCGCTACGAGCGCCTCTTCACCCGGTACCTCCTCGGGCACTTCGACGAGCGCGACCACCACGACGGCAACGACGACCCGCTGCTCGCCGAGGTGGCCGCCTCGGCGGTCGTCACCGCCCACAACCACGTGCTGCGCCGCTGGCTGCGGGCGGGCGGGCAGGGCGACGTGGAGGCCCAGCTCGACCACGCCTTCGCGATCGTCCGGGAGACCTTCGGGTCGGGCATAGGCGCCGGCCGCCCCGCCCCTTCCGCCACCGCCGCCGCGGCCGCCCCGGAGGTGCGGGAGGAGACCGCCGCCCCAGCCGTCCGGGCCTCCACCACCGGTGACGTGGTGGTCGCCGTGGCCCGCACGGACGCGCCCCTCGACGAGGTCATGCGGACCATCCGGAAGGCGCTCGGCGCCGCCTGAGCCCCTTTCCGCCACGAAGGACCCACGAAAGACCCACGAAGGACCCCACGAGAACCCCAGGAGGGTCCGTCACGAGGGCCGTTCCCGGATTCCGGGAACGGCCCTCGGCGCGTTTGCCCAGTTCGGAGCCGCTTACGGGCATGATTCGATCGATCATCGCTCATGTGTGACCGCCAGATTGCATCTGAGTGAAATCGTTGGCACGCAGTGCCTTGTCAGGTGACACGGCGTGCCATACGTTGATGTTGTCCGGGCGGCCGGCGCGCAGAGACCAACCTCGTGCGCCGGCTGTCCCCACAAGCCGACGGCTCGTGTGCCCGGACGCCTGCGTCACAGGCACCCCCGCGCCGGACCGGCGCCGCGCCACCGCACCACCCAGCCGAACCGACGGCACACCTCCAGAGCAGAACCCACCGCCGTAACCCTCAGGCGTCCTCCCCCGGACGCTCACCGCCGGAGGCAACCCGTGAAGGAAATCCTGGACGCGATCCAGTCCCCGGACTCCACGTCCGCCGACTTCGTGAACATCAAGCTCCCCGAGTCGTACCGCGCCGTCACCGTCCACAAGGACGAGGCGGAGATGTTCACCGGGGTCGCGAGCCGCGACAAGGACCCGCGCAAGTCGCTCCACCTGGACGACGTCCCGCTGCCCGAGCTGGGCCCGGGCGAGGCGCTCGTCGCCGTCATGGCCTCCTCGGTCAACTACAACTCGGTCTGGACCTCGATCTTCGAGCCGGTCTCGACCTTCGGCTTCCTGGAGCGCTACGGGCGCCTCTCCGAACTGACCAAGCGCCACGACCTGCCGTACCACATCATCGGCTCCGACCTCGCGGGCGTCGTCCTGCGCACCGGCCCGGGCGTGAACTCCTGGAAGCCCGGCGACGAGGTCGTCGCGCACTGTCTGAGCGTCGAGCTGGAGTCCTCCGACGGCCACAACGACACGATGCTCGACCCCGAGCAGCGCATCTGGGGCTTCGAGACCAACTTCGGCGGCCTGGCGGAGATCGCCCTCGTCAAGTCCAACCAGCTCATGCCGAAGCCCGACCACCTGAGCTGGGAGGAGGCGGCGGCCCCGGGCCTCGTCAACTCCACCGCCTACCGCCAGCTGGTCTCCCGCAACGGCGCCGGCATGAAGCAGGGCGACAACGTCCTGATCTGGGGCGCGAGCGGCGGCCTCGGCTCGTACGCCACGCAGTTCGCCCTGGCCGGCGGCGCCAACCCGATCTGTGTCGTCTCCTCCCCCGAGAAGGCCGACATCTGCCGGTCCATGGGCGCCGAGGCGGTCATCGACCGCAACGCCGAGGGCTACAGGTTCTGGAAGGACGAGAACACCCAGGACCCGAAGGAGTGGAAGCGCTTCGGCAAGCGCATCCGCGAGCTGACCGGCGGCGAGGACATCGACATCGTCTTCGAGCACCCGGGCCGCGAGACCTTCGGCGCCTCGGTGTACGTCACCCGCAAGGGCGGCACCATCACCACCTGCGCCTCCACCTCCGGCTACATGCACCAGTACGACAACCGCTACCTGTGGATGTCGCTCAAGCGGATCATCGGCTCGCACTTCGCGAACTACCGCGAGGCCTGGGAGGCCAACCGCCTCATCGCCAAGGGCAAGATCCACCCGACCCTGTCGAAGGTCTACTCCCTGGAGGAGACCGGCCAGGCCGCCTACGACGTCCACCGCAACCTCCACCAGGGCAAGGTCGGCGTCCTCGCCCTCTCGCCCCAGGAGGGCCTGGGCGTGCGCGACCCGGAGCTGCGGTCCCAGCACATCGACGCCATCAACCGCTTCCGCAACATCTGAGCCCGGGACCATAGATGACTGAGCGCCAGAAGGACCGTCCGTGGCTCATGCGGACGTACGCCGGTCACTCGACCGCCGAGGCGTCCAACGAGTTGTACCGGCGCAACCTCGCCAAGGGTCAGACCGGCCTCTCGGTCGCCTTCGACCTGCCGACGCAGACGGGATACGACCCCGACCACATCCTCGCCCGCGGCGAGGTCGGCCGGGTCGGGGTCCCCGTCTCGCACCTCGGTGACATGCGCCGGCTGTTCCAGGACATCCCCCTGGAGCAGATGAACACCTCGATGACGATCAACGCCACGGCGATGTGGCTCCTGGCGCTCTACCAGGTGGTCGCCGAGGAGCAGGGCGCGGACGTCACCAGGCTCCAGGGCACCACCCAGAACGACATCGTGAAGGAGTACCTGTCGCGCGGGACGCACGTCTTCCCGCCCGGCCCCTCCCTCCGCCTCACGACGGACATGATCACCTACACGGTGAACAACATCCCGAAGTGGAACCCGATCAACATCTGCAGCTACCACCTGCAGGAGGCCGGGGCCACTCCGGTCCAGGAGATCTCGTACGCGATGTCCACCGCCATCGCGGTGCTCGACGCGGTCCGGGACTCCGGCCAGGTCCCCGAGGACCGCTTCGGCGAGGTGGTCGCCCGCATCTCGTTCTTCGTGAACGCGGGCGTCCGCTTCATCGAGGAGATGTGCAAGATGCGCGCCTTCGGGCGCATCTGGGACAAGGTCACCCGCGAGCGGTACGGCATCGAGAACGCCAAGCAGCGCCGGTTCCGCTACGGCGTGCAGGTCAACTCGCTCGGTCTGACCGAGGCCCAGCCGGAGAACAACGTCCAGCGGATCGTCCTGGAGATGCTGGCCGTCACCCTCTCCAAGGACGCCCGCGCGCGGGCCGTCCAGCTCCCCGCCTGGAACGAGGCCCTGGGCCTGCCCCGGCCCTGGGACCAGCAGTGGTCGCTCCGCATCCAGCAGGTGCTCGCCCACGAGTCCGACCTCCTGGAGTACGAGGACATCTTCGCCGGCTCGCACGTCGTCGAGGCCAAGGTGGACGCCCTCGTCGAGGAGTGCCTGGCCGAGATCGACCGGATCCAGGAGATGGGCGGCGCGATGGCCGCCGTCGAGTCCGGCTACCTCAAGTCGCAGCTCGTCTCCTCGCACGCCGAGCGGCGCGCCCGGATCGAGGCCGGCGAGGAGAAGATCGTCGGCGTCAACATCTTCCAGTCGACCGAGGAGAACCCCCTCACCGCCGACCTGGACACCGCCATCATGACGGTGGACCCGGCGAACGAGGCGCGGGTCGTCGCCGCCCTCCACGAGTGGCGCGACAACCGCGACGAGACCCGCGCCCAGGAGTCCCTGGCGGCGCTGAAGGCGACGGCGGCCGGCGACGGCAACCTCTTCGCCGCCACCCTGGAGTGCGCGCGTGCGGGCGTCACCACCGGGGAGTGGGCCTGGGCGCTGCGGGACGTCTTCGGCGAGTTCCGCGCCCCCACGGGCGTCTCCTCCGCCCCGGTCGCGGTGACGGCCGAGGCCGGCACGCCGCTGGCCCTCGTGCGGGAGAAGGCGGCGCGGACCGCCGAGGAGCTGAACGCCGGGCGGCTGCGGCTGCTCGTCGGAAAGCCCGGCCTGGACGGGCACTCCAACGGGGCCGAGCAGATCGCCGTACGCGCGCGTGACGCCGGTTTCGAGGTGGTCTACCAGGGGATCCGGCTGACCCCCGAGCAGATCGTCAACGCGGCCCTGGCCGAGGACGTGCACTGCGTGGGCCTGTCGATCCTCTCCGGCTCGCACGCCGAGCTGGTCCCGGACGTCCTCGACCGCCTCCGCGAGGCGGGCGCGGCCGACATCCCGGTCATCGTCGGCGGGATCATCCCGAACGCCGACGCCGCAGAACTGAAGCGCGCGGGTGTGGCCGCCGTCTTCACACCGAAGGACTTCGGTATCACGGAGATCATCGGCCGTATCGTCGACGAGATCCGGAAAGCGAACAAGCTCGATCCCCTGGAGGTCCCCGCATGACCAGCCCCGCGTCCCCCGTGAACCGGCTGCGCCCCCGCCGTTCCTGCCTGGCGGTCCCCGGCTCCAACCCGCGCTTCCTGGAGAAGGCCCAGGGCCTCGCCGCCGACCAGGTCTTCCTGGACCTGGAGGACGCCTGCGCCCCGCTGGCCAAGCCCGAGGCCCGGCACACCATCGTGAAGTTCCTGAACGAGGGCGACTGGACCGGCAAGACGCGCGTGGTCCGCGTGAACGACTGGACGACCCACTGGACGTACCGGGACGTCGTCACGGTCGTCGAGGGCGCCGGCCAGAACCTCGACTGCATCATGCTGCCGAAGGTCCAGGACGCGCAGCAGATCGTCGCGCTCGACCTGCTCCTCACCCAGATCGAGAAGACCATGGGCTTCGAGGTCGGCAAGATCGGCATCGAGGCGCAGATCGAGAACGCGCAGGGCCTGACCAACGTCAACGCCATCGCGCAGGCCTCCCAGCGCGTCGAGACGATCATCTTCGGCCCGGCCGACTTCATGGCCTCCATCAACATGAAGTCGCTGGTCGTGGGCGAGCAGCCGCCCGGCTACCCGGCCGACGCGTACCACCACATCCTGATGAGCATCCTGATGGCCGCCCGCGCCAACAACCTCCAGGCGATCGACGGCCCCTACCTCCAGATCCGCAACCAGGAGGGCTACAAGGCCGTGGCGCAGCGCGCCGCCGCCCTGGGCTTCGACGGCAAGTGGGTGCTGCACCCGGACCAGGTCGCCGCCGCGAACGAGATCTTCTCGCCCTCGCAGGAGGACTACGACCACGCCGAGCTGATCCTCGACGCGTACGACTACTACACGTCCGAGGCCGGCGGGAAGAAGGGCTCCGCGATGCTCGGCGACGAGATGATCGACGAGGCCTCCCGCAAGATGGCCCTGGTCATCTCCGGCAAGGGCCGCGCCGCCGGCATGCAGCGCACCGGCAAGTTCGAGATCCCGGAGGCCTGAGTCCGATGCAGTTCGGCCGCACGTACGAAGAGTTCGAAGTCGGTGCCGTCTACAAGCACTGGCCCGGGAAGACGGTCACGGAGTACGACGACCACCTCTTCTGTCTGCTCACGATGAACCACCATCCGCTGCACATGGACGTGAACTACGCCGAGAACACGACGGACTTCGGCAAGAACGTCGTCGTCGGCAACTACATCTACTCGCTGCTGCTCGGCATGTCCGTGCCGGACGTCTCCGGCAAGGCCATCGCCAATCTGGAGATCGAGTCGCTGCGGCACGTGGCGCCGACCTTCCACGGCGACACGATCTACGGCGAGACGACGGTCCTCGACAAGACCCCGTCGAAGTCGAAGAACGACCGCGGCATCGTCTACGTCGAGACCAAGGGCTACAAGCAGGACGGCACCCTGGTGTGCGTCTTCCGCCGCAAGGTGATGGTCCCCACCGAGACGTACATCAAGGAGCGCGGCGGGGAGCAGCCCGGCCGCCCCACGCTCGTCGAGCCCTCCAAGAAGTCGGAGAAGTAGTCATGGCGCGACTCGCCCAGACCCACGGTCTGACCGATGTCCAGCAGGAGATCCTCGCCACCGTCCGGGACTTCGTCGACAAGGAGATCATCCCGGTCGCGACGGACCTGGAGCACCGCGACGAGTACCCCCAGCAGATCGTGGACGGGCTCAAGGAGCTCGGCGTCTTCGGCCTGATGATCCCCGAGGAGTACGGGGGCCTGGGCGAGTCGCTGCTCACCTACGCGCTGTGCGTGGAGGAGATCGCCCGCGGCTGGATGTCGGTCTCCGGCATCATCAACACCCACTTCATCGTGGCGTACATGCTCAAGCAGCACGGCACTCAGGAGCAGAAGGAGTACTTCCTTCCGCGGATGGCGGCCGGCGAGACGCGCGGCGCCTTCTCGATGTCGGAGCCGGCCCTCGGCTCGGACGTGTCGGCCATCACGTCGAAGGCGGTGAGGGACGGCGACGAGTACGTCCTCAACGGCCAGAAGATGTGGCTGACGAACGGCGGCACCTCCTCGCTGGTGGCCGTCCTGGTCCGGAGTGACGAAGGACACCCCGAGGGCACCGCGCCCCACAAGTCGATGACGACCTTCCTCGTCGAGAAGGAGCCCGGCTTCGGAGAGGTCCGCCCCGGCCTCACCATCCCCGGGAAGATCGACAAGATGGGCTACAAGGGCGTCGACACGACCGAGCTCATCATGGACGGACTGCGCATTCCGGCCAATCGTGTGCTCGGTGGGGAGACCGGCCGAGGGTTTTACCAAATGATGGACGGTGTCGAGGTCGGGCGCGTGAACGTGGCGGCCCGTGGTTGCGGCGTCGCTCAGCGTGCGTTCGAGCTGGGCGTCTCGTACGCCCAGCAGCGTCACACTTTCGGCAAGCCCATCGCCCAGCACCAGGCGATCCAGTTCAAGCTGGCCGAAATGGCTACCAAGGTCGAGGCCGCTCATGCGATGATGGTCAACGCAGCACGCAAAAAGGACTCCGGGGAACGAAACGACCTCGAAGCAGGGATGGCGAAGTACCTCGCCTCCGAGTACTGCAAGGAGGTCGTCGAGGACGCCTTCCGTATCCACGGTGGATACGGGTTCTCGAAGGAGTACGAGATCGAGCGCCTCTACCGCGAGGCGCCGATGCTGCTCATCGGTGAAGGTACCGCCGAGATCCAGAAAATGATCATTGGTCGTCGGCTGCTCGAGGAGTACCGATTCCAGGGATGATTGTCGCTTTTGAGCCGGTTTGGCCGCGAAGAAGATCACACCCTGTGTTCGTCTTCCGGCCTCCGACTCGGTTCCTGGCTTGCCCAGTTGCGCCCCGCAACCGATAGCATCGCCGGAAAGCCGCCGTCCCCGTTGCCTGCGCGGCATCATCCGCTACGAAGGTCATCCATGCCCCACAGCCAAACCTCTGCACACCGCGACAGCCTCAAGGGCGTACGCCTCGCGCGCGGAGCATCGCCGTGGCTCCTGCCGACCGTCGCCACCGCGGCACTCAGCCTCGTGCGCGCCCGCAAGTCGCGGCGCGCCGCGGCCGTCGCCGTCCCGACCACCGCCCTCGCGGCCGGCATGCTGTGGTTCTTCCGCGACCCCGAGCGCGAGATCGCTCGGGGCCGGGTCATCTCCCCCGCCGACGGCGTGGTGCAGAGCATCATGCCGTGGAAGGACGGACGCACCCGGGTCGCCATCTTCATGAGCCCCCTGAACGTCCACGTCAACCGCGCGCCGCTCGCCGGCACGGTGACGTCCGTGGAGCACGTCCCCGGTGGGTTCGTCCCGGCGTTCAACAAGGAGAGCGAGAACAACGAGCGCGTCGTCTGGCACTTCGACACCGAGCTCGGCGACATCGAGATGGTCCAGATCGCGGGCGCCGTCGCCCGGCGCATCGTGCCGTACATCCCGCAGGGGACGAAGGTGGAGCAGGGCGACCGTATCGGCCTGATCCGCTTCGGCTCGCGCGTCGACATCTACCTCCCCGAGGGCGTCGAGGTCGCGGTCGAGGTCGGGCAGGTCACCACAGCGGGGGTGACTCGCATTGACCGTGATTGATCCCGACACACGGGCGGCCGACTGGGCCGCCGACGCCGAGACCGACGCGGCCGAAGAGGCCGAGGAGATGCCGCTGTCGCTGAGGCTGTCCATAGCGGACGCCCTCACGCTCGGTAACGCCACGTGCGGATTCATGGCGGTGTACTTCACCACCACCGGAATCCTCATCCCGCACCTGACGGGCAGCACGGAGACCGGCATGGCGCGCAACAGCGCCGCCACCGCCGTGATCCTCATGCTGTGCGCGGCGATCTTCGACCTCTTCGACGGGATCGTGGCGCGCAAGCTCCGCTCGTCCCCGATGGGCGCCGAGCTCGACAACCTGTCGGACCTGATCAGCTTCGGTCTGGCCCCGGCCTACTTCGTGCTCGTGTACGGGATGGTCGCGGACGACGCGCAGCAGAAGGTCTCGGCGGTGGCCGCGATCGTGGTGCTGCTCGCGGTGGTCCTCAGGCTCGCGAGATTCTCCTGCGTGACCATGAAGGACGGCATGTTCCAGGGCATGCCGAGCCCCTTCGGCGCGCTGACGGTGGTCTCGATCGTGCTCCTGGAGCTGCCGTTCATCCCGACGCTCCTCGCGATCATCGGGGTGGCCTGGCTGATGGTGAGCCGGGTCGAGTACCCGAAGCCGCGCGGTGTGCTCGCGGTGGCGATGCTCTCCTGGATCGTCGGCGCGATGGGCATGCTGGCGGCCTGGGCGTTCGACGCCCCGGGCGGGCAGTTCCTGCTCCAGACCGGCTGCGCGCTCCAGGTCGTGATGGGCGCCGTGATCCCCCTCTTCGCGACGGCCCGCCGGGTGAACACCTTCCGCGACAACCGGCGCGAGAGCCGGGAGGCGCGGGCGGCCCAGCTGCCGTAGCGGACGGTGCGTGTACGGAAGGGCCCCGAGAGGCGAACAGCCTCTCGGGGCCCTTCCGCGTGCCCTAGCCGAGCCGCTTGTAGTAGAGCGTGGTCGCGCGGAGGGCTCCGGCCGGGTCGGCGGCGTAGTCCGGAATCGTTCCGGCGGCGGTCCAGCCCGTGCCCCGGTAGAGGCGCTCGGCCGGGCTGCCGGTCTGGGTGTCCAGGACGAGCAGGGTCAGACCGGTGGCGGCGGCGTGCGCCTCGGCCGCGGCGAGCAGCCGTCGTCCGAGGCCCCGGCCCCGGGCGGACCGGTGGACCAGGAGCCGGGCGATCTCGCCCCGGTGCCGGCCGTTGGCGGCGCCGGTACGGACGAGGGTGACGGCCCCGACGGGGCGCCCGTCGGCGTCCAGGGCCGCCCAGACGTCCCGTACGCCCTCTTCGGCCTCCCCGGCGGCCCGGAGCCACCAGGAGGCCGCCTCGGCGGCTTCCAGGGGCGTGAGGAAGCCGACGGAGGCGCCGCCGTCCACGGCGTCCACGAGGAGCGCGGCGAGGCCGTCGGCGGCGTGGGCGCGGACGGCGTCGGGGGTGAGGCGCTCGACGCGGTCCGCCGCGAGCGGCTTCTCCAGGCAGAGGAGGCCGGGACGGGGGTCCCAGGAGGGGGCGGTCGCGAAGCCGAGGCTCCGGTAGAGGGCCAGCGGCTCCCGCCGCCGGTCCCAGACCGTGAGCCGCACGGAGGACGCCCCGAGGGCGGCGGCCCGGCGCAGGGCCTCGGCCACGAGGGCCCGCGCGAAGCCCTTCCGGCGCTCCCCCGGCTCGACCCAGAGGCGCTTGACCTCGGGCGCGCGCCCCGCGCGGGGAGCCTTCAGGACGACGCAGCCGACCGGGTGCTCCCCGCCGGGCGGGGTGGCGAGCAGGACCGTGTCGGCGGCGAACGCGGCGACCGGGTCCTCGGCCTCCCCGCGGTAGACGGCCGGGAGCTCGGCGACCGTCGCCACGGGCGTCCCCTTCTCGGCCTGGTTGGCCAGGTGGTAGGCGCCCAGCAGGCCGGCGAGGTGCGGGTGGGAGCGGTTCTCCTCGATGAGCGGAGCGGTGTGCGGCTTCATGGGGCGAGCTTCACACCGGCTTGTTTCCGGGAGATGACGATCTCCCCGGAGGGCTTCCGGGGTGGCGCTTCCCGGGGGCTTCTAGGCTGGCGCCCATGCGTGTACTGGTCGCGGGCGCCACGGGCGCCGTGGGTCGTCAGCTCGTGCCGCGCCTGGAGGCGGCGGGCCACGAGGTCGTGGGGATCTCCCGGCGCGGTCCGCGCCCGGTGGACGTGCTCGACGCGGAGGCGGTGCGGCGGGCCGTGGCCGAGGCCGCGCCGGACGCGGTGGTGCACCAGCTCACCGACCTGGGCCGGGCGGACGGGGCCGCGAACAACCGGGTCCGCGTCGAGGGCACCCGGAACCTGGTGGACGCGGCGCGGGAGGCCGGGGTCCGGCGGATCGTGGCGCAGTCGATCTCCTGGGCGTACGCGCCCGGGGACGCGCCCGCCGACGAGTCCGTGCCGCTCGACCCGACGGAGGAGCCGCCCCGGTCCCGGATCGTCGCCGGGGTGCGCGCCCTGGAGTCGGCGGTGGCCGAGCTGCCGGAGGCGGTGGTCCTGCGGTACGGGATCCTCTACGGGCCCGGCACCTGGTACGCGCCGGGCGGCGCCGTCGCCGCCGCGCTCGCCGGGGACCCGGGGGCGCGGTTCCTGGGGAGCACGGCGGCCGACGGTTCGGTCGGCTCCTTCGTGCACGTCGGGGACGCCGCCGAAGCGGCCGTACGGGCCCTGGAGTGGCCCCCGGGCGCGTACAACGTGGTGGACGACGAGCCCGCCCCCGGCCACGCCTGGCTGCCGGTCCTGGCCGAGGCGCTGGGCGTTCCGGCGCCCGGCCGGACGGAGGGGCGGACGCCGTGGGCCCGGGGCGCGGTGAACGCCCGGGCCCGTGCGCTCGGCTGGGCCCCGGCCCGCCCGTCCTGGCGGACGGGCTTCGCGGACCAGGGCTGAGCGGGCCGGGACCGAGCAGGCCGGGGCCGAGCGGACCGGGACCAAGCGGGCCGGGGCCGAGCGGGCCGGGGCCGACGGCCGGCTACGGGGTGTAGCTCTTCGCCGCGTCCGAGACGAAGGGCTGCCGGACCGTGCGCATGCCGCCGGGGACAGACTTGTCCGGCTGGACGATGACGGACTCCCGGGACGACGGGGCCTTCGGGTCGCCGAGGTCGTGGGTCATGCCGAAGCCGGCGTCGTGGGAGGTGAGGGTGAGCAGGGCCTTTCCGACGCCCTCGCGGGTGAGGTCCTTGTCGGCGCAGGCCTTCTTCAGGGCCTCGCCGAAGACGCTCGCGGCGGTCCAGCCGGCGACGATGCCGTTGTCGAGGGCCTCGCCCGGGTAGGCGGCCCGATAGTCCGCCACCAGCTTCTTCGCGACCGGGGTGTCCGCGCCGACGGGGAGGCTCGGGGAGGCGAACCAGTACATCTTCTCCAGGGCGGGCCCGGCCTGGGTGCCGAGGAGCTGCGGGGCGAAGGCCGAGTTGTTGCCGACGACCGGGACCTTCAGGCCGGTGGCGGCGGCCACGCCGACGAGGGAGGCGGCCTGGCGGGGGCCCGCACTGATCACGACGGCCTTGACCCCGGCCTGCTTGAGCGCCGCGACCTGCGCGGACATGTCGTTGTCGGTGGGCTTGATCTTCTGCTCGACGACGGTCAGGCCGGCCTTCTCCGCCGCGTACTTCGAGCCCTTGAGGGCGTTCTCGCCGTAGTCGCCCTCGAAGTAGACGTGGCCGAGCCTGTCGCCGGCCCTGAGGCCCTTCTCGGTGAGGAGGAAGTCGACGGCGTTGATCGTCTCGACGTCGTACGTGGAGCCCAGGACGCGGATGTACGGCGAGCCGAGCAGCGAGGCCGACCAGGCCTGCGGGAGGACGAGGCCCTTGTCCCGGGCGTCGACGCGCTGCTTGACGGCGGCGACGAACGGGGAGCCGATGAACTGGGGGTAGCCGACGACCCCGGCCTCCAGCTCGGTGTAGGCGGCGAGCGCCTTCTGCGGGTCGTAGCCGTGATCGCGGACCGTGAGCTCCAGCTGCCGGCCGCAGATCCCGCCGGCGGCGTTGACCTGCTTCACGTACAGCTGCTGGGCCTGGGTCACGCTCTTGCCGAGGGTGGCGTACACGCCGGTCATGTCGGTGAGCGCGCCGAGGGTGATCGCCTTGTCGGTGACGCCCTTGCCGGTCTTCACCCCGCCCGCGCCGGTCTGCTTGCCGTCGCCGGTCTTCGCCTTGGAGCTGCAACCGGCGGCGGTGAGGGCGACCAGTGCGGCGAGCGCGGCGGCCAGGCCCCGCACGGCCTGTCGTCTGTGGTTCATCGTGTCTCCCCTGGGGGTTCGGTGGGCGTGGGGGTCTCGGGTGCTTCGGGCGGCTCGGACGGCCCGGGCTTCCGGGCGGCGAGGCGGGCCAGGCCGCCGGGCAGGAACAGCACCACCGCGACGACGGCGGCGCCGTACAGGTAGCGGGCGGCCTCCCCCGGTGCGATCCCGCCCGTGCCCGGGGCGGAGACCAGGGGCAGGGCGTCGCTGTAGCGGGTGAGGAGCTGGGGCAGGAGGGAGACGAAGACGCCTCCGGCGACCGCCCCGGCGACCGAGCCGAGGCCGCCGATGACGATCATGGCCAGGTACTCCAGGGAGAGCGCCATGCCGAAGTACTCGGGGACGGTCCGCTGGAAGACCAGGGCGAGCAGGACGCCGGCCAGGCCCGCGTACATCGAGGACAGGACGAAGACGGCGGCGCGGTGGCGGGCGACGGGGATGCCCATGACGCCCGCGGCGATCCGGTGGTCCCGGATGGCGTTCATGGCGCGCCCCGGGCGGCCCCGGAGGACTCCCCTGGCGAAGAGGACACCGGCGAGGAGCAGCGCGAGGCCGAGGTACCAGAGCTTCTCGACGGCCCCGAAGGGGACCTGGGCGACGAGCAGCTCGGTGTCGTCGAAGGCGAGGCCGAAGAGGGAGAGCGGGGGGACGGCGCGGCCGTTGTAGCCGCCGGTGAGGTCGTGGGCGTTGAAGAGGACGTGCTGGCCGATGAAGATCAGCGCGAGGGTGGCGATGCCGAGGTACGCGCCGTGCAGCCGTCCCGCGATGGGGCTGAACACCCCGCCCGCCAGGCCCGCGAGGACGACCGCGAGGACGGCGGCGAGCCAGCCGGGAAGGCCGAGTCCGGCGAGGCCGTCGGTGCCCTCCCCGGCGAGGGCGCAGTAGCCGTAGGCGCCGACGGCGAGGAAGAAGGCGTGCCCCATGGAGAGCTGGCCGGTGGCGCCGGTCAGCAGGTTGATCCCGATGGCGCCGAGGGCGGCGGCCATGGCGAAGAGGCCGGCCTGGAGCCAGAAGCGGTCCAGGTAGAAGGGCAGGGCGAGCAGCACGAGCCCGGCGGCGGCCCCTCCGTACGCGGCGGGCCGCACCCGGAGGCCGGGGCGGGCGAGGGTCTCAGACACGGGCGAGCTCCTTCGTGCCGAAGAGGCCGGCCGGGCGGATCAGGAGCACCGCGACCATGACGAGGTACGGGGCGAGGTCGCCGATCCCCCGGCCGAGGAACGCCAGGTCGCCCTGGTAGCCGGTGGCCAGGGACTCGGTGACGCCGACGAGGAGGCCGCCGACCAGGGCGCCCGTGGTGGAGTCGAGGCCGCCGAGGATCGCGGCCGGGAAGGCCTTGAGGGCGGCGAGCGAGGTGGCCCGCTCCAGACCGGGGGTCGGGAAGACGGTGAGGAAGAGCGCGGCGACGGCGGCGAGGCCGCCCGCCACCGCCCAGGCGCCGAGCGAGACCCGGCCGAGCCTGATGCCCATGAGGGCGGCGGTCTCCTGGTTCTCGGCGGCGGCCCGCATGGCGACGCCCCAGGAGGTGTACCGGAAGGCGAGCAGGAAGGCGGTGATGAGGAGGGCCGCCGCGAGGAGGGCGGCGATCCGGGTCTGGGCGACCGTGACCGGTCCGACGGTGACGACGGCGTCGCCCCACGGGTCGCCGAGGGCGAGGATGTCGGTGCCGATCCGGCGGGTCAGCTCGGTGGCGAGCAGGATGTCGACGCCGATGGTGACGATCGCGAGGACGCTGTGGTCGGAGCCCCGGTGGCGGCGCATGACCAGGAACTCGACGGCCGCGCCGACCACCGCCGCGCCCGCGATCCCGGCGAGCAGGGCGGGCCAGAAGCCGATGTCGTCGTGGAGGACGGCGGTGACGTAGCCGCCGGCCAGGAGGAGGGAGGCGTGGGCGAAGTTGACGACCTCCGTGGCGCGGAAGATGACGACGAAGCCGAGGGCGATGAGGGCGTAGATCGAGCCCAGGGAGACGCCGTTGATCAGGAACTCCGCGAAGGTGCTCACGCGGCGGACTCCTCTCCGAGGTAGGCGCGGACGACCGCCGGGTCGTTCTGCACGTCGGCGGGTGCCCCGTCGGCGATCCGGCGGCCGAAGTCGAGGACGGTGACGGAGTCGGCGAGCCGCATCACCAGACCCATGTCGTGCTCGACGAGGAGGACCGAGATGCCGAGGCCGTCGCGGACCCCGGCGATGACGGAGGCGGTGCGGCGCCGCTCGTCGGCGGTCATGCCGGCGACGGGCTCGTCCAGGAGCAGGAGCCGGGGCTCCGTGCAGAGGGCGCGGGCCAGTTCGGCGAGCTTCTGCTGTCCGTACGGGAGGGAGCCGGCGGGCCGGTCGAGCTGCCGTTCCAGGCCGACGAAGGCGGCGATCTCCCGGACCCTGGCCCGGTGCCGGGCCTCCTCGCGGGCGGCGGAGGGGAGCCGGAGCCCGGCGGCGAGGAAGCCGGTGCGGGTGAGCCGGTGGCGGCCGAGCATCAGGCTGTCCTCGACGGTGGCGCGGGGCGGCAGGGCCAGGTTCTGGAAGATCCGGCCGACGCCGAGGTCCGCGATCCGGTGCGGGGGCAGGCCGGTCAGCTCGTGCTCTCCGAGGCGTACGGAGCCGGAGGTGGCGCGGTAGACGCCGGAGAGCACGTTGAAGCAGGTGGACTTGCCGGCGCCGTTGGGGCCGATGAGGGCGTGGACGGTGCCGGGCCGGACGGTGAAGCCGACGGCGTCGAGGGCGGTGAGCCCGGCGAACCGGACGGTCAGGTCGCGGACGTGGAGGGCGGGGACGTCGGGCCCGGGGCCCTGTGCGGGTCCCGGCGGCGGGGGCTCCGGTGTCGATTCCGGGCCGGGTCCCGACGGCGGAGGCTCCGGGGGCTGCGGTGACTGCGGTCTCATCGGGTCGCCTCCCAGCGGGTCAGGACCGGGTGGGCGGTGGCGGCGCGGGCCGCGTCGGCGGCGGCGTCCTCGTCCACCACGCCCAGGTAGCGGCGGCGCACCTCGTCGGAGGCGGCGAGTTCGGCGGCGGGACCGGAGAGGGTGACCTCGCCGACCTCCAGGACGTACGCGAGGGAGGCGAGCCGCAGCGCGAGCGCCGCGTTCTGCTCCACGAGGAGCACCGCCGTGCCCTGGGCGTTGATCTCGCGGACGGCGTCCGCGATCCGGGCCGCCATCAGCGGGGCGAGGCCGAGGGAGGGCTCGTCCAGGAGGAGCAGGCCCGGTGCGGCCATCAGGGCGCGGCCGACGGCGAGCATCTGCTGTTCGCCGCCGGAGAGCAGCCCGGCCGGCTGGCGGGCGCGCTCGGCGAGGACCGGGAAGAGCTCGTGGACCCGGCGCAGGGCGGCGGCCCGGGAGGTCCGGCCGCCGCGCCGGCCGAGCGCCCCGGCCCGCAGGTTGTCCTCGACCGTCATCCGGGCGAAGACCTGGCGGCCCTCGGGCACCTGGGAGACGCCCGCGGCGACGACCCGGTCGGGCGGCAGTCCGTCGAGCGGGCGCCCGTCGCGGCTCACCGTGCCGGAGACCACGGCGCCGCCGTGGAACCGCAGGGTGCGCGAGACGGCCCGCAGCAGGGTGGACTTGCCGGCTCCGTTGCCGCCGAGGACGGTGACGACGGCGCCCGCGGGCACGGTCAGCGACACCCGCCGCAGCGCGCGCACCGGTCCGTATCCCGCCGTCAGGTCCGTGACCTCCAGGGCGGGTGCGGTACCTCCCATGGCTCCCCTTTCCCGGGCCTCCCACGTCGGCCCGGCCGTTCGGTGGCGCTCACCCCAGCACCGCACCGGACCGCGCGTCCACGCCCGGCGGCCGAATCGCTGCCGGTGACCAGCGGGCGCGGCGGCGGGTTGTGCACGCGCACAACGGTGCGCGTCAGGGGGTGTGCGAAGGGGGCCCGGACGGGGGATCCTCCCGGCATGGGACGGCGCAGACGGCGGACCGGTGACGACTGGAAGGTGCTCGCGCAGGCGTGCACGGAGCTTCTGGAGCGGGTGCCGGAGCTGGTGGACGAGCATCTGAGGGAACTCCACGCGTACGAGCCCGCCTACGGGCGGATCCTGCCGTACGACCAGCACTGGCAGGAGGCCCACGAGGCGATGCGGGTCGGGATCGAGATGATCTCGGCGCCCCGGAACTCGCCCCGGCGGGACCTGGAGCACGCCGACGGGATGGGCCGGCGGCGGGCCGCGCAGGGCATGCCGCTCGAACTGGTCGTGCACGCCTACCGGCACGCCGGGCACCTGGTGTGGGACGCGCTGATCGAGGACGCGGGGTCGGACGCGGCGCGGCTCGAAGCCCTGATGCAGTCGGCGACGACGGTGTGGTCGGCGGTGGACGCCCAGGCGGACACGGCGTCGGAGGCGTACCGGGAGACGGAGCTGGAGCTGCGCAGCCGTACGGACGAGCAGTTGCAGGCGCTCCTGGACGCGCTGCTCCAGGGGCAGCGCTCGCCGGAGCTGGTGGCGCGGGCGGCGGCGGGCCTGGACCTGCCGGAGCAGGGGCGGTACGCGGTGGTGGTGCTGCGTTACGACCGGCGGGAGGAGCGGGAGGCGTTCCACCGGCAGGTGCAGGGCGAGGGGGTGCGGTTCCTGTGGCGGATGGGCGCGGACTGCGAGCTGGGGGTGGTGGCGCTCGCCGGTGACACCGGTCTGGACGCCCTTTCGGAGCTGCTGGACGGGCGGTGCCCGGGGCCGGGCGGGATCAGTCCGGTGGTGGTGGGCCTGACCGAGCTGGGCCGGGCGCGCCGGCTCGCGGAGCTGGCGCTGCGGACGTGTCCGCCGGGCAGCCGGCGGATCGTGCGGCTCGACCGGCGGATGACGGGGGCGCTGGTGGTGGGCCAGCCGGAGATGGCGAGCCTGCTGGTATCGGACGTCCTGGGCGGTCTCCTGGAGCTGGATCCGGCGGACCGGGCGGTGCTCCTGGAGACGCTGGACGCGTGGCTGGAGTGCGAGGGGTCGGCGGGGCGGGCGGCCGGGCGCCTGTACTGCCACCGCAACACGGTCTTCAACCGGCTGCGGCGGCTCGAACAGCTGACGTCGCGGTCGCTCTCCCGGCCGCGGGACCTCACGGAGATGACGCTGGCGCTGGACGCGTTCCGGCTGACGGGGCCGGGGTGACCGGTCCCGTCTCCGTACCCCTCCGGCCCGGGGGTCAGCTCAGGAAGTCCCGGGCGATGCTCGCCGCCGCCTCCTCCAGGAGCGGGCCCGCGTTCGCCATGGACTTGGCGGGGTCCGGCTCCAGGGCGGCGAGGGGGTAGGCGCGGCGGATGCCGGCCCGGCCCAGGGCCTCGGCGGGGAGGGCGAGACGGCCGCAGACCGCGACGACCTCCTTGCCGGCCGCGCGGGCCGCGGCGGCGACGCCCGCCGGGGCCTTGCCGTGGAGGGTCTGCTCGTCGAGGGAGCCCTCGCCGGTGACGACGAGGGTGGCGCGCTCCAGGGCGGGGGCGAAGCCCAGGACCTCCAGCATCAGCTCGATGCCGGGGCGGAAGCTCGCGCCGAGGATGAGGGCGCCGTAGCCGATGCCGCCGGCGCCGCCCGCGCCGGGCGCGAGGGCGGCCTCGGCCGCCTTGGGGCCGATCGCCTTCTCCAGGACCGTGGCGAAGTGGGCGAGGGCCGCGTCGAGGGTGCGGACGTCGTCGGGGGTGGCGCCCTTCTGCGGGCCGTAGACGGCGGGGGCGCCCTTGGGGCCGGTGAGGGGGTTGTCGACGTCGCTCGCGAGGATCAGGTCGACCTCGGCGAAGCGGGGGTCGAGGCCGGTGAGGTCGGCCGTGGCCAGGTCGGCGAGGGCCGCGCCGCCGGGGCCGACGGGCTCGCCGTCCGCGTCGAGGAAGCGGGCGCCGAGCGCGGCGAGCATCCCGGCGCCGCCGTCGGTGGTGGCGCTGCCGCCGACGCCGAAGACGACGGTGGTGGCACCGGCGTCCAGGGCCGCGCGGAGCAGTTCGCCGGAGCCGTACGTGGTCGCGGTGAGCGGGGCGAACTCGCCGGCCGGGAGGAGCTGGAGGCCGGAGGCCTCCGCCATCTCGACGACCGCGGTGGTGCCGCGCAGCGCGAACGCGGCGGTGACCGGCTCGCCGGTCGGCCCCGTCACCGTCCTCTCGTGGCGCTCGAACCCGGCCGCGACGGCCGCCGCGACGGTGCCGTCGCCGCCGTCCGCGACGGGCAGCGTCTCCACCTCCAGGTCCGGGACGACCCGTCGCAGACCCGCCGTGACCCGCTGGGCGACCTCCACGGCCGTGAGCGAACCCTTGAACTTGTCGGCCGCCACGAGCACGCGAGCGACCGTTGCTGCTCCGTCCGTCACCTTGCATCCCTTGCTTTCGAACGTGCAGTCGCGCCGCTGCCGACCCTATCCGGAGCCCCGGACGGCGTGCCACCCCCTGATGTACGGATATGGCGCACCATAGTGGGTCGCATGAGCACGGAACCGAGCGGGCGCGCCCCGGAAGTCCCGGACGAGCGGCACGCGCCTGACGGCAAGGTCATCGGGATCGGGGTCACCGCCGTCGTCGCGGCGGTGGCCTGGGCGGCCCTGGGCGAGGACTCCTTCGACAGCGCCTCCTCCACCGCCCTGGACTGGGTCCTCTCCAACTTCGCCTGGCTGTTCGTGGTGGCGGCGGACGTCTTCCTGGTGCTGTGCGTGGTCCTCGCGCTGAGCCGGTTCGGCCGGATCAGACTGGGCCGGGACGACGACGAGCCCGAGTTCACGAATCTGGCGTGGATCGCGATGATGTTCAGCGCCGGCATGGGCATCGGCCTGATGTTCTACGGGGTCGGGGAGCCGCTCCAGCACTTCCTGGACCCGCCGCCGGCGAGCGGCGCCCCGGCGGGGACGGGCGCGGCGGCCCTCAACGCCATGGAGCACTCGTTCTTCCACTGGACGCTGACCCCGTGGGCGATCTACGGCATCACGGGCCTCGCCCTGGCGTACGCGGGCTTCCGCAAGGGCCGGGGCAACCGGCTGAGCTCCGCCTTCGTGCCCCTGATGGGAGCGCGCCGGGCGGAGTCCTGGCCGGGCAAGGCGATCGACCTGCTCGCGGTGTTCGCGACCGTGTTCGGGACGGCGACGAGCCTGGGGCTCGGCGCCCTCCAGGTCGCCGAGGGGCTGAACCTGACGGCCGACGTGGAGAACACGACGGGCGTCCAGCTGGTGATCATCGTGTCGCTGTCGGCGGCCTTCGTCCTGTCGGCCTTCTCCGGCCTCCACAAGGGCGTGAAGTGGCTCTCCACGCTGAACATCGTCCTCGCCGCCTGTCTGATGCTCTTCGTCTTCCTGCTCGGCCCGACCGTCTACGTCCTGGACACCATCCCGGCCTCCGTCGGCGGCTACCTGCACGAGCTGCTGCCGATGGCGAGCCGGACCGGGGCGTTCACCGACGCCGACTGGCTGGGGACGTGGACGATCTTCTACTGGGCGTGGTGGCTGTCCTGGGCGCCGTTCGTCGGCACGTTCATCGCCCGGATCTCGCGGGGCCGGACGGTCCGGGAGTTCCTGGTGGGGGTGCTGCTCGTGCCGTCGGGGGCGACGGTGGTGTGGTTCTGCGTGATGGGCGGCACGGCGATCCGCCTGGAGTCGACGGGCGCGGCGGACCTGGCGGCGACCGTGGAGGACGGGGCGGAGGCCTCGCTGTTCGCGATGCTGGAGGCGCTGCCGCTGGGCACGCTCACCTCGGTCGTGGCGATGGTCCTGGTGATGACGTACTTCGTCACCAGCGCCGACTCGGCCTCCCTGGTGATGGGGTCGCTGACGAGCCGGGGTTCGCTCCACCCGCCGACCTGGCTGGTGGTGACCTGGGGCGTCCTGATGGCGGCCGTGGCGGCGGCGCTGCTCGTGGTGGGCGGCCTGGACTCGCTCCAGACGGCGACGATCCTGGTGGCGCTGCCGTTCGTGGTGGTGATGCTGGCGCTCTGCTGGGCGCTCGTGAAGGAGCTGCGGGAGGACCCGGGGGCGGGTCCGGCCCGGCACCACGCCCTGCACGGGCTGCGGGACGCGGTGCGGTCCATGGTCGGGGAGGCGATGACCGAGCAGGGCGGCGACCGTCACCCCCGGCTGCGGCGGGCGGCGCGGGCCCGCAGGGACGCGGAGCCCCCGGAGCGGGAGGGCTGAGGTCTCCCCCGGGCCGGTGGCCTCAGCCCTGCTGCGGTTCCGGCGGGACGATCTCCCCGGTGCGGACCGGCTCGTCACGGCCGGCGGTCCGGGCCTCGGTGCGGTGGCCGCGGGCGATGTGGTCGCGGACGACCGCCTCGACGGCGTCCTGCGGGTTGCTGACCCCCGCGAGGACCATGGCTTCCACGACGAGTTCGGCGTCGAGCGCGATGTTCACCTTGGCCATGCCGGGAACCTGACACCCCGGCCGGAAGAGGGTGCCGGGTTCAGAAGAGGAGGTCGGGTCCCGCCGCCCCCGACTCGAAGGCCAGGAGCCGCTGCTTGCGGTCGAGCCCGCCGCCGTAGCCGGTGAGGCCGCCGCCGGCGCCGACCACCCGGTGGCAGGGGACGATGATGCTGACGGGGTTCTTGCCGTTGGCGAGGCCGACGGCCCGGGAGGCGCCGGGGTTCCCCAGCTCCTCGGCGAGTTCGCCGTACGTCCGGGTCTCCCCGTACGGGATGAGGTTCAGCCGCTCCCAGACGCGCAGCTGGAACGGGGTGCCGACCAGGTGCAGCGGCAGGTCGAACGCGGTGAGTTCGCCGGCGAAGTAGGCGTCGAGCTGGCGGACCGCCTCCCCGAAGGGGCGCGGGTCGGGTTCCCCGAAGGTCTCCTCGGGCGGGCGGTGGCGCTGGCCGGTCATGTGGACCCGGCTGAGGACCCCGTCGACGGCGACGAGGGTCAGCGGCTCGTACGGGCTGTCGACGACGGTGTGCTGGACGGTGGGCACGGGGTGACCTCCTCAGGAGGGCAGGTGGTTGATCGGGTGGGAGTCGGTGGCCCAGAGGTACTGGACGGCGTAGGCGCGCCAGGGGCGCCAGTGCGCGGCGCGGGCGGTGAGCGCGGCCGGGGTGGCGGGCAGGCCGAGGCCTTCGGCGGCCCGGCGGACGCCGAGGTCGCCGGGGAGGAAGGCGTCGGGGTCGCCGAGGGCCCGCATGGCGATGATCTCCGTGGTCCAGGGGCCGAATCCGGGCAGGGCGAGCAGCCGGGCGCGGGCCTCCTCGCGGTCGTCGGCGGGGCCGAGGGGCAGCGTGCCGTCGGCGAGGGCCCGGACCAGGGTGAGCAGGGTGGTGCGGCGGCTGCGGGGCAGGGCCAGGGTCTCGGGGTCGAGGGCGGCGAGCGCCCCGGGCTCCGGGAAGAGGTGGGTGAGGCCGCCCTCGGGGTCGTCCACCGGGGTGCCGTGGGCGGCGACGAGCCGGGCGGCGTGGGTGCGGGCGGCGGCGGTGGAGACCTGCTGGCCGAGGACGGCCCGTACGGCGAACTCGGCGGGGTCGACGGAGCCGGGCACCCGGCGGCCGGGGGCCGCGTCCACGAGCGGGGCGAGCAGCGGGTCGGCGCGCAGCCGCTCGTCGACGGCGACGGGGTCGGCGTCGAGGTCGAGGAGGCGGCGGCAGCGGCTGATCGCGTGGGTGAGGTCGCGCGGGTCGGTGAGGGAGAGCCGGCAGGCGATGTGGTCGGCGCGCGGGGCGAGGGCGACGATGCCGTGCCCGTACGGGAGGTTCAGGGTGCGGCGGTAGGCGCCGTCCCGCCACTCCTCGACGCCGGGGACGGCGGTGGCGGCGAGGTGGCCGAAGAGGTTGGAGGGTTCGAGGGGGGCGCGGAACGGCAGCCGCAGGGTGATCGCGCCGGGGGCGGGGGCCGCGCCGTCGGCCGGGCGGGCGGCGCGGGCGCGCAGTTCGCCGGGGGTGAGGGCGAAGACCTCGCGGACGGTCTCGTTGAAGGTGCGGATGGAGGAGAATCCGGCGGCGAAGGCGACCTCGCCCAGGGGCATGGAGGTGGTCTCGACGAGGACCCGGGCGGTCTGGGCGCGCTGGGCGCGGGCCAGGGCGAGGGGTCCGGCGCCGAGTTCGGCGAGGAGCTGGCGCTCGATCTGGCGGGTGGACCAGCCGAGCCGCCGGGCGAGCCCGGGGACGCCCTCCCGGTCCACGACGCCGTCCTGGATGAGCCGCATCGCGCGGGCGACGGCGTCGGCCCGGACGTTCCACTGGGGCGACCCGGGGCTGGTGTCGGGCCGGCACCGCTTGCAGGCCCGGAAACCGGCGCGCTGGCAGGAGGCGGCGCTGGGGTGGAACTCCATGTTCTCGGGCTTGGGCGGGGCGACCGGGCAGCTCGGCCGGCAGTAGATCCGGGTGGTGCGGACGGCGGTGAAGAAGACGCCGTCGAAGCGGGCGTCCTTCGACCGGACCGCCCGCACGCAGCGCTCGGTGTCGGTGTGCATGCCTCCATGATCGGGGGCGGACGGCGCCGGGGCTGGCGGAAAAACGACATGGCCGTCCGGCGCAGGGACCGGACGGAACCGGGGCCGGACGGCCCGGGGCCGCAGGCAGGTCCCGATCCGCCGGCAGGTCCCGATCCGCCGACCGGTGCCGGTCCGCCGGACGGAATCGGGCCGCCGACCGGTGCCGGTCCGCCGGCAGGCTTCGGGCCACCGGCAGGTTCCGGGCCGCCGGCAGGGGCCCGGGCCCGCGTCCCGGGGGCCTCTACTCGAAGCGGGTGGTGTCCCCCGCGCCCCGGCGCACGATCTCGGGCTCGCCGCTGGAGAAGTCGACGACGGTGGTGGGCTCGGTGCCGCAGTCGCCGGAGTCGAGGACCGCGTCGACCTGGTGGTCGAGCCGCTCCTTGATCTCCCAGCCCTGGGTCAGCGGCTCCTCCTCGTCGGGCAGGAGCAGGGTGCTGGAGAGCAGCGGCTCGCCGAGTTCGGCCAGGAGGGCCTGGGTGGCGACGTGGTCGGGGATGCGGACGCCGACCGTCTTCTTCTTGGGGTGGAGGAGCTGGCGCGGCACCTCCTTGGTGCCGGGCAGGATGAAGGTGTACGGGCCGGGGGTGGCCGCCTTGACCGCGCGGAAGACGTCGTTGTCGATGTGCACGAGCTGGCCCAGCTGGGCGAAGTCCCGGCACATGAGGGTGAAGTGGTGCCGGTCGTCGAGGTCGCGGATCGTCCGGATGCGGCTGATGCCGTCGCGGCTTCCCATGCGGGTGCCGAGCGCGTAGCAGGAGTCGGTCGGGTACGCGACGAGCGCCCCGTTCCGGATGCTGTCGGCCACCGTGGAGATGGTGCGCGGCTGCGGGTTGTCGGGGTGGACGTCGAAGTACTTGGCCATGGGGGCCAGTCTAATTTTCGCGGGCGGAGGCGCGCAGCCGCCGCCAGACCGCCTTGGCCGCGTTGTGTCCGGACATGCCGTGCACGCCGGGGCCGGGCGGGGTGGCGGAGGAGCAGAGGAAGACCGCGGGGTGCGGTGTGTCGTAGGGGCGCAGGGAGAGGGTGGGGCGCAGCAGGAGCTGGAGGCCGCGTGCGGCGCCGCACGCGATGTCGCCGCCGACGTAGTTGGCGTTGTGCGCGGCGAGTTCGGGCGGCCCCGCGGTGGCGCGGGCCAGGACGCGGTCGCGGAAGCCGGGGGCGAAGCGCTCGATCTGGCGCTCGATCGCCTCGGTGAGGTCGCCGCGCCAGCCGTTGGGCACGTGGCCGTACGCCCAGAAGACGTGCTTGCCCTCGGGGGCGCGGGAGGGGTCCACGAGGCTGGGCTGGGCGGTGATGAGGAAGGGCGCGTCGGGGGCGGTGCCGGAGGAGGCCTGGTTCAGGGCGGTGCCGATCTCCCCGGCGGTGGGGCCGATCTGGACGGTGCCGGCGCGCCGGGGCTCCTCGGCGGTCCAGGGCACGGGTCCGTCGAGCGCGTAGTCGACCTTGAAGACGGCGGCGCCGTACTTGTAGTGGTCGTAGTGGCCGCCGAGTCCGGCGATGCGGGCGAGGGCGGTGGGCGAGGTGTCGAAGACGTAGGCGCGCGCCGGCGGCAGGTCGTCGAGGCGCTTGACCTCGAAGTCGGTGTGGACGGCGCCGCCGAGGTCCTTCAGATACGCGGCGAGGGCGTCGGAGATGGACTGCGAGCCGCCCCGGGGCAGCGGCCAGCCGCCGGCGTGGGCGGCGAGCGCGAAGACGAGGCCGACGGCGCCGGTGGCGAAGCCGCCGAGCGGGGCCATGACGTGGCCGACGAGCCCGGCGAAGAGGGCACGGGCCTTCTCGTCCCGGAAGCGGCGCATCAGCCAGGTGGAGGGCGGGAGTCCGGCGAGGCCGAAGCGGGCGAGGGCGACCGGGTCGCGGGGCAGCGCGGTGAGCGGCAGCTGCATGAAGTCGGCCGCCAGGGTGTCCCACTTGCCGCGGAAGGGGGCGACGAGCCTGCGGTACGCCCCGGCGTCGCGCGGCCCGAAGGAGGCGGCGGTCTCGGCGACGGAGCGGGCGAGGACGGCGGCGGTGCCGTCGTCCCAGGGGTGGGCCATGGGCAGTTCGGGGTGGAGCCACTCCAGGCCGTACCGGTCGAGCGGCATGGTCTTGAAGACGGGCGAGCCGGCGCCGAGGGGGTGCACGGCGGAGCAGGGGTCGTGCCGGAAGCCGGGGAGGGTGAGCTCCTCGGTCCTGGCGCCGCCGCCGACGGTGGGCCTGGCCTCGAAGACGGCGACGGAGAGGCCTCTGCGGGCCAGTTCGACGGCGGCGGTCAGGCCGTTGGGGCCCGCCCCCACGACGACGGCGTCGAGCATCGGCGTCCTGTGCGTCACCTGCGGGCTCCTTCGCGTCAGCCGGTGGCCGTGGATCTCAGGATAGGCGGACGGGCGCGGCGGGCTCACCGCCCCCCGAGGGGTCCGTGCGGGTGCGGCGGGCTCACCGCCCCCGAGAGGGTCCGTACGGGTGCGGCGGGCTCACCGCCCCCGAGAGGGTCCGTACGGGTGCGGCGGGCTCACCCGCCCCCGAGGAGGGTCCGTATCCGCTCGGCGGTCGCCGCGTCCCGGGCCGCGGTGAACGGCAGCGCGTTGCCCCCGGTGACGCGGAACGGCTCCCCGGCGACCGTGGTGTCCGCGCCGCCCGCCTCGGCGACCAGGAGGAGCCCGGCGGCGTGGTCCCAGGCGTACTCCCAGGAGAAGGCGACGCCGGAGAGGGCCCCGCGCGCCACGGCGAGGTATTCGAGTCCGGCGGAGCCGCAGGGGCGGGGGCGGACGCCGTCGGTGTCCAGGCCGAGCAGGGCGCGCTTCTGCTCCGGGGTGGTGTAGTCGGGGTGCGAGGAGGCGACCTCCAGGACCTCGCCGGGCGCGGGCGAGCCGGAGCGCAGCGGTTCGCCGTTCAGCGTGGCGCCGCGGCCGCGCACCGCGACGGCCATCTGCTCCAGGGCGGGCGCGTACGTCCAGGAGGCGAGGACCTCGCCGTGCCGGGCGAGGGCGACGAGGGTGCAGAAGGCGGGGTCGCCGTGGACGAACTGGCGGGTGCCGTCGACGGGGTCGACGATCCACACGGGCGCGTCGCCGCGCAGCGCGTCGTAGACCGCCGGGTCGGCGTGGACGGCCTCCTCCCCGACGACCACGGAGCCGGGGAGCAGCGCCGTGAGGGAGGCGGTGAGGTGCGCCTCGGCGGCCCGGTCCGCGACGGTGACCAGGTCGTGCGGGCCGTTCTTCTCGACGATCTCGTGGGTGGCGAGCTGCCGGAAGCGCGGCATGACCTCGGCGGCGGCGGCCTTGCGGACCGCCTCCTCGACCTCGGTCGTACCGCCGCCGAGGACGTGCTCAAGGAAGTCTTCGATCATGCGTCCAGCCAACCACAGCGCTCTGACAACCGGTACGGCGCACTCGTCACCCGCCGTTTCCCCGGGGAACACCCTGATGTCCCGGCCGTCGGCCGGGTGGACGGCTCCGGTGGCCAGGAGGAGCGGAACGGTACTCCCCGCGAACCACAGGGGCTCTGCCGCCGGCGGCCGGTGAACAGGGGACGGAGCCGGAACACCAGGCCGGGGGCGAGGGGTGCGGAGATCAGAAGGAGGACAGGGACGACCGGTCGACTCTGCACGTTCTCGGCGCTCTGCCGAGCCGGCGATCATGCCTCGACCGGACCGGACCGGACCGGACCGCCGCGCGGCGGCGGAGTGGACGGCCCGGGTGTCGCGGCCGGCCCGAACACCAGTCCGGTCGCCGTGCCCGGGTGACCGGATCCCGTCCGGTTCGTTGATGCCGACGCGGGCCGCCGCGTACGCAGAGGAAACGTCTTTGCACACCGGCCGCCCCACGGAAGACGGTCTCGACGGTTCGGAGTTCTCCATGGGACGGGCGCGGGGATGGACGCGGAAGCTCGTGGCCGCGGTCGCGGGTGTAGTGATGGGGGCGAGCCCGCTCGGGATCGCGCCGGCGTACGCGGTCGTCGGCGGCCAGGAGGCCCGGCCGCACCAGTACCCGTTCATGGCGGGGCTCGTGGACCTGAGGGAGCGGCGGGTGATGTGCGGAGGGGCGCTGATCGGCGACCGGTACGTGCTGACCGCCGCGCACTGCCTGACGGGCTCGTACGGCAGCACGTCCCGGGTGGGCGTGCTCCTCGGCGACCACGACCTGGCGACCGGGTCCGACAGCCCGAACGCGCTCCTCGCCTCCCCCGCCCGGTTCCTGACGCACCCGGAGTACGACCCGGAGAGCCAGCGGAACGACATCGCGCTCGTCCGGCTGGCCGAACCGGTCGCGTCCGGCCGGGACGTGCGCCCGGTCGCCCTCCCCTCGGCGTACGCGCACGGCACCTTCGACCACACGCGGGTCGAGGCCCCGGGCTGGGGCGCCACCTCGTTCGGCGGGCCCGCCTCCGACGTCCTGCGGACGGTGACCCTCGGCACCATGAGCAACCGGACGTGCGCGTCCCGGGGGATGCCCGGGGTGACACCCGCCCAGCTCTGCACGTACGCCCCCGGCCGGGACACCTGCCAGTACGACTCCGGCGGCCCCCTCGTCCACACGGCGGGGCGGCGGCCGTACCTGGTGGGCCTGGTCTCCTACGGGCGGGGGTGCGCCACCGAGACGCCCGCCGTGAACACCCGCGTCTGGTCGTACCTCACCTGGATCGAACGCGTCACCGGGATCCCGGCCCGCGCCGCATGAGGACCGTGCAGGGGAGCGGGGAGGCGGCGAGGCCCACCGCCCGGCCGTAGTCGGCGAGGGGTTCGGGGAAGGGGATCAGGCCGCCCTCGGGGAACGGGCCCGTGCCCGGGGAACGGGCCCGTGCCCGGGGCCGAGTGGGAGCCGCCGACGGCGAGCACCCCGCCGACCGCGAACGCGAGGACGGCCACCGGGTTCCAGCCGCCCCGGTACCAGGCGGGTCACGGGGTGAGCGCCGGGATGACCTCGGAGCCGTACGCGTCGATCGTGGCCTCCTTGGCGTCGTGCATCGCGTACACCGCGAACTGGTCCACGCCCATGTCCCGGAGCCGTCGCAGCTTCTCGACGTGGGCCTCGGCGGGGCCGAGGAGGCAGAAGCGGTCCACGATCTCGTCGGGGACGAAGTCGGTGGAGGGGTTCCCGGCGCGCCCGTGGTGGGAGTAGTCGTAGCCGTGCCGGTTCTTGATGTACGCGGTGAGTTCCTCCGGGACCATGTCCGAGTGCTCGCCGTACTTGGCGACCAGGTCGGCGACGTGGTTGCCGACCATGCCGCCGAACCAGCGGCACTGCTCGCGGGCGTGGGCCAGGTCGTCGCCGACGTACGCGGGGGCGGCGACGCAGATCGTCAGGGCGTCGGGGTCGCGGCCCGCGTCGGTGGCGGCCTGCCGGACGGCCTTGACCATCCATTCGGTGAGGAAGGGGTCGGCGAGCTGGAGGATGAACCCGTCGGCCTTCTGTCCGGCCAACGCGAGGGCCTTGGGGCCGTACGCCGCCATCCACACCGGCAGCTTCCCGCTCTTCACCCACGGGATGCGGATCGGGTTGCCGTCGACCTCGGCCTCGCGGCCCTCCGCCAGGTCGCGGATGACGTCGATGGCCTCGCCCAGGTGGGCCAGGGTGTTCGGCTTGCGGCCCGCGACGCGCATGGCGGAGTCGCCGCGGCCGATGCCGCAGACGGTCCGGTTGCCGTACATGTCGTTGAGGGTGGCGAAGGTGGAGGCGGTGACCTCCCACGTCCGCGTCCCCGGGTTGGTGACCATGGGGCCGACGTGGAGCTTGGTGGTGTGTTCGAGGATCTGGCTGTAGACGACGAAGGGTTCCTGCCACAGCACGGCGGAGTCGAAGGTCCAGCCGTAGCGGAAGCCGTTGCGTTCCGCCCGGCGCATCAGACCGACGACCTGCGAGGCGGGCGGGTCGGTCTGCAGGACAAGTCCGAAGTCCACGCGGGACCTCCCAGTTCAAGTCGATGAGATGGTGCCCTGGCCGGGTCAGCTCAGGTACTGACAGAGACCGCGGGGCACGAACACTCCATGGCCCGCGTGACCTGTGTATTTCCGCTGATCGATGATGACCTCACCCCGGGACAGAACGGTCTCGACCTGGCCCGTGATCGTCTTGCCCTCGTACGCCGAGTAGTCGACGTTCATGTGGTGGGTCTCCGCCGACAGCACCTGGATCGCGTGCGGGTCGTAGACGACGACGTCGGCGTCCGCGCCCGGCGCGATCGTGCCCTTCTGCGGATAGATACCGAACATCCGCGCCGGGGTGGCACAGGCGATCTCGATCCAGCGGCGCCGCGAGATGTGCCCCTCGACCACTGCCTGGTGGAGGAGGTCCATACGGTTCTCCACGCCCGGCAGGCCGTTGGGGATCTTCGAGAAGTCGCCCCGGCCCAGCTCCTTCTGGCCGGTGAAGCAGAAGGGGCAGTGGTCGGTGGAGACCACCTGGAGGTCGTTCGTCCGCAGGCCCCGCCACAATGCCGCCTGGTGCTCCCTGGGCCGGAGCGGCGTCGAGCACACGTACTTGGCACCCTCGAAGTCCGGCTCCGCCAGGTTGTCCGTGGACAGGAACAGGTACTGCGGGCAGGTCTCGCCGAAGACCGGCAGACCCATGTCCCGCGCCGCCGCCAGCTCGGCCACGGCCTCCCGCGCCGACACGTGGACGACGTACAGCGGAGAGCCGGCGACCCGGGCGAGCTGGATCGCCCGGTGGGTGGCCTCCGCCTCCAGGAGCGCCTTGCGGACCTCCCCGTGATAGCGGGGGTCGGTCTCGCCGCGGCCCAGGGCCTGCTCGACGAGGACGTCGATCGCGATGCCGTTCTCCGCGTGCATCATGATCAGACCGCCGGTGTCGGCCGCGACCTGCATCGCCCGCAGGATCTGCCCGTCGTCCGAATAGAAGACCCCCGGATACGCCATAAACAATTTGAACGAGGAAACGCCGAGCTCGACCAGCTTCGGCATCTCCCGCAGCGTCGACTCATTCACGTCCGACATGATCATGTGGAACGCGTAGTCGACCGCGCAGTTCCCGTCCGCCTTCACCATCCAGGCATCCAGACCCGCCCGAAGCGGCTCGCCCTTCGCCTGCACCGCGAAGTCGACGATCGTCGTCGTCCCACCCCACGCCGCCGCCCGCGTCCCCGTCTCGAACGTGTCCGACGCGAACGTGCCACCGAAAGGCAGCTCCATATGCGTATGCGCGTCCACCCCGCCCGGGATCACGTATTTCTGCGACGCGTCGATCACCCGCTCCGCCGTCCACTCCTGCGTACCCGGCGCCGCCAGCGCCACCACCCGGCCGTGCTCGATCAGCACATCCGCGTGCACCTCGTCCGCGGCCGTGATCACAAGACCACCGGTAATCAGAGTCCGAGTCATACCCCAGCCATCCCTTCACACCGACCACCGAACAGACCGCCACCGGCACAGGCCAAGGCCACGCCCACGCCCGCCGGCCCCCTCACGCCTCCGCCTCACACAGCACACGGCCTACTCCGCTAGAAAACCCCTGGTCACGCGACCGAACGAAACCCTTGAAGGAGGAGATCCCCTCCTGGACCAGCTTGTCCATCTCCTTGAGCGTGTGCTCGTTGACGTCGGAGAGGATCATGTGGAAGGCGTAGTCGACCGCGCAGACGCCGTCGGCCTTGGCGTACCAGGCGTCGAGTCCTTCGCGCAGGCTGTGGCCCGCGCTCTGGACGGCGAAGTCGACGATGGTGGTGGTGCCGCCCCAGGCGGCGGCGCGGGTGCCGGTCTCGAAGGTGTCGGAGGCGAAGGTGCCGCCGAAGGGCAGCTCCATGTGGGTGTGGGCGTCGACGCCGCCGGGGATGACGTAGCGGTCGGTGGCGTCGATGGTCCGGTCGGCGGTCCAGCCGGCCGCCGCGTCCGAGCCGTGGGCCGCGAGGGCGGCCACGCGGCCGTCCTCGATCAGCACGTCGGCGTGGACCTCGTCGGCGGCGGTGACGACCAGGCCGCCCCGGATGAGGGTACGGGTGCTCACGGGACTCTCCCTGTCGCTGGGTCGGGACTGCGGGGCGGCCGGCGGGATCACAGGGAGCGGAGGGCCGCTTCGAGGAGTGCGGCGCCCTCCTCGGCCTCGGAGACGGTGAGGGAGAGCGGCGGCGCGATGCGCAGGGTGCTGGTGTCGTGCCCGCCGCCCTTGCCGATGAGCAGGCCGTTCTCGCGGGCCGCCTCCAGGACGGCGGCCGCCGCGTCGGGGTTCGCGCGGTCGGTGCCCGGTTCGGTGAGCTCGATGCCGATCATGAGGCCGCGGCCGCGCACCTCCCGCACGGCGGGGACGCCGGCGCACGCGGCCCTGATCCGTTCGATCAGGAGGCCGCCGACCCGGCGCGCGTTGCCCTGGAGGTCGTGCTCCAGGAGGTACGAGAGGTTGGCGAGCCCGGCGGCCATGGTGACCGGCGAACCGCCGAAGGTGGAGATGGAGTTGGCGTCGAGGCAGTTCATGACCTCGGCGCGGGCGACGACCCCGCCGACCGACATGCCGTTGCCGATGCCCTTGGCGAAGGTGAGGATGTCGGGCGGCCCGGCCTGGCCGTGGGCCTGCCAGCCCCAGAAGTGCTCGCCGGTGCGGCCCCAGCCGGTCTGCACCTCGTCCGCGATCCACAGGATGCCGTGCCGGTCGAGGACGCGGCGGAAGGCGGCGTACAGGCCGTCGGGCGGGGAGGTGAAGCCGCCGACGCCCTGGATGGGCTCCGCGATGAGGGCGGCGACGTTCCGGGTGTGCCCGAGGAGGTCTTCGAGGTCGGCGACGCAGGCCTCGGTGAACTCCTCGTCGCCGTGGTGCGCGTAGGGGCCGCGGGTGCGGACGCCGCCGTGCACGTAGAGCGTCTGGAGCGGGGAGAGGCCGGTGGGCGACCAGGCGCGGTTGCCGGTGATGCCGACGGTGGAGAAGGAGCGCCCGTGGTAGCTGTTGCGCATCGCCAGGATCTGGTTCGAGCCGCGGTACGCGGTGGCCAGGAGGAGGGCGGTGTCGTTGGCCTCGGTGCCGGAGGTGGTGAAGAAGACACGGGCGTCGGGGATGCCGGAGAGCCCGGCAATCCGCTCGGCCAGTTCCACCATGGGCCGGTTGAGGTAGAGCGTCGAGGAGTGGATGATCCGCCCGGCCTGCTCGGCGACGGCCTTGGTGACCTCGGGCAGGGCGTGGGCGGTCATGGTGGTGAGGATGCCGCCGAAGAAGTCGAGGTACCTGCGCCCCTCGGCGTCCCAGACGTGGCGGCCCTCGCCGTGGGTGATCTCCAGGGGGTCGCGGTAGTAGAGGGCGACCCAGTCGGGGATGACGGCCCGGTGCCGGTCGTGGAGGTCGTTCACGGCTTCACCAGCCCGTCGTACGCGTCGGGGCGGCGGTCCCGGTAGAAGGCCCACTGCTGCCGGACCTGCTCGATGAGGCCGAAGTCGAGGTCGCGGACGACGAGTTCCTCGGCCTTGTCGGAGGCGACGTCGCCGACGAAGCGGCCGCGCGGGTCGACGAAGTAGCTGGTGCCGTAGAAGTCGTTGTCGCCGTACTCCTCGACGCCGACGCGGTTGATGGCGGCGACGAAGTACTCGTTGGCGACGGCGGCGGCCGGCTGCTCCAGCTGCCAGAGGTGGGCGGAGAGGCCGCGGTGGGTGGCGGACGGGTTGTAGACCAACTGGGCTCCGTTGAGACCGAGTTCGCGCCAGCCCTCCGGGAAGTGGCGGTCGTAGCAGATGTAGACGCCGACCTTGCCGACGGCCGTGTCGAAGACCGGCCAGCCGACGTTGCCCGGGCGGAAGTAGTACTTCTCCCAGAAGCCCTTGACCTGGGGGATGTGGTGCTTGCGGTACTTGCCGAGGTAGCTGCCGTCGGCGTCGATCACGGCGGCGGTGTTGTAGTAGAAGCCCTCGCCCTCGACCTCGAAGACGGGGACCACGATCACCATCCCGGTCTCGCGGGCGAGGTCCCTCATCCGGTTCACGGTCGGGCCGTCGGGCACGGGCTCGGCCCAGCGGTAGTGCTCGGCCTCCTGCACCTGGCAGAAGTAGGGGGCGTTGAACACCTCCTGGAAGCCGATCACCTTGGCGCCCTGCCGGGCGGCCTCCCGGGCGTACTCCTCGTGTTTGGCGATCATGGATTCGGTGTCGCCGGTCCAGGTCGCCTGGACGAGCGCGGCGCGTACGACGTCGGACATGAGCTGCTCCTTCGGCACGGCGTCAGAGAGCCTCTACGCACGTAGACGCGATGCGTAGGAGGAGAACGTAAGCCCCGTCACACCCCGGAGCAAGACCGCCGCCGGGAACCGACCGGGTCGATCATGTTTCATACCCGAGTGGTCCACACCGGACACGTACCGACACGTGGGGAGCTGTACGCGTACGTCCACCGGTCCGGTCCGGTCCCGGCGCCCCTCGCCCTCGCCCCTCAGACACCCACCAGGCCCGCCACGCGGAGGGCGTGGAGGAGGTCGCGCTCGCGGGAGGCGGACACCGTCCGTGCCGCGTCCAGGAGTTGGGGGACGAGGCCGCGCGGGTCGGCGCCGGCGAGGCGGGCCGCGTCCTCGGGGGCGCGGACCCGGACGAAGGCGGTCAGGAGGGCGTGGGCCTCCCGGTGGCGCTCCCCGGCGCGCAGGGCGGCGCAGGCCCCGGCCAGCTCCTCGACCGGGCGGGCCACGCCCTGGCGCAGGAGCTGCGCGCAGTCGGCCATCCGGCCCGCGTCGGCGAGGGCCCCGGCGACGGCGGCGAGCCGGCCGGGCGGCAGCGAAGCCGCCTCCCAGAGGAGGGTGGACCAATCGGCGCCGAGTCCGGCCCGGTGCAGCTCGTCGGCGAGCGCGGGCAGCCGGGCGGGCGGGCCGCCCAGCGCCTCGCAGAGCAGGGCGTGGGCCTCGCCGCCGCGGCCCCGGGCGCGGAGCCTGCGCAGGGCGTAGACGGCGTTCGCCGCCGCGCGGGCGGCCTCGGCGGAGTCCTCCCCCGGGGCCTCGGCAGGTCTCCCGACCGCCCCTCCGCCGGGCTCCCCGGACCCGGCGGCGCCGCCGAAGCGGGCGCCGCGGGGTGCGGCACCCTCCGTCGGGAGCACGGATACGGACGCGGGTACGGGCTCCGCCTCCCGCGCCCCGTCGCCCTCCTCCAGCCAGGCGTACCGGGCGCCCCGGGGCCGGCGCCTGGCCTTGGCGCTCCCGGCGGCCCTCCCCGCGCGTTCCGGCTCCGCCGGAGAGCCGGGGGCGGTCGGAGGGCCGGACGCCGGGGGCGTGTCCGGCGCGGGCGCCACGGCCGCCGGGTACGGCGCCGGGGCGGCGTCCGGAGCCGTCACGGCCCGCCCCCGCCCCCACTCCCCCGCCCCCGCCAGCCGCGCCGTGAGCTCCGTGATCCGGGCGACGGCCCTGGCCAGGTCGTCGCGGGTCCAGGCGAGGTCGTGCCGCAGGCGGGCGGCCTCCTCGGGCCCTGGACCCGGGGCCGTACGGAGCCGCTCCCGCAGCTCGCGCGCGCGGGACTCGGCGTACCGGCGTTCACGCTCCATGAGCTCCCGGCGTTCGGCGAGCGCCGCCGCCGCGCCGGACCCGCGGTCGTGGGCGCCCGCGGCCGCCACGTACAGCGCGCGGCCCCGGACCGCGAAGGGCCCGCCGGCGGCCTCCCCGGCGTCCTGGAGCAGGGACGAGACGACGTCCCAGGGCAGCAGTTCCGTACCGTCGAGGCAGGCGCGCAGGCCCTCCGGGTCGCGGGCGGCGAAGACCCCGTACCACCCGGCGTCCGGCCGGAGGCGGGCCGTGAGGCCCGCCAGCCAGTGGGTGAACTCGGCTGCCTCCGGCGGCGTCTGGGTCACCGTCATGCGTCACGCACCTGCCCCGCGGTCGACTGGAACCGTACGGTCCGCGGGTATTGGACCGCAGCCGTGTTACGGGACGACTACGGACCGTTTTCGTGCGGGTGCCCGCCCCCTCAGGGGAAGCGCACGACGATCCCGGTGTGCGGGCGCCTGCCGAGCCGGAAGACGGTGGCGGGCACGTCGACGAACCAGAACTGCCAGGTGTACTTGCGCAGGAGCAGCCTCCGGACGCGGCGCAGCTCCTCCCCCGTCACGAGGCGGGCCTCGCCGGTCAGACGCGCGGCGCCCTCGGGGACGTTGCCGCGCACGTCGCAGACGGCGGCCTCGACCCGGGGGTCGTTGCGCAGCCGCTTGACCTTCCAGGAGTCGGTGCGGGTCCAGGCGTACAGCTCGGAGCCCTCCACCGCGTACCAGACGGGCGTCGCGACCCCCGTGCCGTTCTTCCGGAAGGTGGTGAGACTGACGTAGCGGCCGCGCCGCAACTCCTCGGGAATCATGCCCGGAGCCTAAGCCCGGGGGCGTTCCGGCGCTCAGACGGGGACCGGGACGCAGTGCGCCACCAGTTCGTCCATGGAGAGGTCGAGGACTCCGGCGAGGGCCGCGACGGTGAAGAAGGCCGGGGTCGGGGCCCGGCCCGTCTCGATCTTGCGGAGGGTCTCGGCGGAGAGGCCGGCGGCCGCGGCGACCTCGGCCATGGACCGCTCGCCGCGCGCCGCGCGCAGGAGCAGGCCCAGGCGCTCGCCGCGCTCGCGCTCTTCGGGGGTCAGGGGTGTGCGCACCATGGGGACCATTCTAATACCGGTATAGTAATTGGCATGGTGGAGATTAAGACGAACGAATCCCTGGCGGCCATGCGCGAGGCCGGACGGGTGGTGGCCCGCGCCCTGGCGGCCGCGCGGGAGAAGGCCGCGCCCGGCGTCCGGCCGACGGAGCTCGACCGGGCCGCGCGCGAGGTGCTGGACGCGGCGGGCGCCTCCTCGCCCTTCCTCGGCTACCGCCCGGAGTGGGCGCCGGTGCCGTTCCCGGCGGTGGTGTGCGTCTCGGTGAACGACGCGATCGTGCACGGCGTCCCGGACGACACCCCGCTCGCGCCGGGCGACCTGGTGTCCGTCGACTGCGGGGCGCTGCTCGGCGGCTGGGCGGGCGACTCGGCCGTCAGCTTCACGGTGGGCCGGGCGCGGCCCGAGGACGCCCGGCTGATCGCCACGGCGGAGGAGGCCCTGGAGGCCGGCATCGCGGCGGCCGTCGTCGGCAACCGGATCGGGGACGTCGCGCACGCGATCGGCCGGGTCTGCCGGGCCGCCGGGTACGGCATCCCGGACGGCTTCGGCGGGCACGGCATCGGGCGCACCATGCACGAGGACCCGGGCGTCCCCAACGAGGGACGCCCGGGCCGGGGCATGAAGCTGCGCCACGGGATGACGCTCGCGATCGAGCCGATGCTCGTCGGCGGCGGCACGGACGACTACTACACGGCGCGGGACGGCTGGACGATGCGTACGGTCGACGGCTCGCGCGCCGCCCACGTCGAGCACACGGTGGCGATCACGGACGACGGCCCGCGCATCCTGACGGCGCTGTAGGCGCCGGTCCGCTACCGCCCCGCCGGCCGGACCACCATCGCGGAGCCGCCGCCCCTGCGGACCTTCTCCGCGGCGGCCACCCAGCGCCCGTCCGGCAGGCGCTGGACTCCGGTCGCGGCGCCGATCTCCGGGTTCTGCCGGAAGCCGTGCCCGATCGCCTCCAGTTCGGTGCGGACGGGGCTGTTCCACAGGCCTGGTTCGAGTTCGGTGGTGGTCTGGTTGCGCTGGCTGGCGCGCGGTGCGGCGATCGCCTCGACGAGCGGCAGGTGCCGGTCGACGACCCCGGTGAGGGTCTGGAGGACGGTGGTGATGATGGTGGCGCCGCCCGGGGAGCCGAGCGCGAGGACGGGCCTGTCGTGCCGGTCGAGGACGATCGTCGGGGAGATCGAGGAGCGCGGGCGCTTGCCGGGGCCGGGCAGGTTCGGGTCGTGCACGGCCGGGTTCGCCGGGGCGAAGGAGAAGTCGGTCAGCTCGTTGTTGAGCAGGAAGCCCCGGCCGGGCACGGTGATCCCGCTGCCGCCGGTGGACTCGATGGTGAGGGTGTACGCGACGACGTTGCCCCATTTGTCGGCCACCGTCAGATGGGTGGTGTTCTCGCCCTCGTACGGGGTCGGGGCGGCGGTCCCGCCGGGGGCGCACGGCTCCGGGTCGCGGGGGTCGCCGGGCGCGAGCGGGCTGGTCAGGACGGCGTCGTCGCGGATCAGGCAGGCGCGGGAGTCCGCGAACCGCTGCGAGAGCAGGCCTCGCGTCGGCACGGACTCGAAGGCCGGGTCCCCGACCCAGCGGCCCCGGTCGGCGAAGGCGATGCGGCTCGCCTCGATGAACCGGTGCAGGTAGCGGGTCTGCGACGCGCGGGAGAGGTCGGTGCCCTCCAGGATGTTCAGCGCCTCGCCGACGCTGGTGCCGCCGGAGGAGGAGGGGGCCATGCCGTAGACGTCGAGCCCCCGGTACGAGACCTTCGTCGGCGTGCGGAACACGGTCCGGTACGCGGCCAGGTCGCCCTCCGTCAGGTCGCCTGAGCGCACGTTCCGGGTGGCGCCGGGGCGGACGGGGGGCTTGCGGACGGTGTGGACGATGTCCCGGGCGAGCGGCCCCTTGTAGAGCGCGCCGACGCCCTCGCGGCCGAGCTTCTCGTACGTACGGGCCAGGTCGGGGTTCCTGAAGCGGGAGCCGACCGCGGGCAGTTGCCCGCCGGGCAGGAAGAGGGCCGAGGAGGCGGGGAAGTCGCGGAAGCGGGCCTCGTTGGCGGCCGTCTGGGAGCGGAAGGTCTCGTCCACGGTGAAGCCCTCGCGGGCGAGCCGTTCGGCGGGTTCGAGGAGGGTGGAGAGCCGCTTGCTGCCCCAGGCGTCGAGGGCGGACTTCCAGGTCGCCGGGGTGCCGGGGGTGCCGACGCCCCGCCCGCTGGTCATGCCCTCCTCGAAGGGGATGGGGGCGCCGTTCTCCGTGAAGAGGTCGGCGTCGGCGGAGCGGGGCGCGGTCTCGCGCCCGTCGACGGTGTGCACACTGCGGCTCTTCGCGTCGTAGTAGACGAAGTAGCCGCCTCCTCCGATGCCGGCCGAGTAGGGCTCGGTGACGCCGAGCGCGGCCGCGACGGCGACGGCGGCGTCGACCGCGTTGCCGCCCTCGCGGAGGATCTCGATCCCGGCGGCCGAGGCGTCGGCGTCGACGCTGGCGACGGCACCGCCGTATCCGGTCGCGACGGGCTCCTTGAGGGGTGGTCCCGCCGTCGTCGGCGGCGCGGCGGCACCCATCGAGAACACCGTCGCCGTGACGGCGAGGACGGAGATCTTGCCGGCGGTGGAGCGTCGCATTCGTACCTCCGGTCAACAGGCTTCCGCGCAGCGTAACTTCCCCCGCCCCGTTCCGTCAGGAACGCCTCGAACGGGACCTCGAACGGGAACCCGGGTGGCCGCTAGCATGCGCGCCCATGGACGAAGACGTGCGCAACATCGTGCTCGGGGTGCTCGCCACCGGGATCAGTGCCTCCCTCGGCTGGCTCGGCCGCACGTACCGGTGGCGGCGGAAGCTCCGTCGCAAGCAGGCCTTCTTCGGCCTCCCCGGCGGCTCGGAATGCCTGCTGGTGGTCAACCGGGAGTCCGGCGGGGACAACGTGGTGCACCGCTACGACGTCTTCGCGATGCTCGAACTCTCCGCGCTGGTCAAGGACTGCGGCGCGCAGGCCCGCATCCTGCCGCAGGACCAGACCCACCAGGGCTTCGGCGACCGCACCGAGTTCTGCGTCGGCGGGCCGTATTCGAACAGGCGCATGGCCGCGCACCTGACCACCCTGCTGCCGGGCGTGAAGGTGAACGTGGACGTCGAGCCGTCCGAGGTGCGGGGCTCGATCACGATCGGCGGCGAGCGGTACCTCATGGAGAAGGGGCGGTCGGAGTACGTGATCCTGGCCCGGCTCACGGCCGGGGAGGGCCACCGGCCGGTCTTCCTCTTCTGCGGCCAGCGGGCGATCACCAACCAGGCGGCCACCCGCTATCTGGCCCGCCACCACGAGGACCTGGCCCGCCGTCACCGCGGCGGCTCGTTCGTCCTGCTCCTGAAGGTCGTCAACTCGGAGGCGTACGGCCCCGACGTGGTGGAACTGGTCGCCGACGTGACGCACGCGGCCCGTACGGCTCCCCCGGCGCCCGAGCCCTCCACCGCCGCCGAACCGGCGGCGACGGCCTGACCGGGAGGGGGCCGACGGGGTGAAGACCTCACCATCATGACAGGTCAGAGGCGTTTTCCGTAGGACCGAACGCACAGTTCGCGCACCTTGTCCGGCCCCTCCCCCGGCTTCCAGAATCGCCGTCATGAATCACTCCGGGAACATCGGTCAGAACATCGATCAGGACGCGGTCCTGCGGGCGAGGACGATGCTGCTCGGATCGGACAGGCTCGACCCGGCCGAGGAGTTGGAGGCGTACCGGATCCTCGCGGAGGTGAGCCCGGCGGCCTATCTGCCGAAGCTCGTCGGAGCGCTGCTCTCGTACGGGTCCGGGGCGAGCTACGGGCACGACAGGGAACGGAAGTTGGCGCTGCGCGCGGAGGCCCTCGACACGGCCCGGCGCATCGACGTCGACCACCCGAGGAGGACGGAGGTGTTCGCCGAGGCCCTGGAGTACTACGGACTCGCGCTCATCCAGTCGGGGCGGCGGGCCGAGGGTCGGGCCGCGTACGAGGAGATGGCCGCGGTCGGGCGGGACGGCTTCGAACGGGGCCAGGTGAAGCACCCGGCGTACGGAAGCGGCCGGCTGGCGGTCGTACTGGCCGAGGAGGGGCGCCACGGGGAGGCGGCGGACCTGCTGCCGCAGGGCGACCGCACGCACCGGGACTTCTTCTTCTGGTCCGTGGTCGAGAAGGCGGCGGAACTGGAGGCGGCCGGTCGGCGGGAGGAGGCGGTGGAGGTCTTCACGGACCTCGTGGACGACACGAGGGAGGACCGGAGGTGGAACCTCCTGGTGTGGGAACTCGTGCACCGCTCCCGGATGCTGGACGCCGCCGGACGGCACGGGGAGGCAGGCGCGGACCGGCGGGAGGCCCTGTCGGTCCTCACCTGGCTCGCCGGTCCCGATGCGCCCGAACGCCAGAGCGGGCTTCACTCCTGGTGGAGCGTCCTGTACGGCCTGTCGGCCAGGGCGGTGGAGCCGGACGGGTCCCCGGACGCCCCGATGCCGGCGTTCGGCAACTCGCTCCTCCACTGGTCGTGGGACATGCGGACGGCCTACTTCGACGGCATCCCCGCCCTGGAGGCCGAGACCGCGCGCCTGTCGGCGGCGGGGCGGCTCACCGAACTCGTGACCGCGCACCACCGGCTGACCGTGCGGTCCACCCTGATGTGGACCGGCCGCACCCATCTGTTCGAGGAACCGCTCCGGCCGCTCTTCGACGAGGAGGTGGCGCTCGCCCGGCGTGCGGCGGAAGGACTCCCCCGGGCCCTGACCGACCGGGCGACGTTCCTCCTCGCGGCCGGGCGGTACGAGGAGGCGCGGGCGGACTTCGCGGAGGTCGTGGGCCCGCTCGACGGCGCCGAGCGGACGCCAATCGTTACCGCCACGTAACTTACCGGGGAGTTACCTCAGGTAAGCCCCCACCGTTACCGTCGGGTCACTTTCACTGCCCCCCATCGCCGACCACCCATCGGCGTCCCCAGTGAGGAGTGCCCCGTGCGCACATCCCTGGTCCTCGCCGTCTCGGCCGCGCTCGTGGCCGGGACGGCCCTCGGGCTCGCCCCCGCCGCCCAGGCCGTGGAGACCGCCGACTCCAGCGGCATCCGCTTCGTCGACATCGTGGGCGAGGGCGGCACCGTCCTCAAGGCGAACGTCCTCGCCCCCGCCGGGGCCGCCCCCGGCACCCGCCACCCCCTGATCGTGCTGCCCACCAGCTGGGCCATGCCCCAGATCGAGTACCTCGCCCAGGCGCGCGAGCTCGCCGACTCCGGCTACGTCGTGGTGAGTTACAACTCGCGCGGCTTCTGGCAGTCCGGCGGGGAGATCGAGACGGCGGGCCCCAAGGACGTCGCCGACGCCTCCAAGGTCATCGACTGGGCCCTGGCCCACACCGCCGCCGACCCCGACCGGGTGGGCATGGGAGGCGTCTCGTACGGCGCCGGGATCAGCCTGCTCGCCGCCGCGCACGACCCGAGGGTCAAGGCCGTCGCCGCGCTCAGCGGCTGGGCCGACCTCATCGAGTCCATCTACAGCGGCCGGACCCAGCACCTCCAGGCCGCCGCCCTGCTCGGCGGCGCCGGAGCCCTCACCGGCCGCCCCGGCCCGGAACTCGAGGAGGTCCTGGGCGACTTCCTCTCCTCCAACCTGGCCAAGGAGGAGGACATGATCGCCTGGGGCCGCAAGCGCTCCCCGGTGACCCACCTCGACCGCATCAACGCCAACGGCGCCGCGATCATGCTCGGCAACGCCTGGGGCGACACCATCTTCCCGCCCAACCAGTACGCGGGCTTCTACGAGAAGCTGACCGGGCCCAAGCGCCTGGAGTTCCGCCCCGGCGACCACGCCACCGCCGAACTCACCGGTCTGTTCGGGCTGCCCAACGACACCTGGACCAACGCCCGGCGCTGGTTCGACCGTTACCTGAAGGGCGCCGACAACGGCATCGACCGCGAGCAGCCCGTCCAGCTCAAGTCCAGGTCCGCGGGCGGCTACGAGGGCTACCCGGACTGGAAGTCCGTGCACGCGAACCAGAGGAAGTTCGACCTCGGCGGTACGCAGCGGGCGTGGGCGAACGTCGACTCGGGCGCCAACGGCGGGGTCACCCTGCTCACCAACGCCCTGGACCAGTTCCTCCGCACCCCGCCCGTCGTCTCCGTGCCCCTCCTCCCCCGCGCCTTCGCCGGCGTCTGGCAGTCCGAGCGGTACGACACCCCGCAGCGGGTGCGCGGCACGGTGAAGGTGCACACCACGGTCGCCTCCACGGAGGAGAGCGGCACCCTCGTCGCGTACCTGTACGACGTGGGCCCGCTCGGCGTCGGCAAGCTGGTCACCCACGCCCCGTACACCTTCCACGGCAGGACCCCGGGGCAGCCGTTCGGCGTCGACCTGGAACTGTTCTCCACGGCGTACGACGTGCCCGCCGGGCACCGGCTCGCGCTGGTCGTCGACACCGTCGACCCGCTCTACATCGAGCACAACCCGACCGGCGCGCAGCTGACCTTCTCCTCCCCGGCCGCCGACCCGTCGTACGTGTCGGTGCCGCTGCGGAAGGAGTGATCTCCGGCTGCCGCCGGGCGGGTGCGGCTCCCTCTACCGCCCTCCCGGCGGCGGCCCTCCCCCTCCGGCCGGAGCGACGTCCACGGCCTTCGCCCTCGGGTCGCGGCGCTCCCGCCGGGCCACCCAGGTGGCGAACCAGGAGAGCAGCATGCACATCCCGATGTAGATCGGAGAGATGACGAGCACGACGGGGATGAACGGCAGGTCGTAGTCGAGGTTGGACGCGATCAGCTTGCCCGCGTGCAGGAACTCCTCGTAGGTGATGAGGAATCCGAGCGAGGTGTCCTTCAGGGCCACCACCAGCTGGCTGATGATGGCGGGCAGCATCGCCCGGACGGCCTGGGGCACCAGGACGTGCGTCATCACCTGCGTCTTGCGCATGCCGAGCGCGTACGCCGCCTCGCCCTGGCCGCGCGCCACGGAGTGGACGCCGGTGCGGAACACCTCGGCGAGCACGGAGCCGTTGTAGAGGGTCAGTCCGGTGACCAGGGCGGGCAGCGGCTGCACCTTCAGCGCCACGAAGACGAAGAAGATCATCACGAGGACGGGCATCGCGCGGAAGAACTCCACGAAGAGGGTGGAGGCCCAGCGCAGGACGCGGTGGTCGGAGAGGCGGCCGCAGGCCAGGACGGCGCCGAGGGCCAGCGAGAGGACCGACGCACAGGCGAAGGCCTTCAGGGTGTTGCCGAGGCCCCTGAGCAGCAGCTCCTGGATGCCCTCGTAGAGGAAGGGCGACCACTTGGCGGAGGTGAACTGCCCGGTGTCGAAGAGGAGGTACAGGATCCAGCCGGCCAGGGCCAGGATCACGGCGGTGGAGGCGACGCCGTAGAGGAGGTGGCGCCGTCGGGCGCTCGGCCCGGGGACGTCGTAGAGGGCGGTGGACTCGGTGGTCATCGGGCGACTCCCCAGCGCTTCTCCATGACGTGGAAGAGGGCGCTGATGGTGAGGGTGATGATCAGGTATCCGACGGCGATCCAGACGAAGGTCCAGACGATGTTGTAGCCGAGCTCGCTCAGGGTCTTGTAGGTGCCGAGGAGTTCGGTGACGCTGAACGCCCCCGCGATCGCCGAGTTCTTGGCGAGGGCGATCAGGGTCGAGCCGATGGGCGGGATGACGCTGCGGAAGGCCTGCGGCAGGACGACCGTGCCGAGGGTCTGGGCGAAGGTCATGCCCAGGCTGCGGGCCGCCTCGCCCTGGCCGCGCGGCACGGTGTTGATGCCGGAGCGCAGCACCTCGCAGACGAAGGCCGAGGTGTAGCAGCCGAGGGCGAGGACGGCGAACAGCTCGAAGGGCAGGACGAGTCCGAAGCGGGGCAGGCCCAGCATGACCGCGAAGAAGAGCAGGGTCAGCGGGGTGTTGCGCAGGACGGTCACCCAGACCGTGCCGAAGACCCGGAAGGAGCCGACGGGCGCGACCCGGAAGGAGGCCATGACGAAGCCGAGGACGAGGGCGAGCGCCGAGGCGTAGACGGTGAGTTCGACGGTGCCGAGGAACCCCTTTCCGTAGAGGGAGAAGTTGTCGGTCAGGACGTCCATGTCGGAAGGCTCCTCCGGGTCAGCCCGTCGGGTAGCGGTCGATGGCGGGCGGCGGCGGGGCGGGGACCCCGGAGAGGCCGAGGGTGGCGTCGTACGCCTTCTTCCAGTCGCCGTTCTTCTGGTGGGCGGCGACGGCGTCGTCCAGGGCGAACCGCAGGGCGTCGTCGCCGCGCGGGACGCCGATGCCGTACGGCTCCTTCGAGAACGGCTTGCCGACCACCTTGAGCTCGTCGGGGACCTTGGCGGCGTAGCCCATGAGGATCGTGTCGTCGGTGGTGACCGCGTCGACCTGGAAGGTCAGCAGGTTGTCGACGCAGACGGAGTACGTGTCGTAGGCGACGAGTTCGGCCTTCGGGTGGTCCTTCTCGATGCGCTGGTACGGGGTGGAGCCGGCGGCCGAGCAGACCCGCTTGCCGTCCAGGTCCTGGGGGCCGTCGATGTCCTCCTCGTCGGTGCGGACCAGGAGGGACTGGCCGGCCTGGTAGTAGGGCCCGGCGAAGCCGACGAGCTTCTTGCGGTTGTCGTTGATGGTGTAGGTGCCCACGTAGTAGTCGATCTGGCCGTTCTGCAGGGCGGTCTCGCGGTTGGCGGAGGCGATCGTGCGGAACTCGACGCGGGCCGGGTCGAAGCCGAGGGAGGCGGCCATCATCTTGGCGATCTCGATGTCGAAGCCGGAGTAGCGGCCGGAGGCGGGGTCCTTCTCTCCCATGTAGGGCTGGTCCTCCTTGGCTCCTACGACGAGCCGGCCGCGCTTCTTCGCCCGGTTCCAGGTGGCGGAGTCGGGCAGGGTGAAGTCCGATCTCACCCGGTAGACCGGGAGTCGGTCGGGCTGCGGGCCCTTGACGGGCGGGCTGCCCTCGCGGCCGCAGCCGCCGAGCGCCGCCGTCGCGGCGAGCAGCAGGGCGAGCGCGGCCAGGGTCCGGTGCGTACGCTGCATGGTTCCCGTCCGGTCAGTGCTTGAGGATCTTGGAGAGGAAGTCCTTGGCGCGTTCGCTGCGCGGGGCGGTGAAGAACTCCTCCGGCGCGCGGTCCTCGACGATCCTCCCGTCGGCCATGAAGACGACCCGGTTGGCCGCGGAGCGCGCGAAGCCCATCTCGTGGGTCACGACCACCATCGTCATGCCGTCCCGGGCCAGCTGCTGCATGACCTCCAGGACCTCGTTGATCATCTCGCCGACGCGGGCGAGGAGTTCGCGCGAGCGCCGGTCGGCGTCCTCCTTCTTGCGCTTGCGGACCTTGATCTGGGCGAGGGAGACGTTCGCGAGGACGGTCTTGTGCGCGAAGAGGTTGAAGGACTGGAAGACCATGCCGACCTCGGCCCGCAGCCGGGCCAGCGCCTTGCCCTCCTCGGGGAGCGGCTGCCCGTCGATGAGGATCTCGCCCGACTCGACGCTCTCCAGCCGGTTGATCGCCCGGCAGAGGGTGGACTTGCCGGAGCCGGAGGGGCCGATGACGACGACCACCTCCCCGCGGCCGACGGTGAGGTCGATGGACTGGAGGACGTGCAACGTGCCGAAGTGCTTGTTCACGCCACGCAGTTCGATCAGCGGATCGACGACGGCCATACGCTGCCCTGCCCCATTCCTCAGCGGTGTCGCGTTTCCCGTGGACGCCGCGTTTCCCGTGGGTGTCGCGTTTCCCGTGGGTGCCGCGGCCCACGCAAACTATCCACCGGAAAAAGGACTTCAGGGACGACACGCATGAAACAGGGATAAGCCGTATTTACTGCGGAAGGGGGGCGGCCGACAGGTGTACGCGCCCGCACGCGTCAGTACTCGGCGGCCTCCGCGTACACCTGGGAGAGCTGCGGCGCGCCCGTCATCGCCCAGTCGAGACCGGCCTCGACGACCTGGATCTCCCGGCCGGAGGCGAGCTGCACCACCGGGCCGCCGCCGGGCCGCATCTGCCAGCGGGCGGCCGGGACGTTGCGGACGATCACCGTGCCCAGGTAGAGCCCGGCGTCGTTCCCGAACCAGGGCAGCTCCTCCGGGTCGTCCCGCCAGCGGGGCGGCAGCTGGTCGAGCTCCTGGAGGGAGCGCGGGGTGTCGTCCAGCGCCACTCCCGCCTCCTCGACCCGGGTGCGCAGCAGCTCGCACTCGGCGAAGAGCTCGGCCATCCCGTCCGGCGCACGGTCGAAGGCGGCGTCCGGCGGGGAGTCCGGGGAGCCGGGATGGTGCCGCTTGCGCCAGCTGTCCAGAAACGGGATGTTCATCCGAACAGCCTCGCACCGACACCTCCCGGTCCACCACTCGGCGCGCGGAGACCGTTACCGGCGGTCCGCGCGCCGGACGGACCGGTTACACGTCCAGGTCGACGACGACGGGGGCGTGGTCCGAGGCGCCCTTGCCCTTGCGCTCCTCGCGGTCCACATAACTGTCCGTGACCGCCTCGGCGAAGGGCTTGTTGCCGTAGACCAGGTCGATGCGCATGCCCTTGTTCTTCGGGAAGCCGAGCTGGCGGTAGTCCCAGTACGTGAAGGGGTGGTCGTACTTGAGGGGGCGCGGGACCACGTCGCGCAGACCGGCCTCGCGCAGGCCCGCGAGCGCGGCCCGCTCCGGCTCCGTCACGTGCGTGGCGCCCTCGAAGACGGCGATGTCCCAGACGTCCTGGTCGGTCGGCGCGATGTTGTAGTCGCCGAGGACCGCGAAGGGGCGGTCCCCCGCCGCGTCCTGCGCGACGGCCGCCCTGAGCGCCTCCAGCCAGCGCAGCTTGTAGGCGTAGTGCTCGTGGGCGACCTCGCGGCCGTTCGGCACGTACACCGACCAGACGCGGACCGGGCCGCAGGTCGCGGAGACCGCCCGGGGCTCCTGCGCCCCGTCGTACTCCGGGCCGCCGGGCAGGCCGGTGACCACGTCGTCGAGGCCGACCCGGGAGAGCAGCGCGACGCCGTTCCACCGCCCCGTGGCGTTGACCGCCGACTCGTAGCCCAGCTCCCACAGCTCGTCGGCGGGGAACTGCTCGGCGGTGCACTTGGTCTCCTGGATGCACAGCACGTCGGTGCCGCTGCTCTCCAGCCAGGCCAGGAGACGGGGCAGCCGGGCGGTGATCGAGTTGACGTTCCAGGTGGCGATGCGCATGGACGCCAGCCTACTGGCGGGCACCGACAACGGCGGGTCCCGGCGCTCAGACCCCGGTGGAGTCGCCGGGGGCGAGCCGGGCGTGGTCGGTGCCGCCCAGCTCCCCGATCTGGCGGTCGTAAATGGGTCGGGCGAGGTCGGTGAGCAGGGCGTCGTGGATGTCGTACGCCCGGCGCGGCTTCAGCTCGCGCACGTAGTCGATGACCTCGGAGATCTTGTTCCAGGGGGCCATGACGGGCAGCAGCAGGGTGTCGACGGGGTGGTCGGGCACGGTGAGCGCGTCGCCGGGGTGGAAGACGGAGCCGTCGACCAGGTAGCCCACGTTGGTGACGCGCGGGATGTCCGGGTGGATCACCGCGTGCAGCTCGCCGTGGACCTGGACGTCGAACCCGGCGGCCGTGAAGGCGTCGCCGTGGCCGACGGTGTGCACCCGGCCGGGGAAGGCCGCCGAGATCCGTTCGGCGACGCTGCGCAGCGTCCAGATCTCGGCGGCCGGATTCGCCTCCAGGGCGGCCCGCAGCCGCCCCTCGTCGAAGTGGTCGGGGTGCTCGTGGGTGACGAGCAGCGCGTCGGCCCCGAGGGCCGCGTCCTCCTCGGTGAACCCGCCGGGGTCGAGGACGAGCGTCCTTCCGTCCTTTTCGAGGCGGACGCAGGCGTGGGACTTCTTCGTCAGCTTCACACCGCCAGGCTACGCCGGGGGCGTGGTCTCCTCCGCGATGACGCGGGTGACGACGCGCAGGGCGGCCTCGGCGGCCGGGAGGCCGCAGTACGCGCCCGCGTGGAGCACGATCTCGCGGATCTCGTCGGGCGAGAGGCCGTTGCGGAGGGCGGCCCGGGTGTGGTCGGCGAGGGCCTCCCGGTGGCCCCCGGCGAGGAGGGCCGTGAGGGTGACGGCGCTGCGGGTGCGCCGGTCGAGGCCCTCGCGGCTCCAGACCTCGCCCCACTCGTAGCGGTTGACGAGCCCCTGGAGGGTCCCGTCGGGGTCCTCGGCGAGGGCCCGGTCCACGTGCGCGTCGCCGAGCACCTCGCGGCGCAGCCCGAGCCCCTTCTCGTACGGGTCGGGGCGCGCGTCCCCGGCGGGCTCGGCGGCCGGGGCGGGGGCCGCGGGCTCGGCGGCGGGCGCGGGGCCGGCGGGGAGCGGCGGCACGGTCAGGGCGCCGCTGGTGTCCTGGACCGTCCCGGCGAAGTGGTCGAGGAGCAGGTCGGTGACGGCGGCGGGCTGCTCGACGGGGGCCAGGTGGGAGGCCCCGGGGACGACGGCGAGCCGGGCGTCGGCGATGCCGGCGACCAGGGTGCGGGCCTCGGCGGGCCCGGTGACCTGGTCCTCGGAGCCGACGAGCACGAGCGTGGGGACGCCGACGCGGTCGAGGGCCTCGCGGACGTCGAAGACGGCGAGGGCCTCGCAGGCGGCGATGTAGCAGGCGGGGTCGGTCGTACGGACCATCTGCACGGCCCAGTCGACGATGGCGGGCTGCGCGCCGGCGAAGAGCGGGGTGAACCACTGCTCGGGGGCGGTGCGGGCCATCGGCTCCAGGCCGTTGGCCCGCACGATGACGCCCCGCTGCCGGAACTCGTCGGCGGTGCCGAACCGGGGCGAGGCGGCGACCAGGGCGAGCGAGGCGACCCGGTGGGGCGCCCGCAGTACGAGGTCGAGGCCGACGGCCCCGCCGAGGGAGCAGCCCGCGTAGCCGAAGCGCTGGACCCCGAGCGCGTCGAGGGTGGCGAGCAGCCGGTCCCCCAGCTCGGCCACGGAGCCGAAGGGCTGCGCGGGCGCGCCGCCGTGCCCGGGGAGGTCGAAGCGTACGATCCGCCAGTCCCGCGCGAGTTCGGGGATCTGCCGGTCCCACATGTGGAACGTGGTCCCCAGGGAGGGTCCCAGGACCAGGACCGGGGCGTCCTCCCGCCCGTCGACGCGGTACTGCAGGGTGTTCGGTGGTGTCTCGCTCACCCGCTAGACCCTCTCATCTCTCACGGTCTCTCACATCGCCGGGTCGAACCTAGCGGGTCCCGCCCCCCGGCCGGGTGCCGGGCGTGGAACCGGCCGCCCCACCGAGGTCTCACGGACCTTGTCCGTAGCGGGCGACCGTGCCGCGCCACTGCTCGAGGTAGCGGAACACCGGGGGATTCCGGCGGGACCCCAACAAGGCGTGCAGCAACGTTCTGGCCGGCCGCAGCAAGGGCATGGCGGTGGATACCTTCAGGCAGCGCTGGGGCAAGGTCTCCGGTCAGGACATGAAGCACCTCGCCGACGCCATGGACGTGCTGGCCGGTGCGATGGACACCGGTGCGGGCTACGTCACCACCTGCAAGGCCGCCGTCATCGCCGGCCTCGGTGCTGCGGCCGCCGCCGTCGCAGGAGGCCTCATCGGCGCCGTCTTCTGGCGGCACGACCGGAGCCGTCGGCGTCCGCTCCGGGGCCCCTCCCGGCTCGCCGCGACGCCCGAGACCGTCTCCGGAGCCCGGCCCGCACCCCTCCGGCCCACCCCGCCGGGCCGCCGCGCGGGCGTCCCAGCGTCCCACCGGCCCGCCATCGCGCGCCGCGTCCCCGCAGGTCGGCGCGTGGGACGTCCCACGCTCGCGTCACTTCTCCGGTGACGGTGGCGGCCCCTCGTCCCGGCCCCGCAGTCTTGCTGCCGAACCGGCCGGCACGGTCGGATCCACGAGCGAGAGGGAAGCACCATGCGCACCATGACCAAGATGTTCGTCGGCGTCGCCACCGTGATCGCCTTCGCCGGCGGAGGCCTGGCGACCGCGGGCACCGGTTTCGCCGCGACCGAACGGGCCGCCCAGCCGGTCGCGTCCGCCGAGTCCGTCACCGTGCTCGCGGTGGAGAACCTGGGCCTCAACTCGACGCAGGCCAAGAAGCTCCAGCGCGACCTGAAGGCCAACTGGGGCTACACCGGAGCCATCGACGGCCAGCTGGGCACCGAGAGCTGGAAGGCGATGCAGCGCTTCCTGCGGGCCCACTGGGGCTACAACGACAGGATCGACGGCGCCGTCGGGCCCAACACGGTGAAGGCGCTCCAGCGCTGGCTGAAGGCCAACTGGGGCTACACCGGGGACATCGACGGCGACGCCGGGGAGGGCACCAGGGCCGCCCTCAAGCGGTACTGCAACTCCTGAGCCGGCGACTCCTGCCCCGCTCCCGGGCTCCCGGCCCGAGGGCCCGTCCGCACCCGACCGGCTCCTGACCGGTCGGTGACCGGACCCGCGAGCGGTCGCGGAGCACCCCGTGCGCACCGGAGGGCCACGGCTCCTCCGGTGCGCACGCGCGTCCCGGCCCGCTCAGCCCTCGAAGCACTCGGAGCGGCCGTCCGGCCGCTCCAGGCAGAACGTGGCTCCCCGGCCGCCGTCGCCGGCGGACATCGGCGTCGACAGGTACCGGCCGTCCGCGCTGTGCCCCTCGGCCACGACCTGCTGGGTCTGCCCGGTCGGCAGTGTCAGTCTGACCCGTTCGCCCGTCTCCAGGCCGGTGGCCCGCACCCACACGGCGCGGCAGAGCTCGGCGTGCCGCAGTTCGAGGCGCCGGCCGTCGGTGGTGGTGCGGGTGGCGAGGGTGGTGATCATGCCGGCCCCGCCGCAGCCCATGTCCCTGGGGTTCCGGCCCTCGCACGTACCGCCCCGGCAGCCCGGGTTGCGCACCGGCGACTCCACCACGGCCCCCGGCCGCTCCTCGGACCCGGCGCCGCCCGGGAGGGGGACCCCCAGGGCGACCGCCACGACCGCCGCGGCCCCGGCGACCGTGACGGCCACCGGCCACCGGCGGACGGCGACGCGAGGAGCACCCCCCGGGGCGGTGTGCGCGAGCGGGACGGGCGCGGCGGATCGTACGGTCGCCGGGTCGGGGCGTACGGTCGTCGGGTCGGGCCGTATGGTCGCCGGGGCGGGCCGTATGGTCGCCGGGGCGGATCGTACGATCGCCGGGGCGGGCCCGGGCTCGGCCCGTGACCGGTCGCTCCACTCGGCGTCCGCCAGTTCCCAGAGCGCCAGCATCCGCCCGGCCGGCTCGCCGGTCAGCGCGCACAGCGCCTCGACGGCCCGGCGGGGAGCGGGCTTCCGGCCGTTGAGGTACCGCTCCCACGACGACTTGCTGTAGGGGGTGCGGGCCGCGAGCGCGGCCAGGCTCAGTCCGGACCGCTTCCGGCCCTCCCGGAGCTCCTCCGCCAGCTGCTCGGCCGCGGAGCCGCTCATCGGCGCAGCTCCCCCCAGGTGTCGGGGCCGACGATGCCGTCGGCGACCAGGCGGCGGCTGCGCTGGAAGTCCTTGACCGCCCCCTTGGTCCGCTCGTCGTACAGCCCGTCGAAGGCGCCGGGTCCGAAGCCCTTCGCGTGCAGGAGGCACTGGGCCTCCACCACGTCGAAGCCCGTGCTGTTGATGTCGAGCAGCATCTCGCGGGTGTCGCTGTGCCCCGCCCGCAGCGCGCCGTCCTCGCGCCGCGTCTCGCAGGCGTACGTCTGACCGCGCAGGTACCCGCTCCCGGCCACGACGCCCTTCGCCGCCTCCGCGTCCCCGCCGTCCCAGACCCCGGCCGTCAGCAGCCCTGCGCCGAAGGCCACGACGGCGGCGAGGGCCACCGCGAGCAGCGCCCGGGGCAGGGGGACGGCCCGCGCCGGCGCGGACGCCCGCTCCGCCCCGGCCTGCCCGTCCCCTGCCGCCCCGGTCTTCTCCTCCGCCTCCGGTGGCGCGGGTTGCGGCTCCACGGGGGCGGGCGTCCTGGCGCGGGCCCGTTCGACGACTTCGTACAGCACGACGAGCCGCGTGGGCTCCGTGCCGCACTCCCGGGCCAGTTCCTCGACCGCCCGGCGCGGCACGGGCTTCTTCCCGTTCAGGTACCGCTCCCACGAGGAGCGGCTGTAGCTGGTCCGGGCGGCCAGGGCGGCGAGGCTGAGGCCGCTGTGGTCCTTCAGCCTGCGCAGCCAGGCGAGCAGCCGGCGTTCACTGCTCTCCAGGTCCGCCGGCAGTTCCTTCCATCGCGACATACGGATCCCCCCGATGCGTCCTGTCGGTGCCTTCGATTCTGGGGCACCCGGGCAGCGCGGGAGAGCCTTCGAAAGTTTCGGCCAAGGCTTGGCGCATCAGTGTCGGTCCGGTCGGCCCGGCGTCTCCTCGTGCTGGGTGAGCCGGTCGCCCCGGGCCGGGTGCCGGACCTCCCGGACCGGGGCGGCCGTGCCCGGCGGCCGTGTCGACCGCCCCGGGTGCGGGAGCGCGGCAGGTGCCGGGCGTACGTCGGGTTCGGAGTGGGTCGGGGATTCCACGGTCACCGCGTCCCCGGTGGGGCCTCCGCCCGTGCGCCGCCGACTCCTCGGACCGGTCGGTCAGTCCACGAGGTGACGGATCGCGTCGACCACGTGCGGGCCGTGTCCGAACGCCGTGCCGAGGCGTTCCAGCCGGTCGTACGTCTCCGGCGCCAGCCGCGACCAGTACCCGTGCGCGGCGTGCAACAGGAAGCGGAACGCCAGTTCCGCGCAGACCTCCTCCGCGCAGCGGACCAGTGCGCCCCGCATCGCCGCCGGCGGCACGTGGCTCCAGGCCCGCGGTTGGTCGAGCGTCCCGGCCAGCTCCACCACGTCCGCCGCCAGCCTCCGGTGCTCGATCGCCGTCGGCGAGGTGCCGTCGGGCGCGCACGCCGGGAAGACCGAGCAGGAGAAGGCCGAGGCGCCGCGCGACCGCGCGACGGGGACGACGAAGGACAGCACCTCCTCCAGCCACTCGCGCTCCTCGCCCGGGATTCCCGGCGCGCCGAGCGACATGTCCGTGGCCTCCCACAGCAGCGCGATCTCCTCGCCTCCGAGGCCGGAGTCCCGCAGCCGGAGGAGGTCTTCGACGAGCAGCAGGAGGGGGGCCGGATCGCCCTCCGAGCCGTACCGCCGGGCGATGTGGTCCAGCGCGTCGTCGGCGTAGTCGCTCCAGTCGCGGTGGAAGGAGGAGCCCAGCGCGGTCGCGCCGAAGTCGAAGCCCACCCACTCGTGCTGCACTTCGGGGTCATGCACGGAACTCCTCCTTTACCGACGAGTAGCTTAAAGCCTTCGCGACACTTCTTGATCATCCGGCCGCGGGCGCGGTGCGGTCGGGCGCGGTCGGACGCCGAATCAGGCGCCGGGGGCGGTGGTGTCCGTCAGTTCCCGGTCGGCTTCCGCCCGTCGGGGGTGGTTCTGCTCGCCGAGGCCGCGGCGGGCGGCCTCCAGTGTCGTACGGGCCTCCGCCCCGGCGGGCGCGAGCGCCGTCATCAGGGCGGCCACCGTGCGGCGCTGCGGGCCCCGGGTCCGCCCGAGCTCCATGCCGGCCGGCGCGCGCACGCTCACCCCGGCCCGGTGCGCGAGCTCCTCCCGGCCGAGCCCGGCACGCCTCCGCAGGACGCTCGGCAGCGAGGCGGACTTCCGCGTCCGGTCCCGCCGCCACCGGAGCGCCGAGGGAGGACGGCCCTGCGGCAGGGTGCACGGGGCTCGGGCCGGGCCCCGTACCTCCTATGCGCCGTGCGCGGGCCGGTGGGTGTCGCGCAACCGTTCCTCCAGCGCCTCCAGGAGGCCGGGCAGGTCGGGGGCGACGGCAAGGTCGTCCAGGGTGGGGGCGGCGAGGAGCCCCGTGGCCGAGATGGAGCGCAGGGCGGCGAGCAGCGGGGTCCAGAAGCCCCCGGCGTCGAGGAGGCCGACGGGCTTGGCGTGGAAGCCGAGCTGGCGCCACGACCACACCTCGAAGATCTCCTCCAGGGTCCCGAGGCCGCCGGGCAGGGCGGCGAAGGCGTCCGCGCGGTCGGCCATGATCGCCTTGCGCTCGTGCATGGTGTCGCAGACGACCAGCTCCGTCACCCCCTCGTGCGCCCACTCCCGTTCGATCATGCTGCGCGGGATGACGCCGACGACCTCGCCGCCCGCCTTCAGGGCCGCGTCCGCCAGGACGCCCATCAGGCCCGTACGGCCGCCGCCGTAGACGAGGCCGATCCCGCGCCGGGCCAGGTCGGTGCCGACGGCGGCGGCGAGTTCGGCGTACGCCGGGTCGTGCCCGTGGGAGGAGGCGAGGAAGACGGCGAGGCGGCGCATGGGGACCTTCCGGGGCGGCTGCGGTGGGCGGACGACGGTCCGGTCTACCACGGGGATCTCCGCTCCGACCAGGGGCTTCCGGGGTGTGGCGGGGGCGCTCCCCCGGCTCAGGGGCTCGTCGTGGAGACCACGTACACCCGGGGGAAGGCCGGTTCCGTGAGGTCGACCGTGATGTCCGTGGTCGGACGGGGCTCCTCGCGGGTGACGGTGGTGCCCGACCAGGCGGGGCCGTCCGGGAAGGTCCAGGCGGCGATGGAGCGGTCGCGTTCGCCGATGGTGATCCGGCCCGGGGTGAGCCGGGAGCGGGCGGCTCCGGACTCGGCGAGGAAGGCGTCGAGGCCTGCGGCGGTGGTCGAGAACCGGACGTACAGCCTGCTGGTCTTCCAGTTGCTGGTCTCGTAGTAGGCGACCTCCCAGGACCCGGCGGGGATCGGGACCTCGAAGACCCGGCGCTTCATCAGGGAGGGCCAGTTGTCCTGGAGGCCGACCACCGAGGACTCGCGCTCCTTGTCGCGGCCGCTGTCGCGGCTCTGCCCGGCGGAGATGACGAGGTAGCCGGCGGGGATGCCGACGAGCAGCACGATGATGACGGCCGTCAGCCAGCGGCGGCGGATCATGTGCCGGCGGTCCTCGGGCATCCTCTCCCGGGTCGGACGGGGCGGGCGGGGAGGGGCGGTCGGGATCATGCGGGCGGGTCCTCGGGGGTGCGGGCGGCCCGGCCGGAGGTGCCGCTGCGCAGGGCCTGGGCGTAGCGCTCGTACCGTTCGTACCGCTCGACGCGGCGCCGGTTGGCACGGCGGAAGCGGCGGGCGACGAGCCGGGCGAGGTCGGCGGCACCGACCATGCCGGCCTCGGGGCCGAGCCGGGCGCGGACGAGCCGGGCCTCGGGGCGGTAGCCGCGGCCGGTGAGGTGGCGGCGGAAGGAGTCCCGGGCGGGGCCGATGAGGAGGTCGTCGGCGGCGGAGACGCCCCCGCCGATGACGAAGCAGGAGGGGTCGAGGGCGGCGGCGAGGTTGGCGATGCCGACGCCGAGCCACTGGCCGATGTCCTGGAACAGCTCGACGCACATGGCGTCGCCCTCGCGGGCGAGCTCGGTGATGAGCGGTCCCGTGATGTCGGGGACGTGCCCCTTGACCCGCTCGATGATGTTGTACGCGACCGGGGAGTCGGCGGCGGCCAGCTCGCGGGCCTCGCGGACCAGCGCGTTGCCCGAGCTGTACTGCTCCCAGCAGCCGCGGTTGCCGCAGGGGCAGCGGTGGCCGCCGGGGACGACCTGCATGTGGCCGAACTCGCCCGCGACGCCGTACTTGCCCCGCTTGACCTGGCCGTCCTCCAGGATGGCGCCGCCGATGCCGGTGCCGAGGGTGATCATGACGAGGTGGTCCTCGCCGCGGCCGGCGCCGAAGCGCCACTCGGCCCAGGCGGCGGTGTTGGCGTCGTTGTCGACCATGACGGGGACGGCGAGGCGGCCCTGGAGGGAGTCGCGCAGGGGCTCGTTGCGCCAGGCCAGGTGGGGGGCGAAGAGGACCCGGGCGCGGTCGGCGTCGACCCAGCCGGCCGCGCCGATGCCGACGGCGTGCACGTCGTGCCGGTCGGAGAGGTCCAGGACCAGTTCCACGATGGTGTCCTCGACCACCTTGGGGCTCTTGGACTTGTCCGGGGTCTCCGTGCGGATCTTCTCCAGGATGTTGCCGTCGGCGTCGACCACTCCGGCCATCACCTTCGTGCCGCCGATGTCGATGCCGACGGTCGGCACCCGGGGGGCCGTCAGGTGGGAGCGCCGTTCCCGGGTCCCCACGGTCCGCAGCACGGTGCCGCGGGCGGAGCCGCGGTGGGCGAGGTCACGGTAGGTACTCATCGGCTCCGATTCTGCCAGGTGGGCCCCACGGGGGCCGTGACGTCGTGGAGGGCCGCGTCACGTCGCGGAGGGGCGCTCCAGCTCGTGGCGCAGGTCCTCCAGTTCGCTGCCGCCGGCCATCTGCCGGGTCAACTCGTCCAGGGTGACGGAGTCCTTGGTGTGGCTGCCGGCCATGACGCCCCGCTTGAGGAGGACGAAGCGGTCGCCGACGAGGTGGGCGTGGTGGGGGTTGTGGGTGATGAGGACCACGCCGAGGCCCTGGTCGCGGGCGGCAGCCACGTACTTCAGGACGACCCCGGACTGCTTGACGCCGAGGGCGGCGGTCGGCTCGTCCAGGACGAGGACCTTGGCGCCGAAGTGGACGGCGCGGGCGATCGCGACGCACTGGCGCTCGCCGCCGGAGAGGGTGCCGATGGGCTGGTCGACGTCGCGCAGGTCGATGCCCATGCGGAGCAGGGCCTCGCGGGTGGTGGTCCGCATGAGCCCGGCGTCGAGCCGCTTGAGGGGGCCCTTGCCCTTCGTCGGCTCGGAGCCGAGGAAGAAGTTCCGCCAGACCGGCATGAGCGGGACGACGGCGAGGTCCTGGTAGACGGTGGCGATGCCCCGGTCGAGGGCGTCGCGCGGATTGGCGAGCGCGACCTCCTCGCCCTCGATGCGGAAGGTCCCGGCGTCGTGCCGGTGCAGCCCGGCGACGATCTTGATGAGGGTGGACTTGCCGGCGCCGTTGTCGCCGAGGACGCAGGTGATCTCGCCCGCGCGGACCTCCAGGGAGACCCCTTCGAGGGCGCGGATGTTGCCGTAGTACTTGCTGACGTCGTCCAGCTCGACGAGGGGCGCGGTCGCGGTCGTCACAGAGGTGCCGGTCGTCACTTGGTGGCCTCCACGCGCTTGCGGATCCAGGCGTTCAGGAGCGTGGCGAGCAGCAGCATCGCGCCCAGGAAGAACTTGAACCAGTCCGGGTTCCACTCGGCGTACACGATGCCCTTGCTGGTCATGCCGAAGATGAGGGCGCCGACCGCGGAGCCGATGGCCGAGCCGTACCCGCCGGTGATCAGGCAGCCGCCGATGACGGCCGCGATGATGTAGATCAGCTCGTTGCCGACGCCCTCGCCCGACTGGACGACGTCGAAGGAGAAGAGCAGGTGCTGGCCGGAGATCCAGGCGCAGAGGGCCACGCCCGCGTAGAGGCCGATCTTGGTGCGGCGGACGGGGACGCCGACCGCACGGGCCGCTTCGGCGCCGCCGCCGACCGCGAAGATCCAGTTGCCGAAGCGGGTGCGGAGCAGGATCCAGGTGGCGAGCGCGACCAGGCCGAACCACCACAGGATGGTGACCTTGAACTCGACCCCGCCGAGGGTGAGCTGCGAGGCGAAGAGCTTCCGGGCGGAGGGGAAGCCCTCCATGTCGGCGATGGTCTTGGTGGAGACGGTGCCGCTGATCAGCTTGGTGAGGCCCAGGTTCAGACCGGTCAGCATGAGGAAGGTGCCGAGCGTGATGATGAAGCTGGGCAGCTTGGTGCGGGTCAGCATGACGCCGTTGAAGACGCCGATCGCCAGGGTGACGAGCAGCGAGACGCCGACGCCGACCCAGACGTTCGCCGTCATCTGGTAGCTGAACATCGAGGAGACGAGCGCGGAGCTGGTGACCATGACGCCGGCGGAGAGGTCGAACTCGCCGCCGATCATCAGGAGGGCGACGGGGACGGCCATGATGCCGATGGTGGAGGCCGCGTAGAGGACGGTGCCGAGGCTGGAGGCGCGCAGGAAGCTGTCGGCGAAGACCGCGAAGAAGACGAAGACGGCGGCGGCGCCGACGACCGAGCCCAGTTCGGGGCGGGCGAGGAGCTTCTTCAGCGGGGTGGTGCGCAGGAGGCGTTCGTCGACGTGGTCGATGCCCGACGGCGGGGCGGTGGAGCTCATCGGGTGCCCCGATCCGCGTAGGCGACGAGGTCGGCGGCGTTCTCCCCGGTGATGATCTGGGGGCCGGTGAGGACCGGCTTGCCGCCGCCGAGGACGTCGGCGTTGTAGCGGTAGAGCCAGAGCAGGTCGACGGCCTCGTACCCCTGGAGGTAGGGCTGCTGGTCGACGGCGAAGCCGAGGGTGCCGGCCTTGAGGGCGGTGGCGACCTTGGCGTTGAGGTCGAAGGTGTCGATCTCGGCCTTGCTGCCGGCGCTCTTCGCGGCCTGGACGGCGGTGTCGGCGAAGGGGGCGCCGAGGGTGACGACGGCGTCGATGCCCTTGTCGGCCTGGAGCTTGGCCTCGATGGAGGCCTTCACGTCGGGCATGTTGGTGCCGTCGACGTACAGGTTGACGAGTTCGCCGCCGAAGGTCTTCTTCGCTCCGGCGCAGCGCTGCTCGTGGCCGACGTTGCCCTGCTCGTGCAGGACGCAGAGCGCCTTCTTCCTCCCGCGCTTGTCGAGTTCCTCGCCGACGGCCTCGCCGGCGACGGTCTCGTCCTGACCGATGTGGGTGAGGGCGCCGTAGGCCTTGGACTGCTCGGCGCCGGAGTTCACGGTGATCACCGGGATGCCGGCCCTGACGGCCTTCTCGACGGCGGCCTTCATGGCGTCGGGCTTGGCGAGGGTGACGATCAGGCCGTCGACGCCCTTGGCGATGTACGAGTCGACCAGCTGCGCCTGCTGCTGCGCCTCGTCGTTGTGGGCGTAGAGGAAGTTGATGTTGTCCTTGACGGCGGCCTGCTGGGCGCCCTTCTGGACGATGTCCCAGAAGGTGTCGCCGTCGCCCGAATGGGTCACCATCGCGAAGGTCCAGCGGGGGGTGTCGACGGCCGCCCTGCCCTGGGCCTGCGCGGCCTTGCGGGCGTCCTCCGCCCGCTTGCCGCCGGTGCTGCTGCACCCGGCGAGCGCCGTGGTCAGCGCGAGTGCGAGCACGGCGCCGACGGCGGCGCGTACCCCTCCTGTCCGAAGCCTGGTCACGAGGCCGTGCCCTCCTTTGTGTCCTTTGCGCGCATTGCAGGCGTGCATTGCAGTATCGGTCATGCGGGCCGGGCGGCTCGCCGCGGGGCCCGGTGCCGGGGCCGCCGGGTCGCCCGCCGCGGGGGCGCGAGGGGGGAGCGTAGTCCGGGGCACGGGGGACGGGAAGCCGACGGCCGGGGCGGCGGGAAGCCGGTGGCGGGGGTGGCGGG
>JNWL01000028.1 GCA_000716465.1 Streptomyces bikiniensis
GGAGACGGTTCTCTTGGTCGAAAACCCATCTACCAGGGGTTTCGTCATGCTGTCAGGTCAACCGGCAAGCTCGCAAAGCAGGTTGAGAAACCCTCACTGCTCGACGCTGTCACCGGGTTCCAGATCGTGCCGTCCTGGCATATGCCCCGTTCCCCACCTGCGCAATGGAACTCAACTCCTGGAAAGCGTAGGGCGGCACGCGCGATCGTGAAGGCGTCCCGGAGAAGATCCACCAGAAAGGGAACCCTCCATGAGCACACCCCTGCCCCCGCTCCCCTCCCGCCCCGTCTCCGAGGCGGAGGCCGCCCGCGTCTACCGCGACCTCAAGGACGCCATGGAGACCGCCGGGCTCCCCACGAACGGGCTCTACCGGGACGTCACGCGCGGGCCGGCCGGTGACGTCCACCGGTACGGGCTCGGGACCGTCGGCCTCGGCGGTGCCAAGCGGCTCACCGTGCTCCTGCGCACCGCCCGGGCGGCCGAGAAGTGAGGTACCGGATCGGTGACGTCGTGACCGACGCGCAGCGGGCGCTCACCGGGCAAGTCCGGTCCGTGAACGGGAACATGCTGGTCCTGGCCCGCCCCAGCGGCTACCTGTGGGAGGCGGCGGCCGAGCAGTGCTGGGCGGCGAGCCCGGAGGAGCGCGCGAGCCTGACACCGCGCGGAGCCGTACGGATCATCAGCACCTCGTCCAGGAAGCCGCATCCCGCACCTGAATGATGATGTGACCGCGCATCACTCGAATGGGCGGTCTTCACTCCGCACGCCGGTGCGGGCATATGCCACTGCGGTACGTTCACGCAAAACGGCCCCCGCCGATGGCCTGAGACCCATCAGCGAGGGCCTGAACCACTAGTGGAAGAGAACACCTCCCACCGTGATCTACCGGAACTTTAGCGCGCCCTCGCGCGGCTTCACCCAGTTCTCGCACGAGCTCATCCGGCACCCCCGGCTCAGCTCCCACGCCGTACGACTGCTGACCTGGCAGCTCTCCCTTCCCGAGAACGCCCGCGAGAACCTGTCCCGCACCGCCGAACGGGCCGGGATCGGAGGAGACGCGTTCACCAAGGCCAAGCGGCAGCTCATCGCGGAGGGGTTCGTGCACGAGCGGCGGGTGCAGGTGGTCGGCGGCAGGTGGGTGACGCAACAGCTCGTCTCCAACGTCCCGTTGAGCTGCGAACAGGCCGTCAAGATCTTCGCCCGGGACCCGCGCCTCCTCCACCGGGCACCCGTGAACCCGCAGGTCGCACCGGGTCCCCGGAACCCGGCCGCCGGTTCGCCGGTGAGCCCGTCCACCGGCGGTCATCCAGAAAAATACTTTTGGGAGAACAACTCCAACCTTCCGGCCTTTCCGGAGGAGCCGGAAGCGACGGCAGCGGCGGAAGGGGAGGAGGAGGTGGAGAAGGTGGAGGAGGAAACACCGGCGGAGCCGGAAGCGGCCGAGGTGCCGGAAGAGCCGGAAGCGGCAGAGGCTCCGGAAGCGGCAGAGACGCCGAAAGCGGCCGAGGTGGTGACCCCGGCCGCCCCCGACGAGTCCCCGTCCCTCGAAGAAGCCCGCACCCTCGTCGGCGTCCTCCCGATCCTCTCCCCCACCCTGCGCCGCATCCCGCCCGGCATGCGCGACGAACTCACCCGGCTCGCCGCGCGCTGGCTGGACGCCGGATACACCTCCGCCGACATCCACGCACACGTGCTGCGCGGCCTGCCCGGTGACGGGACGCGCGTGCACCGGCCCGGCGGGCTGGTGCGGTACCTGCTGCGGGAGGTGCCGCCCCGCACCCTGCCCCGGCCCACGCCACCGCCGTCCGCGCCACCGTCGTCCGCGCCCCAGCCGTCCGCGCCATCGCCGTCCGCGTCCCAGCCGTCCGGCGCCCGGTCGTCCGGTTCCCGGCTGTCCCCGCGGCTCCAGGGCGCGCGTGAATGCTCCGGCTTCCACACCCAGTCCATGCTGTTCCGGCCCGTCGCGGACGAGACGCACTGCCGGGAGTGCACGGCCGAGGAGTGGCACGGGACACTGCACGGGTACCCGCCCCCGCACACGGTGCGAGAGGCGCCGGGACGAGCTGGGACGGAGTGATGAACCGCAGCCCCGGCTACCGGCCCCTCACCAAGATCCTCCACTGGAGCGTCGTGGTCGCGTTCGCCGCGCAGTTCGCGCTCGGGTACGCGCTGGACGCCTCGGAGTCCGGGCGCGGGCGGGGACGGGGCAGGGGCGGGGAGTCCGGACGGGGCCGGGGGCGGGGCGGCGGTTACGAGCCCTTCGGCGAGGACGCCCTGCTGACCGCCCACGTGCTCGTCGGGGCCCTCGTCGTCGTCCTGGGCGCGGCGCGGCTGCTGTGGCGGCGGCGCGCGGACCTGCCGCCCTGGGCGCCGACGCTCACGCGGTTCGAGCGCCGCCTCGCCCACCGTACGGAGGTCGTCCTGTACGCGCTGACCTTCGTCGTCCCCGTCACCGGAGTGCTGCTCCTCGCCTCGGACGACGACGACCTGCTGTGGGTGCACGTGGCCGCGCAGGTGTGCTTCCTCGCCGCGCTCGCCTGCCACGTCGGCCTGGTCCTCAAGCACCAGTTCGTGAACCGCGACCGGCTCCTGCGCCGCATGCTCTGACACGGCACCGGTCGCGGCGGGCGGCCCGGTGGGCGGGCCGGCGGGCACAATGCCCCCATGACCGCAGACCAGGACCCCGCGCTCCTCCGGCGCTGGAACGCCACCCTGCTCGCCGCCCGCGCCGGCCGTGAGGGCCCCGACCCCGCCCCGTACGGCCGGAACCTGCTCGCCCGCTGGGCCGAGCCCCAGCGCCGCTACCACACGGTCGACCACCTGCGGGCGGTCCTCGACCGCGTGGACGAGCTGACCGACCAGGGCGGCGAGGGCGGCGAGCTGGAGCTCGTACGGCTCGCCGCCTGGTTCCACGACGCCGTCTACCGCCCCGACCGCTCCGAGAACGAGGAGCGCTCGGCGGTCCTGGCCGAGAAGGCCCTCACCGAGGCGGGCCTGACCCCGCACGAGGTGGCCGAGGTCGCCCGCCTGGTCCGCCTGACCGTCACCCACGACCCGGCCGACGGCGACCTCAACGGCGAGACCCTCTGCGACGCGGACCTCGCGGTCCTGGCGAGCGACCCCGACACGTACGCGCGGTACGCGGCGGCGGTCCGCGAGGAGTACGGCTTCGTGCCCGACACCGCCTTCCGCGAGGGCCGCGCCGCCGTCCTCCGCCACCTCCTCGACCTCCCCCGCCTCTTCCGCACCCCGTACGGGGCGGCGGTGTGGGAGGAGAAGGCGCGGGAGAACGTGGAGCGGGAGCTGAAGGAGCTGACGGGGGCGTCCGGGGCTGGATGAGCCCCGGGAGGGGGCCGCCCCCCGCGGTCCCGGCCCGGCTCGGCGCGCAGGCGACCGTCTCGCATGACAAGACGACCCGGCGCCGAGGAATGACAGCAATGAATCCCTGGTTGACCCATGTCATGCCCTCTTCCTCCGCCGAGCCCGTGACACCCGCTCCCGCCTCCCCCGCGTCCCCCCGCATGCCGACGGCCGTCTACATCCTCGGCCTCTCCGTCTTCGCGCTCGGGACGAGCGAGTTCATGCTCTCCGGGCTGCTGCCGCCCATCGCGGAGGACATGGACGTCTCCATCCCGAGCGCCGGGCTGCTCATCTCGGCCTTCGCCGTCGGCATGGTGGTGGGCGCCCCGCTCCTCGCCGTGGCGACCCTGCGGCTCCCCCGCAAGACGACCCTGGTCGCCCTGATCACCGTCTTCGGCCTGGGGCAGGTCGCGGGCGCCCTCGCGCCGAACTACGGGGTGCTCTTCGCCTCCCGGGTCGTGAGCGCGCTCGCCTGCGCCGGGTTCTGGGCGGTCGGCGCGGCCGTCGCCATCGCGATGGTGCCGGTGGGCGCGCGGGCCCGGGCCATGGCCGTCATGATCGGCGGGCTCTCCCTGGCCAACGTCCTCGGCGTCCCCGCCGGGGCCTTCCTCGGCGAGCACCTGGGCTGGCGCTCCGCCTTCTGGGCGGTCGGCCTCGCCTCCGCGATCGCCCTCGTCGGCGTCCTCACCCGCATCCCGCGCATCCCGATCCCCGAGACCCGGCCCCGGCTCAGGCGGGAGCTGACGATCTACCGCGACCCCCAGGTCCTGCTCGCGATCGTCGTCACCGCCCTCGCGGCGGGCGGCGTCTTCTGCGCCTTCTCGTACTTCGCCCCGCTCCTCACCGACGTCTCCGGCCTCGGCGAGGGCTGGGTCTCGGTCGTCCTCGCCCTCTTCGGCATCGGCGCCCTGGTCGGTACGGCGATCGGCGGCCGGATCGCGGACGCGCACCTCTTCGGGGTGCTGCTCAGCGGCATCGCCGCCTCGACCGTCTTCCTGGTCGCCCTGGCCCTCTTCGCGTCCAGCCCGGTCGTCACCGTCCTGCTGGCCTTCCTCCTCGGCGTCTCCGCCTTCTACACGGCCCCGGCCCTCAACGCCCGCATGTTCAACGTCGCCGGCGCCGCCCCCACCCTGGCCGCCGCCACCACCACCGCCGCCTTCAACCTCGGCAACACCGGCGGCCCCTGGCTCGGCGGCACCGTCATCGACGCGGGCCTCGGCTTCGCCTCCACGGCGTGGGCGGGCGCGGCGATGACGGCGGTGGGCCTCGGGGTGGCGGCGGTGGCGCTGAAGCTGTCCCGGCGGACACCGGACGGGGGCCGCGTCGTGACCGGGAGCGGTGCCGCCCCCGCGAAGGACGGCCGGGAGTCGTCCCTGTCCGGCTGAGGCCGGGCCCCTTCCCCCGCGCGGCCCGCCGGGTCCTCAGCCCGCCGGCCGTCCCTTCGGCCGCCGCAGGCCCGCCGCCGTGAGGCGGCGGAGGAGTTCCTTCGAGCCGACCTCGACCGCGCCGCCGGTCACCGCGGCCGCGTAGTGGTCGGCCGGGATGTCGTAGTGGTCCCGCTCGAAGGCGCGGCGCGGGGCGCCGATCGCGGCTGCGAAGGCGTGCAGCTCCTCGAAGGAGACGTCGCTGACCAGGTGCGACCACATGCGCCCGTGGCCCGGCCAGGTCGGCGGGTCGATGTACAGCGTCACGCGCGGACTCCCCCCGTAGCCCCGGCCCCGCCGCTCACCTCAGGCCGCCCACCGGCGCCACCACCACGCCCTGCTCGCCGCAGACCCAGTGCGGGTCCGGGCCCAGCTCCGGCTCCACGTCGAGGGCGTGCGGGTCGCCCGAGGAGCAGACGGGGCAGAGCGGCCAGCGCCCGTACCGTTCGAGCAGGGCGTCCTGCACGTCCTGGGCGACGAGCCCCGCCACGTACGCGACCCCCTCCGGCCACTGCTCGACCCACCAGCGCCGGTGCGTGACCGAGTCCTCCACCATCGAGACGACCTCGGCCGCGGCGACCTCGCGGGCCGCCAGGTCGGCCAGTACCAGCGCACGGGCGGTGTGCAGCGCCTGCTCCACCGTGTCGATGTCGTCCATCCCCTCATTGTCACCCGGCCCGGGAGGAGGCGGAAAGGGCGAAGGCCCCTTCCGGAACCGGACACCGGAAGGGGCTTGTCGCCCCACCTTTACGAAAGTATCTTTCAGGCGTGACCAATGATGTGAAGGAAAGTTTCACCAGCGACGCGCCGCCCGCGCCCGCCGCCCTCGCGGCCAAGGTGCGGACCCTGGCGCCCTCCATGACCCGCTCCATGCAGCGGGTCGCCGAGGCCGTCGCCGGAGACCCGGCCGGCTGCGCCGCCCTCACGGTCACCGGCCTCGCCGAGCTCACCGGCACCAGCGAGGCGACCGTCGTCCGCACCGCCCGCCTCCTCGGCTACCCCGGCTACCGCGACCTGCGCCTCGCCCTCGCCGGGCTCGCCGCCCAGCAGCAGTCCGGCCGCGCGCCCGCCGTCACCGCCGACATCGCCGTGGACGACCCCATCGCCGACGTCGTCGCCAAGCTGGCCCACGACGAGCAGCAGACCCTCGCCGACACCGCCGCCGGACTCGACACCGTCCAGCTCGGCGCCGCCGTCGCCGCCCTCGCCACCGCCCGCCGCGTCGACATCTACGGCGTCGGCGCCTCCGGGCTCGTCGCCCAGGACCTCGGGCAGAAGCTCCTCCGCATCGGCCTGGTCGCGCACGCCCACAGCGACCCGCACCTCGCCGTCACCAACGCCGTGCAGCTCCGCTCCGGCGACGTCGCCGTCGCCATCACCCACTCCGGCTCGACCGGCGACGTCATAGAACCGCTCCGGGTGGCCTTCGACCACGGCGCGACGACGGTCGCGATCACCGGCCGCCCGGACGGCCCCGTCACCCAGTACGCCGACCACGTCCTCACCACCTCCACCGCCCGCGAGAGCGAACTGCGCCCGGCGGCCATGTCGTCCAGGACCAGCCAACTCCTGGTCGTGGACTGCCTGTTCACCTGCGTGACCCAGCGGACGTACGAGACGGCCGCCCCGGCCCTCGCCGCCTCGTACGAGGCCCTGGCCCACCGGCACGCGCCCCGTACGCGCTGAAGCCCCCGCACCCGCTGAAACCCCTGCACCCGCAACCGCACCCGTAAAGCCCGGCGCCGACGACGCCGCCGTACCGAAAGAGCCGCACGTGTCCGCTTCCGCCTCCGCCTCCACGTACTCCGCGCTCCGCGCCCAGCTCGCCACCCTCACCACCGAGGCCTTCCGTCCCGAGCTCGCGGAGATCGACCGGCTTCCCACCCTGGAGATCGCCCGGACCATGAACGGCGAGGACCAGTCCGTGCCCGCCGCCGTCGCCCGGCAGCTGCCCGCCATCGCCGCCGCCATCGACGCCACCGCCGAGCGGATGGCACGCGGCGGCCGGCTCGTCTACATGGGCGCCGGGACCGCCGGCCGGCTCGGCGTCCTCGACGCCAGCGAGTGCCCGCCCACCTTCAACACCGACCCCTCCGAGGTCGTCGGGCTCATCGCGGGCGGCCCCTCCGCCATGGTCAAGGCCGTCGAGGGCGCCGAGGACTCCAAGGAACTCGCGGTGGAGGACCTCACCGCGCTCGGCCTCACCCCGGACGACACGGTCGTCGGCATCTCCGCCTCCGGCCGCACCCCGTACGCGATCGGCGCCGTCGAGCACGCCCGCGCCCTCGGCGCGCTCACCGTCGGCCTCTCCTGCAACGCCGACAGCGCGCTCGCCGCCGCCGCCGAGCACGGCATCGAGGTCGTCACCGGACCCGAGCTGCTCACCGGCTCCACCCGGCTCAAGGCCGGCACCGCCCAGAAGCTCGTCCTCAACATGATCTCGACCATCACGATGATCCGGCTCGGCAAGACGTACGGGAACCTGATGGTCGACGTCCGCGCCTCCAACGAGAAGCTGCGGGCCCGCTCGCGGCGGATCGTCGCCCTCGCCACCGGCGCGCCCGACGAGCGGATCGAGGCCGCGCTCGCCGCCGCCGACGGCGAGGTGAAGAACGCCATCCTCATGATCCTCGCGGACGTCGACGCCCCCACCGCCGCCGGGCTCCTCACCGGCTCCCGGGGCCACCTGCGCGCGGCGCTGCACGCCCGGTAGAACCGCACCCCTCCCCCACGCAGAACTCCCCCACACAGCAAGGCACCACCGCACCATGAGCACAGACGACAAGAACCGCGCCGTCGCCGCCGCGATCCTCCCCCTCGTCGGCGGCGCCGGGAACATCACCTCCGTCGCCCACTGCATGACCCGCCTCCGCCTCGGCCTGCGGGACCGCTCGCTCGTCCGGGACGAGGAGCTGAAGGCCCTGCCGGCCGTGATGGGCGTCGTCGAGGACGACACGTACCAGATCGTCCTCGGGCCGGGCACGGTCGCCCGCGTGACCCCGGAGTTCGAGGCCCTGGTGACCGAGGCACAGGCCGCTCCCGCGGCGAAGCCCTCCGCCGACGACCTCGCGGCGCAGGGCGCGGCGATCAGGGCGGCCCGCAAGGCGAGGAACCAGACCCCGTTCAAGCTGTTCCTGCGCCGGATCGCGAACGTCTTCGTGCCGCTGATCCCCGCCCTCATCGGCTGCGGCATCATCGCCGGCCTCAACGGCCTCCTGATCAACCTCGGACGGCTGCCCGCCGTCACCCCCGCCCTCGCCGCGATCGCGAGCGGCTTCATGGCCCTCATCGCGGTCTTCGTCGGCTTCAACACGGCGAAGGAGTTCGGCGGCACCCCGATCCTGGGCGGCGCGGTCGCCGCGATCGTCGTCTTCCCGGGCGTCGCGAAGGTCGACGCGTTCGGCCAGACCCTCTCCCCCGGTCAGGGCGGGGTGCTCGGCGCGCTGGGCGCGGCGGTCCTCGCGGTGTACGTGGAGAAGTGGTGCCGCAGGTGGGTGCCGGAGTCCCTGGACGTGCTGGTCACCCCGACGCTCACGGTCCTGGTCTCCGGCCTGGTCACGATCTTCGGCCTGATGTTCGTCGCGGGCGAGGTCTCGAACGCGATCGGCGAGTTCGCCGACTGGCTCCTCGTGCACGCCGGGGCGGGCGCGGGGTTCGTCCTGGGCGGCCTGTTCCTGCCGCTGGTGATGCTGGGCCTGCACCAGGCGCTCATCCCGATCCACACCACGCTCATCGAACAGCAGGGCTACACGGTCCTGCTGCCCGTCCTCGCGATGGCGGGCGCGGGCCAGGTCGGCGCGGCGATGGCGGTCTACCTCAAGCTCCCGCGCAACGGCTCGATCCGCCGCACCGTCAGGTCCGCCCTCCCGGCCGGCTTCCTGGGCGTCGGGGAGCCCCTGATCTACGGCGTCTCGCTGCCCCTGGGCCGCCCCTTCGTCACGGCCTGCGTGGGCGGCGCCTTCGGCGGCGGCTTCGTCGGCCTGTTCAGCATGCTGGGCACCACGGTCGGCTCGACCGCGATCGGCCCGTCGGGCTGGGCCCTCTTCCCGCTCCTCGACGGCGACCACGGCCTGGGCCGTACGATCGCGGTCTACGCGGGCGGCCTGCTCACCGGCTACCTGGCGGGCTTCGTGGCGACGTACTTCTGGGGCTTCGGCGCCCGGCTCCTGGAGGAGTTCGACGTGGACACGGACGCGGGGCCGGAGACGGTGGTGGCCGCCTCGCCGGGCACGACGCCCCCACCGGGCCCTTCGGGCCCGTCGAACCCCGTGCCGGAGCCGGCCCCGCAACCGACCAAGGCCTGACACCCCGTACGGGAGGACCCCCGGCCCGTACGGAAGAACCCCGCCCCGTACGGAAGAACCCCGCCCCCCTACGGGAGGCCCCGCCGCTCCCTAGACTCCACGCCCATGACGACCACGCAGCGCATCGCCGCCGACCTCGCCCCCACCGGAGTCCTCCGCGCCTCCGTCAACCTCGGGAACCCGGTGCTCGCCCAGGGCACCCCCGAGGACCCCTCCGGGATCACCGTCGACCTGGCCCGGGAGATCGGGGCGCGGCTCGGGGTCGGGGTCGAGCTGCTCTGCTTCGACGCGGCGCGGAAGTCCTTCGAGGCGATGGCGGACGGGCGGGCCGACCTCTGCTTCCTCGCCGTGGACCCGGCGCGCGAGGCGGAGGTCGCGTTCACCGCGCCGTACGTGGTCATCGAGGGGGTGTACGCCGTACCGCGCGACTCCGCGCTCACCACGGTCGAGGAGGTCGACGCCCCCGGCGTCCGGATCGGGGTCAAGAAGGGGTCCGCCTACGACCTGTACCTGTCCCGGACCCTCGCCCGCGCGACCGTCGTGCGCGGCGAGGAGGGCGTCGACGTCTTCCGGTCCGAGGGTCTGGAGGCGGGCGCGGGCATCCGGCAGCCCCTGACCGCGTATGTACGGGAGAACCCCGACGTCCGGCTGATCGAGGGCCGTTTCATGGAGATCCGCCAGGCGGTCGGCACCACGCTCTCCCGCGCCCCCGAGACCCTGGCCTTCCTCCGCGCCGCGGTCGAGGAACTGAAGACGAACGGCTTCGTCACGGACGCACTGCGCCGGTCCGGCCAGGACACCGGCCTGCTGGCCCCGCCGGCCTGACCCGCCCGCTCGCCCGACCCGTCCTCCCGGCTTCCCCACCCCCTGCCAGGACCTGGAAAGCCCCCCCGCCCGGGCCCCGGAAAGGCCCCTTCCCGACCCCCGGGGCGGGCCCCCGGACACGATGCCGCGCCCCGCGCCCCCGTAGACCCCTCCGTACGGGAAGGCCCGTCCAGCAGCCGTACGGAGCCCCCGCCGAAACCTCCAATACCCTTACTGAACTGGGGCTTTGGCGACCGGATCAGTAAACTGGGGCTCTTCGGAGGGGAGCCCGTATGGATACCGCCCATCGCCATGTCCGCACGCTCGACGACGTCATGACCCTGCTCGACGACCTGTTCCCGCCCGCCGCCGACCGCTGGTCGGTCGGGGGCTCCGAATGGTGGGACGGGTTCTACGCCGACCGGGACAGGCCGGTGCCGTTCTTCGTCGCGAAGCCGGACGAGAGCCTGGTGTCGTACGCCCGGCGGGGGCTGCTCCCGGGCCGCGGGAGCCGGGTCCTGGACCTCGGCTGCGGGCCCGGGCGGAACGCCCTGTACCTCGCCTCGCTCGGGTACGAGGTGGACGCCGTCGACCTGTCCCCCACCGCGATCCGGTGGGCGGAGGAGCGGGCCCGGGAGACGGGCGCGGAGGGCGTGCGGTTCGTGTGCGGCGACGCCTTCGCGCCGGGCGTCCTGGACGGGCCGTACGACCTCGTGCACGACTCGGGCTGCTTCCACCACCTGCCCCCGCACCGCCGCGTCGGCCACCTCGCACTCCTCGACCGGGTCCTGGCGCCCGGCGGCCTCTTCTCGGTGACCGCGTTCGCCGCCGGGAAGGGCGGCATGGGGTCCGAGCTGCCGGACGCCGACTTCTACCGCAACGGCCGGCTCGACGGCGGCCTCGCGTACACCGACGACTCGCTGCGCGCGATCTTCGCGGACCTGGCGGAGGTCGAGCTGCGGCGCATGCGCGACGAGCCCGCCGACTCGGCGTCCTTCGGCGAGCCCTTCCTGTGGGCGGGGCTCTTCCGGAAGGCGTAGACCGCCCCGGACAACGCCCGAGGGCGGCACCCCCTGGTGGGGGTGCCGCCCTCGTTCGCGTCCAGCGGTGAACCGCCGATCCCGGGATCCGGAGATCCCCGAGGATCAGAAGTCCATGTCACCGCCCGGCATGCCGCCGCCGGCCGGCGCGGCGGCCTTCTCCGGCTTGTCGGCGATGACGGCCTCGGTGGTGAGGAACAGCGCGGCGATCGACGCGGCGTTCTGCAGCGCGGAGCGCGTCACCTTCGCCGGGTCGATGATGCCCTCGGCGATGAGGTCGACGTACTCGTTGGTCGCGGCGTTCAGGCCGTGGCCGACGGGCAGGTTGCGGACCTTCTCCGCCACGACGCCGCCCTCGAGGCCGGCGTTGACGGCGATCTGCTTCAGCGGGGCCTCCAGGGCCAGCTTCACGATCGCGGCACCGGTGGCCTCGTCGCCGGCGAGGTCGGCCTCCAGCTTCTCGAAGACGTTCGACGCCTGGAGCAGGGCCACGCCACCACCGGCGACGATGCCCTCCTCGACGGCCGCCTTCGCGTTGCGGACGGCGTCCTCGATGCGGTGCTTGCGCTCCTTGAGCTCGACCTCGGTCGCGGCACCGGCCTTGATGACGGCCACGCCGCCGGCCAGCTTCGCCAGGCGCTCCTGGAGCTTCTCGCGGTCGTAGTCCGAGTCGCTGTTCTCGATCTCGGCGCGGATCTGGTTCACGCGACCGGCGACCTGGTCGCTGTCACCGGCACCGTCGACGATGGTGGTCTCGTCCTTGGTGATGACGACCTTGCGGGCGCGGCCGAGCAGGTCGAGGCCCGCGTTCTCCAGCTTGAGGCCGACCTCCTCGGAGATGACCGTGCCGCCGGTGAGGATGGCGATGTCGTTCAGCATGGCCTTGCGGCGGTCGCCGAAGCCCGGGGCCTTGACCGCGACGGACTTGAAGGTGCCGCGGATCTTGTTGACGACCAGGGTCGACAGGGCCTCGCCCTCGACGTCCTCGGCGATGATCAGCAGCGGCTTGCCCGACTGCATGACCTTCTCCAGGAGCGGGAGGAGGTCCTTCACGGAGGAGATCTTGGAGTTGACGATCAGGAGGTACGGGTCGTCGAGCGACGCCTCCATGCGCTCCATGTCGGTGGCGAAGTACGCCGAGATGTAGCCCTTGTCGAAGCGCATGCCCTCGGTGAGCTCCAGCTCCAGACCGAAGGTCTGGGACTCCTCGACGGTGATGACGCCTTCCTTGCCGACCTTGTCCATCGCCTCGGCGATGAGCTCGCCGATCTGGGTGTCGGCGGCGGAGATGGAGGCCGTGGAGGCGATCTGCTCCTTGGTCTCGACGTCCTTCGCCTGCTCGAGGAGGGCGCCGGAGACGGCCTCGACGGCCTTCTCGATGCCGCGCTTGAGGGCCATCGGGTTGGCACCGGCGGCGACGTTGCGGAGGCCCTCGCGGACGAGCGCCTGGGCGAGGACGGTGGCGGTGGTCGTGCCGTCGCCGGCGACGTCGTCCGTCTTCTTGGCGACTTCCTTGACCAGCTCGGCGCCGATCTTCTCGTACGGGTCCTCGAGCTCGATCTCCTTGGCGATGGAGACACCATCGTTGGTGATCGTGGGGGCACCCCACTTCTTCTCGAGGACGACGTTGCGGCCCTTGGGGCCGAGGGTGACCTTGACGGCGTCAGCGAGCTGGTTCATGCCGCGCTCGAGACCGCGCCGGGCCTCCTCGTCGAACGCGATGATCTTGGCCATGTGAAGTGGTCCTCCCGGACATGGGGTGGATAACGCTCCAGGACCGCGCCGACGCCCGCGACGGACGGCCTCCGCGGCTCCGCGTGGTTCCTTGCCCCACCCGGACGGCGGCCTCGTCTGCCCGATCCTCGTAGCACTCTCACCTTCCGAGTGCTAACGCCAATGATTAGCACTCGCCCTAGGAGAGTGCAAGCCGTTCCGGAGGAACGTCGACGAGGGGTGGCGGCCGGGCGGCGGGAGGGTGCAAGCGACTCTGGGGTTTCGGGCGGGAGCGCGAGGGGCCGGGGAGGAGCGGGAACGCGCGAGGGGCCCGCCCCCCGGGAAGTGCTCCCGGGGATGCGGGCCCCTCGACGGCGTGCGTCGGTGGCCGATCGCGCCGCGCTCAGACGGCGAGCTTGACCATGTCCGCCTGCGGACCCTTCTGGCCCTGCGAGATCTCGAACTCGACTCGCTGTCCCTCTTCGAGGCTGCGGTAGCCATCCATCTGGATCGCGCTGTAGTGGACGAAAACATCCGCACCACCGTCGACCGCGATGAAGCCGTAGCCCTTCTCCGCGTTGAACCACTTGACGGTGCCCTGAGCCATGCCTAACTCCCCTATTACTGGCCCTTGCGCGGGGCCGCACTTCACGAACCCCGGGTCAGACCCTGCGCCGGAACGCGTCGACCGCGGCTGAATGTATCTGCCCAACTGCCCTCTGCAACAGGCCATTCGGACGGGAATTCTGGGCAGCCCGGAAAGGAGGATTGGGGAGATTCCCCTGAATCACGGGGCAAGTCGGGCCCGGCAAAAGACGCAGAAGGTACACAACGCATACGCACTTTGGCTGCTTCTTGTCAGGTCGGGGCGCGTTCTCATATGCACCCGACATGAGCAGCGGAGGGGGCTTCCCCAACTCTACCGCGCTCAACCATGCAGAATTGCCCCTTCCGCTTATGGCCGCGGAAGGGGCAATTCAAGAAAGACGGGACAACGGGTACCGCTCGGGAAACCCGGCTCAGCAGCCGCCGGCGACCGCCGGGATGATCGAGACGCCCGAGCCGGCCGGGGTGGCCGTCTCCAGGCCCTGCTCGAAGCGCACGTCGTCGTCGTTCACGTACACGTTGACGAAGCGGCGCAGCTTGCCCTGGTCGTCCAGGACGCGGGCGGCGATGCCCGCGTGGTTCTTCTCCAGGTCCGCGATGACCTCGGCGAGGGTCGCGCCCTCGGCCTGGACCTCGGACTGCCCGCCGGTGTAGGTGCGGAGGATGGTGGGGATGCGGACGTTGACGGCCATGGCGTGCGTAACCTTTCGGGGTGCCGGAGAGCCGGGAGGACCGGAGAACCGGAAAGACTGGGGAGCCGGGTGCCGGAGGGCGTCAGCGGGCCAGACCGGCGTCGCGGAACGCGTCCAGGCTCGGGCGGATGGTGGCGGTCGCCTGAGAGGTGTCGGCCACCGCGTCCAGGGTCTTGAGCCCGTCGCCGGTGTTGAGGACGACGGTGGTGAGTTCCGGGTCGATGAGACCGTTCTCCACCAGCTTGCGCGTGACGCCGACGGTCACGCCGCCCGCGGTCTCGGCGAAGATGCCCTCGGTCCGTGCGAGCAGCTTGATCGCGTCCACGACCTGCGTGTCGTCCACGTCCTCCACGGCGCCGCCGGTGCGGCGGGCGATGTCGAGGACGTACGGGCCGTCGGCCGGGTTGCCGATGGCGAGCGACTTGGCGATCGTGTTCGGCTTCTGGGGCCGTACGACGTCGTGGCCGGCCTTGAAGGCGGCCGACACCGGGGAGCAGCCCTCGGCCTGGGCGCCGAAGATCTTGTACGGCTTGTCCTCGACCAGGCCCAGCTTGACGAGCTCCTGCAGACCCTTGTCGATCTTGGTGAGCTGGGAGCCGGAGGCGATCGGGATGACGAGCTGGTCGGGGATGACCCAGCCGAGCTGCTCGCAGATCTCGTACGCGAGCGTCTTGGAGCCCTCGCCGTAGTACGGGCGCAGGTTGACGTTCACGAAGCCCCAGCCCTCGCCGAGCGGGTCGCCGATGAGCTCCGAGCAGAAGCGGTTGACGTCGTCGTAGTTGCCCTCGATGGCGACGAGGTCGCCGCCGTAGACGCCGGCCATGACGACCTTGCCCTGCTCCAGGTCGTGCGGGATGAACACGCAGGAGCGGAAGCCGGCGCGGGCGGCGGCGGCGCCGACGGCGCCGGCCAGGTTGCCGGTGGAGGAGCAGGAGAGGGTGGTGAAGCCGAAGGCGCGGGCGGCCTCGATGGCCTGGGCGACGACGCGGTCCTTGAAGGAGTGGGTCGGGTTCCCGGAGTCGTCCTTGACGAAGAGCCTGCCGGGGGCGACGCCGATCTCGCGGGCGAGGTTGTCGGCCTTGACGAGCGGGGTCCAGCCGGGGTTCAGGTTCGGCTTGTCGGCGACGTCGGCCGGGACGGGCAGGAGGGGGGCGTAGCGCCAGATGCTGGCGGGGCCGGCCTCGATGCGCCTGCGCAGCTCCTCGGGGTCGCCGGCGGGCAGGTCGTACGCGACTTCGAGCGGTCCGAAACACAGCTCGCAGGCGAAGATCGGGCCGAGGGCGAAGACTTCACCGCATTCGCGACAGGAGAGCCCGGACGCGGGACCGAGGTCGACGGTGGTGGCGGGTGCGACGGTCTGTACAGCCATGGAGGCGAGGCCCTTTCTCCTCATCTTTCTCAATGGCGAATTTTTCGCCTTGAGACGGATTTGGCACCTTCCCTAGCCGGGGGCCTCGCTGGATCACGAGACGAACCGACTGGAGGGTTGCCGGGGCTTCAACGGGCCGTTTCCCTCTGCCCCTCTGGATGAGCGGTATTCGATTGTGGGGGCGTCGGGACTTTCGTTCCCGTGCTCCGACGCGGTTGCCACCCCGACGTGCGGGGGGTCGCCGCGTTGTTCAAGACTGTAACCGAAGGCCCGGGCGCTTGGACGGCCCGTCCGAACCGCGAGATGGAGATCACGTGCTGGAAGAGGTGGAGCGCTGGCTGTCCCGGCGGTCCTGGTCCGTGGCGGACCGGCCGCTGGAGCGGATCCTCGCCGCCAAACGTGCGACGACGGTCAGCGTGGTGCTGCCGGCGCTGAACGAGGAGGCGACCGTCGGGGACATCGTGGGCGTGATCCGCCGCGAGCTGATGTCGGAGGCGGTGCCGCTCGTGGACGAGCTGGTGGTGCTCGACTCGGGCTCCACGGACCGCACGGCGGAGGTCGCCGCGGCGGCCGGGGCGCGGGTGGTCGCGCGCGACGACGTACTTCCCCGGATACCGGCCGTGCCCGGCAAGGGCGAGGTCCTGTGGCGGTCACTGATGGTGACGAGCGGGGACGTGGTGTGCTTCGTGGACGCGGATCTGCGGGACTTCTCGGCGGACTTCGTGACGGGGATCGTGGGCCCGCTCCTGACCGACCCCGACGTGCACCTCGTGAAGGCGATGTACGACCGCCCGCTGGGCGACTCCCCAGGCCAGGGGGGCCGGGTGACGGAGCTGATGGCCCGCCCGGTCCTGAACCTGCACTGGCCGCAGCTGGCCGGCTTCGTGCAGCCGCTCGGCGGCGAGTACGCGGCCCGTCGCTCGCTCCTGGAGCGGCTGCCCTTCCCGGTCGGTTACGGAGTGGAGCTGGGGCTGCTCGTGGACGCGCTGCACACGGTGGGCCTGGACGGGCTCGCGCAGGTGGACGTGGGGGTGCGCAAGCACCGGCACCAGGACGGGCACGCGCTCGGCCGGATGGCGGCGACGATCTACCGGACGGCGCAGCTGAGGCTGTCGCGGGGGCATCTGGTGCGGCCGTGGCTGACCCAGTTCGAGCGGGGCGAGGAGGGCTTCGAGCCGCGGACGTACGCGGTGGACACGGAGGAGCGGCCGCCGATGGCGGAGGTCGCGGAGTACGCGCGCCGCCGCGTGGCGTAACGCACGCTTATGACCCGTTTTACATACATTCACTGTCCATGGGTTCCATGGACTTCGGACGACGGCGTACGGGCAGGGTGCTGGCGGCGGCGGGCCTGACGGCGGTCGCGTGGGCGCCCACGGCGGCGGGCGCGGCGCCGGTGCCGCCGCCCTCCGTCCCCCTCCACGCGCACGCGTCCCCGGCGCCGGGCGCACCGGGCGCACCGGGCGCACCGGGCGCACCGGGCGCACCGGGAAAGGCGACCACTCCGCCCCACCCCCGGGGCAATGAGGAACGCCTCTGGCTGCTCGGCGGCCTGGTGGCGGCCCTTGCGGCGACGGGCCTGGTGGCGAGGGCGGCCCTGCGGGCCCACTCCGCCCCCTGACCCCTCCCGGGCCCGGCCCCCGTGACCCTGGGTGGCCGGATCCCCCTCGTCTTGTATACGTACGTTTGAGCGTTTACGGGACGGGCTAGGTTCGCCACATGGCTTCTGTGCTCGTGGCATCCAACCGCGGTCCCGTCTCGTACGTGCTCGGCGAGGACGGCTCGCTCGACACCCGCAGGGGCGGCGGCGGCCTGGTCTCCGGCCTGAGCGCCGTCTCCTCGCAGGACAGCGTGTGGGTGTGCGCGGCCCTCGGCGAGGGCGACCGGGAGGCGGTCCGGCGCGGGGTCGGGGAGCCCGGCGTCCGGATGCTGGACATCGACCCGGACGTGTACGCGGACGCGTACAACGGCATCGCGAACTCGGTGCTGTGGTTCCTCCACCACCACCTGTACGACATCCCGCGCGAGCCCGTGTACGACGCGGAGTTCCGGCGCCGCTGGGAGTCGTACCGCGCGTACAACCGCGCCTTCGCGGAGGCGCTGGCCGGGGCGGCGGACGAGGGGGCGGCGGTCCTGGTGCAGGACTACCACCTGGCCCTGGTCCCCGGGCAGCTCAGGGAGCTCCGCCCGGACCTGCGGATCGCGCACTTCACCCACACGCCGTGGGCGTCCCCCGCGTACCTGCGGATGCTGCCGGACGACGTCCGCGAGGAGCTGCTGTGGGGGATGCTCGGCGCGGACGAGCTGGGCTTCCACACCTCGGCCTGGGCCGAGTCCTTCGCGGCCGGCGCGGACGTGGCGGGCACCGGGACGCGCGTGGCGGTGCACCCGCTCGGCGTCGACGCGGAGGAGCTGCGGGCGCTCGCGTACCGGCCGGCGGTGGACGAGCGGCTGGCGGAGCTGCGGGCCGAGGTCGGCGACCGGAAGACGATCGTCCGCGTGGACCGCACCGAGCTGTCGAAGAACATCCTGCGCGGCCTGCTGGCGTACCGGGAGCTCCTGACCGCCCGCCCGGAGTGGCGCGGCCGGGTGGTGCACCTGGCGTCGGCGTACCCCTCGCGCCAGGACCTGGAGGTCTACCGCTCGTACACGACCTCGGTGGCGGCCCTGGCGGAGGAGATCAACGCGGAGTTCGGCACGGAGGACTGGACGCCGGTGCTGGTCTCGGTGAAGGACGACTTCACCCGCTCCCTGGCGGCCTACCGCCTGGCGGACGTGGCCCTGGTGAACCCGGTCCGCGACGGCATGAACCTGGTGGCCAAGGAGATACCGGTGGTCTCGGAACAGGGCTGCGCGCTCGTCCTGTCCCGGGAGGCGGGCGCGTACGAGGAGCTGCGCGAGGACGCGCTCACGGTGAACCCCTTCGACGTCTCGGAGACCGCCGAGGCCCTCCACACGGCCCTCACGATGCCCCACCCCGAACGCGCCGACCGCACGAAACGCCTGGCCACGGCATCCACGGCCCTGCCGCCGCAGCGCTGGTTCCTGAACCAGCTGGAGGCGCTGAGGGGACCCGCGTAGGACCCGGAGGAGCCCACGTGCCCACGGGACTGCGCCACTACACGAACGCCCACGAGGTCACCGCTCCCCTGATCGCGGCGTACGCGAAGGTGCGCGAGCCCCTGCTGCACCTGCCGAACTACGCCGTGCCGACCTTCGCCGAACGCCTGGAGCGTCACGGCGGAGAGCCGGGATTCGAAGCGGTGCTCGCGTTCGACGCCGAGGGGCGGCCGGTGGGTTACGCGTACGGCAACACGGTGGAGAGCGGGGACCGCTGGTGGAAGAGGATGGGCGAGGTGGACCCCGCCTTCACCCGTGCACCGGCCTTGGCCCTGAAGGAGATCGGCGTGACGGTCCCCCACCGGGGAACCGGGCTGGCACGGCGCATCCACGACGCACTCCTCGCCGGCCGCAGCGAGGCGTACGTGTCGCTGATGGTCAACGCGTCGGCCGGTGACGGGAAGGTCCGGCGGGTCTACGAGGCCTGGGGGTACGAGGCGATCGGCACGAGCCGCCCGTCCCCGGAGTCGCCCGTACTCACCGCGATGATCCGACCGGTCAGGACCGCGGCCTGACGGGGGCCGGGCTCACGCGTCCCCGTCGTCCCCGCTGTCGCCACCGTCGATGACGGTCAGCCCGGCGCCCTTCCGCGTGTACGGGTCGGGGGCGTCGGCCGGAATGCTCTGGACGGCCCGGCCCTGAGCGGCCCCGTTGCCGTTGAAGACGAAGTCGGGGCGGATGCGCCAATCACGACCGTCGGGATAGATGAAGCCCGCCTCCGCAAGCTGCTTGAGGGACCTCGACACGGTCGGCTGCGACATGCCCACCTGCTCGGCGAACTTGGCCTGGGTCTCCACCCGGACAAGACCGTGGTCCTTGCGGTTTTGGAGAGCGCACATCTTGTGGAACAGCTTGTAGCACGCCCCGCTGAGATCCGCTTCGGCCAGGGCGTTGTGGGCCTCGTACCCCATCGTGGTGTACCCACCTCCCCGGAACCAGAGCCCGTGCGCGGCACTGACCGACGAGTGCACGGTGAGGTCCTGCACCTCGCCCGTGGTCCGGTTGACCGTCTCGATCCTGGTCACTCGTCGGGCCGCGCGCAAAGGGTACCTCCGTGGCTGGGTGAAATCATCCAGGGCTGGATAGCTTCTGCCGAACCCTTCGGCATCTTATTCATTTTCGCATTCTAATCCTCCACGAAGTCGGGCTTCTATTCATTTTCGCATAGTCAATCTACAGGGCCGCAACACGGCCCAGCTGTTTGCGCAGGTCAGCGGCTCACCCCGGCCGCTCCGTCTTAAGTAGGCAAGCGCGCCCGCCGTACGGGGAGCCCCTGCGGTACTCGCTCCGCTCCGTTCCTCGGGGGTGCCCCACCCTCGCCACGGGCTCGTGCAGGCCGCCGTGGGCCGAGGTCGTGGCATCAGGAGAAGCGTGGCCGGGGTCGGTGGGTGGTTGCCGTGCACACGTGGCGGGTGCTCTTTCGGCTCTCCCGCCACCTGGGCTGACTTTCGTCGGCCGAGGTCACGACGGGGTCTCACGGGACGGGGCCGGCCGGATTCGAACCGGCGTCCTCCTACATGCGGTGAAGGCGCGACGACCGCTGCGCTACGAGCCCCGTCCCGCCCGTGATCCTACGAGACGCCCGCGCCCCGTCGCCTCCGGATATGCGGGCCCGGTCAGTCCCCCCGTACCGCCTCCGCCAGCGTCGTCAGGAAGTCCACCACGCCCGCCGGGCCCGGGACCGAGAGGTCGGCGCGGTCGGAGAGTTCCGGGACCTCGCCGGAGTCGCTGCAGACCAGGAGGCCGGGGGTGCCGTCGGCACGGAGCTTCTCCACGGCGGCGAAGGCGGGCAGGTCGCCCAGGTCGTCGCCCGCGTACAGCACGGACCCGGCACCCGCCTCCCGTGCGTACGAGGCGAGCGCCACGCCCTTGTCCACGCCCGGGGGCCGCAGCTCCAGGACCATCCGGCCGGGCTCCAGGACGAGGCCGTGGCCGGTGGCCAGGTCGGTGAGGGGGCCCTTCAGCGCTTCGAAGGCGCCTTCCGGGTCGGCGGCCCTGCGGGTGTGGACCGCGACCGCGCGGCCCTTCTCCTCGATCCAGACGCCCCGCCACGCCCCGGCCCGGTCGAGGAAGCCGGGCAGCTCGGCACGGACGGCGGCCACGCCCGGGGGGACGGGGGCGGCCTGCACCGTGCCGGTGGTGGCGTCCCAGCGTTCGGCGCCGTAGTGGCCGAGGACGACCAGGCGCTCCAGACCGGGGACGCCGGCGAAGCCGCCGTGGCGGACGGCGACCCCGGCGGGCCGGCCGGTCACGACGGCGACGGAGGCGACCCGGGGAGCGAGGGCCGCGAGGGCGGCCACGGCGCCGGGGTGGGCGCGGGCCGATTCGGGGTCGGGCACGATGTCGGCGAGCGTGCCGTCGAAGTCGAGGGCGACGACGGCCTCCTGCGGCCGCGCGAGGAGCGCGGCCAGGCCGTCGCGGCCGGCGGACGTGGTCGGATGCGGAAGGCTGGTGACCATGCTTCCGACCCTACCCACGCGGGGCGTCCCCTACCTTCCGGATCTCCCGGCGCCCGCGCCCGCCCGCCTTCTTCCGGCCTTTCCGCCGCCGTCCGCCCGCCTCCCGCGCCCGCCTACCTCCTGCGCTGCCGCTCCTCGCGGACCCGGCGCAGGCGGTTGACCGTCACCGGGTCGTGGGCCAGGGCGCGCGGGTCGTCGAGGAGGGCGTTGAGGAGCTGGTAGTAGCGGGTCGGGGATAGGCCCAGGCCCTCGCGGACGGCCCGCTCCTTGGCGCCGGGCCCCGGCCAGGAGCGGCGCTCGACGGCGAGGAGGGCCCGCTCCTGCTCGGTGAGGGGGGCTGGGCCCCGGGCGGTCCCGGACTCGCCGTCCTCACCACGCGTCGCTTCCCGGTCCTCGCTCATACGACCAACTTATTACTCGGCAGCCTCCGCCGCCGTCGCCACGCGTCCGATCGAGCCCAGGACCTCGGCCGGGCGGCCGGTCGGGGTGACGGCCTTGCCGATGTTCTGCTTGACGTTCTCGCTGACCTTGGCCCACGAGGTCTTGCCGACCGGCGGGAGCTGCGCGTCGGGGAGGACCTTGAGGAAGACGCGCAGGTTGGCGTGCTCGGGGTCGGTCTCCATGCGGGTGGAGGCGCTGACGGTGACCGGCAGCAGGTCGTTGTCCCCGGCGAACTTCAGGACGTTCTCGTCGTTGAAGGCGAAGTTCAGGAAGTCGCCGATCTCCTTGCGGTGGCCGTTCTGCTTGAAGCCCATGATCCAGTCGGCGACGCCCATGGAGGTCTTGGAGGGGCCGTCGGCGCCGGGGAGCGGGACCTGCCCGACCTCGACGCCCTTCTTCGCGGCCTCCTTGAGGAGCGAGGGGTGGCCGTTGAGCATGCCGACCTCGCCGTTCGCGAAGGCGGTGAAGGCGGCCTTGCGGTTGAGCTTGCCGGGGGCGACGGGTCCGGTGAGGTCCTTGCCGACGAGGTTGGTCCGCAGCCACTCGAAGGTGCGCACGTTGGTCTCGGAGTCGACCGCGTAGTGGTCGCTGGCGTCGGTCCAGCCGCCCTCGCCCGCGAGCAGCCACATCATGGCCTCGGCCTGGGCCTCCTCGGGGCCGAGCGGCAGCGCGAAGGGGGTCCGGACGCCCTCCTTCTTGAGCTTCGCGGCGGCCGCGGCCAGCTCGTTCCAGGTGGTGGGCGGCGTGACGCCGGCCTTCTCGAAGAGGGCCTTGTTGTAGAAGAGGGGGCGCGTGGAGGCGACGAAGGGCAGGCCGTACTGGGTCTGCTTGTGCTCGCCCGCGGCGGCGAGCCGGGGGAGGAAGTTGGCCTGGACGGGTATGGAGAGGAGTTCGTCGGCGGAGTAGAGCTGGCCGGCGGCCGCGTAGTCGGCGTAGGCGCCGATCTGCGCGATGTCGGGGGCCTGGCCGGCCTCGACCATCTCGGCGACCTTGCGGTCGACGTCGTCCCAGGACTCGACCTGGACCTGGATCTTGATCCCGGGGTGCTTCGCCTCGAAGGCGGCGGCGAGGTCGGTCCAGTACTTCTTGGTGGAGTCGCCGCCGGTCAGGTCGTACTCGGCGGCGACCAGCTTCAGGGTCACGTCGCCGGAGTCGCCGCCCAGGGAACCGCAGCCGGAGACCGTCATGGTCAGGCCGAGGGCCGCGGCGGCCGCGGTCAGTCCAAGAAATCGTCGCCGCTCCACGGCTTCATCCACCTTTTGCTCGTCGTTGAGCTGCACTGAGCTGCACGTTTGCTCTCGTCAGGGCCGCAAGTCTGCCCCGCACCCGCCATAAGGTCTACACCACTCGGATATCACTTCCGCAACACCCTTTCCGAAATGCCGCGGATCGGACGCCCCGGGGAGGCGGGGGACGGGCCCGCGCTCCGGGAATCGAATTTGTATCCGCACGCAACAATCCTCGGCAGTGGACTAGACCTTTTGCCCCTCCGCGCGCCAGACTGTTCCACGTGAAACACGTCATCGCCCTGGATGTGGGCGGCACCGGCATGAAGGCCGCCCTCGTCGGGGCGGACGGCACCCTGCTCCACGAGGCCCGCCGCGCCACCGGGCGCGACCGGGGCCCCGAGGCCGTGGTCGAGACGATCCTCGGCTTCGCGGAGGACCTCCGCCTCCTCGGCCAGGAGCGGTACGGAGAGCCCGCCGCGGCCGCCGGAGTCGCCGTCCCCGGAATCGTCGACGCCGACAACGGCATCGCCGTCTACGCCGCCAACCTCGGCTGGCGCGACGTTCCCATGCGCGAACTCCTCAGCCGCCGCCTCGACGGCATCCCCGTCGCCCTCGGCCACGACGTGCGCACCGGCGGCCTCGCCGAGGGCCGCATCGGCGCGGGCAACGGCGCCGACCGCTTCCTCTTCGTGCCCCTCGGCACCGGCATCGCCGGCGCCATCGGCATCGGCGACCGCATCGAGGCCGGCGCCCACGGCTACGCCGGCGAGATCGGCCACATCGTCGTGCGCCCCGGCGGCACCGCCTGTGGCTGCGGCCAGCGCGGCTGCCTGGAGCGGTACGCCTCCGCCTCCGCCGTCTCCTTCGCCTGGGCCGAGGCCGGCGGCGACCCGGAGGCCGACGCCGCCGACTGCGCCAAGGCCGTCGACTCCGGCGACCCCATCGCCGTACGGGTCTGGCAGGACGCCGTCGACGCCCTCGCGGACGGCCTGGTCACCGCGCTCACCCTGCTGGACCCCCGCACGCTCATCATCGGTGGCGGTCTCGCCGAAGCCGGGGAAACCTTGTTCACACCACTTCGGGCCGCGGTGGAAGAGCGAGTCACGTTCCAGAAGCTGCCCGCCATCGTCCCGGCGGCCCTCGGGGACACCGCCGGTTGCCTGGGCGCGGGCCTCCTCGCCTGGGACCTGCTCGCCGCCCAGCGCCCCACCGACTCGGAGGTTTCCGCCTGATGGCAGATCACAAGGTTCTCACCGGCGCACACGTCGTGCTGCCGACCGGGATCGTCGAGAACGGACGCGTGATCGTCGACGGCGGCCTCATCGCCGGCAGCGCGCCGGAGGACGCCGAGCGCATCGACCTGACCGGCCACTGGCTCGTCCCCGGCTTCGTGGACACGCACAACCACGGCGGCGGCGGCGCGTCCTTCACCTCCGGCACCGCCGAGGAGGTCCTCCAGGGCGTCCGGACCCACCGCCTGCACGGCACCACCACCACCGTGGCCTCCCTCGTCACCGGCGAGATGGACTTCCTCACCGAACGGGCCGGGCTCCTCTCCGAGCTGGCCGAGCAGGGCGAGATCGCCGGCATCCACTTCGAGGGCCCGTTCATCTCCCCCTGCCGCAAGGGCGCCCACGACGAGACGCTGCTGCGCTACCCGGACCCGGCCGAGGTCCGCAAGCTGGTCGACGCCGCGCACGGGCACGCCAAGATGGTCACCCTCGCCACCGAGCTGCCCGGCGGCCTGGACTCCGTGCGCCTCCTCGCCGAACACGGCGTGATCGCCGCCATCGGCCACACCGACGCCACGTACGAGCAGACCGTCGCCGCCATCGACGCGGGCGCCACCGTCGCCACCCACCTCTACAACGCGATGCCCGCCCTCGGCCACCGCGCCCCCGGCCCGATCGCCGCCCTCCTGGAGGACGAGCGGATCACCGTCGAGCTCATCAACGACGGCACCCACCTGCACCCCGCCGCCCTGGAGCTGGCCTTCCACCACGCGGGCCCCGGGCGCGTCGCCCTCATCACCGACGCCATGGACGCCGCCGGCTTCGGCGACGGCCGCTACATGCTCGGCCCCCTGGAGGTCGAGGTGAAGGACAGCGTCGCCCGGCTCGTGGAGGGCGGCTCCATCGCCGGCTCCACCCTCACCCTGGACCGCGCCTTCAAGCGTTCCGTCACCGTCGACGGCCTGCCCGTCGAGTCGGTCGTCCAGGCCATCTCCGCCAACCCGGCCCGCCTCCTCGGCCTGTACGACCGGGTCGGCTCCCTGGAGCCCGGCAAGGACGCCGACATCGTCGTCCTCGACGCGGACTTCACCCTCAAGGGCGTCATGCGCAAGGGCGCCTGGGTCGTCGAACCGGCGCTCGCGGCGGCCGTCTGATCAGGAGTCATGCGGAAGGGCGGCGGGCCGGGGTCTGGGCCTGCCGCCTTTCCTTTGGCATGATCAGGGGCCGTCGGAACGTACGTTCCACGGGTCTTCACAGGGAGTACGGGGGGTGGACAGGTGATCGTGACGGTCACCCTCAACACGGCGCTGGACCTGACCTACCGGGTCCCCGCCCTCACCCCGCGCGCCTCCCACCGGGTCACCCAGGTGATCGAGCGCCCCGGCGGCAAGGGGCTCAACGTCGCCCGGGTCCTCGCCGCCCTCGGGTACGAGACCGTCGCCACCGGCTTCGCGGGCGGCGCCACCGGGGCCGTCCTGCGGGACGGGCTCGCGGCGACCCCGGTCCGGGACGAGCTGGTCGAGACGGCCGGGTCCACCCGCCGCACGGTCGCGGTCGTCGACGCCGCCGACGGGGACACCACCCAGCTCAACGAGCCGGGGCCGACCGTCACCGCCGCCGAGTGGGACGCCTTCCGGGCCCGGTTCGCCTCGCTCCTCGACGGCGCCGCCGCCGTCGCCCTGTGCGGCAGCCTCCCGCCGGGCATCCACGTCGGCGCGTACGCGGAGCTCGTCCGGCTCGCGCGCGCCGCCGCCGTGCCCGTCCTCCTCGACACCAGCGGCGAGCCGCTGCGGCGGGGCATCGCGGCCCGCCCCGACCTGGTCAAGCCGAACGCGGACGAGCTGGCCCAGCTCACCGGCGCCCGCGAGCCCCGCCGGGCCACCCTGGACGCGCGCCGCCGGGGGGCCCACGCGGTGGTCTCCTCGCTCGGTCCCGAGGGCCTGCTCGCCGCCACCCCCGAGGGCCTGTGGCGCGCGACCCCGCCGGCCCCCGTCAAGGGCAACCCGACGGGCGCGGGCGACTCGGCCGTCGCCGGCCTGCTCTCGGGCCTGGTCGACGGCGTCCCCTGGCCGGACCGCCTGGTCCGCGCGGTCGCCCTCTCGGCGGCGACGGTCCTCTCCCCGGTGGCGGGGGAGTTCGACGCGGGGGCGTACGAGGAGCTGCTGGGGCGGGTGAAAACGACGGAGGAGACCCCGTAGGGCCTCCTCCCGGAAGAACTCAGGAACTCGTGACCTCGCGCGTCAGCGCTTTCCGGTCTGTCCGGCCTCCAGGTAGACCTGGTCCAGGATCGCGTCGCAGGAGTCGCCCGGCTCGCAGGAGATCTTGAGCGAGTTGCTCGTGCCCTGCTTGAGCTTCACGTAGGAGTAGGTGTAGGTCCACCCCTTCTCCCACTCGCCCTCGGGAGCCTTCGCCCAGTTGGCCATGTTGATCTCGCGGGGCTTCTCGCCGTTGACCGTCAGCGAGGTCTTGGCGTCCTTGCCGGGCACGCTGTACACGATCCGGAGGGTGTAGTCCCCGGTGCTCGGCACGTCCACGGTCCAGCTCGCGGAGCCGCCCTGGCCGTTGAAGACCACGTAGGCGCCGCCCGGGCCCTTCGCGCCCTTCACGGCCGTGTCGAGCTTGGCCGGGCCGCCGAGCTGGAGGGTGGCCGCGTCCTGCCTCGGCAGGTCGGTCGGAGTCGGCTTCGCCGAGCTCGGCTCGCTGCTCGGGGTCTCCGACGGCTGGGAGGACGCCGTCGGCGTGGGCGTGGTGCCGCCCGCCTTGTCGTCCGGGGTGTCCTTGTTCATGTTGGTGATCACCGCCGCCGCGATGCCGAGCACCACGACCGCGACGACCGCGACCGCGCCGATCAGCAGGCCCCGCGTGTTGGGGCCCCGGCCCGAGCCGCCGCGCTGCGGGGGCGGCGGGGTCCGGCGGGGCGGCTGGTGGCCGCCGTAGGTCTCGGGCGCGGCGTACTGCGCGTGCGGCTGCCCGTACGGCGCCTGCTGCTGCGGCGGCACGTACGGCTGCGCGTGCTGCTGGCCGCCGCCGTACTGGCGGCGGTCGCCGACCGTTCTGACCTGGTTGTACGAGGTCCGGGGCACGCCCGGCTGAGCGGGGCCGGGACCGGGGTAGCCGTAGCCGCCGCCCTGCGGGGGCTGCGCGCCCGCCGCCCGTCCGTCCTCGTACAGGTAGCCGAACGGATCGTCGTCCTCGGGCTTGTTCGAGCCGTCGTTACCGGCAGCCATCCGGGTCATCCTCTCCATGCTCGCCAGCCGTCGCCGACCGGGCGAGCCTACCCCGAACGGGCCATTCCCCGACTCGGACCCTTGACCTGGTGGGGGGTGGCGTGCACGTCAGCCGGCTCGGCGCTGGACCTTGGCGCGGGAGCGTTTCTCCACGTACATGCGCTGGTCGGCGGAGTTCAGGACCTCCTCCACGGACATGCCGCACTCGGCCCAGCCGATGCCGAAACTGGCCCCGACGCGCACCGCGCGCCCGTCCACCCGGATGGGCGGGATGATCGCGTTCCGGAGGCGTACGGCCAGGTCGGCGGCGTCGGCCGCGCCGAGGCCGTCGGCGAGGACGACGAACTCGTCGCCGCCGAGCCGGGCGACGGTGTCCCCGTCCCGGACGCCGGTGGTGAGCCGCCGGGCCACCTCGATGAGGACGGCGTCGCCGGTGTGGTGCCCGAAGCGGTCGTTGATCGACTTGAAGCCGTCGAGGTCGCAGAAGAGGACCGCGAGCCCCTTGGTGCCGTCGTCGGCCTCGCCGCCGGAGGGAGCCACCATGTGCACGTGGTGGTCGTACGGGCCCGCGCCGCCCGCCGGCTCGAAGCCGAAGCCGTGCTCGTGCTCGTACGGCTCGTAGCCGGAGCCCGGTCCGGAGCCGGGGACGGGCCCGTACCCGTAGCCGTCGCCGTACGCGCCGGGGGCGTCCGCCGGGCGCTCGCAGAGCCGGGCGGAGAGCCGGGAGCGCAGCTCGGCGCTGTTGGGGAGGCCGGTGAGGGCGTCGTGCGAGGCGCGGTGGGCGAGCTGGAGCTCGTGGCGCTTGCGCTCCTCGATGTCCTCGACGTGGGTGAGGAGGAAGCGGGGGCCGTCGGCGGTGTCGGCGACGACCGAGTTCCGCAGGGAGACCCAGACGTAGGTGCCGTCGCGGCGGGCGAGCCGCAGCTCGGCCCGGCCGCCCTCGGCGGAGGTCCGCAGCAGGGTGCCGATGTCCTCGGGGTGGACGAGGTCGGCGAAGGAGTAGCGGCGCATCACGGAGGCGGGCCGGCCGAGGAGCCGGCACAGGGCGTCGTTGGTGCGCAGGAGCCGGCCGTGCTGGTCGCCGCCCATCTCGGCGATGGCCATGCCGGAGGGGGCGTACTCGAAGGCCTGGCGGAAGGATTCCTCACTGGCGCGGAGGGCCTGCTGCTCCCGTTCGAGCCGGACCAGGGCCCGCTGCATGTTGGAGCGGAGGCGGGCGTTGCTGATGGCGATGGCCGACTGCGAGGCGTACATCTGGAGCGCTTCCTGGCCCCAGGGGCCGGGGTGCCGGCCGTTGCGCGGGCGGTCGACGGATATGACCCCGAGGAGCTCGCGGCCCGATCCCGAGGCGTACATCGGGGCGTAGAGCCGGTCGTGGGGGTGCCACTCGTCCTCGAAGCGGGGGGCGGGGCCGTCGGTGTGCCACTGGGGGACGTCGTCGTCCAGCAGGACCCAGCCCTCGGTGTGCGGTATGAACCGCAGGTCGCCCCAGGCGATCCCCATGGAGAGGCGGCGCTCCCAGGCCGCGCGGGAGCCGACCCGGCCGGTGATCAGGGCCTCGGCGGCGGAGCTTCCGGCGAAGGCGGCGACGACGAGGTCACCGTCGGGGCGCACGAGGTTGACGCAGGCCAGCTCGTAGTTGAGACCGGCGACCACGCCGTCCGCGACGGTCTGCAGGGTGTCCGCCAGACTGCGGGCGGTGTTGAGGTCCGTCACGACCTGATGCAGCTGCCGCAGGGTCGAGAGACGGACGTACGGCTCCGACTCGGTCTCCATCGCTCGCTCTCCCCGAGACCTCGACAGCAACTCCAGGGTGTCTGATCGGCTTCCTGTCGCACGTTCGCGTTTCCATGAGGACTGTGTTTGCCACTGAATCACAGTGAGCTGCGCAGCCGGTACACAGGGTCAGCAAATACTGGCCGCTGTGACTCAAGTCACAGCAGGTCACGGCGGGTCGGCCGGGGCTCGGCGGAGCCGTCGGCGGGAACTTCCGCCGGGCCTCCTCCGGGGGTCCTAGGACCGGCGGGGGGCACGGGCCTGGTCCCCCCGCCCGATGCGGCCGGCGGGCGGCCGTCCTAGCGTCGGGAGGGTGCTGCAGAAGACCGCCTCCCCGCCCCCCGCGACCGACCTGGCGATCCCCCATGCTGAGGGGGTGAGCAACGAAGAGTTCCGGGCGGCGATGTCCCGCCTCGCGTCGGGCGTGGTCCTGGTGACCGCGCACGACCCCGACGACGGTCCGCGCGGCGAGGACGTCGGCATGACGGCCACCGCCTTCACGTCGGTCTCGCTCGACCCGCCCCTGGTCCTGATCAGCCTCCGCAACGGCTCCCGCATGGACGACCTGCTTTCCGAGGTCCCCGTCTGGGCGGTCTCGGTGCTCTCCGAGAACCAGCGGCACATCGCCGGGCGCTTCTCGATGAAGAACCGCGTCAGCGACCGGCTCCTCTTCGCCGACGTGCCGTACGTCCGGGGCGAGGCGAGCGGCGCCCCGCTCATGGGCGGCGCGCTCTCGGTCCTGGAGTGCCGCACCGAGAACCGGGTCGTGGCCGGCGACCACACGCTGGTGGTGGGCCGGGTCCTGACGGCGGGCGTGTCGCCGGCGGACGGCAGCGGGCCCCTGACGTACTTCCAGGGGAAGTACCGACAGCTGGGGCGATAGCCCGTCGTCTTTCGGGGGCGGCTCCGGTCGCGGCTCGGCCCGGTTGTGCCTCGGCTCCGATCGCGGCTCGGCTCCGATCGCGGCTCGGCCCGGTTGTGCCTAGGCCCGGTTGTGCCCGGCTCCGGTCGCGGCCCGGTCGCGGCTCGGCTCCGGTCGCGCCTCAGCCCCAGTCGCGGGACCGCCGGGTGCGCTTGGTCTCCGAGCGCTGCTTCTTCTCCCGCAGCCGCCGCTCGTTGACGCCGCGCGGGATCTTCGTCGGCCTGCGGGGCTTCGGCGGCGGGGCCGTCGCCTCGGCGAGGAGGGCGGCCAGGCGGACCGCCGCCGTCTCGCGGTTGCGCCACTGCGAGCGGTGCTCCGAGGCCCGTACGGTCACGACCCCGTCGACCAGGCGGGAGGCGAGCCGCTCCAGGGCGCGGGCCTTCCACACCTCGGGGAGCGCGTCGGTGGCCGCGAGGTCGAAGCGGAGCTCGACCCGCGAGTCGCTGGTGTTGACGTGCTGTCCGCCCGGACCCGACGAACGCGAGAAACGCCACTGGAGCTCGGCCTCGGGGAGCGAGACGGAGCCGCGAACGGGATACGGACCGGACATGCCCCCCATGTTCCCCGCACTGGGCCGTCGGAGTCATCCTGATTTCCGTCCGGGACGGTCCGGGACGGAACGGGAACCGTCGGGGGGCCACACGCGTTTCTCCAGGCGACGACACCACGATGAAAGGGACTTTCCATGGCTGTGAGCCTGTCCAAGGGCGGCAACGTCTCCCTGACCAAGGAGGCCCCGGGCCTCGCCGCCGTCACCGTGGGCCTCGGCTGGGACGTCCGCACCACCACCGGCACCGACTTCGACCTCGACGCCTCCGCGATCGGTGTGGACGCCGCCGGGAAGGTCGCCTCCGACGCCCACTTCGTCTTCTTCAACAACAAGTCGACGCCGGACCAGACCATCGTCCACACCGGTGACAACCGCACCGGCGAGGGCGGCGGCGACGACGAGCAGATCAACGTCAACCTCGCGGCCCTCCCGCCGAACGTCGACAAGATCGTCTTCCCGGTCTCCATCTACGACGCGGTCTCCCGCTCGCAGAACTTCGGCCAGGTCCGCAACGCGTACATCCGCATCGTGAACCAGGCCGGCGGCGCCGAGCTCGCCCGCTACGACCTCTCCGAGGACGCGGCGACCGAGACGGCCATGGTCTTCGGCGAGCTGTACCGCAACGGCGCGGAGTGGAAGTTCCGCGCGGTCGGCCAGGGCTACGCCTCGGGCCTGGAGGGCATCGCCCGCGACTTCGGCGTCAACCTCTGACCTCCGGTCGGAACCTCTGACATCCGACCGGAACCTCTGACCTCCGGTCGGAACCTCTGACGTCCGGCCGGCCCATGGGCCGGCACCCCGACGCCGGGCTCCGGAACCACACGTGTGGTTCCGGAGCCCGGCGTCGTCGTTTCGTTTTGAACAAGGTTCCCGCGAACCCTCCCTGGAAGGCGTTTCCCCCTATAGCGTGCGCCTCTTCGACCAGATGAACGACCCTGTGGGGGGGATCGATGTACGACAACGACGAAGACGGCAGAGAATCCGGAGTCCGGAGCGGAGTCGGACGGCGGCGCGGGCGGGGGGCCCGGGCGGCCCGACTGGTGCGGCAGACGCTGGCGGGCCTGGCACTCGTCGGCGTCACCGTCGCCTGCGGGCCCGTGGCGGCCGACGACTCCCCCGCCACCCCGGCCCCGGTCCCCACCTCGGCGACGCCGACCCCGGAGCCGACCCCGACTCCCACGCCAAGCCCGTCCACCGCGGAGCCCACGCCCAGCGCCACGACCACGGCTCCCCCGCCCACCACCGAGCCGCCGGCGCCGCCGAAGGCGAAGCCCACGACCCGGCCCCCGGCGACGCCGAAGGCGACCCGGGCCCCGAAGCCCACCACCCAGGCGCCCGCGCCGAAGCGCACGACGGCGGCCGCCGAGGCCACCTGCGAGATCGTCTCCAACGCCGGGAACTGCTACGACGCGGGCCAGTTCTGCCGGAAGGCCGACCTGGGCAGGTCCACGCACGCGGCCAACCGACGCATGATCCACTGCGTGATGGACGGCGACCGAGCCCGCTGGAAGTACTGAACCGCTGACGCGGCGAAGGGGCCCGCCGGTGTCTCCGGCGGGCCCCTTCACCACGTGGGCGCACGGCCCGTCAGGGCCGCTCCGGCCGCCCGTCCCCGTACAGCCACACGTCCCACAGCCCGTCGAGGTCCTTCCCCGCGACCTCCTCCGCGTAGGCGGTGAAGTCGGCCGTGGAGGCGTTGGCGTGACGGTACTTCTCCGGCCAGCCGCGCAGGACCGCGTCGAAGGACGCGTCCCCGACCGTCTCGCGCAGCTTGTGCAGGACCATCGCGCCGCGCTGGTAGACGGGCGGGTCGAAGAGGTTCGCGGCGGTGGGCGGGACGGCCGGCGGGAAGGCCCAGTTGGCCTTCTGCGCGAAGGCCCGCTCGAAGGCGGTGCGGGCCGGGACGCCCCCGTGCTCCTCCGCGTACAGCCACTCCGCGTACGTCGCGAAGCCCTCGTTCAGCCACAGGTCCCGCCAGGTCGCGGGCGACACCGAGTTGCCGAACCACTGGTGGGCCAGCTCGTGGACGAGGGTCGTCCGGTCGAAGGAGGAGGCCGGGAAGACGGGCCGGGTCTGGGTCTCCAGGGCGTAGCCCAGCTTCCCGTCCTCGGTGACGACCGCCCCGGCGGCCGAGAAGGGGTACGGGCCGAAGCGCCGCTCCTGCCGGGCGAGGATCGCCGGGACCTCGGCCCGCAGCGCGGCGGTCCGCGCCGCGACCCCCGGCTCGGCGGCGGTCAGCACGGGCACGGTCCCGAGGGCGGTCGCCGTCCCCGTCTCGTACCGCCCGATCATGACCGTCGCGAGGTAGCTCGCCATCGGCTCGGGCGTGTGCCAGACGGTGGTGACGCGCCCGTCCGGCTCCGTGCGCCGCTCGGTCCTGACGCCGTTGGAGAAGGCGTCGGTCCCGGCGGGGACGGTGAGGGCGATGTCGTACGCGGCCTTGTCGGAGGGGTGGTGGTTGCCGGGGAACCAGGTCGCGGAGCCGGCGGGCTCGCCGACCGCGACGACCCCGCCGCCGGCGTCGCGCAGCCAGCCCTCCTCGGAGCCGTCCGCGTCCGTGACCGGTTCGGGCACGCCCGCGTACGTGACGGTGGCGCGGAACTCGGCGCCCTTCGGGATCTCCTCGCGCGGGCGGATCGTCAGCTCGTTCCCGGCCCGGTTGTGCGCGGCGGGCGCGCCGTCCACGCGCGCGGCGCCGACCGCGAGCCCCGACAGGTCGAGGTTGAAGGCGCTGAGGTCCTGGGTGGCGCGGGCGGTGATCTCGGCGGTGCCGTCGAGCCGCCCGGTGCCCGGGTCGTAGGCGAGGGAGAGGGCGTAGTGCCGCACGTCGTAGCCGCCGTTCCCGAGCTTCGGGAAGTACGGGTCGCGGAGCCCGGCGGCCCCGGGGGTGCCCCGGACCCCGCCGGTGGCGCCGGTGCAGCCGCCCGCGAGCACCGCGAGGGCGGTGAGGAGGGCGGCGGCTCCGGTGCGGGTCCGGTGGCGGGTTCGGTGACGGCGCTTCACGGACCGATCGTATGCAGGGGAGGTGGGACCGGCCGTACGGAGAAGGCCGTGGCGCCCGGCGGGGGTCCGGGCGCCACGGCCGGCCGGGAGGAGTGGCCGGCCGGGAGGAGTGGCCGGTCGGGAGGAGTGGCCGGTCGGGAGGAGCGGTTACCGTCCGAGGGAGGCGACGCCCGCCCGGGCGAACTTCTCGTCCAGGTCGCCGGAGGGGGCGCCGGCGACGCCGATGCCGGCGACGGGCGCGCCCTTGGCGGTGACGGGGGCGCCGCCGGCCAGGAAGAGGGTGTTCGGGATGTCCTTGAGGGTGGGGGCGTTGGCGAGGCGCTTGACCAGCTCGGAGGTGGGGGCGTTCCAGGAGACGGCGGTGTACGCCTTCTTCACGGCCGACTCGTAGGACTGCGGGCCGGCGCCGTCGCCGCGCAGGGTGACGAGGGTGTTGCCGTTGCGGTCGACGACCGCGACGGAGATCCGCTGGTTCTCCTTCTCGGCGGCCTTCAGGGTCGCCTGCGCGGCCTTCGTCGCCGCCTCGATCGTCAGGTGCGTCGACTGCTGGAGGTTGCCGTCGGAGGCGTCGGCGCGGACGGCGGCGGCGGGGGCGGCGGCCGGGGCGGAGGCGTTCGCGGAGACCACGCCGAAGGCGCCGGCGGCGATGACGGCGGCGGCGGTGGCACCGAAGAGGATCTTCTTCATGGGGAACTCCGTGGGACGGGGTCGGGTGGGAGGAGGGGAACGGCGCGGGGCCGCGGGCCGAGCGATCCGTTCGTCCGTCTCGCTCTGTCATCCATCCTGTGGCCGCTCCCGGGGCCTCCCGGTCCACGGTCCGGCTGCCCTCCGGGAGCGCACCGGCGGACGGCCGGGTCAGCCGATCGGTCGATGCCGGCCTGGTCCCGTCGGGCCAGGATGGAGGGGTATGCGCAGGTGGGAACGGTGAGCGGAGCGGAAGGGCCGGGACATGGAGGAGGGTGCGGAGCGGGGCGTGGAGCGGGATCCCGACGCCCGCTGGCTGGCGCGGATCATGCACACCGCGTTCTTCCTGCTGCTCGGCGCCTCGCTCGCCCGCTTCCTGCTGCGGCACGACTGGGAGGCCCGCAGCCCCTGGATCGTCGCGCTCACCGGCGCGCTCGCCTCCCTCTACCTCCTCGGCCCGGTCCTGGGCACCCGCGCGACCCCGCGCCGGATCGCCTGGCTGGGCACGGTCGTCGCCGTCTGGGTGCTCCTCGTCGTCCTCGCGCCCAGCTTCGCCTGGTGCGCGGTGCCGCTCTTCTACACGGGCCTGCGCACCCTCCCGGCGCGCGCCGCGCTCGGCCTGGTCGCCCTGCTCACCGCCTTCGTGGTCTTCGCGCAGGTCCGGCTCGCGCACGGCGGCTGGGACCCGAACCTGATCGTCGCCCCGCCGGCCGTCGCCGCCCTGGCCACCGGGGTGTTCGTGTACGCGGACCGGCAGGCGGCGCGCCAGCGGGCCCTGATCGACGACCTGATCCGCACCCGGCGCGAACTCGCCGCGACCGAGCGCCGCGAGGGGACCCTGGCCGAGCGGCAGCGGCTCTCCATGGAGATCCACGACACCCTGGCGCAGGGCCTGTCCAGCCAGCAGATGCTGTTGCAGGCGGCGGACCGCACCTGGGACGGCGACCCGGAGACGGCCCGCCGGCACGTCCGTACGGCCGAGTCCATCGCCGAGCGCAACCTCGCCGAGGCCCGCCGCTTCGTCCACGACCTCGCGCCGGCCGACCTGGCCGGGGGCGGCGGCCTGGAGGAGGCGCTGCGGGGCCTGGCCGCGCGCGAGTCGGCGGCGTTCCGGGTCGACGGGGCGCCGGTGCCGCTGCCGGACCGGGCGCAGTCGGCGCTGCTGCGGATCGCGCAGGGCGCCCTCGCGAACATCCGGGAGCACGCGGGCGCGGACTCGGCCGCCGTGACCCTGACGTACCTCGACGACCAGGTGGTCCTGGACGTCGCCGACGACGGGCGCGGCTTCGACCCGGCGGACCGGCCGGGCGGGGTGCGCGGCCACGGACTGCCCGCGATGCGGGTGCGGGCCGAACAGCTCGGTGGCACCCTGACCGTCGAGTCCGCCCCGGGCGAGGGCACGGTGCTCTCGGCCGCGATCCCGCTGAACCCGGAGCCGTGAGGCCCACGACCCCGCCGCTCCCTCCGTCCCTGCCGAACCCGCCGCCCCCGCTCTCCCTGGAGTCGTGATGTCCTCCGTACGGATCCTGCTCTGCGACGACCACGCGGTGGTCCGCGCCGGGCTGCTCGCCCTCCTCGGCAGCACCCCCGACATCGACGTCGTCGGCGAGGCGGGCAGCGGTGAGGAGGCGGTCGCGATGGCGGCGAAGCTGAAGCCGGACGTGGTCCTCATGGACCTCCAGCTGGGATCCGGCATCGACGGCGTGGAGGCGACCCGCCGGATCGCGCCGACCGGCGTCCACGTCCTCGTCCTCACCACGTACGACACGGACGCCGACATCACGCGGGCGATCGAGGCGGGCGCGACCGGCTACCTCCTGAAGGCCGAGCGGCCCGAGGAGCTGTTCGCGGCCATCCACGCGGCCGCGCAGGGCCGCACGGCCCTCTCACCGCCGGTCGCCAGCCGGGTCATGGACCGGATGCGGGGCGCGGCGGGCCCGAGCCTCACCGACCGGGAGCGGGACATCCTCGGGCAGCTGGGGCGCGGCCTCGGCAACCGGGAGATCGCGCGGGCCCTGTTCATCAGCGAGGCGACGGTGAAGACCCACCTGAGCCGGATCTACGCCAAGCTCGGCGTGGACACGCGGGCGGGCGCGGTGGCGGTGGCGAAGGAGCGCCGGCTGCTGCCGTAGGCACTCCCCTTGCGTACACCTTTGTGCGGTCTTTGCCCCCACCCCTCCCCCTCCCCTGCTACCGTGCGTTACTTCCCGACCGCAGGGTGTCATGACCCCAGTCCCAGTGGAGCGCACGTGAAGCTCGCGATCGTCGGCGGCGGCCCCGCCGGCCTCTACCTCTCGGTCCTGCTGAAGCGGCGGGACCCGTCGCACGAGATCACGGTGTACGAGCGGAACCCGGAGGGCTCCACGTACGGCTGGGGCGTCACGTACTGGGCCGGGCTGCTCGACAAGCTGCGCGCGGGCGACCCGGAGTCGGCGCGGGCCGTCGCGGACGCCTCCGTGACCTGGACCGACGGGGTCGCGATCGTCCGCGACGAGCGGACCGTCCACCGGGGCGACGCGGGCTTCGGCATCGGGCGCCGGCGGATGCTGGCGCTGCTCGCGGACCGCGCCCGCGAGCTGGGCGTGCGGGTCGCGTTCGAGCACGACGTGAGCGGCCCGGACGCGCCCGAACTCGCGGACGCGGACCTGGTCGTCGCCGCCGACGGGGTGAACAGCACGCTCCGCGAGGCGTACGCGGACCACTTCGGCAGCGAGGTCGCCTGCGGCCGCAACCGGTACGTCTGGCTCGGCACGAGCAAGGTCTTCGACGCGTTCAGCTTCGCGTTCAAGGAGACGGAGCACGGCTGGATCTGGTGCTACGCCTACGGCTTCAGCGGCGAGCGCTCCACCTGCGTCGTGGAGTGCTCGCCGGAGACCTGGGCCGGTCTGGGCCTGGACGCGCTGGGCGAGGCCGACAGCCTGCGCCTCCTGGAGAAGCTCTTCCACGACCTGCTCGACGGGCACGAGCTGATCGGCCGGGACCGGGCCGGGGAGCCCGCCCGGTGGCTCGCCTTCCGCACCCTCACCAACCGCGTCTGGCACCGGGGCAACCTGGTCCTCCTCGGCGACGCCGCCCACACCATGCACTACTCGATCGGCGCGGGCACCACCCTGGCCCTGGAGGACGCCCTCGCCCTCGCGGACGCGCTGCACTCCCCCGCGCCGGACCTCGGCACGGCCCTGACCCTGTACGGGAAGCGGCGCCGCGCCGAACTCGTCTCGGCCCAGAGCGCGGCCCGCTACAGCGCCCGCTGGTACGAGAACCTGCCCCGCTACATGCGCCTGGAGCCGGCCCGGATGTTCGCCCTGCTCGGCCAGCGCCACTCCCCCCTCCTCCCGCACGTGCCGCCCCAGCTCTACTACCGCCTCGACCGCGCCGCCGACAGCCTGGAACCCCTCCGCCGCCTCAAGCGCTGGCTGGGGCCGCGGGTGGCGAGGACGGTGCACGGGCGGGGCCGGTGAGCCGGGGCGCGTACGAGCCGGACCCAGGCCCGTAGGAGCCGGGGCCGGGGCCGTACGAGCCGGGGCCGGGCCCGAGCCCGGAGCCGTACGAACCGGTCCCGGGTCCGGAAGGTCCGGGACCGTGACACCATCGACCCCGTGCTCGACATCGGCTACTCCCTCTCGCGTCGCTTCCCCGACCCCCCGCAGACCGACTACCGCCGCGCGGACGTCCACGCGCTGCGGCACGACCTGTTCTGCGGGGACGTGTACCTCGCGGACACCGAGACGGACCGGGAGGTGTCCACGGCCTGGGGATGGGTGCCGGTGCTCGACTTCGCGTGGGCGCTCTGCGACATCGTCGAACAGCTCGACCGGGACCCGCGCGGGAGCCGGGCCGCGCAGCCGCAGTACGCGGAGCTGGACTTCACCGAGTCCACGGACCGGATGCTGTTCGAGCGCCGGTTCGGCTGGGTGGACGTCGAGGCCGACTGGATGCCGGGCGACGAGCCGCCCGTGACCTTCAACCACGCCGAACTGCGCCGCGAGGCCCGCGACTTCCTGCACGACCTGATCGCGGACCTCACCGACATGCACGAGGGCCTGGCCGACAACCCGGCCGTCTGGTCCCTCCAGGCCCGCTTCCCCCGCCTGCCGTGACCGCGGGCTAACCCTCCACCCGCACCCCCAGCTGCGCCGCGAGCACCGGCGCCAGGTCGAAGAGCTGGGACGTCGAGATCACGGCGCCCGCCAGGGACTCCACCCCGCGCGCGATCTCCAGGCGCCGGGCCCCTCTCAGGTCCACGTCCCGCAGCCGCGCGCCCGAGAAGTCGGCCCCGGTCAGGGCGCAGTCCACGAACCCGACCCGTTCGAGGTCCGCGCCCCCGAAGTCCGGCTCGCTCAGCACGCACCCCTCGAAGACCACGTCCTTCAGCTTCGCGGACCGCAGGTTCAGGTAGTCGACCTTGCCGCCCCGGACCAGGACCCGCTCCAGGACGGCGCCGTGCAGCTGCGTCCCGCCGAGCCGCGCCTCCACGACCTCCACGTCCCGCAGCTGCGCCCCCGCCAGGTCCGTCCCCACGCCCCGCACCCCGCTCAGGACCGAGTCCAGGAACCGCGCGTTCGTCAGCCGCGCCCCGTCGAGGCCGCACTCCCGCAGCGCGCAGTCCAGGAACCGGGCCCCCTCCCCCGACTGCCCGGTCAGGTCGAGCCCGGACAGCTCCAGGCCGTCGTAGTCCCCGTCCGCCTCCAGTCCTCCCCCGTACGGCTCCAGGGGCGGCAGCCGCACCTCCGGCCGCCGCGCCCCCGGCACCTTCTTCTTCCGCACCGTCGCCCTCGCGCCGTGATCCGTCATCCCCCCATGGTGATGTACGACACTGACAACGCCCCCGTGTCACGAACGCGCCCGTTCGTCCCGTCCCCCGTGCAGGACCCGAGAACGAACGAGGGAGAGCGCCATGCGGAAGCTCACGATCGTCGGCGGCGGCTTCGCCGGACTGACCGCGGCCGTCACCGCCGCCGAGGCCGGCACCGCCGTGACCCTGCACGAGGCCCACCGGACCCTCGGCGGCCGGGCGCGCACCGCCGAGGGCCCGTACCGCACCAACGACGGGCCGCACGCCCTCTACAGCGGCGGCCCGCACTGGACCTGGCTCGAACAGCGCGGGCTCCTCGGACCGCTCGCCCCGCTGCCGCCCGCCGAAGGGCTCCGGTTCCGCTTCCACCGCGGCGGCGCCCTCCGCCGCGTCCCGCCGCCCGGTCTGCTCCGCCAGTCCCTCCGTACCGCCCGGACGGCCCCCGTCGACACCGACTTCCGCACCTGGGCCACCGGGCTCGCGGGCGCGCGGACCGCCCGCGTCGCCGCCGCGTACAGCGGGGTCGCGCTCTTCCACCACGACCCCGGCGCGCTCTCCGCCCGCTTCGTGCAGGAGCGGCTGCACCGGGCCGCCGCCCTGCCGCCCGAGGCGCACTACGTGCGGGGCGGCTGGGGCGCGCTGATCGGGCGGATGGCGGACCGGGCACGGGATCTGGGCGTACGGATCGAGACCTCGGCCCGTGTCGACGCGCTGCCGACCGGCGGGGGCCCGGTGATCGTCGCCACCGCCCTGCCCGCCGCCGCCCGGCTCCTCGACGACCCCTCGCTGACCTGGGAGAGCGGCCGTACGGTCCTGGTCGACCTGGCGCTGCGGACCCGGAAGGGGGACCCGTTCGTCGTCTCCGACCTGGACGCGCCGGGCTGGATCGAGCGGTTCACCGCGCAGGACCCCTCGCTCGCCCCCGCCGGGCAGCAGCTCCTCCAGGCCCAGCTGCCCGTCGGGCCGGACGCGACGAAGGCGGACGGGGTCGCCCACGCGGAACGGCTCCTCGACCTCGGCTTCCCCGGTTGGCGCGAGCGGACGGTGTGGCGGCGCGAGTCGCTGTCCCGGGGGCGTACGGGGGCGGTGGACCGCCCCGGCACCACCTGGCGCGACCGGCCGGCCGTCGACCGGGGCGACGGGGTGTACCTGGTGGGCGACCAGGTCGCGGCGCCGGGCGTGCTCTCGGAGGTGTCGTTCACGAGCGCGGTCGAGGCGGTGTCGCTGGCACTGCGGGCGGAACGGCGGCTCGCGCACGGGACGCACTGACCTGTCGCGGGCCTTGACCTCAAGTCCGCTTGAGGTCGGAGGCTTTCCCCGTGGCCGCCCGGACCACACTCCGTACGACGACAGGGGAACCGTCATGCACGCCGTCCGCCTCCACGCCTTCGGGCCCGCAGAGAACCTCACGTACGAGAAGGTCCCCGATCCCGCCCCGGGCCCCGGCCAGGTCCGCGTCCGGGTCGCGGCGGCCGGGGTGCACCTCCTCGACACCGCGCTCCGGGAGGGCGAGCCGGGCCCCTTCCCGGCGCCCACCGAGCTGCCCACGGTCCCGGGCCGCGAGGTCGCCGGCACGGTCGACGCGCTCGGGGAGGGAACCGACCCGTCCTGGCTCGGCCGGCGGGTCGTCGCCCACCTCGGCATGGTCCCCGGGGGGTACGCGGAGCTGGCCGTCACCGACGCCGCCCGGCTCCACCCCCTGCCCGACCACCTCGGCGAGGCGGAGGCCGTCGCCATGGTCGGCACCGGGCGCACGACCCTGGGCATCCTCCGGTTCACGGAGCTCGGCCCCGAGTCGGTCGCGATCGTCCCGGCGGCGGCCGGCGGCATCGGCACCCTGCTCGTCCAGTACGCCAAGAACGCCGGCGCCACCGTCGTCGGCCTCGCGGGCGGGCCCGCGAAGACGGCCCTGGTCCGGGAGAACGGCGCCGACCTGGCCGTCGACTACCTGGAACCGGACTGGCCGGAGCGGGTCCGCGCGTACCTGGACGGGCCCCTCGGCGGACGCGCGGCCACGGTCGTCTTCGACTCGGTCGGCGGGGCCGCCGGCCGCGCCGCCGTGGACCTCCTCGGCAAGGGCGGACAGCACGTCGTCTTCGGCTGGTCGGGGGCCGGCCTCCACGACGGCGAACCGCTCGCCTTCACACCGGAGGAGCTGGCGGAGCGCGGCATCACCTCGGAGTCGGTCCTCGGCCCGGTGATGATCGAGAAGGCGGGCGGCGACGTCCGCAACCTCGAACTCGCCGCCCTCGCCGCCGCGGCCGCCGGCACCCTGCGCCCCGCGGTCCACCGCTTCCCGCTCGCGGAGGCGGCGGAGGCCCACCGCGCCCTGGAGAACCGGGGCACGACGGGCAAGGTGGTCCTGGTGCCCTAGGGGGCGTGTCAGACGGCGCCGACGACGTCCCAGGAGTGCGCCTTGAACTCCTTCAGGAAGTCGGGGTGGTCCTCCCACATGCGGGCGACGGACCGCAGCACGTCCCAGTTGTGTTCGAGGGCCTGGTCCACGACCTGCCGCAGCTCCGGGGCCGTCGCCCGCTTCTCCACGAGGCCGGAGACGGCCGACGCGGCCTGCACGGTGTAGCGGGCGGCCCGCAGCGCGCGCGAGGTGTCGTCCATGCCGAAGCCGTGGTCGCTGCCGTTCGCGGGGTCGAAGAGCGGCGTCAGGCGGGCCTCGACGAAGTCGGTGATCCGCCGGAAGCGCTGCTCGATGTCGTGGGCGGCGCTGTCGGCGTTGCCGTTGCCGCTGTCCATGGTGTTGTCCATGGCCCCTTCCTACACTCCCGCCGGACCGCCGAGCGCCGCCAGGGCCCCGTCCGTCAGCCGGTAGACCGTCCACTCGTCCTGCGGGCGGGCGCCCAGGGACTCGTAGAAGTCGATCGAGGGCTTGTTCCAGTTCAGGACGGACCACTCGAGGCGCTCGTAGCCGCGCTCGACGCAGATCCGGGCCAGCTCGCGCAGCAGCGCCTTGCCGTGGCCGCCGCCGCGCGCCTCCGGACGTACGTACAGGTCCTCCAGGTAGATGCCGTGGACCCCGCGCCAGGTCGAGAAGTTGAGGAACCAGAGCGCGAAGCCGACCGGCTCGCCGGCCGCGTCCTCCGCGATGTGCGCGAAGGCCGCGGGCCGCTCGCCGAAGAGGGCCTCGTGAAGCTGTTCGGGGGTGGTGCGGACCTCGTCGAGGGCCTTCTCGTACTCCGCGAGGTCGCGGATCATGGCGTGGACGACGGGGACGTCGGCGGGGGTCGCGGTACGGATCATGGGGTCAGGGTGCCCTGAGCCGGGGCCTTCGGGCCAGCGCAATTCGCACCGGGGGCCCCGCCCCACCGCTCCCTCGCCCCGCCACCACCGGCGTCACCCCCGCCGCTCCCGCAGGATCCGCGCGACCGCGACCTGCTCCGCGTCCAGGGCCGGCTCCCCGTCCTCGACGTCCCACAGCCCGTTCTGGAGGACCCGGCCCAGCGTCCACGCCACCGCGCGCCGCCGGTCCCCGACGACCTCGGCGAGCAGGTCGAACCGCCGGAGGACCTCGTCCGGGTCCGGGTCGAAGCGGTCCACGAGCGCCGGCAGGAGGTCGAAACCGGGGTCGCCCGCGAGCGGCTTGGGGTCGATCGACAGCCAGGGCTCGCGCCCGGCGGCCAGGACGTTCCCGAGGTGCAGGTCCCAGTGGAGCAGCCGGTCGCCCGGTTCGCCCGCCACCTCCCGTACCGCCGCCGCGCAGTCCCGCAGGACCGCCGCGTCCTCCGGGCCGAGCCGGGCTGCGGCCCCGGGGACCTCCGCGAGCATCCCGGCCGCGATGCCGCCGAGCGTCCGCAGGCCGGGCGGCGCGGGGACGGCCGTCAGCCGGGCGAGGAGACCGGCGACGATCCGCATCGCCTCCCGGGTGTCCGCGAGGGACGACAGCGGCCGGGCCTCGTCCAGGCGCTCCAGGAGCATGGTCCCGGTGGCGGGGTCGTGGTCGAGGAGCCGTACGGCCCCCGCCCCGCCCCAGGCGCGCAGGCCGGCCGGCTCGCCCTCGCTCTCCTCGTCGAGGAGCTGCATCTTCAGCGCGGCGGGCGTCCCGTCCGCGCACCGCTCCACCGGCAGGACCAGCGAGGCCACTCCGTACATCGAGGGCCCGGTGACCCGCAGCCCCCACCGGCCCAGGAACTCCTCGGCCGTCCGGGGCAGTCCCGCGACGAACGCCCGCCCCGCCTCACCGTTGTACTTCGCCTGCGACCGCGCGAGCTCCTCCGGTACGTGAATCATGCCGACGAGCCTAGGGCCTGTCCGGCGGATCAGGGTCGGGTGGGCCGCGGCGTCTGGTGCGGTGCCTCGCAAGGCGCCGGAGCGGGTCGATAGCGGAGCTATCGGGGCGTTTCGGCAACGCGGCGAGGCGCCGTGCCAGGCGTCGCGGCCCCGGCCATGATCCGCCGGACAGGCCCTAGGGGTGCCCGGCCCTGGACAAGGTGCCGGGCGCGGAGCGGAATTCCCCGTCACGACAACCGTATCCACAGGCCGAGGAGGCCGGGTAACGTCCCGCCCACGCATTCCGAATCCAGGGGTAGACATGAGTACGGTCAACGGCGGCATCTCGTTCTGGTACGCGCAGGAGGGCGCCCCCGCCCCCCGCGAGCCGCTCCCCGGCGACACCGCCGCCGACGTCTGCATCGTGGGCGGCGGCTACACCGGCCTGTGGACCGCCTACTACCTGAAGAAGGCCGTGCCCTTCCTCAACATCACCGTCCTGGAGGCGAAGTTCTGCGGTTACGGAGCCTCCGGCCGCAACGGCGGCTGGCTCTACAACGGCATCGCCGGCCGCGACCGCTACGCGAAGCTGCACGGCCACGAGGCCGCCGTCCGCCTCCAGCAGGCCATGAACGCCACCGTCGCCGAGGTCGTGGACGTCTGCGAGCGGGAGAAGATCGACGCCGACGTGCACCGCGGCGGCGTCCTCGAAGTCGCCCTCTCCCCCGCGCAGCTCACCCGCCTCAAGGACTTCCACACGGTCGAGATCGCGTTCGGCGAGACCGACCGCGTGCTGTACGGGGCCCGCGAGACCGCCGAACGCGTCCGCGTGACCGGCGCCGTCGGCTCCTCCTGGACCCCGCACGGCGCCCGTCTGCACCCGGTGAAGCTGGTGAAGGGCCTCGCGGCGGCGGTCGAGGCGCTGGGGGTGACGATCCACGAGTCGACGCCGGTGACGGAGATCAGGCCGAAGCACGCGGTCACCCCGTACGGCACGGTCCGCGCCCCGTACGTGCTGCGCTGCACCGAGGGCTTCACCGCCTCCCTCGCCGGCCAGCGCCGCACCTGGCTCCCCATGAACTCCTCGATGATCGCGACCGAGCCGCTCACCGACGCGCAGTGGGAGTCGATCGGCTGGGAGGGCCGCGAGACGCTGGGCGACATGGCGCACGCGTACATGTACGCCCAGCGCACCGCCGACGGCCGGATCGCGCTCGGCGGCCGGGGCGTCCCGTACCGCTTCGGCTCGAAGACCGACAACGACGGACGCACCCGGGCGCGGACGGTCGAGGCCCTGCGCGAGATCCTGGTCCGCTTCTTCCCGCAGCTGGCGGGGGTACGGATCGACCACGCCTGGTCCGGTGTGCTCGGCGTCCCGCGCGACTGGTGCGCGACGGTCACCCTCGACCGCTCCACGGGCCTGGGCTGGGCGGGCGGTTACGTCGGCTCGGGCGTCGCCACCGCCAACCTCGCCGCCCGCACCCTGCGCGACCTGATCAAGGAGGACTCCGGCCAGTCGGGCCCGACCGACCTGACGACCCTCCCCTGGGTCGACCACAAGGTCCGCAAGTGGGAGCCGGAGCCGCTGCGCTGGCTCGGCGTGCAGACCATGTACGCGGCGTTCCGGGGCGCGGACCGCCGCGAGGCCCTGGGGCACTCGGCACGGACGGACCGGGTGGCGGTCCTGGCGAACAGGCTGAGCGGGAGGTAGACGGGGGGGCGGGCGGAGACCGGCGGAGACGGGGGGCGGGAGGAGACCGGCGGAGACGGGCGGAGACGGGCGGAGACGGGCGGAGACGGGCGGAGACGGGCGGAGACGGGCGGCAACGGATAGGGGCGCGCCCCTCACCCCACCTCGACGCCGAAGTCCCCGACCAGCTCCCCGAGCCCGCCGGCGTATCCCTTCCCGCCGACCACGAAGTCCCAGTCGCCCCCGGCCCGCCGCCGGAACGAGCCGAGGACGAGGGCGGTCTCGCCGGGCCGCCCGTCGGACACGTCGAGCCGTTCGAGCTCGCCGCCGGACGCGTCCCGGAGCCGTATCCCGGCCTCCGTGAACCCGCGGAGGTCGGCGTCCGGGTCGGCCTCGGGGTCCACGGCGGCGACGAGGACGAGCCGGTCGGCGCGGGCGGGAAGCGCGTCGAACCCGACGCGGACGGCGGCGCGGTCGCCGGGGGAGGCGGTCACCGCGGCGACGGAACCGTCCGGGGTGGAGGGGTTGTTGTAGAAGACGAACCACTCGTCGCCGAGGACCCGGCCGCCCTCGCAGACGAGCGCGCAGACGTCGAGGGCGACGGACCCGCGCCACACCATCCCGAGCAGGTTGAAGTCCCCGGAGGGAGGGGACGGGGCGGGGGCGGCCCCGGGGGCGCCCAACCTCCCCCGCAACCCGTGCCGCCGCAGCAGATCGACGAGCTCGTTCCCGGAGATCAGCGTCAGCGGCTTGCCCTCGGCGAAGGCGTAGGACCCGGGCCCGAACTTCGAAGTGGTGACGAGGACGCCCTTGTTGGCGCCGGCGCCCTGCACGGTCCCGAAGAGGTCGCGCACGGCGGACGGCGGCACGGTGTTCCGGTACCGCTTCACCTGGACGACGATCGAGCCGCCGCTGATGGGATCGGGGTCGAGGGCGTCGACGTCGACCCCGCCGTCGTTGGAGCGGCGGGTGGTGACGGCCTGGAGCCCCCGGGCCCGGAACAACTCGGCGACGAGCCCCTCGAAGGCGATGGGGTCCATGGACAGCAGATCGGGCTCCTCCCCGTCCCCCTGCACGACCACGTCGCCCCCGACCTGGTCGGGCGTACGGAACGGGGCGACGGCGACCCGCTCCTCCGGCTTGCTGGAGAGCCGCCCGGCGAGCGCGCCGGTCAGGCAGTCCACGGCGGCGACGAGTTCCAGATTGAGCCGGTCGAAGTCCTGCCGGCCCACGACGACGGAGGCGACGCACACGCGGGAGGCGAGCCCGGTGGCCGGGTCGACGCCGCCGACGTACCCGTTGAGGGCGACGGACTCCAGGGCCCCGAACCGGTCGGCGGCGAACAGCTCCCGCACGGCGAGCAGCACGCTCTGGGCGAGGACCCTCCGGTAGAGCGCCCGCCGCTGCGTGACGGGCCGGGCGACCTCCTTCTCCTGGTCGGTGCTGGGCAGGTACTTGACGCCCTTGGTCTCGGGAACGACCTCGTAACCAGGCAGGTCCCAGTCGAGAACGAACCCGCGCCCGCCCCGGTCGTAAGCGGCGGAGACCTCACGGGGAAAGCCGTCGGGCCAGCCGCCGGAGGCGAAGAGCACGGCGGAGAAGTAGTCGACGACGGTCCCGACGTCCCCGCGGGCCAGGGCCTCACCGGTCCCGGCGACTCCCCGGTTGTACTCCCGGATCTCGTCGATCCGCCGGGCGGCCCAGGCGTCGTACTCCCTCCGGTACGCGGCGAGCGACTCCAGGCGCCGCGCCTCGGCGGCCTGCGCGGCGTACCAGTCCCGCTCGAACCGGGCCCGCCCGTCGCGCCCGGAGTAGTGCCGCTGGTCGGGCACGGGCACGGGCTGCGCGAGGGCCCCGGGCGCGAACGGCTCGACCTCCTCGGCCCGCCGCAGCGACTCCATGCGGAAGGCGGGCGCACGACACCCGGCGGCGAGCAGCCCCTCGAGCACGGCGACGCGGTCGTCGATCTCCCGGGTCCTGCGCAACGCGTCGGCATCCCGATGCCTCCGATAGGCGGCCCGCTGCTCCCGCTGCATCCGGGACACGTCCCGCTCGTACGCCCGCTGCTGCCGCTCGGCCTCCCGCTGCTGCCGCAGCACGGCCTGCTGCTGCCCCTCCCGCTGCCGCTGCGCCACCCTCTGCTGCTCGGCCCAGATCCCGATCAGCCCCCCGGAACGCCGCCCCATGCGCGCACCCCTCCCCGAAAACACCCCGCGCCACGTGAACACCCCGTGACACCGGATTGTCCCGGACGCCGAAGCGCTTGCACACAGAAACCGCGTCCCCACTCCGGAAAACCGCCCGGCCCGCGCCCCGGGCCATACTGCGTCCGTGCGCACAGACGGACGCTCCCACCTCCCCCTCCGAGCCGGCATCACACTCGGCGCCGTACTCACCGCCCCACTGCTGCTCCTGGCGGGCGGCTTCGCGTACGACCGCCTCGTACGACACCTGTACCGGGAGGGCGGCCCGGGCCCGCACGCGAAGGAAGAGGGCTGGGTGCACCCGGGCTACTTCGTGATGACCAACGCACTGGTACGAGCCCTGACCTGGCCGACCCGCAGGTGGAACGCCCACCTGAGGCACACGTCCACCCGCTCACGCCCTCGTCACTGACCGCTGCCCCCCCATGAGCTCGACCAGACGACTCCGCGCCTCCGCGAGACGCTGCTCGTAGTCGGGCGTGAAGATCCCCGCAAGCTCCTTCTCCAGGGTCCCGGAGATGGCGTAGATCCCGGACCAGACCGCGCGATCGGGCACGATGGCGTCCAGCTTGTCGGACTCCATCATCACCTCGTACAGCCAGTCGGACAGGACGAACGCCTGGTCCGGCGTGAGCTTGATGAGTACGGGTTCTTCGTCCATCCGGTCACGCTACAAGGGCGCTCCGCGAGCGGGCCGACTGCCGGAGGCACGGCAAGGAGCCGTTGTACGGACGACCGGTCGGAAAGCCCGCCCGCCGATTCCCTCACCGCCCCCGAACAACCACGTCGTCCGGCGGATCCACGACGCGTCAAGCGGTCACCGGACAACCCGAGAAGCCGACGCCCGGCACGGCCTTCGCCCGTCCGTCCGCCCTTTCGACCGGAACCAGCGCGGCCGTATCCGGAACGGGACGGTTCACATGGTCCGTGGAGCCTGGAAGCGCCCCGTAACGGCAGTGCACTTCAGCGATGGACACCACCTCCACCGAGGCGGGCGCGCGCCCCTCCTCCTGACCGTGGTGCTCCTCGCGGAAGTCGATCCCCTCCGCGCGTTCGCTGCCGACGATGTCGTCGTAGTCCGCCGGATCGGCCTCCAGCAGCGTCCACGAGACGACATCACCCGGCGAAAGGAGCAGCAATGTCCCCACCCCTGATTGAGACGACTCTCCGGAACCGGCCGCTCCAGGGCCGCACCGCCCTCGTCACCGGCGGAGCCACCGGCATCGGCGCCGAGATCGGGCGGGCGCTCGCCGCCGGAGCGACCGTCGCGGTCAACCACCTCGGCCAGGACCCCGACGCCCACGCCCTCCTCGCGCCCTTCGAACGCGCCGGCAGTCCCGGGATCGCGGTGAACGCCGACCTGACCGATCCGGGTGCCGTCCGGGATCTGCGTCGACACGGTCCTGCCCGGAGCCATCCAGGTCGAGGCGGAGAACGCCCTCCCCGCCCGGCACCGCGCGCGGCCGGAGGACCGGATCGAGCGCCAGTACGTCCCGCGCCGTGGCCGCCCCGAGGACGTCGCCGCCCTGGTCGACGTTCCCCTCGGGCCCCTCCTCCTCGTTCATCACCGGACAGTCCGTCCACGTCGACGACGGCTGGCTGCTCCACTGAGACCGCCGACAAACAGACCGTCAACAAGCAAGGAGACAGACCGGCATGATCGAACGCGTCCGTGCCGTCCTCGTGACCCCCGATGACACGATGCTGGTCATCCGCCGCACCCGACCCGGCATCCCCGAGTACTGGGTCCTGCCCGGCGGCGGCGTCGAACCCGGCGACGCATCCCGCGAGGCCGCCCTCCACCGGGAGATCCACGAGGAGATCGCGGGGAAGGCCGACGTCGTCCGCCTCCTCCACACCATGGAGTCCGACGACGAGCGCCAGCTCTTCTACCTCGCCCGCATCACGACCTGGTCCTTCGACGACCGCACCGGACCCGAGTTCAGCGCCGAGGGACGCGGCGCGTACGCGCTGGAGGAAATCCCGCTGACCGTGGAAGGGCTCGACGGCATCGACCTCAAGCCCGAGGAGATCGCCCACGTCCTGCGGGTCGCCATCGGCGACGGAAACCTCGGTGCCGAGGCTACGGCGTAACGCCAGAAGGATGGAGCACGACGAAGCCCCGGGACAGGAACCCGGGGCTTCGCGGAAGAACGAACGACGGAAATCGAACCTGCGCCATAGGCCCGGGACCCACCGGCCTTCCGGTCCCCCGGCACGCGAAAGGGCCAGCGCCCGGGGAACACCCCCGCGCCGGCCCTCGCGCCCACAGAGCCCCCTGTCGGGTTCGAACCGACGACCCCCGCTTTACAAGAGCGGTGCTCTGGCCAGCTGAGCTAAGGAGGCAGCCCGTGCAGTGTATCCAACGACGGTCACCCGATGGTCGGGAATCTCACGGGGCGGGGAGTGCTGACAGAACGGGCCGCGCCCGGTAGCGTCACCCCTGGTTCACCCAGGTGGACTAGACCTCAATCCTTCCTTTACTCGGATCGTCCGGCACGTTCCTGCCGGTGAAGGGACACATCACCATGGCTTCCGTCACGTTCGACAAGGCGACCCGGATCTACCCCGGTGCCACCAAGCCCTCCGTCGACCAGCTCGACATCGAGATCGCCGACGGCGAGTTCCTCGTCCTCGTCGGGCCCTCCGGCTGCGGCAAGTCGACCTCCCTGCGCATGCTCGCGGGTCTCGAGGACGTCAACGCCGGCTCCATCCGCATCGGTGACCGCGACGTCACGCACCTGCCGCCCAAGGACCGGGACATCGCCATGGTGTTCCAGAACTACGCGCTCTACCCGCACATGACCGTCGCCGACAACATGGGCTTCGCGCTCAAGATCGCCGGCGTCAACAAGGCCGAGATCCGCGCCAAGGTCGAGGAGGCCGCGAAGATCCTCGACCTCACCGAGTACCTCGACCGCAAGCCGAAGGCGCTCTCCGGCGGTCAGCGCCAGCGCGTCGCCATGGGCCGCGCCATCGTCCGCGAGCCGCAGGTCTTCCTCATGGACGAGCCGCTGTCGAACCTCGACGCCAAGCTCCGCGTCTCGACCCGCACCCAGATCGCGAGCCTCCAGCGCCGCCTGGGCATCACCACGGTCTACGTCACCCACGACCAGACCGAGGCCCTCACCATGGGCGACCGCGTCGCCGTCCTCAAGGACGGTCTGCTCCAGCAGGTCGACTCCCCGCGCAACATGTACGACAAGCCCGCGAACCTCTTCGTCGCCGGCTTCATCGGCTCCCCCGCCATGAACCTCGTCGAGGTCCCGATCACCGACGGCGGCGTGAAGTTCGGCAACAGCGTCGTCCCGGTCTCCCGCGACGCCATCGCCGCCGCCTCCGCCAACGGCGACACCACCGTCACCGTCGGCGTCCGCCCCGAGCACTTCGACGTCTCGGGCCCGACGAGCAAGGACGGCCTCGCCGTCACCGTCAACGTCGTCGAGGAGCTCGGCTCCGACGGCTTCGTCTACGGCTCCACCCGCGTCGGCGGCGAGGACAAGGACCTGGTCGTCCGCGTCGGCGGCCGCGACGTCCCCGCCAAGGGCTCCACCCTCCACGTCGTGCCCCGCGCCGGCGAGCTGCACGTCTTCTCCACCTCCACGGGCGCCCGCCTCAGCGACTGACCCCGGACAGCACACGAACGGCCCCGCGTCCCCCCGGACGCGGGGCCGTTCGGCCATTCGGACCCCATAGAGGGGTTTACGGCGCGAAACCCCGGCATTCCGGGGCCGTACCCCGCCAAAAGCACTCACCGCGTCAACACGGGATTCGAAAAGCCACCTCGAACCATCCCCCGCGAGAGTGACTAAATGTCGCCATATCACTACCGCCCGCTACGCTCGCCTGCGTGACCCACTCTGCCCGCCGAATCGGCCGCTCCCTCGCCCTCGTCCTGCCCGTCGTCCTGGTGCTCTCGGGAACGCTCGCGGTGTCCGCCGTTCCGTGGGCCGGCCAGGACTCCGCGACCCAGCTGACCGCGGCCGCCAAGGACGTCTCCGTCCCGGCCAAGTCCCGCGCCCCGCAGGACGTCCTGCGCGACCAGCTCCTCGCCGAGCTCCAGGCGAAGGACCCCGGCACCGCCCTCACGCGCCTCCAGCGCGAGGTCGAGAACCGGCCCTCCCTCGCCCGGCACTGCATGTCGATCGCCCGCGACCTCGGCCGCGCCGCCGTCCAGCGCTACGGCCCCGCCCGCGCCCAGTCCTTCTCCCGCCCGGTCTGCGACACCTCGTACGCGACCGGCGTCATGCGCGCCGGCTGAGCCCGTCACCACCACGACCGACCGGGCCGTCACCACCACGGCCGACCGGACCCCCGTCACCCCCGCGGCCGACCGGGTCCGTCCCCCCGTGCGGGCCGCGCCCCGCACCGCGGAGATCACGCCCCGTACCGCCGGGATCGCGCACCGGGCGCCTATCGTGCCCGTATGCACTCCACTCCGACGCAGGCCGTGGTCCTGGCGGGCGGCCAGGGCTCGCGGCTGCGCCCCTACACCGACGACCGCCCCAAGCCGATGGTCGAGATCCCGGGCACCGGGACCCCGATCATCGGCCATCAGCTTTCCTGGCTGGCCGCCGAGGGCGTCACCCACGCCGTCGTCTCCTGCGGTCACCTCGCCGAGGTCCTCCAGGAGTGGCTGAAAACCGCCGATCTCCCCCTTGAGGTGACCACCGTCGTCGAGAGCGAGCCCCTGGGCCGCGGCGGCGGCCTCAAGTACGCCGCCGCGCACCTCCCCTCGCCCGACGAGGCCTGGTACGCCACCAACGGCGACATCTGGACCCGCTTCTCGCTGCGCGAGATGGCCGCCTTCCACACCGAGCGCGACGCCCTCGCCACCCTCGCCCTGGCCCGCCCCCGCATCCCGTGGGGCGCCGTCGAGACCGACACCTTCGGGCACGTCACCGACTTCATCGAGGCGCCGCCGTCGCCGTTCCTCATCAACGCCGGCGTGTACGTCTTCTCCGCCGACTTCACCGCGTTCCTGCCCGACCTCGGCGACCACGAGCGGACCACCTTCCCCCACCTCGCCCGCGAGCGGCGCCTGGCCGGCTTCCCGCTGCCCCAGGGGGCGTACTGGCGGGCCATCGACACCGCCAAGGACCTCACCGAGGCCGCCAAGGAACTGGCCGCGCAGAGGGCCTGACCGCGGCACGTACGAGAAGGGCGGCACCGCCCGGAAGCGGTGCCGCCCTTCTCCTGTGCGTACGGACGCGGCCTCAGCCCAGCAGGCCGCCGATCGGGTTCCGCGCGCCGCCGTCCCCGCCGCCGCCCGATGTCGGGCCGCTCTCCGAAGGGGTGCCGGTCGAGCCCGTGGAACCGTCCCCCGACGTCCCGCCCGTGCTGCTCGGGGTGTCGCTGGTGGACGGCGGGGGCTCCGGGTTCGAGCGCGTGGGCGTGCGGCCGCCGGAGCCGCCGGTCCCGGTGCCGACGCCCTGCGTGGCGGTCGGGCGCTGCTCCTGGGTGCGGGTGGACTCGCGGGTCGGCTCGGACGTGCGCTCCGCCTCCCGGGTCCGCTCGCTCTTCTCCGGGGCCCCGGTCGTCTTCTCGGCGGTCGCGGCGGGCCGGGGCGTGGCCGTCGCCGGCTTGGCGGAGGCCTCGCCGCGCGGCTCCTGGAGCGGGCGGCCGGGGAGGTGGTTGACCGGGTCGTCGTTGGGGCCCGGGACGGTGACCATCTCGGTGGAGCGGACCGCGCCGCCGAGGACGGAGCCGACGAGGAGCGTGAGGCCGACGACGACGGCGGCGAGGAGGGAGCCGCGGCGCATCACGCGGCGGCGCAGGTCCAGGAGGTCGGCGCGGGGGCCGAGGGTGCGCCAGGCCTCCCCGGCGAGGCGCCCGTCGACCGAGTAGACGGGGGCGCCCGCCATGATCAGCGGCGTCCAGGCGGCCAGGTAGATGATGTCGGCGGAGTCGTAGACCGGGACGCTCTTCCAGCTGACGGTGAGCAGCAGCGCGGCGGAGAGCAGGGCGCCGACGACGGCGGCGACGCGCTGCCAGAGGCCGAGGATCGTGAGGACGCCGACGACGACCTGGAGGAAGGCGACGGTGAGTCCGGCACCGACCGGGTGCTGGAGGGCGAAGTCGCGGAGCGGTTCGGCGAGCGCCCACGGGTGGAGGGAGTTGAGCCACTTCACCATGGAGCCGCGCTCGCCGCCGTCGAAGTAGACGGGGTCGCAGAGCTTGCCCATGCCGGCGTAGACCGAGATGAGGCCGAGGAAGACCCGGAGCGGGAGGAGGACGACGCCGAGGTTCATCCGGCGGCCGGGGTAGTAGGCGTGCCGGACCGTGTCCTGTCCGGGCCGCCGGTCGGCCCGGCCGGGCCGCGTCCCCTCGCCGCCGTACGCGTCCTCGCCGCCGTACGCGCCCCCGTCGCCGTACGCCTCCGGCTCGGGCCGCATCTCGTACAGGTCGTCGTAGGCGCCCTCGGCGCGCCGCATCGGGGGCAGCAGCGGTCCGGCGGGCACCACGGGGGTGGGCATGGTGTCGCCGACGCGCGGGATCGCCTGCGTGGCGCCGGTGTCCTGCCCCCCGTGACCGCCGACCGGTTCGAGCGTGGCGACGGAGGACTCGCGCACGGCCTGGAGGAGGCCGGTCGCGCCCGGCGTGGACTTCCCGGTCCACACGACGGGGCGCCGGCGCGGGCCGCCGCCCGCACGGGCCGCGGCACCGGCCGCGGCTCCGATTCCGGCTCCGATTCCGGCTCCGGACAGGGCTGCGGTACGGGCGCCGGCGGCGAACTTCGGCTGCGGGGCCGGCGCGAGCCGCACACGGAAGCTGGCGTGGTTCACGATCACCTGGGCGGGATCGGAATCCACCTTGACCATGCTCAGCGCGGGCTGATCGTCGAACCCCGGCCGGGGCGTTCTGGTGTCCACACTCATCTAACCGAGTGATCCGGGTTTAGGACACTGCCTTGACGGGGCGCAAATGTCCGAGACCCGTCAAGATCACGCCACGGCCGGGGCCGGGGTGCTGCCGGGGCCGGTGTCAGCCCCTGCGGCGGCGGGCCGCCTCGTACAGCACGACACCGGCGGCGACACCGGCGTTGAGCGACTCGGCGCCGCCCGGCATCGGGATGCGGACGAGGAAGTCGCAGGTCTCGCCGACGAGCCGGGACAGGCCCTTGCCCTCGGAGCCGACCACGATGACGACCGGGCCGGACAGCGCCTCCAGCTCGTGCACCTCGGTGTCGCCGTCCGCGGACAGGCCGACGACCGTGAGACCGGCCTTCTGGTACTGCTCCAGACAGCGGGTCAGGTTGGTGGCGCGGGCGACCGGGGTGCGGGCGGCGGTGCCGGCCGAGGTCTTCCAGGCGCCGGCGGTCATGCCGGCCGCGCGCCGCTCGGGGACGACGACGCCGTGGCCGCCGAAGGCGGAGACGGAGCGGACGACGGCGCCGAGGTTGCGCGGGTCGGTGACGCCGTCGAGGGCGACGATCAGCGGGTCGTCGTGGTCGTCGAACGCGGCGGCGGCCAGGTCCTCGGGGTGCGCGTACTCGTACGGCGGGACCTGGAGGACGAGGCCCTGGTGGTTCAGGCCGTTCGTCATCCGGTCCAGCTCGGGGCGCGGCGCCTCCATGATGTTGATGTTGCCGCGGCCGGTGGCGAGGTTCAGGGCCTCGCGCACGCGCTCGTCGTTGTCGATGAACTGCTGGACGTACAGGGTCGTGGCGGGCACGCCGTCGCGCAGGGCCTCGTAGACCGGGTTGCGGCCGACGACCATCTCGGACTGGCCCTTGCCGCCGCGGCGGGCGACGGGCTTGCGCTTGGCGGCCTGCCGGGCCATCGCGTTGGAGACGCGGTACGCCTTGTGACCCTTGCGGTCCTCGGCCCTGGGCGTCGGGCCCTTGCCTTCGAGGCCCTTGCGCCGCTGGCCACCGCTGCCGACCGTCGCACCCTTCTTGTTCGACGTGCGGCGGTTCCTGCGCTGGCTGTTCCCGGCCATGACTACCCGATTTCCTCTGCTGACGTACGAAGTCTGTAACTGAAGTGTGCCGCCCGGAGGTCCGAGCGGCACGTCTTCTAACGGTTGCCCAGCGTCCAGCGGGGGCCGTCGGGGCTGTCCTCGATGGCGAGACCGGACTGGCCCAGCTGGTCGCGGATCGCGTCCGCGGTCGCCCAGTCCTTCCGCTCGCGCGCCGACTCGCGCTGCTGGAGCACGAGCCGTACGAGGGTGTCGACGACGCCGTGGAGCTCCTCGCCGCCGCCGGACTCCTCGGCCCACTGGGGGTCGAGGGGGTCCAGGCCGAGGACGCCGAGCATGGCCCGGACCTCGGCGAGGCGGGCGATGGCCTCGTCCTTGTCGTCCGCGGCGAGGGCGCTGTTGCCCTGGCGGACGGTGGTGTGGATGATCGCGAGCGCCTGCGGCACGCCCAGGTCGTCGTCCATGGCCTCGGCGAAGGACGGCGGCACCTCGGCGGCGGGGGCGACGGGCGCCCCGGCCTTCTCGGTGGCGCGCTGGACGAAGCCCTCGATGCGGGCGAACGCCGACTCGGCGTCGCGCAGGGACTCCTCGCTGTACTCGATCATCGAGCGGTAGTGCGGGGTGCCCAGGTAGTAGCGCAGGACGATGGGGCGCCAGTTCTTCACCATCTCGGACACCAGCACGCTGTTGCCGAGCGACTTCGACATCTTCTCGCCGCTCATGGTGACCCAGGCGTTGTGCACCCAGTACTGGGCGAACGCGTCGCCGAAGGCCTTGGCCTGGGCGATCTCGTTCTCGTGGTGCGGGAAGATCAGGTCGAGGCCGCCGCCGTGGATGTCGAAGGCGGAGCCCAGGTACTTGTGGGCCATCGCCGAGCACTCCAGGTGCCAGCCGGGACGGCCGCGGCCCCACGGGGTCTCCCAGTCGGGCTCGCCCGGCTTGGTCGCCTTCCACATGGCGAAGTCGCGCGGGTCGCGCTTGCCGGAGACGCCCTCGTCGGGCTGGCGGAGGTCGTCGACGTCCTGGTTGGACAGCTCCAGGTAGCCCGGGAAGGAGCGCACGTCGAAGTAGACGCTGCCGTCCGCCTCGTAGGCGTGGCCGCGCTCGATGAGGCCGCGCATCATCTCGATCATCTCGGGGACGTGCCCGGTGGCGCGCGGCTCGTAGGTGGGCGGCAGGCAACCGAGGGCGTCGTAGCCGGAGTTGAACGCGCGCTCGTTCTCGTACCCGATGGACCACCAGGGGCGGCCCTGGTCCGCGGCCTTCGTGATGATCTTGTCGTCGATGTCGGTGACGTTGCGCACGAACGTGACGTCGTAGCCGCGGTACTCGAACCAGCGGCGCATGATGTCGAAGTTCAGCCCCGACCGGATGTGGCCGATGTGCGGGGCCGCCTGGACGGTGGCGCCACAGAGGTAGATCGAGACACAGCCCGGTGTGAGCGGGGTGAAGTCGCGGATCTGCCGGGCGCTGGTGTCGTACAGGCGAATAGTCACCCCTCCAGGGTAGTGGCCGTGTGGTGGTGCCCCGCGACCTGTTCCGGCCGCGGGCCACGTTTTTCGCCTGTCCTACTCCTGTACGGGCTTCCGTACGGGGTACACCAGGGCGGTCGCGAGGGCGGCGAGGCCCTCGGCGCGACCGGTGAGGCCGAGGCCGTCCGTGGTGGTGCCCGAGACGGAGACGGGCGCTCCGGCCGCCTCGCTCAGCGCCTTCTGCGCCTCGTCCCGCCGCTTGCCGATCTTGGGGCGGACGCCGACGACCTGGACGGCGACGTTGCCGATCTCGTACCCCTCGGCGCGGACGATCCGGGCGGCCTCGGCGAGCAGGGTGGTGCCGGAGGCGCCGGACCACTCGGGGCGCGAGGTGCCGAAGTGGGCGCCGAGGTCGCCGATCCCGGCGGCGGAGAAGAGGGCGTCGCAGGCGGCGTGGGCGGCGACGTCGCCGTCGGAGTGCCCGGCGAGTCCGTACCCGTCGCTCTCGGAGGCCTCCCAGAGCAGGCCCGCGCACCAGAGTTCACGGCCCTTCTCGAAGGCGTGGACGTCGGTGCCGATGCCGGTGCGGGGAAGGGCGGGGAGTGCGGGCGGCTCAGAAGCCATCGTTGGCCCTCCTGCGGGCGAGTACGGCCTCGGCGAGGACGAGGTCGAGGGGGCGGGTCACCTTGAAGGCCTCTTCGTGGCCGGGCACGACGACGACGGGCGCGCCGAGCATCTCGACCATGCCGGCGTCGTCGGTGGCGCCCTCTCCGGTGAGGGCGACGGTGGCGTGGGCGTTCACCAGGGTGTCGTGGTCGAAGCCCTGGGGGGTCTGGACCGCGCGGAGGCGGGCGCGGACCGGGGTGGCGACGACCTGCTCGGGGTCGCCGGGCCTCGCCGCCGGCTCGACCTCCTTGACGGTGTCGGCCACGGGCAGCGCGGGGACGACGGCGACGGCCCCGTCCCGTACGGCCTCGATGACGGCGTCCACGGTGTCGACGGGGACGAGCGGGCGGGCCGCGTCGTGGACGAGGACGGTGGTGACGCCCTCGGGGAGCGCTTCGAGGCCGAGGCGCACGGACTCCTGGCGGGTCTCGCCGCCGGGGACGACCCGGTAGTCGGTGCGTTCGGGGAGGGCGTGGGCGTCGAGGAGGTTCTTGACCTCGGCGGCGCCGTCGGGGGGCGCGACCACGACGACGAGCGAGACCGCGCGGGAGGCGGCCATCGCGCGGACGGCGTGGACGAGCATGGGGGTGCCGCTCAGCGCGCGCAGCGCCTTGGGGGCGCCCGGGCCGAGGCGTACGCCCCGTCCGGCCGCCGGGATCACGACGGCGGTACGGCGGGGACGCGCTTCGTCTGACATCGGTTGCACTCCGGCAGGTTTGTTTCCGCGGCCGACATGGGTATGGCCTTCACCGTGCCGGACGCTCCGCCTTGACCGGGCCCTTCCGTGACGACGGTCGAGGGGTTGCCGCCCAGCACAGGGGGTTCGGGCGTACGGGTTTTCAGGACGCAGGTCGCAGGACGTGCGGGCGGGTCGGACGCGTCCCGCGCCGAGGAGGCCGAGGGGGCCCTCCCGTACGCGAACCGTACGTGGGCACAACATACGTACGTGAACATGCCGCAGCGCCCGGCGACAGCACTGTGTGGATCACAGCACGCCAGCGGGCACCGCGGCATCGCTTCACTTGAGGAACGCGCTCCGGCGGAACCGGACCGCGCTCAGGACGCGAGGACCTCGTCGAGGAGAGCCTCGGCCTTGTCCTCGTTCGTGTTCTCCGCGAGGGCCAGCTCGCTGACCAGGATCTGCCGGGCCTTGGCGAGCATGCGCTTCTCACCTGCGGAGAGACCCCGCTCGCGCTCGCGCCGCCACAGGTCGCGCACCACTTCGGCGACCTTGATGACGTCGCCGGAGGCGAGCTTCTCCAGGTTTGCCTTGTAGCGACGGGACCAGTTCGTCGGCTCCTCGGCGTACGGCGCGCGCAGCACCTCGAAGACCCGGTCCAGCCCGTCCTGACCGACCACGTCGCGGACCCCGACGAACTCCGCGTTGTCCGCCGGCACGCGGACCGTCAGGTCACCCTGCGCGACCTTGAGCACCAAGTAGGTCTTGTCCACGCCTTTGATCTGGCGAGTTTCGATGGCCTCGATCAGCGCGGCCCCGTGATGGGGATAGACCACGGTGTCGCCAACCTTGAACGTCATGTGACAGGTACCCCTTCCGTGGCTATCCAGAGTAACACGGATACGGCTTCTTCTGAATGGCGTTTTCGCAGGTCAGGGCATATCTCGGGGCTTGACAACCACGATGCGGACGTGCTGCGGAGAGCTTCCGGAAGGGGGTATTCGCAGGTCGGAGCGGCTGTGCGGACGGAGAGAAACGCGCACGTTACACCTAACCGGGCCTCCACGAAGAGGGAGTGATGTCCCGTTTTGTCTGGTTCGGAGTGGCCTTCTTCACGTGCTCCGTTCGAGGATCGGTCACCCGTACGGATGCATCGTGGGGCGATTCCCGGAATTGATCAGCCGAGATCGGCCGACATCGGTCCGGGATTTCCCGGAGGGGCGCTCCGGGGAATGTGCGGCGAGCCCCGAATTGATCAAGGCGGTTATGTGAACAACAGGTCAATGGGTCGTGATCCGGCCACGCGGAGCGAGCACGGCGCCGAGCGGGTCGGAGGCGGGGGGTCGACGGCTGCGGACGGGTGCGGCCCGGTTAGGGGCGGGTCGGGTGCGGGACGGAGAGTGCGGCTCGGTAACCTAAGCGCGCTGACACGCCTTGAGTTGGCTTCGACACCCCAGCCCGTCCGTACGTCCTAGGAGATGCCGCCGCCGTGAGCCGCAGCCTTCGACGCGGCGCCCTCGCCGCCACCGCCATCGTGTTCTCCGTCGCCGCCCTGTCCGCCTGCGGTGCGGGCAACGACGCGCAGACCCTCCAGATCCGGCCGGACAACGCCGCCGTCACCGTGGACGACGTCAAGATCCAGAACGCCCTGGTCATCACGCAGCCCGAGCGCGGCGTCAAGGGTCCGGCGGCCGTCTCGGCCACGGTCTTCAACAACGCCTCCCAGCCGCAGACGCTCGAAGCGATCACCCTGCCGGGCACCTCCGCCACCGTGAAGCTGACCCCGGCCGGCGGCTCCGGCGCGGTCACCGTCCCGGCCAACGGCTCCGTGATCATCGGCGGCAAGGGCAACGTCACCGCCGTGATCGAGAACGGCACCGAGGCCGCCGCCCTCGGCGACGCGCAGAAGGTCGTCTTCAAGCTGAGCCGGACCGGCGAGGTGCCCCTGGAGGCCTTCGTCGTCCCCGCGGAGGGCTACTTCGAGGAGTTCGGCCCGGAGGTCGTCCCCGCTCCCCCGTCCGCCACGCCGTCCGCCTCGGCGTCGCCGTCGGGCGAGGCCGGGCACGGCTCGGAGCACGGCGAGGACGGTGCCGGGCACGGTTCGGAGGGCTCGGCGACGCCGTCGGGCGAGGCGAGCCACGAGGCCGGCCACTGAGGGCCGTGCCCGCCCGTACGTAAAAGCCGTACCCGTCCGTACGCAAAAAGGGGCGCCCCCCGGTGGGGGCGCCCCTTTTTGCGTACGGACATGGATACCGGCGGTGTCTACGGCTCGAACTTGTAGCCCAGGCCCCGGACCGTCACCAGGTAGCGCGGGGCGCCCGGGTCCGGTTCGATCTTCGCGCGCAGGCGCTTGACGTGGACGTCGAGGGTCTTGGTGTCGCCGACGTAGTCCGCGCCCCAGACCCGGTCGATGAGCTGCATGCGGGTCAGCACGCGGCCCGCGTTGCGCAGCAGCATCTCCAGGAGGTCGAACTCCTTCAGGGGCAGGTCGACCTTGCCGCCGGAGACCGTGACCACGTGCCGGTCGACGTCCATGCGGACCGGGCCGGCCTCCAGGGCCGCCGGGGTGACCTCCTCCGGCTCTCCGCGGCGGCGGAGCACCGCGCGGATGCGGGCGACCAGCTCCCGCGAGGAGAAGGGCTTGGTCACGTAGTCGTCGGCCCCTATCTCCAGGCCGACGACCTTGTCGATCTCGCTGTCCTTGGCGGTCACCATGATCACCGGGACGTTCGAGCGGCCGCGCAGCTGGCGGCACACCTCGGTACCGGGAAGGCCCGGAAGCATCAGGTCGAGGAGGACGAGGTCGGCTCCGTTGCGCTCGAACTCGTCGAGGCCGTCGGGCCCGGTCGCCGCGACGGCGACCTCGAAGCCCTCCTTGCGGAGCATGTACGACAGGGCGTCGCTGAAGGATTCCTCATCCTCGACGACGAGCACTCGGGTCACGGAAGGACCTCCGGGGCGGGAAGCGGTTCGGTCATGAGATCGGGGGTGGGCGAGGCGGGCCGGCGGTCCCGTGCGGAGCCCGCCTCGGGCAGCCGCAGGGTGAAGGTGGAGCCCTGACCCTCGGTGCTCCAGACGGTGACCTCCCCGCCGTGCGAGGCGGCCACGTGCTTCACGATGGCGAGGCCCAGGCCCGTGCCGCCGGTGGCGCGGGAGCGGGCGGGGTCGACGCGGTAGAAGCGCTCGAAGACGCGCTCCTTGTCCTTGTCGGGGATGCCGATGCCCTGGTCGGTGACGGCTATCTCGATGAGGTCGCCGCCGGGTGCGGCGACCTTGCGGGCCGCGATGCCGACGCGGGTGTGGGCCGGTGAGTAGTTGACGGCGTTCTCGACGAGGTTGCCGAGGGCGGCGGCGAGCTGGCCGCGGCTGCCCCAGACGTGCAGTCCGGCCGAGCCCCCGGAGGCCATGGTGATCTGCTTGGTGGTGGCGGTGTGCCGGGAGCGGTCGATCGCCTCGGCGACCAGCTCGTCCACGGACACCGGCTCGGAGTCCTCCAGCGGGTCGTCGTTCTGCACGCGGGAGAGGTCGATCAGCTCCTGTACGAGGTTGGTGAGGCGGGTCGCCTCGATCTGCATCCGGCCGGCGAAGCGGGTGACCGCCTCGGGGTCGTCCGAGGCGTCCATGACGGCCTCGGAGAGCAGGGAGAGCGCGCCCGTGGGCGTCTTGAGCTCATGGCTGACGTTGGCCACGAAGTCCCGCCGCACCGCCTCGATGCGCCGGGCCTCGGTCAGGTCCTCGACCAGGAGCAGTACGAGCCGGGAGCCCAGCGGGGCGACGCGGGCGGAGACGGCGAGGGCCTCGCCGCGTCCGGTGCCGCGCCGGGGCAGGTCCAGTTCGACCTGCCGTATCTCTCCGTCGCGACGCGTGTCGCGGGCCATGTTGAGCATGGGCTCGACGGCCAGCTTGCCGCCGCGGACCAGACCGAGCGCGTACGCCGCCGAGCTGGCCTTCACCACGGAGTCGCTCTCGTCGAGGACGACCGCGGAGGAGCGCAGTACGGACAGCACGGTGTCGACGCCGGGCGGGAGCACGGCATCGGTGTGCAGCGAGGTACGGGTGGGTCGCGTCTGGTCGCGTTCGCTCCAGCGGAACGCCAGCATGGCGATCACGCCGGTGCACACGCCGGCGATCGCTGCCAATGCGGCGACCGCCGCGTTCACGTCCATGTCTCAAGGTTATGCGGGCTTCCGGACACTCTCCCAGCCGTCCGAGTGGCTGCTCGAACAGTCGTCGCCCAGAGTTCACCGTGGAGACCCGGCCGGTTCACTTGCCCCGGCGGGCGCGGTGGCGTGCGTCGCCCAGAGTTCACCTGGGGGACGGTGACGGTTCACACGAGGGGGTGGAGCCGGACGCACAGGGGGCCGAACGTGGGAGCGTGGGGTTCGGGCCCCACCCGTACCCCGGGGCCTCCGGAGCCCCCAGAGCCTCCGGAGCCCTGCGGCTTTGCAGCTTTGCGTAGAGAGGGACATCCATGCGGGACGCGTACCACGAGGAACTGGACTCGATCGGAGAGAGCCTGGTCGAGATGGCCCGGCTCGTCGGGTCGGCGATCGGGCGCGCCACGACGGCGATGCTCGACGCGGACCTGAAGCTCGCGGAGAGCGTGATCGCGGCGGACCAGAAGGTCGACGACCTCCAGCACGACCTGGAGGCGCGGGCGATAGCGCTGCTCGCGCGCCAGCAGCCGGTGGCGACGGACCTGCGGATCGTGGTGACCTCGCTGCGGATGAGCGCCGACCTGGAGCGCTCGGGCGACCTGGCGCAGCACGTGGCGAAGCTGGCGCGGCTGCGGTTCCCGGAGTCGGCGGTGCCGAGGGACCTGCACGCGACCATCCTGGAGATGGGGCAGCTGGCGCAGCGCCTGATGGCGAAGGCGGCGGAGGTCATCATCACGAAGGACGTCGACCTGGCGCTCCAGCTGGAGCAGGACGACGACGAGATGGACCTGCTGCACCGGACGCTGTTCCGGCACCTGATGGACGACCGGTGGAAGCACGGCATCGAGACGGCGGTGGACGTGACGCTGCTCGGGCGGTACTACGAGCGGTTCGCGGACCACGCGGTGTCGGTGGCGAAGCGGGTGGTCTACCTGGTGACGGGCGAGCACGCGGACGAGCTCCAGGCGGCGGACGCGCCGGTGGAGGGGGCGTAGACGCTCCGGTGGAGGGGGCGTGGGGGCCTTCCGGGGGGAGTGCGTCCGGGCTTCGATGCGCCGTTGATGCGCCGTTCCGGGTGGGCATGCAATGGGGGAAGGCGATCCGCGCCTCGAAAGGGAGGGACCCCCATGGCCGATTCCCCGATGACGACCGGCTCCGGGACGGAGCCGCCGCGCGAGGCGGACCTGCTGCCCGTCCTCGGCGCCTGCGGCTGCGGCTCGGGCTGCGGCTGCGGCTGCCAGTCGGGCGGGCCGTGCCAGTGCGGGGGCTGCTCGGGCTGAGGCGCGTACGGGCCGACGTGCGGGGGAAGGGGTGCGCCGAGCCGCACCCCTTCTCCACCGGGCCCGCTGGAGGTCGAGCACGCCGACGACCTGCCGCCCGCTCGTCCCCCCGGTGGTACGGAACCCGAGCCGGCGGCAGAACGCGCCGGGCCCGTCGCGGCCGGGCTCCCGGGTGACGTACATCTGCGACGCGACGCGCCGCGGGGGGCGGCGGGGTGACCTGCTCCGGGCGGAGTGACGCGCCGGGGGCGTTGCTCATGATCCGAACGCCGGCGGGGGCGCTCGCCCCCCTCGGGCGACGTGCATGCGTACGCCAGAATGCCCCCATGCCGATACGCCGCACTCCGCTCGCCGCCACCGCGGGCGCGGCCGCGGCACTGCTCCTCTCCGGCTGCACCGTGCCGATCGCGGGCGTCGCGGGGGTGACGGTGGGGGAGGACGGCTCGCCGGTCGGGGTGATCGCGATGTGCAAGGAGCACGTCGACGGCGCGACGCTCCACACCGACGCCGAAGACCCCGAGGCCCAGAAGGACATGGGCGCCTGGAACCACGACGCTCCGATCACCGGCCTCACCACCTGGCCCCTGTCCTCCCCCGGCGACGGCTGGACCGTGGCGAAGCCCCTCGGGCGACTGGTACCCGGACAGGCGTACAGGCTGTACGGCTGGACCGAGGACGGCTCCTGGTCGACGGCCGCCGTCTCCTTCACGACGAAGGACCTGGAGAAACTGACCCCGGGTCAGGTGCGGTACGGGTCGGACGCCGAGAGCAGGACGGTCCTGCTGGACGACTTCCGCACGAAGGCGTGCGAGGAGGCCTGACGGCACCGGCTTCGGACCCGAACTCCCGGTGACGCGGCCACGGACACTCCCACGGCGCATGCGGGCGCGGGCCGGGCAGTTGTGGTTCGACGCCCCGCTCGCCGCGGCGACGGCCGCGCCTGGCCTGCACAGTCGTTCGGTCAGCGATGGCCGTTCCGGCCGGTACGGGGTTCCGGAGAGGGGCTACGAGGTCGTTCCTCGTGGCGCCCTTCCCCGTCGGACGCGCCTGAGGCACGTCGAGCGGTCACCAGGTACCCCACGAAGCGCACCCCCGGCCGCGCCTCGGCCCACCCGTCCGCCGCGCCGGTCGGCACCAGAACGGTCGTGTCCGTCACGGGACGGTGGATGCCGGACGTGCTGCCCGCGGGCACCTCGCAACGCAACGAATCGGCCCCCCACCGGCGGAAAATCCGCAGGCAGGGGGCCCGTTCGTGCGTCAGGACAGGGCTACTTCTTCTTGCCCTGGTTCTTCACGGCCTCGATCGCGGCCGCGGCCGCCTCCGGGTCGAGGTACGTGCCGCCCGGGTTGAGGGGCTTGAAGTTCTCGTCCAGTTCGTAGACGAGGGGGATGCCGGTCGGGATGTTGAGGCCCGCGATGTCGGCGTCCGAGATGCCGTCCAGGTGCTTGACCAGGGCGCGGAGGCTGTTGCCGTGGGCGGCGACCAGGACCGTGCGGCCGGTGAGGAGGTCCGGGACGATGCTGTCGTACCAGTACGGGAGCATCCGCTCCACGACGTCCTTCAGGCACTCCGTGCGCGGGCGGAGCTCCGGCGGGATCGTCTGGTAGCGGGCGTCGTGGGCCTGCGAGTACTCGCTGTCGTCCGACAGCGCCGGCGGCGGGGTGTCGTACGAGCGGCGCCACAGCATGAACTGCTCCTCGCCGAACTCGGCGAGCGTCTGCGCCTTGTCCTTGCCCTGGAGCGCGCCGTAGTGGCGCTCGTTCAGGCGCCAGGAGCGGTTCACCGGGATCCAGTGGCGGTCCGCCGACTCCAGGGCGAGCTGCGCCGTGCGGATGGCGCGCTTCTGGAGGGAGGTGTGCAGCACGTCGGGCAGCAGGCCGGCGTCCTTGAGCAGCTCGCCGCCGCGCGTCGCCTCCTTCTCGCCCTTCGCGGTGAGGTTCACGTCCACCCATCCGGTGAACAGATTCTTCTCGTTCCACTCGCTCTCGCCGTGGCGGAGGAGGATCAGCTTGTACGGTGCGTCGGCCATGCGTACGAGCCTAATCGACCTCCGACGATTGACGCGCGTCGTCAATTGAGTGGTGTCCGGCATGAGAGATGCGTAAGTTACGCAGAGCCATATAGGGGCTTACGCATGCCAGGGGGCGCCACACATGTCCATCAGTACGCTCAGACGATCGGCCCGTGAGACGGTCTCCGGTCTTCCTCCCGGCTTCTGGTGGCTCTGGCTCTCCACCCTCGTCAACCGGACCGGCGCCTTCGTCCTCACCTTCCTCTCCCTCTACCTCACCCTGGAACTCGGGCACTCCGCCTGGTTCGCCGGGCTCGTCGTCGCCCTCCACGGCCTCGGCGGCGTCGCCGGCTCCCCGCTCGGCGGCGTGCTCACCGACCGCTGGGGCCGCCGCCCCACCATGATCACCATGCACCTCGCGGGCGCCGCCTGCGCCGCCGCCCTCGCCTTCGTCACCAGTGCCTGGGGCATCGCCGCCGTCGTCCTGCTGATGGGCGTCGCCATGCAGGCCGTCCGGCCCCCCATCAACGCCACCATCGCCGACATGGTCCCCGCCCACGACGTGCGCAGGGCCTACGCCCTCAACTACTGGGCCCTCAACCTCGGCTTCGCCATCGCCTCCCTCGGCGGCGGCGCCGCGGCCTTCCTCGGCTACCGCACCCTCTTCGTCGTCGACGCCGTCGCCACCGTCCTGTGCGCCGTCATCGTCTTCCTCCGGCTCCCCGAGACCCGGCCCGACCGGCCGGCCCCGGCGGAGGAGAAGTCCGTCGCCGAGCCCGAGGTCAGCACCCTCACCGTGCTGCGCGACGCGCCCTTCCGCACCCTCGTCCTGCTGAACCTGCTCGTCTGCCTCGTCTTCACCGCGCCGTGGATCGGGCTTCCCCTGACCATGGCCGACCAGGGGCTCTCCGCCTCCTCCTACGGCGCCGTCATCGCCGTCAACGGCGTCGTCATCGTCGGCTTCCAGCTCCTCGTCAACAAGCTCACCGACAAGCGCTCCCCCGTCCTCCTCCTCGCCCTCTCCTCCCTCCTCTTCGGCCTCGGCACCGGCGCCACCGCCCTCGCCGGCTCCTCCGTCGCCTTCGCCGCGACCGTGGTCGTCTGGACCGTCGGCGAGATGATCCACGTCCCGACCAACGCCGCCGCCACCGCCCGCCTCGCCCCCGAGCACGCCCGCGGCCGCTACCAGGGCGTCATGGGCATGTCCTGGGCCGTCGCCGGGTTCGTCGCCCCGATCCTCGCCGGCGCGGTCGTCGACGGGCCCGGACCCGACGTCCTCTGGGCGGCCACCGCCGCGATCGGCGTCCTCGCCGCCGCCGGGTACGCCACCCGGCTGCGCAAGGCCCTCACCGAGGAGAGCGAGGAGGCCGGAGCCGCCGTTCCCGTGCCCGGTCCCGTGGCCTCCCCCGCACCCGCTCCCGTCGTCGTGAAGGGCGGGGACGCCGAGGACTCCCCCGTCAGAACCTGACCCGCCGGAACCTGAACCGTCGGCACCTGCCGGCCGCTGCCCGACGGCGGCGCCCCGGTCGTGCTCGGCGGCCGCGCCCTGGACCGTCGACCGGCTCGCGGCCGGGGCGGGCGTCTCCCGCGCCGCCCTGGTCCGCCGCTTCACCGCCCGCGTCGGCCGGGCCCCGATGACGTACCTCACCCGGTGGCGGCTGACCCGCGCCGCCGCCCTGCTCCGGGACGGCACGGAGCCGCCGGGCTCCGTCGCCCGCCGCGTCGGCCACAGCAAGCCGTACGCGCTCCCGCACGCGTTCCGGCGCGAGTTCGGGGTCACGCCGGGGCGGTACCGAGAGGAACGGGAGGCGCCCGGGGTCGCGGTCAGTCCGCCGGCTTCGCCGGCGCGCTCTCCGGCGTCTTCGCCAGCAGGTTCCTGAACGCGTCCAGGTTCCGCGTCGACTCCCCCCGCGACACCCGCCACTCGTACTCGCGCCGGATCGACGTCGCGAAGCCCAGCTCCAGGAGCGTGTTGAAGTCGCCGTCCGCCGCCTCCAGGACCGAGCCGAGCAGCCGGTCCAGTTCCTCGGGCGTGACGGCGGCGAGCGGGAGCTTGCCGGTCAGGTACACGTCGCCGAGGCCGTCGACCGCGTACCCCACTCCGTACAGCTTGAGGTTGCGCTCCAGGAGCCAGCGGTGGACGCCCGCCTCGTTCTCGTCCGGGTGGCGGACGACGAAGGCGTTGAGGGAGAGGGAGTGGCGGCCCGCGCGGAGGGAGAGCGTCGTGAAGAGCTTGCGCGTGCCCGGGAGCTTGACGACGTAGGAGCCCGGTTCGGGGGACTCCCACTCCAGCTCCGCGTCGTCGAGCGTGGACTCGATGGTCTGCCGAACACCCTCGGCGGTCTTGTCCTCAGCCATGGTGGGAGCGTACGCGACGCCGGTTCTCGCGCAGCCGGTGGTCGTGCACGGCGGCCGTGTAGACGTCCGCCGTGGCCGAGGCCGCCGTGTCCCAGCCGAAGGAGCTCGCGTGGGCCGCCGCCGCCTCGCCCATCCGGGCCGACAGGGACGGGTCGTCGACGAAGCGGCCGAGCGCCCGCGCGTAGTCCGCCGGGTCGTGGCCCTGCACGAGGAAGCCGGTCACGTCGTCCCGCACGGCCACGGGCAGGCCGCCCACCGCCGCCGCGACGACCGGGGTGCCGGCCGCCTGCGCCTCTATGGCGACCAGGCCGAAGGACTCGCTGTACGAGGGCATGACGAGGACGCTGGCCGCGCGGAACCAGTCCGCGAGCCGCTCCTGGCCCACCGGCGGGTGGAAGCGCACGATGTCCGCGATGCCGAGCCGGGCGGCGAGCTTCTGGAGCCCCTCCGGCTTGGCCAGGCCGCTGCCGCTCGGGCCGCCGACCACCGGGACGACCATGCGGGAGCGCAGGGAGGGGTCCCGGTCCAGGAGCCGGGCGGCCGCCCTGAGCAGGATGTCCGGGGCCTTCAGCGGCTGTATCCGGCCGGCGAAGACCGGGACGAAGGCGTCCTGGGGCAGGCCGAGCCGGGCGCGGGCGGCGGCGCGGCCGTCGGCGGGGCGGAAGCGGTCGAGGTTGACGCCCGGGTGGACGACCGCGACCTTGCCGGGGTCCGCGTCGTAGAAGCGGGCCAGCTCGTCGGCCTCCTCGGCCGTGTTGGCGATCAGCCGGTCGGCGGCGGAGACGATCTGGGTCTCGCCGATCACACGGGCCGCGGGCTCGGGCGTGTCGCCCTCGGCGAGCGAGGCGTTCTTGACCTTCGCCATGGTGTGCATGGCGTGGACGAGCGGGACGCCCCAGCGCTCGGCGGCGAGCCAGCCGACGTGGCCGGAGAGCCAGTAGTGGGAGTGCACGAGGTCGTAGTGGCCGGGGCGGTGGCCCGCCCACGCCCGCATCACGCCGTGCGTGAAGGCGCAGAGCTGGGCCGGCAGCTCCTCCTTGGCCAGACCCTCGTACGGGCCGGCGTCCACGTGCCGTACGAGCACGCCCGGCGTCAGCTCGACCACCGGGGGCAGGCCGCCGGTGGTGGCCCGGGTGAAGATCTCCACCTCGATGTCGATGGCGGCGAGCCGCTTGGCCAGCTCGACGATGTAGACGTTCATGCCGCCCGCGTCACCGGTGCCCGGCTGGTGCAGCGGCGAGGTGTGGACGCTGAGCATGGCCACGCGCCGGGGGGTGCGGGGCCGGCCGGGAAGCCGGAGCCGGGCCGGCGCCGGGTACCGGTGCCGGGCACCGGCGAACCGGGACACGTACTGGCTCACGTCGGCGGTCCTTCCGCTCGGGGGCCGGGGCCGGGGGCCGGATCCCGGTCGGGGTCGCGGACCGGGGCCCTCGGTCTTCGTCTTCGGCTTTCGGGCTGGGCTTGGTCGGGCTGAGCCCGGTCGGGCCGGGCTGGACCGAGTCGGGCTCGGTCCGGCTGGGCCGGATCGGGCTGGGCTCGGTCCGGCTGGGCCGGATCGGGCTGGGCTCGGTCCGGCCGGGCCGGATCGGGCATGGCAGGAGGAGGGCGCGGTGCGTCCTCCGGCGGCGACAACACCGGAATGACCCCTTTCATTTCCGTCGGCGGGGGCGTTTTGCCAATTCGTTGCCGGAGGGAGCCCTCCTCCCGCACCCCTTACGCTCTTGGCATGGCCCCGCGCACCACCCGCCCCGTCGGCACCCCGACCCGCGGGACCACCAACCCCAACCGGCTGCGCCGCATGGACCGCTGGATCGCCGCCGTCCACGGGGCCGCCCTGCGCGGCTCCCCCGAGCCGCCCCTCGCCGTCGACCTCGGGTACGGGGCCGCGCCCTGGACCGCCGTCGAACTGCTGGCCCGGCTGCGCACCGCCGACCCCCGCACCCGGCTGTACGGCATCGAGATCGAGCCCGCCCGGGTCGAGGCGGCCCGGCCGTACGAGCACGAGGGGCTCTCCTTCCTGCACGGCGGCTTCGAGGTGCCGGTCCCCGGCCGGGTCGCCCTGATCCGGGCGGCGAACGTGCTGCGCCAGTACGACGAGGAGCAGGTCGCGGCCGTCTGGGAGCGCCTGTGCGGACGGCTCGCCCCGGGCGGGCTGCTCGTGGAGGGCACCTGCGACGAGATCGGGCGCCGGCACGTGTGGGTGGCGCTCGGTCCCGAGGGGCCCCGCACGGTGACCTTCGCGACCCGGCTCGGTTCGCTGGACCGCCCGTCCGACCTGGCGGAACGGCTGCCGAAGGCGCTGATCCACCGGAACGTGCCGGGCGAGCCGGTGCACGCCTTCCTGCGGGACTTCGACCGGGCGTGGGCCGCGGCCGCCCCGTACGCCTCGCTCGGCGCGCGCCAGCGCTGGATCCGCTCCGTGCGCGACCTGGCGGCGGACTGGCCGCTGACGGACGGTCCGCGGCGGTGGCGCCAGGGCGAGGTGACGGTGCGGTGGGGGGCGTTGGCGCCCCGGGGGTGAACGAGCGGGCGGGTTCCCGGCCACGCGGCCGACCCCGTCCCCCACCCCGACTCCCGCCGAATTCTCTCCGCTTCGGGAACGCCCCTCCCGTCCCACGCGTCACCCCTGGGGGGAACACGTCCGACAGGCCTCTCTTTCCCTTGTTACTTTCCGGTTTCGCGTGGCACTATCGCCAAGGTCACCGCCGGGTTACCGACGGTAAATAAGTTGTGGGTCACCAGAGGGGGAGCTCGTGAACCGACGCCGCCGTGCCGCCGCGATCACCGTGATCTGCGCCCTGGCCGTGCTGGCCTCTCCCGCCCTGACCCTCCAGGCCTCCGCCGCGCCGCTGCCGCCTCCCCCGCCGAAGAAGACCCTGGAGGAGGTGCGCAAGGAGATCGACGGCCTGTACCGGCAGGCCGCCGTCGCCACCGACGCGTACAACCTCGCCGAGGAGAAGGCCAAGGAGCAGTCCGCCGAGATCGTCCGGGTCAACCGGATGCTCGCGGAGGGGCGCGAGAAGATCGAGAGCCTCAAGATCCAGGCCGGCGCCGCCGCCCGCGCCCAGTACCGCAACGGCGGGCTGCCCGACGGCGCGCAGCTCATCCTCACCAACGACCCACAGCTCTTCCTCGAAGCCGCGGGCCGCATCAAGGACGGCGCGAAGGCCACCAGGGACCTCCTCGCCGAGATGACCCGCACCCAGGCCTCGCTGGACGTGTACGCCAAGGAGGCGAGCGACCACTGGTCCAGGCTGGAGGCCAACCGCGTCCGCCAGGCCGCGGCCCGCAAGGAGATCAACGCCAAGATCGACGCGGCCAAGAAGCTGGAGTCCGAGCTCGCCGCCGAGGAGCGGGAGCGGCTGCGCCGCCTGGAGGAACTGGCGCAGCGCGAGGCCCAGAAGACCTGGCTCCGCGCCGGCGCGCTCACCGGCCTGCGGGCGGAGGCGACGGCGGAGGGCCGGAAGGCGGTCGAGTTCGCGACCGCCCAGATCGGCAAGCCGTACGGCTGGGGCGACGAGGGCCCCGACGCGTTCGACTGCTCCGGGCTCACCCAGAGCGCCTGGGCCTCGGCGGGCCTCCGCATCCCGCGCACCTCGCAGGAGCAGTGGCGGCTGCTGCCGCGCGTGGACGTCAAGGACATGCGGCCGGGCGACCTGATCGTCTACTTCAAGGACGCGAGTCACATCGGGATGTACGTCGGGGACGGGATGATGGTGCACGCGCCGCGCCCGGGGCGGAACATCACCCTCGCGGGCGCGGGCTCGATGGAGATCCTGGGCGTCGTCCGCCCGGTGTGACGCGCGGGGCGGGACCTGCGGGCGGGACGGGGCGGGGCCCGTGCCGGAACCGGGGCCTGCGGCAGGGGACACCCGTGACGGGACCCGGGACCCGGGGCCTGCGACGGGGCGGCGCCCGTGACGGAACCGGCGTCACACGGCTCGCGCCGCCCCGCTCGTCCGTACCGCCGACCCCGGACGCACCCGCCGACCCCGGACGCACGCGCCCGCCGCACCCGGCACACCCGGACGTAACCGCCGCACCCGCCGCACCCGGCATGCTCGACGCGTCCGCCGTGCCCGACGCGTCCGGTACGGACGTCATGCCCGACGTGCCGGAGAAAGGCCCGGTCACCGGCCCAGTCACCGGCCCGGTCGTCGGCCCGGTCGTCGGCCCGGTCGTCGGGACGTCCGTCCACCCGCCCGCCCCCGCCCGCGTGACCTTTCTCATCAGCCCCCGGGCCCTCCCACCGGCCGTACGGGGGCGAGTACCTCCCCTTCCGCGGCATATGCCAACCGCGACGCGCGCACTCACAGCTGATCTCCATTCCGCTGCGCGCCGCCCTACCGCTATGGTCCGGGACGGGCGGAGTGCCACCCGGCGCCCCGCCCGCCCTCGGGGAGAGGGAAGGAAGACCGGACCGATGCCCGTATCCGTACCGCGTCAGAGAAACGTCTCTGCCGCCGCGGGCCCCGGCGACGCCGCCGACACGGACACCACCGACACGGACGCCACCGATACGGACGCCAGCGCCATGGACGCCACCGCTATGACAGGCACAGTCACAGGCACCGACCGCACCGATCTCACCCTCCTGGTCGTCGAGGACGACCCGGCGGGTGCCCTCGCCGTACCCGAACTCCTCGACGCGGCGGACGCCGCCGGCACCCGGGTCCGCATCCGCACCGCCCGCAACCTCACCGAGGCCGAGCGGCTCCTCACCGACGACGTCCACTGCGTCCTGGTCGACCTCTCGCTGCCCAGCCCCCGGGCCGCCGCCGGCGACGATCCGCTCGCCCCGCTCCGGCACATCCTGCGCCTCGCCCCGCGCCACGCCGTCCTCGCGCTCGCGGCCTCGGCCGACGCGGAGCTGGCGGCCGAGGCGGTACGGGTCGGGGCCCAGGACCACCTCTTCCGCGAGGAGCTCGACGGGCGGCTCCTGAGCCGGGCCATCCGGTACGCGGTCGAGCGCAAGCGGGCCGACGCCGTCCAGGTGAAGCTGACCGAGTCCCGGCTGCGGGCCCAGGAGAACGCCCGCCTGGAGCGCGGGCTGCTCCCGACGCCGCTCCTGGAGGGCTCCGACCTGCGGTTCGCGGCCCACTACCGGCCCGGCCGGTCGCGCGCGCTGCTCGGCGGCGACTTCTACGACGTCGTCCGCACCCCGGACGGCACCGTCCACGCCATGATCGGCGACGTCTGCGGACACGGCCCGGACGAGGCGGCGCTCGGGGTCGAGCTGCGGATCGCCTGGCGGGCCCTGACCTTCGCGGGCCTGTGCGGGGACGAGCTGCTCTCCACGATGCAGCAGGTCCTGGAGCACGAGCGGGAGAGCGAGGAGATCTTCGCGACCCTCTGCACGGTGGACATCGCGCCCGACGGGCGCCGGGCGGGCCTGTGCCTGGCCGGGCACCCCGCACCCCTGATCGCCCGGCGGGGACGGGCGGCCCGGCTCCTCCCGTACGAGGACGGCGGTCCGGCCCTCGGCCTGCTGCCGCGCGCTCGCTGGCCGCGCCGCCAGGTGGAGCTGGGCGGGGCGTGGAGCCTGCTCATGTACACGGACGGGCTGATCGAGGGCCGCTCGGCCGGGCCCGGCTCGCCGCGCCTCGGCCAGGACGGGATGGTCGCGATGATGAACCGGCAGCTGGCCGAGGGGCTGCGGGGCGAGGAGCTCCTGGAGGCGGCCGTGACGGAGGTCCGGTCCCTGAACGGCGGCGAGCTGACGGACGACGTGGCCGTCCTGGCCCTGGAAAGGGAGAGGACCCGGGGGTAGCCCCGGGTCCTGTCGCCCACTCGTTCGTCTTCCGGTGCCGCTACCGGCCGCCGTTGTAGGGGCCGTACGGTCCGTCGCTGCTGGAACCGCCGCCGCGGGAGCCGCGGCCGCCGCCCGAGACCTGCGCGAGCGCGGGGCGCACGTCCACCATGAAGACGATGGCGGCGATCACGCCGGCGATCTGCAGGAACAGCATCGGCAGGAGCAGGTTCAGGACGAGGTTGACGCCCAGGATGATCAGCCAGAACTTCTTCGTCTGCTTGTCCGCGGCACGGTAGGCGTCCTCGCGCGCCATGGCGGCGAAGACGAGCGCGGCGACGGCGAAGCCGGTGAAGACGAGGAACATGGCCAGGGAGAGGAGGGAGTCGAATCCCGCGCGCAACATGCTGAGCACCGCCTAGTGGGGATGGGGGGGAGAGCGCCTCACGGTCAAGGTACCCGGTACGGCGCTCCGTGTACCCGTACGGGGGCCGCCCCTACTCCTTCTCGGCGGCGACCGACACCTTCTTGGCGGGCGCCTTGCGAGCGGCGACCTTCTTGGTGGGCGCCTTCTTGTCCTCGGCCTCGGCCTCGGCCTCGGCCTGGATCGTCCCGACCGTCTTGGCCCCGGCGGCCGCCCCGTCGGTCTTCGGCTCCGACCCGGGCTCGACGGCGATGGCGATCTCGGTGATCTCCTCGGCGGCCTCGCCGCGCCAGGTGCGGACGGCCTCCTCGCCGTGGGCGGCGACCTCCTCGTACTTCTCGCGCGCCCTGACCGCGTACTCGGCGGCGACCCCGACCCCGCGCAGGGCGAGGTCCTGGGCGGTCTCGCCGATCTTCTTGAGGTCGGTGTCGAGGACCTCGACGACCTCGGCGAACTTCGTCCGGGCGGTGGCCTGGGCCTCCTTGGCCCGGTCGGACACCTTCTCCTGCACGACCTTCGGGTCGGTCTTCCGGACGGCCTCGATGCGCGCGGGCGCCTCGGCGGCGATCTGCTCGATCAGGCCGGGCACCTTCCGGGCCTGCCGCACGGCGAGGTCGGCGGTGCCGGCGGCGAAGTAGAGGGGGGTACGCAGTTCGTCGATGATGGCCATGCTGGTGGTCCTCCCGGGTGTGGCGTACGGACTAGCTCGAAGGCGGTTCTTCGGCATCGGGCGCGGGCGCGGACGCCTGCGCGGGGCCGGGCCCGGGCTCGGAGACGGCCCCGGACGCGGCCTCGGCGGCGTTCTCCTTGCGGAACGAGTCGTAGATCTGGAGCAGCACCTGCTTCTGCCGCTCGTTGATCGAGGGATCGGCCAGGATGACGGCGCGCGTCTCCAGCTCCTCCCGCTCCTTCTCGTCGAGGATCCCGGCCCGCACGTAGAGCGTCTCGGCGGAGATCCGCAGCGCCTTCGCGACCTGCTGCAGCACCTCGGCGCTGGGCTTGCGCAGCCCCCGCTCGATCTGGCTCAGGTACGGGTTCGACACCCCGGCGGCCTCGGCGAGCTGCCGCAGGGACAGCTGCGCGGTCCTCCGCTGCTCGCGGAGGTAGTCGCCGAGATTGCCGACGTTGAGCGATGCCATGCTCCGACCATGCCAGCCCCTGCTAACTTTTGCAAGCGCCTGCTTGCAAAAGTCTCGTACGCGTCGGACGCGGGAGCCCGTCGTCGGTGGTCAGCCGCGCACGTGCTGACCTGTCTCGCCGAAGGTGGGCCGGTCTCGGTCTGTCCGAGCCATCTACCCGTGCGTCTCAGTCAACGTTGGCCATCTGCTGTTCTGTCTCGCTCTTCCTGAGCCGCTGCCGCTCCTGGCTGTCCACGGTCGTCGTACACGGACAGCGCCGGGTGGGGATGTCTCGTGGGGGCTGAGGACTTTCGGCTGGAGCACGTCGACGCTCGCGGTGACCTGCATGAGGGGCCGCTTGAGGTGATGTGGCCGGCGCGTTTCGAGGCGGCCGGGCAGGTGCGGACGTTCCCGTCGTACCGCGGTCGGCGCAATTTTCCCGGCTGGTACTGGGCTGCGACGTGTGCCGAGTTGGCGGGTGACGAGTCGTGGGTGGAGCTCGGTCGGCTGATGCGGCTGGACTGTGATCCGGGGGTGGTGGCGATGGCGTCGCAGCCGTTCCGGCTCCCGTGGCGGCGGTCCGGCGACCGGGCCCGGCGGATCAGCCGTACCCCGGACTGCTTCGTGCGCCTTCGGGACGGCACCGGTGTGGTGCTGGACGTGCGTCCCGACGACCGGATCGAGCCCGAGGACGCGGTGAAGTTCGAGGTCACGGCAACCGCCTGCGCGCGGGTGGGCAACTCCGCATGATCGCGCACACCATTCAGGACACCGCTGACAGAACGCCCTCGCCGGTCTGAACGACAGCAGTGAAGCTGCGGTCTCAGCGGAAGGCTGCACCATTTTCCGACGCCCAGTGCCGGAACGGTCTTGCTGCGGACCCGGTGACCCGCAGAACGGTGTCGCGCACCTTCAGCAATTCGTCATTGACGTCCCCGCCCATCAAGTCGAGGACGGCATCCGCGGTCTCGTCTCCCATGAAGGAAGCCATCTGCCGGTGGGCTTCCTCCCGGCTGATCTCCATGAGGGCCACCTCTCGCCCCAACGCCGCAGCGATGGCCGCGACCTGCCGTCGGACCGTGATGCGCTCCGGCCCGGTCAGTGCATAGGTCCGCCCCTGGTGGCCAGGCTCGGTCAGCGCTGCACGGGCCACCGCCGCGATGTCCGCAGGGTGGATGGTCGGGAGACCGACGTCCGCATACGGCGCTCGGACCACGCCCTGATCGCGAATCGACTGCGCCCACCACAGGGTGTTCGAGGCGAACTGCGTCGGCCGCAGTATGGTCCAGGCCATGCCGCTGTCCTTGAGCAACCGCTCGACAGCCAGGTTCTCGCCGGCCGCCGGCAGATGCGGATGAGTCTGCACCGTGATCGACGACACGAGCACCACATGTTCCACGCCTGCCTGCCGGGCAGCCGCCAGGACCTCCGCTTCCGCACCCATACCCGACAACAGGAACAGGGAGCGTGCTCCCTCCAGCGCGGGCTTCAGAGAATCCGCCTGCGCAAGGTCGCCCTCAACGGCTTCGATCCCTTCAGTGAAAGAGACCCGTCCCGCATTACGAGTCAGACCTCGCACAGGTGCGGCACCGGCCACCTGCAACTCCCTCAGCAAAGCACTTCCGATGTTCCCGGTCGCGCCGGTCACGAGGATCATCGTCATCTCTTCCTGTCGTCAGCCGGTGATCACGTTCACAGCACGCTAAAACCTCAACCTCACTTGAGGTCAAGGAAGTAGCCCCACTGCGTCGGGTTGACCGAGACGAACTCGGCACCGGCGTCTCAGTCGACCCGAGCCACCGCAGGCCACCGCCTCACGGTGGCTCAGATCGACTGAGACAGGACAACGCTGGCTGTCACTTGAGTAGGGCAACTGTCACCAAGGCTCGCGTCGGCGATACCCCTCCGATCGCGCCCCACCGCCACCACCCTTGGGGATCGGCTCGCGGGCGTTGATGTCGCCCATCGCCATCATGCTCTTGGGGCGATTCATACTGACGATCCGCAGCGGGAACGAGACCCACGCCTCGCGCCGGAGGGAGATCGGCAGGGCTTGATCGACGCTGCTGGCCTGGTGGATGAGCGGCAGCATGAGCTCCCTCGCCTGTTCCTCGTCCGGGGCGTCAAGCAGCCGCTCGGCGATTTCGAGCACCGCGCCCATGAGAAACGGGTCCAGCGGTGGGTCGGTGAAGGGACGCGAGCTGTGCTTCTTCCCGGGCCTGCCACGAAGGGCCACTGCTCTGGCAAGGCGTTCCTCGGCTTCCCGGTCAAGGGCCTCCGCGAGCGCCGGGGTCGCGGCGAAGGAGCGAGCCGCAGGCCAGGAGAGAAACACGAGGCCCAGCAGCGCTCTCAGATCGGCGAAGTAGTCGGCCGCGGGGACCAGCCAGCCGACGCTCGGGGTCACGGCCGGGCCGACGGGGCCGAGAAGCCTCAGGGGCTGGCGCTGAAGGCCGAGGAGATGCTCCAGCGTGCGGGTCGGACGCAGTCTCGGGAACAGCCCCGACTGGCTCCGCGAGTTGTGCGCCACAGGCTGTCTGGAGACGCCCGACGGTGCGCGGCGAGCTCGTGGTCCGGCATCGCGTCGGATGGAGATCCTCGTCCCAGGGGCGGGCGGTGATGCTGTTCATCTCGACCGCGTGGACGGGCTGACGGCAGGCCGGGCAGTCGGTCCGCGGGAGGCGACGGTGCCGAGGGCAGGCGAAGACCGGCGGGAGGCGCCAGGAAAGCCGCCAGGCCCCGCCGTGACGCCGATGGATCTCGCTCCCGTCCCCGGTGAGACATTGCGGGCAGCACCTCGGCGTTCGAGTCAGCAGCCACGCGTTGCTTTTGATCATCCCTGCGGCGTTGCCGCGCGGCGTGAACCTCCTGTTCACCGGCCCATAGCGCCCGGCGAGCGAGGAGGTCAGCAGGCTACCGATCTCATCCCGGGAGAGGCGAGTCGTCCGGGTGAAGGGCCGCAGCTGCTCGGGCTCCAGGTCGTGCAGCAACCGCATGGGGATGCGGAACAGCACGTCCTCTTACGGCCGCCGGCCAGACCGGTCCGGATCGCGATCGCCCCTGGAGATGTTCCCAGGTGGTGCGCGAGGCGAAGGATGTAACCGGTCAGCGCCTCGTCGGGCAGCAGGTCGAGACTGCGGGGCAGCGGACGCATGACCTCATGATGTGACATGAGTCGGGACGCGGCATGGCGTAAGTTCGCCGCACTCACCGCTGCGAGGCCCAGTTGCACGACGAACGCGGGACTGATCCTCGCGATCAGCTTGACCGCCCATCCACCAGCGTCTCCACCAGGAGGAACTGAAGACCGTGATGACGCTCAGCAGCAGCCCGCTCGCGCACAGAACCATCCTCACCGTTCCACACGCCGCGAGCCTCTTCCAGGACATTCGGCGGGTCAGCGCTCAATGGCTGACCAGCAAGTTCGGCAGCGCCCCGCTCACCTCCGGACATCACCACCTCGATGAGGTCTCGGTGTTGACCAACCACGCGGCCTACCTGGCCGACGGCTCCGAACACGCGATACGTGTCCAGCTCCGGGAGGACAGGCCCGACGCCACGTGGCGGACCACGATCACCGCCGTCGCGTTCGAGGACTCTTCCGCATTGCTCACGGTCAGCCTGGAAGTCTTCCCGAACGGCGACGCACAGCTGTCCCCCGGCAGACCACGTCTGGTTCGCGATCTCGTCCAGGAGCTGGGGCCCGTGGACGGCCCCGCACGGTTGACTTTGCTGCCCCAGAGCGTGGGCGCGGAGGGCATCGATGCCCTGATCGACGTGCTCTGCGACCCCACACGACGCATGCCGGTGATCGTGGCGGCCCAGCCCCTCCGCCCCAACACGCTGTGGTCGAAGCGGCTGGACCAAGCGATGCAGCAGTGCGCCGGCGCCGCCTCGCTGTACCTGCTGGCGGATATCGAAGCCGTCGATGCGTTCCGTGCCGCGATTGGGGAGTACCACCGCGTCGCCCCGGGGGCGATACGCACCTTTCTGACCGAGGTGGATCCGGCATGGCCGAAGGATGCCTCGCGTCACCGGTTCCTGACCGTTGCCCGGATGAGCGATCCTCAGGACCGGGCGTACTTCGGCCTCGCCCGCACTGTCCAACGGCTCTCCACCGAGGCACCGTTGCCCGAGGCTCTGCGCACGATCACGTTCCACGACGACGTGGGGCAGCGTCATCGCGCAGAACGAGAAGCAGCGCTGGCATCCGTGAACCCCTCCGAGGAACTGGCGGGGATACGCAAGGACGTCGAGGAGCTCAAGGCACTGCTGGCCCAGGCTGACGAAGAGCTGAAGGAAGCGGCACGCACCGCTGCCCTGTCGGCCCGGACAGCAGCCTCTCTGGAGGAGCAGCTGCACGCGGCCGTGGAACGGGCGGACGGCGACATGGAGGAAGCCCTTCGGGCTCTGGACGACGTCGAGCGGGCACGGGCGGAGGCAGACATCCTGCGGCGTCGGCTTCGTGAGGAAGGCCGTTACGACGCCGCTGTCGTCGTCGAGCAGCCTCCCGGCGTTCCGGACTCGTTCGAGGAGCTGTGGGAGCGGCTGGACACGTTCGAAGGCGTTCGGGTCGAGGCCGTTAACTGAACGTTTCAGAATGAGTTCCGTGCAGGGACTTGGCGGTCGAGCTTGGTGGCGGCAGAGTGTTGCAGGTGTCGGATGATCTTATGCCTGATGAGCTGTGGGAACGCATCGCTCCGCTGCTGCCGCCCCGCCCGCCGCGGCGGCATCGGTATCCCGGACGCCTGCCGGCGGACGACCGTGCGG